>NZ_JBIQWL010000010.1:27350-141723 GCF_044325405.1 Microbacterium alkaliflavum | reverse complement strand
CCGAGCCCGCACGTCCCGAGCTCTACCTCACCGCCTGACCACCACCCACCCTCAGGAAGCAACGGAATGACACCACGCCACGGGACTTGACCCCCCGCGCTCCTTCCAGCGCGATCGTAACGCCCGGCATACGTGGCGGGTGCGTCGCTGCGCGATCCGGGGGGCCCTTGCGCGATGTGGATATCGGCGTACCTCGGCCACCAAGCGCCCAGCGAGTAGCGGAGCGAGTGTTCTCGTCGGGCCGTACCCGAACCTGGGAAGCCGAACCGGCGGAGGTCCAAGGCGATGCATGCCGTTCACGTCGCAACCGATGAGACGTCCGGTGCAACTCAAGCACTCGACGCCTACTTCCCCGGAGCCTAACTCGGCGCCCGCCGCGGTCCGGGCGTCACTCTCACGCTGGACGTCTTCACCGGCGGATCCGCGCTGACCTTCCTGGACTACTCGATCGCGGCCGGCAAGTCATCGCACGCGTCGACGATATCGACGGGTACATGTTCTGTGTCACCGACCGTGTCGATGGGACCGTCACCCAGGGCCGTGAGGTGCTCAACACCGGAGCACCCTGGATCGCCCAACCGGGCACCGTCGGGCACTACGAATTCGCCCATGACTGCAACCTGCTGACGCCACTCCTGCCGCGGGTTCCGGAAGTCTGCCATCGGCTCGACCACCTCGAGCTCGAACCACCGCTCGAACCGGTGGCCGGCGGCCCCACGCGATTGCTCCACCATGGCTCTCCTCGACCCACGACGCCGACAAGCGCTCGCGCGTGCCGGGCGAACGGCTCGCCACGGACGATATACCCGATCCCGCCCCACGGAAAGGGATCGGCGATTGGCCACCCAGCGCGGACGCCAGGGCCGGTGGTTGGATCTGGGCCGGCTCCTACTTGAGGAGTTGGAGGATCGTCGTCTCCGTCCGATTCGGATCGGGTGATGGGTCTGCGTAGATCTCCCACACGTATCCCGCTGTCTCCCGCCGGTGCGCCCTCATCCACTCCTCGATGGCCTGGTAGGTCTTACTCAGCTCGGTGTAGGGACCCCGATGGACCGCGACGGCAACGTCGCCGCCAGGCGTTTCGATCGTCCGCACCTCGCCCTCTGGCTCGAACGTTCGGGCCACCTCGACGCCGAAGTCGCAGACCATCGATCCAGGTCGTGCGCCGGCGGAGTATACGAAGATGTTGTGACCATCCGTCCGAATGCCGGGATGCTGGCGAAGGAAGTCCCACACCAAGTCCAGCGCAGGCTTCCACGTCGCACCGATCTCGCTCGACGGGATCTCTCGTCGCACCGCCGCCAGAATTCGAGGACGAACGGTCTGTACCTCAACTGCTGTGGGCACCCCTCAACGTTAGGCCACCGTCCCCCTCTCGTCTCGAGACAAACGTGAACCGTGGCTCGTGGGATTCCTCTGCGGGCAGCGCGCAGAAAGGGGCTGGTCGGCGCGCGCGTCGGCGCGCTCTAGTGCGTGGCGAAGGAGAAGGTCTGCACGATCGACTCCATTTCGTCGAAGCCATTGGTGTCGGCATCTTGCAACTCGACGATGATCGTTCCATCGCCGTCGGGATCGGCGAGCAGGTAGTAGCGCTTGGGCGTGTCCACGCCGGGAGCGAAGCCGTGCAGCAGACCACCGACCCCGGCGTAGAGGAGGACGATCGGCTGACTCGGGTCGTCCTGGAGACCGATCTGACAGTTGTCGCCGGGCCAGGCCGGGTTGCGGGTGAGGTCGATCATCAGACCGTTCAGGCCCCCGAGGGCGACATCCTGGGGTTCGCTCACGGTCACTGATCCGCGAGCAATGAACTCCTCGACCATGTCTTGCGGGGTTGTGCCGACGCCAGGCTGCGGTGACATCGCCTCGGCCTCGGAGCTGCAGTCGCGGTTCGATGCATACACGTCGTTGTTCACGAAGATTGCGTCGGCCGTCTCGCCCTCCAGTTCTGCGACACTCGCGCTGGCAGGGGCGGCCGCAAAGTTGCTGGGCAAGTCTTCGAAGACAGCCCACTCAGACGGGAGAGCGAACGTGAGTGTCGGAGTGAACTGCTCCGACTGCTTGGCGCTTTGGGTCGCAGCGCTCGTGGGTGTCGCACCGCCCGCGCTGGTGCAGCCAGTGAGCGCGAGCGCGAGGACTACCGGCCACACGAGGCGAGGCGTGTGCTGCATGGCGCACAATGTACTCCGCACTCATGCGGCCCGACAGTGCCGCCAACCGCGCTAGTGATGCCGTCAGACCGGATCCCTGTGCGAGCAGAGGACATGGTGAGAGGTGAGCGCGAAGCGCGATTGCCCGTCGGTCTGTGCTCCCGCTATGTGGTCTCTGTGACTCGACATTCCGGTGGGACCGTGCGGCCAGTAGTGCGTTCGTCCGGGACCGCCACCGCGCGATGATCACGCGACAGCCGAACATCGGCTCGCGGGTGGCTCATATGTGTTCTGACCAGACGGCCGCCGCTCCGCTATGGCCGATCAGAACAGCCTCCACTGTCGTCCCGCCGCCGACGATGACGGCGAGGACGAGCAATGTGGCGGGAACCCATATCGGACCACGCTTTGCCTCGGTGTCCGAGGAGGAGAGGGATGCTTTCGCCCGTGTTTCCCGGATGTTCCACCACAGCAGTGCTGCTGCCACGACGACCAGCCCGATGACCCACGGCAGGAGGCCGTCAGCGAGTTCGGCGTGCGTGTCGATGAGCGCGTTCTCACCCACCCGTGCCTCGAGCTGTTCGCCAGACTCTTTGGAAATCGGTACGAGGGCAAGCGCGACGACCGAGACGCCGAGTGTGAGGTATCCCGCCCAACGCCGAAATCGCGGCTATGCGGCCGTGAGAACCACCAGCACGGCGGCGACAGGGACGACGACCTCGGTTGCGTGAACGACGAGGGGATGAAGAGGTAGACCGAAAATGGTGTCGAACATTGTGTTTCGCACCTCCCTCTCGCGCCCAGTGCGCGGAAGATCCAGGCGGGTCGGCGCCGAACAAACCCGATACGTGTCGTTGTGCGTGCAGTCTCGCGCCGGGGCAGGGCGGGACAGAGGGGATTGACAGCAGCGGCCAATGAGCGAACGCGGAATCGCGCGAAGTTCCATTGCCCGACGCTGATCCGTAAACGCGGGTTGGACGAAAGCGGGCCGTCGGCGCGCATCTCGTTGGATCGCGACTTCGATCACCTGAACCTTGGTTCCGGGGAACGAATGCTCGACGGTGGTTCCCTGTTCCGGCACGTGCACGTGGAGGAGGGTCGCCGTGCAGGTGGCGAGCTCTACCCGCCGGTCGGTCACTGTCGAAGGGCGGTCGTCGCGCGACCGGCGGGGACAGCGGAGATTCGGGGCCACGCCCAGGCGGAACGCAGGATGAAGGCCAGGAGCAGCACCTCGATTCCGATGGAGATGCCGTAGAAGGCGATCCACTCCCAGGTCGTCCCCGCCGCATTGAAGATCGAGTAGGGGATGAGGAGTGATGCGACGACGAGGTTCGTGACGCGGTTCGCCCGATCGGGCAGCGTCATGGAGAGCATCACCATCAGGGCGGGGATCGACACCGACACGAGGAAGACGGTCAACAACGTCGGGCTGATGTCGAACCTCCAGACGAGGCCGTTCAGGATGCCATCGACGACGCCGGGCTTGTAGAAGTTGAGGACGTCTACGTAGACGTAAAGGAACATGAAGCTGGTCCACGCGGCAGCGAGCTTGGCCTGCACGGGGATCCGCCGGCTGTCGAGCGTGTTCGGGGTTTCGGTTCGGGTGTTCATCGGTTCTTCTTCCTTGAGGAGCGGTCCCTCCACCGGAGTGGCGGCAGGGCTGGGTGCGGGCTGGGTCGTTCTCGGCGGGGGCGGTCGTCAGAGGGTGACCACGACCTTCCCTCGGGTGTGCCCGGCTGCGACGTAGCGCAGGGCGTGGGCCGCTTCGTCGAGGGGGTAGGTGCGATCGATAACCGGCCTGACCTGCCCGGTTGCGAGCAGGTCAGCCAGGGCGAGCAGATCCTGGCGCTTCCCGATCGACGTGAAGGGTCTCAGTTGCTGACGGGTGAACGTCGACAGCACGCGCGCTTTGACGATCCGACCGAGGGGGCCGAACCAGCGGCCGCCGCGTCCGCTGTTGGGGATGAGAACGCCCGTGGGCGTGAGCGCTCCGCGGAGGGCCGCCAGGGGCTGGGCCTCCACACTGTCGAGGATGACGTCATAACGCTTCCCGGTGCCGGTGAAGTCGGTCGCCGTGTAGTCGACGACGTGGTCAGCACCAAGCGACCGGACCAGCTCGACGTTGCGAGTGCTGCACACCGCGGTCACCTCGGCGCCGAACGCCTTGGCGATCTGCACGGCGAACGTTCCCACGCCGCCCGACGCGCCCGCGACCAGCACCGACTGGCCCGGTCGAACGTTCGCGATGTCGCGCAGGGCCTGCAACGCCGTCATACCCGAGGTGGGCACTGCGGCCGCGTCCACGACCGACAGATCGGCAGGCACGGTGACGAGGTTCTCCGCCGCGACGCAGGCGTACTCCGCGAGCGCTCCGGTGGTGCTCCAACCGAACACCTCGTCGCCGGGGCCGAGCGCCGTGACATCCTTCCCGACCGCTGCCACCACGCCGGCAAGGTCTCTGCCGGGGATGCCGTGGCGCGGCCGGTGGAGCCCGAACACCAGGCGCACGACGTACGGCTCACCGGTCAAGACGAAGTGATCGCCGGGATGCACCGAGGCCGCGCCCACCTGGACGAGCACCTCGCCTCGACCGGGTATCGGCAGCCCGATCTCGGTCAACTCGAGCTCCGAGGGCGGGCCGTAGTGACGCTGGATGGCGGCCCGCATCGTCGCCGCCCCAGTCGGCCTCGCCTCCGGCACCAGGCCGGTTGCAGCATCCGATCGCTGTTCGATTCTCACGGAAGCCTCCTCACTCGAGCTGCGACTTCTCGCTGGCTCGTACACCGTACGTCGTACGCTGTACTATGACCGTACGCTGTACGATTGTCAAGCCCTACGAGCGAGCAAGGAGACCCGTGTCCGCGAAAGAACACCGCCAGGTCCTCTCAGACGCAGGGCTGAGCAAGCAGCGGGTCGTGCTCGAGGCGATCCGGCTCGCCGACCGCGAAGGGGTCGGCGGGCTGAGCATGCGCCGGCTGGCCAGCACGCTCGGCGCCGGCGCGATGTCGCTGTACCACTATGTGGCGAGCAAGGATGAGCTGCTCGACGCCATGATCGACTTCGTGTTCGAGGAGATCGAGCTCCCACCCGAAGAGACCGACTGGCAGTCGGCGATGCGACGGCGGGCGGTATCCGCCCAACAGGTTCTCGCCCGTCATCCCTGGGCGAACGGCCTGATGGAGTCGCGGACCTCGCCGGGGCCGGCGAACCTCCGCCACCACGAAGCGGTCACCGCCTGCCTGCGAAGGGCCGGCTTCTCGCCCTTGATGGCGACGCACGCCAACTGGCTGCTCGACAGCTATGTGTACGGTTTCGCCCTGCAGGCGGCCAGCCTGCCGTTCGACACCGCCGATGAGCTCGCGGAGATGGCCGAGGACGTCTATCTGCCCCAACTTCCCCCTGACGAGTTCCCGTATCTCAACGAGTCCGCCGCGGCGCTGGTCGATGCCGGCTTCGACCCGGCGGACGAGTTCATTTTCGGCCTCAACCTCGTCCTAGCTGCCCTCGAGCCACTGAGAACCGCCGGATAGCGACACCTGCGGACCGCCACGCGGACCTCGGCACCGCGTGCGGTCCAAGAGCGCGCCACTCCTCCGCATTCAACAACCGCTCACTATCGAACTCACCGCGCCGAGTACCGCGACGCGCTGAGCGATCTCGTCGATGCGTCGATGATCGAGAGTGGGAACGGGATCCCGATTCGCGCGATGCGCGCCCAGGGGAGGTTGCGTACGCGCTCAGGCACGTGCGATTCGGATCCATCTACGCGCAGTGGCCGGAAGCTGGACGTCACGCGCGATGAAGGGGTCGATCCGGATCTCTTCGCGGCCGGCGCCGATTCAGTCCGCCCCGTCATTCATGCCGTCTCGTTGCGCCGCCTCGTGGCGGGTGGCTGTGATGCGGGCGACCGCATCGGCGACCTCGCGCGGGTCGCGAGCGTGTGCGTCGAGGGCGCGGTGGATGGTGAGTCCTTCGATCAGCGCGTCGAGCATGCGTGCCGTGTCGGGGTCGAAGTGGCGTTCAAGCGCTGTCCGGCTGCGCTGCATCCACTCGGCCGTGATGGAGCGGTATGCCGGCTCGCGAGCGGCCAGGGTGTAGAGCTCGTGCGACAGGATGAGTTCGCGATCGTCGCCGTAGACGTCTTCGAGGATGATCGCGACGACCGCGGCTCGCGCCGCGTCGATGTCGGTGGCCTCGCTCATGCGCTGCGTGAATCGATCGCTCACGGTCGTGGCGAACCGTGTGAAGGCCTCCCGGAGCAAGCCGTCCATGCCGTCGAAGTAGTAGGTCGTCGCACCGAGCGGAACGCCTGCCTCGGCGGCGACCTTGCGATGCGACGTGCCGGCGACCCCGACGTGGGCGATGACCTCCAGGCACGCAGCGACGATGCGGTCGCGTCGATCGGGATCGTTGCGGCGGCCGAGCCGAGACCCCGTCGCATCTCTCGCTGTGGTCACGGGACTACTCGATCGTTCGGACGACGCGAGCGGGGTTGCCGACGGCGACGACACCGGCCGGAATGTCCCTCGTGACCACAGCTCCCGCGCCGATCACCGAGTTCGCGCCGATGGTCACTCCCGGGCAGACGATGACGCTGCCTCCAAGCCACACGTTGTCGCCGATCGTGATGGGCTTCGCCGCTTCGAGCTTGTCGCGTCGAGGCTGCGGATCGATCGGATGCGTCGGCGTGAGCAGCTGAACGTTCGGGCCGATCTGACAGTCCTCGCCGATGGTGATGGTCGCGACGTCGAGGGCGGTGAGGTTGTAGTTCACGAAGGTCCGGGCGCCGACGTGGATGTTCTCGCCGTAGTCCACGAACAGCGGCGCGTTGATGTGCGCACCTTCCCCGAGCGTGCCGAGCAGGTCTGACAGGAGCGCGCGAGCAGAAGCATCTCCGACGACCAATGCGCGGTGGTACTCGTCACTGAGACGCACAGCCCGATCATGAAGGCGCTCGTTGTCCGGATCATCGGCGATATAGAGGTCGCCCGCGAGCATGCGTTCTCGGTTCGAACGCGGGTCGCCCGCGAAGTAGTCCTCGGCCATGCACGCGAATCTAGCTCAGATGTGTACGAACGTCCAGATTGTGTGTACGATCGTCCAAGTATTGCGAACCGTCCGCACACCCGATCTCCGAAAGCGCCTTACTCCTCGTGTACGCCCTCCTCCTCTCGATCATCTACATCGCCTTCATCAGCCTCGGACTGCCCGACTCGCTGATCGGCGCCGGCTGGCCGGTCATGCACCAGGACCTCGACGTGCCGATCGCCTTCGCCGGCATCGTCACGATGATCATCGCGAGCGGCACCATCCTCTCCAGCCTCGCCTCCGAGCGCGTCACGCGCCGGTTCGGCGTCGGCGTCGTGACGGCCGTCAGCGTCGGCATGACGGCGGCCGCCCTGGTGGGTTTCTCGTTCTCCGGTTCTTTCTGGATGCTGTGCCTCTGGGCCATCCCGTACGGACTGGGCGCCGGTGCCGTCGACGCGGCGCTAAACAACTACGTGGCCGTGCACTACGCCGCCCGGCACATGAACTGGCTTCACGCATGCTGGGGCCTCGGCGCATCCATCAGCCCGTTCATCATGAGCTTCGCGCTCACGTCCGGCATGGGCTGGTCGAGCGCCTACCTGATCATCGGCGCCATCCAGGCAGTCCTCACCTTCGCGCTCCTGCTCAGCATCCCGCTGTGGAAGCGGGTCAACTCAATCGTTCCGAGCCATCACGAGGACGGTGAAGAGGGGGATGCCGAAAGCCCGCCGACCGGAAACGGCAGCCGTCACGTCCCTCTCGCGCAAGCGCTGCGCATTCCCGGCGTCCTGCTGATCCTCGCCGCCTTCTTCGCATACTGCGCACTCGAAAGCACCGCGATCCTCTGGGCATCGACCTACCTCGTGGCAGATCGCGGAGTAGCCCCGGCCACCGCCGCCGCGTTCGCCTCGCTCTTCCTGCTGGGCATCACCGCCGGCCGATTCCTGGCCGGGTTCTTCGCCGACCGTGTCGGAGACCGATGGATGATGCGCGGCGGCTTCATCACCGTCGGCACCGGAGTCCTCATGCTGGCGCTGCCGCTCCAGACGAGCACGCTTGCTCTCATCGGCCTGGTGATCGCGGGACTCGGATGCGCGCCGATCTACCCCGCGATCATCCACTCCACACCGGTCAACTTCGGCCGCAACAACTCGCAAGCGATCATCGGCATCCAGATGGCAGCCGCCTACGCCGGCTCCACGCTCGCACCACCGCTCTTCGGCGTGATCTCGGCCTGGACCGGAATGTGGCTGCTCCCGTTGTTCCTCGCCGTACTCGTCGCTCTGGGCCTCGTGATGTCGGAGCGGCTCAACCTCATGGTTGATCGCCGAAACGAGGTCCCCGTTTCATAGTCGGTCGCGAGCCCGGCCCCACCGCCAACCTCTGCTTCGCACCGACCGGAACCGCTCGCGGCCTGTTCGCCGGGCACATCGTCTTACCGGCCGCGCGACACGAGGGACGATGCGAACGCGCGAAAAGCCGTTCGCATCGGATCCACAATCGGGCACTGCCCGGAAGCGGACCGCTCGTGCGTTGACGGATCCGACTGCCCTGGGGCGCTTAGGGCTGACGCGCGATCAGTCCGAGGATGCCGACCTCGACGTACTCGGTGATGGCGTCGGTGAAACTCAGCTGTGCATTCTGCAGTGAGGGTTCGAGGGCGTAGGCCTCGAGCACTGCCGGGGATGGGTGGCTTTGCGGCCACGCGCCGCTGGCGCTGATCAGCGTCATCGCGACGAGACGGTATGCCGTCGCATCGTCGAGTTCGGGCAGCGCACGGCGCAGGGCGCGCACGAGAGTCGCGACGGATTCTCCGATCAGCCGCTTGTGTTCTAGCGCGAGGCCGGCGGAGATGTTGCGCTCCAGGACTGAGGCCTGACTGCTGATGAGGTCGCACATCACGGGTCGTTGATCCATGGAGCGTGCGACCACCTTGGCGACGTGCTCTGCACGCGCCGGGAGGTCGCGGTCTGACGTTGTGAGTTCGGCGTCGAGAGCGGCAGCCCAGTCCTGAAGCTCGACATTGAGGAGTTCCAGGAGGATGGCTTCTCGCGATTCGTAGTAGCGCAGCACGTTCGACTTTGCCAGGCCGACCCTGCGGCTGATCTCGTTCAGGCTGAGCTCGGCGACAGGCATCTGGGTGAGCATCCGGGCTGTCGTCTGCAGAATCACGCGACGCCGCTCGTCGCGCTGTGCGTCGCTCCGGGCGCGCTGGAACTCCATGTGCCCACTTTATCGGACCGGAGGTCTTTTGTTAAAGAACTTCCGGTCTGTTACGCTGGGCGCAACAGACCAGGGGTCTGATAGAGGAGTTCGAGATGCAAGGAATGTCCAGTCAGCGCGGCAAGGTCGCGGTCGTCACCGGTGCGAACAGCGGAACCGGAAAAGCCACAGCCGCGGCCCTGGCCGCTGCCGGCGCGCGAGTCATCCTGGCTGTTCGAACGCCCAGCAAAGGGGAGGACGCGAAGGCGGACATCCTGAAGCGCAACCCTGGTGCGGATCTGCACATGCGCCAGCTCGATCTCGCGGACCTGGGAAGCGTGAAGCAGTTCGCCGACGCGCTCATCGCCGACGGCACTCCACTCGATCTGCTGGTGAACAACGCCGGCGTGATGATGCCGCCGGTCCGTCACGAGACCAAGGACGGCTTCGAGCTGCAGATCGGCAGCAACTTCCTCGGCCCGTTCGCACTGACCGTGCGGCTGCTCCCGCTGCTGCTCACCGCCGACGCTCCGCGTGTCGCGACAATGGCCAGCAGCCAAGCGAACGGCGCCTCCATCCGGTTCGACGACCTCAACTGGAAACGGGACTACCAGGCGATCCCCGCGTATCGACAGTCCAAACTCGCCGACCTCCTGATGAGCCAGCACCTGGCTGAGCTCGCGAAGCAGAACGGCTGGAATCTGCTCTCCGTGGCCGCGCACCCGGGCAGCTCCCGCACCAACATCGCGCACGCCGGGCCCACCATGGGCGGCCGGCCGCCACTCGCACTGCAGATCCTCGGGCGAATCCTGCCCTCATCAACTCCTGAGGAAGGCGCAGAATCGCTCATCCTCGCCGCCACGGACCCAGATGTGGAGCAGGGTTCGTACTACGGTCCGCGCTTCAGCCTCGTCGGCCGGCCCACGCGCCTACGCATCCCGAAATCCGCCGCCGATCCCGCCCTCGCGCAGCGCCTCTGGGCCCTCGCCGAAGAGCTGACCGGCGTCAACGTCCACCACATGACCAACACCATCGAATAGCCAGGAATCCGCGTTGGGCTGAGCACGCGTCCCACCGCCGATCCCATTGCGAGCGCTGCGCGGAAGAGGCACGTCGCGTACGCGCTCCGACGCGTTCGCTCCGGATCGGCTTACGCGCAATGCGCGGTAGGGCAGGGCGGCGAACGCGCCTTACGCGGTTCTCTCTGGATCCCTAACTCGGTGCGGCCCGGGGACACTGGCCGGCCCTGCATAGCCGATGTCATCGACAGCCGACTCGGCGCAGGCGGGTGCCAAGGCCGCGGCAGGACCGCTCGAGCTTGTGTCCGGGACTCCCTCGGTCGGCCTCGCGCCCCATTTGTCTCGATGCGCCCGTTCGGCATCCGTCGGGGCAACGCCGGATGCCTCAGTGGGCAGAAGTGGTGCCCGAGTGAGCACGAGAGGTGTGCGGTCGCCGGACCGTTACCTGTTGGGCCTCGAGGTGCTCCCTTCTCGGGCTGCGGGCGAGAAGGGTCCGGCTGTGGATTGGACGTCGACGCGCCGGGACCTTCGGCCCTGACCGCCACGACGAGCGCGACAAGCATGGGATGCATGGACACGGTGGTGCGAACAAGTCGGGGCGAGGTACGCGGCGGGCTTCTGGACGGACTCCACGTGTTCCTGGGCGTCCCATACGCCGCGCCGCCGTTCGGCGAGGGGCGGCTGCGTTCGCCTCGGCCGGTCGAACCGTGGGACGGCGTCCGCGACGCGACGGCGTTCGGTCCGGAGCCGCCGCAGGTGGCCCCGCCCACGACCGGCGGTCCGGGCGAAGGGGCGTCCGGCGATTGGTCGGAGGTGGGTGAGGCGTTCGCTCGCGTGGCACGCGCCGCGCCATCCCAGGAGGTGCTCAACCTCAACATCTGGACGCCTGACCCGGCCGCGCGTGGGCTGCCGGTGATGGTGTGGATCCAAGGTGGGATGTTCGAGCTCAGCTCCACCGCCGCCTACGACGGCAGCCGATTCGCCCGCGACGGCGTGGTCTGTGTGGTGATCAACTGGCGGCCTGGGGCCGAGGGCTTCCTGTACCTGGACGACGGCATCGCGAACGTCGGCCTGCTCGACCAGGTGGCCGCGCTGGCGTGGATCCGCGAGGAGATCGCCGCGTTCGGCGGTGACCCGGGCAACGTCACGATCTTCGGGGAGTCGGCCGGGGCGATGAGCATCGGGATGCTGCTAGCGATGCCGCGTGCCGAGGGACTGTTCCGGCGCGCGATACTGCAGAGTGGGGCAGCACACCACGTGATGCCCGCCTCCGACGCCAGGCGCATCGCAGGATACCTCGCGGACCTCCTCGGCGTTCGTCCGGAACGCGCGGCAATCGCGGAAGTCGGCGTCAAGCGGCTGCTCGCGGCGCAGACGCGGCTGAAGGACGCCCTCTCCGCCGACCCCGACCCGGAACGCTGGGGTCTCGAGATTGTCTCGACGATGATGCCGTGGCAACCCTCGCTGGACGGCGACGTGATCCCTGCCCCGCCCATCGAGCGGATAACGTCCGGTGCGGCGGGCGACATCGACATCATCGTCGGCACGAATGTCGACGACTGGCGCCTGTGGAGCCTGGTCGGCGGCGTCTTGGGCGCCATGACGGACGAGATCATGACGGGACCGGTGGAGCGGTACGGCTATCAATCCCTTGCAGCCTACGGGTTGTCCCCCGAGGCGACGCTCGCCGCGTACCGGGTCCGGTACCCCCAGGCTGCGCCTGGGGACATCTTCGCGCTGGTGCAGACGGACTGGTGGATGCGCCTGCCCGCGATCCGCCTTGCCGACGCCCACGCTGGCATGGTGGGGCGAACGTACATGTACGAGTTCGCGTGGCCGGCCCGGGGCCTCGGCGCCGTCCACGCGCTGGAGATCCCGTTCGTCTTCGACACTGTCGGACCCGACGTGCCGCTGTTCGGGCCGATGCTCGGACCGGACGCGCCGCAGCAGCTCGCGGACGTCATGCACGGCGCGTGGGCCGCCTTCGCCGCGAGCGGCGACCCGGGCCCGAAATGGCCACGCTACGACCTGGATCGCCGGGCGACGATGCGATTCGACGTTCCGTCGAAGGCGATACCGGACCCCCGCGCGTGGGAGCGTGAGTTCTGGGCTGGCCTGCGGTGATCGCGGATGCCGCAACGAGGGAGGCCGTCGTGAGCGTGCCCGGCTACGTGGTCAGTCGTGTCCCGAGTAATCGGCGTCCGGTGCTCGACCGGCTCGTTGGCGCCAGCCGGCGGTTCCAGGTCCACGCGCTGGTCGAGTTCGACGTTTCCGAGGCCTCGGCGCGGATTGCGCAGGCGGAGCCACATGTGTCGTGGACCGGGTTCCTCATCGCGACGCTGGGTCGCGCGTTGGCCCGGCATCCGGAGGTGAACAGCCGGAAGGCAGGGAATCGGATCCTCACCTTCGATCGGGTCGATGTTGGCGCGACGGTCGAACGGCACTGGACGGGACAAACCATCCTCGACATCGCCACCGTTCGCGACGTCAATCGGATGTCCGCGTCCGCGGTGTCCGCCCTGTTGCGTGAGACGAAGTACGGTCCCGGTGAGTCGCATTCTCCGCACGGGATGATGCGATTGGTGCTGCGACTGCCGGGCCCGCTGCGTCGGACAGCCATCCGGCTCGGAGGCACCCGGCCGAGCATCGCGGCGAGCTTCGGGCCCGCCGTCGGCGTGACCTCTCTCGGAATGTTCACACGCGGTTGGGGTTGGGCGATCCCGGTCGCGCCGTTGACGGTCATCGTGAGCGTGGGCGGGGTTGTCGACCGACCTGTTGTGCGAGACGGGAAGGTCGTCGTGCGCCCCATGCTCCCGTTGACGCTGAGTTTTGACCACGCTGTGGTGGATGGTGCACCTGCCGCCCGCTTCACCGAGACACTCCGCGAGCTGGTCGAGTCGGCGGCCGTGCTCGAGATTGCTCCCGCCGCGGAGGGGTGACCTGGGCCGGCCGCGCGTCCACGTCCGCCCCCGGCCCCTGCCCCTCGCCTCTCCTGCGGCGTACCCTCCGAACTGAACGGAGATGAGGTGGCCGACATGAGCGATGGACGCGGGAGCGGGGCAGCGGCGCATGCCGCACCGTGGGGGTTCTTCTTCTTTCTGGCGTACATTGGCGCCGCCATCTACTTCATCTCCCACTCCGACATGGGATTCTGGGGCTGGGTTCTAGGCCTCCTTCAGGCCCTCGTCTGGCCGGTCTACCTCACCTACTACGCGTTTGAGGCCCTCGGCGTCGCTTGAGCACCCCGATGCCGTTGACGGCGCCGCGCTTGCACACTCGCCATTCCCCAGCGGGCAGGCGGCCTGCCTCACGATACGAACGAAGTCTCGTGGAATGATCTGACCGATTCGGAATCCTCTGCGCGAACAATCGACGTCGTGATCTACGGCGCCCACAAGCGGCGTGCGGTCGTAGCCTTGCTCCATGCGAGCCGACGAGCTGTACACCGCTCAATTCGACACCGTCGACTCGACGGGGCGACGAGTGACAGTGCACACGGAGGGCGTCCAATACGGACCGGAACGCGTCGTGGATGATCGCCTGTGGCACGACGGCCGCGAGTATGTACGAGACGCGATCGATGGAGACGTCATCATCTACCTCGCCTACATCTGAGGGCAGTGCTATTGCGTGGGCCACGGAAGCGGTCGTCGTTGGTCTCGGCATCAGCGGTCGCACCTCGTCCGTGCACGTGGATCCGCATACGGGCAGAGCGCGTGAGGGGCAGCTCGCGTGCACGGATAGACGCGTGCGATTGCTATCCCTAACGGAGCTTACGCATCGCTCTTCGGCGGATAGACCGCACCGGGGTCGGTTTCCTTGCCGCGGCCCGGATCGTTCGTCGAAGAATTGCTCGGGCCAGACACGCCACGTCAGTGCCCTTGAGCGATGCCGTATCGATTCCTAGAATTCCGGAGCGAAAGGAGCGATCCGACATGGATGGACCAGATCTTCTCGCGACCCGGCTGCTCCGCGCGATGGTCGCCGACGACGTCGACACCGTTAGTCAGATCGTCGTAGAAATCGAAGACAGCGGCTACGCCGGCCTCGTCGCTACGGGACTCGCACAGTCCTACATCACCGAAGTGCTCAAGACGGCCAGACGCGAACCACTCCTGCGCGCACTCGAAGCGCGCATCCTCGAGTTGACTGCTGTCGCCGATGGAACGAACGAGAACTCGACCTGACCAATTCATCCCTGACGTATGGCAGATTGCTCCGAACGGTCGCTCTGCGTACGCTGACGGTCGCGATACGGGCTCGTCAACAACGGGATGGCCTTGACGTGAGTGATCCTCGTCACCGGAGGCGGACAATCAGTGGTCTCACCAGGTGGCACGAATGGGCACAACTGCACGTGCGACCGACCCGCGCCTACCATTGGACGTTGACGATGAGAGCTAGGAACGCCCCGCGGCCGAGACCCGGGCGCGCAGCGCGGCATCGGGTTCCACTGAGCTATCGACGGGTCTGAGCATGGCTGTCATCGACGACGTCCGGATGCTGGGTACCGAGTTGGAGCGCTCGTATCCGGTGTACGTGCGCGGGAGATTGAAATTCCGCGTCGGTCAGCTCGTCTATGCAGCGTTCTCCCTTGACGAGAGCGTGATGGGTTTCGCCTTCCCGAAAGAAGAACGCTGCGCACTGGTCGGTGGCGATCCACGAAAGTTCCAGATGCCATCGGAGTCGGATCTACGCTTCAACTGGGTCCACGCGAGCCTTGCGGCGCTGGACCCCACCGAGGCTCGCGAGCTGGTCGTCGACGCTTGGCGCATGGTCGTCCCCAAGAAGGTCTCCCACGCCTACGATCTCGCCCATCCCAACGGCCCGGAGTGACCAACCACGCTTCCCCATCGCGGTGGAATCGTCGAGACCTCTGGGCAGACTGACACCTCGCCGGTCGCTGGCACGTCCGCAAGCCGGTCCACATTCGTGCCGACGCGGATCCTCCATCACTGACGAACGCGCGCGCTCAGTTTCGTAGGAACTGCCGTTGCCATTCGGCGGCGAGCCAAGCGGCGTAGCGCTCCTCGGTCCAACCCCGGTCGATGACGAGGCGTTGCCAGAGGTGGCCGTCGAGCATGGCGTACATGAGGTCTCGGCATTCGTCCTCCGCGATCGCGAGCTGTCCGGTCCGGGCGGCCCCCTGCGCGAACCTGGTGGCGACATCGAGCAGTCTCGCGTGCCAGGTCGTGAGCATTTCGCGTGCGCCTTCCTCGGAGGCGGCGGCACCTTCGATGGCACGCAGCAGGGGAGTGCTGCGGCGGGCGCGTGCGGCGGCGAGTGCGGCGAATTCTCGTATGCGGTCTGCCAGGTCGGGGAGCTGCAAGGCCGCTTGGGTCTCGGGGCGGTCGTAGAGGGTCTCGTCGCGCCCGTCCCCACGGAACATGACGAACCATGCGCTGCGCAGAAGTTCGGCCTTGCTTCCGAAAGCCTTGTAGATCATCTCCGGGGAGACTTCTGCTGCTCTCGCGATGTCGGCGATCTTCGTGTGCCCGTAGCCGCGTTCCACGAAGAGATCGTGGGCCATGCGGCTGATCCGGTCCCGGTTCTCCTGGGCCTGCCGAGCGCGCGACGTCGTGTCATACGACCTCTTGACTGTTCCCGACATTCGGGTACATCCTAACTGTATTGAAGACAGTTCAAGTGTAGTGGAAAGGCAGGGTGCTGCTGTGGATGATCCGTCGCTCATTGCGGACGTGGCGCCCCGACTGCGCGCCGCACAGTCCGCGTTGTACACCGGTGACGCGTCAGCGTGGAGGCGCCTGTGGCTGCCGGGCGGACGCATCAGCTGGCTCGGTCAGCTGGGAACGAGCGCTGTCGGAACGACCGATGTCTTGGCGCACTTCGACAGAGTCGCCAGTCGGGCGTGGGCCTTCGAGGGATTCGACCTCGAGACCCTCACCGTCGATGTCGTGGGTGATCATGGCTATCTCGTGACACGGGAGACGCCGCGCGTCAGAATCGACGGCGGACCAGCCCTGCCGGCAGCGCGGGTGAGCCGAGTTCTCCGTCGTGAGCACGGGACGTGGTTCGTCGCGCACGGTCACGCGGATCTGGACCCCGTGGCGCTCGAGCTGCCCTGGAAACCCGCAGCCCATGAAAGGGGAGCAGACCGTGAACCCTGAAACCGAGGCCTTCCTCGCCGAGATGGTCCCCGCGCAGAGCGCGGCCGACACCGAGATCCACAACGGCGACCCGCTCCCGCGCATCGCGCTGTGGAGCCATCACGATCCCGTGTCGTTGTTCGGAGCGAACCTCACCGCCAACGGCTGGTCGGATCTCGAGCCGTCATTCCATGAGGTCGCCTCCTGGTTCGGCGGCTCGATCGCCTGGGACTTCGAGATCGTCCACGCACAGGCCAGTGGAGATCTCGCCTACACCGTCGCCTTCGAGAACACCGAAGCGGTCACCGGCGGCGCGCCACGAAAATACCGGCTCAGAGTCACTCACCTCTATCGGCGCGAAAACGGCCGATGGAAGATCATCCACCGCCACGCGGACTACGAGCCCGACGAAGCCAGACCGGCCTTGAACGACCAACAGCAGTAAGCCTGTCGGTTCCGGCGGCACCCGGCCACTGTCCGGTTCGCTGGCGGTCGCTCATCGTGCGCTTTGCCGCGAGTCATCGCGTGGTCGGGCGTGCCCCGATGCGCAGCGTGTCTTCGGAGAGGAATTGTCCTATCTCGGTGTCGTCTACAAGCAGCCGGGGGCTCCCGTTGAACCCGCCGGTGGCTGCGATATCGATCCCGCCGGCGTCCGTGACGGCGCGGAACGTCCATCCTTCGGCGATAGCGGGGACATAGGGCAGGAGTGTCCCGCGGAGGAGAGCGGATAGTAGGAGTCGGTCGTCGATCTCCACACTGAGCGGGCGTGCGTAGTCGGCCATGTGTATGTCACGACGATCAAGGTCGAGTTGCACGGAACGAGGCTACCCATTCGCGGGAACGGAGCGTCTGCAAGTGGTCGCCTGGGCGCGGGCTTCGACGTGCCAGGGGGAGAATCAGCGGGTGCGGTATCGGTTCTTCAATGACTACGGGGCGCTTTGGCCGTTCTGGGGCGACGGCGGGCTCTGCGCGGACGGAGATCCGCGGCTGCCGGCGGGACTTGAGCGTGAGGTGAGGGACTGGTCGGCTCAGTTCGAGCGACTGTTCGATTGGCAGTATGGCTGGCCGGATCGAGCCACTGCCGAGGCGCACCGTGCCGAAGGGGAGCGCCTGTCTCGCGAGGTTCAACGCGCACTGCCTGACGACACCATCGTCTTCAGATGCTGGGAGACCAGCTACCGCGGCGCCCGCTGACCGTCCCTCTCCGCACGACGCTCGTAAGCCATCCCCATCGTTCGCGGCCGGTCGCTCTGTGGTCGCATCTCGCCGCGAGGGTGCTCCGAGCCGCTCTGGCCTAGCGAAGGACCCACGCCCAGATCGTGCTTCCGCCACCCTCAGTGAGCCTCAACTCGTCGTGGCGATCCGGGCGAGGAAGTCGAGCACCAGCGCGTCGAACGCCTCGGGCTGCTCAAGATTCGGGAAATGGGCAGTGCGCGCGAGCGTGGCGAGCCGAGCATCCGGGATCGCGCTCGCGATCCTCCGCGCGAGTACCTGGAAGTCCTCGACATCCTCGTCGCCGACGAGCACGAGGGTCGGGACCGCGACAACGCCGAGGCGGTCACCCAGATCGGGCACGAGCAGGTCCTCCTCGAGCTCCTGCCACCAGGGCGTTTGGACTTCGAGCGCGTGGAGCAGCATCGCTTCGACTGCTCCCCTGAAGCCAGGCTCGACGTCGGCAGCGGTGCGATTCGGCCCGTCTACCCACATCCGTAGGTTCACCTCAGTCGCCTCGGCGAGATCCCCGCCGGCCACTGCGTCATCCTCGGCCTCGCCGTAGGCACGCACGGCCTGCGACCAGTTGACGCCCGGAAGGGCGGGCGCGGCGAGCACGAGCGCGGATACGAGGTCGGGACGGGCGACGGCGAGCTCCAGCGCCACCCGGCCGCCCATCGACGAACCCACGACGACCGCGTCCGCGATCCCGAGCATGTCGAGCAGCGCGGCGACGTCCCGGGCGGGAGTGAGCGGGAGTGGTCCGATCGGGCTCTGCCCGAAACCCGCGAAATCGCAGCGCACGAGCATGTGCCGGGGTGCTAGAGAAGACCACTGCGGCTGCCAGACGCGGCTGTCGGCGATCCCGTGATGGAGAAAGATGACGGGTTGCCCGCCGCCCTTGAGCTCGTGCCAGAGCGTCATGCGGGCGACCCTACACTTGATCCCCTCACCTTCAGAGGAGTCCCGCGCTTCTGCGCCCTCAAGCGATGATCAACGACTGAATCTTTCTCTTGGCCTTCAGATCCGGTCGACCGAAGCGCCCTTAAAAGGGGGCCTGACCTACGTAGATGGACGACAAAGCGCGGGACGTCGGGATCGTCAACCTGATCGACGAGATGGTCTGACGCACGCGGCGGTCGTGGGCGGTTCGGGTTCGAAGGGTTGATCGTTTGGCGATCCGGCAGCGCCCCAAAGCCGGTCGCTGAGCGCGCAAGTTCCCTGGGCCAAACCCGTGCGCGGTCCCACATGGTCGTGTCGGGGACTGGAGAGAAGCCGTATGAGTTGGCACTAGACCATTTGCACCCCGATGCCCACTGCAAGCCCGACAAACACGCCGACCATCCCGAGCAGCACGGCCGCCTCGAAGGCTCCTTGATCGAGGCGCTTCCATTCGATTTGGCGTTCGTGAGCAGCCACTATCAGGACGCCCTTCGCGGAGTCCGTGTCTGGAAGAGCAGATGCCGCCTTCTCCGCGTCAGCCCACGCCTCGAACGCATACACAACTTGCGGCCTGCGGTCGAGCGTCGCCAACCAGGCGCCGATGAAGAACGCCGCCACCAGGAAGGGTCCTACCCATATCCAGGGCGGTAACCACCGGTTCCCCTCGACAACGAGCGCCACGATGATAACGACGAGTCCCACCGCTGCGGCCGCGTTCCCATGCCGCAGGAGTGTGTGGCCGAAGGGGCCTTGTGGCGACATGAGCACAAGCTAGCCCTCGGGCCAACCTCGAGCAACGGCCACTCATGCAGAGGTTGGAGGCGGCGGCAAGCGGCTTGCACCATCGTGACTCACCGCCTGCCCCCTTCTAGGCGTTCGCTGACCGGTCGCTTACCGGTCGCCTAGGGGCGGGTTTGCTTGCGGGCTGGCGAAGGGGAGAGTTCGGGATCGCGCCACACCCGTTGTGGGATGTCAGGGATGCCGCTGTTCCGCGACCCATCGCACGGCGTCGGCCACGATGTCGGGTCGTTCGAGGTGGATGTCGTGATCGGAGTCGACCCATTCGAACTTGCCGGGCGACCAGCTGGCCGCGTAGGACTTCATGAGGGCGACGATCGCCGTTGGCCACTCCGGCCCGAAGGCGGTCTCGTGGTTCCACGAGGCTCGCTTCGCCGCCAGGTACACCAGCGGGACACGGGGTCGCAGGTCTCGTCGTTCGTAGGCCCACTTGTACATCGTGCAGTTGTCGATCTTTTGCAGGGATTCCTCGCCGTCGAACTTACGGTTCACGGGATCGCACGGGCCGGCTCCTTCTGGCACCATGCCGACGTCTTCGATGGTGACCTCCTCGTCGAAGCTGGCGTCGACCATCACGATCCCGGCAACCTTCTCCGGGTGTGCTACGGCGTAGGCCGAGGCAACCATTCCGCCGGCCGATTGGCCGACGAGCAGGTAGGGTCCGTCATCGCCGATGGCCTCCATCACCCCGTCCAAGTCACCGACGACCATCTCCGGGGTCTGCGTCCCCGCGACGGTGTCACTGTCGCCGACGTTGGCGCGGTCGTAGTCGCAGACTCGGAAGTCCGGCTTCAGCTCGCCGGTGAGGCGGCCGTAGTAGTCGTGGGACGTGACTCTCGGCTGATCGATCCACCCATGCAGGATGATCACCGTTGGGCTCCCCGATCCGGTGCAATGAACGGCGAGATTGTGTCCGTCGACCGCGACGAGTCCGTCCACATCCACGCCATCAGCTACGGGGAGGCTCACCTCGCCCAGGGCTCCGGACGGGGGAACGGACGCACTCCCGGTGGGTGATGACGTCGTGTCGTCATTCGCGGGCGAACTCTCGTCCGGCCCGAGGCTCGAGCAGCCGGCAACCAGAAGCACGGCGACGACAACACAGCCGCCTGCCATCCAACTGACGCGCTTCATGGCCGAAGACTCCCCAAGGTCGAACGCATCCTGCGACCGAAATCTACGCCCTGGCCACACTGTGATCCATACCAAGTCGCCGGCGATCCGGCGAGCGGTCCGGGACCGGGCGATCCAGTTCCGCGCTGCTACCTTCATCGCCATGCAGAAGCTGTGGCCGTTCGTGATGCTCGCCGGCGGCACGCTCGTCGTGATCGCGTTCTTCGTCTGGTTCGACGATGCGGACTGTGGGTCCGACCGGGACTGCGGCTATCTGGTGGGGCTCGCCGCATGGTTCTAGATTCTCCTCACCCTCGGTATTGCGACCGTCATCGCCGGCCTCATCTTGCGCTCGCGGCACAACAGCAAGTGGAGACGATCCGGTGACCGGTGGTTGATCCTTCGATCGAGTGCCGCTCGCTGCGCCCCTATCCTGCGGATTTCTCAACCCGCGACAACATGAGATGCGGGCTATAGACGTATACGACGGTGTCGCCTTTCCACGGGATCTCGATCGACCCCTTGCCCGCGTCGATGGCTGCCCTGATCTGTGAACGAACAGCTGCCCACTCCGCCCCCTCCGCGAAGCGAAACTTCCGGTATGCCGTCTGAGGGCCGATGTACAGCGTGACGTCCGATGCCATGAGCGGACCGTATCGATGCAGCGGGTCACCGTCGGGCGTGGTTGCCCAGGGACGATGCGCTCGGCAACCGGTCCTCCAACGTGCCAGGAATCGGCCGTCGTGAGACCATGGCGCCGTGGCCGGACCTGTGCGATTCGTCGTCGATGGTGAAGAGTTCGACGTTGTGAGAGACGGCAGCTCGACCCACCACGCCTGGGTGAGCGGCCCGAACGCGGGCTATGGGTTCTCGGTAGGAGGATCGGGCGCGGCGGAGCGCACGGATGATGAGGTCCGCTCCGAGATCCGCGCGTTCCTGTTGGGGATCGACCCGCGCACCGGATATCTGGCCGATTAACGGTCCCTGATCGACCAGCTCTTGTGCGCGGCCACGACGTAGCGCGCCGTCCTGAACACGGACTGCACCACGCGTGACGACGCCGTGGAATACTCTGCGCATGGCCAAAGAAGGCGCGGCCCCCGCGCGCGTCTCAGCTGCTTATGGGATTGGGAGCGTGCTCGCCGCGGCCGCGTCCCCGTTCGTTGCGTCCGCGATTGTTCGCCTCTGGCTTGCCTTGGCTACCACAGGTACTAGCGACCCTCGCTGGACTGAAACAGTAACGGTGAGCAACCAAGTGGCATCCGCCATCGGGTGGTGTATCGCTGGCCTTGGTGCGTTTCTCGGGGTGATTTCCATCCGCCGTGCAAGCTCTCTCGTTGTCGGTCAGCCAGGAAGAAGGCGGGCTCGCGTGCTCGGATGGGTCGGCATAGCGATCGCGATCGCGCTCAGCCCGCTGTACATCATGGGGGTGACGGGGGCGACCTGATCGGTACTCGCTGTCTTCACACCGTGGGGATCGCGATCATCACAAAGTGACACGAACGCCGCGGCGTGCGGCCGCAAGTCGGTCCTTCAGGGGACAGGCACCGAGGGCGCAACGGGAAGCGTGGCCTCGCGGCCGCGGCTGCTCGTGAAGGCCGCACGCTGATTCTGCACGCCAACGTGCCTCAACCGCGCGGCCCTCTCGGCCGTATGGGCGCGCTCGATCCGTTCGCCCAGCATCCGACAGCGGCGAAGGGGGAGTGCGGCGCGACCGGGGAGTGGGGCGTGTCGGACGAAGGCGTGCCGGCGGCTCACGCCTCCCGGGAGAAGGCCGAGGCGCGCTCGACCTGCTCGCGGGTGGGGGTGATGCCCGTGTAGCGCTCGAACTGGCGGGCGGCCTGCAGCGCGATCACGTCGGCTCCCGTGATGACCGGCGTGCCCGCGGCGCGGGCGGCGCGGATCAGGGGCGTCTCGGCTGGGAAGGCGACGACGTCGAAGACCGTCTCGGCGGCGTCTATGTGCGCCTGGCTGAACGACAGCGCGTCGGAGTCGGCGCCGCTCATGCCGAGCGGCGTGACATTGATGATGATGGCGTGGCCGGCGGCGGGGTCGACCGTGGTCGTGCGGTAGCCGTACTTGTCGGCGATGGCGGCGCCTGCGGCCTCGTTGCGCGCGACGACGGTGAGATCGTCGAAGCCGGCGCCGCGGAAGGCGGCGACGACGGCCTTGGCCATGCCGCCCGATCCGCGCACGAGCACCGACGCCGCGGGGTCGAGCGCGTTCTCGTCGATCAGCTGCGCGACCGCCTCGTAGTCCGTGTTCGATGCGGTGAGCGTCCCCGCGTCGTTGACGATGGTGTTGACCGACTCGATGGCCTCGGCGGAGGGCTCGATCGCGTCGACGAGCGGGATGACAGCCTCCTTGAAGGGCATGGAGACGGAGCATCCCCGAATCCCGAGACCGCGCACACCGGCGATCGCGGCGTTGATGTCATCGGTCGTGAACGCCTTGTAGATGAAGTTGAGACCGAACTCTTCGTACAGGTAGTTGTGGAACCGGGTCCCGAGGTTCGAGGGGCGCGCGGCCAGCGAGATGCACAGCGTCATGTCTTTGTTGAGGATCGGCATAGAGCGATTCCATCACGTCGCGCGCGAGCGGCAGAGCCTGATCCGGCCGTGAGACCCGCTCACACAGGCTCGGTCGTGCGGATGAGGCCGCAGTTCACGCACGACCAGGCGACGAGGAACCGCTCGTCGTCGAGGATCTCGAACTTCAGCGGGTCGCCGCAGGTCGGGCAGGATCGCGGATCCGCTGCGTGCGCCTTCATGCTGCCAGCCTAGGCTTAGCTCCGGCGCGACCTCCGTCGTCCGGCGGCGACCAGCAGGGCACCGAGGAGGAGCAGGATGCCGCCCGCGAGCGTCGCGGCAGTGGCATCCGCACCGGTCACGGGAAGTCCGCCTCCGGCCGACGGTGTGGTCACAGGAGGCGTCGGCGTGACGGCGGCGGGGGAGACGACCACCTCGATCGTGAGCGGGTCACCCGTGCCGCCGTCCTTGTCGGTCGCGGTCAGCGACGCCGTGTACGTGCCGGCGGCTGCATAGGTGTGCGTGACCGGGGGATCGGCGGGGCCGGTGGTGCTGAGCACCGGTGAGCCGTCACCCCAGTCCACGGTGTACGTGAAGTTCGCGGCCATGTCGGCGGAGGACGGGTCGTCGGCGCCGATCTTGACGGTGAACGGAACCCCGGCGGTCGCAGTCAGGGCGCCCGTCACCACTGTGTCGGGCGCCGTGTTGACCACGGTGAGAACAGCCGTGTCCGTGCTCTCCTGTGCGCCGAGCGTCACCTTGAGCGTGACCGTGTGCGTCGACGGACCGTCGTCGATCCCCAGCGCCTCGAGCTGCGCCCACGTCAAAGTCGGTGCGATGCCGGTGGCGTCGCTGAAGTCGCTGTCGCCGTTGAGGTCCCACTCGTAGGTCGCGAGCGCGGTGGATCCCGATCCGTCGAGCGTGAGGCTCTCGCCCTCGGCGACGGAGTAAGGACGGCCCGCGTCAGCGACGACGGGGGCGAGCACGACCTGGTCGACCGAGGCGTTGCTCGTGTCGAAGGTCGCGTCGCCGCCGTAGGTCGCCGTCACGGTGTGCGTGCCAGCTGTGAGCGTGCTGGTCGTGAAGGTCGCGTTGCCGGCCGCGTCCACAGGGACGTCCGCGAGGGTCGTGGCACCGTCCGTGAACGTGACGGATCCGGCCGTCACGGGGGAGCCGCTCGCGGTGATGGTGGCAGTGAAGGTCACCGCGTCGCCGACCAGGGACGGGTTGAGGCTCGACGTGATCGTCGCGGAGGTGGCCACCAGCTGGACGCTCTGATTCAGAGTGCCGGCGCTGGTGGCGAGGGTGGCGGTGCCCGAGTACGTGCCGCTCATGGGATGCGAGCCGGCCGCGAGGGCGGACGTCGTGAAGGTCGCCGTGCCGTCCGCAGCGAGTGGAACGTCAGCGGCCAGCACGGTGACACCGTCGGCGAAGGTGACGGTCCCGGTCGTCACCGGCGCGCCGCCCGCGGTGACGGTGGCGGTGAACGTCACGTTCTGGCCCACGGTCGACGGGTTGGAGCTGGAGGCGAGGAAGGTGACCGTCGGGAAGACCTCGACGTTCTGCGTGACGGTCCCCGAGCTCGTGCCGAATGCTGCCGTGCCGGAGTAGGTTGCGGTGATCGTGTGCGCACCGACGGTGAGGGTGCTCGTTGTGAAGGTCGCGTTGCCGGCCCCGTCGACGGGGACGGTGGCGAGCGTCGTCGCGCCCTCCGTGAACACGACCGACCCCGTCGTGACGGGAGAGCCGCTCGAGGTCACCGTTGCCGTGAAGGTCACGGGTGCTCCGAAGGTGGAGGGGTTGCCGCTCGACGCGACCGTCGTGGACGTCGGGACGACGTCGACGACCTGGTCGACGTTCGCGCTGCTCGTGCCGAGCGTGGCGGTGCCCGAATAGGTCGCCGTGATCGTGTGGGTCGCGGCGGTGAGGGAGCTTGTCGTGAAGGCGGCCTGGCCGGTCGCGTCGACCGCTACGGTGCCCAGTGTCGTCGCACCCTCCGTGAACGTGACGGTCCCCGTCGTCACCGGTGAGCTCGAGGTGACCGTGGCGGTGAAGGTCACGGAATCGCCCACCTCCGACGGGTTGAGGCTCGACGTCAGCGCCGTGGTCGTCGGGACGACCTGCACGACCTGGTCGACGCTGCCGCTGCTCGTGCCGAAGGTCGCCGTGCCGGAGTACGTCGCCGTGATCGTGTGCGTTCCCACAGGCAGCGTGGTCGTCGTGAAGCTCGCGTGCCCGGCTGCATCGACCGGAACGGTGGCGAGCGTCGTGGCGCCCTCCGTGAACACGACGGACCCGCTGGTGACGGGGGAGCCGCCCGAGGCGACCGTCGCGCTGAACGTCACGGACTGTCCGACGGTCGACGGGTTGACGCTCGACGTGACTCCCGTCGTCGTCGCGCTCAGCGACGTGATGGTGAGGCACCAGCCGCCGCTGATCGATCCCGCGTCGCCGCTGGCGTCGTCGACGACCCACAGGCTCCACACGCCGTTGCCGCTGGCGCCGTTGAAGGTCGACAGGGTGGTCGCGCCGCTTGGCGCAGGCGCGGGCGCCGGGAACGGGAGATCCGCCGCCTGAGAGTCGTCGTCCGTCGGCTTGAACGATCCCGAGATGAGCGGTGTCGGCACGCCCGTGGCCGCGGCGTCGTCAAAGATGACGTTCACGCCGCTGACCGGTGAAGTGCCTCCGACGTCGCTCATCAGCAGGAGGTTGGTCGTCGGCGTGGGACCCGAGAGCATGACGTCGAGGTCGACGGGCACTTGGTGCGACAGCTCGTTGAGCGTCGCCGTCACCTTGGTGACCGAGCCGGTGAGCCCCGAGACCGTGATGTTCGACGGGTACGGCGAAGCCGCCCCCTGGGAGGGGATCGTGAGCGCGCCGGTGTTGCAGAACGTGTTGCCCGTCACAGTGGTCTGGTTGTCGACGCGCTGCGACACCGATCCGTTGCTCGTCAGGAATCCCGGGCTGCCCGAGTATGTCCCGACGATCAGGTGTGTGCCCTCGGCGAGGGCGCTCGTCGTCACGGTCGCCTGGCCCGAGGCGTTGACGGCGACAGGGGCGCCGAGCGACGTGCCATCTGCCGTGAACGCGACGGTGCCGGCCGTCACGGGGTTGCCGCCGCCCGTGACCGTCGCCGTGAACGTGACGGGGGCGCCGGTGGTCGACGGGGTGCCAGAGGTGGTCAGGGTGGTCGTCGTGGCGACGGCCGCCACCTCGGTCGTGATGACGAGGCTCCATCCGCCGGCCATCTGGCCGACGTCGCCGGTGGCGTCGTCGACGATGTAGAGCTGCCATGAGCCGTTGGGGTTGATGCCGGTGAAGGCGCCGGCCAGCGTCGTCTGGGCCGACGGCGCGGGGGCGGGAGCCGGGAACGACTCCGGACCGCCGCTGTTCGTGGGGCGATAGGTGCCGGTCGGCACGTTGCCGGTCGGCACACCCCCGGCGGCCGAGTCGTCGAAGGTGAATGTCGCGTTGCTCGAGAACGTGAGCGTGTTGGCCGGCTGGTCGACGTCGGACAGCACCACCAGGTTCGCGCCCGTGGGAGCGACGACCATGGCGTCCACGTCGCCGAGCGACCCGTGCGTGAGGTTGTGGAAGATCACCTGCACCTTGGTCACGGCACCGGCCATGCCCGCGACGGTGATCGCAGACGGATACGGACTCGCCTGACCGATCTGGTTCGCCGCCCCGCTGACGGGGATGTCGATCGCCGTCGTGTTGCTGAAGGTCGTCGGTCCGTCGGCCTGCGCGAGGGACGGCGCGACGAAGACCCCGAGAAGGGTCAGGGCGACGGTGACGGATGCCGCCACCCAGCGCTTCGTGAATCGTCGAGGCGCAACAGCCTTGCGCGGGGCATCGGATCCGGCCATGGCGTGCGACTCCCTGGTAGAGATCCGCTTCGCTTCACCGACGATGAACGGGGGCTGGCGGACACTGTCCTGTGACGGCACACTATGACTGCGATCGGGCCCGTGTACAGACCTCGGGCTCTTTTGCGCCTCGTGGGGAGGGCCGTTTCAACCATTTGGGAGAGTATTCGTGGAACCATTCATCGGCGAGCTTCGCTGCTTCGGCTTCAACTTCGCCCCGACCGGATGGGCGCTGTGTCAAGGCCAGCTCCTTCCCATTCAGCAGAACACCGCACTCTTCTCGCTTCTGGGGACGATGTACGGCGGCAACGGGCAGACGACGTTCGGTCTGCCCGATCTTCGCGGCCGCACCTCGCTCTCGTTCGGCCAGGGCCCGGGGCTGACGAATCGCGACCAAGGTGAAGTCGGTGGCAGTGAGACGGTGACCCTCACCGCGGCGACCATCCCTCCGCACCCGCACACCGTCGCGGCATCCTCGACCGCCACGACGAAGAATCCGTCCGGGAGCTTCCCGTCGGTGACGGCGGCGGGTTCGTCGTACGGCACGCCCGCCGACCTGCAGATGAGCGCCGCGATGATCGGCGGCGGCGGTTCGGGCCAGCCGCACGACAACATGCAGCCTTACCTGGTGCTGAACTGGTGCATCGCGCTGGAAGGGATCTACCCCTCGCGGTCATGAGCCGTGCGCCCGGGCGGGCGAAGCCCGTCCGCCCGGGCGACCACAGCGTGAGCCGTGCGCCTAGGAGTCGGCCTTTGCGTCGGCGATCGCCGAGTCCGCGCGCTCGGCCGCCGCGAGGGTGCGTGTGAACAGCAGCAGATACCCCACGACGAGACCGGCGCAGACCATCTCGTGCGTGGCGAGGGTGTAGTAGCCGATCCAGAACAGCGACGCGGAGAAGAGGATGCCGCCCGCCACGGCTATGCCGAGCACGATCATCGATCGGGGCAGGCACGGGAGCACCCAGCGCAGGCCGAGCAGGAGGCCGCCGAAGATCACGGCCATCCCGATCGCGAAGACGTTGTGGCCGATCTGGGTCACGGTGACCGGCACGAGCGCGGCCCCGAAGAAGCATGCCGCGAGCGCGAGGAAGACGCCGTACACGATGAGGGCACGCGCTCGGGTGACGCGCGCCTCGGTGCGCGCCCAGGCCTGCAGGCTCATCAGGAGGTAGAGCGCGAGCAGCGCCGTCACACCGCCCGCGACGATGAGCGTGGCGTTGAAGACCGCCGAGGTCACGCCGCCCCGGCCGCCGAGCTCGCTGAAGTTCAGCCGGTACCACGTGTCGTCCTGGGTCGTCGCGACGCTCACCGTGAATCCGGTCGCCACGACGGCGAACAGCAGCAGCACGAGTCGCGTCGCGGTGACGTGGGCCGCGAGCGCGAATGCCGTGTACCCCGACGCGCCGGCCACGAGCGCCACGATCATCGTGGCCGTCATCGTGTCGACGGCGGCGCCGGGCCAGATCAGCGTCGCCGCATGGAACAGCATCCACTGGAGCATCGAGAGCACCGCCGCGAGCGAGACCGCCACCGCCGCGGTCGTCCACGCCCGCTTCGAGCGCGAGACGTCGTTCAGCCACGCCTGCCTCGGGTCGCGGGACGCGAGCCGGTAGCTCACCGATGCGGTCGCGAGGGTGATGGATGCCGCGACCGCGATGCCGGCCGC
Organism: Microbacterium alkaliflavum; assembly: GCF_044325405.1. NCBI lineage: Bacteria > Bacillati > Actinomycetota > Actinomycetes > Micrococcales > Microbacteriaceae > Microbacterium > Microbacterium alkaliflavum. The sequence continues at coordinate 113,092 of NZ_JBIQWL010000010.1, read as the reverse complement.
ACCCACCGACGCGCCCTCCCACACGGGCACCGCTCGGCCCCAGAACGCGACGGCTCCGCCGATGAGCCCGACGCCGAACGCGAGGATCGCCACGACGATCGCGCGGGCTTCCGTGCGTGCCGCGAAGCGCCGCGCGTCCGCCACTCCGTTGCGGTGCAGCTGTCTCTCCACCTGCACCGCAGCAGCCTCGAGGCGGGCTGACTGCGTCCACGCACCGCGTGCCATGCCACGATTGTGCATCCATCGCGGCCCATCGGGACAGTGGCAGGGGAGCGCGTTTCGAGAACAGGCGGTGAAGGTCGTGTGGCAGAGTGCTGACGTGCTCTCGCCTCAGTCGCTCAGTGAGGACGACCGCCGCCTCGTGGCCGTGTGGGCTGCGGACTGCGCCGAGCGCGTGCTCCCGCTGTTCGAGGCGGAAGCGCCCGACGACGACCGCGCCCGCGACGCGATCGCCCGCGCCCGGGCCTTCGGCCGGGGCGAGCTCTCGGCGGCGGGAGAGATCCGTCGCCGGTTCGCCGCCGGGCGCGCCGCGCACTCCGCGACGTCGTCCGCGGGAAAGGCCGCCGCACGCNCGCGCCCGGGCCTTCGGCCGGGGCGAGCTCTCGGCGGCGGGAGAGATCCGTCGCCGGTTCGCCGCCGGGCGCGCCGCGCACTCCGCGACGTCGTCCGCGGGAAAGGCCGCCGCACGCGCCGCCGCCCAGGCGTCCGGAGTGGCGCACATGGGCGCGCACGCCCTCGGCGCTGCCGCCTACGCGGCCCGGGCCGCCGAACAGACGACTGCGGGCGGCGCCGACCGCGAGCTCGCGTGGCAGCTCGACCACCTGAGCCCTCCCGTCGCTGCGGCGCTGCGACAGCTCCCGCCCCTCGGCGAATCCTCGGCCGGTCCGCTCGGGCCCGGCCTCCTGGCCGCCGGTGACCTCGGCGCGCACATCCGGCGAATCCAGGCGGCCCTCACCGAGACGGCGTGAGCCCGCGCGCTCGGTAGTGTTCACCTGTGAACACGAAGTCGTTCGGCGCCCTCGCGGCCTGCATCGCCGGGCTCGCTGTCGTCCTGGCGGCACTGTCTGCGGCGCTGGATCTCCCCGCCCCCATCCGCATCGCCATGATCGCGGCCGCCGTCCTGCTGCTGGCATGCGCGGGCGGACTCATCGGCGCGGCCGTCGCAGCGCAGCGGAAGTCGACCTCTTAGCGCCATCTGGGAACGCCGCGCCGGACCGGGCGCCCCATCGCGGCCGACATCGAAGTCACGGCCGCGCTCGAACGCTCATCGAATCCGCCTGAGGCCTCAGCTCGGGCGCGCCCGTCAGCCCTGGGCTGCGATCGCCGCCCGGAGCGTGCCCGCCCGGAGTCCGAGCGCCCAGTCGCTGATGTCGGCCACGGCGTGCCGCTGCGCCGGATGCACGACCTCGGCGGCGCTGTTGACCGACGATCCGGTGCCGTCGACGGCGACGAGGATGCGGATGGCGGCGGCCTCGGCGTCGGAGATGGGGAACTCGCCGGCGGTGATGCCGTCTTCGATGATGGCGATGAGGCGGCCGCGGTCGAGCTCGTCCTGCTCCTGCAGCGACTCGTCGAGCGACGGGCTGAAGCGGGAGAGGTGGCGCGCGTTCAGCCAGAGGCGCGCGAGCGGCGTCGAGGCGCCGACCTCGATGTGCCGGATGAAATGGGCGATCCGCTCGAGCGGTGTGCCGGAGGTCGGGAAGAACTCCTCGCGCTCGATCACCGCGGCGCGCGCGAACGCCTCGACGACGAGGTCTTCCGCGGCGGGGAAGTAGTGGGTGATCAGGCCCGGGCGCACGCCGAGGCGCTCGGCGACGGCGCGCAGGGTGATGCGCTCGAGGCCTTCGTCGACGGCGATCGCGGCCGCGTGCGACAGGATCTCCTCCCGCCGCTCTTCGGGGCGTTTGCGAACTCGGGTCGCTGCCGGGCTTGACGTCACGCCCACCATGCTATTGAATGTGTGACCAATAGTCCATTGGGCATGTGACCAATAGCAACGACGCTTCCCCGAGAGGAACACCGTGACCCAAACCCAGCCACAGCTCGACGAGTTCGTCGACACCGCGTCCCGCCCTGAGACGCGCGGCATCGAGCTCATCAGCGACGCCGAGCGTCACGGCCGAGCCCGCGACCTCTTCTTCATCTGGGCGGCGCCGAATGTCAGCATCCTGAACCTGACCATCGGTGCGACGCTCATCCTGCTCGGCCTGGAGGTGTGGCAGGCGATCATCGTCATCGTCGCCGCCTCGCTGCTGTGGGTCTTCCCCGGCGTCATCGCGGGGAGCGGCCCCGCGTCGGGCACGTCGGGCTCGGTCGTGACCCGCGCGATGTACGGCATCCTCGGCAACAAGCTCTTCGTCGCGTTCGTCGGCTGGTTCATCGGCGCCGTGTTCCTGTCGCTGACGTGGCTCGCGTCGTCGTTCATGGGAGCCGATCTGCTGCGGCGCATGGGTCTCAGCGACCCCGTGTGGGTGCCGATCGGCGTCACCGTGATCGTCGCGACCATCACGATCCTGGTCGCGATCTTCGGACACGGCCTGATCCTCCGCACCTACTCCTATATGGCGGCGGCGCTGTTCGTGATCTTCCTTCTCGTCACCGCGTTCATCCTCCCGACGGTCGACTGGCAGTACACGGCGCCCGAGCAGCTCAGCGGAGCGCCGCTGTGGTCGGCGATGGCGATCGGGTTCACGATCCTCGCCTCGACGCCGCTCTCGTTCATCAACAGCCCCGACATCGCGCGCTACCTCCCGCGCTCGACCAAGAAGTCGCACATCGCGCTCGCGACGGGCCTCGGCGGCGCCCTCCCGTTCATCGTCTTCACGATCGTCGGCGTGCTGCTCGCGACGGGACTCAGCGGCGCCGCGTTCGACGCCGGCATCGACGTGGCCCTGCTCGACCTGCTGCCCGCGTGGCTCGGACCGCTCCTGGTGATCGGCGTCGTCATCAACACGATCGCCCTCAACGCGATGACGACCTACACCTCGAGCATGGCGCTGCAGGCGATCGGGTTCCGGCTGCGCCGCATCCCGGCCGCGATCATCGTCGGCGTCGTGGGAACGGCCCTCACGATCTACCTCGTGCTCTCGTCGAGCCTCCTGGAGGCCGCGAACCTCATGCTGCAGTTCCTCGTGATCGTGTCGGGACCGGCGATGGCGATCTTCGTCGTCGACGTGGCGCTCCGCCGCTACGCGTACGACGGGCTCGAGCTGTTCGACGACCACGTCGGCGGGCGCTTCTGGTACTCGCGCGGGTGGAGCATCCCGGGCCTCGTCGCCCTCTTCGCGGGCGGCCTCGCGACGGCGCTCTGCCTCGCCACGAACGTCTGGGCGGGTCCGATCGCGCAGGCCTTCGGCTACATCGACCTCTCGGTGCCGGTCGGGATGCTCGTCTCGGCCGCCCTCTACGCAGGACTCCTGCGCACCTCGCTCGGAAAGAAGGGCCGTCCGTGAGCACCCGCTACCTCAATGGCCGCATCTTCACTGCTGACCCCGACCCTGCGAAGGCGTGGGCCGAGGCGTTCACGATCCGCGGCGACGCGATCGCCTTCGTCGGCGACGCCGACGCAGCGCCGGATGCCGACGAGACCGTCGATCTCGAGGGTCGGCTCGTGCTGCCGGGCTTCACCGACGCGCACACGCACCTGCTCATGATGGGCGCGGCGCTGGGGCAGGTGCACCTCACGGACGCCCGGTCGCTCGACGAGATCCAGGCGCGGTTGCGCGCGGCGCGGGCCGCCGACCCCGAGGCGACCGTGCTGCGCGGGCGGGGGTGGCTGTTCGACTCCCTTCCGGGCGCGCCGACGGCGGCGATGATCGACGCCGCGGTCGTCGACATCCCGGTGTACCTCGACGCGAACGATTACCACTCGTGCTGGGTCAACACGGCTGCCCTCGCTGAGCTCGGGATCACGCGGGACACGCCGGATCCGCTCGGCGGCGAAATCGCTCGGGATGCTGCGGGCGAGCCCACCGGCATGCTCTACGAGACCGCCGCGACGCAGTACGCCTGGGCGCACCGCGACGCGACGGCGACCGACGACGACCGCGACGCCGACGTGCAGCGCACGATCGACGCCTATCTCGCGAGCGGCGTCACCGGCGCCGTGGACATGGCGTTCGACGAGTTCGGGCTGGCGGCTTTCGAGCGTGCGCGGGAACGTCACGGCGGCGAGCTGCCGATCCGCGTCGCGGCCCACTGGATCATCAACAACACGGGCGACGACGAGGCGAACCTCGCGCAGGTCGCCCGCGCCGCCGAACTCGCCGGCAGCCCGTCGTCGCCGTGGCTGCGGGTCGTGGGCATCAAGCTCATCCTCGACGGCGTCATCGACGCATGCACCGCCGCCCTGCGGCATCCGTATGCCGACGGCTCGAACGCCGCGCCCATCTGGCCGCTCGAGCAGCTGCGGCTGGTCGTGGCGGCGGCCGACGCGGCGGGGCTGCAGATCGCCCAGCACGCGATCGGCGACTACGCGAGCGAGATCGCCCTCGATGCGATCGAGCACGCCATCGACGTGAACGGTCCGCGCGACCGCCGCCATCGCATCGAGCACCTCGAGTACGCCGCGCCCGGAACGGCGGAGCGGATGGCGCGGCTCGGGGTGACGGCATCCATGCAGCCTGTGCACTCCGACCCGGCGATCTTCGCGAACTGGGCCGAGATGCTCGGCGACGAGCGGGTGGAGCGCGCCTTCCCGTGGCCCGAGTACGAGGACGCCGGGGCGCTGCTCGCGTTCTCCACCGATGCGCCCACCGCGCCGCACAGCGCGCTCGCGAACATGTACATCGCGTCGACGCGGGCCTCGGCGCTCGATCGCTCAGTGCCGGCGACGCATCCGCAGTACGCGCTGCCGCTCGAACGCGCGATCGGTCACGCGACCCGTGACGCGGCGGCCTCGGTGGGCGAGGGGGAGTGGCGCGGGCGCATCGCTGCGGGCTTCGCGGCCGACGTCGTCGTGCTCGACGTCGATCCGTTCGCCGAGGGGCCGTCGTCGCTGCTGGAGGCGCGCGTCGTCGAGACGATCGTCGCGGGGCGGTCGCGCTTCACGGCCTGAGGCGCAGCGGACAGAACAGGGGGTGGATGCCGCGGCATCCACCCCCTCTGCTTCAGCGCGCGGTCGTCAGGCGAGCGTGCCCGCGGGCTGCAGGCGGTCGCGGGCGTTCTTCCAGGGCTTGACCCACGTCATCTCCTGCGCGACGAGCGTCTCGCCGCACGAGCTGCAGATCTGGCCCTGCGTCGTCTCGTGACCGCAGGTCTCGTGGATCATCGCCATGTGTCCGCCGCCGTCGGGCATCGTCGTGTGCCGCTCGCCCCAGATCGCGAGCTGCTGCAGGATCGGCAGGAGCTCGGCGGCGGCTGCCGTCGCGGCATACCCCTGCCGCGTGCGGTTGCCGTCGGGGTAGTCGACGCGGCTCAGGAGCCCGGCCTCGACCATCGCGGCGAGGCGACGGCTGAGCACGGCCTCGGAGATCCCCAGGTTGTCGCGGAGGGTGTCGAACCGCCCGCGGCCGTGCAGCACGTCGCGGATGATCAACAGCACCCACGGGTCGCCGAGCACATCGAGCGAGCGCCGAATCGGGCAGTACTCGGTCGACCAGTCGGATCGCAGCGGCATCCCGTCTTCCCTTCGTTGCCGGTGAGGGTGGTTCCAGTGTAGCTTTCTTGAAGAAAGTCACAAAGGAGCCGCCATGCGCGACATCGTCACCGTGCCCGTGCTGTCCGAGGCGTTCGCGCGGCTCGGCGTCCCCCTCACGCTCGTCAACACCGCGGGGCCGACCGTCTACGTGTCGGGGCTGCCGCCGTACGACCCCGACACGGGCGAGCTCGTCCGCGGAGACATCGCCGTGCAGACCGACACGTGCCTGCGCGCGCTCACCGCATGTCTCGCCGCCGCGGGCGCATCGCTCGACGACGTCGTGAACGTGCGGGTGTACGCCGCGAACGCCGGCCACTACCGGACGATCAACGAGGTCTACGCCCGCCACTTCCCGGGAAGCGCGCCGACGCGCGTCTTCGTCCCGGTGGCGAGCTGGTCGGGCGAGTTCGACATCGAGATCGACGCCGTCGCATACCGCGCCCACGCGGAGAGCTGAGCCGTGGCGACGGACCGCGCGGAGACCCTTGACGACATCGCACCGCGAAGAAGGAGGATCCACCCCGCGTGGTGGGTCGCCGCGGTCGCCTTCCTCGCGCTGCTCGCGGCGGCCGGCTTCCGCGCGGCGCCCGGTGCGCTCATGGTGCCGCTGCACGAGGAGTTCGGCTGGTCGACGACCGTCATGTCGCTGGCCGTGAGCGTCAACCTCCTCCTCTACGGGCTCACAGCGCCGTTCGCCGCCGCGCTGATGGAGCGGTTCGGCGTGCGCCAGGTCGTCGCCGTCGCACTCACCCTCGTCGCGCTCGGCGCGGGGGGCAGCGTGCTGATGACCGCCTCGTGGCAGCTCCTCGTGTTCTGGGGCGTGCTCATTGGGCTCGGAACGGGATCGATGGCGCTCGTCTTCGCCGCGACCATCGCCAACCGGTGGTTCGTGCGCAGGCGCGGGCTCGTGATGGGCATCCTCACGGCCGGGTCGGCCACCGGCCAGCTGATCTTCCTGCCGGCCGTCGCCGAGCTCGCCGAGACGGCCGGATGGCGGGCGGCCTCACTGCTCATCGCCGCCGTCGCGCTCGCCGCGGTTCCCGTCGTGTGGCTCGTGCTGCGCGACTATCCCGAAGACCGCGGGGCGATCCCGTTCGGGGCCGACCCCGCCGCGCACGTCGCGCCGGCGCGCGCCCAGGGGAACGCGGCGCGCCGCGCGATCGACGGTCTCACCTCGGCGTCGAAGCGTCCGGCATTCTGGGCGCTCGTCGTCGCGTTCGCGATCTGCGGAGCGACGACGAACGGCCTGATCGGCATCCATTTCATCCCCTCCGCGCACGATCACGGCATGGCGACGACGACCGCGGCGGGCCTGCTCGCGGTGGTCGGGCTCTTCGACATCGCCGGGACGATCGCCTCGGGCTGGCTGACTGACACCTTCGATCCGCGCATCCTGCTGGTCGCCTACTACGGCTTCCGCGGGGTCGGGCTCGTGCTCCTGCCCTGGCTGCTTTCCGACGTCGTGCACCCCAGCATGGTGCTGTTCGTGGTCATCTACGGACTCGACTGGGTCGCCACCGTGCCGCCGACCGCGGCGCTGTGCCGCGAGATCTTCGGCGATCTCGGCACGATCGTCTTCGGCTGGGTCTTCGCCGCGCATCAGATCGGCGCGGCGGCAGCCGCGCTCGGCGCGGGCATCGTCCGCGACAGCTTCGGCACGTACACCTACGCGTGGTGGGGCGGGGCGGCGCTCTGCGCCATCGCCGCCGCGCTCTCGATCCTGATCCGCCGCGCGCCGCACCGCGCGCCCGCGGCGGCCGCGGCAGGGGAGTGACGGGAGCTCACGCCCTGGACGTCGAGCCGCCGAGCTGCAGCTCGGGGGCGAGCCTGTTGCGTCGATAGGCGCTCGTGCCCCCTGCCATCCGGCCCATGAGGAGGCTGACGGCGTCGGCGGCGATCGAGGACGTCGGCTGGACGACCGTGGTGAGGGTCGGCCAGTAGACGCGGGAGAGCTCGCCGCCGTCGAACCCGGTGACCAGGACGTCCTTGGGTACGTCCAGGCCGCGCTCGCGCAGGCGCGAGATGACCCCCACCGCGATCTGGTCGGACCCGGAGACGATCGCGTCCGGCAGCGGACCCGCGTCGACGATGTGGTCGGCGGCCGCGACTCCGCTCTCGAGGCTGAACTCGCCGCGGAATGTCGCGCCCACCTCCATCCCGTGGCGACGGGCGAGGCGATGGAAGCTCTGCCATCGTTCGACGCCGTTCGTCGTCGCGTCGTCCGTGCCGGCGAAGCCGACCCTCGTCACTCCCTGCTCGGCGAGGTGCTCGAAGATCAGCTCGATGCCGAGCTCATTGTCGACGCCGACGAAGTCGCTGATCGGCTTGTCCGTGGCGCGATCGACGGCAACGACGGCGATGTCGTCGGGGAGGTTCACGATCGACGGCATGGAGGCCGTCCGATCGGAGGCGATGATCAGGATGCCGTCGACCCGCCGATCGCCGAGCACGCGCAGCCGGCGCACCTCCTCGTCGACGAAACCGTGCGAGTCGGCAAGCAGCAGCTCGAATCCGGCGCGCCCGAGCTCCTCCTCGACCGCGTCGATCAGCTGCGAGAAGAAGGGGATGCCGATCACGGGCACGATCATCCCCACGAGCCGGCTCGACCCGTCGCGGAGGGCTCGAGCGATCGGGTCCACGCGGTACCCGAGCTCGGTCGCGACGGCGCGCACCCGGTCGACCATCTCGCGCGACACGCGAGGCTTGCCGGAAAGCGCTCGGGACGCGGTCGCGATCGACACCCCCGCGCCCGCCGCGACGTCGGCGAGCGTCACGTTCGACTTCATGAGGCCCCCTTCTGCGTCTCGTGCCCGAGATCAGACGATCTCATGGTGATAAAGTTCGCGATAGGAAATCGATTACGCGAAGGCTATCAGAACGGGATCCTGCCATGCCGACACCCGTCATCCTCGACTGCGATCCCGGCTACGACGACGTGTTCGCGATCTGGGTCGCCGCAGCCCACCCCGAGATCGACCTGAGAGCGATCACCACGGTCGCGGGGAACGGGACGGTCGAAGACACCACCCGCAACGCGCGCATCGCGTGCACCGTCGCCGGCATCCAGAATGTCCCCATCGCTCGGGGCGCCGCGCAGCCGCTGGCCCAGCCTCTGAAGCGCGCGGACTGGATCCACGGCGCCAATGCGCTCGGCGGTGTCGACCTGCCGCAGCCCGTCGTGCCCCTCGACGATCGGTCGGCGGTGCAACTCATCCTCGACGTCCTCGCGGACGCGGAGGAACCGGTCACCGTCGCCGCCACGGGCCCCCTGACCAACATCGCCCATTTCCTGCAGGTTCATCCCCACTCGCAGCCGCGGATCGCGCGCATCGTGTGGACGGGCGGCACGACAGGGCGCGGGAACGTCTCGCCGTACGGGGAGTTCAACGCGTCGACCGACCCGGAAGCCGCCGACTTCATCGTGAAATCAGGCATCCCGCTCACGATGGTGGGCCTGAACATCACGTACCAAGCCCAGATCACCCGCGAGGTGCGGGCCAGGATCCGTGAGATCGGCACCATGACGAGTCTCTTCGGCGCGGCCTTGCTGGAGCGCTTCTCCTCGACCTACGACGCGTACTCGGACATGCCAGACGGTCCCCTTCACGACCCGATCGTCGTCGCGCTCATCGCCGATCCGCAGGTCGCCACCACGACCCGGACTCGCGTGGACATCGAGCTGCGCGGCGAGCACACTCGCGGCGCCACCGTCATCGATCTCCTCGAGCTCAGGAACCTCCCGAAGAACGCGACAGTGGCGCTCGAACTCGACGTGGCCAGGTTCTGGGACATCGTCGCCGCAGCCGTCAGCTCCCTCAACTGACGCAACTCTCCGCTGCGTGCCGAGTCTCATCGGCTCGATGGGTAATCGATTACGCCTGACTATCACGGTTTTGCATCGTGGTTGACAGCGTTTCGGGGAGGCCGTTTTCATGAATGTCGTGCCGCGCAAGTCGTTTCCCAAATAGTGAAACAAGTTGCGCATAGACCTCACATCGCTCGAGGAGACGGAGACCTCATGGAGAAGATCGTTCTGGATTGCGATCCCGGACACGACGACGCGATCGCCATCCTGCTGGCGGCGGCGAACCCGGATATCGACCTGCTCGGCATCACGACAGTCGCCGGAAACCACACCATCGAGAACGTCACGCGCAACGCGCTGTCGGTCTGCACGGTCTACGGAATCGACGTTCCCGTCGCACGCGGCTCATCGCGGCCGCTGGTGATCGACCAGGTCATCGCCGAGGAGATCCACGGGGCGACCGGGCTGGACGGTCCTCACCTGCCGCCGGCATCGTTCGGCCTCGACCCGCGTCACGCGGTCGACTTCATCATCGAGACCGTCATGGAGAACGAGCCGAACACGGTGACCCTGGTACCCGTCGGCCCGTACACCAACATCGCGCTCGCCGCCCGCAAGGAGCCGCGGATCATCGAGCGCGTCAAGCAGGTCATCGTGATGGGCGGCAGCTACACCCGCGGAAACATCACCCCCGCCGCCGAGTTCAACATCTATGCCGACCCGGAGGCCGCGCACGTCGTGTTCAGCGCGGCCTGGGACGTCACCATGATCGGCCTCGACCTCACGCAGCACCAGGCGCTGGCCACCCCCGAGCTGCAGGAGCGGGTCCGAGCGATCGGCGGCGACATCAGCCGGTTCATCCTCGACACGTGGGAGTTCGTGCACACCACGCACTCGGGCCTCCTCGACATCCCGTACCCGGCCATCCACGACGCCTGCTGCGTCGCCGCGGTCATCGACCCCACGATCCTCACCGTCGAGAAGGCCGACGTACGCGTCGAGCTCGAAGGGCGCTGGACCAAGGGCCAGACCGTCGCGAACTTCCAGAGCGCCTCCGGCATGCGCCACTTCGGCGGCACCGCCAGCGAGCAGGTCGACTACCGCACCAACGTCGCCATCACCCTCGATTGGCAGAAGTTCGCCGATCTCATCGTCGACTCGGCCGAGCGTCTCACCTACGCCAAGGTCTGAGCCGCCCTGTCGCCACAGCATCCACTCCGAAAGAAGGAAAGACCATGAACATCAAACGGTTTGGCCTCATCGCCGCGGCCACCGTGCTGGCTCTGAGCATGAGCGCCTGCAGCGGTCAGAACGCCGGCAGCGGCGGCGCGGGCGCAGCGCGGTCGGTGGCCAACGTCGTGCCGGGCGCGCTCGGCGATCAGAGCTTCTACGACGACGCCGCGAGCGGCATCGCCCAGCTCGAGACCGACGGCTACAAGACCACGACCCTGCAGGGCGACGCCAACAACCCCGCGCAGTGGAAGGCCAACCTGCAGTCCGTCTCCACCGGCGACCACGACGTGGTCGTCATCGGCAGCTCGACCGCCTCCGACACGATCGCCGAGGTCGCGCCGAAGTTCCCCGACCAGCACTACATCTTCTACGACGGTGTGATCGACGCTCCGAACGTCGCCTCGCTCACCTACAAGCAGAACGAGGGCTCGTTCCTCGCCGGCGTCCTGGCGGCGTTGGCGACGACGAACACGACCGACTTCGCGCTCTCCGAAGGCAGCAAGAAGGTCGGGCTGGTCGGCGGAATGGACATCCCCGTCATCAACGACTTCGCGGCGGGCTTCCGCGCGGGCGTGGAAGCCGTCGACCCGAGCATCGACGTCCTCGTGAGCTACGTCGGCTCGTTCAGCGACTCGGCGAAGGGGTACGACCAGGCCAAGGCGATGTTCGATCAGGGCACCGACGTCGTGTACCAGGTCGCGGGCGGCGCCGGGGTCGGTGTGCTCCAGGCGGCTGCCGACGCCGACAAGTACGCGATCGGGGTCGACAGCAACCAGAACGCGCTGCAGAAGGGCCACATCCTGGCATCCATGCTCAAGCACGTCGGCAACTCGATCGTCCAGACGGTCCACGACGACGAGGCGGGCAAGCTCGCCTACGGCGAGACGACGTCCTTCGGCCTCGCGAACGACGGCGTCGGCCTGACCTTCGACGACAACGGGGACATCGTGCCCCGGTCGGTCATCGACACCGTCGACGACTACAAGCAGAAGGTCGTCGACGGACAGATCGAAGTCCCCAGCGGCTTCTGAGCGCTCGCGGTGGCGGGAGCCCTGCTCCCGCCACCGCGACCCATCCACTCGAAGGAGAGACCCATGGATCGTCCGATCCTCGAACTCCGCAGCATCACCAAGACCTTCGGCGCGAAGGTCGCCAACCGCGACGTGTCGCTGCGCATCCAGCCCGGCACCGTGCACGCGATCGTGGGGGAGAACGGTGCAGGCAAGTCCACGCTGATGAACATGATCTCCGGCAACCTCCAGCCGGACTCCGGAGAGATCGTGTTCGACGGCGAGCCGGTGCAGGTCACCGACCCCAAGAAGGCCGACGCGCTCGGCATCGGCATGGTCCACCAGCACTTCAAGCTCGTGCCGTCGCTGAGCGTCGCGTCCAACATCTTCCTCGGCAACGAGACGAGCAGGGGGTTCGGCGTCCTCGACCGCAGTGCCATGGAGGAGCGGGTCTCCGCCCTCACGACGGAGCTCGGCCTAGAGCTCGATCCGCGGGATCGCGTGCAAGATCTCTCTGTCGGAGAGCGGCAGCGGGTCGAGATCATCAAGGCGCTCTCCCACGACACCCGGCTGCTCATCCTCGACGAGCCCACAGCCGTGCTCACCCCGGCGGAGACGGACGAGCTCTTCGTCGTCATCCGGAGACTCGCCGCGCAGGGCTGCGCCGTCGTCTTCATCTCGCACAAGCTCGGCGAGGTGCTCGCGATCGCCGACGAGATCACCGTCATCCGCGACGGCCAGGTGATCGGCAGCAGGTCGGCCGAAGGCCTCAGCCAGAACGACATCGCCTCGATGATGGTCGGGCGCGAGGTGCTGCTGCGCATCAAGCACACGCCTTCGAGCCCGGGGGAAGAGGTCCTCACCGTCGAGGGACTCACGGCGGTCGACCAGCGCGGCGCCGTGGCCGTGAAGAACCTGTCGCTCAGGGTGCGGGCCGGTGAGATCGTCGGAATCGCGGGGGTGGAGGGCAACGGGCAGTCCGAACTGGCCGCTGCCATCGCGGGAATGGACCTGCCGCCTCGAGGTCGGGTGGTGCTCGCCGGACACGACGTCACTCAGGCGTCCGTGGCCGAACGGCGTGCACACGGACTGGCCTACATCCCTGAGGACCGGCACGAGGAAGGCGCGGCCCCCGGCCTGAGCATCGCGGAGAACATCGCGTCAGGTCACCTGCGGGCGCCCTACTCCCGGCGGGGATGGCTCTCGCTGCGGGCCGTCGACGACTTCGCACGGAGGCTCATCGCGAAGTTCGATGTGCGCGGCGCGCAGCCGTCCACCGCTATCGGCTCGCTCTCCGGCGGCAACATGCAGAAGGTCATCATCGCGCGCGAGTTCGAGTCGGAGCCCGACCTGCTCATGGTGTCGCAGCCGACCCGCGGCGTCGACGTCGGCGCCATGGAGTTCGTGCACAACTCGATCGTGGATCTGCGGGACAAGGGCGCCGGCGTGCTGCTCTTCTCCGCCGACCTCAACGAGGTGATGAGCCTCTCCGATCGCCTCCTCGTGATGTATCGCGGCGAAGTGATCGCCGAGTTCACGCAGGCGAACATGACCGAGCTCGCCGTGGGGCTCGCCATGGCGGGCTCCACGCCGACCGCGGAGAGCCTGCGCGAAGCCGAACTCGAGCACGCCCGCGTCGCGGGGGAGCTGGCGGCCGGCGGCGCCCGGCTCATCGACGCATCCGCCGACATCGCCGTCGTGGACGAGCTCGAGACGACGTCCGTCGTCGTGCCGACGACGAGAGCCGTGCCGGTCGCGCCGAAGAGGTTCGGCACGATCCTCTCCGAGTTCGCCACGAAGACGTTCGACAACGCGATGCAGCCCGTTCTGGCTGTGCTCGCCGCGCTCGCGATCGGCGCAGTGATCATCGTCCTGATCGGCGAGAATCCGGTCACCGCCTATGTGGAGCTGTTCACCTCCGCGTGGCGCACGCCCTTCGGCATCGCCGGCATCATCGCGATGTTCGTGCCGCTGGCCATCATGTCCGCGGGCACGATCATCTCCTTCCGCGCCGGGTTCTTCAACATCGGCGGCGAGGGGCAGCTGTACCTCGGGGCATTCTTCGGCGCGTACGCGGGATTCACCTTCCAGGGCCTGCCACCGGTCGTGCACATTCCGCTGGTGCTGCTGTTCGGCGCAGGAGCCGGCGCGCTGTGGGGGCTCATCCCGGGATTCCTCACCGGGTACCTGAAGGTCAACGTCATCGTCATCACGCTGCTGATGTCGCAGGTGGCGATCCTGCTCACGGCGTTCCTTGTCACCGGCCCCTTCGCCGATCCCGCGGCGACCCTCGCCGGTTCGCCGAAGGTCGAGCCTTCCGCACTTCTGCCCGTGTTCGACGCGGCCTACGGGTTCGCACCCGACGTGCTGCTCGCGACCGCGATCGCCGTGCTCCTCGGCCTCGTGCTGGACCGTTCGAACTGGGGCCTGCGGATCAAGGAGCTCGGCGAGCTCAACCGGTTCGCGGACTACATCGGAACGTCCTCCCGGCGGATGGCCGTGCAGGTGATGTCGCTCAGCGGGGCGGTGGCGGGTATCGCCGGGGCGCTCTTCGTCATCGGCCCGAACGGCGGCCGGTTCCTGCAGGCGTTCTCTCCGGGATTCGCGTTCCTCGCGATCACCGTCGCGCTGCTGGCGCGGCTGAACCCCTGGGCGTCCCTCGTGGCAGCCCTGTTCTACGCGACCATGATGGCCGGCGGCACCGGGCTGCAGTCCGCCGGTGTGCCGTTCCCGATGATCAGCGTCCTGCAGGGACTGATCGTGATCGCGATCACGGCCACGTTCACCGTCAACTTCCGCAGGCGGCGGACCGCGGGTGCATCGGCCGCGCCCACCGCACCGATCCAGACGAAGGCCGAGGCCGTGAAGTGAATGAGATCCTGACCCAGATCCTGACGGTCGGCACGCTCGCCGTCATCCTCGCCAAGACCACCCCGATCCTGCTCGCCGCCATCGGCGGCGGCCTCACCCAGGTGGGGAACATCCTCAACATCGGACTGGAAGGCCTGATGCTGATCGGCGCCTTCGCCGCGGTCGCAGTCGGGGCGGTGACGAACCCGTTCATCGGCGTGCTCGCCGCGCTCGGCGGCGGGGTGCTGCTCGCGCTGGTGTACGCGATCGCGTCGCTCGTCTTCAAGGCCGACTACATCGTGGTCGGCATCGGAACCAACCTGCTCGCGGTCGGCATCACGGTCCTGCTGCTCACCGTCCTGTACGGCAACGCCGGCGTGACGCCCGGGGACGTGAAGGCGATGCTGCCGAGGATCGACCTCGGACCACTCGGGGGCATCCCGGTGGTCGGCCCGATCTTCGACCATCACACCGTGCTCGTGTGGGTGGCGCTGGCGCTGGTCCCCGTCTACTGGTTCGTGCTGTACCGCACCCGCTACGGCATGCACCTGCGCGCCGTGGGCGAGGACGAGGGGGCTGCCGTGGCCGCCGGCATCCGTGTCTTTCGAGTGAAGTTCATCTCGATCGTCGTCTCGGGGGCGCTCTGCGGCCTCGCCGGCGCGCAGCTCGCGATGGCCTCGGTCGGGTCGTTCACGGCCGGGATGACGTCGGGTCGCGGCTTCATCGTCGTGGCGGCTGTCATCTTCGCCGCGGGGCGTCCGCTGCCTACGCTGGTGATCTGCCTGATCTTCGGTGCCGCCGACGGGCTGGCCGATCGTCTCGCGCTGGGCGGGGTCAATTCCTCCCTGGCGCTGCTGACGCCGTACGTCATCACGATCATGGCTCTGATCGTGGCGGCGCTGCGGGTGCGCAGCGCGATCCGCGCGCGGACGCGACGCGGCCTCGCCCAGATGGCGGCCTAGTCGCCTCGCCCCACACCGCCCATGAAGAACGGAACAACTCCCATGAATCGCGTAGCCGTGCTCGGAAGTGCGAACGCAGATCTCGTCGTCGAGGTGCCTCGCCGGCCGGCCGGCGGTGAAACACTCCTGGGGTCGGATCTCCACGTGTTCGCGGGCGGCAAAGGCGCGAACCAGGCGGCCGCGGCCGCACGCAGCGGTGCGTCGACCTCCTTCCACGCGTGCGTCGGCCGGGACGAGAACGGGGAGGTGGTCCGATCCCGACTCGTCGAGGCCGGTGTGGCCGTCGAGGGGATCGTCACCGTCGACCGCCCGACAGGCACCGCCCTCATCCTCGTCACGCCGGATGGTGAGAACTCGATCGTCGTCTCGCCGGGCGCCAACCAGGCGCTCGACGTCGGGCACGCCGAGGCCACGGCGGACCAATGGTCGAACGCGGACGTCCTGGTGCTCAACCTCGAGACCCCGCGCGAGACCGTCGAGCGTGTCGCGGCGATGGCCGCTGAACGAGGAGTTCGCGTCCTCCTCAACGCCGCGCCGGCCGAGCAGGTGTCCTCGGTGACTCTCGCCGTGTGCGACCCGCTCGTGGTCAATGAGCACGAAGCCCGCGCACTCCTCGAGGATGACGGGAACAGTTCGTTCGCCCGGCTCGCGGAGCGATTCCTCGACCTGGGCGTCCGTTCGGTCGTCATCACCCTGGGAGCCGCCGGGGCGCTGTACGGAGACCGGAACGGGATCGACACGGTGCCCTCCTTCCGCGTGCCGGTCGTCGACACCACCGGCGCGGGTGACGCGTTCGTGGGAGCGACAGCCTGCGAACTCGCCGCGGGCACCCCGCTTCGGGATGCCGTGGCCTTCGCCTCAGCCGTGGCGGCGCTGTCCGTCCAGCGGATGGGGGCGCAATCGTCCTACCCCGATCGACGTCAGGTCGAGGCCTGGCTGGCGGAACGAGGCTGACGGGCTCGCGCACTCGGGGGTGAGAACGAGGCGGCCGAGAGGAGCGCTCTCGGCGGCGGTCGGCGGACCGCCCTCACGTCCTCGCGAACTGGTCGACGGCGAGGATCGACCGCGCGGCCTTGAGACCGCTGTCGATCGCGCCGTCGATGAACCCGCCCCAGCCGTCGGCGACGTCGGCACCGGCGAAGTGGATGTGCCCGAACGGCTCCTGCAGCGCGGGCAATGCCGAGGTCAGGAATCCCGTACGGTGCATGGGCCAGGTCTCCTGCGCGTACGGATCGGCGACCCAGTCGTGCGCCGCGCTCTCGATGACCGTGACGTCGTCGACGAGGCGGTTGAGGACGGACTGGATGGATGCCGTGTCACCCGGGTCGATCGCGGAGGAGTCGGGGCCGAAGCCGATCACGAAGGTGCGGCCGTCGCGCACGTACTCCGACTGGAAGAAGTTGAGCGGCCAATCCGCTCCGCCGAGCGCGACGAACGCGGGATGCTCGCCCTCGATCGTGAACCAGACCTTGGTGCCGAGGCCGAGCTGGCCGTCGACGATGGCGTCGGTGACGGATCCCGGAAGCGCGGGGGTGAAATCCACACGCGACAGGGCGTGGAGGGGGATGGTGACGATGACCTCGGCGGCGGTGCGCTCGCGGCCGCCGCTCGTCACGACGCGCACGCCGTCCGCGTCGTGCGCGATCGTGCGGACGTCCTCGCCGAGGAAGAAGTCGGCGCGTGTGTCGTCGTGGATCGCGTTCACGAGTCGCTTCGTGCCGCCTTCGATCTTGTAGGTGGCGCAGCTCTCGAACATGACCTTCCAGTCGCCGTTCGCCAGCGCCACCCAGCGGAGCGCCTGCGTGAAGGCGGCGTCGTCGAGCCGGCCGTTGAAGTTGAGGGTCCAGAACGACTCGAGCAGCGCTCGCCGCTCGGTCGAGATCGGAAGAAGGTCGATCTCGTCGAGCAGTGAGACGCCGTCGAACTCGGCGAGCTGTCGCGAGTCGAGCGGCGCGTACGGCTGCGGGAACACCTCACGGGCTCGTGCCGCGAGGAGTTCGTTCGGCTGGTCGAGCAGCTCGAGCAGCTCGTCGGGGGTGCCCGCCACGGCGCGCGTTCCGTCCCACCAGTAGGCGTTGCGGGGCACGGGGCTGGGTGCGAGGCCGATCCCGTACCGGCGCAGCTCGGCCCATACATGGGGCTGGGTCCAGTGCACCCACGTGCCGCCGAGCTCCAGCTCCATCCCGAGCCGCTCGTCGAGCCAGGTGCGCCCGCCGATCCGGTCGCGCGCCTCGAGGACGGCGACGCGCTTGCCGGCGTGGGCGAGCTCGCGGGCGGCGGTGAGGCCGGCGAAGCCGGCGCCGATGACGATGATGTCGTAGTCGTTGCTCATGATCCGCACCTTCGCCGCTCAGGAAGAGGCGGGGCGCTCGGCGGCGCTGCGATCGATCGACCCTGCGGTCGTGAACTGGTCAGGCATGGGGTGTCCTCCTCGACATGAACGCCTCAGTGCGCTCAGAACGCATACTAAGCAGATGCTTAGTTCGAGTGCAAGCGGAAGGCCGTTCCGGCTCCGGGGGTGGATCAGTGCGAGGGGGTCGCCTCGGCGGGGTTGCCGACGGCGATCCCGAGCGCCTCGACGGCTTCCGCGAGTTCGTCGGCGGTGATGGCGCGGCTGAGGTACTGCAGCATCAGGCCGTCGAGGGCTGCGAAG
Source organism: Microbacterium alkaliflavum (assembly GCF_044325405.1). NCBI lineage: Bacteria > Bacillati > Actinomycetota > Actinomycetes > Micrococcales > Microbacteriaceae > Microbacterium > Microbacterium alkaliflavum. The sequence continues at coordinate 94,941 of NZ_JBIQWL010000010.1, read as the reverse complement.
AGCGCGAGGTTGAGTGCGTCGCTCGACGGGCCGCCGAGCCGCTCGCGGCCGGCCGCCAGGGCGCTCACGTATCGGCGATACAAGGCGCGCACGGCCGGCTGCAGCTCGGGACGTCTGCTCGATTCCAGGATCATCTCGAACTGGAAGATCTCGTCATCGGGTGCCGACAGGACGTTGTCGACGAGTGCGGTGCGGAACGCGTGCGCGTCGGTCGCGTACTCCGAGAGGTCCGCTGCGCCGATCGAGCGGTCGGCGGTCCAATCGAGCGCCGCCGCGAGGAGCTTGTCGCGCGTGCCGAAATGATGCGCGATGAGGGTGTTGTTGACGCCCGCCTCTTCCGCCACGGCGCGGAAGGTCAGGCCCCGCAGGCCCTTCTGCGCGACGACGCGAACGGTGGCGCTCAGCAGCGCCTCCTTGCCTTCGCCGTGGTTGAGCGATCTCGGAGCCTGGGTCACGACCCCAGCATAGGCATCCCATCGACAGCACTTGACAGGCGTGCGCTGGTCTGCGTATCTTCGAACTAAGCAAGTGCTTAGTATCGCCGAGATGAATGAGCCATCGCCGGCGGCCACACCCGATGAAGCACCCGAACCGTGGTTCGCATCGATGCGAACGAGATCAAGGTCCAAAGGAGGACCCGGTGAGCAAAGCCCCAGACCAGATCGTCATCCCGCCGTCGGTGGGACACACGCGCCTGAAGTCGAACAGCCTCGGCTTCATCGGCATCGCGTTCTTCGTCGTATCCGCCGCCGCGCCGATGGCCGCGTTCGTCGGCGCAAGCCCGGTGATCTTCTCGATCATGGGCCCGGGCGTCCCGCTCGTGTACGTCCTGGTCGCGCTCGTCATCGCCGTCTTCGCGATCGGCTACCTGAAGATGAGCCGGCACATCGTCAGCGCGGGCGGCTTCGTCGCGTACATCTCGCGCGGCCTCGGCAAGCACGCGGCCACGGGCGCCGCCGGCATCGTCATCGTCACCTACATCTCCCTCCAAGTGGGGCTGTGGTCGCAGTTCGGCGTGTTCGCGCAGCAGCTCGCCGCGCACCTCTTCGGCATCGACCTGCCCGTCTGGGCATGGATCCTCGCGTTCCTCATCATCACGACGGTGCTCACGATGCGGGGCGTCGACCTCAACCTCCGCATCCTCGGCGTGCTGCTGGTGCTCGAGATCATCGCCGTGTCCATCTTCGTGATCGGGATCTTCGCCCAGTCGGGCGGCAAGGACCTGTCGCTCGTGAGCTTCGCGCCGTCGCAGCTCGCGCAGCCCGGCCTGGGTGTGGCGATCCTGTTCGTCTTCGCCTGCTTCACCACGTTCGAGGCCACGACCGTCTTCAGCGAAGAGGCGCGCGAGCCGCGCCGGACGATCCCGCGCGCCCTCTTCGCCGTCATCATCTTCGTCGGCGTCTTCTACACGATCGCCACCTGGGCGGTGAGCGTCGCAGTCGGGCCCGACAAGGTGCAGGAGGCGGCCGCGAACGATCTCGCCGGCATCATCTTCGCCGTCGCGCGTGAGTATGTCGGGCCGTGGCTCGACGTCACGATGCAGATCCTCGTCGTCTCCAGCTTCATCGCGATGCTCATCGGCGTGCAGAACATGTTCTCCCGCTACGTCTTCGCCCTCTCCCGCGCCCGCGCGCTGCCGCAGCCGCTGTCCCGCGTCTCGAAGAAGGCACAGGTGCCCGCCACCGCGGCGCTGGTGAACGGCATCCTCATCGCCGTCATCGTCATGGCGTTCCTGTGGGCCGGCGCCGACCCGATCACCGTCGTCTTCGCGTGGTTCGTCGCTCTCGGCACCGTCGGCTTCATCGTCATGATGGGCTTCGCCTCCGTCGCGATCGTGGTCTTCTTCCTCCGGGAGAAGCTCGAGCGCGGGTTCTGGACGACGCGCGTCGCACCCTTCGCATCCGTCGTGCTCATGGGGACGATCCTCGTCATCGCCATCCAGAACTACTCCGCGATGCTCTTCGACGACGGCGCGATCGCCAAGATGCTCCTCTGGTCCATCCCCATCGCGTTCGCGGCCGGCGCCCTGCTCCCCGTCTTCCGGAAAGACGTCGACTTCGACAGCGTCGTCGCCGCCGGCAGCTGAACTCTCCTCCATCCCCGAAAGGACCGTCATGTCGACCACCACCCCGCCCCAACTCGCGCCCGCCGAGCAGCACTACGTCCCGACCGACCAGTGGCCCGACGTCACCGCGATGCTGGAGGGCTTCGGCGAGCCGAGCCTCCCGGCGAGCTCGAGCCTGGAGGGCGCCCCCCTCGACGTCCGCTTCGAGAACGGCTGGATCATCCGCCACACCTTCCAAGACGGCCGGGTCACCTGGACCATCACCGACGGCGAAGGGGCCGGCCAGACCGGCACCCATCCCTACCGCGCGGTCGAGGTGCGCCCGGGCATCTTCTTCGTCGACTTCGTCAAGGGGGAGGGCGTCCGCTCCAGCGACCTCTCGATGGTCCTCGACACGTCCGACGGACGCGTCACCGTGGCCGACTCGTCGTTCATCGACCGCGACGGCCGTGTGCGTATGAGCACCGCCATCCTGTCCGGACGTGTCGTCGGCACGGGCGAGATCGAACCTCGTCGCCGCACGAGCGAGCTCGTGGGCAAGCGCATCTACTACCGCTACAGCCCGACCGAGCACTACGAGCACATCTACCTCAACGCGGGGACCTTCGTGTGGCATTGCGTGCGCGGCGCAGAGGTCGGCCTCGCCGACGCGGATCCGGTGCAGGTCTTCGAGCTGGCCGACGGGATCGTCCTCCTGCACTGGAGCGAGACCGTCATGCCCGTCGAGTCGATCGTGACGATCGACCTCACCAACCAGCGGTCGATCGGCCGCATGTTCTGCTGGGACGGCCCGACCCTCGACACGGTCCACATCCCTTTCGACAGCCGGTTCACGATCCTCGACGACACTCCGTACCCCGCCGAGTGACCGCCACCCCGACACCCCAGAAGCAGGAGAAGACCATGATCACGACGACGTCGATCCTCGACCGCATCACCGTTGACGAGAGCGAAGGGCGAGCGATTCCGGATGCCGCGACCCGCGAGACGATCGGGCACGCACCCGTGCACACCGTGGACGATCTCGAGGCCGCGATCGCGGCGGCGCGCGCCGTGCAGCCTTCCTGGGCCGCGCTCGGCCACGGCGAGCGATCCCGCATCCTGAACGCGATCGCCGACGACCTCGAAGCGAATGCCGAGGAGCTGGCCGTGCTGCTCTCCCGGGAGCAGGGCAAGCCGCTGGACGGCCCGAACGCGCGGTTCGAGGTGGGCGCGTGCGTCGTGTGGACGCGCAGCGCCGCCGACACCGCGCTGGAGCCCGAGGTCGTCTTCGAGGCGGGCGGCGCCCGCGCCGAGGTGCACTACGACCCGCTCGGCGTCGTCGGAGCGATCGGCCCCTGGAACTGGCCCATGATGATCACGGTCTGGCAGATCGCCCCGTCGCTGCGGATGGGAAACACGGTCATCGTGAAGCCGAGCAGCTTCACGCCGCTGTCGGTGCTCGCGCTCATCGACGTCTTCAACCGGCACCTGCCCGAAGGCGTCCTCACCGTCGTCGTCGGCGACCGCGAGGTGGGAGCCGTCATCGCAGAGCACCCCGGCATCGACAAGATCATGTTCACGGGCTCCACGGAGGCAGGGCGCCGGATCGTGGCATCCTCGGCCCGCAATCTCGCCCGCCTGACGCTCGAGCTCGGCGGCAACGACGCCGGGATCGTGCTGCCGGGCACCGACGCGGGGGCGATCGCCGAGAACCTGTTCTGGGGATGCTTCATCAACACCGGACAGACCTGCGCGGCGCTCAAGCGGCTCTATGTGCATGAGTCGGTCTACGACGGGGTCGTCGACGCTCTCGCGGGCCTCGCCGAGGCCATGCCGATGGGCCGCGGCCTCGACGACGGCAACGTGCTCGGGCCCCTCCAGAACCAGAGCCAGTTCGACATCGTGAAGGACCTCGTCGACGATGCCCGGAACCGCGGCGCCCGCATCGTCGCAGGCGGCCGGCCGCTCCCCGAGCTCGGGCCGCTGTTCTACCAGGCCACCGTCGTCGCCGACATCGAGGACGGCGCTCGCCTGGTCGACGAGGAGCAGTTCGGCCCGGCCATCCCCGTCATCAAGTACACCGACATCGATGACGCCATCCGTCGCGCCAACGCAGCGGAGCAGGGCCTCGGTGCCTCCGTCTGGTCGGACGACGTCGATGCCGCGGTGGAGGTGGCGAAGCGCCTGCAGGCCGGGACCGTGTGGATCAACCAGCACGGCGCCCTCAACCCCCAGGTGCCCTTCGGCGGAACGAAGCAGTCCGGCTACGGGCAGGAGTTCGGTGTCGCCGGCCTCAAGGCCGTGGCGGCTCCCAAGGTCATCAGCCGCTGACGGTCGACGGAACCCTACGCGATCGCGCGGAGACGCCTCTCTACCCTGGAGGCATGCGGATCCTTCTCGTCGGCGCGTCCGGCACCATCGGCCGGCTCGTTTACGACACGCTCCGCGAGCGCGGTCACGACGTCGTCACGGTTGGCCGCTCCTCAGGAGACGTCCGGTGCGACGTGACGGACCCGGTGCAGGTCGAGGAGCTGTGGTCGAAGGTCGGCGAGATCGATGCCGTCGTCAGCACGGCGGGTCATGTTCGCTACGCGCCGCTCGCCGAGCTCACGTCGGATGACTTCGCGGCGGCGTTCGCCGACAAAGCCCTCGCGCAGATCAACCTGGTCCGCACCGGCCTGGAGCACCTCGCGCCGAAGGGCTCGTTCACGCTGATCAGCGGCATCCCGTCCCGCGATCCCGTCGTGTCGGGTGCCGCTGCGGCCGCAGTGAACGGGGCCATCGAGGCCTTCGCCCGTGCCGCGGCGATCGAGATCGCTCCGCGTCGCATCAACGTCATCAGCCCGTCGGTGCTCGAAGAAAGCCTGGAGGCGTTCGGCGACTTCTTCCCGGGCTTCGAGCCGGTGGCAGGCGCCGAGGTCGCCCGCGCGTTCGTCAAGAGCGTCGAGGGTGCCGCGACGGGGCAGATCCTCGCGCTTCCGTGAGACTGCGGTCAACGCCGATGCGCCCCGGGCGGCCGAAGCCGTCCGGGGCGCATCGTCCGGAGTCTCAGAGCTCGTTCGGCTCGCCGGGCTCGCCCACGGCGGGGTCGATGCCGTACTTCTCGAGGATCTTGGTGATCGTGCCGTCGGCGCGGAGCTTCTCGATGTCCTCGTCGAGCGCCTTGCCGAGGTCCTTGTTGTCCAGGCTCGACGGCCACATGACCTGACCCACCGCGTCGAACTGCGGCACGTTCGGGTTCGGCGTCACGGCGACGACGGTCGCGCCCTTGATGGGGTTGTCCTGGAAACGGTAGTTCGCCGAGGCGGCCGAGGCCACGAGGGCGTCGATCCGGCCCGCGGCGAGGTCGCCGTAGACCGACTCGTCGTCCTGGTAGATCTTGAAGTCGTCGCCGAGCCACTGCTGCAGGCTGTCGTTCCACAGGTTGCCCGCGACGGATCCGACCTTCTTGCCCTTGAGCTCGTCGCTCGTGATGCCGCTCGTCGACACGATCGCCTGCGGGTCGCTCCACAGCGGCGCGCTCATGTAGACGATCTTCGCCCGCTCCTTCGTGCGCAGCCAGTTGCCCGAGCCGAGGTCGGCGCGCTGCGTCTGCACGGACGGGATCACGGCGCCGGCGCCGCCCGAGGAGCTCACGGTGAGCTTGAGGCACTCGAGCTTGGCGATCTCGGTGATGAGGTCGCCCTCCATGCCGGTGAGCCCATCGCCCTCCAGGAGCGTCGCGGGCGGGTAGTCGTAGCTCGCGATCGTGAGCTCGCCGGGCGTGATGGTGGTGAAGGTGTGGGCGGGCTTGCAGTCTCCGCCGGCGGTGCTGCCGGACGCGTCGCCGGAACACGCGGCGAGCGAGATGGCGGCGAGGGCGGCGACGCTTGCCGCGGTGAACACGCGGACGAGCGTGGTCGAGGTTCGAGACATGGCTGTTCCTTCTGTTCGGGAGGGGGTTGTGCTTGGCACGGATGCCGGGATGGGTGAAGCGGATCGGGCTCAGCTTCGCTGGAGGTGGCGACCCAGCCGCCACTCCAGCACTCGGACCAGGCCGAGGAAGACCAAGGTGACCGATCCGTAGATCACCGCGGCCAGCAGGTAGGCGCTGAGGTATTCGAAGGAGATCGACGAGACCTCGTACGCCTTGGACATGAGTTCGGGGACCGCGATCACGAAGGCCAGGGCGCTGGCCTGGAACACCAGCACGGCGAGGCCCGCGAGTGGCGGGGTCGAGATGCGGAGGGCCTGCGGCAGGATGATGGCGCGGAAGCCCGTCCAGCCGCGAAGGCCCGAGGTGAGGGCCGCCTCGCGCTGGCCGAGGGGCACCGCCGCGATGCCGGCGCGGAAGTACTCCGACGCGTACGCGCCCGTGTTCCACGTCATCGCGATGACGGCGGTCGTGAGCGAGGTGAGCGTGATGCCGACGCCGGGAAGGCTGAAGTACAGCAGGTACAGCAGCACGAGGGCGGGCAGCCCGCGCCCGATCTCGACGAAGAAGAACGAGATCCACTGCAGCGGCGGGAACTTGCGGGCCTCCGCCATGACAGCGAACAGGAGTCCGAGCGGGAAGCCGAGCAGGAGCGCGAGGCCGGTCAGCTGAAGGCTGACGAGCAGACCCGGGAGGTAGACGGGGAGCCACTCGGCCCACTGGTTGAGCATGTCCATCACGCCACTCCGATCCGGCTGCGCATCGCGAAGTCGACGCGGCGGGAGACCACCGCGATGACGAGGCTGATGACGATGTAGAGCACTCCGGCCGTCGTGAAGGCCAGCAGGCTCTGGTGCGTCTGCTTCGCCGTCTGCTGCGCGTAATACGTGATGTCGTGCACGCCGATGGTCGACGCGAGCGCCGAGTCCTTCAGCAGGCCGATGGCGTACGTGGCGATCGCGGGAAGTGCGACGCGGAACGCCTGCGGCGTGATGATGTGCTGCACCGTCGCGAGGGGCTTGAAGCCGAGGGCATGCGCTGCTTCGCGCTGGCCGGCGGGGATGCTGAGCAGCCCCGACCGGTAGATCTCCGCCATGAACGCCGACGCGATGATCGAGAAGCCGACGATCGCGGCCTGGATCGTCGTGAGCCTCAGGGCGTACTGCGGCAGGCCGAAGTAGATGAGGAAGAGCCAGGTGAGCGGCGGGATGACGCGCACCATGTTGATGTAGAACGAGGCGACGCCCCGCACCACCCGGAACCGCGACCGCACGCCCGCCGCGAAGACGAGTCCGATGATGCCGCCGATGACGAGCGAGGCGAACGTCACGTAGAGGGTGAGTCCGACGCCCTGGGCGATTGTGAGGAATATTCCGCCGAACATGGCCGCGTCACCGGTCCAGCACGGCTTTGAGGAACTGGCGCGTGCGCTCGTTCTGCGGCTGCGACATGACCTGTTCGCTGGGGCCGATCTCGAGCACGCCGCCGTTTCCCATGACCATGATCCGGTCGGACACATCGCGGGCGAAGTGCATCTCGTGCGTGACCACGAGCATCGTCATGCCCTCGTCGGCGAGGTCGCGCATGACGGCGAGCACTTCGAGGCCGATCTCGGGGTCCAGAGCCGAGGTGGGCTCGTCGAACAGCATGACCTTGGGGTTCAGGGCCAGGGCGCGCGCGATCGCGATGCGCTGCTGCTGTCCGCCGGACAGCCGGGCCGGGTACTGCTTGGCCTTCTCCGGAAGCCCGACCCGCTCCAGGAGGCGCTCGGCGACGACCTCGGCCTGCGCCTTGCTGACGCCGAGCAACTTGCGCTGCGGGAGCGTGATGTTCTCCATCACGGTCAGGTGCGGGAACAGGTTGAAGCTCTGGAAAACCATCCCGGTGACCCGGCGCAGGTGATCGAGGCTCGCCTTGTCGGGCCGCTTCTCACCCGCGACGACGCGGGCCCCGCCGATCGTGATCATGCCCTCGGTGGGCGTCTCGAGGTAGTTGAGGCAGCGCAGGAATGTGCTCTTGCCCGCCCCCGAGGGGCCGATGATCGAGACGACCTCGCCCTCGTCCATCGCGAGATTCACATCGCGCAGGACCTGGTGGTCGCCGTAGCTCTTCCCGAGGCCCGAGACGAGCACGCCGCCGGACAGCGCAATGGGGGAAGTTCGTGTTCCGAGACTGAAGACCATTCTTCGTCACCTCCGAATCGCGGACGTCGACTTTGGCGTCCGGTCGTTGTCAGGTCGTTCTGACTGAAATTCTTGAGTAATCCAATTGATATACCAGTTAGAATCCAGAGTCAAGATCTGTGATCAAATCTGAGGATGCTCGTCGTCGAGATCCTCCCGAGCTGAGGCGCCACATGGTCGTGGCGCCGGGAAACGGTGAACCATGCACGACCTGGCGATCGTCGGGGCAGGCCCTGCGGGCCTCGCGGCCGCGTACTACCTGCGGAACGAAGGCTTGGATGTCGTCGTCCTCGAAGCGGGGAACGAGGTGGGCGGGCGCACGCTGAGCGTCCCCGTGGCGGGTTTCGCCTCCAACGCCGGGGCGATGTTCGTCTATCGCGGCACTCCCGCCGAAGAGCTCGCCGTCGAGCTGCAGGTGCCCACGACGCCGTTCGTGCCGACGACCTTCGGCATCCATGTGCACGGTGAGACGATCGTCGACTCCGACAACGAGGGACTCATCGCACGCCTGCCGGTCTCGGGGGAGTCGCGCGCCCAGCTGCGTGCGTTCATCGCCTCGGCGATGACCGAGTACGCCGCGCTGACCCAGGGCGGGCGCATCACCGACGGCGCGTCGCACATCGTGGAGGAGAAGGTCTCGGAGCGGCTCGCCGGGCTGAACGCCGACGTCGTCGACATCGTGCGCCACGCCGTGCGCGGCGGCGGCGTCGCCGACCCGTCGGAGCTCTCCGCGAAGTACGCCCTCCGATACTTCGCGAGCTACCTCGCGCACGAGTCCGAGAACCGGCTCTACCCGCTCGACGGGATGCAGTCCATTCCGCTGGCGATGGCCGGGCGGCTCGCGGAAGGCACTGTCCGCCTGGGCAGCCGGGTCGGCGCCGTCCGGCGCGACGGCGAACGCTTCGCGGTCGAGCTCGCGAACGGCGAGACGGTGCACGCCGCGGAGGTGCTGCTCGCGGTTCCCGCACCTGTCGTCGCCGAGATCGCCCCCGACCTGCCGGCCTGGAAGCGCGAGGCGATCGCGATCGCGAAGACCCCCGGGTCGACCGAGCTGTGCGTCACGGCCGACGTCACCGGACTCGACGACATCGCCGATTGGGCCTTCATCGCCGTGACGGGCCGCTCATTCGACGCCGTCATCGCAGCGGTCCCGGGCGATGATCGGCGCACCGAAGACGGGCGCCGGATCGCGCAGTTCGTCTGCTACGGCAACTCCGCCGGCTACCGTCCGGATCTCGTCGAGACGGATGCCGGCACCGACACGTGGGTCGAGGAGTTCCTGGCCGTCGCCCCCCGGTTGCGGGGGAGGGTCCTCGGGGCCTACCTGCACACGTGGGAGCACTGCTTCTCGATCATCACGCCCGAGCGGCTCGCCGTGCTCCCGCGGCTGCAGGAGTCGATCGACGGGCTGCACTTCGCCGGCGACTATACGTCGGACTCGGCGGGAACGCACGGCGCCTACACCGAGGCACGACGCGTCGCAGACCTCGTCCGCGCGTCGCGCGCGACTGCCGTCAGATGACGGAGCGCACGAGCCGCTCGAACGAGAGGACGTGCTCGCGCGCGAGGTCGGAGGCCTTCTCGGCATCGCCGTCGGCGATGCCGAGAAGGAGGCCGACGTGCTCGTCGATGTGGCTGCCGACGTTCGGCAGCCGGTCGATCACCATGCACCAGATGCGCGTGGCCAGGTTGTCGTAGGTGATCAGCGTCTCCTGCAGGTGCTTGTTGCCGTTCGCCGCGTAGATGCTGCGATGCACGCCGAGGTCGTAGCGCATGAGCCCGGCGTAGTCGGTGGTCGCCATGTCCGCCGACTCGAGCGACGTCGCGAGCTCGCGCATCTTCGCGCGCTGATCGGCCGAGGCGAAGCGGGCCGCGCGGGACGCCGCCAGCGGCTCGAGCTGGGCGCGGATCTCGGCGATCTCGGCGAGGTCGGTGATGTCGACCACCGACGCGAACGTCCCGCGGCGCGGGTACACCGACACGAGGTGCTCGGACTCGAGCCGCTTGATCGCCTCCCGCACGGGGGTGCGGCCGATGCCGAGCTCCTTGCCGATGAGCTCGTCGTTGATCGGCGTGCCCGGCGGGATGTCGAGGATGATGAGGCGATCGCGCAGCACGTTCGTCGCGTAATCGGCGTACGAGAGCCCGTCGAGATCGGCAGGACGTGCGGTGATGTCGACGGTCGGCTTCGAGGCGGCTTGAGCCATGACCTCGCCTCCTTTGCGGTGGTCCCAGCGCCGGCGCTCAGCGGCGGCGCGTCCCGCGTTCGTGCAATGAGCGCAGAAAGATATATCAATCGTACGGCGCTGGGCGCGCTCTCGGCGAGCGCGCGCCGGAGCGGCGCGATCCGCGTGGGACCGCGCCGCTCCGGCCGACGCGGCTACGTCAGGTGCTTGCGCTTGGTCTCGGGAGCCCACAGGACGGAGAGCACGAGCCCCACGAGCGGGAAGACCGCGAGCAGGAGCAGCGTGGCGGAGGTGCCCAGCGATGCGATCGAGGACGGCAGCAGATACACCGCCGCGGCTGCCGAGATACGTGAGAAGGCGGCGGCGAAGCCGATGCCCGTGGCGCGCATGCGGGTGTCGAAGATCTCGGCGGGGTAGACCCGCTCGATGTTGTTCGCGGCCGGTGCCACGAACATGTAGACGCCGAACAGCACGATCACCAGCCAGAACGGTGCCCCCGGCAGGAGTCCCAGCAGCAGCAGAGCCCCGAACATGATCGCGAACGTCGAGATCACGAAGTGGCGCCGGGTGAGCCAGTGCAGCAGCACGAGTCCGAACAGGGCGCCCGCCAGCTGGATGCCGTTGAGCCAGACGTCGACGGTGGTCATGTCGGTGAGGCCGAGCCCTCGGAAGACCGGACCGAGGAACGTGAAGATCGCGAAGAACGGGCCCACCTGGCAGAACCAGAAGACGCCGGCGTACAGGTGCGGCCGCCACGTGTCGCGCGAGAACAGGTCACGCACGCGCGGCCGGTCCTTCTCGATGGCGACAGGCGGAACAGTCAGGCCCGGGCCGAAGTGCTTGCGGACGACGGCGTCCGCATCGGCATCCCGGCCCTGCGCCTTGAGCCACATCGGCGACTCCGGCAGACGCAGCCGGAAGAGGAACGTGATGAGCGCCGGAATGGCACTGGTTGCCAGCAGGAGCCGCCAGTTGTCGCCCTGGTAGAGGTTGCCGACGACGAACGCCGCGATGAAGCCGACCATCCATGCGACCTCGAACGTTCCCAGCAGCACCCCGCGGCCTCTGCGCCGCGAGAACTCGGCGAGCATCGACGAGCCCACCGCGTATTCGACGCCCACGGCGAGGCCGAGCGCGATTCGAAGGATCAGCAGCTGCCAGACCTCGGTCACGCCCAGCTGCAGCAGCGAGAGCACCACGAAGGAGGCCAGGTTCACGGCGAACACGGGCTTGCGGCCGAAGCGGTCGGCCAGATTGCCGAAGAACATGCCTCCGACCAGCACCCCGATGAGGGCGCTCGATGCGATGAGCCCCTGGCTCACGGGGGAGAGCTGAAGCTCCTCGTTCGCGAGGGCCAGCATCGGCCCGACGATCCCGAGGACGTAGCCGTCCAGGATGGCACCGCCGAGCACTGCACCGGCGGCGAGGATGTGGACGCTGCGCAGCGGCGCCTCATCCAGAGTTATGGTCTTCTGCTGCACTTCTACTGTCATCGTGTCCTGCTCTCTTCATCGAGTCGCCCGTGCCTCTTCCGTGAGGCCACGATCAGTCCGGGCGACCGTAACAGCAACTGATATATGTTGTCGATTTCAGTCGTGTAACGGACGTGGATCAGGCGCGCAACGCGCGGGGTCGACACCGCAAGTCGCCGTTGACAGCCCGATCGAAGACCACGTAGTATCTGACCGCAGATAGATATATCAGTCTTCGTTCACGTAGGAGCCGCCGATGTCCCCCACGAACACCGCCACCACCGCAGGCGCTCTCGAAGCCTCGCTTGCCGAGGTCGACCCGCAGGTGCACGCCGCCATCGCGGCAGAGCTGGGCCGTCAGCGCGGAACGCTGGAGATGATCGCGAGCGAGAACTTCGCGCCGCTGGCCGTCATGCAGGCGCAGGGTTCGGTGCTGACCAACAAGTATGCGGAGGGCTATCCGGGCCGCCGCTACTACGGCGGGTGCGAGCATGTCGATGTCATCGAGCAGCTCGCGATCGACCGGCTCAAGGCGCTGTTCGGTGCGGAGTACGCCAACGTCCAGCCGCACTCGGGTGCGCAGGCCAACGCGGCGGCGATGTTCGCGCTGCTCTCGCCGGGCGACACGATCCTCGGCCTGGACCTCGCGCACGGCGGTCACCTGACGCACGGCATGCGGCTGAACTTCTCGGGCAAGCTCTACAATGCCGTCGCGTACCACGTGAGCGAGGACTCGCACCTGATCGACTACGCGGAGATCGAGCGGCTCGCCCTGGAACACCGTCCCAAGCTCATCGTCGCCGGATGGTCGGCCTATCCGCGGCAGCTCGACTTCGCCGAGTTCCGTCGCATCGCGGATCTCGTCGACGCGTACCTGATGGTCGACATGGCGCACTTCGCGGGCCTGGTCGCGACGGGCCTGCACCCCAACCCCGTGCCGCACGCGCACGTGGTGACCTCGACGACGCACAAGACCCTCGGCGGCCCCCGCGGCGGCGTGATCCTGGCCACCGCCGAACTCGGCAAGAAGTTCAACAGCTCGGTGTTCCCCGGGCAGCAGGGCGGACCGCTGGAGCATGTCATCGCCGCGAAGGCCGTCGCGTTCAAGCTCGCCGGCGAGCCGGCGTTCCGCGAGCGTCAGGAGCGCACGCTGCGCGGCGCGAAGATCATCGCCGAGCGCCTGCAGCGGCCCGACGCGACGGCGGCCGGCATCGGCGTCGTCAGCGGCGGCACCGACGTGCACCTCGTGCTCGTCGACCTGCGCCACTCCGAGCTCGACGGTCAGCAGGCCGAGGACCGCCTGCACGAGATCGGCATCACGGTCAACCGCAACGCCGTGCCGTTCGACCCCCGCCCGCCGATGATCAGCTCGGGGGTGCGCATCGGCACGCCCGCTCTCGCGGCCCGCGGCTTCGGCGACGACGAGTTCCGCATCGTCGCCGACCTCATCGCGACAGCGCTGCAGCCTGGACTCGACGCGCAGACGGTGCTGACCCTTGCGGACGAGGTCGCGGCGCTCGCGGAGCGGTTCCCCCTCTACAACGGCTACGGACAGTGAGCACGAACATGTCGACACCGCGCACCCCGGGAGCCGAGCTCCCGGAGCACCCCGAGTTCCTGTGGGAGAACCCCGCTCCCAAGCGCTCCTACGACGTCGTGATCGTGGGCGGCGGCGGCCACGGCCTCGCGACGGCGCACTACCTCGTCAAGAACCACGGCATCACGAACGTCGCCGTCATCGAGCGCGGCTGGCTCGCGGGCGGCAACATGGCCCGCAACACGACGATCATCCGCTCCAACTACCTGTGGGACGAGTCGGCGCGCATCTACGAGCACGCGCTGAAGCTGTGGGAGGACCTCGAGAACGACCTCGAGTACCCGATCCTGTTCAGCCAGCGCGGCGTCCTCAACCTCGCGCACACGCTGCAGGACGTGCGCGACTCGCGCCGCCGCGTCGAGGCCAACAAGCTCAACGGGGTCGACGCCGAGTGGGTGGATGCCGAGCAGGTCAAGGAGCTGTGCCCGCTCGTCAACATCTCGCAGGACATCCGCTACCCGGTCCTGGGCGCGACGTACCAGCCGCGCGCCGGCATCGCCAAGCACGACTACGTCGCGTGGGGCTTCGCCCGCAAGGCGGCCGCCGCGGGCGTGCACCTCATCCAGGACACCGAGGTCACGGGATTCCTCACCGAAGGCGACCGTGTCGTCGGCGTGCGCACGAACCGCGGCGACATCGGCGCGGGGCGGGTCGCTCTCGCCGCGGCGGGTCACACCTCGGCACTGACCGACACCCTCGGCATCCGGGTCCCGATCCAGAGCCATCCGCTGCAGGCCCTCGTCTCGGAGCTCCTCGAGCCCGTGCACCCGAACGTCGTCATGTCGAACGCCGTGCACGTGTACGTCTCGCAGGCGCACAAGGGCGAGCTCGTCATGGGCGCCGGCGTCGACGCGTACAACGGCTTCGGCCAGCGCGGGTCGTTCCACATCATCGAGCGTCAGATGGCCGCGGCCGTCGAGCTCTTCCCCGTCTTCGCCCGTGCGCACCTGCTGCGCACGTGGGCGGGGGTCGTGGACGTCACCCCGGATGCCTCGCCCATCGTGAGCCTCACGCCCTACGAGAACCTCTACCTCAACTGCGGCTGGGGCACGGGCGGGTTCAAGGCGACGCCGGGCATCGGCGACGCCTTCGCGCACACGATCGCCACCGGCACGCCGCACGAGCTGATCGCCCCCTTCACCCTCGACCGCTTCGTCACCGGCCGGCTCGTCGACGAGCACGGCGCCGCGGCCGTCGCCCACTGAATCGCCCGAGAGGAGCGGATCATGCAACTCATCCAATGCCCCTGGTGCGGACCCCGCGAGGAGACCGAGTTCTCCTACGGAGGCGAAGCCCACGTCGCGTATCCCGAGAACCCCGCCGAGCTCGATGACCTCAGCTGGGCGTACTACGTCTTCTTCCGCGGCAACACGAAGGGTGTCTTCGCCGAACGGTGGGTCCACTCGGCGGGATGCCGCCGGTGGTTCAACGCCCTGCGCGACACGGTCTCGTACCGCTTCCTCGCCGTCTACCCCATGGGTCACGCGGCACCCCTCGCGAGTGCGGCGGACGACGTTCCGCCCGACGCCCGCGACCTCCTCACCACCGAGCTCGAAAGCACCGACGCACGATGACTCAGCAATTCCGCACGGACGCGGGCGGTCGCATCGACCGTGAGGCCCCCGTCTTCTTCACGTTCGAGGGCCTCCACGTCGGCGGCTACGCGGGCGACTCGCTCGCCTCCGCGCTGCTCGCGAACGGCATCCACCAGGTCACGACGAGCATCAAGTTCGGCCGTCCCCGCGGCATCGCCGCCGCGGGCCCGGAAGACCCGAGCGGGCTCATCCAGATCACCCGCCCCTTCCCCGACCCCATGCAGCTCGCGACGATCGTCGAGCTCGCGCCGGGGATCGAAGCCCACGGGGTCCCCGGTCAGGGGAAGCTCCCCGAAGAGGCCGACCCCGCCCGCTACGACACCGCCCACCTGCACGTCGACGTGCTCGTCGTCGGATCGGGTCCCGCGGGCCTGATGGCAGCCGCGGAAGCGGCCCGCGCGGGAGCCCGCGTCGCCCTCGTCGACGAGAAGCCGGAGCCCGGCGGGTCGCTCGCCGACACGCCCCGCACGATCGACGGCGTCGACGCCCAGCAGTGGATCGACGGGACGGTCGCCGAACTCGGCGCGCTCGGTGTCGTGCTGCTGCAGCGCACGACGGTGTTCGGCGTGTACGACGACGGGCTCGCGCTCGCCGTCGAGCGCCGATCGGATCACCTCGGGACGGATGCCGCGCCTGGCGCGCTGCGTCAGCGCGTGTGGCGGATCCGTGCCCGGCGCACCATCGTCGCGGCCGGTTCGCACGAGCGTCCTGTCGTGTTCGCCGACAACGACCGCCCCGGCATCCTGCTCGCGGGCGCGGCGCGCACCTTCCTGCACCGCTACGGCGTGCGGGTGGGCGAGCGCGTCGCGGTCTTCACGACGAACGACAGCGCGTACAGCGCTGCCTTCGACCTGCACGACGCGGGTGTCGAGATCGCGGCCATCATCGACGTGCGCTCCGTCATCGGCGACCACTGGCTGACGGGAGCGTCGGATCGCGGCATCGCGCTGCACCACGGCAGCGTCGTCACCGGCACGGAAGGCGACCAGCGCGTCACCTCGGTCTCGTTCGCACCGTTCAACGGGTCGGTGTTCGGCGTCACACAGCAGCTCGCGGCCGACACGCTGCTCGTGAGCGGCGGCTGGAACCCCGCCGTCCACCTGTACAGCCAGGCCGGCGGAACGCTGCGCTACGACGAGCGGCTCGGCGCGTTCGTGCCCGACACCGACGTGGAGGGCATCACGGTCGCCGGATCGGCGGCAGGTCGCTTCGGCCTCGCCGACGTGCTGCACAACGCCCGCGAGGTCGCGGACGGCGTGCTCACCGGCCTCGGCTTCACGCCGGCGGCGACGGTCGCCCCCGTCCCCGACGAGGACCTCGACCACACGCCGGGCGCCGTGCTCTGGTTCGTCCCCAGCGGCGACCCCGCAACGCTCACGACCCACTTCGTCGACGTGCAGCGCGACGCGACCGTGGCCGACATCGCGCACGCGATCGGCGCAGGACTGCGCTCGATCGAGCACATCAAGCGGTACACGACGATCGGCACAGCGCACGACCAGGGCAAGACCTCGGGCATCGTCGCGTCCGGCATCGCCGCGGCCATCTCGGGAGAGAAGATCGCGGGCGTCGGCACGACGCGCTTCCGCCCGCCGTACACGCCGGTCGCGTTCGCGGCGCTCGCCGGCCGTGCCCGCGGCGATCTCTTCGACCCCGTCCGCGTGACGGCCGTGCACGACTGGCACGCAGCCCGCGGCGCGGAGTTCGAAGACGTCGGGCAGTGGAATCGGCCGTGGTTCTACCCGCAGGACGGGGAGGACATCCACGCCGCCGTGCGCCGCGAGACGATCGCCGCGCGCAACGCCGTCGGCATCATGGACGGCTCGACGCTCGGCAAGATCGATGTGCAGGGCCCGGACGCGGGGGAGTTCCTCGACCGGATCTACACGAACCTGATGAGCTCGCTCAAGGTCGGCTCGGTGCGCTACGGCGTCATGTGCGGCGTCGACGGCATGGTCATCGACGACGGCACCGTGCTGCGCCTCGAGGAGAACCGCTTCCTCGTCTACACGACGACGGGCGGAGCGGCGAAGATCCTCGACTGGCTCGAGGAGTGGCTGCAGACCGAGTGGCCCGAGCTGCGCGTCTTCCTCGCGTCGGTGACGGAGCACCTCGTGACCTTCCCCGTCGTCGGTCCGCTCTCGCGCTCGGTGATCGGCGACCTGTTCCCCGGCGTCGACGTGTCCAACGAGGCGTTCCCGTTCATGACGTGGCGCGACACCGAGCTGGGCGGCATCCCGGTGCGCCTGGCTCGGGTGAGCTTCTCCGGTGAGCTCGCCTACGAGGTCAGCGCGACCTCCTGGTACGGACGGGACCTGTGGGAGCGGCTCATCGCGGCCGGCGAGCAGTACGGCATCACGCCGTACGGCACCGAGACGATGCACGTGCTGCGCGCCGAGAAGGGCTACCCGATCGTCGGGCAGGACACCGACGGCACCGTCACGCCGCAGGACCTCGGCATGTCGTGGGTCGTCTCCAAGAAGAAGGTCGACTTCCTCGGCAAGCGGTCCTTCGACCGTCCCGCCAACCACGACCCGGACCGCCGGCAGCTCGTCGGGCTGCTGCCCGAGGACTCGTCGACCCTCATCCCCGAGGGCTCGCAGCTCGTCGCGGTCGAGACGCTGGACGGCATGCCCGTGCACATGCACGGCTTCGTCACGTCGAGCTACGACAGCCGCGCCCTGGACAGCACCTTCGCCCTCGCCCTCCTCGACGCCGGCCACAGCCGCATCGGCGAGCGCATCAACGCGGTCGTGGACGGACAGCTCGTCCCCGCGACCATCACCAGTCACGTCCTGTTCGACCCCGAAGGAGCCCGCCGAGATGGCTGACACCCGCGAAACCCTGCAGGCGCAGGGGATCCTCGACGACTACGTCGAGCGCCTCGCCGAGGCATCCACCGACGTCCGCGTCACGGTCCAGCCGCTCGCGCAGCAGCTGAACCTGCGGGTCGACGCCTCCCGCGTCTCGCCGAGCGCCGTCGAGGCCGTACTGGGGGTCGCTCTTCCGGGGGCGCTCTCGGCGGTGACCTCGCCCACGGGTGCGACCGTGATCTGGCTCGGTCCCGACGAGTGGCTCGTCGTCGACCCGTCGCGCTCGACCTCGCTCGAGGGCGAGCTGCGCGCGGCGGTCGGCGACGGCGGCGCCGTCGTCGACCAGTCGGGTCAGCGGCTCTCGCTCCTCGTCGAGGGCGACGCCCGCGGCCTGCTCGCGAAGGGCGTCGCGTTCGACCTGCATCCCTCGGGCTTCCCCGAGGGGACGGCGCTGCAGGGACTGCTCGCGCAGGCCGTGGTGATCTTCGTGTCGCGGTCGGCGGATGCTTCGCGCATCGAGCTCATCGTGCGCACCTCGTTCGCGCGCTACGTCGCCGACTGGGTGCTCGACGCGCTGCTCGACCCGCTCGCGTACCCCGCTCCGCTGGGAGGCTGAGCCGTGCAGCTCAGCGTCTTCGACCTCTTCAAGATCGGGATCGGACCGTCGAGCTCCCACACCGTCGGACCGATGCGCGCCGCCGTCACCTTCGTGGAGCGGCTGCGCGGGTCGGGCGGCCTCGACCGCGTCGCGCGGATCGAGACGCAGCTGTTCGGGTCGCTCGGCCTCACGGGCCACGGGCACGGCACCGTCAAGGCCGTGATCCTGGGGCTGCAGGGCGAGCAGCCTCATCTCGTCGATCCGCAGGCCGCGGAAGAGCGCTTCCAGGCCTCGCAGGCGATCGGGATGCTGGAGCTCGGCGGCACGCATCCGATCCCGTTCGACGTGAAGACCGACGTCATCCTCCACCTCAAGGAGCGGCTGCCGTTCCACTCGAACGGCATGCGCTTCGACGTCTTCGACGACTCAGGGGCGCACTTCGACAGCCGCGAGTACTACTCGGTCGGCGGCGGCTTCATCCTCGACGAGGACGAGGCCCGCCGTCCGGCCGCGGCGGCCGGCGACGGCGTGGCGGTGCCGCACCCATTCGCGACAGCGGACGAGCTCGTCTCGATCGCCCGGCGCACGGGCCTGCGGATCAGCGACATCGTGCTGCAGAACGAGCTCGTCCGGCGCAGCGAGCAGGAGGTGCGCGACGGGATCCTGCAGATCTGGGCCGTCATGCAGGAGTGCATCCACAACGGCACGCACGAGACCGGCATCCTGCCCGGCGGGCTCAACGTGCGCCGCCGCGGCGCGATCCAGCGCGAGCAGCTCGAGGCCGCCGGGCACACCGGCGATCCGCTCCACGCGATGGAGTGGGTGACGCTCGCGGCACTGGCCGTCAACGAGGAGAACGCGGCCGGGGGTCGCGTCGTCACCGCACCGACGAACGGCGCGGCGGGCATCATCCCCGCCGTGCTCGACTACTACGTGCGCTTCGTGCCCGGCGCCGACGACGAGGGCGTCATCCGGTTCTTCCTGACGGCGGCGGCGATCGGCATGCTCTTCAAGACGAACGCATCGATCTCGGGAGCCGAGGTCGGCTGCCAGGGCGAGGTCGGCTCGGCGTGCTCGATGGCGGCGGGGGGACTCGCCGAGGTGCTCGGCGGCACGCCGGAGCAGATCGAGAACGCGGCGGAGATCGGCATCGAGCACAACCTCGGGCTCACGTGCGACCCCGTCGGGGGCCTCGTGCAGATCCCGTGCATCGAGCGGAACGCGATCGCCTCCGTCAAGGCGATCACGGCGGCGCGGATGGCGGTGCGCGGCGACGGCACGCATCTCGTGTCACTCGACACGGCCATCAAGACGATGCGCGACACGGGCCTCGACATGAGCCACAAGTACAAGGAGACGGCCGAGGGCGGCCTTGCCCTCAACGTCGCGATGGTCGAGTGCTGAAACCCGACCGCGTCGAAGTCATCCCCACCGAGGGCATCGTCGGCCGTGCCGTCGATGCCCTCGCCCCGGGGACGACGGTGACCGTCACCGCCCTGCCCGGGTACGACGTCGAAGCGACAGTCCGCACCGCGCTGAAGCTCGCGGAGGCGGGGATGCGCGCGGTCCCGCACGTCGCGGCGAGCCGCATCGGCACTGCTGCGC
This sequence comes from Microbacterium alkaliflavum, assembly GCF_044325405.1. NCBI lineage: Bacteria > Bacillati > Actinomycetota > Actinomycetes > Micrococcales > Microbacteriaceae > Microbacterium > Microbacterium alkaliflavum. The sequence continues at coordinate 74,932 of NZ_JBIQWL010000010.1, read as the reverse complement.
GCCTGGCCGACATGCTCGCGCGCTTCGACGACTCGCCGGTCGACTCGCTCTTCGTGATCGGAGGAGACGGGGATGCCGCGGCCACGGAGTTCGGCGACGGCTCCGGGCTGCTCCGCGTTATCCGGGAGCGGTCGGGGGACCGCTTCTCGCTCGGCGTTGCCGCCTATCCCGAAGGGCATCCCGCGTTCGACCGGGCGCGCGGCCTCGAGATCCTCGCCGCAAAGGCTCCGCTCGCCGACTTCGCCGTGACGCAGCTGTGCTTCGACGCGTGGGAGATCGTACGGTTCGCAGCGGATGTGCCGCTGCCCCTCTGGATCGGCGTGCCGGCCCCAGTGGGTTTGGCGAAGCTCCTCTCCATCGCGATGAGGATCGGCGTCGGGCCCTCGCTGTCGTTCGCGCGGAAGGGCGCCAATCGACGGCTGCTCGGCGGGTTCGATGCCGCGCGGCTCCGCGCGGAGATCGTGCGCGGGCTGGGAGAGGCAGCCGTTCCCGCCGAGGGGTTCCACGTCTACAGCTTCAACGCGCTCCCGCCGGCGTCGCGCGGCTGACGTCTGCGAGGGGCTTGGGGTCGACCCCTCGACAGGCTCGGGGACCGAAATGCGCTGCCCCCGGGTTCCGGTCGGACCGATACCTGGCGGTCACCCCAACCCGGTCGCCGAGCTTGTCGAGGCGTCGAACGCCAATGTGCCCGAGGGGCTTTGGTTGGATCCCTCGACAGGTTCGGGGACCGAATCCGGCGCGGTGCCGGAACCGCGGTCGGGAGCGATCCCGGCGAATGCCCCAACCCCTGGTCGCCGAGCTTGTCGAGGCGTCGACGTCGACGTTCCCGAGGGGCTTGGGGTCGACCCCTCGACGGGCTCGAGGACCGAATCCGGCGCGGTGCCGGAACCGCGGTCGGGAGCGATCCCGGCGAATGCCCCAACCCCTGGTCGCCGAGCTTGTCGAGGCGTCGACGTCGACGTTCCCGAGGGGCTTGGGGTCGACCCCTCGACGGGCTCGAGGACCGAATCCGGCGCGGTGCCGGAACCGCGGTCGGGAGCGATCCCGGCGAATGCCCCAACCCCTGGTCGCCGAGCTTGTCGAGGCGTCGAGGTCGACGTTCCCGAGGGGCTTGGGGTCGACCCCTCGACAGGCTCGGGGACCGGGGCTTTGCCGCTACGGGAGCGGGAGAGTTCGATGAGGTCGTCGAACCGGCCTTCCATCAGGGCCAGCTTCTTCGCACGGCTCCAATTCTGGACTTCCTTCTCGCGATCGAAGGCGAGGTCGATCGAGGGATACTCCTCGGTGTAGATCAGGCGGACGGGACGGCGCTTGATCGTGTACCTCGCTGCCCGCCGTTCGTCGTGGTTGTGCTCCCAGACCCGGATCTCCGGATCCTCCTTGGTGCTGCCGGTGTAGAAGGTGCCGTCGCTGCAGACGACGATGTAGACGAAGGCCATCAGCCCAGCGTGCCCGTGATCATTCGCCGGAAGGGCGGAACGGGCGGACCTGGGGATCGGTGGCGGGTGCGGGCTCCTGTGGACGAGAGGATGCGTTCCTCGGACGCTTGGGGTCGGCCCCTCGACAGGCTCGGGGACCGGATTCAGGCTGCACCCGCATCCTGTGGAGTGCCGATCCTGGCGTCGACCCCGACCCGGTCGGCCGACCCCGACCCGGTCGCCGAGCTTGTCGAGGCGTCGAGGGCCGACGTTCCCGAGGGGCTTGGGGTCGGCCCCTCGACAGGCTCGGGGACCGGATTCAGGCTGCACCCGCATCCTGTGGAGTGCCGATCCTGGCGTCGACCCCGACCCGGTCGGCCGACCCCGACCCGGGCGCCGAGCTGGTCGAGGCGGCGAGGGCCGACGTTCCCGAGGGGCTTGGGGTCGGCCCCTCGACAGGCTCGGGGACCGGATTCAGGCTGCACCCGCATCCTGTGGAGTGCTGATCCTGGCGTCGACCCCGACCCGGTCGGCCGACCCCGACCCGGTCGCCGAGCTTGTCGAGGCGTCGAAGGCCGACGTTCGCGCGGGGCGTCAGGAGAAGACGACGGTGCGCGTTCCGTTCAGCACGACGCGGTTCTGGCAGTGCCAGCGCACCGCCCGCGAAAGGGCGAGGGCCTCGGCATCCCGTCCCACGCGCGCGAGCCCGGCGGCGTCGTACGCGTGGGTCACGCGGATGACCTCCTGCTCGATGATGGGCCCTTCATCGAGGTCGCCCGTCACGTAGTGCGCCGTCGCGCCGACGTACTTCACACCGCGGTCGAACGCCTGGTGGTAGGGCCGCGCGCCCTTGAACCCGGGCAGGAAGGAGTGGTGGATGTTGATGACGCGGCCGCGGAAGTCGCGGCAGAACTCGTCGCTCAGCACCTGCATGTACCGCGCGAGGACGATGACGTCGAGGTCGTGCTCGTCGATCGCGGCGCGCAGCGCACGCTCGGCCTCGGCCTTCGTCTCGGCCGTCACGGGGATGCGCAGATAGGGCAGTCCCGCGGCTTCCCCCATGGGGCGGAGGATGTCGTGGTTCGAGATCACGACGGCCAGCTCGCCACCGAGATCGCCCGCGCGCCACCGGTAGACGAGGTCGTTGAGGCAATGGCCTTCCTTCGACACGAGCACGCCGATGCGCGGACGCCGGTCGGCCGCCACGAGGGTGAACGACATGTCGTGGCGGTTGGCGACCTCGTCGGCGAACTCGCGCCGCAGCTCATCGATGCGGCGCGACTCGGTCCCGCCGAAGCTCGTGCGCAGGAAGAACAGCCCGCCGCCGGCGTCGTCGAACTGCTGATGCTCGTCGATCGAGCATCCGCGCGTGTCGATGAACTCCGTGACGGCCCGGACGATCCCGGGCCGGTTCGGACACGACACGGTGAGCACGAAGCGCGACGCGTTGTCCGAGGTCGTGTCGGCGACGGGGGAGACGAGTGTCACAGCGTGCCCTCAGCGCGAGTGGTTGATCTGCACGTGCTTCGTGCGGGAGTAGTCCTGCAGCGCGTACGCCGACAGATCGCGTCCGTAGCCCGAGCCCTTGAACCCGCCCCAGGGAGCCTCGTTCGCGATGACGAGGTGCGCGTTGACCCACACCGTGCCGAAGTCCAGCTGCTTGGGCAGCTCGATGGCATCCGACGCGTCGCGGGTCCACACCGAGGCGGCGAGTCCGTAGGGCACCTCGTTCGCGCGCTCGATCGCCTCCGCTGTGTCGGCGAAGGTCTCGATCGTCACGACGGGCCCGAAGATCTCCTCCTGCGAGGCCTCCGACCTGGGGGCGACGTCGGCGAGCACTGTGGGCGCGATGAAGAAGCCGGGCCCGGGCAGGGGAGCCCCGCCCACGACTGGCACGGCGCCGTCGGCGATCGCCCGCTCGAGGAAAGCCGTCACCCGCCCGAAGTGCGCTTCGGAGATCATCGGGCCGATCTCGACGTCGTCTCCGGCCCACGGCTCGCCAACCTTGAGCGTGCGCACCTGGTCGGCGAGCAGGCTGGTGAAGCGGTCGGCCACCGATTCGTGCACGAGCACGCGGGTGCCTGCGCCGCACTCCTGTCCGGCGTTCCAGTAACCGGCTGTGCGCACGCCCTCGGCCGCGAGCGCGAGGTCGGCATCGGGGAGGATGACGACGGGCGCCTTTCCGCCGAGCTCGAGGTGCACGCGCTTGAGTGACCCTGCGGCGGCGGTCGCAACGGCCTTCCCGCTGCGGACGCTGCCGGTCAGGGCGACGAGATCGACGTCAGGGCTCGTCGAAAGCCGTTCGCCCACGACCGGGCCGGTGCCGAGCACGACGTTCAGCACCCCTGCGGGGATCAGATCGCCGACGACTTCGACGAGCTTGAGCAGGCTCAGAGGCGTCTGCTCGGACGGCTTCACGACGAGCGTGTTGCCCGCCGCGAGGATGGGCGCGATCTTCCACGCACCCATGAGCAGCGGGTAGTTCCACGGGACGACCGCTCCCACGACGCCGATCGGCTCGCGGACGAGAATCGAGGTGTGGCCCTCGACGTACTCCGCCGAGCCCACCTCCGAGAAGGCGCGCGCAGCCCCGGCGGCGAATCGGAAGACGTCCACCGTGCTCGACACGTCGTCATCGGCGACGGGGTGTGGCTTGCCGGTGTTGAGGGCCTCGAGGCGCTTGAACAGGCCCGACGACGCTTCGATGCGATCGGCGATCTTGAGGAGCAGCTCTGCGCGGGTCTTCGGGGTCGTGCGGCGCCAGGCAGGGAGTGCGGCCTTCGCCGCGGCGATGGCTGCGTCGGTGTCGTCGGCCGTGCCGTTCGGGACCGAGACGAGGTTTTCGCCCGTCGCGGGGTTCACGAGCGTGAAGACCTCATCGGAGTACGACGGGACGAATTCGCCGTCGATGTAGTGCGTGAGGGGAGGGAAGTCCTCGCGGGCGACGAATTCGTCGGCGGGGCCGCCGCGGAGGATGGCGGCCGCAGTCAGCTGGTCGGTCATGGTCGTCAGATCCTTCAGATAGGGCGAGTGCTCCGAGGTCACTGGGACCAGCTCCTCATCGAGCGGTAAACTTGTGATCACAGATCATACAGGCAATCTCGATGAGCGCCAGCCCTGATTTCGCGGAAGCCTGCGACATGTGGCGGCCGGGAGGATCGCCGAGGATAGGATGCCGAAATGCCGTTGCCTCGCTTGGAAACCGGTGGTCGCGTGGGCGATCAGGTCTTCGACGCGATCCGCGCCGCCATCATGAGCGGTGAGCTCCCGGCCGGCTTCCGACTGCGGATCCGCGATCTCGCCGAGGAGCTCGGCACGAGCGTCATGCCCGTCCGGGAGGCGATTCGCCGCCTCGAGGAGATCGGCCTCGCGGAGGCCATCCCGTATCGCGGAGCGGTCGTGAAGGAGTTCACCGACAAGGAGCTGCTCGATCTCTACGCGGTGCGCCGCCTGCTCGAGGTCGAGGCGACGCGTGCCGGCGTGCCGGGGCTCGATGCCGAGGGGCTTGGACGCATGGAGGACGAGCTCGGACTCATGAGGCAGTCGATCGACGGCGGGGACGCGATCGACTACCTCGCGCACGACGAGGCCTTCCTGGCGATCATGTACGCGGGGTCGGGCAACGACGTGCTCCTCGAGCTGATCCGCACGCTGTGGGATCGCTGCCGCACGTACAAGGCAGTCGGTGCGCGCCGCGAGCTCGATTCGGGTGATCCGTCCCGTCTCCTCGTCTTCCAGGAGCAGCTTCTCCGCGCCGCGCGCGACGGTGAGGCCGAGACTGCCGGCGACATCACCGCCGCTTCCCTGGATGCCGCGACCATGCGCATCGAAGGCGCGCTCCGCGCCTAGCCGGGGGCCGTGCCGCGGCATCCACTCCTCCCGCCGCCGATCTGCGAAAGGTCGGCGGCATTCTTACGTTCCCTCTTGTGTGATTTGTGATCACAAGTTAGTCTGACCTGGAACGAAGGAGTTCCACATGAAAGACGTCGTCGTCATCGGAGCAGGGCTCGCAGGCCTCTCGGCCGCCTGGCGTCTGCGCCATTGGGACACGCTGGTCCTCGAAGCCGACACCCGCGTCGGCGGCCGCATCAAGTCGGAGCGGCGCGGCGAGTACTGGCTGAACTGGGGTGGACATGTGTTCGCCGGCCCCGGATCTTCGACCGATGCGCTGCTCAACGAGGTGGGCGTCATGGCGGTCGCCGTGCCCGGCTCGCTGCAGGCGCTGTCGATGAACGGCACCTTCCTGCGCAAGGGCCACATCGCGACCTATCCGCTGCGTCTGCCGATGTCCGTCTCGTCGCGGGTCGCGACCGTGACCGCCGGACTCAAGGTCGTCGCGGGCGTCGCCAAGTACACGCGCGTCGTGCGCAAGCGTTCGGGGGAGTCGGGCGCCATGCGTCAGCAGCGCATCTACGACTTCATGAACGACCAGTCGTTCGCCGACTTCATCGGCCACCTGCCGGAGGACGCCGCAGCGCTCTTCCAGACGACCGTCACGCGCTCGGCCGGCAACATGGACCAGATCTCGGCCGGTGCCGGGATCGGCTACTTCAGCCTCGTCCTCGGCTTCGGCCAGGGACTGAGCCGCGGCATCGTCGGCGGGCCCTCGACCCTCACGGAGTCGATCTCGGCGGCGCTCGGCGACCGGGTGCAGCTCGGCGCTCAGGTGCAGGAGGTCGTGCACAAGAAGGACTCCGTCGTCGTGCGCTACCGCCAGGACGGCGTCGACCGCGAGGTCGAGGCGCGCACCGTCGTGCTCGCCACGACCGCCGACGTCTCGCACCGCGTCGGCGTCGACCTGCCCGAGGACCTCCGCGGAGCGCTCTCGCAGGTCCAGTACGGTCCGCACGTGAGCACCGCGTTCCTCACGAACGAGACGACGTCGCAGCCGTGGGACGACATCTACGCCATCGCGGCGCCGAAGCGCTCGTTCGCCATCGCGCTCAACCAGGCGAGCATCGTGCGCGGCACCGAATCGGTGCGCCGCCCCGGTGGCAGCTTCATGACGTTCTCGCCGGCCGCCCTCGGCAAGGCGCTCCTCGACAAGAGCGACGAGGAGGTCGCGGGCATCCACCTCGCCGACCTCGAGAAGGTGCTCGACTCGCCCGGCTTCTCGCGCACGGTCGTCGAGGCCAAGACGGAGCGCTGGGCCAACGCGTCGCCATACTGCGCACCGGGCCGCGCCAAGATCCAGCCCATCCTGACGCGCGGCGGCGGCCGGGTCTTCCTCGCCGGCGACTACCTCGGCACCCTCTATACCGAGACCTCCATCACGTCGGGCTTCTCGGCGGCGCAGGAGGCGGCCAGCGTGCTCGCCACGGGGCGCCAGTCCGCCGTCGACTTCGGCACCGCATCCACCCCCGCCCCGGCATCGGCTCGCGTTGCCGACATCACCCCAGAAAGGACCGTCGCATGACCACCGACCTCCGCGGAGTTCTCACCGCCCTCACCACGCCCTTCGACCAGAACGAGGCGATCGACGTGCCGACGCTGCGTCGGGTCGTCGACCGCTCGATCGAGGCCGGAGTCGACGGCGTCGTCGCCGCCGGCTCGACCGGCGAGGTCGGCGCGCTCTCGTCCGACGAGCGCCTCCTGCTCATCGACACCGTCATCGACCAGGCGGCCGGTCGCGTGCCCGTGATCGCCCAGACCGGTGCGACCTCGACCGCCGAGGCGATCCGCCTCTCGCGTGCTGCGCAGAGCTCGGGCGCCGATGTGCTCATGCTCATCACGCCCTACTACGAGCCCCTCTCGATCGACGAGACCGTGGCGTACATCACGGATGTCGCGGCGTCGGTCGACATCCCGGTCATGCTCTACAACATCCCGGCCGTCACCGGCATCAACCTCGACCCCGACACGGTGCGCTCGCTCGCGACGTCGGTCGACAACATCCGGTACATCAAGGACTCCAGCGCCAACTGGGAGCAGGCCCTCCAGCTCATCCACCACCACAGCGACGTCATCGGCACGTTCATCGGCTGGGATGCCTACCTCTACAGCGCCCTCGTCGAGGGCGCCGCGGGCGTCATGGCCGGCACGGCCAATGTCGTCCCCGACGAGATCGTGTCGGTCGCGCGGCTCATCCGCCAGGGCGACCTCAACACCGCCCTCGACGAGTGGAAGCGGCTCTACCCCGTCATCGACGCGCTGCTCTCGGTGCCGTTCATCCCCGCCGTCAAGGCCGGTCTCGAGCTGCAGGGGCTTCCCGTCGGCGTTCCGCGCAAGCCCACCGGCGAGCTGTCGGCCGACGCGCTCGAGCGTGTCCGCACGTCGCTCTCGGCACTCGTCCCGGAGGTCGTCTGATGGACGGCCGGACCGGGGCCGCCGGAGCCGCCGGCGCCGCTGAGGCGACGACGCCTCAGTTCAAGCGCCGGTTCATGATCCGGCTGATCGCGGTGGTCATCGGCGGTATGTTCCTCGACGGCTACATCCTCGGCATCCTCGGTCCGGTGACCGGCCTGGTCCGGGAGGACCTGAGCGTCGACGACATCTGGATCGGCCTCATCGCCGCAGGACCGCTGTTCGGCATCTTCCTCGGCTCGCCGTTGGCCGGGTGGGCGACCGACAAGTTCGGCCGAAAGCCGATGTTCCTCATCGACATGGCGCTGTTCGTCGTCGCCTCGGCTCTGCAGTTCTTCATCGTGGACGGAGCGATCTCTGCGGCCGCGCAGCTGTTCTTCATCCGCGTGCTGATGGGCATCGCCATCGGCGGCGAGTACGCGATCGGCTGGCCGCTCACGTCCGAGTTCTCGCCGCCGAAGCAGCGCGGACGCCTGCTCGGCGTGACCGTGATCGCCTGATACGTCGGCTTCATGGCCGCCTTCATCGTCGGCACCGCCATGCGCGATGCCGGTGCATCGTGGCGGCTCATCCTCGGCAGCAGCACGGTGATCGCCCTCGCCCTGTTCCTGGCACGACTGGGTCTGCCGGAATCGCCGAGCTGGCTGATCAGCAAGGGTCGGCGCGATGACGCACTCTCCGTCGCACGCCGGTACGTCGGATCGAGCGAGCTGCACGAGAGCATCACCACCGAGATCGACCTCCGGATGATCAAGGAGGAGCAGGCCCGCCGAGCGAATGGGCAGGGTCCCGCTCGCAAGACGTTCAGGGACCTGTTCTCGCCTCAGTACTGGCGTGTGACCCTCTTCACCGCCGGGTTCTGGTTCTGCGCGGTATCGCCCTACTTCGCGCTCGCCACCTTCGCCGACGAGGTGCTCGCCCCCTACGGGATCAACTCGGGCGGGGTGGGGATGTCGGCGCTCGCCGCGGCGGGTGTGACTGTCACGGTGCTGCTCGTGGACAAGCTCGGCCGCCGCATCCTCACCGTCCCCACGCAGTGGCTGTGCGCGTCCATGCTGCTCGTCATCGGTGTGTGGACGGGAGCGCCGGTGTATGTGGTGATCTTCCTGTTCTTCGCGTTCTCGTTCTTCAACGCGGGATACAACACGCTCACGAGCATCTATCCGGCGGAGCTCTTCCCCAGCGAGCTCCGGGGGATCGGGACCGGCTTCGCCGCCGCGGTCAGCCGGATCGGCGCGGCGCTCGCCGTCTTCGCCCTGCCGTGGTCGATGACGAACCTCGGGGAGAGCACGACGCTCATCATCGCCGCGGGGGTCGCGTTCGTCGGAGCCGCGCTGTCGCAGTGGCTTGCTCCGGAGACGAAGGGCAAGAGCCTGGCCGAGACGGCCGCCGGGTTCGCGCACTGAATCCTCAGGCGTCGACCCTCACCAACGAGAAAGGCGCTCGCCCGGATGACTCCGGCCGAGCGCCTTTCGCGTCGACTCTCGGTCAGACGAGGTCGAAGCGGTCGAGCTCCGTGACCTTGCCCCACGCCTTGACGAAGTCGTGGACGAACTTCTCGTGGGCGTCGTCCGAGGCGTAGACCTCGGCGACGGCGCGCAGCTCGGAGTTCGAGCCGAACACGAGGTCGGCGCGCGTGCCGATCCCGACCTTCTCGCCCGAGCCGTCCTTCGTGCCGAGGAACGCGTGCGCACCCGGGTCGAGCGGCTTCCACGTCGTGCCGAGGTCGAGCAGGTTCACGAAGAAGTCGTTCGTGAGCACGCCCGGGCGCTCGGTGAACACGCCGTACTGCGAACCGTCCCAGTTGGCGCCGAGGACGCGGAGGCCTCCGACGAGCACCGTGAGCTCCGGCGCGCTGAGCGTCAGGAGGTTCGCACGGTCGACGAGGAGGTACTCGGCGGGGAGCTCGGCGAGCGGGCCGTAGTGGTTGCGGAAGCCGTCGGCGACGGGCTCGAGGTAGTGGAACGACTCGACGTCGGTCTGCTCCTGCGAGGCGTCGGTGCGGCCCGGGTGGAACGTCACCTCGACCTCGACGCCGGCATCCTGCGCGGCCTTCTCGACCGCCGCGTTGCCCGCAAGCACGATGAGGTCGGCGAGCGACACCTTCTTGCCGTCCGTGCGGTCGGCGTCGAAGGCGGCCTTGACGCCCTCGAGCACCTCGAGCACCTTGGCGAGCTGCGCGGGGTTGTTGACCTCGAAGTCCTTCTGCGGCGCGAGGCGGATGCGGGCGCCGTTGACGCCGCCGCGCTTGTCGCTGCCGCGGAACGAGGATGCCGCGGCCCACGTCGCCCCGACGAGCTCGGCGACCGTGAGGCCCGACGCGAGGATGCGCGCCTTGAGCTCGGCGGCGTCGGCCGCGTCGATGAGCTCGTGGTCGACGGCGGGCACCGGGTCCTGCCAGATGAGCTCCTCGGCCGGCACCTCGGATCCGAGGTAGCGGGCGATGGGGCCCATGTCACGGTGGGTCAGCTTGAACCAGGCGCGTGCGAAGGCGTCGGCGAAGGCATCCGGGTCCTCCGAGAACTTCTTCGAGATCGGGCCGTAAGCCGGGTCGAAGCGCAGCGCGAGGTCGGTCGTGAGCATGCGCGGCTCGCGGCGGCCGTCGGAGTGCGCGAGGGGCACCATGTCGGCGCCGCCGTTGTTCTTCGGGCGCCACTGGTTCGCGCCGGCCGGGCTCTGGAAGAGCTCCCACTCGTACGCGAAGAGGATGTGGAAGAACTCGTTGTCCCAGCGCGTCGGGTGGTAGGTCCACGTCACCTCGAGGCCCGACGTGATCGTGTCGTCGCCCTTGCCCGTGCCGTGCGCGTTGGACCAGCCGAGGCCCTGCTGCTCGAGCGAGGCCGCCTCGGGGTTGTCGCCGACGTTCGAATCGGATGCCGCGCCGTGCGTCTTGCCGAAGGTGTGGCCGCCCGCGATGAGAGCGACGGTCTCCTCGTCGTCCATCGCCATGCGCGAGAACGTCTCGCGGATGTCGCGGGCCGCGAGCAGCGGGTCGGGCTGGCCGTTGGGGCCCTCGGGGTTGACGTAGATGAGGCCCATCTGCACCGCCGCGAGCGGCTTCTCGAGGTCGCGGTCGCCCGAGTAGCGCTCGTCGCCGAGCCACGTGGTCTCGGGGCCCCAGTACACGTCGTCGTCCGGCTCCCACACGTCGGGGCGGCCGCCGCCGAAGCCGAAGGTCTGGAAGCCCATCGACTCGAGCGCGACGTTGCCGGCGAGGATCATGAGGTCGGCCCACGAGATCGACTGGCCGTACTTCTTCTTGACGGGCCACAGCAGGCGGCGGGCCTTGTCGAGGTTGACGTTGTCGGGCCACGAGTTGAGCGGCGCGAAGCGCTGCTGCCCCGCGCCGCCGCCGCCGCGGCCGTCGGTCACGCGGTACGTGCCGGCGGAGTGCCACGCCATGCGGATGACGAGCGGGCCGTAGTGGCCGAAGTCGGCGGGCCACCAGTCCTGCGACGTCGTGAGGACCACTTCGATGTCCTTCTTGACGGCGGCGAGGTCGAGGCTCTCGAACGCGGCCTTGTAGTCGAACTCCTCGCCGAGCGGGTTGGCGACGGCGGGGTTCTTCGCGAGCACCTTGAGGTTGAGCTGGTTCGGCCACCACACGCGGTTCGCCGAGCCGGCCGTGGGGTGCGGCTGCGACGTGTGCACCACGGGGCATCCGCCCGGCGCCTGCGGCTCGTCCGTCACGGTGACGGACTGGTCGACTTCCGTCTCACCGCCGATTCCGGTGGCGAGGTCGTCGTGAGAGGTCATGGTGATTCCTTCCAGATGGGCGAACGGGGCGAACAGGACGAATCGGGGGTGTCAGGTCGCGGCGCACGCGGGACAGACGCCCCAGAACGTGATCTCGGCCACGTGCACGGAGAACCCGTGTGTGTCTGACGGGGTGAGGCAGGGCGGCTCGCCGACGACGCAGTCGACGTCTTCGACGGCGCCGCAGCGCGAGCACACCAAGTGGTGGTGGTTGTCGCCGACGCGCAGTTCGAAGCGGCCGGGCTGACCCGCCGGCTCGATGCGACGCACGAGGCCGGCGACGGTGAAGTCGTTGAGGGCGTTGTACACGGACTGCAAGCTCGTGTTCGGGACCGATCGCGCGACGACCTCGAAGAGCTCGTCGGCACCCGCGTGCGGATACGCGTCGAGCGCATCGATGACGGCGCGGCGCGAATCGGTCACCCGGAGGCCCGCCGCGCGGATCCGCTCGCCCGCATCGGGGGAGGGAAGGCCGCGGGAGCTCATGCCAGCAGTCTAGGGGCTTGTTTTGAATACATCAAAACAATTGGATGACTTCTGCCTTACGCATCGAGCAGTGCGCGCCGTGCGAAATGGACCGAGCCCAGGATCGGCGCATCCTCCCCGAGCTGGGTCTGGACGATCCGGAGGCCGCGCCGCGCGAACGGCAGGGCGGACTGCTCGACCTGCCCGGGTCGGGGTGACCCCTCGACCGTCCTGGATCTCGGCTGACTGGGGCAGGAGTGACCCCGAATGGCCGGAGCGGCGGGCTGTCGTCACATCCGGCCGAGGTGGGGCACGGGTGCCTTCGGGCTACCGCCGGGCGCGCCGAACGGATGCGACAGCTAGCCTCGGGACGTCGCACATCTGCATCTCGCGAACCGTATCGACCGACAAGGACCGTTCCGTGACCTTCCCCGCTCCCCGCACGATCGACCCGGGATCCGTCCCCGCCCTGCGCTGGGGCATCCTCGGAACCGGGTGGATCGCCTCCCGATTCGTCACAGCCCTCCGCACGCGCACGCCGCAGCACGTCATGGCCGTGGCCGCCCGCGACACCGCGCGCGCCGCCGCCTTCGCCGAGGCCCACGACCTCGGCCGCACGCACCAGACCGCGGACGCACTCTTCGCCGACGAAGACATCGACGTCGTCTACATCGCCACCCCGCACAGTGCTCACGCCGAGCTCGCGCTGCAGGCGATCGCGTCGGGCAAGCACGTCCTGATCGAGAAGCCGATCGCGACCAGTGCTCCGGAGGCGCGCGAGATCGTCGACGCGGCCCGCGCCGCGGGCGTGCTCGTCATGGAGGCGATGTGGACGCGGTACCTGCCGCAGTCCGACATTCTCCGGCAGCTCGTCGCGAACGGCGAGCTCGGCGAGATCCATCAGGTCACGGCCGACTTCGGTGGCCGATCGCCCTACGATCCCGCGGGGCGGATGTGGAATCCCGCGCTCGCGGGCGGCGCACTGCTCGATCTCGGCGTCTACCCGGTCTCGTTCGCGTCGTCGATCCTCGGGACGCCGACGCGGATCCAGGCGACCGGCCTCGCGACGCAGAACGGGATCGATCTGCGCGCGACGGCTCTTCTCGGGTACGAGAGCGGGGCGGATGCGTCGTGGCGACGTCGATGATCTCCTCGACGCCGATGCGCGCGGCCGTGATCGGCTCCGACGCCCGAGTCGATGTCACGGCCCCGTTCTTCAGCCCGACGGGGCTGGTCCTGACCCGACGGGTCGACCGCGTCGACGTCGTCGAGGAATGGCGCGACACCGCGTTCGAGGAACGGTACGACGCGCTCAGCTACCAGGCGACGGCGCTGGCCCGGTATGTCGGCGAAGGGCGTCTCGAGTCTCCGCTGCATCCCCTCGACGAGGTCGTCTCGGTCCTCGAGACGCTCGACGAGATCCGGACTCGGCTGACGGTCGTCGATTACGACCCGAGGGGCTGAGTTCCGATCAGCCCTCCGCCGTCAGCAGCATGACGGGGAGCTCCCGGTCGGTCTTCGACAGGTAGCTCTCGAAGCGTGGCACCCGCGACACCACCACCTGCCACGCGGCGGCGCGCTCCGCGCCGTGCAGCTGACGGGGCGTCACCGCGATGGGGCGAGCGTCGAGCACGATCGAGACCCGATCCGGATGTGCGGCGAGGTTGTAGTACCAGGCAGGGTTGTCGGTCGCGCCGGCGGCAGAGGCGACGATGATCCAGCCGCCGTCCGGCCCCGGGAACCACGCGACCGGCGTCTCGCGCACCTTTCCCGACTTCTTGCCGATCGTGACGAGCACGAGCACGCTCATGCCTCCCATGCCATGGCCCTTCTTGACCCGCCTCGCCGAGATCCCGGTGATCCAGCGCAGCAGAGCGCCTTTCGGCTGCCGCGCCCCGCGGGTCCCTTTGTGCGAATCGAAGCTCATGATCCGAGTCTGCTCCCGTTCGGCGGGGGTGGTCGCGCGTCAACCCGACGCGACTATGCCGGCGAGGAGCCTCCGCCCGTCGGGTGCACGAGCCCCGTCTCGTAACCCCACACGACGAGCTGCGAGCGGTCGCGGGCGTCGAGCTTGGCCATGATCCGGTTGACGTGCGTCTTCGCGGTGTGGGGTGAGATGAACAGCTCGCCGGCGATCTCCTCGTTCGACTCGCCCCGGGCGACGTGTGCGAGGATCTCCGTCTCGCGCGCGGTGAGCTCGGAGAGTCGGCTCGCGTCGAAGCGATCGCTCGAGGCCCCGGGCGAGGCGAGGTAGCGCTCGATGAGTCCGCGCGTGGCCGCGGGGGAGAGCAGGGCGTCGCCGGCGTGCACCGTGCGGATCGCGCGGGCGATGTCGTCGGGTTCCGAGCCCTTGCCGATGAAGCCGCTCGCTCCTGCCCTGAGCGCGGCGACGACGTAGTCGTCCTCCTCGAAGGTCGTGAGGATGAGCACGCGACTCGCGCTGAGGGCGGCGTCGGCGCGGATGAGCTCGGTCGCCTGGATGCCGTCGGTGCCCGGCATCCGGATGTCCATCAGGACGACGTCGGGGTTCAGCAGCCGCACCCGGTCAACGGCATCCCGTCCGTCGATCGCCTCGCCGACCACCTCGATGTCGTCGTGCGTGCGCAGGATCTCGCGCACCGCCGTGCGGATGAGGGCCTGATCGTCGGCGATGAGGACGCGGATCATGCGTGCGCCCGCGCGACGGCGCCCGAGGTGAGCGGGATGTGCACCTCGAGCCGGAACCCCGTCGCGTCGGTGGAGGACACGACCGTGCCGTTCACGCTCTCAGCCCGCTCGCGCACGCCGAGCAGCCCGTGCCCGCCCGAAGTCGATGACGAGGCGCCGACGGCGGCCGGGTTGGCGATGACGATGTCGACCGACGAGGAACGGACGGCCACCCAGACGTGTGCGCGGCCCGCCGAGCCGTGCTTGAGCGCATTCGTGAGGCCCTCCTGGATGATCCGGTAGCAGACGACGTCGACGGCGGTCGGGAGGTGCTCCATGTCGCCGTCGCGGCGGATGGTCGTGTGAAGTCCGGATGCCTCGAACTCGTTCAGAAGCGTGTCGAGCTGAGTCAGGCTCGTGAGGGCCCGCGGAGCGGTCTGCTCTTCGGGGAGCCGGAGCGTCGCGAGGAGGTTGCCGATCTCGCCCAGCACGTCGCGGGAGGCGCTGCGGATCGTCGCCAATGCCCGCCGCGCGGCCTCGGGATCCGCGTCGAGGGCGGAGCTGGCCACACCGGCGTTGAGGCTGATGACCGAGATCTGATGGGCGACCGCGTCGTGCAGATCGCGCGCGATGCGGAGGCGGTCCTCCGCGACGCGACGGGATGCCTCGGCTTCGCGCGTCTGCTCGGCGCGCACGGCTCGCTGCATGATCTCGGCGATGTAGGCGCGGCGCGTGCGGACGGCGTCACCGAGGGCCGTTGCGAAGCCGAAGGTGACGATGATCTGGAAGGTCCAGGCGTGGATCACGCCGCCCGTCACGATCGCCGTCACCGCGACGGTCACGATGATGATGACGAGGGCCGTGATGATCGACACCCGACGGGTCGACATGACGGCGACGGTATACATCGCGATCGCCATCGCGAGGGCGGAGAGCGGTGTCGTGGGCCACGTGAAGAGGGCGACGGCGTAGCAGACGACCGTGACGGGAAGCGCGACCCACGGGATGCGTCGGCGGAAGAAGACGAAGACAGCCGGAAGCAGCACCGCGACCGCTCCGATGACGGTGTAGACACCGGAGAGCTCGGGAAAACGGACGAACGCGCCCAGCACGACGCACAGTGCGCCGACGGCATCCCACACCCACGGCGGCACGCCGCGCGGGGCGGCGGGTGGTGCGGTGCCGGTCATCCCCTCAGCATGCCGCGCGAAGGCCGATCAGTCATGCACCCGGTGGCGTAGAGCGGCATACCGCGGATGCTGTACGCGGATGCCTCCCCGCGGCGGATTCGCCGGGCGCCTGCTTCTCGCAGAGTGGAGTCACGGGCGCTCTGCCCGGCGATTCGCACTCGAGACAGGAGAGACATGGCCACGAACGTCATCTCGGCGCACGGCCTCCGCAAGAGCTACGGCCGGGGAGCAAACCGCTTCGACGCGCTGAAAGGGGTGGACCTCGACATCGCGGAGGGAGAGTCCCTCGCGATCATCGGCAAGTCCGGATCGGGCAAGTCGACGCTCATGCACCTGCTCGCCCTGATGGACGAGCCCACGGAGGGACGCATCGAGCTCGGGGGAACCGACACGCGCGCGCTCAAGGGGCGCACGCTGAACAAGGCGCGCAACCAGACCTTCGGATTCGTGTTCCAGCAGTTCTTCCTGACGCCCGACCAGTCGGTGCTCGAGAACGTCGTCCTCCCGCTCAAGATCGCCGGCGTACGGCGGAGTGAGCGGCGTCGCCGCGGCCTCGCGGCGCTCGAGCAGCTCGACATGGGCGACAAGGCGAAGAACAAGGCCGTCAACCTGTCGGGCGGCCAGAAGCAGCGCGCCGTGATCGCCCGCGCCCTCGTCAACGACCCGCGCATCATCTTCGCCGACGAGCCCACGGGCAACCTCGACACCGCGACGGGTGCCGTCGTCGAAGACATCCTCTTCGCCCTCAACCGCGAGCACGGCATCACCCTCGTCATCGTGACGCACGACGAGGAGCTCGCGGCGCGGTGCGATCGCCGCATCCACATCCGCGACGGACTCGTCGTCGAAGCGGCGGACCGCGAGGAGGTCGCGGCATGAAGACGATCGACCTCATCGGCTCGGCGATCTCGAGCACGTTCCGCTCGAAGACGCGCACGATCCTGACGATCCTCGCGATTTTCGTCGGCGCCTTCACCCTGACGATCACGAACGGTCTCGGCACCGGCATCAACGCCTACATCGACTCGACCGTCGCGTCGTTCGGCACCGACACGGCGATCACCGTCACGAAGGCTGCCGACTCGCAAGCGCAGGCGGGAACCGACAGCGGTCCGCAGAAGTACGACCCGGATGCCGTGAGTGCTGGTCGTGGCCCCGGCGACCCCGGCACTGTCGAGGCCATGACGCAGGACGATCTCGACGCGATCGCCGCGGTCGACGGCGTCGAGAAGGTCGAACCGGTGCGCGCCGTGACGCTCGACTACATCCAGTACGGCGGAGGCGCGAAGTACCGCGTGAGCGCCGGCTCGTTCATCGCGGGCCAGGTGGTGCAGCTCGCGGCGGGGGAGCAGCCCGATTCGGGCTCGGACGCGCTCCAGCTCGCGCTGCCCGCGGGCTACGTCGAGCCGCTCGGGTTCTCGAGTGCTGCGGATGCCGTGGGCAGCACCGTGACGATCGCCCTGACCGACGGCAACGGTGAGCAGCAGACCGTCGAGGCGACCGTCGTCGGGGTGTCGGAGGCGAGCTTCAGCCTCGGCGCCGGGACCGAGGCCATCACGCCCAACGACGCGCTCACGACGACGCTGTACGACACGCAGAAGGTGGGTGTGCCGCAGGCCCAGATCGGACGCTACGCCTCGGCGCACGTGTGGGTCGCGGAAGGGGCGACGGATGCCGAGATCACGGCCGTGCAGTCGGCGCTGAAGGACGCCGGCTTCACCTCGACGACCCTGACGCAGCAGCTCGGCACGTTCACGACCGTCATCGACGGCATCGTCCTCGTGCTCAACGCCTTCGCGATCATCGCGCTGCTCGCGGCGAGCTTCGGCATCGTGAACACGCTGCTCATGTCGGTGCAGGAGCGCACGCGCGAGATCGGCTTGATGAAGGCGATGGGGATGGGGTCGGGCAAGGTCTTCGGACTATTCAGCCTCGAGGCGACCTTCATCGGCTTCCTCGGCAGCGCGATCGGCGTCGTCGCGGCGATCGCGGCGGGCACCGCGGTGAGCGGTGTGCTGTCACGTGGGTTGCTGTCGAATCTGCCGGGGCTGCAGGTGATCTCGTTCGCACCGAGCTCGATCGCCGTCATCATCCTCGTCGTGATGTTCATCGCGTTCCTCGCAGGCACGCTGCCGGCGGCGCGCGCGGCGCGGGCTGATCCGGTGGAGTCGCTGCGCTACGAGTGACTGCCACCGACGCCAGGCGGTTCGGGGTCGCGTTCTGCGGATATTCGACGTGATTCCCGCACTTCGCGACCCCGAACTTCCGGGCTGGGCCCGCTAGGTTCCCGGCCGGAGCTTCTTCGGCAGCCCCGCGACGACGAGCTCGTACGACGTGTCGATCGCCTCGCGCAGCTCGTCGTCGGGGATGCCGCCCCCCGTGTTCAGCGAGTTCCAGCCCGATCGCCCGATGTACGCCGACGCGCGGGCATCGTCGGGATACCGGACGAGCCACTCGTCGGCCTCGTCGCGGGTCGTGGCGGCCTTGACGCCGACCCTGGTCCCGTCGCCGTAGAAGGCGAAGATCTTGCCGCGCTCGCCCGGCCCCACCTTGAAGACGACGTCGCCCTCCCAGGGCTGGTCCTCCCAGGCACCCGGCTTCGCGGCGCAGTACGCGTGGACGTCTTCAGGGCTCACGGCGCCAGTATGGCCGATGGATGCCGCGCCCGCCCGGGCTGCTCCGGCGAGCGCGCTCAGCCTGCGGGCCTGAGCGTGCGCGCGTAATCCTCTTTGAGCACCGCGAGGTGGAACCACGCCTCGACGTGCGCGACGCCGGGGAGTGAGCGGATGCGCTCCAGGCTCGCGTAGAGGGCGCCCGCCGACGGCTCGACGAGCGTCATGACGGCGTCGAAGCGCCCGAGCGTGCGCGCCGCGAAGTCGACGCCCCGCCATGTCCGCAGCGCCTCCATGACCGTGTCGTCGTCGGCCGTGAGGTTGAGGCCGACACCCATCGAGAGCTGCCGGTGCGCGAGTCCGCGCGCCTCGACGGCGCTGATCTTGATGACGCCGCTGCCGATGAGCCGCTCGACGCGGGTCGTGACGGCGGAAGGGGAGAGGCGCACCGCCTCGCCGAGGGCGCGGAAGCTCATCCTGCCGTCGCGCTGCAGCAGCTCGATGAGCGCCGTGTCGGTCGTGTCGATCGTGACGTCGCCGCGGTAGTCCGACACGAAGAAGCCCTTCACGACGCTCGAGTAGATGAGCGTGTTGATGTCGACGACCCTCGGCATCGCCCGGATCTCGGCGAGGAGGTCATGCAACGCCGCCATCGAGCCGACGCGCACCTCCGTGACGAGGTCGTGCGCGCCGCCGATCGCCGACACGAGCACCGTCTCGCCGAGCCCGCGCAGGCGCTGCGCGAGCGGCTCGACCGTGGCGTCGGTGCGGATCGAGACGTGCGCGAGCACATGCTGCCCGAGGAACCCGGGATCGACGGCAGCGACGACGCGCACGGTGCCGTCGGCGAGCATCGCGTGCAGGCGCTCCGAGACGGCAGCACGAGGCCGGCCGAGCCGCTCGCCCAGCGAGTGGATGCTCGCCCTGCCGTTCTCCTGCAGGGCGCGGATCAGATCGGCGTCGAAGTCCATGTCCGCTCGATTCGTCGAATTTCCCGGGATCGCTCCTGATCCCTGACAGAAGTAGACCACACGAGGGCCCCTGAGTGACGTTTCCGAACGCATGCATGCATTCGGATTCAGAACTCCAGTGAGGAAGCCGTTCGGCTGGACTTTCGCGGTTGCCGAGGCGTCTGGACGCTCGTAGCATCCTTCGCATCCCCGATCATCCGCAAAGGAGCGGTCATGACTTCCAACCCGACCACCAGCAGGGCACGACGAGCCGGTCTCGCCGCGTTCGCCGGCACCACGATCGAGTGGTACGACTTCTACATCTACGCGACGGCCGCCGCGCTCGTGTTCGGCCCGCTGTTCTTCCCGAGCGGCGACCCCCTCGCCGAGACGGCCGCGGCCTTCGCGACCTTCGCCGTGGCCTTCCTCGTCCGCCCGCTCGGCGGCATCCTGTTCGGCCACATCGGCGACAAGCTCGGCCGGCGCGTGTCGCTCGTCATCACGCTCCTGCTCATGGGCGCCTCGACGGTGCTCGTGGGATGCCTCCCCACCTACGACGCGATCGGCATCTGGGCTCCGATCCTGCTGATCCTCCTGCGCGCCGTGCAGGGCCTCGCGGTCGGCGGCGAGTGGGGCGGCGCGGTGCTCATGAGCGTCGAGCACGCACCCGCCGGCAAGAAGACCTTCTACGGCGGCTTCACGCAGCTCGGCAACCCCGCCGGTGCGCTGCTGGCCTCGGGCATCTTCGCGATCATGTCGCGCGCAGGCGACGACTTCATCATGAACGGCGGATGGCGCATCCCGTTCCTCCTCTCGATCGTGCTGGTCGGCGTCGGCTTCTGGGTGCGCTACCGCGTCGAGGAGTCGCCGGTCTTCGAGTCGAAGGTCGAGGGCCGCAAGCAGTCGATGCCGCTCGCGTTCGCGCTGCGCGTCAACTGGTGGCCGATCCTCCTCGGCATCGGCCTGCTGCCGATCTCGACCGGCGGCTACTACCTCGCCACGACGTTCGCGACCGCGTACGCGACGGGCGACACGATCGGCGTCAGCGAGCAGGTCATCCTCGACGCCATGACGATCGCGTCGTTCATCGAGTTCCTCGTGACACTGCCCGTCGCCTGGCTCGGCGACAAGTGGGGCCGCAAGAACATCATGTACATCGGTCTTGCAACCTCCGTGCTGACGTTCGTGCCGTTCATGCTGGTGCTGCCGGGCCGCATCGAACCGGTCATCTTCCTCATGGCGTCGCTCGTGCGCATCGCGATGAGCGCCACCTACGCCCCGATCGCCGCGATCCTCGCGCAGATGTTCCGCCCGCAGGCCCGCTACACGTCGATCGCGCTGTCGTACGGCGTCGGCGCGGCCGTCTGGGCCGGCTTCTCGCCCTGGTTCGCGACCCAGCTCATCTCGTGGACGGGCAGCATCTGGTCGGTCATCGCGATGTTCACCGGCATGGCGGTCCTCGCGGCGATCTGCACGAAGCTCGCGCCGCAGCACTCCGACGAGGCGCCGGTCACCGACACCTTCGTCCCCCGCACCGACACCACCACGAATCGAGTGTCATGAGAAAGCTCGCCGCCTTCGACCGCCCCGTGCAGACCGCGCCGCGCCTGGTCACGGCCCGCGTCATCCACACCGTCGACGCCACAGGCAGCACCGCCACCGCGATGCTGACCGACGCCGGCCGCATCCTCGCCCTCGGTTCGGCCGCCGAGTGCGAGGCGGCCGCCGAGCGGCTCGGACTCGAGCCCGAACGGGTTGACCTCGGTGACGCCGTCGTCGTCCCCGGCTTCATCGACGCCCACGCGCACCCGCTCATGTTCGGCCAGCTGATGACGTGGGTCGACTGCGGGCCGGAGAAGGCGGCGAGCATCCCCGAGATCCTCGCCCTCCTGAAGGATGCCGCGGCCGGACTTCCCGCCGGGCGCCCCGTGCGGGGCTACGGCTACGAGCACCGCAACCTGGCTGAGCGGCGGCATCCCACCCGATTCGAGCTCGACGAGGTCGCGACGGACCGTGAGGTGTACCTCATGAACGCGTCGGGCCACGGGGGAGTCGTGAACTCCCGCACCTTCGCGCTGCACGGCGTCGACCGAGACACGCCGAACCCCGACGGCGGCGAGTACTTCCGCGACGCCGACGGAGAGCTCACGGGCGAGATCTCCGACGCCGCGTGCAACATCCTCACGGGCGTGCACGGCGTGAAGATCGGCCACCACGGGCCGAACTTCCACCTCGCCGACGAGCCCGAGGAGCACCTGCGACAGCTGGATGCCGCGACGCAGCGCTTCCTCGCGGGCGGCGTCACGACGATCGGCGACGCGCAGGTGTCGCGCCGCGAGTTCGACATGTACCTGCGCCTCGCGGAGGCCGGCCGACTCGAGCTGCGCGTCTCGATGTACCTCCTGTCGCACCTGCTCGACGACGCTCTCGATATGGGGCTCGTCGGCCAGTTCGGCAACGCCTACCTGAGCTTCGCCGGCATCAAGCTCTACGCCGACGGCACGCTCGGCGGCTGGACGGCGTACTTCCCCGACGGCTACGTCGGCGACCCGTGCCGTACCGGCCAGCTCTACCACGAGCCCGCCGAGTACGCCGAGCTGATCCGCCGCGCGCATGGCGCGGGGCTGCAGACGGCGACCCACGCGCAGTCGCCGACGGCGATCGAGATGGTGGTCTCGGCGATCGAGGCGGCGCTCGCCGACCGGCCCGACGCCGACGCGCGGCACCGCATCGAGCACTGCGGGCTGCCGACCCCCGAGCAGATCCAGCGCATGGCGGTGTCGGGCATCCGCCCCGTCAACCAGACGCAGCACTACTTCAACTGGGGCGAGGGCGTCGAGCAGGCGATCGGCACGCCGGGGGAGCGGTTCAACCCGCTCGGCGAGTTCGAGGCCGCCGGCGTGCCGTTCACGATCTCGTCCGACGCGCCCGTCGCCGAGCCCATCCCGCTCGAGGCCATCCAGACCGCCGTGACCCGCATCACGCGCCGAGGTCACAGGCTCGGCCCCGACGACCTCCGCGTCTCGGCGCGCGCGGCCCTCCGCGCGCACACCTACGAAGGCGCCGTGTCGATCGGCCGGGAAGACGACCTCGGGTCGCTCGAGCCCGGGAAGTACGCCGACTTCGCCGTGCTGTCGGGCGATCCGCTCGCCGTCGCGGCGGACGAGATCTCGGGCATCCGCGTGCTCGAGACGTGGGTCGACGGCGAGCGCCGACACCGGGCGGCCTGAGGATGAGCATCGTGAGCACCGACCGGGCTGAGACCGACATCGCCGAGCAGTACGCCGACACGGCGGGCCGTGCCGTCATGGAGACGATCCGCGCCTACGGCGTGACGACGGTCTTCGGCATCCCCGGCACGCACAACCTCGAGCTGTACCGCCCGCTCGCAGAGCTCGGCATCCGCGCCGTGACGAACCGCCACGAGCAGGGCTCGGGCTACGGCGCCGACGGCTGGGCGCAGCAGACCGGCCTGCCCGGCGTCGTCATCACGACGTCGGGCCCGGGCCTGCAGAACGCCATGAGTGCCATCGGCACGGCGTTCTGCGAGTCGCGGCCACTCCTCGTCGTGTCGCCGGGGGTGCCGCGCGGCGAGGAGTTCCGCGACGTCGGAACCCTGCACGAGACGAAGGATGCCTCCGCCATGGTCGGCGCGATCGCCGAGTGGTCGCGCCGAGTGTCGAGTGCCGCCGAGGCCGTCGACGCCGTGCACGACGCCTTCGCGCTGTTCCGCACGGGCCGGCCGCGGCCCGTGCACATCGAGATCCCGCTCGACGTGCTCGAGGCGCCCGCCGATCTTCCGGCGAGCGCCCGTGCGGCACGTCCGGCTGCGCGCGCGGAGCGCATCGATCGGGATGCCGTCGCCCGCGCCGGACGCCTCATCGGCGCGGCTCGGCGGCCTGTCATCGTGGCCGGCGGCGGCGCGACGCGGGCTGTCCGGGAGGTCACGGCGCTCGCCGAGCGGCTCTCGGCGCCGGTGCTCACGACGCTCAACGGCAAGGCGACCCTCGATGAGCGGCATCCGCTCTCGCTCGGCGCGAACCTGCGGCTGGAGGCTGCCCGCGACGTCGCCGAGGCGGCCGACGTGCTCATCGTGCTCGGGTCGAAGCTCGGCTCCGCGGAGTTGTGGGCGCCCGCACTCGCGGTGCGTGGTGCGGTCGTGCGCGTGGACGTGTCGGCGGCGCAGCTGCACAAGAACCTCGAGGCCACCGTCGGCATCGTCGGCGACACGGCCGCTGTCGTCGCGGAACTGCTCGACGCGCTTCCCGCCGGCACGCGGGCGCAGCCCGAGCTCGCTGTCGTGCGCGACGCCATCGCCGTTGAGACGCGCGAGGCGGCCCCAGAGACGGTCGAGCTCGCCGAGCGGATCGCTGCGGCGCTTCCCGACGACGCGATCGTCGCCGGCGACTCGTCGCAGATCGTCTACCTCGCGCTCGCCAATGTCGTGCACCAGTCGCAGCCGCACTCCCTCCTCTACACACCCACGTACGCGACGCTCGGCTACGGCCTGCCCGCGGCGATCGGCGCGCGCGTCGCACGCCCCGACCGGCCCGTCGTGGCCGTGCTGGGCGATGGCGCGCTCATGTTCTGCGTCAACGAGCTCGCGACCGCCGTCGAGCAGCGCCTCGACCTCACGATCGTGTGCGTCGACAACGGCGGCTACGCCGAGATCCGGCAGAACGAAGTGGACCGCGGCATCCATCCCATCGGCGTCGACCTCGTGCAGCCCGACTGGGTCGCCCTCGCTGCGGCCTTCGGCGGCGTCGGCCGTCGCGTCGACGCGCTCGACGACGTCGAGCCGGCCATCCGGGCTGCCGTCGCCGAGGGCGGCGTGCAGCTCGTCCACGTCCCGCAAGCGGCGCTGAACCGCCGAGACCGCAGCTCGAAGGAAGACTCATGACCGACAACATCGGACCGGTCGACGCATCGGTCAATCCCCGCTACGCGGGCATCGCGACGTTCGCCCGGCTGCCCCGCATCGAAGACGTCGAGCGCGCCGACATCGCCCTCGTCGGCATCCCGTTCGACTCCGGCGTCAGCTACCGCCCCGGCGCGCGCTTCGGCCCCTCGCACGTGCGCGAGTCGTCGCGCCTGCTGCGCCCGTACAACCCCGCGCAGGACGTGTCGCCGTTCGCCGAGGCCCAGGTCGTCGACGCTGGCGACATCCCGGCCAACCCCTTCGACATCGGCGAGGCCGTCGGCGAGATCGAGCGCGCCGCGACCGCGCTCGGGGAGCGCGTCGATCGCATCGTGACGATCGGGGGCGACCACACGATCGCGCTGCCGCTCCTGCGCGCCGTCACGAAGAAGCACGGCCCCGTCGCCGTCCTCCACTTCGACGCGCACCTCGACACGTGGGACACCTACTTCGGCGCACCCGTGACGCACGGCACGCCGTTCCGCCGCGCGAGCGAGGAGGGGCTCATCGACCTCACCGCGAGCTGCCACGTCGGCACGCGCGGCCCGCTCTACTCGCGACAGGACCTCGACGACGACCAGCGCCTCGGCTTCTCGATCATCTCGAGCGTCGACGTCGAGGAGCAGGGCGTCGAGAAGGCGATCGAGCGCATGCTGCAGCGCCTCGGCGACCGGCCTGTCTACGTCTCGATCGACATCGACGTGCTCGACCCCGCGCACGCACCCGGCACGGGTACGCCCGAGGCCGGCGGACTCACGAGCAGGGAAGTGCTCAGGATGCTGCGCGCGCTGAGCGGCAGCCGCATCGTCGGCGCCGACGTCGTCGAGGTCTCGCCCGCGTACGACCACGCCCAGCTCACCGGCATCGCCGCCAGCCACGTGCTCTACGAGCTCGTGACGCTCATGGCCGCGCAGATCGGCGGCTCGCGCCGGGCGTGACGCCGCGG
This sequence comes from Microbacterium alkaliflavum, assembly GCF_044325405.1. Classification (NCBI taxonomy): domain Bacteria; kingdom Bacillati; phylum Actinomycetota; class Actinomycetes; order Micrococcales; family Microbacteriaceae; genus Microbacterium; species Microbacterium alkaliflavum. Next base: position 49,728 of record NZ_JBIQWL010000010.1, on the reverse strand, counting down.
TTCGATCAGCGCGGCGCTGGCGTGAGGCTCAGCGTGACGCCGCGGTTCGATCAGCGCGGCGCGGGCGGCTCGAGGGTCAGGAGCAGCCGGCACTGGTGCGCGGTCACGAACGGCTCGAGCCGCTCGACCGAGAGCGGGCCCTCGGTGTGGCGCAGCACGTCTTCGACGAGTCGTGCGTGCACACCGCATACGAGCGCGCGGTCCTCGTCGATCATGTCGTGGTACCGGCACGGCGCGAGGTCGAACGACAGCGCGCGCTCGTCGACGACGGGTTCGAGACCGGCGTCGTCGAGGTGCTCGTAGAGCACGTCGAGCTGGCGCGCGGCGTCCGGGTCGAGCGGGCCGGAATCCTGCTGCGTGACGGCGCGGAGCATCCGCCCCCGCTCACTCGCCCCTTCGACGCGTGCCGTCGCCGCCGGGTTCGACGCCGACTCCCGCACCGGATGGAACACGACGGGAGGCCGGCCGCGCGTGCCGACGGCGAGCGTCTCGCTGCGGATGAGGCCTTCGTCCTCCAGCACCCGCAGATGGTCGCGCACCGTGTTGAGCGGGATGCCGCACTCCGACGCGAGCTCGCCGATGCGGCGTCCGGGCACCCGCTGGATGGCGTGCAGGAGCTGCAGACGACGCGGCTGGGTGAGCCCGCGGAAGTCGTGGACGCGGCGGGGCATGGTTTCGAGGGTAACCGGACACAGGCCGCGAGCGGCTGGGGCGGAGCCGAATAAAACCGGTCGAAGGGGTGGCGCGCAGGCCCCGGGCGCGGGATCGTCGAAGAGTCGTCGTGACCCGATCGAGAAAGGGATCGTCATGAAGCTCTCACCGGAGTCCGAAGCCATCGTCGCCGCCACCGCAGGCGTCGTCGCCGCCCACGCGGAGGAGATCACGAAAGTCTTCTACCCCGCCATGTTCGCGGCCCACCCGGAGCTGCTCAACGTCTTCAACCGCGCCAACCAGGCCATCGGCGAGCAGCCCAAGGCGCTCGCCGCTTCGGTCGTCGCGTTCGCGGTGCAGCTGATCGACCCGAATGCACCCGACTTCACGCCCGTCATGGAGCGCATCGCGCACAAGCACGTCTCGCTCGGCATCCAGGCCCGCTCGTATCTCATCGTCGGACATCACCTGCTCGACGCCGTCGGCACGGTGCTGGGCGACGCCGTCACCCCCGAGGTGCGGGCCGCGTGGGACGAGGTCTACTGGCTGTTCGCGACGGCGCTCATCGCCGAGGAGGCGCGGCTCTACGCGCTCGGCGGCACCGACCCGGAGCAGCCGTGGCGCAAGTACCGCGTCGTGGAGCGCATCGACGAGTCCGAAGACGTCATCTCGCTGCTGCTCGCCCCCGTGTCCGGCGAGACCCCGTCGCACCACACGGGCCAGTACGTCGCGATCGCCGTCGACCTGCCCGACGGCACGCGCCAGCCGCGGCAGTACACGATCTCGTCGGGCCGCCGCGGCGATTCGCTCCGCGTGACGGTCAAGCGCGTGCGCGGCGTCGACGGAACCCCCGAGGGTCAGGTGTCGACGTGGCTGCACGAGAACGCGCAGCCCGGCACGGTGCTCGACGTGTCGCAGCCGGCGGGCGATGTCGTGCTCGACGAGTCCGACCAGCCGCTCGTGCTCGTGTCGGCGGGTATCGGCATCACGCCGATCGCGGCGATCCTCGAAGACCTCTCGCGCCGCCAGCCCGACCGCACCGTGCGTCTCTTCCACGCCGACCGGGCGCACGACACGCACGCGCTCTACGAGTCGCTGCGCCGTCAGGTGCTCGCGATGCCCGACGCGAAGGCGCAGAACTGGTACGAGACGGATGCCGAGTCCGCCCCGACGCTGCACCCCGCGCTGTCGGGATTCATGGACCTCACCGAGGTCGAGCTCCCCGACGACGCGACGGTCTTCATGTGCGGTCCGCTCCCGTTCATGCAGGCGGCGCGCTCGACCCTCATCTCGCGCGGCGTGCCGAGCGAGAGGATCAACTACGAGGTGTTCGGCCCCGACCTCTGGGCGCACAACCCCGACAACGCCGCCGCCTGAGCGTCAGCTCGGGAGCTGCGCCTTCGTGTAGCCGACGATCGCCTGCGCGTGGCCGTGACCCATGCCGTACTCCGACTTGAGGTACTCGACGACCTCCATGTGCTTGTGGTCGTCGAGCTGGTCGGCGGCGATGTCGAGCCAATCCTGGATGGGCCGGCCGTAGTTCTTCTCGATGCTCGGGAAGTACGAGGCCGGCCCCTTCGGCTTCTCGTCCGACGGCGGGGGCGGGGTCACGCGGTGCTCAGCCATGGTCGCGACTCTAGCGAGGCCGCCCGACACGCGCAGGCCGCGCGGGCTGCCGCCGCCCGACACGCGCGGGCGGCGCGAGGTTGCGGCATCCCGCACCCCCGCCGACGATGGACACATGGCACGACGGAGGATCGCGTGGCTCGCCGCCGCGTGCGTCGCCGTGCTCGTCGCCGGGATCGCGATGGCGTGGTTCTCGCGTCCGGCCGTGCCTGCGGCCTCCGCTCCCTCTCCGTCGCCGACACTGACGCCGACCCCGACTCCCACGCCCACGCCGACCCCCGCGCCGACGGGCTACCCCGCCAACACGGCCGGATACGACCTGCAGGCACTGCCCGACACCGACGTGTTCGCCGTCAATGCCGCGATGCCGGTCGACGATGCGCCGTACGGGGCCGTCACCGGCGTCGCGGCGAGACCGCGTGACTGGGCGGCGCCCGTCTTCGCCGATCCACTCGGCCAGCCCGTCGCGCGGCTGCTGCGCGACTTCGTCTACGGCGGCATGACGGTGCCCGTCGTCGAACAGCAGCAGGATTGGATCAAAGTGCTCCTGACCGGTCGCCAGGCGGTGCCGTCGCAGGGCGACCCCGCGCAGGTCGCGGGCTGGCTGCGCGTGCAGGACGTCGAGCTCACGCCGCTGGAGGCCATGGTCGAGGTCAGCATCTCGGCCCGCACCGTCGACATCTGGCGCGGCGGCGTCGCCGAGCGGGTCTCGACGGACTTCGCGTGGGGCACGCCGTCGACGCCGACCCCGCTCGGCCGCGCGTTCGTCATGCTCGTGCGACCCGATCCGAGCCTCTGGTACACGCGCGGCCACCCGATCGTGTACCTCTCCGTGCAGTCCCCGACGCTCGACGGCTTCGGCGGCTCGAGCGTCGCGGTGACCGCGTTCCACTACCACGACGACCATTCCGGACAGATCTCGAACGGATGCCTCCGCATGGACCCCGACGCGATCGAGAAGCTCGCCCAGCTCCCGCTCGGCACGCCCGTCTTCATCCGCGCGTGAGGCGGCACGCACGGCGCCTGTGGGCGTCAGGACTCCTCGCGCTGACGCTCGGCGCAGGACTCGTCGTGCATCTGCTCCTGCCCGACTCCCAGATCACCGACATCGCGGGCGACGCGCTCTATACCGTCGCGGTCTACCTCGCGGTCGTCATCGTCGCGCCTCGGCTCGCGCCCCTCGTCGTCGCCGCGATCGCCCTCGTGTGGTGCCTGGGCGTCGAACTCTTCCAGCTGACGGGGCTGCCAGGGGAGTGGGCTGCGGCCTTCCCGCCGATCGTCCTCGTCTTCGGAACTGTCTTCGACGCGCGCGATCTCTTCGTCTACGCCGTCACGGTCGCACTCGCTCTCGGGATCGACGCCGTCGTCACCGGGCGGAGCCGCCGCCTCGCCGGCTCGGGCACAATCGGCTGATGGGGTTCACGCGCGCCGAGCTCGAGTCGTACCGGGATGCCGTCATCGACGACCTCATGCCCGAGCATCCGCTCCTCGTCTTCGTCGGCATCAACCCGGGCCTGTGGACGGCCGCCACGAACGCGCCGTTCGCGCGTCCCGGCAATCGCTTCTACCCGGCGCTCGCCGCGGCGGGGGTCATCCCGTACATACCGGCGTTGTCGGAGGCCTTCACCGACGACGACCGCCGGATGCTGCAGGGCCGCGGCATCGGCATCTCGAGCATCGTGCGCCGGGCGACCGCGCGGGCCGACGAGCTCTCGTGCGCCGAGCTGCGCGAAGGCGCGGTGAGGCTGGAGAGGGATGCCGCGCGCTGGCGTCCGCGCGTGGTCGCGGTGCTCGGGATCACGGCCTATCGGCAGGCCTTCGCACGGCCTCGCGCCGTGGCCGGCCGCCAGCCCGAGACCCTCGCGGGCGCCGAGTTGTGGGTCGTCCCGAACCCGAGCGGGCTCAACGCGCACGACACCGTCGCGACCCTCGCCGAAGCGTACGCGGGGCCTGCTCGCGCGGCCGGCATCCTCCCCGCCTGACGCGCACGCGAGCACCCTGGCGTGTCGTCGGGGCCGAGCGTAGATTGCACGTGGCCGTGAGGCGTGGGGCCTCTCGGCACCCACCCGAGGGGAGACCGTCATGACGAACTATCTGATCCTCTACCGCGCCGAAGGCACCGCCGCCGACCAGATGACGGAGATGAGTCCGGAAGACGGCGCGGCCAGCATGCAGGCGTGGATGGACTGGCAGGCGAAAGCCGGCGACGCGGTCGTCGACTTCGGCTCGCCCACGCAGCCGGTGGCGGGTGCCGACGAGAGCTCGAAGACCTCGGTAGGCGGCTACTCGCTCATGCAGGCCGATTCGCTGGACGACCTCCAGGCGCTCCTGGAAGACCACCCGCACAAGGCGCAGGGCGGCTCGATCGAGGTCCTGGAGCTGCTGGAGATCCCCGGCATGTGACCTCATCGGTGGCCGGTCCTACTTCGGGCCGGCCATCGCGGCGACGGCGCCGAGCGTATACGGCACGAGCCAGATCGCCCATACGACGATGCTGAAGCGGTGGAACGTCTGCTTCTCGGCGTCCCGGTTCCGCACGAGCACGACGATCGCCCACGCCAGGTGCACGGCCATGAGGAGGATCGCGGCGGTTCCCGTCCACGCCATGAGCGTGTCGAGGGGGCCCGGCTCGATGCCGGCGGTGCGGCGGTCCGTGGCGATCCCGGTCATCATGAGCGTGCCGATCGTGTCGCACGCGAGACCGAGGGCGAAGAAGGCGGCGTGCCACCACTTGAGGGTCTTCTGCACGCGTTCGGCCCAGACGCCGATCGTGTAGAAGACGAGGGCGAGGGTGATGACGATGATGGCGGGAACGAGCATGCCCTCCACCCTAGGCGAAAAGCTTCAGTAATACGAAAGGTCGCCGAGCGGGCAGGATGGATGCATCCCCCCGCGCGAAGGAGCCCACCATGCATCAGCGTCCTCTCGGCCGAACCGGCCGCTCGGTCTCTCCGATCGGCCTCGGCACGTGGCAGCTCGGCGCCGATTGGGGTGACGTCAGCGAGGCTGATGCGCACGCCGTGCTCGAGGCATCCGCTGCCCACGGCGTGACCCTCTTCGACACGGCCGACGTGTACGGCGACGGGCGCAGCGAGTCGATCATCGGCGGCTTCCTCGCCCAGCGTCCGGGGCACGACATCGTCGTCGCGACGAAGATGGGGCGACGGATGCCGCAGGAGCCGGAGAACTACTCGCCGGAGAACTTCCGCGCGTGGACCGACCGCTCGCGCGGCAACCTCGGCGTCGACACGCTCGACCTCGTGCAGCTGCACTGCCCGCCGTCGGCCGTCATCGAATCCGACGCGACGTACGAGGCTCTCGACGCGCTCGTGTCCGACGGCGCGATCGCCGCCTACGGCGTGTCGGTCGAGACGTGCGATCAGGCGCTCGCGGCCATCGCGCACGGCGTCACGAATGTGCAGATCATCTTCAACCCGTTCCGGCTCAAGCCTCTCGACGAGGTGCTGCCGGCCGCCGACAAGGCAGGAGTCTCGATCTTCGCTCGCGTGCCGCTCGCGTCGGGACTGCTGTCCGGCAGGTACACGGCGTCGACGACGTTCGCGGCGAACGACCACCGCACCTACAACCGCCACGGCGAGGCGTTCGATCGTGGCGAGACGTTCTCGGGAGTCGACTATCAGACGGGCCTGGATGCCGTCGCCGAGCTCTCCGCCGCGCTTCCGGACGGCGTTTCGCTGCCGGCCGCGACGCTCGCGTGGATCGCCTCACGACCCGGCGTGACGACGGTGATCCCCGGCGCCCGCAACATCGCCCAGGCCCAGTCGAACGCGGACGCCGCCGCGCTCATGGACGGCGACTTCGATCTGGCCGCGTTCGACGCCGTGATCCACGACGTCTACGACCGCCGCCTCCGGGAGTCCGTCCACTCCCACTGGTGACCGCGGTCCTCTGCGCCGAGTCAGGGGCTGGGCGCCGAGTCGAGCTTTCGGCGTCGAGTCAGGGCCTCCCAGGTCCTGACTCAGCGACGAGGTCTCGACTCACCCGCGAGGGCTCGACTCGTACGCCGAGGCACGCGCGCTCAGCGCGCGACGAACCAGACGGCGACGCCGAGCACCAGGACGTTCACGACGACCGTGACCCAGAACGCCCGCCGGAACGTCCGTTTGCGCGTCTTGTGCCGGAACACCTGCTGGGCCACGAGCGCGCCCGGCCAGCCGCCGAGCACTCCGAGGGTGAGGAGGGTCCGCTCCGGCGTCCTCGGCGTGCTCCGCTTCGCCGCACGCTTGTCGAGTCCGTAGGCGGCGAACGCGACGACGCTCAACGCGCCGTAGAGCGCCGGCAGCCACCACGGCAGCGTGAGCGCGAACCAGGCCGTCGCGAACGCGGCGACGAACACTCCCAGCACCGTCCAGCTGAGCGCCGCCGGGAGCGGACGGGACAGATCGCGGTCGGCCGTGCGATCGATGGGGCGAGGTGATCCGGACACGCGCTCGATCCTATGGTTCAACCCCGCGCCTCCCCGGTCCCGCCGGCGACAAGCTCAGCGACCGATCCCGGCCGTGGACCGGTCCCCGAGCTTGTCGAGGGGTCGAGGCCGAACCTGGCGTCCTCGTCGGTTCGCGCTCGACGCTTCGACAAGCTCAGCGACCGATCCCGGTCTTAGGTACGGCAAGAACGAGGATGCCCCGGCCCTGCCCACACGCCGGACCGGGGCATCCACTGCCGACCGAGGATCAGCCGGAGTAGTCCGTCACGAACTGCGGCACGCCGATCACCGACGTGTCGGCGGTGCCGCCGACGCCGTTGACGACGTGCTCGATCGTGCCGGCCGAGAGGTTGACCGTCATGATGTGGTGCAGCTTCACGCCCGGCGTCTGCGGAACCGTGAACCCGTTCGCCGTGACGATCGACGGGTTGTTCTGGTTGAAGACGTACACGCCTCCGCCGTCGAGCTCGTGCTTCTTCACGCCTGCCGCCACGGCGTAGCCCGGGTAGCCGAGCGTGCCGTCGGGCTGCGTCCAGTCCGCCTGGGTCGGCGGGTCGTACGGCAGCTCGTTCTGGTACAGGATGACGCGGCCGTTCTCGCCGTTCCAGAGCGTGTTGTACGTCTGGAAGTGCTCGACGAACAGGCCCGTCGCGGTGACGTCGTCGCCGTTCACGATGACGCCCGTCGTGCCGATGTTGGTGTTCCATCGCTCGGTGTCACCGCCGGTGAATCCTTCGATGCCGTGGTCGGCGCGCCACACCCAGATGTGGTCGATGAGCACGTCGTCGGAGTTCACCTCGAGCGCCGTCGTGACCTTGCCGACGTGCGGGCCGCCCACGCGGAAGTACACGTCGTTGAGGGTGACGGGGTTCGCAGCATCCGCCTTGTGGTTGTTGCCGCTCGCCTTGCCGATGCGCATGAGCGCGGGGGAGAGGGTCGTACCCGCGTCGACGGTGACCCCCGCGACGACGACACCCGGCACGTCGGCGATCTGCAGCGGCACGGCGCCGTTCACGGCGGTGAGGGTCGCGTGGCCCATGCCGAGCACGACGGTGTCGGCGCGCTTGATGTCGATCGTGCCGTTGATGTCGTACACGCCGGGCGTGAAGATCAGGTTCTTGCCGCGTGCGAGGTTGTTGTTGATCTCCTGCACCGAGTCGCCGGGCTTCGCGATGAAGAAGTCCGTGATCGGGATGCTGCGCCCCGCCGCGTCGTTCGTCCACGAGGTTCCGCTCGTCTCGGTCTGTGCCGAGGGCACGCGCACGGCGTACTTCCCGTCGGCGCCGACGTAGAGGAACGGCTTCTCGCGCGAGACCGGGGTCTTGGCGACCGTCGTGTACGGCGGGTTCGGGAAGGCCGTGTCATCCGGAGCGCCCACGACGCCCGAGAAGACCTGGTTCCACACGGCGTTGCTCCAGCCGGCCACCTCGCTGTTGCGCGTGAGCCACTGCTGCTGGGAGCCGTTGATCGTGAAGGGCAGCTTCGAGTCGCCGATGTACCCGCCGCTCGCGTACTGCGGACCGGCCGTGCAGTAGTCCATGAGCGATACGTTCGTGCCGCCCGTGAACTGCACGCGCCGCAGTGAGACGGCCTGCGAGACGGCCCAGAAGTTGGCGCTCGCGCGGCATCCGTCCTGTCCCGACTTGTCGATGTCCACCGTCAGGTTCGCGAGCGTCCGCCAGAAGTTGACGAGCGCGAGGCAGTTCGAGGTGCCGTTGTTCTCGAGGCAGCGGTTGTAGACCTCCGCCGCTCCGCGGATCGTCACGTCGCCGGGCGAGGCGCCGAGGCCCGCGACCTCGGTGTAGTAGCCGACCTCGAACTGCAGCGGCGTGCCGGCCGCGCCGTACTGGCCGGGAAGGAAGTAGACCGCGTGCCGAGCCGACGTCATCTCTGCATCGCGCTGCTGGTCGGCGAGGTCGTCGAGCGTGGACTGGATCTGGTCGAGCGGCGTCTGCGGGCTGAAGATCGTGACGTTCGGCCCGAAATCGGGGTTCGTCGGGTCGACGGCGCGTGGCGGCGCGGCATATGCCGGTGCGGACATGAACGCTCCGGCGATGAGGGCGGCGCCCGCGGTGATTGCTGCGACGGTGCGCGTGCGACCGCGGGAGCGGCGGGCGGATTCGGGACGGGGGATCATGCGCAGTCCTCTCCGTTGAGGGTGATGCGGCGGGGTGCCGCATTTACTTACTGCACTGTAACCAAACCATAGGAGCGCTCTCAAGAGGAGATTTCGGGATGCCGCGGCACACGCGAAGGGCGCCGCATCCCGAAGGATGCGGCGCCCTCTGCGAGGTCGGACGACTCAGCGGTCGCGGAGCTCCTTGCCGTGCACGACGAGCGCGAAGATCACGAGGATGTCCAGCGCGATGACGGCGAGCGCCCACCACGGCTGGTAGCCGAAGGTGCCGAACTGGCCGATCGCGTTGATCGCCACGAGGATCACGGCGGTGATGCGGGCCCACGTGGCGCCGCGCAGCACGAAGATGCCGACGAGCACGAGCGCGAGGCCGATGATGAGGTGCCACCAGCCCCAGCCCTGCACGTCGAACAGGATGGCGCTGCCGGTGGTGGTGTTGAGGAAGATGCTGCTGTCGGGACCGATGATGGCGGCCAGACCGAAGAGCGCATCGAAGACGCCGGCGATGATGAGGATGATGCCGCCGAACACGGCCCATCCCACCCAACCGGACTGCTTGGTGTCGGACATATCCGTCTATCCCTTTCTCGGGGTTGTCACCCGCGATTCCGCGGGGTTGCGAGGGGCGGTTCTCACAGGAACCGTTCAGCTTCGATGTTGCCGCGACTGCCCGGCGCCGTCGACGCAGGCGCGCCGATGCTCACCCGTGTCGGGTGACGCGGGCGCGCGGCATTCGTCACCCGCCGTAATCGGCCTTCGGAGCTGCAGGCGCGGCTAGCCTGGCGATGACATGACGACACCGTGGAGCGCCCCGACAATGCCTGCGCTGCGGCCCTGGTCGATGGTCGTCGGCCTGGGCCTCGTGAGCCTCACGATCGACATGGTCGCCGACGGCGCGGCCTCCGTGAGCGGCGCACTGCTGCAGCAGCTCGGCGCGACGGCCGTGCTCGTGGGTCTCGTCTCGGGTGGGGCGGAGGCGCTCGCCCTGCTGCTGCGCCTGGTTACGGGCCCGTGGGCCGATCGCACCGGCGCCTACTGGGCGTTCACGATCGTCGGCTATGCGCTCACGGCGATCTCGGTGCCGCTGCTTGCCGTGACGCCGTTCCTCGGTGCCGCGGGCCTCGCCGTCGCGAGCGCCCTCCTGCTGGTCGAGCGCACGGGCAAGGCGGTGCGCGCGCCGGCCAAGACCGTGCTGCTCGCCGATGCGGCGGGAGCCGTCGGGCTGGGCAAGGGCTTCGGCGTGCACAAGCTCCTCGATCAGATCGGTGCCTTCGCAGGTCCTCTCCTGGTCGCCGCCATCGCCGCACTGACGGGTGAGCTGTGGCCCGCGTTCCTGTGGCTCATCGTGCCGGGCGTCGTCGCGATGGTCATCCTCTTCTGGCTGCGCGCGAAAGTGCCCGATCCGAGCCTGTATGCGCGGCTCCCGAAGCCCACGGCGGAGGAGGAGAGGAATACCGCGTCCGCCGACGGCGTCCAGCCCGGCGCACCCGACGTCGAGGCCGCGGTCGAGGCATCCCGAACCGATTCGGCGGAGCCGATCTCGCGAGGCGCGTTCCTGACGTTCATGCTGTTCTCGCTGTTCGCGGGCCTCACGACGTTCGGGCTCTTGAGCTACGGCGTCATCGCGTTCCACCTCGCCGACGCGGCGCTCGTGCCGACGAGCGCCGTGCCCCTCGTGTACGCGCTGGGCATGGCCGTGGCGGCGGTCGCCGCCGTCGCGACGGGGTGGGCGTACGACCGGTGGGGGCCCGCGGTGCTGTTCGTGGTGCCGGTCCTGACGGTGTTCGTTCCGGGACTCGTGCTCGGCCCGACGCTTGCCGCCGTCATCGGGGGAGTCGTCGTGTGGGGCGCCGCCTCGGGCGTGCAGGACTCGACCGTCAAGGCGCTCGTCGCCGACCTCGTGCCAGGGCGCCGGCGCGGCGCCGCCTACGGGTGGTTCGCCGTGTTCCAAGGAGTCGGCGCCTTGGCCGGCGCCGTCGTCGCGGGCGCGCTCTACTCGTCGGTGCCTGTGCTGATCGGCATCGTCGTGGGGCTCCAGATCGTCGCCGTGATCGTGCTCGTCGTGGTGTTGCGGCGGCGCGCGGCGCGGTCCGCCGAGGCGTCGCCGACCCGACGGTAGGGTGAGCGACGTGTCACTCTCGCCCCGCGTCACGGTCGTGATCCCGTGCCGGAACGACGCGGGATTCCTCGAGGAGTGCCTCGCTGCCCTCGCCGCCCAGACGAGGCCTGCCGATCGCATCGTGGTCGTCGACAACGGCAGCTCGGATGTCTCGGCCGAGGTCGCGCGGCGGTACGGCGCCGACGTCGTCGAGGAGGCGCTCATCGGCATCTGGCCCGCCGCTGCGCGGGGCTACGACGAGGCGCGCGGCAGCGCCGACATCATCGCCCGGCTCGATGCCGACTCCCGTCCCCACCCCGACTGGATCGCTCGCGTGCTCAGGGCATTCGTGTCCGACCCTGGTCTCGGCGTCCTCACCGGCGGTGCCGAGTTCTACGGTGCGAGCCCCCTCGTGAACTACCTCGGCGAACACTGGTACGTCGGCGGCGGGAACTACTGGATGAAGAAGTTCCTCGGCATCCCGCTCGTCTTCGGATCGAACTTCGCGATGCGCTCGGCCGTCTGGGAGCGCGTGCGCGAGCAGGTGGATCGCACGAACGCGAAGATCCACGACGACCTCGACCTGACGATCCGTCTTCGCGCGTCCGATGGCGTGCGTTACGACCCCGAGCTGCGCATGCCCGTCTCGGCGCGCCCGCTCACGACGCAGCGCGGGCTGTGGCGGCGCGTCTGGCGCGTCGTTCCGACCTTCGCGGCGAGCTGGCCCGAGGGCGCGCGCTGGAACCGCCAGTCGGCCGCGACGCCCGCCGCCTCCGACTCCTGGACGCCCGCCGACGAGGACTGGACCCCCGAGTTCGGCGCCTGACCGGGGGTTTGGTCGGACTCGACACCCTTCGGTCCCCGCCCTTCCGCCGGGTCCCGGCCTTCCCCCGGTCCCCGAGCTTGTCGAGGGGTCGACCCCGCACCCGCGACGAGCCCCGCCCGCGCCTCCACCCCGGTCCCCGAGCTTGTCGAGGGGTCGAGCCCGAGCCCCGCGAGGAACCACGTCCCCGACCCGACCCCGGTCCCCGAGCTTGTCGAGGGGTCGAGCCCGCACCCGCGAGGAACCCCGCCCCGTCACCCGATCCTGATGACGATGTTCCCCAGCGTCTCGTGCCCGAACTCTCCGAGTGCCAGCCCGATGTCGTCGAACGCGCGCTCGCGGTCGACGATGACGCGCAGGTCGCCCGATGCTGTGAGGCCGGCGAGTGTCGCGAGCGCTTCGGCGCTCGGATACCCGGCGATCGGCACGAACGTGAGTCGCTCGGCATCCCCGAACATCTCGGGGGAGTAGAGGATCGGCGAGATGAACATGCCGCCGTCCTTCACGAGTGCCGAGAAGGCGGATGCGTCGCCGCTCAGGTGCACCGCCGCGTCGACGCCGTCCGGGGCGAGCGCGGCTACCTCCGACTCGAGGTTCGCGTAGTCGACGGTGTGGGTCGCGCCCAGCTCGCTGAGAAGTTCCCGTCCGGCGCTCGTGCGCCCGGTCGCGATGACCGTCACGCCCGCGGCCGCCGCGAGCTGCACGAGGAGCGTTCCGACGCCTCCCGTAGCCCCGACGATGAGCACGGTCTTGCCCTCCGGCTCGCCGATCGACGCGAGGATCGAGAGCGCCGTCGATCCGGTGTGCGCGAGCGACGCGGCCTCGGCGTCCGACAGCACCTCGGGCGCGACGATCAGCCCTCCGTCGGCGTAGGCGGTCGTGTATTCGGCGAATGCGCCTTCCCGCAGGAAGGGCTTCGAGACGACGCCGAGCACGCGGTCGCCCACTTCGATGCCCGAGACGTCGTCGGCGACGGCATCCACGACCCCCGCGAATTCGCGCCCGAGCACGACCGGATACCGGTGCTCGAAGAACCCGCCCATGTAGCCCGCGGCGACTGCGAGATCGAAGTCGTTCACCGACGCCGCGATGACGCGCACGCGCACCTCACCCGGCTCCGGCTCAGGAGTGTCGATGTCGATGTGCGCAGGCTGTTCCCCCTGCGCTGAGACAGCGTATGCCTTCATTTCTGGTCCCCGATGACCTTCTGCGCGCCCTGTCTGCGGCGGGTCCGCGGGGCGAGGAGGGCGCACTCAGCCGACCGATATACCCCGCGCCCATGTCGGCGCAAGCATCTACTCTCGAGGTCATGATCGTGGAGTTCGACGGTGAGATCTTCCGCTGGGACGCCCGCACCGATTCGTGGTTCTTCACGGCGCTCCCGGTCGAGCTGAGCGAGCAGATCCGCGAGATTCCGCGGCCCTACCGCGGCTTCGGCTCGGTGCGCGTCATCGCCCGGGTCGGAGCCTCGACATGGCGGACGTCGATCTTCCCCGACTCCTCTCACGGCGCCTACGTGCTGCCGCTCAAGAAGAAGGTTCGGGATGCCGAGTCCCTCGTCGACGGCGGGCCGGTGTCGGTTCGTCTCGAGGTGCTCGACGGCTGATCAGACATGGACTGATACCCGGTATCGGCTTCCTGGGTACGCAGTGTCAGAAGCCTGACCGTTACCTGAACGTGACTAGCTGAGCTTGACCTTTGATGAGAGATCTCTCATGCTTTCTTCTCGGGAGGGGATTCGCGCTTGGGGTGCGTATCTCGAAACCCAGCCTGAAGAGACTGGGACGTAACTGGGGTGTTCTTGGGGGCCGGCTACGGGTGTTGCCGGAATATGCGCTACTTGGGGTGTTTGAGGACTGGTAATGAAGCCGGTCGATTCAGTGCTGTCTACCGTCCTCAAACAAGGAGATACGCACATGCGTGCAACCATTCAGAACCACCTCGAGGCTGCGAAGGCGCGCCGCGAGGAGAACAACGAAAAGGGCTTCTCGCTGATCGAGCTCATCGTCGTCGTGGTCATCCTCGGCGTCCTGGCCGCGATCGCCATCCCGATCTTCCTCGGCGTCCAACAGCAGGCGAAGGACAACTCGCTGAAGAGCATCGCAGGCTCCGCCGCTGCAGCTGTGGCCGCTGACCTCGGCAAGACCACGCCCCTGACGACCGCGGGCGGCGGCGCCGCCATCAACGCGAACGTGTACAAGCCGGCCGGAAACGCAACGGTGACGATTTCGGCGCCGGCGACTGGTACTCCGACGTTGGACAACTTCTGCGTTACCGCGGCGGGACTTGGCAGCACTGCCGGCGGCGCTACGGCCACGGCGGGCCCTGGCTGCCCCTGATGTCGGTGGTCTGGGGCCGCTTGACTCGTCGAGCGGTCCCAGACTCGTCATCACCCATTGGCCTAGGAGACCCGAACGTGCGACCGCAAAAAGATGACGAGGGTTTCGGTCTGGTCGAGATCGTCGTGGCGATGGTGCTTCTCGCCCTCGTCGCCGTCGCGGTCCTGCCGGCGCTGTGGCAAGGCGTCAGGTACACCGTCGAGCAGTCTGCCGTCGCCACCGCGACCCGCGAGCTCAACGCCCTAGTTGAGCAGGTGCGCGAGACGCCGACCTGCGCGCAAGTCGCCGCAGCTGCGGCATCCACCAACTTCACCGACGGCCGGGGGCGCGCGCTGACCTCGGTGGGGACCTACGGAACCTGCGCGCCTAAGAGCACAGTCACGCTGCGGCTGTCGGCGACGAACAGTTCCGGCACATCGCTCGCATCGGCCGTCGCGATCGTCTACATCCCATGAGCCTCCACAGACCGCGTGCCCTCGATGACGAGGGCGTTTCACTGATCGAGCTCATCGTCTATTTCCTTCTCGCCAGCCTCGTGGTGCTCACGACGGCGAGCATCCTCATCAACTCGTTCACCACTCAGCGCAACGTGTCGAGTGTCACGCAAGCCACTTCGAGAGGGCAGGGCATGGGCGCCATCATCGAAAGAGCCGTGCGCAACTCGGTCGCCTACGAGATCGCGTCCGACGGCACCTGGTTGAAGGTGCAGACGACGCTCGGCGGCAACCTCAAGTGCCAGGGCTTCTCCCTGACGACTGGCGAGGCCCGCCTTAGCCAGTCGGCCTCGATGCTTGCTAGCCCTTCGAACTGGACAACCTGGACGCAAGGCGTCCAGCCGCAGGGTACGACCCGTTACTTCACCGAGTCTGGCGAACGTGTCGTCTACACATTCGACCTCTCTACGAGCGGAGGGTCGGTGCGAATCACGGGCGACGCAGAGCCTCGATCCGTCGCCATCGGGTCCAGTGGCGGGTGCTGGTGATGCTCAAGCTCCGCTTTCGACCCGCGAACGATGACTCAGGCGCGGTGCTCGTCACCGTCGTCATCGTCATGCTCATCGGATTCGTCATCGCCGCATCCGTCGCGGCATCGGTCATGTTCGTCGTCAAAGACAACTACTCGAACCGCGGTCGCACCCAGGCCTTCATCGCCGCCGAGTCCGGCCGCGACGTCGCGGTCGCAGCCATCACTGCCGGATGCTCCGCGACGACTTTCACGGGCACTGACCCGATCTACTCGACCACGATCTACTCGACGAACGGAAACCAGCCGACCTCGTCCAGCGACGCCGGCGTCGCGGTGGGCTGCCCGACCTCCGCGACCCGGTACGTCGTCATCAAGTCGACGGGCACGGGGCCGAATGGCGCGACGGTCACGACGGACTCCGTCTACCCGTGGCAGGTGACCTACTCGCAGCAGCCCGGCGGCGTCGTCACCTACTTCTCAGGCGGCTTCACGGCCGGCGTCACGCACTACACGGGCGACCTCGTGCTGCGCGACGGCGACTTCGGCTGCAATGTGTCGGGCACGCTCGACGGCGACCTCTACGTGCTGTCGGGCAACGTCTCGTTCAGCAAGGCCTGCACCGTCAACGGCGACATCTGGTCGAGCGGGAACGTCACCAACAACAGTCAGCAGGTCACAGTGACCGGCAACGTGACGACGAACGGCTACGCGAGCTTCACCGCCAACGGCGGCACGAAGATCGGCAAGAACATCAGCGCCAAGGGTCAGGTCACGCTGAGCAACCAGGGCAGCGACGTCGGCACAGTCGGCGGTGCGGTCACGAGCCGCAACAGTGTCAATATCGGCACGAACTGGACGGTCGCGGGCCTCGTCACGCCGAACAGTGGGACCGACCCGGTGTTCGACCCGAAGCTCGACTGGCTCAAGGCCGCGACGAAGTGGATCGACCTCGACAACACGGGCTGGGGCACGAAGTACTCGGCCACGAACGTGTGCGATCTCATCAAGAACAACCCGAACCCGACGATCACGAGCCTGCTCGAGGCCTCGGGGAGCCGGCTCGTCTTCGACTTCACGTCGTGCAACCTCGGCAACGGCAATGAGTCCGTCACGGTCGCGCTCGGCAACGTCAACCTCGCACGCGACGCCGTCTTCATCGTCAAGCCGACGACGGCGCTGACCGCCAACCTCACGGGCACGATCGCGGGGGGAAACGGCACGAAGCAGCTCTTGTTCATCCATTCCGATGCAAGCCGCGCCTACACGAACGGCGAGCCCGTCCCGAACTGCGGCAACGGCAACCAGAACGACACCTTCAACGCGAGTGGCACCTTCACCGGTGACGTGCGGGTCATGTACTACACGCCGTGCGGCATGACGGGCACGGCGACGGCGAGTTTCTCCGGTCAGCTCTACGCCAACGACACGACGCACCTGCACGCGAACGCCTACACCTGCCAGTCGATGTCGTGGAGCCCCGCATTCGATCAGCTCGGCTGCAAGATCAAGGGCGCGGGCGGAGTTGCGGAAGGGTCGCAGGTGCAGCG
This sequence comes from Microbacterium alkaliflavum, assembly GCF_044325405.1. Lineage (NCBI taxonomy): Bacteria > Bacillati > Actinomycetota > Actinomycetes > Micrococcales > Microbacteriaceae > Microbacterium > Microbacterium alkaliflavum. The sequence goes on along the minus strand of NZ_JBIQWL010000010.1, from coordinate 33,094 downwards.
TCTCGGCGACCTCGTGTACCAGACGGAGAAGTAGACATGTCTGGCCTGAACATCCTGCTCGTCGTGATCGCAGGAGTCTTCGGACTCGCGATCGGGTCGTTCCTCAACGTCGTCGTCTATCGTGTGCCGGCCGGCATCTCGCTCATGCGCGACAGCCGCTGCCCCGGCTGCGGCGAGGCGATCGCGGCGTGGCAGAACGTGCCGGTCGTCTCCTGGATGGCGCTGCGCGGCCGGTGCGCGCACTGCGGCGCAGCGATCTCGGCCCGCTACCCGGCGGTCGAGGCCGTGACCGCGGCATCCTTCGGCATCATCACGTGGGCCATGCTCGAAGCGGCGGGGCCGTCGGCCACACCGGGAGCGCTGACGGCGGCGATCGTCGCCTTCCTGTATCTCGCGGCGATCAGCATCGCGCTGACGCTCATCGACCTCGACACGCGGCGCCTGCCGAACGCCATCGTGCTGCCGAGCTATGTCGTCGCCGCGGTGTTGCTGACCCTCGCGTCTGCCCTTGCGGGCGACTGGGGAGCGATCGTGCGTGCCGCCGTCGGCATGGCGATCCTCTACCTCTTCTATTTCGTCCTGCGCCTCATCCGTCCTGACGGCATGGGCGGTGGAGACGTCAAGCTCGCGGGTGTCATCGGGCTCTACCTCGGCTGGATCGGCTGGGGAGCCCTTGTGGTCGGCGCCTTCGCGGCATTCCTGCTCGGCGGCATCTTCGGCATCGCGCTGATCCTCGCCCGGCGGGCGGGCCGTCGATCGGCCATCCCCTTCGGCCCGTGGATGATCCTCGGGGCCTGGGTCGGAATCTTCACGGGCGAGGCGATCGCCGCGTGGTACTTGGGACTTTTCATCTAGGGGGAACACAAATGGGGAGAACAGTAGTAGGGCTGGAGATCACGGAAGAGAGCGTGAGAGCAGCCCAGATAGCCATCGGGCGCACGCCTCAGCTGGTCGGGTACGGCGAAGTGCCGCTTCCGGCTGACGCTGCGCGCGACTCCGAGATCACGGATGCCGGAGCTGTCGCCGTGGCGCTCCGTCAGCTGTGGACGGGTGCGGGGTTCAAGGGCAAAGAGGTGACGCTGGGCGTCGCGAGCCGGCGCATCCTCGTGCGGGAGTACACGACTCAGGCGATGAAGCCCGAGCTGCTCCGCGAGGCATTGCCGTACCAGGTGCAGGACTTCCTGCCTGTGCCTGCAAGTCAGGCGGTGCTCGACTTCTTTCCGCTCTCGTATCACGACGACCAGGTGAGCGGTCTGCTCGTGGCGGCGATCTCGGAGTCGATCGAGCAGATCATCGCGACGCTCGACCGTGTGAAGCTCCGCGCCCGCGCGATCGACCTCGCCGCGTTCGGCCTCGCCCGCACGTCGGCACTCGCACACGGCCGTCAGGGAACGGTCGCGGCCGTGCACATCGGCGACCACACGACGCAGTTCGTCGTCTCGACCGGCGGCATCCCGCAGTTCGTCCGCCTGCTGCCGATCGATGTGCCCACCGCCGCCGTGCAGGCGCGCCTCGGGCAGACCGCCGAGATTCCCGTCGAAGCCGAGATGCTCGAGCTCGTTCCGGCTGCGGCCGCCCCCGCGCCCCGCACGCGAGGCGCCCTGCGCTCGTCGACGGGCGATCCGGTCGTTTCCGACCTCGTCGCCCGCGTGCGGAGCACTCTCGCGTTCTACGCGAGCCGCCCGAACGCGCTGCCCGTCGACGAGGTGCTCCTCTCCGGCGCCGGAGCCAACGTAGCGGGCGTCGTGCCGGGGCTGACCGCAGGCCTCGACGTTCCGGTGCGCGTCGTGTCGGTCGGCGAGATCGTCGCGGTCAAGTCCTCCGGGATCACTCCCGACCTCGCGCTCAACCTCGTGAGCACGGTCGGCGTCGCGCTCGGGGAGGTGCGCTGATGGCCAAGTCGATGGTCCCCGCGCTGGCGGGGGTGCCGCGCATCAATCTGATGCCCAAGATGGAGATCATCCGGCGCGAGCGCGATGCGCTCATCCGCGGCTGGGTGTGGGGCGTGTTCGCCGCGATCCTCGTGACGCTCGCGATCATCGCCGCTGCGTTCGCCTTCAAGTGGGTGTCCGATCAGCGTCTCGTCGCTGAGCAGGCGCACACGAACGACCTGCTCGTGCAGCTCTCGGCGCTCTCCGAGGTCAGCAGCGCGCTCGCGACGCAGAGCGAACTCGAGTCGTTCCGCTCGGATGCCATGGTGACGGACTTCGCCTGGGCGCCGGTCATGGCGTCGGTGAAAGGCATCCTGCCTTCCGATGTCGTGTTCACAGGCTTCTCCATGAAGACCGGTGGGACTCCCGTGGGAGACGACCCGACCGCCGAGCCCGGTCTCGTGGGCACTCTCACGCTCGACAGCCCGACGCCGATCGACATCGTCGGCACGGTGCGATCGCTGCGCCAGGTCGACGGTGTGCTCGCCGCCGACGGGCAGGCGGTCACGTCGAGCAACGTGATCGAGGGCCACTACGCCTACGAGATCACGGTGCAGTTCGACCAGTCCGTCTACTCGGGCCAGTACGAGGCCGACGCGGAAGGGGCGAAGTGATGCCCAAGCAGCTCATCACCATCATCGGCCTCATCGTCACGCTCGGCGTCGTCGCCCTCGGCGTCTCGGCGGTCGCAGCGCCGCTCGTCGCGCAGGCCTTCGCCGTGGATGCGCAGACCGCATCAGTCGCAGCGACGAACGCGACCTACGAGACCCAGCTCGCGACGCTGCAGGAGCAGCAGAAGCACCAGGACGAGATCCAGGCATCCGTCGACGCGCTCCGCAAGCAGATCCCGGGCTCCGACCAGTTCGACGACGTCTTCGAGGTGGTCGGCAATGCCGCCGCGGCGTCCGGAGTCACGATCGTGAGCGTGACGGCGGGTGACGTCGTCGCGTTCGCACCTCGCACGGCTGCGGATGCCTCGGAGACGGCCGCGGCGCCGGCTCCGGCGCCCGCGCCGTCGCCCAGCGCCTCGGCGGAGGGTTCGACCACCGACACGACGACGGATGCCGCGGCCGCGCCGACGACACCGGTCGGCGGTCGTCAGCAGGTCGACTTCGCGATCAGCGTGACGGCGACGTCGATGGACCAGGTCACGGCGTTCCTCGACGCGCTGCGAGGTGGTCCGCGACTGCTCAGCAACATCGAGACGAGCGCCACGACGTCGGGTGAAGACGCGATCGACGTGCAGGTGAAGGCGCTCGCCTACACGGATGCGGAGGGCTGAGCCATGGTCGAGCAGAACTTCGACGGGCTCCTCGCGAGGGGCGCGCGGCACAAGGCATCCGACCTTCACATCACTGCGGGCAGCCTGGCGCTCATGCGTGTCGACGGCGATCTCATGCCGGTGCCGGGCTTCACCGAGCCCCTCTCCTTCGAGTGGGTCGAGAAGGCCGCGTTCGACCTCATGACCGAGGCGCAGCGCCGCGAATTCGCGGAGAATGGCGAGGTCGACCTCGCCCACGCGTCGCCCGAGATCGGGCGCTTCCGCGTGAACGTGTTCCGCCAACTCGGCAACATCGCGATCGCGCTCCGCTACATCCCGGACCGCGTGTACTCGCTCGAGGAGCTCGGAGCGCCGCCGATCGCCCGCGATCTCGCGCTCCTGCCTCGAGGGCTCGTGCTCCTCACCGGGCCGACAGGGTCGGGCAAGTCGACGACGCTGACGGCGATGGTCGACATCATCAACGAGCTCGTGCCCGCCCACATCATCACGATCGAAGACCCGATCGAGTTCCACCACGAGAGCAAGCGCGCGCTCGTTCACCAGCGCGAAGTCGGCACCGACACCGACTCGTTCGCTGAGGCGCTGCGACGCGTCCTGCGTCAGGACCCCGACGTGATCCTCATCGGTGAGCTCCGCGACCCGGAGTCGATCCGCACCGCGCTGTCGGCGGCGGAGACGGGCCACCTCGTGCTCTCGACCCTGCACACGCAGGGGGCGGCGAAGAGCGTCAACCGCATCATCGACGTGTTCCCCGCCGACCAGCAGGCGCAGATCCGCACGCAGCTCGGCGACACCCTGCAGGGCATCATCAGCCAGACGCTCATGCCGCTGGCGCAGACGAACGGTCGCACGATCGCAACCGAGGTGCTCATCAACACTCCGGCCGTCGCGAACATGATCCGCGAGGGGCAGGTCGCGCAGATCTACTCGGCGATGCAGGCGGGCTCATCGGTCGGAATGCACACGCTCGATCAGGATCTGAAGCGCCTCGTCGAGGAGGGCGTCATCGCGCACAACGTCGCGAGGTCGTTCGCCGTCGATCCCAGCTCGCTCGACGGCGTGTGGGTGCGCCCGAGCGACCTCGACGCGGAGGCATGGTCGGCGCACGCAGGGGAGTGGCATCAGCCGCTCGTCGGCGCGTCCGCATCCACGCCCGTCGGCGGCGAGATCGGAGCGGCGCTCGGCACGGGCATCGGCATGGGGTCGCGCTTCGGTGCTCCGCAGCCCCGGCAGGAGGTCTGAGTCATGGCAGTCCTGCAGGAGTTCGTCTACCGCGCGGTCGACCCGCGCAGCGGCAGCGTCGTCAAGGGCTCGATCGAGGCGCAGACCGAGTCCGCCGTCACGGGCAAGCTCAAGGCTCAGGGCCTCACGCCGCTCGAGGTCGGGCTGAAGTCGAACACGGGTCTCAACCGCGAGATCCGCATCGGCAGCGGCTCGAAGCACGTCTCGGCCAAGGCGCTCGCTGTCTTCGCGCGGCAGATGGCGGGGCTGCTCACCGCCGGCCTTCCGCTCATGCGCACGCTCGCGGTGCTGATCGACCAGACCGACGACAAGAACCTCAAGCCGGCGCTCATCGCGGTGCAGGCTGATGTGGAAGGCGGCTCATCGTTCTCGGCGGCGCTGGCGCGGCATCCGCAGACCTTCCCGCCGCTCTTGCTGAGCATCGTTCGTGTCGGCGAGAGCGGCGGCTTCCTGGCACGTGCGCTCAACTCGATCGCCGAGAACTACAAGCGCGAAGCCGAGCTGCAGAACAAGATCCGCGCCGCGGTCACGTACCCGATCATCGTCCTCTCGATCGCGATCATCGGCGTGCTCGTCATGGTCACGTTCGTCGTGCCGATCTTCGAGCAGATGTTCGAGGGCATCGGGGGTGCGCTTCCGCTCCCGACGCAGATCCTCGTGACGATCTCGAAGAACATGGTCTGGATCCTGCCGGCCCTCGTCCTCGTCATAGCGGTCATCTGGATCTGGTGGGTGCGCAATCGGCACACGGAGCAGGTGCGCCGCGTCGTCGACCCGCTCAAGCTCAAGCTGCCGATCTTCGGCAAGGTCGCCACCAAGATCGCCGTCGCGCGATTCGCCCGCAACCTGTCGATGATGCTCGACGCCGGCGTGCCGATCATCCAGGCCCTTTCGATCGTCGGCCAGGCGTCGAACAACTGGAAGATCGAGGGTGCCGTGCGCGACATCCAGGAATCGATCCGACAGGGCCGTTCGTTTGCCGGCCCGCTCGCGAAGGCCGAGGTCTTCCCGACGATGGTGTCGCAGATGGTGGCCGTCGGCGAGGAGTCGGGCACGCTCGTCGAGATGCTCGCAAGCATCGCCGACTTCTACGAGGACGAGGTCGAGACCGCCACGTCGCAGCTGTCGGCGATGATCGAGCCGCTGCTCATCGTGATCATCGGCATCGTGATCGGTGGCATGGTGATCTCGCTCTACCTGCCGATCTTCACGCTGTATGGAGAGCTCGCACAGCAGTAGGAGAAGTCTTCTGGGGGGAAGGAGGCGGCGGCATCTTGGGGGATGCCGCC
>NZ_JBIQWL010000010.1:0-27240 GCF_044325405.1 Microbacterium alkaliflavum | reverse complement strand
GGCGGCATCTTGGGGGATCCCCCCGCCTCACTATTTTCGTCTCGACGCTTGTGAGTGTCGAAGCTTTGTTCTAGGCTGAGGTATGGCGCTGGATGCGGTGGATGCCTCGGAGGGCGAGTTCTTCGTCCCTGATGTGCCGGACGCGCTCGACCTGGTTCTGGAGGTCGCGGACATGATGTCGATCTTCGCCGCGCAGCGATTCGTGCGGATCGACAGGATGCGGTGCGAGGCGCTGGCTGAGGCGGGACTGTACGGTGCGCAGTTGAACGGGATCGCCGAGCGATCGGTGCGTCTCGAACTCGCCTCTGCACTTCGCATAACGGAGTACGCCGCCGATGAGCTGATCCGACTGGCCGAAGCGGTCGTGCGCCGCTACCCGCAGGTGCTCGATTCGCTGTCACGGGCGGGGATGACCGAGAAGCATGCGAGCATCCTCGTGGACGGTCTGGACGAGCTCGAGCCGCACCTGCTGGACGGCGTGCTGCCGGAGGCGCTCGCGCTGGCCGAGGCCGAGCCGGTGGGCAGCTTCCGTCGCCGGCTGCGCAAGCTGATCGACACGGCACGCGTGGACACGCTGGCGGAGCGGCACGAGGCCGCGCTGGAGAAGCGGCGCACTTTCATCGAGCCGGCCGAGGATGGCATGGCGTCGTGGACGCTGATCGGCCCGGCGGTCGAGGTGCGTGCGGGGTTCGACCGTGTCACCGCCGTGGCGAAGGTCATCGGTGCGCAGCCTGAGGAGACGCGGACGCTGGATCAGATCCGCTCGGACGTCATGTTCGACCTGCTGATCGAGGGGAACACCGGCGTGCATCCCGTGCAGGCGCGGGGCATCCAGGCGAAGGTTCACGTCACCGTCCCCGTGCTCGCGCTCCTGGAGGACGGTGCCCGGACGAACGGTGAACCGCCCGTCGTCGAGGGAATCGGACCGGTCCCGGTCGCGGTGGCACGCGAACTGTGCGGATCGGCGCCGACGATGACGCGCATCCTCACCGATCCCGAGACGGGGATGGTGCTCTCGGTGAGCCGGGATCGGTACGAGACGCCTCCGTGGCTGCGAAGAATCGTCACCTGGCGGGCCGAGCGGTGCATGGCTCCCGGATGCACCATGCCGGCCTCTCGATGTCAGATCGATCATTCGATCGCGTGGGAGCATGGCGGGCATACCTCGCTCGGCAACCTCTGTCCGCTCTGCCAAGGGCATCACACCGTCAAACACCACGGCGGCTGGACCGTCACCCAGATCGAGGGCAGCGGCGGCGCGCTGGAGTGGATCTCGCCGACCGGTCGACGCTACCTCGTCCAGCCCGAACGCAAGGTCCCCGTCTTCACACCGGTCGCCGTCGCCACCGACGGCCGGGCCCCGTTCTGAACCGGCGTTCCTCGTGAGTTGAGGCTCGACCCCTCGACAAGCTCGGGGACCGATACCCGGCCGGTGAGAATCCCGGGTCAGACAGAGACCCGGAGCACCTCTTCGATCGTCGTCAAACCCAGCGCCACCTTCGACCAGCCGTCCTCGCGAAGCGACACCATGCCCTGCTCGAGGGCGACTTGGCGGATCTCGGTGCCCGTCGCGCGCGTCACGACGAGCTGCTCCAGCTCCTCGGTGACCGACATGACCTCGTGGAGCGCGACGCGCCCGCGGTAACCGGTGTTCGAGCACGACGTGCAGCCGAGCGCCTTGTAGAGCTGCGGCACGTCGGCGGGGTCGTGCGGGAAGCCGAGCGAGGTGAGCACCTCGGTCGGCTCGCTGATCGCCTCCCGGCACCGCATGCAGAGCCGGCGAGCGAGGCGCTGGGCGACGACGGCGCTGAGCGCCGTGGCGACGAGGAAGGGCTCGCACCCGATCTCGGTCAGACGGGTCAAGGCAGAAGGAGCGTCGTTGGTGTGCAGCGTCGACAGCACGAGGTGACCCGTGAGCGCGGCCTCGATCGAGATGTTGGCGGTCTCGAAGTCGCGGATCTCGCCGACGAGCACGACGTCGGGATCGGAGCGCAGGATCGACCGGAGCGCCGACTGGAACGTCAGGCCGGCGCGCGCGTTGACCTGCACCTGGTTGATGCCGGGAATGCGGTACTCGACCGGATCCTCGACCGTGATGACGTTGATGCGGGGATTCGCGACGGCCCGCAGCGCCGTGTACAGCGTCGTCGACTTGCCCGAGCCCGTCGGTCCGGTGGCGAGGATCATGCCGTGCGGGCGGGTGATGGCATCCCGGAACCGCGACTCGTTGACCCCCGAGAACAGGAGGTCGCGCATCGTCATGACCTGCCCCGTGTTGTCGAGGATGCGCATGACGATCTTCTCGCCCCACACCGTCGGCAGCGTCGCGACGCGGAGGTCGACCGACCGGCCCTCGTGGTTGATCGACAGTCGACCGTCCTGCGGCCGACGCTTCTCGGCGATGTCGATCGACGACATGATCTTGAGGCGCGAGATGATGCCGTCCTGGATCGCGCGGTCGGCCTTCTGCATCTCGTGCAGCACGCCGTCGATGCGGAACCGCACCGTCAGCTGGAACTCGCCCGGCTCGACGTGGATGTCGCTCGCTCGGTCGTTGATGGCCTGGGCGATGAGCAGGTTGACGAACCGCACGACGGGGGCGTCGGCATCCTGATCCTCGATCGACTCGGTGAAGATCTGAGCCTGCGCCTCGGAGTTCTCCTCGATCGCGATCGAGAGCTCGCTGAGCTCCTCGTCCGACCGCAGGAATCGCTCGAACATCTGGGCCAGCGCGTCGCGCGCCACGACGACCGGCTCCACGAAGAGATCGGTCACGCTCGCGACATCGTCGAGGGCGAGGATGTCGGTGGGATCGAGCACGCCCACCGTGAGGCGATCGCCGCGCCGATCGATGGGGATGAGCTGATACTTGCGGCACAGGTTGCCCGGCACGACGGCGATCACGTTGGGGTCGAGCGGAAGATTTGCGAGCTCGACGTAGCGGTGGCCCGTGTTCAGCGCGATCGCCTCGGCGATCTGAGCTTCCGTCGCAAGATGTGCGCTCACGAGATGCTGTGTGAGCTCCGGCCCGTCGCCGACCTCGGCCAGTGCCGCCGACATCTCCGCCGCGCGAACCGCGCCCGTCAGGACGAGCGTCTGTGCGAGTCCCCTCATCGGTACTCCCCAATTCCTGGGGCTCCCCCGAACCCCTCGGAGAATCATAATCGCTGGGCTGGGGGATGCCTGAGTCAATCCCCTGTCAAGGCCACCGGTCGTGCTCGCCCCGGCCGTTACTCTGGCGGCATGGCCGAGACCGTGGCTCCACCTCGTCACAACCTCATCGATCGCGTCACGGCTTGGGGGCTCACCCTCAAACCCGTGCGCGTCTGGTTCCACTACCTGGAGCGGCGCGGGTTCATGCTCGCCGACAGCATCACCTACCGCTCGCTGTTCTCGGTGTTCGCGGGAGTGCTCCTCGGCTTCACCTTCGCTGCGGTGTGGCTGAGCGACAACCCGCTGGCGATGCAGGCGCTCATCGACGCTGTGGATGCCGCGATCCCAGGCCTCATCGCGACGGACGGCAGCGGCAGCGGAATCGTCGACGTCTCGACCATCGTGGCGCCCACGGGACTCACGATCGCGGGGATCGCGTCGATCGTCGCCCTCTTCGGCGGTGCCATCGGCGCCATCGGCTCGACGCGCGCCGCGTTGCGCACCCTCGCGGGGGAGGTGCACGACGACGCGTTCTGGATCTGGGTCATCGTGCGCAACGTCCTCCTGGCGATCGTCATCGGCGCAGGCTTCCTCCTGTCGGCCGTCGCCACATTCTTCGGCACCGCCCTCATCGAACGCCTCCGCGACTGGATCGGACTCCAGCAGGGCTTCGTCGCCGACCTCGCGACATGGGCGCTCGCCCTCGGCGTCGTGTTCGTCCTGGATGCCGCCCTCATCGTGCTGCTGTTCGTGTCGCTCAGCGGGGTGAAGGCGCGCCCCGGCACCCTCATTCCGGGCGCGCTCATCGGCGGCCTCGGACTCACCGTGCTCCAGCAGCTGTCGGGGCTCTTCGTTCGAGGCGCTTCGGCCAATCCCCTCCTCGCCTCCTTCGCGGCGCTCATCGCGCTGCTCCTGTGGTTCAACCTCGCGGCGCAGGTCGTGCTGATCGCCTCGACGTGGATCCTCATCGGCGTGGCGGAGGACAGGGATCGCGTGCGCGCGCGCTTCGGTGCGACGACCTTCACGCTGCGCCGCATCCGCAAGGCGGAGGACGCCCTGCGCCTCGCGAGCGAGGAGCTCGAGCGGGCGCGCGCGCAGGAGGAGCGCGAACGCGCCGACTACGCAGCAAAGGGAAAGGCGGCCGAGACCCATGCCTGAGACGGTGCCGGCCTACACCGCCGCGCAGGTGCGCGCGGCTGAACGCCCACTCCTCGAAGCCGGTGAGCCCCTCATGGAGCGCGCGGCCGCGGCGCTCGCCGCCATCGTGCAGGGCATGGTCGACGAGCTCGTCGACGCGCGACCCGACGAAGTGCCGCGCATGCTCGTGCTCGCCGGCAGCGGCGACAACGGGGGAGATGCACTCCTCGCCGCGTCGGCCGTGCAGCATGCCGACATCGCCGTGCTCCCCACCGGCGCCCGCGTGCACGAGCACGGCCTTGCCACAGCCCTCGCGCAGGGTGCGGAGCTCGTCGAACTGCTCGACCTCCGCGACGCGCGGGCCGTCTACGACATCGTGCTCGACGGCATCCTCGGCATCGGAACCGGCGCCGACCCCGCGCTGCGCGGAACGGCGCGCGAAGCCGTGCGCCTCTTGCTGCCCGCAGTACGGGACGCCGGCACCCGCGTCGTCGCGGTCGACCTGCCCAGCGGACTCCAGCCCGACGACGGCACGACCGCCGACGACTCCGTGCTGCCGGCGACCGTCACCGTGACGTTCGGCGCCGTGAAGGTGGGGCTCGCCCGTGGGCGCGCCGCGCAACTCATCGGCGAGCTGGTGCTCGTCGACCTCGGACTGGGCGACGGCCTCGCCGATGTGCCGGCAGCGGGGGAGGCATCCATCTCCCGCATCGTCGAGGGGTAATCGCCCAAAAGCTCCTCGCTGGCGCGGCCATCGACCCCTCGACAGGCTCGGGGACCCCTACCGGGCGACAGCGTCCGGCGCGCTAGCGGCGGTAGCGCTCGACGAACGTGCGCAGCATTCGGCTCGGATGCGACACCGGCGCGCGCCGCACGGCCGCCAGCGTCAGATCGAGTTCGTCAGAGGCGAAGTAGCCGTAGCCCGCGTAGGCGTGGATGCGCGTCGTGATGCCCTCGACGTCGAGCTCGGGGTGGAACTGCGTCGCATAGACGTTCTGGCCCACGCGGAACATCTGCACGGGGCATGTCGGCGACGACGCCAGCAGCACGGCCGAGGGCGGCAGCACGCTGATCGCCTCCTTGTGCCCGACGAACGCCTCGAACTCCCGCGGCATCGAGAAGAGCAGCGGATCGGCGAGACCCGCCTCGGTCAGGGTGACCGGGACGACGCTGATCGGCTCGGGATACGTGCGATCGATCGTCGCGCCGAGGAACGCCCCGACGGTGCCGATGCCGTAGCACGCCCCGAGGAAGGGGAAGTCGGCAGCCACGACTCGCGAAAGCAGCGCATCGAAATCCGACTCGACCCGCTGCTGCACGAGCGACTTCATGGGAGGCGGATCCGACGCGTTGAAAGGGCCGCCGCCGACGAAGATGCCCGACAGCGTGTCGAGGTCGAAGTCGGGCATGCGATCCGCCTCGAGGCGCACGCGGATGAGCTCGCTCTCGGCGAGTCCTGTGTAGCGCAGGAAGAGCGCGTACTCTTCGTCGGCAGGACGATCCTCCGCCCGCGTCGCGAGGAGGACGAAGGGTTTCACAATGACGAAGATAGAGGTCGTGGACAGGCGTCGGCAGTCGACGGACATGTTTCCGCTGTGCAAACTCTCCCCACCTTCATCGAATTGGTACCGCTCTCACGGCCAAGGGTTGTTAGCGTTTGCATCGTGCACGAAGACAAGACCGAGTTCCGGACCGGCTCGCACCCGCTCGGAGCCACGCATCCCCTGGCCCTCGCACCCGTGAGCGCGCCGCTCTCGACGGTCGACGGGTTCGTCAAGCAGTTCCTGCAGAACCTCAACTTCGACATCGGCGTCTCGCTCTCGGCGTCGAGCCGGAACGACCAGTACCTCGCCCTCGCCGGCACGGTCCGCGACTACCTCATGGCGCGCTGGCTCGACGATCAGCGCCGCCAGAACGATCTGCAGGCGAAGAGCGTGTGCTATCTCTCCGCCGAGTACCTCCTGGGGCGGCAGCTGGACAACAACCTGCTGGCCGCGCGCCTGACGGACATCGCGACCGACGCCCTCGCCGAGTGCGGCATCCGCATCGACGACCTGCGTGAGATGGAGGTCGAGCCCGGCCTCGGCAACGGCGGACTCGGACGCCTCGCGGCGTGCTTCGTCGACTCGCTCGCGACGCTGGGCGTGCCGAGCATCGGCTACGGCATCCGCTACGAGTACGGCATCTTCCGGCAGACGTTCGTCGATGGGCAGCAGGTCGAGCAGCCGGATGCCTGGCTCTCTCTGGGCTCCCCGTGGTCGTTCCCGCACCCCGAGGCTGCGCAGCAGATCTCGTTCGGCGGCCACACCGAGACGTACGACGACCGCGGCGTCACGCGAAGCCGCTGGATCCCGGGCTGGAATGTGAAGGCGGTGCCCTACAACTACATGGTTCCCGGGTACCACAACGGCCGAGTCAACACGCTCCGCCTCTGGCGCGCTGTGGCGACCGACGCCTTCGATCTGCGCATCTTCAACTCCGGCGACTATGAAGAGGCCGTCCGCGCGCAGACGTTCGCCGAGAACATCTCCAAGGTGCTCTACCCCGAGGACTCGACGCCGCAGGGCAAGGAGCTGCGCCTGCAGCAGCAGTACTTCTTCGTCGCTGCATCCATCGGCGACTTCCTCGACAACGTGCTGCCGGGCGACTTCGACCTGACGAACCTGCCCGACCGCGTCATCTTCCAGCTCAACGACACCCACCCCGTCATCGCGGTGCCCGAGCTCATGCGCGTGCTGGTCGACGAGCGCGGATTCGAATGGGATGCCGCGTGGGCGATCACGCAGCAGTGCTTCGCGTACACGTGCCACACGCTCCTGCCGGAAGCGCTCGAGGTGTGGTCCGTCGACCTGCTCGGCCGCCTGCTGCCGCGCCACCTCGAGATCATCTACCGCATCAACGACGACTTCCTCGAGGAGGTGCGCGAGCGATTCGGCGACGACGAGCTGCGCATCCGCAACATGTCGATCATCGGCGAGCACCCCTACCGGTCGGTGCGCATGGCGTACCTCGCGACCGTCGCGGGCGCCAAGGTCAACGGCGTCGCCGAGCTGCACTCGCAGCTGCTGCGCGACAAGGTGCTCCACGACTTCGACGAGTTCTTCCCGGAGAAGTTCACCAACGTCACGAACGGCGTCACGCCGCGCCGCTTCATCCGCCTCGCGAACCCCACCCTCGCCGAGCTCATCACCGAGGCCCTCGGCGCCGGCTGGACGGTAGACCTCGATCGCCTCCGCGGGCTCGAGGCGTTCGCCGCCGACCCCGAGTTCCGCGAGAAGTTCGCCGCCGTCAAAGCGGGCAACAAGCGCAGGCTCGCGAGCGTGCTGCACGAGCGCGACGGCTTGACCGTCAGCGACGACCACATGCTCGACGTCATGGTCAAGCGTCTGCACGAGTACAAGCGGCAGATGCTCAAGGTGCTCCACATCGTCACCGAGTACGACAAGATCGTCTCGGGCCGCGCGACGGCCGCCGACATCACCCCGCGCACGTTCATCTTCGGCGCCAAGGCGGCCCCCGGGTACGCGATGGCCAAGCGCATCATCCACCTCATCAACGCCGTCGGCGAGGTCGTCAACAACGACCCGCTCGTCGAGGGCCGCCTCAAGGTGCTCTTCCCGCCGAACTACAACGTCACCCTCGCCGAGCGCGTCATCCCCGCCGCCGACCTGTCGGAGCAGATCTCGCTCGCCGGCAAGGAGGCGTCGGGCACCGGCAACATGAAGTTCGCCCTCAACGGCGCCCTCACGGTCGGCACCGACGACGGCGCGAACGTCGAGATCCGCGAGCTCGTGGGCGACGACAACTTCTTCCTGTTCGGCATGTCCGAGCCGGAGGTCGAGGCGCTGTGGGCGAAGGGCTACAAGCCGTCGGACTTCTACCAGTCCGACGACAACCTGCGCAGCGCCATGGATCTCATCGCGTCGGGCGCGTTCTCGGGCGGCGACCGCTCGGTCTTCGAGCCGATCCTGTCGAACCTGCTCTACGACGACCGCTTCATGGTGCTCGCCGACTACTCGTCGTACATCGACGCGCAGGCACGGGTCGACCTGGCCTACGCGGATCAGGATGCCTGGACCCGGTCCGCGATCCTCAACATCGCGCGCTGCGGATTCTTCTCGTCGGACCGCTCGATCAAGGACTACATCGACCGCATCTGGCACACGCCGCCGACGCTCTGACCCGTCTTCTCAGAGGCGATCCGGGAGCGCAGCGATGTGCTCCCGGATCGCGCTGAGCGCCTCGGCGACGACCGGATTGCGCGGACTCAGCCCTTGCCGGGGACCGCAGTGATGTGCTCCCGGATCGCGCTGAGCGCCTCGGCGACGACCGGATTGCGCGGGCTCAGCCCTTGCCGGGGACGGCGGCGATGTGCTCCCGGATCGCGCTGAGCGCCTCGGCGACGACCGGATTGCGCGGGCTCAGCCCTTGCCGGGGAGCGCGGCGATGTGTTCCCGGATCGCGCTGAGCGCCTCGGCGACGACCGGATTGCGCGGGCCCTCGTCGCGCGTCACGGCCCAGTAGCCGAGCGGGTGTGAGAAGACCCCGTCGAGGACGCGCACGAGGCGGGGATCGGCATCCCCGAGGAAATCGGGGAGCAGCCCGATACCGGCGCCCGCCGCAGCCGCCTCGACGTGCGCGAACACGCTCGTCGAGCGGATCGACGCGGGGGAGGCGGGCAGAGCCTGAATGGCGCGGTCGAGCTCGTCCACCTGAAGCGAGGACTCGATGTAGTAGTTGAGCGGATGCCGCGCGAGCTCGGCGATCGTCGTCGGCGTGCCCTCGCGCGCCAGGTAGGCCGGCGTCGCGTAGAGCACGAGGGCGTAGTCGCAGATCGGCGTGGCGTAGGCGCGGTGCACCTGGGGTCGCCCCACGACGATCTCGAGATCGACGCCCGAGCGGTTCTGGCGCACGCGCTGCGTCGCGGCGATCAGCTCGACCGCGAGGGCGGGATGCCGCGCCTGCAGCGCCGCCATCGCCGGCACGAGGAACACAGATGTGAACGCCTCGGGCGCCGCGATGCGCACCATGCCCTGCACGGCGCCGCCCTCCTCGGCGAGCTCGCGCACCGACGCCTCGATGCGCTCCGCGACCGCCAGCGCCCGGCGGCCGAGGGGAGTGATGTCCCACCCCGCGGCGGTGCGCACGAGCAGGCGCCCGCCCATCGCCTCCTCGAGCGCCGCGATGCGCCGCGACACCGTCGAGTGGTTGACGCCGAGCACCTCCGCGGCGGCTGTGTAGCGTCCCAGCCGCGCCGCCGCGAGGAACGTCATCAGGGCGTCGAGCTGCGGTTCGCGGAGAGGGGATGCCACGACCGCAGTGTGCACCAATGCACAGACTCCGTGCAACATTCGCGTCGCATCGTGCATTGAGCGCGAGTGCGACGAGTGGTTGGATGGCATCGAACCCCTCCGCCGTATCGTCGTGCGGAGCATCCTTCGACGACGCAGGAGCTGTGATGTCCACGATCGCCTGGATCGGCCTCGGTCACATGGGCGCGCCCATGACCGCCAATCTCGTCGCCGCCGGGCACACCGTGCGCGGCTACGACATCAACGAGGCGGCTGCGGCCACCGCGGCTGACGGAGGCGTCACCATCGTCGGCTCGATCGCCGAGGCGCTCGAAGGCGCCGACGCGTGCTTCACATCGCTGCCGATGCCGCAGCACGTTCGCGCCGTCTACGACGGCGACGACGGCATCTGGGCGAACGCCTCGACCGACACGCTGCTGCTCGACACGTCGACCGTCGACATCGAGACGTCGCACTGGTGCCACACGGAATCCGAGCAGCGCGGCTTCGTCTTCGTCGACTCGCCCATCTCGGGCGGCACGGCCGGCGCCGAGGCGCACACCCTCACCTTCATGCTGGGCGGGCGCGACGAAGACGTCCTGCGCGCGAAAGACCTCGTCGGCCCGATGGCCGGATCGGTCATCGCCTGCGGCGGAGCCACCGCGGGCATCGCGGCCAAGCTCGTCAACAACATGATGCTGTTCATCGGCGTCATGGCGGTGGCCGAGGGCTCGCAGCTCGCCGAGCAGCTCGGCCTCGACCAGCAGGTCTTCTGGAACGTCGCGGGCGCGTCGTCGGGCGGCTCCTGGCCGCAGCGCGTCTGGTGGCCCGTGCCCGACGTCGTCGCCTCCTCGGCCGCGAACCGCAACTTCGACGCCACCTTCTCCGTCGACCTCGCCCGCAAGGACTGCTCGCTCGCCGTGCAGGCCGGAGACGCGACAGGCGTGCACCTGCCCGCCGCCCAGCTCGCGCTGTCGCAGCTCGTCGAGCTCGCCGAGCGCGGCCTGGGTGGCAAGGACTGCACCCTCGTGACCCTCTTCGCCACCCCAGACGGCACGCTGCGCGGGTACGACCCGAGCGCGGACCGCATTCCCGCACACGCCTGACTCCAGGCATCCACCTCCCTCCCACTCCAGACAGGAAGCGCCATGAGCACCCCCACGATCGAGAAGACCCCCGGCGAAGCCGCCGAGGCCCTGCGCACGATCCCGCACGTCGTCGCCGGCGAGAAGCTCGCCCCCGAAGGCCGGCGCGGCCGCGTCTTCAACCCCGCGACGGGCGCGCAGACGGCCGAGGTCGCGTTCGCGACCGCGGACTTCGTGCACGCCGCCGCGCAGAAGGCCAAGGCCGCGCAGCCCACGTGGCGGGAGACCGGCCTCGCCAAGCGCCAGGCCGTGCTGTTCAAGGTGCGCGAGATCATCTCGTCGCGCGCCGACGAGATCGCGCGCATCATCACGTCCGAGCACGGCAAGACCGTCGCCGACGCGATGGGCGAGGTCGCCCGCGGACTCGAGAACGTCGAGTTCTGCACGGGCCTCATGCACCACCTCAAGGGCGAGTACTCGGAGCAGGTCGCGACGGGCATCGACGTGCACCAGGTGCGCCAGCCGCTCGGGGTCGTCGCGTGCATCACGCCGTTCAACTTCCCCGCCATGGTGCCGCTGTGGATGGTCACGACCGCGATCGCCGCAGGCAACGCCGTCATCCTGAAGCCGTCCGAGCGCGACCCCTCCGCCGCCGTGTGGCTCGCCGACGTCTTCCGCGAGGCAGGCCTGCCCGAGGGCATCTTCAACGTCGTGCACGGTGACAAGGAGGCGGTCGACGCGATCCTCGACGACCCGATCATCCGCGCCGTCTCGTTCGTCGGCTCGACCCCGATCGCGAAGTACATCTACACGCGGGCCGCCGCCAACGGCAAGCGCGTTCAGGCGCTCGGCGGGGCGAAGAACCACATGATCGTCATGCCGGATGCGGATCTGGATGCCGCGGCCGACGCCGCGGTCTCGGCGGCCTACGGGTCGGCGGGCGAGCGCTGCATGGCGGTGTCGGTCGTCGTCGCCGTCGGCGACGTCGCCGACGGGCTCATCTCCAAAGTCTCCGACCGCATCGGCGGTCTCGTGATCGGCGACGGCCTCGACCCCCGCTCGGAGATGGGCCCGCTCATCACACGGGAGGCGCAGGAGCGCGTCGCGGGCTTCGTCGAGAGTGCGGCCGGCGAGGGTGCGAAGGTCGTCGTCGACGGCCGCACGCACGAGTTCGAGGGCGACGGCTTCTTCATCGGCGCCTCGCTCGTCGATGACGTCAAGCCGGGCATGCGCGTGTACGACGAGGAGATCTTCGGTCCCGTGCTGTCGGTCGTGCGCGTCGCCTCGTACGACGAGGCGGTCGACCTCATCAACTCGAACCGCTACGCCAACGGCACGGCCGTGTTCACGCGCGACGGCAAGACCGCGCGGCAGTTCGAGTTCGACATCGAGGTCGGCATGGTCGGCATCAACGTGCCGATCCCCGTGCCGGTCGGCGCGTTCTCGTTCGGCGGCTGGAAGGACTCGCTCTTCGGCGACACGCACATGTACGGCCCCGAGGCGTTCAACTTCTACACCCGCCGCAAGGTCGTGACGACCCGCTGGCCGGAGCCCAGCGAGAGCCAGATCAGCCTCGGATTCCCGACTCACTGACAGCAGCCTCCCGGCTCCTTCGCGGAGCCGGGAGTAGGCTCGGCTCATGGCCATCGCACGTCTCCACGGAGGACCCCTCGACGGGCAGGTCCTGCCCCTCGAGAAGCCCGAGCTCGACTCGCTCATCGTCCCCTACGGCGAGGGCCAGATCGTCTACAAGCGCGACGGCAGCCTCGAGCACACGGGCTCGAGCGACGGCCCCACCGAGGCCGCGTTCTGGTTCATCGAGGCGACCGACGACATCGGCAATTCGGTCGACGACTGAGTTCCGTGGCCTCGCCTGACGAGCCCTCGCAGTCGCTCGAGATCGAGCTGAAGTTCGACGTCGACGACGCGACCCCGCTGCCCGACTGGACGTCGGTCTCCGGCGTCGCCTCGGTCTCGTCGCCGGAGGAGCGCGAGCTCGACGCCCGCTACCTCGACACCGCCGACCTCGCGCTCGCCCGCGCCGGCTACGCCGTGCGTCGCCGTACGGGCGGACCCGACGCCGGCTGGCACATCAAGGGCCCGCGCGAGGGCGACGGTCGCCGGGAATGGCACTGGCCGCTCGGCGACGACGACCGGGTGCCGGACGGCGTCCGCGCGGCGGTGGCGAAGGTGACGGATGCCGAGCTCACGCCGCTCGCGCGCATCCGCAACACCCGCACGGCGTACCACCTGCAGGGCGCCGACGGGGGAGTGCTCGCCGAGTTCGTCGACGACCACGTGCGCGCGACGGACGAGCGCGCCGGCGTCGAGCGAACCTGGCGCGAATGGGAGCTCGAGCTGGGCCCCGCCGCCCCCGACGACCCGGCCGGGTTCCTCGCCGAGGCGTCCGAGGTCGCCCACGCGGCAGGTGCCCGCCCCGCAGCATCCGATTCCAAACTCGCCCGCACGCTCGGCCACTGAGCCTCGGCGCCGCCGTTTCCTGCGTGCGCGCCTCGAGGTTCCGCCGCGCCCGCTGGAAACCGCAGCGCGCGCGAAGAACGACGAAGGCCCGGGCGAACCCGGGCCTTCGGACGTTGCGGATCAGAGGTTGATCATGTGCCCCGCGAGGCCGTGGAACGCCTCCTGCAGCGCCTCGGACAGCGTCGGGTGCGTGTGCACGTTGCGCGCCGCCTCGAGGGCCGTGAGGTCCCACTTCTGTGCGAGCGTCAGCTCGGGGAGGAGCTCCGAGACGTCGGGGCCGATGAGGTGGCCGCCGAGCAGCTCGAGGTGCTCGCCGTCGGCGATGAGCTTGACGAAGCCGATGGGCTCGCCGAGGCCGTTGGCCTTGCCGTTCGCCGAGAACGGGAACTTCGCGACCTTGACGTCGTAGCCGGCGTCGCGAGCCTGCTGCTCGGTGAGACCGAACGAGGCGACCTGCGGCGAGCAGAACGTCGCGCGCGGCATGTTGCGGTAGTCGCCGAGGGTCATCGTCTCGGCCTTGCCGATCGTCTCGGCGGCCACGACGGCCTGCGCCTCGGCGACGTGCGCGAGCTGCAGCTTCGCCGTGACGTCGCCGATCGCGTAGATGTGGGGCACGTTGGTGCGCATGTAGTCGTCGATGTCGATGGCGCCGCGGTCGCTGAGCTGCACGCCCGCCGCCTCGAGGCCGAAACCCTCGACGTTCGGCGCGAAGCCGACCGACATCATGACCTTGTCGGCGTCGATCGACTGCGTCTCGCCGCCGGCGACCGGCGTGTAGGTCACGGTGACGCGGTCGCCGTGGTCGGTGACGGTCTCGACCTTCGTCGAGGTGAGGATGTCGACGCCGTAGCCCTTGTACTGCTTGGCGATCTCCTTCGACACGTCGGCGTCCTCGTTGGGCAGGGCGCGGTCGAGGAACTCGATGATCGTGACCTTGACGCCGTAGTTCGTCATGACGAACCCGAACTCCATGCCGATGGCGCCGGCGCCCACGATGACGATCGACTTCGGGAGGTCGCGCGTGAGGATCTGCTCCTCGTACGTCACGATGTTGCCGCCGATCTCCACGCCCGGGAGCGTGCGCACCTTCGAGCCGGTCGCGATGATCGCGTTGTCGAAGGTGACCTCTTCGCTCGACCCGTCGGCCTTGTCGACGCGGATGGCGTTCGGTCCCGTGAAGGTGCCCCGGCCCTCGTACTCGGTCACCTTGTTCTTCTTCATGAGGAAGTGGATGCCCTTGACGTGGCCGTTGGCGACCGTGCGGCTCCGATCCCACGCGACGCCGTAGTCGAACGACACGTCGCCCGAGATGCCGAACAGCGCCGCCTTGTGGTGGAACTGGTGGGCCAGGTCGGCGTTCTTCAGGAGCGCCTTCGACGGGATGCACCCGACGTTGAGGCAGACGCCGCCCCAGTACTTCTCTTCGATGATCGCGACGGAGAGACCGAGCTGAGCGCTGCGGACGGCTGCGACATAGCCGCCGGGGCCGGCACCGAGGATGACGACGTCGTAGTGAGGCATGCCTCAACCCTATCGGTCGGCGGGGGGCTCCGATCCCGGTGCACGACCGGCCTGAAGGGCCCGCTGCCGCCGCGCGCGCGACGTCAGGAGGTACACGACGGCGGCCGCCACGGCGAGCAGCGCGACGGCGAGGAGGATCCACGGCCAGACGTCGCCGGAACCGGCGTCGTCGGAGACCGGCGTCGCGGTAGCGGAGGGCGTCTCGACGGGAGCGGAGCTCGCCGACGCGGTCGGCGTCGCGGTGGGCGTCGGAGTCGGAGTCGGTGCCCCCGTGACGGTGAACGAGTACTCGCCCGAGATCGGGTGGCCATCGCTCGAGACCGCCTTCCACAGGACGGTGACGAGACCCGATGCCTCTCCCGACAGCTTCTGCGTGAGCACGGTGTCGCTCGCGGTCGGCGCACCGTCGACGAGCGACGTGCCGGCGGCATCCGTCACCGCGACCTCGTTCGCCCCCGGCTCGGTCGAGATCAGCCCGCTGAAGGTGAGCGTGAGCTGCGCCGGCAGTGCGTCGAGGGTCGCGTCGGCGGCAGGGTCGCTGGAGAGCAGCTCGTCATGCGCACTGGCCGGAGCGGTGGTCGCGAAGACGGCGGCGACGGCGATGGCGAGCGCGGCGAGGACCTGCAGCGGACGGCGTTCGTTAATTCCTTGTGACGGCACGCGGAGGAGCCTATCCGGGTCTTCTGTGCGGCGATCCTGCGCAATAGCATGGCCGGTGTCGGCGCGAGTTCGCATCGACACAGTCGGTAACAGAAGGAAAGAGGGAGGCGTTGATGGACTCGATGATGATGGACATGATGTCCAAGGACATGAAGTCGATGCCGGGCATGGACATGATGGACATGTCCGTCATGCAGGCGTGTATGGACGCCTGCTCCGCTTGCGAGCAGGCCTGCACGGTGTGCTCGACGCAGATGATGGATTGCGCGCCCGCGTGCATGAACTGCGCCGACATGTGCAACACGATGATGCGCGCCATGATGCGCATGCAGGGCATGAACGCCGCCACCGGGATGGCGATGCTCGACGCCTGCATCGCGATGTGCCAGCAGTGCATGGATGAGTGCATGGAGCACGCCGACATGAGCGACGTGTGCAAGATGTGCGCTCAGGCGTGCAAGGCCTGCATGGACGCCTGCATGGCCATGAAGAACAGCATGATGGCGATGAGCTGAGCTCGTCGCCGCTGCTTTTCGAGAAGGATCAGACGGTCAGCGGCGCGACGTTGAAGCGTCGCTGGCCCACGGCGAGCACGTCGTAGCGCTGGTGCAGCGACACCGGCGCGCCGGCGAAGACCTCCTGAGCTGCGCCCGCACCGCTCCAGACGGTGACGGGCGCGCCGTCGAGAGTCCGGAGCGCCACCGTGCCGTCGGCGAGCGTCGCCTCGACGATCGCATCGACCCAGTCCGAAGGCGTCGCCGACGCGAGACGCGACTGGATGAGGTGCAGCGCGTGCCCGGGGGCGAACGTCGAGCAGGCCCGGCCGTGGACGCACATGCACGCCGCACGCTCACGCACCTTGAGGGGCGGGATGTGGGAGTGCGGGGTCGACACGAGTGGCTCCTGATCGCTAGGTTCGGATACCCGCAAGGCTAGGGAAAGTCCCGCGCCGGAGCATCTCGGGCGAAACGGGACGAAACATTGCGGATCGTCCGTCGTCGGCGGGGATCGACCACTTCACGCCGGTGGCCGATCGGATAGGCTGGATCGGAAGAGGAGGAGCAGCGTGGAGGACAATCGCCGACCGGACGAGATCCGTCGCGCTGGGGGCTTTGATGACAGCCCCGATCGCCCCGCCGACACGACGCAGACGTTCGGCCACGACGCCGATCTCTCCTTCATCCCGTTCGGCTCCGACCTGTCCACGGCGGAGCTCGACGCGATCGAGGCGCTGCCCGCGCGTTCGGCCATCCTCATCGTGCGCTCCGGCCCCACGGCGGGCGCCCGCTACTTGCTCGACACCGACGTCACGACCGTCGGCCGGCATCCCGAAGCCGACATCTTCTTCGACGACGTCACCGTCTCGCGTCGTCATGCCGAGATCACACGGGATTCCTCGTCCTTCGAGATCGTCGACCAGCGCTCCCTCAACGGCACCTACGTGAACGGCGAGCGCGTCGACCGTGCTCGGCTCGACAACGGCTCCGAAGTGCGCATCGGGAAGTTCCGCCTCAACTTCTTCGTCTCGCCCTCCGATCTGGCGCAGGCCGCGGACGGCTGATGTCGTCGGCCGCAGCCCGCGAACGCACGTCGTCCGCGGGTCTTCTGAGCATCGGACAAGTCCTCGCGCGACTTGCTCCCGAGTTCCCGACGCTGACCTCGAGCAAGCTGCGCTTCCTCGAGGTCCAGGGGATCGTGACGCCCGTGCGCACGGAGTCGGGGTACCGCAAGTTCTCGCCGACCGACCTCGAGCGGCTGCGACTCGCCCTCACGCTGCAGCGCGACCACTACCTTCCGCTCGTCGTCATCCGCGAGTACCTGGAAGACGTCGACGCGGGCCGTGACCCTGCGTCGCCTGCAACGACCAGCCCGCCGCCGTCCATCGTGCCGGCACCGCGTCGCTATCGCCGCGACGAGCTGCTGTCGGCGACGGGCGCCGCGCCGCAGCTGCTCAACGATGCCATCAGCACGGGCGTCCTCGCCGGAGCCGAGGCGTACACCGACCAGCACGTCGCGATCCTGCGCGCACTCGTCGCGCTCGACCGGCACGGCATCGAGCCGCGCCACGTGCGCACGCTGCGGCAGAGCGCCGAACGCGACGTCTCGCTCGTCGAATCCGCGCTCGCTCCGCTGCTCATGCGGACGGATGCCACGAACCGGGGTCGTGCGAACGAACTCGCCCCCGAACTCGCCAAGCGGCTCGAAGAGCTGCGGGCGATCTTCGTGCGCGCGGCTCTCGATCGGCTGCTCTCGTAGCCACCGGCCAGGCCGATCGCGCGACACGCCGGGGCCCCCGGGCCGGATGTCGTTGCTCGTGACGCGGGCCTGATCTAGCGTTGGAGGACACGGTCCGGGAGGGAGGCATCGCATGACCGCTCGCGAAGCGTCCGACGAACCCCGGTTCGCATCCGACCTCCTCTTCACCGACGGCCTTCCCGCGATGGATGACGAGGTCGGCTACCGCGGAGCCGTCGCGGCGCGAGCCGCCGGCATCACGTATCGCCAGCTGGACTACTGGGCGCGCACCGAGCTCGTCGTGCCCACCGTGCGCGGCGCGAGCGGATCAGGTTCGCAGCGCCTCTACGGCTTCCGCGACATCCTCGTGCTCAAGCTCGTCAAGCGCCTCCTCGACACGGGCATCTCGCTGCAGCAGATCCGCACGGCGGTCGAGCAGCTCCGCGTGGCGGGCATCCGCGACCTCACTGGTACGACGCTCATGAGCGACGGAGCATCCGTGTATCTGTGCACGTCGAACGACGAGGTCATCGACCTCATCAGCCGCGGACAGGGCGTCTTCGGCATCGCCGTGGGCAACGTGCTGCGCGAGGTCGAGACGACGCTCGTCGAGTTCGACCCGCAGTCGCCCGACCCTGTCGACGAGCTCGCGGCTCGTCGCACGGCACGCACGGCGTAGCGCCCCTGCCGGCTCCGCTCGGGGAGCGGGCCCCTCGCCAGGCAGGTGCGCCCGGTCCGGTCAGGCGCGGGCTTCGCCGGGGACCGGGATGCGGCCGGTGCGCATGACGCGGTCGAGGAGCGCGTCGAAGTCGGCGGCGAGCTCCTGAGCGGAGTCGCCGGGCCAGATGTGCAGCGGCTTGGCGGCGCCCTGCGCCTGCTGCAGCGATGTGCGCTCGGGCAGCTGCGGCGCGAGGACGAGCGGGCCGAACATGTCGCGCAGCTCCTTGATGCGGAACTGGTGCTCGATCGACTGCGGACGCACTCGGTTGACGACGATGCCGAGCGGCTGAAGGCGGGGGGACAGACCGCGGCGGATCTCCTCGATCGCGCGCAGGGCGCGATCGGCGGCGGCGACCGAGAACAGACCCGGCTCCGTCACGACGATCACCCGGTCGCTCGCGGCCCACGCGGTGCGCGTCAGCGCGTTGAGCGACGGCGCGCAGTCGATGAGCACGAGGTCGTAGTCCGCCTCGATCGTCGCGAGCGCCTCCTCGAGCTTCCAGACGTCGCGCACACTCGGGTGCGGACCGTCGAAGTTGATGGCCGACGGGCTTCCGATCATGACGTCGATCGTGCCGGGGTGCACCTTCGCCCAGCCGCTCGAAGTGATCGCCTGACGGACGACCTTCTCCTTGGGGTTGGCGAGGACGTCGGCGACGTTGAGCCGACCGGCGACTTGGATGTCCATGCCGGTGGAAACGTCGGATTGAGGGTCGAGGTCGACGACGAGCGTGCGGACTCCACGTGCGAAGGCGGCCGATGCGAGGCCCAGAGTCACGGTCGTCTTGCCGACTCCACCCTTGAGGGAGCTGACCGAGAGTACGTGCACAAGGGTCTACGTTACCTTCCCGTAGGCTGAGAGCACACTCGGCCCCACGTGTCGACGGCCCCAGCGAGGTGCGCATGTTCCGGAAGATCCTGGTCGCAAACCGAGGCGAGATCGCGATTCGCGCGTTCCGCGCGGCGTTCGAATTGGGGGCGCGCACTGTCGCGGTGTTCCCCTATGAGGACCGCGGCTCGCTCCATCGGCAGAAGGCCGACGAGTCGTATGTCATCGGCGAGCAGGGGCATCCCGTTCGCGCGTATCTCGACGTCGAGGAGATCATCCGCGTCGCGCTC
Organism: Microbacterium alkaliflavum; assembly: GCF_044325405.1. Classification (NCBI taxonomy): domain Bacteria; kingdom Bacillati; phylum Actinomycetota; class Actinomycetes; order Micrococcales; family Microbacteriaceae; genus Microbacterium; species Microbacterium alkaliflavum. Next base: position 7,838 of record NZ_JBIQWL010000010.1, on the reverse strand, counting down.
GAGTCGGGCGCGGACGCCATCTACCCCGGGTACGGATTCCTCTCCGAGAATCCCGAGCTCGCCGCGCGTGCCGCCGAGAACGGCATCACGTTCATCGGCCCGCCCTCCAAGGCCCTCGAGATGGCCGGCAACAAGGTGACGGCGAAGGAGCACGCCATCGCGGCGGGCGTCCCCGTCCTGAAGTCGACCGAGGCCTCGGAGGACGTCGACGCGCTCGTCGCGCAGGCGCCCGAGATCGGATTCCCCATCTTCGTGAAGGCCGTCGCCGGCGGCGGCGGGCGCGGCATGCGCCGGGTCGAGACGCCCGGCGACCTGCCGCCCGCGATCGCGGAGGCGATGCGCGAGGCCGGAGCCGCCTTCGGCGACCCGCGCGTCTTCCTCGAGCAGGCTGTCGTGCGCCCGCGCCACATCGAGGTGCAGATCCTCGCGGATGCCACGGGTCACACCGTCCACCTGTACGAGCGCGACTGCTCCGTGCAGCGCCGCCACCAGAAGGTCATCGAGATCGCGCCCGCGCCCAACATCTCCGACGAGCTCCGGGCCGCGCTGCACCGCGACGCCGTCGCCTTCGCAGAGTCGATCGGCTACGTCAACGCCGGAACCGTCGAGTTCCTCGTCGACACGGCGGGGGAGCGCGCCGGCCAGCACGTCTTCATCGAGATGAACCCGCGCATCCAGGTCGAGCACACCGTGACCGAAGAGGTCACCGACGTCGACCTGGTCCAGTCGCAGATCCGCATCGCCGCCGGCGAGACGCTGGAAGACCTGGGCCTCGACCAGGACAGCATCGTGCTCCGCGGCGCGGCGCTCCAGTGCCGGATCACGACCGAAGATCCGGCGCAGGGCTTCCGCCCCGACACGGGACGCATCACGACGTACCGCTCGCCCGGCGGCGCCGGCATCCGCCTGGACGGCGGCACGACGGCCGCGGGATCGCAGATCAGCCCACACTTCGACTCGATGCTCGCGAAGCTCACCTGCCGCGGACGCGACTTCCCGGCTGCCGTCGCGCGGGCCAAGCGCGCGCTCGCCGAGTTCCGCATCCGCGGCGTCGCGACGAACATCCCGTTCCTGCGCGCCGTGCTCGACGACCCGTCGTTCGTCGAGGGCGACCTCAGCACGGCGTTCATCGAAGAGCGGCCCGCCCTGCTGACGAGCCACCCGTCACGCGACCGCGCGACCAAGCTCATCAACTGGCTCGCCGACGTGACGGTGAACCGGCCGTACGGAGACAAGCCGCTGTCGGTGTCGCCGGGCAGCAAGCTGCCGGCCATCGACCTGTCGACGCCCGCACCCGCCGGGACGCTCGATCGGCTTCGCGAGCTCGGCCCCGAGGGCTTCGCCAAGGCCCTGCGCGCGCAGGTTCCGCTCGCCGTCACGGAGACGACCTACCGCGACGCACACCAGTCGCTCCTCGCGACCCGCGTGCGCACGCGCGACCTCGTGCGCGTCGGACCGCACGTCGCCCGCATGACGCCCGGACTGCTCTCGGTCGAGGCGTGGGGCGGTGCGACCTACGACGTCGCGCTGCGCTTCCTCGCGGAGGACCCGTGGGAGCGCCTGGCCGCCATCCGCGAGGCGATCCCGAACATCCCCATCCAGATGCTCCTGCGCGGGCGCAACACCGTCGGCTACACGCCGCGCCCCGTCGAGGTCACCGACGCGTTCGTCCGCGAGGCTGCGTCGACGGGTGTCGACATCTTCCGGATCTTCGACGCCCTCAACGACGTCGACCAGATGCGCCCCGCGATCGCCTCGGTGCTCGACACCGGCACCGCCCTCGCCGAGGTGGCCGTCTGCTACACGGCGGACCTGCTGGACCCGGCCGAGAAGCTCTACACGCTCGACTACTACCTCCGTCTCGCCGACGAGATCGTGCAGTCCGGCGCCCACATCCTCGCCATCAAGGACATGGCGGGTCTCCTCCGGCCGGCTGCCGCGGCGAAGCTCGTCACGGCGCTGCGCGAGCGGTTCGACCTGCCGGTCCACCTGCACACGCACGACACGGCGGGCGGCCAGCTCGCAACGCTGCTGGCCGCGAGTGCCGCAGGCGTGGACGCAGTGGATGCCGCGGCCGCCCCGCTGTCCGGAACGACCAGCCAGCCGTCGCTGTCGGCGCTCGTGGCAGCGCTCGTGCACACCGAGCGCGACACCGGCATCGACCTGGCGGCCGTCAGCGACCTGGAGCCGTACTGGGAGGCCGTGCGCCACCTGTACGCCCCGTTCGAGTCCGGTCTTCCGGGTCCGACCGGCCGCGTGTACCACCACGAGATCCCCGGCGGACAGCTGTCGAACCTGCGTCAGCAGGCGATCGCGCTCGGCATGGCCGACGACTTCGAGCGCATCGAGGACATGTACGCCGCGGCGGACCGGATCCTCGGACGCATCCCGAAGGTGACGCCGTCGTCCAAGGTGGTCGGCGATCTCGCGCTGGCGCTCGTCGCCGCGAAGGCCGATCCCGCGGACTTCGCGGAGAACCCGCAGAGCTACGACATCCCCGATTCCGTCGTCGGCTTCATGGCGGGCGAGCTGGGCGACCTTCCCGGCGGATGGCCCGAGCCGTTCCGGACGAAGGTCCTCGCGGGCCGGCAGGTGTCGATCGAGATCCCGCCGCTGACCGACGCCGAGCGCGAGGGGCTCGAGGGCGACGCCGCATCACGGCGACGCACGCTCAACCGCCTGCTGTTCCCCGGTCCTGCCCGCGAGTTCGAGGCGAACCGCGAGACCTACGGCGATCTGTCGACGCTCGGCACACCGGATTACCTCTACGGCCTGAAGCCCGGCGAGGAGCACGTCGCCGAGATCGACCCCGGCGTGCAGCTCTATGTCGGCCTCGAAGCGATCGGCGAGGCCGACGCCAAGGGCGTGCGCACCGTGATGACGACGCTCAACGGTCAGCTTCGCCCGGTGTACGTGCGCGACCGCGGCATCAAGGTCGAGACTCGCCAGGCCGAGAAGGCCGACACGTCGAAGCCCGGCCAGGTCGCCGCGCCGTTCTCCGGCGCAGTGACCGTGAAGGTCGACGTCGGCGCGGCCGTCGTCGCCGGTCAGCCCGTCGCGTCGATCGAGGCCATGAAGATGGAAGCCGCCATCACGGCTCCCGTCGACGGGGTGATCGAACGGGTGGCGATCGAGGGTACACAGCAGGTGGAGGCAGGCGACCTTTTGGTCGTCATCCGCCCCGCCCAGTAGCCTGGGGGGTGGGGAAGATGCCCGATCACCCCATGGAGACCATGCAGTGACGCCCGATCGCAACGACCAGAACCCTGACGAAGAGACTGAGAACGGTGTGCTCGCCGAGACCGAGGGCCTCGATACGACGGCCCTCGGGATCCTCGGTGGCGGCACCGAGCAGGTGAGCGTCATGCTTCCGTCGTCGTCCGACGACGAGGAGCTCGACGACGACGACGTCGTGGGTGACGAGGTCGAGGTCGAGGCCATCGACGTCGAATTCTCGCCGCGCCTGGAACGGCCCGCGTACGAGGCGGCGTGGCTCGGCCAGGCCGCCGGCGAGCTCGCCGAGGCGGAGGCGGAGCCGGAGCCGGAGCCGGAGCCCGTCGAGGTGGACGAGCCCATCGAAGAGGCCGAGCCCATGGCTGCGGACGTCCCTGTGGGAGAGGCCGTCCTCGACGCCGAGCCGGTCGACGAGGCAGCGGGTCGCGAATCGGAGATCGAGGTCGTGCACGTCGACCTCGTTGAAGCCGACGTGGCGGACGATGCCGCGGGGGCTGACGCCGAGCCCGCCTCCCAGGCGGAAGTCGTCGAAGACGCCGAGATCGTGGCCGACGAAGCCCAGGCCGAAGAAGACACCCCGGCATCCGCACTCGCTGACGACACCCTCGACGAGGATGCTGACGACACCGTCGACGAGGATCAGGGCGTGGCCGTCATCGTAGAGGCGTTCGACGACGACGGCCTCGTCGACTCCGAGCTCGAGGGCGACGACGACCTCGACCTCGATCTCGATTTCGACGACACTGATGACATCGCCGAGTCCGGGGGACGGACAGATTCGACCGTGGAGGCCGAGATCGTGACCGAGCAGCAGAAGCCTGAATCGCTCCCCACCACGACGGGATCGAACCCCACGACCCGCCGCGAGGCCAACGCGGACGCCGTGGACAAGCTGGAACGCGCGCACTCGCTCGAGCGCGTGCAGCCTCGCCCCGACGTCACGCTCACCTCGAAGCGCCTCGGCGAGTTCGAGCCCGGACGCGAGTCGGCCGATCTCCTGACCGCCGACCGCCTGCTCGACCCGCACCAGGTCGTGCGGCCCGAGCCCGAGGGCGCGTGGCAGCACTTCGTCTACTCGATCACGGGTCACCGCGTGAACCTCGGCGACGGCAAGCGCGCCCGCGCCCGCAAGGAGCTCGACCGCCGCATCTCGGCCGCGCTCGGCGGCGGCGCCCGATTCGTGCCGGTCCTCTCCCGCAAGGGCGGCGTCGGCAAGACCACGGTCACGACGCTGCTCGGGATGGCTCTCGCCGACGCCCGCGACGACCGCATCATCGCCGTCGATGCCAACCCCGACCGGGGCACGCTCGCCGACCGCATCGCGCGGCAGAACGGCAAGACGGTGCGCGACCTCGCTCGCGCCCGCGGCGAGATCTCGGGCTACGCGGGCATCTCGTCGATCGTCGCGCGCGACGACACGCGTCTCGACGTGCTGGCCTCCGACGCCGACCCGCGGGTCTCCGAGGCGTTCAGCGACAAGGACTACCACGACGTCGCCGCGATCGCCGCGCACTACTACTCGATCGTCCTCACCGACACGGGCACCGGCATCGTGCACTCCGTCATGCAGGCGACCCTGGAACTCGCCGACCAGCTCGTCATCGTGTCGGGCCTGAGCGTCGAGGAGGCGCGGCTCGCGTCCGAGACCCTCACGTGGCTCGAGACGAACGGCTACGCCGAGCAGGTGCGCAGCGCCGTCGTCGTGCTCAACAACGCGCGTCCGGGCACGCCGCTCGTGCGCCTCGACGAGCTCGAGACGCACTTCAGCACGCGCGTGCGCGCAGTCGTGCGCATGCCCTACGACCCGCTGATCGCCGCGGGAAGCGCCATCGCGTTCCGCGACCTCAAGCCTCAGACGCGCCTCGCCGCACGCGAGCTCGCCGCATGCATCGTCGAGGGCCTGCGCGCGCTCGCTCCGGCCGCCTGACGTGACGGTCCGTCCCATCCGCCTCTTCGGCGACCCTGTGCTCCGCGCGCCCAGCGCGCGCATCGACGAGATCGACGACGGCGTGCGCGCTCTCGTGCAGGACCTGCTCGACACGGTCGAGCTCCCCGGCCGGGCCGGCGTCGCGGCGCCGCAGATCGGCGTGGGCCTGCGCGCGTTCAGCTACAACATCGACGGCGACATCGGGTACATCCTCAATCCCGAGATCGTCGAGGTTTCGGGCGACCCCGAGCCCACGGGGGAGGGATGCCTCTCCGTCCCGGGGCTGTGGCACGACGCGCTGCGGCATCCCCATGCCAAGGTGCGCGGCATCGACCTCGACGGCAACGAGGTCGTGCTCGAGGGCGAGGGACTGCTCGCGCAGGCGCTGCAGCACGAGACCGATCACCTCGACGGGATGCTGTACATCCAGCGCCTCTCGCCCGAGACCCGCAAGGTCGCGATGCGCGAGATCCGCGAATCGGATTGGTTCTAGGCTGGAAGCGAGAGGACCCCGCGCGATGCCCGGGGTCCTCTCGCTGAGCCTGCGGCGTCAGCCGCCGAGCGAGACGTTCGTCGTCGCGACGGGGACGTTGTAGAGCTCGTCGATGTCGGACGCGAAGTCCTGCAGGATGACGTTGCGCTTGATGCTGAGCTTGGGCGTCAGGTGCCCGCTCGCCTCGGTCCACTCCGTCGGCAGGATCGCGAACTTGCGGATCGACTCGGCACGCGAGACGTACTTGTTCGCGTTGTCGATGGCGCGCTGCACCTCTGCGCGCACGGCGCTGTTCTTCGCGGCATCCGTCAGCGACATGTCCTTGGGGAGCCCGTTGTTGGCGAGCCACGTCGGAAGCATCTCGGGGTCGAGCGTCACGAGCGCCGACACGAAGGGCTTCTGGTCGCCGACGACGACGACCTGCCCGACGATCGGGTTGGCGCGGATCGGGTCTTCGAGCGCCGCGGGCGCGACGTTCTTGCCGCCCGCCGTGACGATGATCTCCTTCTTGCGGCCCGTGATCTTGAGGAAGCCCTCATCGTCGAACGAGCCGATGTCGCCGGTCTTGAACCAGTCGCCGTCGAACGCGGCGGCGGTCGCCTCGGGGTTGCGCCAGTACTCCTTGAAGACGTTGATGCCGCGCACCTCGATCTCGCCGTCGTCGGCGAGACGGATGCCGACACCCGGCAGCGCCGGCCCGACGGTGCCGATCTTCGACTTCGTCGCGAGGTTGACGGTCGCCGGCGCGGTCGTCTCGGTGAGGCCGTAGCCCTCGAGGATCACGACGCCGAGGCTGTGGAAGAAGTGGCCGAGCCGCGAGCCCAGGGGAGCGGAGCCCGACACCGCGTAGACGACCTTGCCGCCCATCGCCTCGCGCAGCTTGCTGTAGACGAGGCGGTCGAACAGCCAGAACTTGAGCTTGGTGCCAAGCGGCACCTTCTTGCCCTCTTCGAGGAGCTTCGAGTGCTCGATGGCCGTGTTCGCGGCCGAGCGGAAGATCTTGCCGCGCCCGCCGGTCTCGGCCTTCTGCTCTGCCGAGTTGTAGACCTTCTCGAAGACGCGCGGGACGGCGAGGAGGAAGGTCGGCTTGAACGATCCGAGCGCCGGCAGGAGGTTGCGGGTGTCGGGCTGGTGGCCGGTCTTGACGCCCGAGTGCACGGCGAGGATCGAGATGAAGCGTGCGAAGACGTGCGCCGTCGTGATGAACAGGAGCGTCGACGCTCCCGGCATCTCGACGACCTCGTGCAGCGCCTTGGCCGAGTTGCGGCTCAACTCCACGAAGTTGCCGTGGGTCAGCACGCAGCCCTTGGGCCGCCCGGTCGAGCCCGACGTGTAGATGAGGGTCGCGATGTCGGCGGAGTTCGCGATGTTGCGGCGCCGCTCGATCTCGTCGTCGGCGACGCCCTTGCCCTGCTCGACCAGCTTCGCGAGGTCGCCCGCGTGCAGGCTCCACGTCGAACGGATGAGCGGGAGGTCGGCGCGCACCTCTTCGAGGCGCGCCGTGTGGTCGGGCGACTCGGTGATGCAGGCGATCGCTCCGGAGTCGGACAGGTTCCACTGGATCTGCGCCGCCGAGCTCGTCTCGTAGATCGGCACCATGACCGCGCCGGCATAGAACAGGGCGAAGTCGACGAGCGTCCACTCGTACGTCGTGCGCGCGATGAAGCCGACCTTGTCGCCGGGCTCGATCCCCGCGGCGGCGAAGCCCTTCGCGAGGGCGATGACCTGGCGCTGGAACTCGGCGGCCGAGATGTCGCGCCACCCGTCGCCCTCCGGGACGGCGAACAGCGCCAGCTGCGGCGTGCGCTTGACGCGCTCGACGAGCAGGTCGGTCACGTTCGCCTGGGGGTCGGCGGGGACGATCGCGGGGACTTCGAACTGGACCACGGCAACTCCTTCGGTACCGAAATTCATCTCTCGGCGGGCCTCTTCGGAGTCTAATCGCAGGCACCCCGGCCTACCGGGCGCGGGCCGCCGACTGTGGGCAATTGCACGCCTCATCTCGCGGATAGACTTCTCAGCGCCGTCGCGCGCGCGAGGGCAGGAGGAGGCGGCGGCGTGCTCAAGGTCGGAATCGACATCGGCGGGACCAAGATCGCGGGAGGCGTGGTCGATGAAGACGGCCGTATCGTCGAACAGCTCCGCGTCGAGACTCCGGTCGACACCGCCGCTCTGGAAGATGCC
>NZ_JBIQWL010000001.1:979643-1153249 GCF_044325405.1 Microbacterium alkaliflavum | reverse complement strand
GAGTCGCGCCCCGGGGCCCGATTCGCGCCCCGGAGCTCAGGCGGTCGCCGGCTGCGAGCGCTCGGCGAGCGCCTGCAGCAGCGCCGCGCCCGTCGCGGCGTCGTCGACCGTCACCACGAAGCGCCGCCCGCCTGCGCGCCACACCTCGATCGCCTGGCCGGTGCGCATGACGATGCCGAAGCGCCCGGGCACGAGACGGATCCCCCACCCGCCGAACTCGCCCATCGGGTTGACCTCGACGGCGGTCGCGCGCGACACCTGGGCGAGGGGCACGCGGAACCGCGGGAGTCCGAGCGCGGAGCGCACCTCGAGCCCCGCCTCGTCGACCCGCACGTGGAACGCGAGCGTCGTCGCGGCGAGCACGATGAGCAGCGCCGTGAGCCCCGCCATCAGCCAGACCACCGCGGCATCCGCCCCCGCCAGATAGACCGCGACAGCGGCGACGGCGACGGCCACCGTGCCCAGCAGGATGCCGGCCGCGGCCCCGCGGCCGATCGACACCGTGCGCATCCACACGGCGCGCTCCCCGGGGCGCAGCGAGATCGTCGTCGCCGGAAGGGTCTCCGGCTCGGGCTGCGCGACGTGGGGCTGCAGGAACCAGCCGCCCACTCCCCCGACGGCCGCCGCGACGAGGCCCCCGACCAGGGCCGGCCAGACGCTCGGCGCCTCGGTCGCGTCGGCGAGCCCCGCCTGCATGACCATGAGCCAGGTCAGCAGGACGGCGCCGAACGCGCTGAGCCCGAGGGCCGCAGCCCCCATGAAGCGATACGTCGGTCCGCCGTGCCCGCGGCGGAGGCCGGGCAGGCTCGTGAGCGCGAGGAGAAGCGGGAGCCCGCCCGCGATGAGCAGCGTCATGACGGGGTACAGCCACCGCGCGGCGAAGCCGTCGGCCTCACCGCTCGCATTCCAGTGCACCGCAACGGGGTCGGGAAGCTGCGGCATCACGACGAGCTGCGCGACGATCGCGACGACCGTGATCAGGAGCGGCAGCACCACCGCGACGAGGACGAAGCGCGACACCTGCGCCGAACGATCCGCGGCCATCACGCGACAGCCCCCGCCTGGAGAGCGGAATCCGCGGCGACGGATGCCTCGGCCGGCCTGCCGGCACGGAACTCCCGCAGCAGCACGATCACGACCACGACGACCGCGAGCACGCCCCACGCGACGATTCCGAGCGGGCCGACGAGGGCCAGGTCGGGTGCCTGACCGGATGCCGCCAGCAGCAGCACGACGCCGGCTGCGGCGTTCAGCGACCCGTGCGTCAGCACAGCGGGCCAGAGCGATGCGCTCCGCAGCCGCAGCCAGCCGAGGAGCACGCCCCAGGCGAGGCATCCGCCCATCATGAACAGGAGTCCCGTCGCGTCGGCACGACCGAAGTTGTAGCCCAGCAGGATGATCGGCGCGTGCCAGAGCCCCCACACGGCGCCCGTGATGAGCAGGCTCGGCCAGGTGCCGAGAGGAAGGAGCGCCGTCTGCAGCCAGCCGCGCCAGCCGACCTCTTCGCCGAACGCGAGCACGCTGTTGAACACGGCGCCCAGCGGGAGCATCAGGAGCTGAAGGGCGACGAGGAGGCCGACCGGAGGCAGCGGGGTCTCCTCGGGAACGGCCGACGTCAGCTGGTCCGCGAAGGCGGAGAACCCGACGAGATCGAGGCGTGCGAGTCCGAGCGCACCGCTGAGAAGCGTCGCGGCGAAGACCACCAGGATCGGGAGCACGAGGCCGAGCGCGAGGAAGAGGACGAGCCGGCCGGCCGGCCGCAGCGGCCACAGGCCGAGGAAGCGCAGTCGCCCCTTCGCCGGTGCGCGGAAGGCGAACATGACGACGACCGTCGCGACGGCGGGAGTGAGCATCATGGCCGGGAGGATCAGCGGGGTCAGCGGCGAGGCGAGCCCCTCGCCGAGCCAGAGCGGCAGCGCGACGAGCCAGGCGAGGCCGCAGGCCAGCAGCACGAAGGCTACGACAGCGGGCCACGCCACGCGATCGGTCGTTCGCACAGCACGTGCTGCACGAGTGGTCGGTTCAGCGGTCACGGGCGATCTCCTTCACCAGGGCTGCGAGGGCGTCGGACGGGAGCCCCGCCGCGCGCGCCCGCGCCACGAGGTCGAGGATGTCGTGATGGAGTGCCTCCAGCGCCGCCGCCTGCTCGGTCAGCACGGCGCCGCGGCCCCGCCGGAGCTCGACGAGGCCTTCGTCGCGGAGGTCCTGATACGCGCGCAGGACGGTGTGCACATTGACCCCGAGCGCCGCGGCGATCTCACGCGCGGCAGGAAGGCGATCGCCCGGCCGCACCCGGCCGGCGGCGGCATCCGCTCGCACCGACGCGGCGATCTGCGCGAACAGCGGCGCCTCGCTCTCGGGATCGATCCTCACCAACACACGATTATTCTATTACAACTAGAACAAATACGACATTGTGGATCGCCGACAACCGACATGCGCGGCATCCCTCGTGTTGGCACACTGGCGCGATGCGCATGACCCCCCGGCGGCTCGCGATCGGTATGAGCCTGTGGATCCCGAACCTGTTCAGCGGCATCCGCGTCAGACGGATCTCGGATGACTGGACGCAGGCGACCGTCGAACTGCGCGTCAACGTCTTCACGCGCAACTACGTCAAGACGGCATTCGGCGGCTCGATGTCGGCGATGACCGACCCGTACTTCTTCATGCTCGTGATGCATCAGCTCGGCCGCGACCACGTCGTGTGGGACACGCGCGGCGAGATCGAGTTCGTCAAGCCCGGGCGCGGCGTGCTGACCGCGCATTTCTCGGTGCCGCGCGAGAAGGCCGAGGAGCTGCGCGCACGGGCGCGCGGCGGCGCCAAGGTGCTCGAGTGGTTCGAGACGGACATCACGGATGCCTCGGGCGACGTCGTCGCCCGAGTGCGCCGCGAGGTGTACGTGCGCGAGAAGAGGCGCGTGACCGACGGCACTGCGGTCTAAGTCGCCGCGCGGTACTCCGACGCCGTCATCCCGAGGACGGCGCGGAAGTCGTTCGCGAGGTGCGCCTGGTCGGCGTAGCCGAGGTCGGCGGCGATGTCGGCGAGGGATGCCTCCGGTTCGTCGCGCACGCGCTGCGCGGCCTCCTGGAGTCGACGGCGGCGGATCATCGCGACCGGCGACAGGCCCACCGTGCGGTGCGCAAGCCGCTGGAGTGTCCGCACCGAGACGCGGAGGCGCTCGGCGGCGTCCTCGACCCGGAGGATCGACGCATCCGTCAGCAGCAGCTCGGCCATCTCGTTCGCGAGGCGCCCCTCGGGCGTCGGCGGCGCCGCACGCCGAACCAGCCACGCCGCGAAGACGTCGACGGCCGCGCCGTCGTCGGGCATCGCGCCGCCGACGGCGTCCCTCAGCTCCGGGGCCTCGACGACGACCGACGTGTCGACCAGGTCGCTGGGCGCACCGCTCAGTCGCGCGAACGCCGCGGGTCGCAGGAGGGCGCCGACCGCCCATCCGCTCCCCCGGAGCACGCGCTCCGACGCCCGCGTCGTCGCTCCCCACAGCGTCACGTCGGGCCCTTCGACGACGAGGTTCGCGGCGGGGAAGCCGAGCACCGGCTGCCGCGACTCGACGCCGTCGGGGAGGTCCCACCGGGGAATCCAGAACCACGCGACGAGGTCGGATGCCGCGACCGGCGGCGCAAGCCGGGTGAAGCGCGGCAGACGGTCGGGGTAGAGCACGCCACGCGTTGGGTCGGTCACGCTTGACACGGTAGACGCACCCCCGACGCGGAGGTTGTCGCGAATCTCCAAGCCGGCGGCATCCCCTGTTCGCGAAGGTGGAGGCATGACGAACACGACCGGCGCGACCGGCGCCCACACGACAGACGGCCGTCCGCACAGCGCGACGAGCCTCACGCCCTTCCTGGCGATCTCGGGCGCGCGCGGCGCGCTGGACTTCTACCGCGACGTCTTCGGCGCGCGGATCGTGGATGTGACCGAGTTCGACGGCCTCGTCGTGCACGCGACGGTCGACTTCGGTCTCGGTCTGCTGCAGCTCGGCGAGCCGAGCCCGCAGTACGGCCTCGTGCCCGCGCCCGAGGGCGACGCCGACTGCTATTCGATCGGGATCTACGTGTCCGATGTCGACGCTGTCACGGCGCGCGCGGTCGAGGCGGGCGCGACCGTGCGCGAGGAGCCCTCGACGTTCGTGTCGGGCGACCGGTTCGCGAGCATCCGGGACCCGTTCGGCGTGCGCTGGTCGGTGATGACGCGCATCGAAGACCTCTCGGAGGAGGAGAGCGCCGCACGCGTCTCCGAGTGGGCGGCGTCGGTCGGGTCGCAGTGAGGTTCAGGCTCTGTTCGCGCGAGCGGCGGCCTCGGCTGGCGCCTCGACGAGGGCGGCCTCGGTCTGGTCGCAGTGAGGTTCAGGCTCTGTTCGCGCGAGGGGCGGCCCCGGCTGCCGCCTGAATGAGGGCGGCCTCGGTCGGGTCGCAGTGAGGTTCAGGCTCTGTTCGCGCGAGCGGCCGCCTCGGCTGGCGCCTCGATGAGGCGGCCCGGGCTGCCGCGTGGATCAGGGGTGCCTCAGCTGCCCCCTGGATCAGGGCGCCTTACCCGCTGCGTGGATCAGGGGCGCCTCGGCTGCCGCGTGGACGACGGCGGGGAGGAGCGCGTCGGCCGTGCGGCGGTAGCCGAGCGCGCTCGGGTGGAAGCGGTCGAGGCTGAACATCTCGTGCGGCTGCGAGACGAAGACGTGGCCGACGGCACGGCGGAGCGACACGGGCGTGGCGCCGATCCGCAGGGCCGCGGCGGCCTGCGCCGTCGCGAGCTGCCGCGACATGCGGCCGCCGAGCGCGCGGAGCGGCTGAGGCACCGGCCGGAGCGCGCCGAGGTCGGGACACGTGCCGACGACGACGCCCGTGCCGCGCTCGTGCAGGCGGCGGATCGCGGCCTCGAGGTGTCCGATCGAGGTCGACACCGGCACGCGGTGCGTGACGTCGTTGCCCCCGACGATGATGACCGCGACGTGCGGCCGGTAGTCGGCAGGCAGGGCGTCGAGCTGTCCCGAGAGCATCGACGTCTCGGCGCCGACGACCGCGCCGGTGCGCAGCCGGACAGGACGATGGAGGCGCCCCGCGAGACCCTTCGAGAGCCGGGCGCCGAGCGTCTCCTTGCGGCGCTGCGCTCCGAGGCCCGCCGCGATCGAGTCGCCCAGGACGAGCAGGTCGATGGGATCGCCACCGAGCGAGCGGCGCCACACGCGGTCGGCATCGAGGGCGTCCTCGCCGTGCGGCTTGCCGATGCGGCGCCGGGCGATCGCCGCCTGCCGATGCAGGAGCGCGCGGACGCTCACCAGGGCGACACCGGCGCCGACGATCGAGCCCGTGGTGGCGAGGACGGCGGTCCGCGAGCGGGTCACGGCCCGATTCGACGCCCCTGGGGTGAACGGATGGTTACGCGAGACTTCACAGATGCTCCGTTCGAGCGCTCAGAGCGGACATACGCGAAGTCTCGCGAGGCCTGGTCGGTAGGTTCGAAGCGTGAGTGCACCCGGTCTCTCGCGGCGCCTCGGCCTGGGCGACGCCGTCTTCATCGGTCTCGGCTCGATGATCGGCGCCGGCGTCTTCGCGGCGTTCGGTCCCGCGGCGGGGGCGGCGGGTTCCGGCCTGCTCATCGGGCTCGCCGTCGCCGCGATCGTCGCCTTCGGCAACGCGACGTCGTCGGCGCAGCTCGCGGCCGTCCATCCGATGTCCGGCGGCACTTATGCCTACGGGCGCGCCGAGCTCGGTCCGTGGTGGGGCTTCATCGCCGGCTGGGGCTTCGTCATCGGCAAGACCGCGAGCTGCGCCGCGATGGCTCTGACCTTCGCCGCCTACGCCGCCCCGCCCGGATGGGAGAAGCCCGTCGCGATCCTCGCGGTCGTCGCGCTCGTGACGGTCAACTGGTTCGGCGTCACCCGCACAGCGCAGCTCACACGCATCATCGTCGTGGTCGTGCTGCTGACGCTCGCCATCGCCGTCGCGGCGGGCTTCGCCGCCCCCGACGCCCCGGGCTGGCTGAGCGCGGACGCGCTCTGGGCGGACGGGTGGTACGGCATCCTCCAGTCGGCCGGCCTGCTCTTCTTCGCCTTCGCCGGATATGCGCGCATCGCGACGATGGGCGAAGAGGTGCGCGACCCTGCCAGGACGATCCCGCGGGCGATCGTGCTGGCCTTCCTCGGCGCGCTCGTCGTCTACACGGCGGTCGCGTTCGCTGTGCTCTCGGCACTCGGACCCGACGCGACCGCCGCGTCGACGGAGCCCGTCGCGGCGGCGGTCGCGGCATCCGGCTGGCAGTGGGCGGAGCCTGTCGTGCGCGTCGGCGCTGCCGCGGCGTCGCTCGGCGCTCTCCTCGCGCTCATCGCCGGGATCGGCCGCACGAGCTTCGCGATGGCGCGCGAGGGGGACCTCCCCCGCTACCTCGCCGCCGTGCATCCGCGCTGGCACGTGCCGCACCGCGCCGAGCTCACCCTCGGGATCGTCGTCGTCGTGCTGGTGTCGCTCGTCGACCTGCGCGGGGCGATCGGCTTCTCGTCGTTCGGCGTGCTGCTGTACTACCTCGTCGCGAACATCGCGGCGTTCCGCCAGCGCGCCGACGTGCGCCGCTACCCGCGCGCACTGCAGATCGTCGGCGGCGTGGGCTGCGTCGTGCTCGTGGTCACTCTGCCCTGGCAGGCCGTGGCGATCGGCGCGGGGATCATCGTCATCGGCGTCGTCTACCGCGCCGTGCGGCTGCGCCTCACCAGGGCGGCCTGAGGCGAGGGAAACTCAGTTGCGGCGATGTGCAGTGCCGACGGCCAATCGCCGCAACCGAATCACGGCGCCGGAGACTCAAATCGCGGCGAGGTGCTTCCCCGAGCGCGAATCGCCGCAGCCCACGCGCCGAGGTCACGCGAGCTGTTTGATCTCCAGGCTCTCGCGGGACGCGCCGGCGGAGACCGTTGCGAAGGCCGAGTAGCCGTCGGATGCCGCCCGCTCGAGAAGCGGCTTGAGGTTCTTCGTGCGCTGCTCGAGCCGCACGCGCGAGCCCTCCGCGACGAGCACGGCCTTGAGCGCGAGGAGCTCCCCGACCGGCACATCGCGGTCGTGCACGAGCACGACGGCGGCTGCGCCGTCCGCCTCGGCCGACGTCACCAGGTCGACGATGCGCTCGAACCCGATCGAGAAGCCGACGGCGGGCACGTCCTGACCGAGGAACCGGCCGATCATGCCGTCGTACCGCCCGCCGCCGCCGAGAGAGTACGACACCGAGGGATGCGCCAGCTCGAAGATCGTGCCCGTGTAGTAGCCCATGCCGCGCACGAGGAACGGGTCGAACACGAGCGGCACGTCTGCGACGAGGTCGCTCACCCGGCCGCGCGACGCCACGACGGCCTGCCCGATCCCGACGAGGTGCGCCACGACGTCGTCGGGCGCGCCCTCGGGCAGCGCCTTGCGGATCTGCCGCTCGCCGTAGGGGTTGTACTCGAGCGTCATGGGCCGCCGCAGGAACGCCTCGAACGCGTCGACGGCGGCCGGCGTCGCGCCGCGGTCGCGGAGCTCGGCGACGATGCCCTCGGGACCGATCTTGTCGAGCTTGTCGATCGTGATGAGCACGCCGGGACGCTCGTCGGGCGTGAATCCGAAGCTGTCGAGCATCCAGTCCAGGGCGCGCCGGTCGTTGATGCGCACCGATCCGCCCTCGAGGCCCAGCGCGTCGACGGCGTCGAGCGTCGCGACGACGAGCTCGGCCTCGGCGCGGGCCGAGGCATCCCCGATGATGTCGATGTCGCACTGCACGAACTGGCGGTAGCGGCCCTTCTGGGGACGCTCGGCGCGCCACACGGGCGCGATCTGGATGGCGCGGAAGACCGTCGGCAGCTCGGCGCGGTGGCTCGCGTAGAAGCGCGCGAGCGGCACCGTGAGGTCGTAGCGCAGGCCCAGGTCGGTCAGCGCGGACTGGTCGTCCGCCGCGGCGCGGACGGCCTCGGCATCCATGCCCCGCTTGAGGATGTTGAACGCGAGCTTCTCGTTGTCGCCGCCGATGCCCGCATGCAGGCGGGCGTACTCCTCGACGACGGGCGTCTCGATCTCGTCGAAGCCGTGCGCGCGGTAGCGCTGGCGGATGACGGCGAGCACGCGCTCGCGCCGGGCCTTGTCTGCGGGAAGGAAGTCGCGCATGCCGCGCGGCGGATTGACGGATGCCACGGCTCTATCTTTTCAGGTCGGCTGCCACGTCCCAGAACAGGAGGATCGGCGACCCCAGGACGATCCCGCCTCCCGCGTCCTGTCTCAGCCGTCGCTCCTGTTTTCGGGAGGGGTGGATGTGGTTTCGGGGGGCGTGGACGCCTCGGCGGAGCGGATGCTCCGCTCCAGGTCACGGAGACGTTCGCGCAGCGCCCGCTCGGCGTCCCAGCCGTGGGCTCGGGCCGTCGCGACGAGGGCGAGGAGCGCGTCGCCGAGCTCGGCCTCCGACGCCACTCCCGACTCGACCTTGCGAGAGCGGGGATTCTCGTCGAGACCCGGGGCGTCGCCCTCGGCTTCGGCGGGAATCCCCGGCTTCGGCGATGGGGCGGGGACCGGAGCGCCGACCGAGGTCGCCTTGCCGAGGAGCTTCTGCGCGAGCGCGAGCGAGGGCATGTGCGAAGACACGCCGTCGAGCACGCTCGTGCGCGAGCCCTTCTCGGCGGCCTTCGCGGCGTTCCAGTGCACGAGCACCTCTTCGGGCGTGTTCGCGACGGCGTCGCCGAAGACATGGGGATGCCGGCGCACCATCTTCTCCGTCAGCCCGCGTGCGACGTCGTCGATGTCGAACGGATCGTCGGCATCGCGCGACGCGATCTCGGAGTGGAAGAGCACCTGCCACAGGAGGTCGCCGAGCTCTTCGCGGAGGTCGTCGCGCGTTCCCTCCTCGACGGCGTCGATGAGCTCGGCGCTCTCCTCGACGAGGTAGGGCACGAGGGCGCGGTGGTCGATCTGCTGCGTCCAGACGCAGCGGTCGCGCACGGCGCGCATCGTGTCGGCGGCCTCGCGCAGCGGGTCGGCGCCGACGCGCGGCCATCCGTCGTCTTCGGTCATGTCGTCTGCTCCTCCACGGCTGTGCCGGCAAGGCGATGGTGGCGCACGCGGAGGGTCAGCAAGATCCCCGCCGCGATCGCCGAGATCACCGAGCCGGCCAGGACGCCGAGCACGGCCTTGTCGCGCACGACCGCGTCGGCCGCGAACGCGAGGTTCGCCAGCAGCAGCGACACGGTGAAGCCGATGCCGCCGAGCGCGCCGACCGCGATGAGGTCGCCGAGCGCGAGCTTGGGGTGATCGGGCGTTCCCACAAGACGCTGGCCGAGCCAGCCGAGCCCGGCGATGCCGATCATCTTTCCGACCGGGAGCGCGATGAGCACGCCCCAGAACACGCTCACACCCGGTCCGCTGAAGTCGGGGATCGGGACGAGCGCCGCCGTGAAGGCGAACAGCGGCAGGATCACGGCGTTGACCCACGGCTCCATCACATGGCGCGTCACGAGCGCCGGCGTCTGCGCCATCGCGAGCCCCAGCAGCACACCGGCGATCGTCGCGTGCACGCCGGACAGCAGGATGAACACCCACGTGAGGGCGGCGAGCACGACGAGAAGCGCGATCACAAGACGGCGCGCCCGCGTGTGGAGCATGCGGCTGAGGATGCCGAACAGCACCGTCGTGAGCAGGCCGGCGGCCAGCATCCCGTAATTCAGATCCGTCGCGAACAGCACCGCGATGAAGACGATTCCGACGACGTCGTCGATGATCGCGAGGGCCAGCAGGAAGATGCGCACGCCGGAGGGAAGGCCTCGGCCGAACACGGCGAGCACACCGAGCGCGAATGCGATGTCGGTCGCGGTAGGGATGGGCCAGCCCTCTTGGAAGCCGCTCCCTGCGGTGATGAGCAGGTAGATCGCGATGGGCACGATCACGCCCCCCGCCGCCGCGAGGGCCGGCTGGATCGCGCGCCGCGCGCTGCGCAGCTCGCCGCGCGTGAGCTCGAACTGCAGCTCGACCGACACCATGAAGAAGAAGAAGACGAGGAGGCCGTCGGACACCCAGTGCGTCAGCGAGAGGTCGATCGGCGTGCCGGGGATCGCCAGATGCGCGTGCGACAGTTCGATCACGTCGTGGCCGATGGGCGAATTGGCGATGACGAGGCCTGCGACCGCCGCGATGAGCAGCAGGATGGCAGGGAACCGGGCGGATCGAAGCAGCTTCACGAGACCTCCGAGAGTGAAGTTTGTCACACGTCACGAACGTGAAACACCGCGGCGATACGGTGGAACGCATGCCCGAACTCACCAAGACCGAGGCGATCGACCTCGTCGGTCGCTACGAAGCCGGTCAGGAGATCCCCGAGCGGATGCGCGCCGACGTGCGCAAGCTCGGCGCCCTGCTCGGGCGCGTCCTGCGCGAGAGCGGCTCGCCGGGCCTGTACGAAGACGTCGAGCGACTCCGAGGCGCGACGATCCAGGCCTACACCGACGAGACTCCCGAGGCCTTCGCGCGGGCGGCCGCCATCGCCGATTCCTTCACGGTCGAGCGCGCCGACGAGGTCGCGCGCGCCTTCACCGTGTACTTCCACCTCATGAACCTCATCGAGGAGCACCAGCGCGTGCGCATCCTCCGCGAGCGCGACGGGCGTCCCGAGAAGGAGGATGCCACCGACTCGGTCGCCGCCGCGTTCGTGCGCCTGGCCGCCGAGGTCGGCGACGACACGGCGCTCAAGCGCCTGCAGTCGATGCGCTTCCACCCGGTCTTCACCGCGCACCCCACCGAGGCGCGCCGGCGCGCGATCTCGCGCAGCATCCGCCGCCTCGCGACCCTCCTCGACGAGCACGACGCCATGCTGCGCAACGGCGCCGACGAGCGTCGCGCCGAGCGCCGGATGGTCGAGGAGATCGACACGCTGTGGCGAACGGCGCCCCTGCGCGCCGAGAAGCCGGCGCCCACCGACGAGGTGCGCGCCGTCATGGAGATCTTCGACGAGACGATGTACACGTCGATCCCGCATGTGTACCGACGCATCGACGACGCGCTGCAGGGTCCGGCGGCGGGCTCGCGCGCGCCCATCGTGCGCCCCTTCGTGCGCATCGGCTCGTGGGTCGGCGGCGACCGCGACGGCAACCCGTTCGTGACGTCGTCGGTCACGCGCAAGGCCGCCAAGATCGCGAGCCAGCACATCCTGCTGGGCCTCGAGCGCACGACCAGCCGCATCGGCCGCACGCTGACCCTCGACGCAGCCACCACTCCCCCGAGCGCCGCGCTGACGGCGCTGCTCAAGCGCCTCGTGATCGACGACGAGGATGCCGCGGCGGAGATCGCGAAGCGCTCGCCCAACGAACCGCACCGCCGCGCCCTGCTGCTCATCGCACGCAAGATCGCCGCGACCGAGCGACGCGACGCGGCGATCGCCTATGCCGACCCCGAGCAGCTGCTCGCCGACCTGCGCGTCGTCCAGGAGTCGCTGGTCGCGGCCCCTGCGCCGCGGCAGGCGTACGGGCACCTGCAGCAGCTCATCTGGCAGGTCGAGACGTTCGGGTTCCACCTGACCGAGCTCGAGGTGCGCCAGCACTCCGCTGTGCACGCGAAGGCGCTCGCCGAGCTCGACGCGGGCGGTGCGCGCAGCGAGCAGACCGAGGAGGTGCTCGAGGTCTTCCGCAGCATCGCAGCGATCCAGCGCCGCCTCGGCCCTCGCGCGGCCGGCCGCTACATCGTGTCGTTCACGCAGTCGGCCGACGACCTCGCCAATGTGCATCGCCTCGCGGCGTACGCGGCGGGCGAAGGTGGCGACACCCCCGTGCTCGACGTCATCCCGCTGTTCGAGACCTTCGCCGACCTGCAGGCCGCGCCCGGCATCCTCGCCGAGATCGTCGAGCACCCCGCGTTCGCGGCGCGCCTCGCGGCGACCGACCGACGCCTCGAGGTCATGCTCGGCTACTCCGACTCGTCGAAGGACGTCGGACCGGTCGCCGCGACCCTCGCGCTCTACGAGGCGCAGGCGCGCATCGCCGCGTGGGCCGAAGACAGCGGCATCGAGCTGACCCTCTTCCACGGCCGCGGCGGCGCGCTCGGCCGCGGCGGCGGTCCCGCCAACACGGCGATCCTCGGTCAGCCCCCGCACTCGGTCGACGGGCGCTTCAAGCTCACCGAGCAGGGCGAGGTCATCTTCGCGCGCTACGGCGACCCGGCCATCGCGATGCGCCACATCGACCAGGTCGCCGCGGCCGTGCTGCTCGCGTCGGCACCCTCCATCGAAGAGCGCAACCGCGCCGCCGCCGAGCGGTACGCCGAGGCGGCCGCGACGATGGATAAGGCATCCCGCGACCGCTTCTTCGCGCTCGTGAAGGCTCCGGGCTTCGCGCCGTGGTTCGCGCAGGTGACCCCCATGGAGGAGATAGGCCTGCTCGCGCTCGGCTCGCGCCCCGCGCGACGGGGGCTGTCGGTCGAGTCGCTCGAAGACCTTCGCGCGATCCCGTGGGTGTTCGCGTGGACGCAGGCGCGCATCAACCTCGCGGGCTGGTTCGGCCTCGGCACGGCGCTCGAGGCCGTCGGCGACGAGGAGCTGCTGCGCCGCGCGTACGACGAGTGGCCGCTGTTCCGCACCCTGATCGACAACGTGGCGATGAGCCTCGCGAAGGCCGACAGCCGCATCGCGCGCAGCTACCTCGAACTGGGCGACCGCGACGACCTCGCCGAGGTCGTCATGGACGAGCTCGTCCTCACGCGGTCGTGGGTCATCCGCGTCGCGGGCGGCGCCGAGCTGCTCGAGAACCGTCCGATCCTGCAGCGCGCCGTCAAGCTCCGCAGCCCCTACGTCGATGCCCTGTCGCTCCTGCAGCTGCGCGCCCTGCGGGCGCTGCGCGAGGCCGCACTCGAAGGGATCCCGGCCGATCCCGATCAGCAGCGCCTGCTGCTGCTCTCGGTCAGCGGCGTCGCGGCGGGCCTGCAGAACACCGGCTGACACGCGCGTCGCTCCCGCGCGCCGGGAAGGCGCGGCGTACCGTGGGCGCCATGGTCAGGACGTGGGATGACGGCCCGGCAGTGGCCGTCGAAGTGTGTCCCGTCTGTGCGTCTCTGCGGGTGCAGACGGTCGAGCCGGATTGGTTCACGGTGGAGCTGGAGCGCGGCGACGAGCTGCGACGCCAGGTGTTCGAGATCGAGTTCAGCTGCCGCGACTGCGGGTCGGTCTGGAGCTAGCGTCGGGGTGAGGGATGCCGCGGCATCCCGTCATTCCAGCTGTCGGTCGTGGGCGTGCCGGGCGAGCCCGCGGCCGTAGCGCTCGGTGAGCTGCACCATGAGATCGGGCGTGTCGCGGTCAAGTCCGAAGACGTAGCCGGGGAAGTCGAGTTCGCGCTGCGCCGCCCAGATCTCCTCGTGCCGGTCGGGGGGAAGGATCTGCACCGGGTCGCCGACCGCGACCCAGCCGATGGGCACCGTCGACTCCTCCGGCAGTGTCGTGCGCAGGTGCACGACGGCGTTGATGCGCACCTCGGTGCGGGCGCCGATGTGTGCGCCGTTGAAGATGCGCGTGCCCGTCGCGAGGAACACCTCGTCGCCGATGATGGCACCCGAGACGCTCGCCATGGGTCCCACCAGCACGTGGTCGCCGATGTGCACCGGGTTCGCCGCCGTCGCCCGGATGAGGGCGTTCTCCATGACGATCACGTTCTCGCCGAGAGTGATCGCCCCGCCCTCCGCGGTGATGACGGCGCCGTGCAGCACATGGCAGTCCGGGCCGATCGTGACGTCGCCGCTGATGACGGCCGTCGGCGCGACGACGGCTTCGGGATGGATGCGGGGGCTCGCCCCGAGATGCTCGAACTGCATCGTTCCTCCTGCGTGGTCGGTGCCAGCGTATCGTCGCGGGCTCGCGCTGCGAGTGGCCGCGCCCGGTCGCCCTAGGGTGGAGGAGGCTTCCGAGCCCTGCCCCCTCTCGACCAGAAAGCTCCACCGTGACCGAGACCCTCCTCGCCCTGCCCGCCGTCGTGCGCGACGTCTACGACACCGTCGTCGCCCGCAATCCGCACGAGCCCGAGTTCCAGCAGGCCGTGCACGAGGTGCTCGTCTCGATCTCGCCCGTGCTTGAGACGTACCCGCAGTTCGTCGAGGGCGGCATCGTCGAGCGGCTCGTCGAGCCCGAGCGCCAGATCATGTTCCGCGTCCCGTGGGTCGACGACGCCGGACGCCTGCAGGTGAACCGCGGCTTCCGCGTGCAGTTCTCCTCGGTGCTCGGCCCCTACAAGGGCGGCCTCCGCTTCCACCCGTCGGTGAACCTGTCGATCATCAAGTTCCTCGGCTTCGAGCAGATCTTCAAGAACGCCCTGACGGGTCAGGGCATCGGCGGAGCCAAGGGCGGCAGCGACTTCGACCCGCACGGCCGCTCCGACGCCGAGGTCATGCGCTTCTGCCAGTCGTTCATGAACGAGCTGTACCGCCACCTCGGCGAGCACACCGACGTGCCGGCCGGTGACATCGGCGTCGGCGCGCGCGAGATCGGCTACCTGTTCGGCCAGTACCGCAAGATCACGAACCGCCACGAGTCCGGCATGTTCACGGGCAAGGGCGTGCAGTGGGGCGGTGCGGAGGTGCGCACCGAGGCCACGGGCTACGGCGCGGTCTTCTTCGTCGACGAGATGCTCGGCGTGCACGGCGAGTCGCTCGAAGGCAAGCGCGTCGCGATCTCGGGCTCGGGCAACGTCGCGATCTACGCGACCGCCAAGGCGTGGCAGCTCGGTGCCCTCCCCGTCACCGCTTCGGACTCGTCGGGCTGCATCGTCGACGACGCCGGCATCGACGTCGATCTGCTGCGCCAGGTCAAGGAGGTCGACCGCGCGCGCATCAGCGAGTACGCGGCACGCCGCCGCTCGGCCCGCTTCGTCGAGGGCGGCCGGCCGTGGGAGGTCGCAGTCGACATCGCGATCCCGTCCGCGACGCAGAACGAGCTCGACGAGGACGACGCCCGCACGCTCATCGGGAACGGCGTCCGCGCCGTCGCGGAGGGCGCCAACATGCCCTCCACGCCCGGCGCCGTCGCCGCGTTCCAGGAGGCCGGCGTGCTCTTCGGACCGGGCAAGGCTGCCAACGCGGGCGGTGTGGCGACCTCGGCGCTCGAGATGAGCCAGAACGCCGCGCGTCAGCGCTGGTCGTTCGACGACAGCGAGGCCAAGCTCCGCTCGATCATGAAGAACGTGCACGACTCGGCCTTCGACGCCGCCGCCCGCTACGACTGCCCCGGCGACTACGTCGTCGGTGCGAACTCCGCAGGCTTCGAGCGTGTCGCGCACGCGATGCTGGCACAGGGCGTCATCTGACGGCCGGCGGCGGGGGCCTGGCGAAAACAGGAGGTCTGGCGCCGACAGGTCGATCCGCGTGGAATCGGCCTGCGTGCGCCAGAACTCCTGTTCTGGCGCGCGGCCGATGAGGCGGAACGCGTGTTTCCGGCGGCCGCGGACCTACTGATGTGAGGCCGACCGCGAGTTTCGCGATGGCCGACGACCGGCTTGCGTCAGGCCGCCGCAGCCCGCGCGAAGTCGTCGAGAAGCGCCCGGAGCGCCGCGGGGTCGGCCCCGGCGTCCTCGGGGTGCCACTGCACGCCGACCGCCCACGCGTCGCCGGCGAGCTCGACCGCTTCGACGATGCCGTCGGGCGCCGTCGCGCTCACGACGAGTCCCTCCCCGAGCCGGTCGATGGCCTGGTGATGGCCCGACCGGATGTCGTGGGCGCCGGCGCCGAGAATGCCCGCAAGGCGCGTGCCCGCGGCGACGTCGACGGGGTGCGTGAGCATCAGCACGTCCGGATCCTCGTCGCGGTGCATGCCGGAGCCGAGGTCCTGCACGAGCGTGCCGCCGAGCGCGACATTGAGCAGCTGCGCGCCGCGGCAGATCGCGAAGACCGGCGTTCCCGCGTCGATCGCGGCGCGCATCAGCGCACCCTCGAAGGCGTCTGCCGCAGCATCCGCCGAGTCCATCCACGTGCCGGCGGGTTGCGCCGAATAGCCTGCAGGATCGACGTCTGCGCCCCCGAGCACGATGACGCCGCGGCTGCTGGAGACGAGCGCGTGGGCCGAGGCATCCGGAGCCGCCGCGTTCACCCAGCGCACGTCGAGCCCCGCCTCGCGCGCCGCGTCGCCCGCGATGTCGGCGAGCTCGCGCAGCTCGCGGGCGAACTGCGCGTCGTGGCGCGGGGTCGAGCTCGAGTAGGTGACGACGACAGGGATCACGGCGTCGCACCGCCGGCGTCGGCGGCCGGCTCGGGCCACAGCTGCTCGAGCAGCTGTCCGACCCACGCGATGAGGTCGGCGTCGCCGACGGATTCGCCGCCCGCCGTGGGCAGCGGCACGACGAGCGCCTCGCCGCTCGCGACGAGCTTCGCCTTCGGGTACAGCCGCTGCAGGCGCACGCGGCGCGAGTCGGGCAGGTTCGCCGGCGCGATGCGCAGGTTGGGTCCCATCGCGACGACGTCGGCGAGCCCCGCGCGAGCGGCGCGGCGGCGGAGGCGCGCGACCGCGACGAGGCCCTCGACCTCGGCGGGGGGCTCGCCGTAGCGGTCGCGGAGCTCGTCGATGACGAGGCCGATCGATTCGTCCTTCGCGGTGGCGGAGGCCGCCGCCGAGAGCTTCTGGTACGCCTCGAGGCGCAGTCGCTCGCTGTCGATGTACGACTCGGGGATGCGCGCCTGCACGGGCAGCTCGAGCCGGAGCTCGGCGGGGCCCTCGTTCTCCTCGCCGCGGAAGGCCGCGACGGCCTCGCCGATCATGCGGAGGTACAGGTCGAATCCGACGCCGGCGATGTGTCCTGCCTGCTCGGCGCCGAGTAGATTGCCGGCGCCGCGCAGCTCGAGGTCTTTCAGCGCGACCTGCATGCCGCTGCCGAGGTCGTTGTTGACGGCGATCGTCTCGAGCCGGTCGGCCGCGGTCTCGGACAGCGGCTTGAGGTCGTCGTAGAGGAAGTACGCGTACGCCCGCTCCCGCGCGCGGCCGACGCGCCCACGCAGCTGGTGCAGCTGGCTGAGCCCGTACTTGTCGGCGCGGTCGATGATGATCGTGTTGGCGTTCGAGATGTCGAGGCCCGTCTCGATGATCGTCGTCGAGACGAGCACGTCGGCCTTGCGCTCCCAGAAGTCGTCGACGACCTGCTCGAGCGCGTGCTCGCCCATCTGGCCGTGCGCGACCGCGATGCGCGCCTCGGGCACGAGCTCGGCGAGCTCGGCCGCGACGCGCTGGATCGACTGCACGCGGTTGTGCACGTAGAACACCTGGCCCTCGCGCAGCAGCTCGCGGCGGATCGCGGCGGCGATCTGCTTGTCGTTGCGCGCTCCGACGAAGGAGAGGATGGGATGCCGGTCCTCGGGCGGTGTCTGCAGGGTGGACATCTCGCGGATGCCGGTGACCGCCATCTCGAGCGTGCGCGGGATCGGCGTCGCGCTCATCGCGAGGATGTCGACGTTGGTCTTGAGCTTCTTCAGCTGGTCCTTGTGCTCGACGCCGAACCGCTGCTCCTCGTCGATGATCATGAGCCCGAGGTCTTTGAAGATCACCTTCTCGGTGAGGATGCGGTGGGTGCCGATGACCATGTCGACGGTGCCGTCGGTGAGGCCTGCGATCGTCTCGCGCGCCTGCTTGTCGGTCTGGAAGCGCGAGAGCGGCCGCACCTTGACGGGGAACCCCGCGAACCGCTCGGAGAACGTCTCGAGGTGCTGCTTGACCAGGAGCGTCGTCGGGACGAGCATCGCGACCTGCTTGCCGTCCTGGATCGCCTTGAACGCGGCGCGCACGGCGACCTCGGTCTTGCCGAAGCCGACGTCGCCCGACAGCAGCCGGTCCATCGGGATCGGCTTCTCCATGTCGGCCTTGATCTCGTCGATCGTCTGCAGCTGATCGGGGGTCTCGGCGAACGGGAAGGCCTCTTCGAGCTCGCGCTGCCAGGGGGTGTCGGCGCCGAACGCGTAGCCCTTCGCGGCCATCCGCGCCGAATACAGCTTGACCAGTTCGACGGCGATGTCGCGCACGGCTTTGCGAGCCCGGCCCTTCGCCTGCGCCCAGTCGCTGCCGCCCATCTTCGACAGGGCCGGCGCCTCTCCCCCGACGTAGCGCGAGAGCAGGTCGAGCTGGTCGGTGGGCACGAAGAGCTTGTCGCCCGGATAGCCGCGTTTGGACGGCGCGTACTCGAGCACGAGGTACTCGCGCACGCTCTTCACGGCGTTGCGCCCGCCGCTGGACACCTCGCGCTGCGTGAGCTCGACGAACTTGCCGATGCCGTGCGTGGCGTGCACGACGTAGTCGCCGGTCTTGAGCTGCAGGGGGTCGACGACATTCTTGCGCCGCGACGCGAGCTTCTTGACGACCCGGTTGTCGCCGCCGATCGTGCGGCCGTAGAACTCGGTCTCGGTGAGTACGGCGAGCTTCGCGTCGGGCGCCTCGAAGCCGCGCTCGAGCGCCGCGACGACGACGTGCGCGACGCCGGCCTCGGGAGCCTGATCGAGCAACTCGACCTTGCGGGCGGCGATCCCCCGCTCCGCGAGCACATCCCGGGCGCGCTCGACGAGCCCCGTTCCGGATGCTGCGACCACGACCCGCCAGCCGTCGGCGAGCAGCTCGCCGACGTGCGCGGTCGAACCGTCGACGTTGCCCTGGAACGACGGAACCGCCGAGCCCGGCACGCGGATCGCGGCCGAGGCCTCGAGCGCGACATCGATGTCCTCGTCGAGCAGGCCCTCGGCGCTCGCGGCGGCCGCCCCCGAGTCGAAGCCGGAGAGCGTCCACCAGGCGTCGCCCCGATCGCCCGCGGCCTCGCGGAGCTTCGGAATGGTGAGGAAGTCGCCCGCGCCCAGGTCGATCGGCGTGCTCGCGCCCGACGTCGCCGCGAACCAGGCGGCATCCAGGAACTCCCGGTTCGTCTCGCCGAGCGTGATGGCGCGCGTGACCGATCGTTCAGGATCGACGAGGGCGACCGCCGATCCCTCGGGCAGGTAGTCGACGATCGTGACGAGGCTGTCGACGAGCGCCGGCGTGAGCGACTCCATGCCCTCGACCGGGATGCCCTCGGCCATCTTCTCGAGCATGCCCCGGATGGCGGGGAACTCATCCTTCAGCTGGCGCGCGCGCGCCCGCACGCCGTCGGTGAGCAGCAGCTCGCGGCTCGGCACGAGCGAGACCTCGCGCACCTCGCCGGGGAGCGAGCGCTGGTCGGCGACCGAGAACGCCCGGATCTGGTCGACCTCGTCGCCGAAGAACTCGACACGGAACGGATGCGGCGCGGTGGGAGGGAAGACATCGAGAATGCCGCCGCGCAGCGCGAACTCGCCGCGCCGCGAGACCATGTCGACGCGGTGATAGGCCAGCTCGACGAGGCGCGCCGCGACGTCGCCGAGGTCGAATCCCCGGCCGCCGACGACGAGCTCGATGGGCGCCGCATCGGCCAGGCCCGCCGCCAACGGCTGCAGGGCGCCGCGCACGGACGCCGTGACGATGAGCGGCGCGTCGGCGGTCCGCGCCGCGACGCGGCGCAGCACCTCGAGGCGACGGCCCACGGTCTCGGCGCTCGGGCTCAGCCGCTCGTGCGGCAGCGTCTCCCACGCCGGGAAGTGCATGACCTCGCCGCGGGGCAGCAGCGTCTCGAGCGCCGTGCCGAGCGATTCGGCCCGACGGCCGGTCGGAGCGATCGCGAGGAGTACGGGCGGGCGCCCGGTTGCACGGCGTCGCTCCAGGAGCGCTGCGAGCAGCGGGGCGTCGAGGCCGTCGGCGAGCGAGAAGTCGGCGTCGACGGACGCTGAAGCCACGGCATCCCGGAACGAGTCAGCCTGTTCTAGGGCGCGCACGATCCCGGGAACTGTCACCGGAAGAGTCTATTCGCGCCCTCCGACATGCGGGCTCCAGGCGGCGACGCGCGGCTCCTAGGATGAGTCGCGTGACCGACCCCGTGCCGCCGCGCCCGCCGCTTCCGAACCCTCCCGCGGGTCAGGATGCCGCGCCGCAGGCACCCTCGGGCGAGCAGGCGTCCTACGCGCCGGTGCCGCCGGCTCCGCGGCATCCCCCCGGCCCGCAGGCCGCCCATCCGCCGGCGCCGCAGCAGAGCGCCCACCCGCAGCCTCAGGGGGCCTATCCGCCGGCTCAGGCGCCGCATCCGCCGGCTCAGGCGCCGTATCCGCCGGCTGCAGGGCCTCATCCGCCTGCGCAGGGCTCGTACCCGCCGGCGCGGGGCGGCTACCCTCAGCCGCCGCAGCAGGCAGGATACGCACAGCCGCCGCAGGCGGGACACGCACAGCAGCCACAGGCGGGACACGCACAGCAGCCACAAGCGGGGTACGCACAGCCGTCGCAGCAGGCAGGATACGCACAGCCGCCGCAGGTGGACTACGCACAGCCGCCGCCGCAGGTGGGGTACGCGCCGCCGCAGCAGGCAGGGTACGCGCCGCCGCAGCAGGCCGGACACGCGCCGGCCCCGCCGTCGTTCGCCGCCCCGTCGGGCTATCCCCCGCCCTCGTCATACCCCGGGTATCCGGGCACGGCGCCCCGCCCGCCGGCGCCGGAGCCCCTCGCTCCCGCCTACGTCGCGCCGTCGGGATACCCCGGACCATCGGCCCAGCCCGCGTTCGGCGGTCCGCTGGCCGCTCCCGAGCGCCGACGCACGCTCGGCGTCGTCGCGCTCGTGGTCGGCATCATCGCCGCGGTCGGCTCGACGCTCGTCGTGTCGATCGCGTCGTTCCAGATCGGCCTCGGCACGGGCAAGGAGCTCGCGAACCGGCCACTGTCGAGCGACTTCGACTGGAGCGTCCTGTCCCCCGTGCGTGACTGGGTGCTGCTCGGCGAAGTGTCGTTCTGGGTGGGGACGGCCCTCGGCCTGTGGGCCCTCGCACAGGGCATCGTCGCGATGGTGACCGATCGCGGCCGCGGTGCCGGCATCGCCGCCGTCGCTCTCGCCGTGTTCGCGCCCGTGGCGTTCTTCGTCGCCGTCAACGTCTTCATCTCGGCAGGCTTCGCCGCGGGATCGGGTGTCGGCGGCTGACGCCCCTCGCGGGTTCGGCGTCGACCCCTCGACAAGCTCGGGGACCGAGGCGAGGAGTTCGCAGACCTCGGACGTGCACAACTGCGGAGAATCTGCGCGGCGCGCCGAGGTCACCCGGCGCGTCGGGCGAGATCTCCGAAGCTGTGCACGCGCGGAGAGCGCGTCAGACCCGCGGGGCGTGATGCTTCTGCTGCGCGGCGAGGAGGCCCTCGCCGATCAGCTGCTCGACGGCGTCGGCCGCATCGCCGACGAGGATGTCGAGGTTCTTGCGCTCGGTCGCGCCCCAGGGGTCGAGCACCCAGTCGGCGGGATCCTGCCGGCCGGACGGGCGCCCGATCCCCACGCGCACGCGGGGGAAGTCGGCTGTGCCGAGCGCCTTCGCGACGTCGCGGACGCCGTTGTGACCGCCGTGCCCGCCGCCGACCTTCAGCTTGATCGTATCGAACGGGATGTCGAGCTCGTCGTGCACCACGACGACATGGTCGGCATCGATGCCGTAGAACTTCACGAGGCCGGCGACCGGGCCGCCCGAGACGTTCATGAACGAATTCGGCTTCGCGAGCACGATCTTCGGGCCGCCCGGGCGCAGCCAGGTCTCGGCCGCCCGCGCGTTCGCCTTGTGCTGTTTGAACGCTTCGCTTCGCCGCGCCGCGAGCTCGTCGACGACGAGCTGGCCGACGTTGTGCCGCGTCAGCTCATAGCGCGGCCCCGGGTTGCCGAGCCCCACGACCAGCCACGTCTCCGCCATGCTCTCCATCCTCCCCGATCGCGCGTGCGCAGAATGCGACGAGGGGGCGCGGCATCCCGCACCCCCTCGCCGTGTGGAACCGGATTACTCCGAGGCGGTCTCGGACTCCTCGGCCTGCTCCGAGGCCGCGGCCTCGTCAGCGGCCTCGATCTCCTCGACGGCGGCGGCCGACGGCACCGCGACGGCGACGATCAGCAGGTCGGGCTCGGAGACGAGCGCGGCACCGCGCGGGAGCTTGAGGTCGGCGGCCGTGACGTGCGTGCCGTCCTCGAGGCCCTCGACGTCGAGCTCGACGTGCTCGGGGATGTGCGTGGCCTCGACCTCGAGCGAGACACTCGTGGTGTCGAGGGCGGCGATGGCGTCACCGGCGGGCTCGCCCACGACGACGATCGGCACGTCGACCTGGATCTTCTCGCCGGCCTTCACGACGAGGAGGTCGATGTGCTCGATGATCTGGTGCACCGGGTCCTTCTGGACGTCCTTGACGAGCGTCAGCTGCTGCTTGCCGTTGACGTCGAGCTCGAGCACCGCGTTCGCACGGCGGATCAGGAGCGCGACCTGGTGGCCGGGGAGCGCGACGTGCACGGGGTCGGTGCCGTGGCCGTAGATGACGGCGGGGATCTTGCCGGCGGCGCGGAGGCGGCGGGCGAAGCCCTTGCCGAAGTTCTCGCGGACCTCGGCGTGGACCTTGGTGTCGGTCTCGGTCGACATGATGGTTCTCCTTGCGGGCGCACGGGCCCGTTCTGGTCAGGCGTGGAGCCTGGCGTATTGGGGTCTGGATTCGACTCGAACGCGAGCGCGTGAGGAAAGCCGTGAGCCTTGATCACCGCGTCGATCACGGATGCCGCAGCCGACCGCAGGGCCGGTGCGAGGCATCCCTCGCCGAAGTTCAATCGACGAGTCTACCAGGGCCCGCGGCCCCGCTACGATGAGGAGCGCCCGCTCCCCCAGACTTCGGAGGTTTCCATGGACTACGGCTCCGCTTCGCACGTCGTGCTCTGGGTCATCGGGCTCATGGCCCTTGTCGGCGCCATCGGCGTCGTGGGCGCCTTCTGGACGATGGGCCGTCAGGCCTACCGCAAGGACTGAGCGCGCACCGCCGTCAGACGGCGGGGTCGAACGCGAGGAGCACCTTCGACGACACCGACGGATCGCCCGCGATCTCGAGGGCCTCGAGCGCGCGCGACGCGGGCAGGACGTGGGTGACGATGCCGTCCACGGCGAGAGAACCGTCGGCGAGCGCGGCGATGACCTCGTCGAACTCGTCGCCGAACCGGAACGAGCCCACCAGGTTCAGCTCACGCGTGATCGCGGTGGCGAGCGGTGCCTCGACCGCGCCATGACGCTGCAGGCCGAGCATGACGACGGTCCCGCCACGCCGGCACGCGGCGATCGCAGCCGCGAGCCCCGGCACGGTTCCGCTCGACTCCACGACGATGTCGGCATGCAGCGCGGCGATCGCCTCGTGGTCCCGTGCGTCGAGCGTGCGTGCGCCGAGCGACTCGGCGATGCGCCGCGGCGCCGGCTCGAGATCGGTTGCGACGATCTCCGTCGCGCCATGGTGCAGGGCGACGGCGACCACGAGCAGTCCGATCGGCCCCGAGCCGATCACGGCGACGCGCTTGCCTGGCACCTCGCCTGCGCGCCCGAGCCCGTGCCACGCGACCGCGGCGGGCTCGGCGAGCACCGCCCGCGCGAGCGGCAGGGCGTCCGGCACGGTGTGCAGCATGCGGGAGGGCAGCGCGACGCGACGCGCGAAGCCGCCCTGCGTGTGCGGCAGGTGCATGGCGGACCCGAGGTATGTGGAGGCGGGTGCGAGGTTCGGGCGGTCGGCCGGCCACGGGGTCGCGCCGTCGCCGCGCGGTGTGAGCGGATGCACAGTGACGCGCGTGCCCGCGCCCGGACCGGAGCCGTCCGAGGCCGCTGCGACGACGGTGCCCGACACCTCGTGCCCGAGGAGCATGGGCTCGCGCAGCACCGACTGGCCGGCCGCACCGTGGCGCCAGTAGTGCAGGTCGGACCCGCACACTCCCCCGAATGCGATCTCGACGACCGCCTCGTCGGCAGCGGGCTGAGGCTCGGGGAGGTCGATGACGCGGACATCGCCGGCGTCGTAGGCGATGACTCCCGGATTCGACACGGTGTTCTCCATCCGGCGTCAGACCGTCGGGGTGACGAGCACGACATCGCCGACCTGCACTTCGACCACCGCTCCGGGCTCGATCGGAACCGCCGTGAACGGCGCGCCGGTCATCACGATGTCGCCCGGGCCCAGCGGTGACCACCTGGCGACATACGCGAGGCATTCCCTGATCGATGACGGCAGGGCTCCGGCATCCGTCTTGGCGACGGTCTCTCCGTCCACGCGAAGCGTCAGGGCGATGGTGTCGAGGTCGGCGCGGGTGTCGATCCACGGCCCGAGCGGCGTGTAGCCGGCACCGGACTTCGACTCGAAGTTGCGCGGGTCGAGGGCCGACCGGTCGGGACTGGAGAGGTCGTTCACCGCCGTGAGCCCGAGCACGTACTCGTGCGCGTTCTCGGCGGTGAGGCCCGTCGTGTCGCGCCCGATCACGACGGCGATCTCGCCCTCGGCGACCGTGGTGCCGGCATCCCTCCGCAGCTCGACGGTGCACCCGCTCGCGACGACTCCGCGCGGGCTCTTGAGCCAGGCCTGCACGGGCGAGGGATGCGACGGCCCGTTCTGCGCGATGCCCACGACGAGCCCCGGTGTGCTCGGTGCGAGGAGCGGTCCGTCGCCGCCGGGCCCGATGTCGGCGGGCTCGCGCGACGCGGCGAGCGCGGCGTACGGGTCGGCGATGACGACCCAGCCGTCGGCGGTCTCGCGCACGTGCCGCTCGCCGCCGTCGACGAGGGCGCGTCCGATGCGCATCAGACGACCGCCGTCATGCCGCCGTCGACGTAGAGCGTCTGGCCGTTGACGAAGTCGCTCGCGGGGCTCGCGAGGAAGACGAGGGCGCCCACGAGGTCGCGCGTGCGTCCCCAGCGCCCGGCGGGCGTGCGCCCGCGCACCCATTCGGAGAACCGCTCGTCGGCGACCAGCGCCTGCGTGAGCTCGGTGTCGAAGTAGCCGGGTGCGATCGCGTTGGCCTGGATGCCGTGCGGGGCGAGGTCGGCGCACAGGCCCTTCGTGAGCATCGCGATCGCACCCTTCGTGGCGGAGTACGGGGCGATGCCGGGGCGGGCGAGCTGCGACTGGACACTGCCGATCTGGATGAGCTTGCCCGACCCCCGCGCGACCATGCCGCGCGCCACTCGGCGGGAGACGTAGAAGACGCTCGAGAGGTTGGTGCTCACGAGGTCCGTCCAGTCCTCGTCGCGGAACTCCGTGATGGGCGCGCGGCGCTGGATCCCCGCGTTGTTCACGAGGATGTCGAGCGCGCCGTGCTCGTCTTCGAGGGCCTGGATGCCGGCATCCACCGCCGACGGATCCGTGACGTCGAACACGGCGCTGCGCACATCGCGGCCGACGCCGGTCGCGATCCCGTCGGCCGTGGCGGCCGCCTTCGCGGCATCCCGTCCGTGGACGATGACCGTGGCTCCCGCCTCGGCGAGACCCTGCGCGAGCGTGCGTCCGATGCCCTGACTCGAGCCGGTGACGAGGGCCGTGCGACCCGTGAGGTCGAAGGCGGCGGTCCCGGTGGCGACCGCGGCGTCGGTCGTGGCCATGACGCGGTCACCGGTCCCGATGGCCACGCCGGCGTCGGTCGTAGCCATGACGCGGGCGTTGGTCACGGCGGTCACCACTGGACGGTCCGGATCGTCACGGTCGTGGCGCTCACGTCGTCGCCGACCTCGTCGCGCGACACCTTCACGGCGTCGTCGATGCGGGTGAGGTCGCGGCGGAGCGTCTCGGGGACGAGGAACGTCGAGGCAGCCGTCACGGTGGCGAGCGTCGCCATGTAGATCGCGAGCAGCAGCCAGTTGCCGTTGCTGACGGCGATCAGGTACGCGCCGAGCACGCCGGCGAGGCCACCGGCGAGGACGGCCGACAGCTCACGAGCCATCGCGACGCCGAGGTAACGGTGCCGGTTGCCGAAGAGCTCGGGGAGCATGGCGCACTGCGGTCCGAGCATCGAGTTGACCCCGACGCCGATGCCGACGGCGACGACCGCGATTGCGAGGTAGTAGTTGCCCAGCGACAGCAGCCACCATGCGGGGAACGAGTAGCAGAGCAGGAACACGGCACCGAAGCGGTACACCGTGCGGCGGCCGAAGCGGTCGGACAGGGCGCCGGTCAGCGGCACCGAGAAGATCCCGATGAGCGAGCCCAGCGTGACGCCCCACGTCAGGAGGCTGCGATCCGCGTCCGCGCCGACCATCGAGACGAAGAACGTCAGCGCGAGCGTGTTGAACATGTACGACCCGCCGTTCTCGGCCATCCGCAGGCCGATGCCGACGATGACGCCCGGCAGACCGCGGGTGAAGATCTCGCGGATCGGGTGCTCCGCGATCTGCTCGTGCTTCTCGAGCTCGACGAAGGTCGGCGTCTCCTTGAGACGCATGCGGATGAACAGCGCCACGAGGATCAGCAGGAACGACGCGAGGAACGGGATGCGCCATCCCCACGCCAGCAGCTGGTCTTCGGGCAGCAGCGAGATGAGGCTGAAGACGACGGCCGCGAGGAGCGTGCCGGCCTGGATGCCGATGAACGGCAGCGCGGAGAAGAAGCCGCGGCGGCGCACCGGCGCGTACTCGGCCATGAGGACCGTCGCACCCGCCTGCTCGGCACCCGCCCCGAAGCCCTGCAGGAGGCGCAGGAAGACGAGGATGATCGGCGCCAGGATGCCGATGGCCTCGTAGGTCGGCAGCAGGCCGATCGCGGTCGAGGCCCCGCCCATCAGCAGGATCGTGATGACGAGCACCCACTTGCGTCCGAGCCGGTCGCCGAGCGTTCCGAAGAACAGGCCACCGAACGGCCGCGCGAGGAAGCCGACGCCATAGGTGGCGAACGCCGCCACCGTCGCCATCGCGGGGTCGTCCTGCGGGAAGAACAGAACGTTGAAGATCAGCGCGGTCGACAGCCCGTAGAGGGCGAAGTCGAAGTACTCCAGGGCGCTCCCCACGCTCGAGGCGAGCGTGGCGCGGCGCAGGTTGGCGGCGTATTCAGGGTCTTCCGTCGGCGGTGGCGCCAGGTCGGGCTTCGAGGTGCTCATGCCATCTCCTTCGATCGGCTCGCCGAGGTGGCGATGTCCTCACGATACCACCCTGATGGACAGAGTTCAATATGTTGAACAGCAAATCTCAGCGAGAAGCTTTTCTCCCCGCCGCACTGAACGGATTCGTGAGGGCCTCGACGGCATCCGCGAGAGCGCCCGCGACCCGTTCGACGTGTGCGTCGTCAGCCTCGGCGGCCGGCATGCCGACGCCGAGCGCGAGCTGCGGATCGCCGGGAGCCCACGGATCGAGCGGCACGGCGACGCCGACGATGCCCGGGTACGACTCCTCGGCATCCAGCGCCCAGCCGCGCTCGCGTGCGCGGGCGAGCCGCTCCAGGAGCGCCGCCAGATCGGTGGGCGACCGGTCGGTGAGCTGCGGGAAGGGCGCCTGGCTTTCGAGGAGCTCCGTCACGGCGTCGTCGTCGAAGCCCATGAGCAGCGCCCGGCCCGTCGCCGAGAGCGCCGCGGGAAGCCGCGACCCGAGAGGAGTGCCGAGCCGCACTCGCGCGCCGCCCTCGTGGCGGGCGAGATAGAGCGCATCCGTGCCGTCGAGCATGGCGACCTGCACGAGCTCATGGCGGAGCACGGGAGAGGCGTCGCAGACGGCGTAGAACTCGCGCACCTGCTGGAACTGCACGGCGAACGCGCCGCCGAGGACGGCGGTGCGCCGTCCGAGTCGGAAGCCGAGCGCGACCCGCTCGATCATGTCCGACGCCTCCAGAGCGAGGCAGAGGTTCGCCGTCGACGACTTGGCCAGGCCGAGGCCCGTGGCGAGCTCGGTCAGCGTCATCGGCCCGTTGGCCTGCGCGAGCAGATCGAGCAGACGGATGCTGCGCGTGACGGCAGGCGCGGGGTCGCGGCCGAGGCGGTCGTCCTGGTCGTCGGTCATCGGCGTCCCTTCGCTCGGGGACGTCCGGGCGTCCCTCAGTAGAACTCGACCGTATCCACCACGCTGGACAGGGCGCGACCATCGAGGAGCCGTGTCGCGCTGTCGGCGAACCGCCGCGCGATGCGCTCCTCCTCCTTGCTGCTCAGCGCAGCCGTGTGAGGGCTCACGAGCACCCGCGGGTGCGACCACAGTCGCGAGTCGCGGGGAAGCGGCTCGACTTCGAAGACGTCGAGGGCCGCGAACGAGATGCGTCCGTCGTCGAGCGCGTGAAGCAGCGCCGCTTCGTCGATGACGGTCCCGCGCCCGACGCTCGCGAGGATCGCGCCCGGCTTGACTGCCGAGAGCACCCGCTCGCCGATCAGGTGGTGGGTCTGCTCGGTTCCGGGCAGCGTCACGACGATCGCGTCCGCCTCGGCGACGGCCGATTCGAGCTCGTCGAGCGGGATGAGCCGATCGACCCCGTCGACCGGAGCTCCCGAGCGGCTCGTCCCCCAGACACGCGCGCCGAGCGCGCTGAAGCGGCGCGCGCACTCGGCGCCGATCCCGCCGAGGCCCACGACGAGCACCGTCAGCTCGTCGAGCTGGCGCATCTCCCAGCGGTCCGGCCACGCCCGGCTCCCCTGATCCTGCAGCAGCCGGGGCAGGCCCTTGGCGCCGGCGAGCACGCCGAAGACGGCGAACTCGGCGAGCGGCCCGCCGTGCACGCCGGCGCTCGTGGTGAAGACGATGCGGTCGAGCGCCTCACGGTCGAGGCCGGCCGCCTTGACCTGGCTGCCGCCGCCGGCCGCGGTCGTCATGACCCAGCGCAGACGCGGGTTCGCCGCGACGGTGCGCGCCAGC
Organism: Microbacterium alkaliflavum; assembly: GCF_044325405.1. Classification (NCBI taxonomy): domain Bacteria; kingdom Bacillati; phylum Actinomycetota; class Actinomycetes; order Micrococcales; family Microbacteriaceae; genus Microbacterium; species Microbacterium alkaliflavum. Next base: position 1,124,614 of record NZ_JBIQWL010000001.1, on the reverse strand, counting down.
GCCGCCGGGTCGACATCCGGGATGCCGAACAGGGCGTCGGCGGAATCGATCAGCTCGTCGAAGGCGGCCTGCTGCTGCGGAGTGCGAACGAAGGCCGGGTCGCCCGACCAGTCGGCGGCGCCGCGCATGGGCCGCATGAGAGTGTGGTCGCGCACGACCTCGACTCGCGGCTCGAGTTCCTCGATGAGAGCGCAGAGCTCTTCGCGCAGGGGCACGGCGGCCACGACGCGGAGCGTTGCGACGGCGGTCTTCACTGAGTCGATCATCCGGATCCCTTCCTCGGGGTCAGCGGTGCGGAGTCTGATTCGAGTCTAGCGTGAGTTCAACCTGTTGAACACTGTTCCATTGGATGGACTCTGCGCTAGGCTCCTCTCATGAGCACCTTCGAGGGAGAAGTCGACACAAGCCGGGACGTCGTGGGCGTCATCGGGCTCGGGGCGATGGGCGAGCCCATGGCACGGCGCCTCCTCGCCCACCGGGGTCGCCTCGTCATCCACGCCCGGCGGCACCACGCGGAACTCGTGGCCGCGGGAGCGACCTGGGCCGCGACACCCGCCGAGCTGGCCCGGCAGGTGGACGCCGTTCTCGTCATGCTCCCCGACCTGCCCGAGCTCGAGGCGCTGCTCGACGGTGCCGACGGACTCCTCGCCGGCGACCGCGAGCTGCTCGTCATGATCGGGTCGACGTCGTCGCCGACGGGGGTGCGAGCGCTTGCCGCCCGCCTCCGCGACGAGACGGGCGGCCGTGTCCGCGTCGTCGACTGCCCGGTCTCGGGCGGCACCGACGGCGCCGCGTCCGGGACGCTCTCGATCATGCTGGGCGGCGTATCCGCCGACACGGCGAGCGCCGCCCGACTGCTCTCCCCCTGCGGGCGACCCGTGCCGCTCGGACCGCTCGGCGCGGGCGAGGTGGCGAAGGCCTGCAACCAGCTCGTCGTCGCCGCGACCATCCTCGCGCTCGGCGAGGCCACCGTGCTCGCCGAGCGATCGGGCATCGATCCGCAGGCCCTCTGGGATCTGCTCGGGAGCGGATACGCGGGCTCGAACCTGCTCGCCAGCCGCAAGGCCAGGCTCGTGACGGGGGACGATTCGCCGAGCGGCGCGGCGCGCTACATGCGCAAGGACCTCGCGTTCGCGACCGACGTCGCCGACGAGACCGGCACGCAGGCGGTCGTGCTTCCCGCGGTGCGAGCCGCGTTCGAAGAGCTCATCGCGGCGGGCCTCGGCGACCGCGACATCGCTGTCACGAAGCGGTTCGTCGCGGAGCGCGGCGCATGACCCCGCCTCACAATCCGAGGCGCTCGACGGTGAGCATCACGCCCAGACGGCGTAACACGGGTGCGGCAAACTCTAGGCTTGATGTCAACCCCTGCGCGATCTATTCAAGGAGCACGTGTGTCTGAGACACCTTCGAATACCGAGCCCGACGTCCAGACGAAGATCTCGACCGACCAGGACCAGGCCCCCGGTGTGGCGGCCACCGCCCACGAGGGAGCTCCGGCTCGGGAGGACGTCGAGCGTTCCGTTCCGACCCCCGAGGGTCCGGATGCCACGGCCGCCGCGACCGCCAACATCGGCGTCGTCGGGCTCGCGGTGATGGGCTCGAACCTCGCCCGCAACCTCGCCAGCCGCGAGGGCAACACCGTCGCGGTGTACAACCGCAGCCGGTCCAAGACCGACGAGCTGACCGCAGCCCACCCCGAGGCCGAGTTCGTCCCCGCGTTCTCTTACGAGGAGTTCGCCGCGTCGCTGCAGAAGCCGCGCGCCGCGATCATCATGGTCAAGGCCGGCCGCCCCACCGACGCCGTCATCGACTCGCTCGTCGAGGTGTTCGAGCCCGGCGACATCATCGTCGACGGCGGCAATGCCCTGTTCACCGACACCATCCGCCGCGAGAAGGCCGTCCGCGAGACCGGCATCAACTTCGTCGGCGCCGGCATCTCCGGCGGCGAGGAGGGCGCGCTCAACGGCCCGTCGATCATGCCCGGCGGCTCGGACGAGTCGTGGGTGACCCTCGGCCCGATCCTGAAGTCGATCGCCGCGGTCGCCGAGGGCGAGCCGTGCGTCACGCACGTCGGCCACGACGGCGCCGGCCACTTCGTGAAGATGGTGCACAACGGCATCGAGTACGCCGACATGCAGCTCATCGCCGAGGCGTACGACCTCATCCGCCGCGGCACGGGCAAGACCCCCGCCGAGATCGCCGAGGTCTTCGCCGAGTGGAACACCGGCGAGCTCGAGTCGTACCTCATCGAGATCACCGCCGAGGTGCTCCGCCAGGTCGACGCCGCCACCGGCCGGCCGCTCGTCGACGTCATCCTGGACCAGGCCGGCGCCAAGGGCACCGGCGCGTGGACCGTGCAGACCGCGCTGTCGCTCGGTGTGCCGGTCTCCGGAATCGCCGAGGCCACCTTCGCCCGCTCGCTCTCCAGCCACCCCGAGCAGCGCGAGGTCTCGCGCGACCTGCCCGGCCCTTCGACAAGCTCAGGGACCGAGGAGGGCCTCACCGTCGACGACGCCGACGCGTTCATCGAGGACGTGCGCCTCGCCCTCTACGCGTCGAAGATCGTCGCCTACTCGCAGGGCTTCGACGAGATCCGCGCCGGCGCCGCGGAGTACGACTGGACCATCGACCTCGGTGCCGTCTCGAAGATCTGGCGCGCCGGCTGCATCATCCGCGCCCAGTTCCTCAACCGCATCGCCGACGCGTACGCCGCCGAACCCGAGCTGCCTGTGCTGCTCACCGCACCGTACTTCGTCGAGGCCCTCGGCCGTGCGCAGGGCGCGTGGCGCCGCATCGTGTCGGCCGCCGCAGGCGCCGGCATCCCGGCCCCCGCGTTCTCGTCGTCGCTGTCGTACTACGACGGCCTCCGCGCCGAGCGCCTCCCCGCCGCGCTCGTGCAGGGCCAGCGCGACTTCTTCGGCGCCCACACCTACAAGCGCATCGACAAGGAAGGCACCTTCCACACGCTGTGGTCCGGCGATCGCACCGAGATCGAGGCGGAAGACACGCACTGACGCCGAGCCGTCGGGCACCGACGCGAAGGGCCGAGCCGCTGAGGCTCGGCCCTTCGCCGTTCCTGGATGATCAGGCGGGCACGACGTTGTGGTTGCGCGCGAAGAGGTTGCGCGGATCCCACGTCGCCTTGACCGCGGCGAGGCGCGCCATCGTGTCGGCGGGGTACATGCGGCTCGCGAAGGCCGGATCTGTCGACGTCGAGAAGTTGCCGTACACGCCGCCGCCCTGCGCCTCGAGCGACGCCCACGCACCCTCGAGCCGGGCACGCTCGGCGTCGTCGACCACCCCGGGGATGTCGAACCCGCCGGCCATGAGGAACCACGTCGCATCGCGTGCGGGGAACGGCGTCGCGTCCTGCGGGACATCGCCGTACGCGCCGCCGAGCGAGCGGAGGAACAGCACCGAGGCCGGCGTCGACTCGCGGAAGGCGACGAGCTCGTCGACCAGCTCGTCGTCGAGAACGCGGGCGAGCGTGTTGCCGCCGATGAAGCCAGGGATCTGCTGCCCGGGCTCGGGTTCGGGGTGCTCGAGCAGGATGTCGGGGTAGTCGCGCACCGCGATGTCGCGCTCCTCGACGCCGTCGAGGGCGAGGAGCGGCGCGAGCACGGCGCGGAGCGCGTCGACGTCGTCGCCGATCCAGCACGCGGCGATCGAGGCGCCCGCGGGGGCGCTCGGGTCCATCGCCGGCACGTCCATGAAGGTGAGGGTGAGCTCGCGCGGCGCCGTCGCGAGCAGATCGCGGACGGCGCGCAGAATCGGTCGCGTATCGCCCGAGATGCCGAGCTCGGCCCACACGATCGAGCTCAGGTCGTGCGCCCGGAAGTCGAACCGGGTCACGACGCCGAAGTTGCCCCCGCCGCCGCGCAGCGCCCACAGCAGCTCGGGATGCGAGGCCTCGGTCACCTCGACGACCTCTCCCTGTGCGGTCACGAGCTGTGCCCCGACGAGCTGGTCGGCCGCGAGGCCCCACGCCCGCACCATCCAGCCGATGCCGCCGCCGAGCGTCAGGCCGCCGACGCCGACCGATGCCGTGTCGCCCGAGCTGATGCCCAGGCCGTGCTCGCTCAGCACCTGGGCGACGTCGCCCCAGCGGGCGCCGCCGCCGATGCGCACGAGTGCTCCCCCGTCGCGATCGCCGACGACTTCGACGGCGTCGAGCGCCGAGAGATCGATGAGCACGCCGTCGTCGAGCGTGCACCAGGCGCTGTGACCGCCGCCCCGGACGACGGCGACGCGGCGCGCGGCGGCCGCGAATCGGACGGCCTCGCTGACATCGTCGAGGTTCGAGACGCGGACGATGACGTCGGGACTGCCGGTGCCGGCATGCGACGCGCGGGCGGAGTCCCAGCCCTGGTCCTCGGCGGCGAGGACCGCTCCGGAGACGGAAGTGCGCAGAGGTGCGATATCCATACCGGGGACGCTACCGCGAGTCCCCGACATCGGCATGGGGTGATGTCAAGCGCCTGTGCACCACGCCACCACGGACTACCGTCGGGAGACCGGGACGGGAAGGCGGTGGGATCGGCGTGCGGATCGCGATGCTCGGGCCGATCGCCTGGCGGACGCCGCCGAGGCATTACGGTCCGTGGGAGCGCGTCACGAGTCTCCTGACGGAGGGCCTCGTGCGGCGCGGCGTGGATGTCACACTCTTCGCCACGGCCGACTCGATCACGGCGGCGCAACTCGATGCTGTCGCACCCCACGGATACGCGGAGGACAGCGCACTGGACGGCCGCGTCTGGGAGGCCCTGCACGTCGGCCATGTCCTCGCGCGCTCCGGCGAGTTCGACCTCGTCCACAACCAGCTCGACTGGCTTCCCCTCGCCTTCTCGGAATCGTGGCGGGCCCCCATGATCACGACGATCCACGGATTCTCCGGTGGAGGCATCCTGCCCGCCTATATGAAGGCGCGATCCGCGTTCGTCTCCATCTCGGAATCCGACCGCTCGCCCGACCTGCCGTACATCGCGACCGTGCACCACGGCATCGACTTCGGCGAGTTCGAGGAGGTGCCGACGCCGGGCGTCGACCTCGTCGTCTTCGGCCGCATCCACCCCGACAAAGGCACGGCCGAAGCGATCGCGATCGCCGCGCAGGCGGGACGGCGGCTCGTCATCTGCGGGATCGTCCAGGATGAGGCCTACTTCGCGACGCACGTCGAGCCGCACATCGACGGAGATCGCGTCGTGTATCGAGGATCGGTGGGTCCGCGCGAACGGGCGGAGGTGCTCGGGAGCGCCGCCGCGCTTCTGCATCCGATCGACTTCGACGAGCCGTTCGGCCTGTCTGTCGTCGAGGCGATGGCGTGCGGCACCCCCGTCATCGCCTACCGCCGCGGGTCGATGCCCGAGGTGATCGACGACGGCGTCACGGGGTTCGCCGTCCGCGGACGCGACGAAGCCGTGGCTGCGATTCCGCTCGCCGCGCGACTGGATCGGCGAAGAGTGTGCTCTCGCGCCCGTGAGCGCTTCGGCGTCGAGCGGATGGTGGACGACTACCTCCGCGTGTACGAGACGGTGCTTCGGGATTCGTCGTTTGTCAAGGGTTACTGAGCGGGTATTCCCGGATGCTGTAATGCCCTGGGGAGCGCGGAGCGCTCCCCAGGCGCCTCGCCCACGCCGCTCCCTCGCGCGAAATCAGAACCCCTCGCGCCAGGAAGAAGGCCCAGATGACCCGATTCGGGATCCTCTCGACGTATCCGCCCACCCGCTGCGGCCTCGCGACGTTCTCGCTGGCGCTGCAGACCGCGCTGACCGCATCGCGCGGCGACCAGGTGTCGATCGTGCGCGCGCTGGACTCTCCGAGCGAACGCGCGGCGGAGAGCAGGATGCCGCGGCGACACCCCGACGCCGAACTGGTCGCCGGCGACCCTGCCAGCATGCGCAGGGCCGTCGCGGTCCTCGACTCGTGCGACGTGGCGATCGTGCAGCACGAGTACGGCATCTACGGCGGCCCCGACGGCGACGAGGTCGTGTCCGTTCTGCGGCAGCTCCGCTCGCCCGCCATCGTGGTGCTGCACACGGTGCTCCCCTCACCCTCGGCGCACCAGCGCGCCGTCCTGGAGGCGGTGTGCGAGCACGCGGCATCCGTGGTCGTGATGACGCTCCTTGCACGCGACACGCTGCTCGCGGCCAATCAGGTGGACCCGGCGAAGGTGGTCGTCATTCCGCACGGTGTCGCCTCGCTGCGCGACCCGGATGTCTCGTCCGAGCGCTCCGCGCGACCTCGCATCCTGACATGGGGACTCATCTCGCGCGGAAAGGGTCTCGAGTGGGGCATCCGCGCCGTCGATCGCCTGCGCGATCTCGACGTCGAGTACGTCATCGCGGGTCAGACTCATCCCAAAGTGCGCGCCGTCGAGGGCGAGGAGTATCGCCGCCACCTCGAGTCGGTCATCCGCGACCTCGGGGCGGGCGGCTTCATCCGCCTCGACGATCGCTACCTCGCCACTGAGGAGCTCGGGCGCCTCGTCGAGACCGCGGACATCGTCCTGCTGCCCTACGAGTCCAGCGAGCAGGCGACCTCGGGCGTGCTCGCCGAGGCCGTCGCCGCCGGGCTGCCGGTCGTGGCGACGCAATTCCCCCATGCGATCGAACTCCTCAGCGGCGGAGCCGGGATCATCGCGGCGCACGGCGACCCGGAATCGATGGCCGGGGCGTTGCGAAGCATTCTCGAGGCGGACCCCACCTCGAGACGGGCACGTGAGGCTGCCGCGCGGCGGACGTCGCCGGCCACCTGGCCGGTCGTCGCCGACGAGTACCGGTCGCTCGCCGCCTCCATCAGGGCAGAGCGGGCGGCATGACGGCGTGGGATCGGGCGCCCGTCTTCGACCACCTGCGAGCGCTCAGCGACGACGTCGGAGTGTTCGAGCATGCCCGGTTCGACGAGCCGCGACGTGACCTGGGCTATTGCGTCGACGACGTCGCCCGAGCCCTCATCGTGCTCGCACGCGAGCGCGCACTCGCCCCGGATCTCTTCGTGATCGCGCGGCGATGCCTCGCGTTCGTGGTCGAGGCAGTGGCTCCCGACGGGCGCGTGCACAACCGCCGGACGACGGACGGGCGCTTCACCGGTCGAGCCGGCGTCGGCGACTGGTGGGGCCGCGCGGCCTGGTCGCTCGGGGTCGCGTTCGCGAGCCTGCCCCTCAGCAGCGACACCGCCGGAGCACTGGAGGCGTTCCATCGCGTCGTGGGCCGACGACCCCGGCATCTGCGACCGATGGCCTTCTGCGCGCTGGGTGCTGCCGATGTGGTCCGGATCCTGCCTCGAGATCGCGCTGCACGCGACGTGCTGCGAGACGCCGCCGAGATGATCCGCGTGCAGCCCGACTCGGAGTGGCCCTGGCCCGAGCCGCGACTGCACTACGCGAACGCCGTGCTTCCCGAGGCCGTCCTGGCCGCCGGCGCGGCTTTGCACGACGCGAAGATCATCGAGCGCGGGCTCGAGATGCTGTCGTTCCTGCTGAAGATCGAGACGAGCGACGGGCACCTTTCGGTCACCGGCACGCAGGGACGCGGACCACACGACCACGGCCCGCAGTTCGATCAGCAGCCGATCGAGGTCGCCGCGATCGCGGACGCGTGCGCTCGAGCCTTCCGCCTCACGGGCGATGAGCGATGGCGCGACGCGATCGTGATGGCCTGGGCGTGGTTCACGGGCGGCAACGACGGGAGAACACCGCTCTTCGACCCCGAGACCGGCGCGGGCTACGACGGACTCACGCCCCACGGGCGCAACGAGAATCGCGGAGCCGAATCGACGCTCGCGATGCTGAGCACCTACCAGCAGGCTCGGCGGCTGGGCGTGCTGAGTACCGTGGGGACATGAGCCTCACGGCGCACGAGGCGCTCCTCGAGCATGATCCCGGGCGTGTCGTGACGCGCCTGTTCCTCCCTGAGGAGGACCCCGCGTCGTCCGAGACGCGCGTGGATCGAATGGTGGCGCGCGTACTCGCATTGACGCCGGACCAGCTCGCCGCGACGGCGGAGCGAGCCGTCGGCGAGTTCGCATCGCAACACCAGGATGCCGAGGCCATCCTCATCTCGCATGCCGAGGCTGTCGCCGATCGCTCGACCGGCGCTGATGGTCTCACGCGGGAACAGAAGGTGGTGATCGGCTCGATCTTCACGGCGGACTTCGCGGTCGAGGGTGCGGCGCTGTGCAACCCCAGCGCGGTGCCCCACCCATCCCAGGAGGGGCTCGGACCCGATGAGCTGCGCATCGCGGTCTCACTGCGCTGCATCGGCGAAGGCCACATCTCCTCGATCGGCTTCGCCGAGGCCGTCGTCGGCTCAGATGGGTCCTGGACGTTCGGCGAGCGCGCGCGGCCGCTGCAACGAGCGCGCATCGAGGACGGTGAGTGGTCGCGTGCACATTTCCGGCGAATGCTCGCCGACGAAGGAGCGCTCGGCGATCTCGCGAGCACCGTCATCGCGACGCTGCCCGACCGGTTCCGGCGAGCCGACCTCGAAGCGGCGATCGGCGGCCTTCCGCACGCAGTCTCCATGCGTCCGAGCACGGCCCCCACGCTGCACCTGCTCCGCGAGCTGAGCATGGGTGCATACGATGCCGCGTTCGCCCCGGATTCGCCGCTGAGCGCCCGCACCCTCATGCCGGTGACCCCCAGGGAGGACCACGGAGTCGAGGACGCCCGCTTCGTGCGCTTCACCGACGAGGACGGCGACCTCGGCTATCGGGCCACGTACACGGCGTACGACGGCCGGCACATCGCTCCGCGGCTCATCACCTCCCCCGACCTCGTCGACTTCGCGTTCCACCGGCTCAGCGGCACGGGTGCGCACAACAAGGGCATGGCGCTGTTCCCGCGTCCGGTGAGCGGGCGCCAGTTCGCCCTCACTCGCCTGGGCGGCCAGAGCATCTCGCTCGCGTCGTCCGACGACGGTCTCGTCTGGAACGACGAGGGTCTGCTCTGCGAGCCCCGCGAGACCTGGGAGCTGATCCAGCTGGGCAATTGCGGATCGCCGATCGAGACCGCGGCGGGGTGGCTCGTGCTCACGCATGGCGTGGGGCCGCTGCGGACCTACTCGCTCGGCGCCCTGCTCCTCGACCTCGACGACCCGTCGAGGATCATCGCCCGCACGAGGGATCCGCTGCTCAGGCCGACGGGCGCGCTCGTCGAGGGCTACGTGCCGCGCGTCGTGTACTCGTGCGGGGGCATCGTCCACCGCGACACGCTGTGGATCCCGGTCGGCGTCGGCGACTCGCGCGTCCGGGTCTACTCGACCCCGCTCGGCGATCTGCTGTCGGCGCTCGACCCCGAACCGCCTACAGCCAGCCGCGGCGCTTGAAGATGAAGTACAGCGTGACGCTCGTCGCGATCATGAGCCCGAGCGCCATGGGATAGCCCAGCGGCCACGACAGCTCGGGCATGTAGTGGAAGTTCATGCCGTAGATCGTCCCGACGAGGGTCGGCGCGAACAGGATCGCCGCCCACGACGACACCTTCTTGACCTGGTCGTTCTGCGTGATGCTGTGCTCGGTCATGCGGCGCATCGCGTCGTTGTTGGCCTGCTCCACGAGGGTCGCGTGCACACCGAGCGCCGACTCGAGAGTGTGCCGGAAGGCGTCGACCCTGTCGGTCACGTGCCGTGCCGTGTCCTCGAGCTCGCGGAAGGCGGGGGCCGCGGCATCCTGATCCGATTTCGCCATGATGTCGCGCACACGCTCGATCATCGCGGGAAGCGGCGCCGTCGCGTGCTGGAGGTCGATCACCTCGCGCTGGAGCTTGAAGATCCGCCGGGACACGCCCGCGCCGTGCGAGAAGAGCTGTTCCTCGATCTCGTCGATGTCGTTCTCCACGCCCGCGAGCACCGGGCCGTAGCCGAAGAGCACGTGCTCGACCATGCCCCACAGGACGCCGAACGGCCCGCCCGCGAGCACCTGGGGGTGCTCGGCGAGCTTGTCGCGCACGACCGAGTCGTCGACGCGGTCGTCGCTGTCGACGGACAGCACGTAGTCGGGGCCGATGAACAGATCGATCTCGGAGCACTCGACCGTCTCGCGGTCGTCGTAGTAGTGCGCGGGCTGCAGCACGACGAAGGTCATGTCGCCGTAGCGCTCGAGCTTGCTGCGCTGATGCCCCTTGAGGCTGTCGCGGATGGCGAGCGGATGCAGGCCGAGGACCTGGCCGAGACGTTCGAGATCGTCGGCGTCGGTGCGGCTGAGCGAGATCCAGGCGAGACCGCCGCGGGAGCGGGCCTCGCGCACGGCAGCCTCCGGGTCCTTCTCGTCGGCGACGCGCGCCCCGTCGACGTAGACCCACGACTCGATGAGCGCCATGCAGCAACCCTAAGTCTCCGCCCGCGAACGGTCGTGAGACTCCACGGACGGCACGCAAACTGCGTACCTCTCGCGGAGCTGCGGCCGACGGGAGACCCCGTCCGCGCGGACGACCAAGGGGACAGGCGCGCGCGGACGGGGAGTCTTTCACCCGCGCGTGATGTCGCGGACCGAGCCCTTCTCGAGGCGCAGCCGGCGCCGCGCGCGGCGCGCGACCGCCGAGTCGTGCGTCACGACGATGAGCGTGAGCCCCTCGGCGTTCAGCGACTCGAGCACCAGGAGGATCTCGTCGCGCATGCTCTCGTCGAGGTTGCCCGTGGGCTCGTCGGCGAGGAGCACCCGTGGGCGCTTGACGATCGCGCGGGCGATCGCGACGCGCTGCTGCTGTCCGCCGGACAGCTCGCCGGGACGATGGTCGCCGCGATCCGCGAGGCCGACGTGCGCGAGCGCCTCCGTCACGCGCTCCTTGCGCTCGGTCTTGGACAGGCCGAGCGGCTCGAGCGCCATGTCGACGTTCTCGTGCGCCGTCAGGGTCGGGATGAGGTTGAAGCCCTGGAAGACGAACCCGATCTCCTCGGCGCGCAGCCGGCCGAGCTGCGCGTTCGACGCCCTGGCGACGTCCATCTCGCCGAGGAGCACGGATCCCGACGACGGGCGGTCGAGCGCGCCGAGCAGCTGCAGCAGCGTGGACTTGCCGCCGCCCGTCGGGCCCTGGATCGTGACGAAGTCGCCCGCGGCGATCTCGAGGTCGACCCCCGTGAGGGCCTTCACGACGCGTCCCTTCTGCTGATACGTGCGGGTCACGCCGGTGAGCCGGTAGGCCGGCCCGGGAGGGGCGTGGGGTGTGAGTTCGGCGGGCGAGCTGTCGGTGATCGTCATGGCTTCGTCTCCTGTCGTGGGTGCCTGATCCGGAATGGTGTGCATGGATGCCTCAACCGACCGACCGCAGCGCTTCGGCCGGGCTCAAGCGCGCTGCGCGCCAGCCGCCGAAGGCGCCGGCGATGAGTCCGCCCGCGATGGCGAGGCCGACGGCTGCGACGACGACCCACACCGTCACGGGTGCCGTGAGGACGATGTCGGAGGTGGTCTGCGACAGCGCCTGCATGAAGCCGCCGCCACCGCCGCTGGGACCGCCGCCGGGTCCGCCCGTCTGCGCCGTCGGCGCCGACGAGATCGTGGGCTGGATGATGTTGATCGCGAGGATGCCTGCGAGGCCGATGACGAGGCCGATCGCGCCGCCGATGAGCCCCTGCACCACGGACTCCCCCGCGACCTGGCCGACGACGCGGCCGTTCGACCAGCCGATGGCCTTGAGCGTTCCGAACTCACGCGTGCGGCGCGAGACGCCGGAGATCGTGAAGAGCACGGCGAGCACGACGGCGACGGCGAGCACGAGGATCGACAGCCACGTGCCGAGGTTCGTGATGAGCGACGTCGCGCTGGAGAGTGAGCCCGAGACGGTGGAGGCGAGGTCGGACTGCGAGCTGACGGTGGCGTCGGGAAGCGCGGCCTCGATAGAGGACTGCACGGCCGAGATGTCGCTCGCCGACTCCGCCTGCACGTACACCGTCGAGACGACGTCGCCGGCACCCGAGAGGGTCTGCGCGACATCCAGCGGGATGTAGACGTTCGCGGCGGTGTCTGCCGTGCTGCCCGTCGAGGCGATGATGCCGACGATCGACATGTCGGTGCCGCCCACGTCGATCGTGCCGCCCACCGCGAGGTCGTTGGAGGTCGCGTAGGTCTCGTCGAGCACGGCCACGTTCTGGCCATTGTCGTCGGTCGAAAGCGCGCGGCCGTCGACGACCGAGACCGCCGAGAGCGGTCCGACCTCGGTGTTGGAGGCGTCGACGCCGAGCACCGTGAAGGAGTTCACGTCGAACGAGCCGCCACCGAAGCCGCCGCCCTGCTGGCCCTGCTGGCCGTCCTGCGGGGGTTGCTGCTGCGTTCCGTCGGTGCTGCCGCTGTCGGACGGGCGCTGCGGGAGCTGGCCGTCGAAAGTCGTGTTGGTGAGCGAGAGCGCACCGGATGCCGCCGCCACGCCGTCGACGCCGGCGACGGTGTCGATCGTCGACGAGTCGAGCGTGCCGCGCATGAAGTCGGTCATGAGGCGGGACTGGCTGATGTTGGTGGTGCCGTCGTCGGCCGTCGATCCGTCGTCCTGACCGAAGTCGAACCGGCGGCCTCCGCCTTCGCCCGGCTGCGCCTGGGCGCCCGTCACGGTGAGGTCGGTCCCGACGCCGTAGACGGACTGCAGCGCCTGGGTCTGCGCGGCGCTCACGCCCGCCGACAGGGCGTTCACGATGATGACGAGTGCGATCGCGATGGCGAGGCCCGTCGCGACGATGATCGTCTGCTTCTTGCGGCCGGCCAGCTCCCGCCGCAGATACGTCCAATACATGGGTCTCCTCTCGGCAGGCGGAAGGCCGGCCGTCAGCGAAGACGGTAGGAAGGGCGCCGATGGGACGGTTCAGCGCAGACTATGAGCGGGTTATGAACGGCGGGATGCGGCATCCCGGACCCTCTTCCTCTTTCACAGACGACGCATAGGATTCCCCATAGGATCCGCAAAGGTAGGCGGCTCAGGATAGTGGCATGACCGTGACAGCTCCCGTTCCCGCACTGCACCGTCCCGACGGCTCGGCACTCCGAGTGCTCGTGGTCGACGACGAGCAGATGCTCACCGACCTGCTCTCCATGGCGCTGCGCATGGAGGGGTGGGACGTGCGGACGGCCGCCTCCGGCTTCCAGGCGCTGCAGGCCGCGCGCGACTTCGACCCCGACGCCATGGTGCTCGACATCATGATGCCGGACCTCGACGGCATGGCCGTACTGCAGCGGCTGCGCCAGTCGGGCAACGATGTGCCGGTGCTGTTCCTGACCGCGAAGGACGCCGTGAGCGACCGCGTCGCGGGCCTCACCGCCGGCGGCGACGATTACGTCACGAAGCCCTTCAGCCTCGAAGAGGTCGTCGCGCGCCTCCGCGGCCTCATGCGGCGCGCCGGCACCGCGCTCGCGAGCGACGCCGAGCCGATCCTGCGCGTGGGCGACCTGTCGCTCAACGAGGACAGCCACGAGGTCGAGCGCTCCGGCGAGGAGATCGAGCTCACCGCGACGGAGTTCGAGCTGCTGCGCTACCTGATGCGCAACCAGCGCCGCGTCGTCTCGAAGGCCCAGATCCTCGACCGCGTGTGGAACTACGATTTCGGCGGACGCTCGAGCGTCGTCGAGCTGTACATCTCGTACCTGCGCAAGAAGATCGACCAGGGCCGCGAGCCGCTCATCCACACGGTGCGCGGCGTCGGCTACATGATCAAAGCCCCGCAGTGACAGTTTCAGCCCCGATCGCTCGTCCGACGCGTCGCCGCCGGCCCTGGAGCCTGCAGACGCGGCTCATGGTCACGATCACGGGCATCGTGGCGCTGATCCTCGTCGGCATCGCCGTGGCGATCAGCGCGGCCCTCGGGCAGATCCTGCAGGAGAACCTCGACGCGAAGCTGCAGCAGACCGCCAACCTTACGGTCCAGACTTATCAGCGGATGCAGGGCCCGCTGGGCAGCGGCGCCGATGTCACCGCTGCCGACACCCTCAGCCAGGTGCGCCAGCAGGGGGCGCTGTTCATCGTGCGTCCGTTCAACGGCGCGGCGTCGGGCGCCGTCGTCGAGTCCGACGGCACGGTGACGGAACTCACCGACGACCAGATCGGCGACGTGCTCAACGACCTCACACGCACGGGAGTCGACTCGATCGACATCCATGGACTCGGGGAGTACCGCGTCGTGGCCGGCCAGGTCCAGGGCGCGGGAGTCCTGATCGGCCTGCCGCTCAGCGAAGTGCGCAACACCGTCACTCAGATCATCACGGCCGTGCTCATCGTGACGGCCGCGGGGCTTCTTCTGATCGCGCTCGCGATCATCCTCATCGTGCGCCGCGGACTGCGTCCGCTGCGGGCCGTCGCCGACACCGCCACCCGCGTCGCGGCACTCCCGATGTCGGAGGGCGCCGTCTCGATCAACGAGCGCGTGGCGGCCGACGAGGCCGACGAGCGCACCGAGATCGGCCGCGTCGGCCACGCCCTCAACACGCTTCTCGACCACATCGACTCCTCGCTCGATGCGCGCCAGCGCAACGAGGAGCGGATGCGGCGCTTCGTCGCCGACGCGAGCCACGAGCTGCGCACTCCCCTCGCCTCGATCCGCGGATACAGCGAGCTGTCGCTGCGCGCGATCCGTCAGGCGGAGACGAACGGCGGATCGGCACGCATGACGGTGGAGACGACGGGTCAGTCGCTCGAGCGCATCCAGGCGCAGTCGCTGCGCATGACGACGCTCGTCGAGGATCTGCTGCTGCTCGCCCGCCTCGACGAGGGGCAGGAGCTCGTGTACGGCAGCGTCGACCTCACGCGGCTCGCGATCGAGTCCGTCGCGGACGCGCGGCCGGCCGGCCCTGAGCACGACTGGGTGCTCGAGGTCGGCGAGGAGCCCGTCGTCATCGCGGGAGACTCGGGGCGCCTGCATCAGGTCGCCGCGAACCTCCTCGCGAACGCCCGCACCCACACGCCCGAGGGCACGACGGTGACGGTGACCGTGTCGCGCGAGGGCCACGACGCCGTGCTCCGCGTGCACGACGACGGACCGGGTGTCGATCCCGCCGTCAAGGACGAGCTCTTCGAGCGCTTCTCGCGCGCCGACCGCTCACGCGCCCGCAAGACGGGCGGCACGGGACTCGGCCTGTCGATCGCCAAGGCGATCGTCGACGCCCACGGCGGCACGATCTCGGTCGCAAGCGAACCCGGCGACACGACGTTCGAGGTGCGCCTGCCGGCGAGGCCGGCCGACCCCACGGCATCCTGACCCGCTCTCCCTCCGCCGTCGAGGCAGCGTTCGCCGGCTGCACCCGCGGCGATGTGCGGGTGCGGCATCCCGGCACCCGCACAATGCCGCGGGCGAGCACGTGAGCGTCCCGCTCAGCCGCGGCGATCTGCGGGTGTCGTCGGTGCAGACCCGCAGAATGCCGCGGGCGAGCCCCAGCGTCGGCATCCCGACGCCGCTCGACCCACTCCGCCGTCGAGGCAGGGGATCTCGCCGAGACAGGGTGACACGCCACCTGACCTCGGCGAAATCCCCTGTCTCGACGTTCGCAGGCAGCGTTCGCCGGCTTCACCGCGGCGATCTGCGGGTGTCGTCGGCGCAGACCCGCGCAATGCCGCGGGCGAACCCCAGCGTCGGCATCCCGACGCCGCTCGACCCACTCCGCCGTCGAGGCAGGGGATCTCGCCGAGACAGGGTGACACGCCACCTGACCTCGGCGAAATCCCCTGTCTCGACGTTCGCAGGCAGCGTTCGCCGGCTTCACCGCGGCGATCTGCGGGTGTCGTCGGCGCAGACCCGCGCAATGCCGCGGGCGAACCCCAGCGTCGGCATCCCGACCCCGCTCGACCCGCTCCGCCGTCGAGGCAGGGGGTTCTCGTCGAAACAGAGGGCCGCGCCCTGCGGCTCGGCGAGAATCCCCTGTCTCGAGAACTGGGGGCAGGTCAGTAGCCCGAGAAGGCGTCGGTCGCGATCGAGCGGGCCCGCTCGAGCGCGGGAGCGAGCTCGGCGAGCAGGCCGGGAGGGCCCGAGATGTACGCGTGACGCGACGAGATGTCGGGCACGACCTTCAGCAGGCCCTCGGCGTCGAGCCGCACTCCCCGCGCCCATATCCAGTGCCGGGGAAGGTCGGCGGGGCGGTCGCGCGTGAAGATGATGACCGGGATGCCGGATGCCTCGAGCTCCGCGCGGAACGCGAGCTCGGAGGCGTCCGATGCGACGTAGACCAGCACGACGTCGCGGTCGTCGCCGGCGAGGCGCTGATGGCGCAGCTGCGATACGAACGGCGTGATGCCGATGCCCGCCGCCACCATGAGGATCGGCGCTGCGCCGCGCTTGGGCATGACGAAGTCGCCCCACACGCCCGTCACGGCGAGCGCGCCGCCCGGCTGCACCTCGGCGAGCGCCTTCTTGTACGAGCTCTGCGGCTTGACGCCCGGGCCCGCCACCTCGCGGAACGCGACCGACAGCTCGGGGAGGTCTTCCGGGGCCGATGCGATGCTGAACTCCCGGCGCGTGCCGCGCGCGTCGGGATGGCGGTGCGGCACATCGAGCTCGAGGTACTGGCCGGGCAGGAACGCGAGCCGGTCGTGCGTGCGGAACGTGAGCTGCTTGACCGTCGGGGTGAGCTCGGTGCGCGAGACGAGCGTCAGCTTGACGGCCGAGCGCAGCGAGAACGCGAAGACGAACGCGACGGCGTTGCCGACGAGGAGCGCGCGCTCCTGGCCGAGCGTGACCTCGCCGATCGCGATGGGCCAGCCCGCCAGCACGCCGACGACGCCGGCGACCGTGAACTGCTGCCAGCGGCGCGGCGGCATCGTGAGCGGCTCCGACAGCATGAACGCGCCGAGGAACAGGAACGGCGAGGCCCACAGGATCTGCCAGAACATCGTCCACGCGTCGAAGGTCAGACCCGCCGCCTGGTACTGCGCCGACGTGCGCAGCACGGCGACGGCGACCGCGACGACGAGGAAGACCGTGACGACGCGCACCTTCTCCGTGCGCAGCAGCACGAGCGCGCCCAGGACCACGACCGGGGCGGCGAGGACGGGCGTGCCCACCCACCACGACGACGCGCCGAGCGCGGGAACCCACACGCTGATGATCGTGAGCACGGCGGCGCCGACCGCCGCCGGGTTGAAGATGTGGCGTCCGCGCCACGCGAGGACGTACTTCGAGACGGATGCCACGAAGCCGGCGAGCGCGATCCCGAGGAGCGCGACGAGGTCGACGGTGGGCCGCAGGACGAACAGCAGGATCCCCGCCGTGATGAGCGACGACTCGATGCGCCACGGGAGCTTCAGGATCGACTGGGCCACGGCATCCGTCGCGGCGCAGACTCCCGCCAGCACGGCGGCGGTCGCGAGCAGCTCGAACCACGTCGGAGCCACAAGGCCCCCGAACGAGACCAGGAGGGCGATGCCCGCGAGCGCCACGAGGCACAGGAACGCGAGGCGGTACATCGAGAGACGACCCAGCACCGCGAACACGCGGTTCCAGAGCGCAGTGAGGGATCCGATCACCTGAACAACTCTGCCTTACTGCCAGGAGACCACTCGACGCGGCCGTCGCTGGTCATCCGCACCCAGTCGACGCCCCACTCGTGCGCGAGGCGGGGTCCGCCGTCGAAGAAGAGCGCCGTCGCGGCGGCGTCGGCGCGCATCGCGGTGGGTGCGACGGCCCACGTCGCGACGATGGAGCGCACGGGATGCCCCGTCCGCGCGTCGAGCACATGGTGCAGGCCGTCGCCCCATGCGCGCCGGTTGGTCGCCGACGCGCAGAGCGCGGCATCCCGGACCTCCATCACCCCGATCGCGCGACGCGGGTCGTAGGGATGCTCGAGCCCCACGCGCTCAGGGCCTCCGCGCACGGCGAGGTCGCCGCCCGCGTCGACGACGACGTCGCCGTCGGCCCACGCAGAGGTCACCTCGAGCACGAGGTCGACGAGGCGCCCCTTGCCGAGCGCACCGACGTCGACGACCGCCGGCTCGCTCAGGGCGAGCCGCCCGTCGCCCCACTGGAGGATGCGCTTCCAGGCGGGCGCGGGCATCGCGCCACGGTCGACGAACGAGTAGGTCGCGTCGTACCCGCGCCGCGCGAGGGTCTCGCCCACGAGCGGGTTGACTGCGCCGTCGGTGGCGGCGGAGAGCTCGGCGTACACGTCGAGCATCGTCGCCGCGTCGACGGGCGCGGGCTCCGATCCGCCCGATGTCGCGAGACGCGACACGACCGAGTCGGCGCGGAACCGCGACCACGCGGCGTCGAATCGGTCGATGCACTCCGCGACGGCGGCCCGCGCGTCGTCAGGCAGAGGCGAGGGCGTCTCGATCTGCCAGACGGTGCCGATCGCGTCGAACCGCCAGACGGCGGACTGGGCGCCGGCCACGGGGATCAGCCTGCCGCTTCGGCCTTGATCTGCTCGATGGCGTCGTTGAAGCCGCCGCTCGTGAGCGACGAGCCCGCCACGCGGCTCACCGAGAGGGAGTCGATGTCCTGACCCACGACGACGTCGGCGATGCCGCCGATGAACTTGCTCTGGTACTCCTGCGACTCTCGGGCCTGAGGGCTGCCGCTGACCTCGACGTCGGTGATGACGTCGTCCTTCAGCGTCACGGTGACGCTGATCGTCTCGACGCTCTCGGGCGTCGCGTACGAGCCCTCCGCCGTGTAGGTGCCGTCGGCGTAGCCGCCGGTGCTCGAACCGGAGTCGGTCGTGGTCGAGCTCGAACCGGAGTCGGTCGTGGTGGTGCCCGTGTCGCTGGAGCCGGTGTCGGCGGTCGCGCTCGAGTCGGTCGCGGAACAGCCCGCCAGGGCGATCGCTCCCGCGACACCGACGACGGCGGCGCCGACGCGGAGCGGGCGGGGTACGGCGGTGGTGCGGATCATGATGGTCCTCCTTCTGTCGTGCCTCGCGGCGTACTTGCCACGTTATGGGACACGACTCAGGCGACCGTCCGGTTCAGGCTATGAAGGTCCTTTGAATGCAGCCGCATGCATCAGCGACGACGACGGAACACCGCCTTGAGCACCTCGACGATGAAGAAGATGGCGATCGAGAGGACGACGGGGAGGATCCAGGATGCCGCGGCCAGCGGCTCCGACTCGAAGAGCGTGTTCATGACGGGCACGTACGTGAAGATCAGCTGCAGCACGATGAGCGCACCCGCCGAGATCCAGATCATGCGGTTGCCGCGGAAGACGTCGCCGGTGATGCTCGAGCGCGACATGAAGCGGCAGTTGAGCAGGTACGCGAGCTGGCCGAGCGCGAGCATGAGGACCGCCTCGGTGCGGGCGTACGCGACGTCGACGCCGGCGGCGTTGACGCCGTAGAAGACGCCCATCGTCGCGCCGCCGATGACGACCGACACGATGAGCACGAAGGCGAGCTCGCTGCCGTTGATGATCGGCCCGCCGGTGCGTCGCGGCGGGCGCGTCATGATGCCCTTCTCGGCGGGCTCGTAGGCGAGGGCGAGGGACAGCGTGACGGCCGTCACCATGTTGACCCACAGCACCTGCACCGAGGTCAGCGGCAGCGTGAGCCCGAACACGACGGCGACGAGGATCACGAGCGACTGCGCGCCGTTGGTCGGCAGGAGGAAGACGATCGACTTGCGCAGGTTGTCGTATATGCGCCGGCCCTCGGCGATCGCGCTGCGGATCGTCGCGAAGTTGTCGTCGGCGAGGACGACCTCGGCGGCCTCCTTCGTCGCCTCGGTGCCCTTGATGCCCATCGCGATGCCGACGTTCGCGCGCGTGAGCGCGGGGGCGTCGTTGACGCCGTCGCCTGTCATCGCGACCACTTCGCCGTGCGACTGCAGCGCCCGCACGATGCGGATCTTGTGCTCGGGGCTCGTGCGCGCGTAGACGTCGACGTCTCGCACGACCTCTTTGAGCTGCTCCTGGGTCAGTGCCTCGAGGTCGGCGCCCGTGAGCACGCGCACGTCCTCGCCGCGCACAAGGCCCATCTCGCGGCCGATCGCGAGTGCCGTGCCGGCGTGGTCGCCGGTGATCATCTTCACCTTGATGCCGGCCGTGTGGCAGTCGGCGATCGCGTCGATCGCCTCGGGGCGCGGCGGGTCGACGATGCCCCACACCCCGAGGAACTCGAGGCCCTCGAGGTCGTCGATCCCGATGCCGTCGACGCTCGCCGGGACAGGCTTGCGCGCCGCGGCGAGCACGCGCAGCCCCTGCGCGCTCAGCTCGTCGATGACGGCCTCCCAGCGGACGATGTCGAGGGACTCCGCTCCGGCCGCGCCGCGCTGCGTCGCGGAGCGCTCGAGCAGCCGATCGGGGGCGCCCTTCACGAGGATCGCCCGCGAGCCGTCAGCGCCCTGGTTGAGCGTCGCCATGAACTTGTTGGCCGAGTCGAACGGGATGACCCCGACGCGCGTCGAGCCGCCCGCGTCGAGGCGCCCCTTCATGGCGACGACCTTGAGCGCGCCCTCGGTGGGCTCGCCGACGAGCTGCCACAGCGCCTGACCTGAGCCTGTCGAAGGGCCGCCGCGCACGATGTGCGCGTCGTTGCACAGCAGCGCGACCGCGAGGACCGCCGTCAGGTCGCCCCCCACGCGAGCATCGCCGACGGGGCGGATCTCGCCGGCCGGGTCGTAGCCGAGTCCCGTGACGTCGTACGCTGCGATCGGCGTCACGATGCGTCGCACCGTCATCTCGTTCTTGGTCAGGGTGCCGGTCTTGTCGGAGCACACCGTCGTGACCGAGCCGAGCGCCTCGACGGCGGGGAGCTTGCGGGTGATCGCATTGCGCCGGGCCATCTGCTGCACGCCGAGCGCAAGGGTGATCGTGACGAGCGCCGGCAGACCCTCGGGGATCGCCGCGACGGCGAATCCGATCGCCGCCGAGATGAGCTCGTCGAACGGCATCTGGTGGAGGAAGCGGCCGATCAGGAGCATGACGGCGGCCATGCCCAGGATGACCACCGTCAGGACCCGTCCGAATGAGTCGAGCTGCTGCGTGAGAGGCGTCGCGAGCGATCCCGCCTCGTCGGCGAGGCTCTGGATCTTTCCGATCTCGGTCGTGGTGCCCGTCGAGGTCACGATGCCGCGTCCCTGTCCCGCCGACACGATCGTGCCCGAGAACGCCATCGACGACCGGTCGCCGACGCCGGCCTCCGCCGCGACGGGGTCGACCTCCTTCGACGCGGGCACCGACTCCCCCGTGAGGGCCGATTCGTCGATGCGCAGCTGGAACGCCTGGATGAGCCGCACGTCGGCGGGCACCTTGTCGCCGGGCATGAGGCGGATGACGTCTCCCGGCACCAGTTCGGCGGCGGGAACGGTCGCCCATCCGCCGTCGCGCCGGGCCGAGGCATCCGCCGACAGCATCCCCCTGATGCCGGCGAGAGCCTTCTCGGCGCGCCCTTCCTGGATGTAGCCGACGATCGCGTTGATGATCGCGACCGCCATGATCACCCAGAAGTCGAGCCAGTCCCCCATCACGGCCTTGATGACGGCCGCGGCGATCAGGATGTAGATGAGGGTATCGTTGAAGTGCGCGAGGAACCGCACGATCGCGGGCTTGCGCTTGGGCTCCGGAAGCTCGTTGCGCCCGACGAGCTGGAGCCGGCTCACGGCGTCGTCGGTCGTGAGTCCGCGTTCGTCGCTGCGCAGCTCGCGCGCGACCTCGTCGACCCCGAGCGCGAACGGGCGCGCGACGACGAGATCCGCTTCGGTGACCTGAGCTGCCATGCGAGGCTCCCTTCGACAGGGTCAGGCTAAAGCACGCCCGCCGCCGTCGGCAGATTCACGTGCGCCGATTCGCGGCGCCCTCCACGAATCGGCGCAACCGAACAAGCCCGAGTGCCTTCAGTTGCGCCGATTGGCGGCGCCGTCGACGAATCGCCGCAACCGAACGGGTGCGTTGGGGTGGCGGAAGGGTCAGGCCGCGCCGTCGAACATGCTCGTGACCGAGCCGTCCTCGAACACCTCGTGGATCGCGCGTGCGAGCAGCGGCGCGATCGGCAGAACCGTGAGCGACGCGAAGCGCTTTTCGGCGGGCAGCGGGATCGTGTCGGTCACGACGACCTCGTCGATCGCCGCGCTCTGCAGCCGCTCGGCGGCGGGGTGCGAGAAGATCGGGTGCGTCGCGGCGACGATGACACGCTCGGCACCGTTGGCCTTGAGCGCCTCGGCGGCCTTCACGATCGTGCCGCCCGTGTCGATCATGTCGTCGACGAGGAGGCACACGCGACCGTCGACCTGGCCGACGATCTCGTTGACCGTCACCTGGTTGGCGACGTTGGGGTCACGGCGCTTGTGGATGATCGCGAGCGGCGCGTCGAGGCTGTCCGACCAGGTGTCGGCGACGCGAACGCGGCCCGTGTCGGGCGAGACGACGGTGAGCTTCTCGCGGTCCTCCCGCGAGAGCGTGCGCTCGAAGTAGTCGAGCAACACGGGCTTGGCGAAGAGGTGGTCGACGGGACCGTCGAAGAATCCCTGGATCTGCGCCGCGTGCAGGTCGACGCTCATGACGCGGTCGGCGCCCGCCGTCTTGAGGAGGTCGGCGACGAGGCGCGCGCTGATGGGCTCGCGGCCGCGGCCCTTCTTGTCCTGGCGCGAATACGGGTAGTACGGAGCCACGACCGTGATGCGCTTCGCCGACGCGCGCTTGGCGGCGTCGAGCATGATGAGCGTCTCCATGAGCCACTCGTTGACGGGTGGGCCGAAGCTCTGGATGAGGAAGAAGTCGCAGCCGCGGATGGAGACCTCGAAACGGGTCAGGATCTCCCCGGACGCGAACGTCCGGTACTCCGTCGGCACGAGCTGCGTGCCGAGAGACGCGGCGACGTCGGCGGACAGGGCGGGGTGCGAACGACCCGATGCGACGACGAGCCGCTTCTTCGTCTTGGCGACGAGGCCGGGTGCGATGTCGTTGTCGCGGTCAAGGTCAACCGTCTTCGTCTTGCGCGCCATCGCCCGCCTTCTGTGCGGACCGGGCTCGCGCTGCCACATCGGCGGCGCCGGTGCCCGGTCGGTTCTTCTCCACCCACCCCTCGATGTTCCGTTGAGGGGCGACGCTCAGAGCGAGTGCACCGGCCGGCACATCCTTGCGGATGACCGCCCCGGCCCCGGTCTTCGCGCCGTCTCCTACCCTAACGGGCGCGACGAAGACGTTGTGCGACCCGGAGTGCACCTCGTCGCCGATCTCGGTGCGGTGCTTCGCGAGGTCGTCGTAGTTCGCCGTGATGGCGCCCGCGCCGAGATTGACGTGGCGGCCGATGGTCGAGTCGCCGATGTAGGAGAGGTGCGGCACCTTGCTGTCCTCGCCGATCGTCGAGTTCTTCACCTCGACGAACGTGCCGATCTTGCCCTTGGCGCCCAGAATCGCGCCCGGCCGGAGGTAGGCGAACGGGCCGACGTTCGCGCCCGCGCCGATGACGGCGAGCGTCGCGTCGGTGCGCGTCACGACCGCCCCCTCGCCCACCTCGCAGTCGACGAGGCTCGTGTCGGGCCCGATCACAGCCCCCTCGTCGACCACGGTCGCACGCAGGATGTGCGTGTTCGGCAGCACCGTGACGTCGGGCGCGAGCTTCGCGGTCACGTCGATCCACGTCGTCGCGGGGTCGAGGATCGTCGCGCCCTCGAGCTGCCAGCGGCGCACCGTGCGGGCGTTCAGCGTGCGAGCCGCCTCGGCCAGTTGCACGCGGTCGTTGACGCCGAGCGCGGCTGCGGCATCCGGAGCCGTCGAGACGGCGACCGGCAGGCGCGAGTCGTGGAGCAGGCCCACGACGTCGGTGAGATACTTCTCGCCCTGCGCGTTGGCGGTGCCGACGAGCGCGATGTGCGTGCGCAGGTCGCCTGCGCGGAAGACGTAGACGCCGACGTTGATCTCGGTGACGGATGCCTCGTCGGGGGTGGCATCCTTCTGCTCCACGATGCGCTCGAGGTTTCCGGAGCCGCCGCGGATGACGCGGCCGTAGCCGGTCGCGTCGTCGACGACGGCGCTCATGACCGTGACGGCGGCGCCCGAGCCGCGGTGCGTCGATACCAGCGTCGTGAGCGTCGCGCCGTCGAGGAGCGGCACGTCGCCGCTCAGCACGAGCACGTCGCCGTCGAAGTCGCCGAGCTCCGCGAGCGCGATCTCGACGGCGCGGCCCGTGCCGGGCACCTCGTCCTGATCGACGACGGTCGCCTCGGGGTGCGCGTCGAGCACGGCCGACGCGACGAGGTCGCGCTCGTGCCGCACGACGACGAGCACGCGGGCCGGCGCGAGGCCCTGAGCGGTGTCGAGCACATGCCCGACGAGCGGGCGCCCGCCGATGCCGTGCAGCACCTTGGGGAGCGCCGACTTCATGCGGGTGCCCTGGCCTGCGGCCAGGACGACGACAGCGAGCTGCGTATCGGTCATGCTCCGCCGCCAGGACTCGAACCTAGACCTCACAGCTCCAAAGGCTGTCGTGCTGCCATTACACCACGGCGGACCGGCCGCGACTCGGACGCCGAGGCCTCGACAAGTCTGCCATGGCGAGCGGACGGACCAGGGGCAGGCGGGCGGGTGGAGCCCCTCGATAATGGAGGGATGGCAGCAGAGGCGGACGAGGTCGATCGGATCGTCGAGGCGTGGATCCTGCAGCGACCCGACCTCGACTTCTCGCCCCTCGAAGTGCTCTCGCGCGTCGACCGCCTCTCGCGGCACCTCGACCGCGCGCGGCGCGACGCGTTCCGCCGCAGCGAGCTGGAGCCGTGGGAGTGGGACGTCCTGTCGGCGCTCCGCCGCGCGGGCGAGCCCTTCCAGCTGAGCCCCAAGCAGCTGCTGCAGCAGACGCTCGTCTCGAGCGGCACGATGACCAACCGCATCGACCGGCTCGTCGGCCGCCGGCTCGTGCGACGCGAGCAGGACCCCGACGACGGGCGCAGCATCCTGGTCACCCTCACCGAAGACGGGAGAACCAGAGTGGATGCCGCGATCACGCGCCTGGTGGATGCCGAGTCACTGCTGCTGGCGAGCCTCTCGCGCGGCGACCGCGAACGGCTCGCGGGCCTGCTGCGCAAGCTGAGCCTCGGCTTCGATGTGGGCGAGGGCTGATGGCGCACCTGCTCGGCGGCGAGGCGCTGCACCTCGAGTTCCCCACGAAGGTCGTCTTCGACTCCGTCTCGCTCGGCGTCGACGAGGGCGACCGCATCGGCATCGTCGGCCGCAACGGCGACGGCAAGAGCTCGCTGCTGGCGATGCTCGCGGGCAGGATCCAACCCGACGGCGGACGCGTCACGGTCCGCGGCGGCGTGCGTGTCGGCGTGCTCGACCAGGGCGACACGCTCGACGACACGCACTCGATCCGTGAGGCCGTCGTCGGCGACGCCGCCGATCACGAGTGGGCGGGAGATGCCCGCGTCCGCGACGTCATCGCGGGGCTCCTCGCCGACCTCGACTGGGAGGCCTCCGTCACGAACCTGTCCGGCGGGCAGCGCCGCCGCGTCGCGCTCGCGAAGCTGCTCGCCGGCGATTGGGACGTGCTCGCGCTCGACGAGCCGACCAACCACCTGGACGTCGAGGCGATCTCGTGGCTCGCCGAGCACCTGAAGACGCGCTGGGCGCGCGGCAGCGGAGCGCTCCTCGTCGTGACGCACGACCGGTGGTTCCTCGACGAGGTCTGCACCGCGACGTGGGAGGTGCACGACCGCATCGTCGAGCCGTTCGAGGGCGGCTACGCGGCGTACATCCTGCAGCGCGTCGAGCGCGACCGGCAGGCCGCCTCGATCGAGGCGCGGCGCCAGAACCTCGCCCGCAAGGAGCTCGCGTGGCTGCGCCGCGGCGCGCCCGCGCGCACGTCGAAGCCGAAGTTCCGCATCGACGCGGCGAACGCGCTCATCGCCGACGTGCCCGAGATCCGCGACAAGGTCGCGCTGCAGTCGCTCGCCGTGAACCGGCTCGGCAAAGACGTCGTCGACCTCCTCGACGTCAGCGTCGACTACGACCGCCCGATCCTGAAGGACGTCGAGTGGCGCCTCGCGCCCGGCGAGCGCACCGGCATCCTCGGCGTGAACGGCGCCGGCAAGTCGACGCTGCTGGGGCTCATCGCGGGCACCGTCGAGCCGACGGAAGGCCGGGTGAAGCGCGGCAAGACCGTGCAGGTCGCGACCCTCACACAGCGGCTCGACGACCTCGACCCCTACCTCGACGAGCCGGTGCGCATCGTCGTCTCGCGCCTGCGCACGAGCTACACGTTCGGCACCGGCTCCAAGGCGCAGGAGCTCACGCCTGGTCAGCTGCTCGAGCGCATGGGCTTCCAGTCGGCGCAGCTCTCGACGCCCGTGAAAGACCTCTCCGGTGGGCAGCAGCGCCGACTGCAGCTGCTTCTGATCCTCCTCGAGCAGCCGAACGTGCTGATCCTCGACGAGCCGACGAACGACCTCGACACCGACATGCTCGCGGCGCTGGAAGACCTCCTCGACTCGTGGCCGGGCACGCTCATCGTCGTGTCGCACGACCGCTATTTCATCGAGCGCGTGACCGACCAGCAGTACGCGATCCTCGACCGGCACCTCCGCCACCTCCCCGGCGGCGTGGACGAATACCTGCGGCTGCGCACGGTGCAGAAGAACCGGGTCGAGCCTGCCTTGACCGCGACGCCGGCCGCGGCATCTCCGAGTCTCTCCGGCGCGGACCGCCGCGCGGCCGAGAAGGAGCTGTCGTCGATCGACCGCCGCCTCGAGAAGCTCACCGCGTCGATCGGGGCGCTCGACACCCGGTTCGCCGACGCGCACGACGACTACGCGCGCCTCACGGCGCTGCAGTCCGAGCGCGCGACGCTCGCCGATGAGCAGGCGACGCTCGAGGAGCGCTGGCTCGAGCTCAGCGAGGCGCTCGAGGCCTGACCCCTCGGCCCTCGGATCAGGGCCGGAGCAGCACCTTGCCGGCACGGCCGGGCTCGAAGTTCGCGCGCGCGGCGAGCGCGATGTCGTCGAACGAGTAGGTGGCGTGCACGGGCAGCGTGAGCGCGCCCGAACGGATGCGCTCGAGGAGCTCGCCGAGGAGCGCGGCCCGCCGCTGCGGATCCATGGTGGCGCTGACCCTGCTCCCCCAGAAGCCCTTCACTGTGGCCTGCTTGAAGATGACATCGCCGGAGCCGAGCTGCATGACGGGCGAGGCCATCGCACCGAACACGACGAGCGTGCCGTTCTCGGCGAGGAGCGAGAGCACGTCGCCGCTCGCCGTACCGCCGACCGAGTCGACTCCTGCGGTGATCGGCTTGCCGCCCGTGATCTCGAGCACCTCATCGCGCCATCCGTCGTGATCGGTCGCGACGACACGACGGATGCCCTGGGCGGCGAGCTCGTCCACGCCCGCGGAGCGGCGCACCAGGCCCACGACCTCCACGCCGCGGGCGGCGGCGAGCTGCGCGAGGAGCCGGCCGACGGCGCCGTTCGCGGCGTTCTGCACGAACCATTCGCCCTCGCGGAGGTCGAGGTGGTCGAGCAGGGCGATCGCGCTGAACGGCATCGACACGAGCTGCGCGGCCGTCTCGTCGCTCAGCCCGTCCGGCACGCGGATCAGGCCCGCCGCCGAGGCGACGAACCGCTCGGCCCACACGCCGAAGGTGCCGCCGGTGGCGACGCGCCGGCCCGGCGTCAGGCCGGTGACACCCGCCCCGACCGCCTCGACGACGCCCACGGCCTCGGTACCGGCGCGCGCGGGAAGCTCGGGCTTGTATCCGTACGTTCCCTGCACCGTCCAGAGGTCGTGGTTGTGGATCGGCGAGAGCACCATGCGCACGAGCGCCTGACCGGGCCCGGGCTCGGGAGTCGGCACCTCTTCGACGGCGAGGACCTCGGCAGGATCGCCGAACGAGTGGTGGATGAGTGCGCGCATGGGATCTCCTCTGAGGATCGCGTCAGTACCAGAAGCTCAACCGCGCGGGCACCGGCCACGCGAACAGGCGCGCAGCGGCGAACACGTCCGTCGCCTCGACCCGGCCCGCTGCGGTGAGCGTCGCGAGCGACACCGACCCGAGGTACGCGGCGGACAGCTCAGCGACGCCGAGCCGCACGACCGGCAGCCCTTCGGGGATGTCCGTCGAGACCGTCGCCGTGCCGTCGGCGTCGACCTCGAGCAGCCAGCGGCCCTCCGCGAACCCGAACGGGTCGGTCACGTCGAGCACGACGGAGCCGGATGCCGCGTAGCGGCGTGCCGTCAGCGCCGCGGGCACGTCCAGGATGCGGAGGTACTGGTGGTCGCGCACGGTCACCGTCGCGGCCCGCCGGTCGCCGATCATCCAGAAGACCGGCTCCTCGACAGCGAGCTCCGAGGCCTCCACCTCGCCGATGAGGTCGAGCTCGAGCACGAAGCGCCAGAGCGCGGCGTACGCATCGGCGGTGGCGGCGACGAGGCGGAGCAGATGGGCCTTCGACCGCGGGAAATCCGCCTCGTTCTCGCGCACCGTGTACAGCGCGACGCCCTGCAGCTCGCCCGCGGCATCGGTGTACTGCAGGGCGCGGATCCGCTCGGGATGCTCGGCGTCGGGCCGCGTGCCCGCGAAGCGGTCCCAGTGCCCGACGGGCATCGCGATCTCGCCCGGCATGGCCCGCCGCGCGCGATCGTGCAGGTCGGGGGCTACCTCGCGGAAACGCTCGCGCGTGATGAAGTCGATGCGGCCCGGCGTCGCAGGACCCGTCCACCGCACGCGGGTCGTGTCGATGCGCCCGCGCGCGCTGTAGGCGGCGGAAGCGAACCCGAACCGGCCGTAGATCGTCGACTCGCTCACGGTGAGCATCGCCATCGGCACGCCGAGCTCGTGCGCGACGCGCAGCTCGCCCGCCATCATCGAGCGCAGCAGTCCGCGCCGGCGGTGCGTCGGCGCGACCGTGACCATGCTGATGGCGCAGGACGGGATGCCGCCCCCGCCCGGCACCGTCAGCTCGCCCACCCACGACGCGAACGTGCCGATCGGCAGGCCGGGCAGGGGGCCCGAGGCATCGAAGACCCCGGCGAGCCGGCGCTGCACGATCCGCTCGGCGACGGCGCGCGTGTGCTCCTCCTTCGGCTCGGAGGCGAGGAATCCGCGCTCCATCGCCCGGAGCCACTCGACGACGCCGTCGGCGTCGTCGTTGGCGACGATGCGCAGTTCGAGATCCTGAGCGGCCAGAGCGGCCCGCGACTCCTCGTCGACGGGCGCGTCGTGATGGCGCGCGGCGAGGTCGTCCATGGTGGAGCTCCTTCGATTCCGGCCGTCAGAGGATGCGGGCGCCCGGGACCGGGCCGTGCACGTGGAGGGCGGTGAGACCCGATGCCGAGAGGCTGACCTGCAGCTCGAGCGCCGCCTCAGGTCCTGCCGTGAGGAAGGCGAGGGTCGGGCCCGACCCCGAAACCATGCCGGCGAGCGCCCCGGCTTCGTCGCCCAGCTCGAGAGCGGCGCGCAGCGACGGCCGCAGCGACAGGGCCGCCGCCTGCAGGTCGTTGCGCACGCACTCGGCGAGCACCGCCGCGTCGCCGGCCCGGAGCGCCTGCAGCACGGCGGGGTCGACGGCGGGCGAGCGCACCGGCGGTGCGATGTCCGCGGCGCGGTCCTCGCGCAGGCGATCGAGGTGGCGGTACACCTCTGGTGTCGACAGGCCCGCCTCGTCCGACGGGACGATGACCCAGTCGAATCGCCCCTTCGCGAGGGCGGGGCTCAGCTGGTCGCCGCGGCCGGTGCCGATCGCCGTGCCGCCGAGGAGCGAGAACGGCACGTCGGCGCCCAGGCGCGCCGCGAGTCGCTGCAGCTCCTGGCCTCCGAGGTCGGTGCCCCACAGCTGGTCGCACGCGAGGAGGGCGGCTGCGGCATCCGCCGAGCCCCCTCCCATGCCGCCCGCGACCGGCACGTGCTTGACGATCTCGAGGTGCACACCGGACTCGTACCCCGCGCGCTGCGCGACGAGCCGCGCCGCGCGCAGCGCGAGGTTGCGGTCATCGGCGGGCACGCCCGCGACGTCGACGGTGCCGCTGACCGTGATCGAGAAGCCGTCGGAGTGCTCGGCCCAGACATCCTCGTAGAGCGACACGGCCTGATAGGCCGAGGCGACGTCGTGGTATCCGTCGTCCTGCACATCGCCGACCTGGAAGAAGAGGTTGATCTTCCCGGGGGCGCGGACGTGCACGCGATCGGCGACGTGCGCGTGGCTCACGAGGTGGCCGACTCCGCCCAGAGGTCGACGTCGATCGAGTCGGCGAGAGCGTCGATGCGCTCCAGCTCCTCGGTCGTGAAGCCGGGTCCGCCGAGCGCTGCGATGTTCTCGTCCAGCTGCGCCGTCGACGACGCGCCGATGAGGGCCGAGGCCACCACCGGATCGCGCAGCACCCACTGGATCGCCATCTGGGCGAGCGTCTGCCCACGCTCGTTCGCGATGACGTCGAGGCTGCGCAGGGCCGACAACGCCTTGTCGCTGAGCCGCCTGCCCGGGAGCGACGCGCGATTCTGGCTGCGATCGGCCGTGCCGTCGCCGAGGTACTTGTTCGTCAGGAGCCCCTGGGCGAGGGGGACGAAGGCGATCGCGCCAAGACCCTCCTGCTTCAGGACGCCCGTCAGACCGTCCTCGATCCAGCGGTCGAGGATCGAGTACGACGGCTGGTGGATGACCAGCGGCGTGCCGAGGCTGCGTGCGATGGCGGATGCCACGGCCGTGCGCTCCGCGCTGTACGACGAGATGCCGACATAGAGCGCCTTGCCCTGGCGCACGAGCGTGTCGAGCGCGCCGATCGTCTCCTCGAGCGGCACGTCGGGGTCGAAGCGGTGCGAGTAGAAGACGTCGACGTAGTCGAGGTTCATCCGCGTGAGCGACTGGTCGGCGCTCGCGATGAGGTACTTGCGCGGCCCGCCGTTCGCGTAGGGGCCGTGCCACATGTCGTAGCCGGCCTTCGACGAGATGATCAGCTCGTCGCGGTAGCGCGCGAAGTCCTCGCGCATCATGCGGCCGAAGTTCGTCTCGGCCGACCCGTACGGCGGGCCGTAGTTGTTCGCGAGGTCGAAGTGGGTGATCCCCTTGTCGAACGCGTGACGAAGCACCTCGCGCTGGCGATCGAATGGGATGTTGTCACCGAAGTTCCACCACAGTCCGAGCGAGATCGGCGGCAGCAGCAGGCCCGACGAGCCGACGCGCCGGTACTCGGACGAGTCGTAGCGGTCGTCGGCGGCGGCGTAGGGGCGGTGGAGGTCTCCGCCGCGGGAACGGTAGGGCGATTCGTCGGTCACCGTTCGAGGCTAGCGCTCGCACGGCGGCCGCGGTCAGCCCGTTGCGGCGCGGCATCCCGATGTCGTCGTGTCAAGGGTCTCGCGAGGGAAACGAACCCGTAACAACCTCTGCATAGGGTGGCCGGACACTCCCCCGCCTCGCCCCGATCTCACGCTCACTCGAAGGAGGACGCCATGCCGTCACTGTCGGCGCTGCCCGCCGCGCAGCATCCGTGGACCGCTTTGCTCACCAGGCCTGACGTCGTCCTCGACCGCGGCGTGCTGCACGTCGTGCACGACAGCGTGACGCCCCACGAGGCGCGCATCTCCGACCTCCTGCTGGTCGCCGAGACGCTCGAGAAGGCCGGCGTCGAGATCACCCTCATCCGTCACGAGCGGTCGCTGCCGGCCCTCGTCGTCGACATCGCGGCGCGGGATGCCGCATTCGACGCGCTGCGCGGGCTGGGGCGCGACGAGCCGATGTACGTCAAGCGGCGGGGCGGCACCGCCGTGCTCGCGACCGATGCCACCCTCCCCGGCGCCGAGCCGTCGTCGTGGCGCGTGTACCGGCCGCGCGTCACGCGCCGAGGCGACCTTCGATACGGGGCCTCGAACGGCGCGCGCCTGGAGTTCTGGCGGTTCGGCGACGACGTCGTGGAGGCCCCGAACGCCAACGTCCTGACCCGGCGCGTGACCGCGGCATCCGATCTCGCCTTCTCGTCGGTCGTGCAGCACGGCCGATCATGGCGCACGATCGCCGGCATGTTCGACGCGCAGCCCGACGAGTTCACGGCCGACGTCGACATCGTCTTCTCGTGGGTCGACGGCTCGTCGACCGAGTTCCAGCGTCAGCGCGCCGCCCGCATGGCGGGATACGTCGTGGGCGAGGGCGACGAGGGACCGGCGCGCTACCGGCACGTCGACGAACTGCGCTACGCGCTGCGCAGCGTGCACATGTACGCGCCCTGGGTGCGGCGCATCTTCATCGCGACCGACTCCCCTGCGCCCGCCTGGCTCCAGGGCCACCCCAAGGTCACCATCGTGCGCAGCGAGGAGTTCTTCGCCGACCCGTCGGTGCTGCCGACGCACAACTCGCACGCCGTCGAGTCGCAGCTGCACCGCATCGACGGGCTCGCGGAGCACTTCCTCTACTCGAACGACGACATGTTCTTCGGCCGGTCCGTCGAGCCCGAGCTGTTCTTCACGCCCGCGGGCATCACGAAGTTCGTCGAATGCGAGGTGCGCATCGGCACCGGTGCGGCGGCCGCGCACCGCAGCGGTCACGACAACGCTCTGCGGGTCAACCGCGATCTGCTCCGGGAGCGGTTCGGTCGCACGATCGTGCGCGACCTCGAGCACTGCGCGACACCGCTGCGGCGCAGCGTCATGACCGAGCTGGAGCGGCAGTTCCCCGACGACTTCGCCCGCACCGCGGCATCCCGATTCCGCGCCGCGACCGACATCTCGGTGACCAACTGCCTGTACCACTACTTCGCGCTCATGACGGGGCGCGCCGTCACGACCCGTCGGCCCCGCACCCGCTACATCCAGACGACGCAGGCCGCGTCGCTGGGGCGCATGGAGTCGCTCGCGAAGCGGCGCGACGTCGACATGTTCTGCCTCAACGACGGCGGCGAGAAGGAGCTGCCGGAGGAAGTGCGCGTCGAGACGCTGCGCGCGACGCTCGAGCGCATGTTCCCCGTGCGGGCGCCGTGGGAGCGGGCCGAGCTCAGCGCAGCACAGGAAGCGGCTCGGTCGGCGCATCCTTCCGCACGTCGCTGAACGGGGCAGGCGCCGCGAGGCGGGATGCCGCGGGCGCGATGCCCGCGAGCGCCAGCCGGCGCAGGGACTCCTGTGCGTCGATGTGCTCGAGCGGCAGCGGCGCGTCCACGGGCACGACGGAATGGACGACCGTGTCGTCGTAGACGTGCACGAGGTTGAACGACTGCGAGCCGTCCTGCGGGCGCGTGCCGCCCGTGGGCACCGTCAGGTCCTGCGTGTAGCAGGTCGCCGAGGCGACCGAGACGGGGATGCCGGCGAACGTCGCGAACGTCGAGTAGTGCAGGTGGCCGGCGATGATGGCGCGCACATCCGTGCCGCGGAGGACGGCGGCCAGGTGCGCCTGATCGCGCAGCTCGACGCTCGCGGCGAGGGCGAGGACGCTGGGCACGGGCGGGTGGTGCATCGCGAGGATCGTGCCGAGGGGCGCGGGCACAGCCAACACCTCGCCCAGCCATGCGAGCTGCTCATCGCGCAGCTCCCCGTGGTGGTGACCGGGCACCGTCGTGTCGAGGGTGACGACGCGCAGGCCGTCGAGCTCGTCGACGCGGTCGACGGGATCGATCCCGACCTCGCCGAGCAGGTGCTCGCGGAAGCCCGCACGATCGTCGTGGTTGCCCATGACCCACAGCACGGGCGCGCCGAGGCGCGCCGCGAACGGCTCCACGAGCTCGCGGATCGCGACGTAGGCGTCGCGCTCGCCCCAGTCGGCGAGGTCGCCCGTGAAGACGAGGGCGTCGGGACGGATGCCGGTCCCCTCGATCGCGGCGAGCGCCCGCGCGAGGCGCTCGGTCGAATCGACGGTGTCGAACAGTCGCGAGCCGGCGGTACGCAGGTGCGTGTCGCTGAGGTGGAGCAGGATCCGTTCGGGGGCCGGGTGTTCGGCGGTCCGCATGGTCTTTCGTCTCCCTGTGCGCGGGTCGTCGGTCGCCGCGCGCGCCGGTCGGCGCATCCCGGAAATGTTACCGGCATGTTTCGGGACACCGGCGCCAACACTGCGTGAACGTGCGGGAAACCCGTATTCGACGCTCAGGTTCGCGCCGGGTCAGACGCGGGCGATCCTGACGAAGTCGTCGATCGAGAGCTGCTCGCCGCGCGCCGTCGGCGCGACTCCGGCCGCCTCCAGAACCGTGGATGCTGCGGCCGCGGAGCCGCCGAGCACGGGCGACAGCGCTTGGCGCAGCATCTTGCGGCGCTGCTGGAACGCGGCGTCGACGATCGCGAACGTGCGACGGCGCAGCTCCTCGCTCCCCCGCGGCTCGGGGTCGCGCTGGAATCCGACGAGCACGCTGTCGACGTTGGGGACGGGCCAGAACACCTGCCGCGACACCCTGCCGGCGAGCCGCCACGGGCCGTACCAGGCGGCCTTGACGCTTGGCGCTCCGTAGACCTTCGACCCGGGCGGGGCCGCGAGCCGCTCCCCCACCTCCGCCTGCACCATGACCACGCCGCGATCGAGGTGCGGGAACGTCTCGAGGAAGTGCAGGAGCACGGGGACGCTGACGTTGTAGGGCAGGTTCGCCACGAGCACCGTCGGGTCGCCGGGCAGCTCTCGCACGCGCAGTGCGTCGGCGTCGACGACCGTCAGCGCGCCGTCTGCGACGCCGTGCTGAGCCGCGGTCGCGGGCAGGCGCTCGGCGAGGCGGTGGTCGATCTCGACGGCCGTGACGGATGCGCCGGCCTCGAGGATCGCGAGGGTCAGCGAGCCGAGACCCGGTCCGACCTCGACGACGCGGTCGCCCTCTTCGACGCGCGCGACCTGCACGATCTTGCGCACGGTATTGGCATCGACGACGAAGTTCTGGCCCAGCTTCTTGGTCGGCGTGACGTCGAGTTCGGCCGCGAGCGCGCGGATCTCGGCGGCGCCGAGCAGGCTGACAGGCATGCGTGCAACTGTAGCGATCGCCGCGCCGGTTGCCCGGGTCGGTGCGCGTGGCACCCTCGACCCGCGTCTGCCCCGGGTCTAGCGTCTGGAGAATGAACACCACCGGAAGCATCCCGGCGGACGCGTTCTCGCTCCGCAGCCCCTACGGCCGCAGGGCGATCGGCCTCTCCGTCGCCGCCGCCGTGGGCGGCTTCCTGTTCGGCTTCGACTCCTCCGTCATCAACGGCGCCGTCGACTCGATCCAGCAGGACTTCGGGCTCAACGCCGTCGTGACGGGGTTCGTCGTCGCGATCGCGCTGCTCGGCTGCGCCGTCGGCGCGGTCATCGCGGGCAATCTCTCCGACCGCTTCGGCCGGCTGCGCGTCATGTTCCTCGGCGCCGTCATGTTCTTCGCGAGCTCGCTCGGCGCCGGCTTCTGCTTCTCGGTGTGGGACCTCGCCTTCTGGCGCGTCATCGGCGGCCTCGGCATCGGCATCGCCTCCGTCGTCGCCCCCGCCTACATCGCCGAGATCGCGCCGCGGCAGGTGCGCGGGAGCCTCGCGTCGCTGCAGCAGCTCGCGATCACGCTCGGCATCTTCGCGGCACTCCTCAGCGACGCGCTGCTGCAGAACGCTGCCGGCGGACCCGACGAGCCGCTGTGGTTCGGGCTCGAGGCGTGGCGGTGGATGTTCCTGGTCGGAGTGATCCCGTCCGCCGTGTACGGCATCCTCTCCTTCACGGTGCCGGAGTCCCCGCGCTATCTGCTGGCGAAGGGCCGCTACGACGAGGCGCGCGCGATCTTCGAGCGGCTCGTGCCGCCCGCAGACCTCGACCAGACGGTGCGTGACCTCCAGACCGCGATCGAGACCGACCGCAAGAACGCGGGCGTCTCGATCCGGGGGCCGGTGCTCGGTCTTCAGCGCATCGTGTGGGTGGGCATCATCCTGTCGGTGTTCCAGCAGTTCGTCGGCATCAACGTGATCTTCTACTACTCGACGAGCCTCTGGAGCTCCGTCGGCTTCGACGAGTCGAACTCGTTCACCATCAGCGTCATCACGTCGATCGTCAACGTCCTCGTGACGCTCGTCGCGATCTTCCTCGTCGACCGCATCGGGCGCAAGCCGATCCTCCTCACAGGGTCGGTGATGATGACCCTGTCGCTCGGGCTGATGGCGATCTCGTTCCTGTTCTCGACGACCGATTCGTCCGGCGCCGTCGTGCTCCCCGCCCCGTGGGGTCCGGTCGCGCTCGTCGCCGCGAACGTCTTCGTCATCGGCTTCGGCGCGTCGTGGGGACCGCTGGTCTGGGTGCTCCTCGGCGAGATCTTCCCGAGCCGCATCCGCGGCAAGGCGCTCGGCGTCGCCGCCGGTGCGCAGTGGATCGCGAACTTCCTCATCACGGTGAGCTTCCCCGCCATGAGCGAGTGGTCGCTGCCGCTCACGTACGGCATGTACGCCCTCTTCGCCGCCCTCTCCTTCGTCTACGTCGCGTGGCGCGTGCCCGAGACGAAGGGCATGGACATCGAGCAGACCGAGACGCTCTTCGTCCGCAAGAAGGCGCAGACCGCCGGGAACGCCTGACCTCATCCGCGGATCAGATCCCACGAGCGTGTCGAAAGCCGCTCCTAGGATGGGCGGATGCCTTCCCTCGGCGACCTCATCGCACCGCGTCGCCTCGGGACGGACTTCCGCTGGCTGCTCGCGTCGTCGTGGACGAGCAACCTCGGCGACGGCATCGCCCTCGCCGCCGCGCCGCTGCTGATCGCCTCGCTCACGTCGTCGCCGATCCTCGTCGCCGCCGGCGCGATGATGCAGTTCCTGCCGTGGCTGCTGTTCGGCCTCCTCGCGGGGGCCGTCGCCGACCACCACGATCGCCGCCGGCTCGTCATGATCGCCAACGGGCTGCGCGGAGTGGTCGTCCTCGCCCTCGTCGTCTTCCTCGTCACGGGGCAGGCGACGGTCTGGCTCGTGCTCGCCGTGTCGTTCCTCTACGGGACGGCGGAGGTGTTCGCCGACTCGGCGGGCAGCACGCTGCTGCCGATGCTCGTGAAGCCCGCCGATCTCGGCATCGGCAACGCGCGCATGCAGGCGGGCTACCTCATCGCCAACCAGCTCGCGGGGCCGCCGCTCGGCGCCTTCCTCTTCGCGCTCGGGTCGTTCTGGCCCTTCGTCCTGCAGGCGGTCTGCGTCGCGCTGGCCGTGCTGCTCATCTCGCGCATCGCGCGCACGCCCGTGCCGGAGCATCCCGAAGCGTCCCCGGGGACGAAGGTGCACGCCATCCGCGAGGGCCTGCGGTGGCTGCGCCACAACGCGCCGGTCCGCACTCTCGTGATCATCATCCTCGTCTTCAACATCACGTGGGCGGCGCCCTGGGGCGTCCTCGTGCTCTACGCGACCGAGCACCTCGGCATGGGGCCCGTCGGCTACGGCGCGCTCACGACGGCGTCGGCGCTCGGCGGCATCATCGCGGTCTTCAGCTTCGGCTGGCTCGAGAAGCACGTGTCGTTCGCGACGCTCATGCGCGTGTGCCTCTCGCTCGAGGTGCTCATGCACCTGAGCTTCGCGCTGACGACGTCACCGATTGTCGCGTTCGTCATCATGTTCGGCTTCGGCCTCTACGCGTTCGTGTGGGGCACGATCTCCACGACCGTCCGCCAGCGCCTCGTGCCGATGGAGCTGCAGGGCCGCATCGCCTCCGTCAACATGGTCGGCGTGTTCGGCGGGCTCGTGATCGGCCAGTTCATCGGCGGCGTGCTCGCCCAGGCGTGGGGCCTGACGGCGCCGTGGTGGTTCGCGTTCGGGGGCTCCGCGATCACGCTCGCGATCGTGTGGCGGTCGATCTCGCACATCGCCGCGGCCAAGCCCGTGCTCGATGCGGAGGAGGCCGATCGTGTCGCGGAAGAGGAGGAGCCGGGCGCCGGCGGGATGCCGCTGCCGGACTGAACCCCGCGCCGCGACCCGCCTCCTCCACTCGCGAGACCGCCGGATCAGTCGTCCTGCTCCCACGGGAGCTTGACGACGGGCAGGATCAGGACGCGGCCGAGCACCGCGGTCGGGTGCTTCGCCATGTACGCCGCGGCCTCGTCGATCGACTCCGCCTCGAGCAGGTCGTAGCCGGCGAACCACTCCTTGAACTCGGGGAACGGACCGTCGGTGACGATCGTGCGGCCCTCGCGGACGACGACCGACTTGGCCTGGTCGCGTCCGGCGACGGGAGCGCCGATGCCGAGGGTGCCGGCATCCATCCCCTCCTGCGCCCAGGAATCGAGCATCCGCCGGTCCTCGTCCTGGGGAAGAGTCGTCGAGGCGGTCGCGTCGGTCATGTGGATCACGAGGAACTGCTGGGTGGTCATGAGGATTCTCCTTGGGGTGAAAGGGTCTGTGGGTCGTGCTGCCAGGGAAGTCGTACGACGGGGGCGACGAGGATCCGCCCGAGCACGGCGGAGGGATGCTGCGCCATGAGCCCGACGGCATCGTCGATCGAGGCGGCGTCGATGAGCGCGAAGCCCGCGAACCACTCCTTGAACTCGGGGAATGGCCCGTCGGTGACGAGCAACCGGCCGTCGCGCACGGCCACGGCCTTCGCGTGCTCGGCGCCGCCGATGGGGGCGCCGACGCGGAGTCGATCCGTGGCCTCGTCCACCAATCATGCATGCGCTGCTCCTCGCCCGGCGGCAGCGTCGATGCGGACGCGTCCGTCATGAAGACGACGACGAACTGCTCGGTCATGAGGGTTCTCCTTGGGTGGAAAAGGTCTCTGGAAAGGGGACTTGTGATGCCAGCTGACCTCGGCGGCGGTCGAGATGGGCGACCTCGGCGGAGTTGCCCGCCAGCGCGATCGCCCGCTCGTACGCGGTGAGCGCGTCGGCGGACCGGCCGACGCGCCGCAGCAGCTCGGCGCGGGTCGCGTGGAACGCGTGATGTCCGTCCAGCGCCCCGGCGAGGCGCTCGATCATCGCGAGTCCGACCTCGGGCGAGTCGAACTCCGAGACGGCGATCGCCTTGTTGAGCGTGACGATGGGGTTCGGGTCGATGCGCTCGAGCTCGCCGTACAGGGCCACGATCCTCGCCCAATCGGTGTCGCGCGCCCGCGGGGCCGACGCGTGCACGGCGTTGATCGCCGACAGGATCTGGTACCTCTCGAGCCTGCCGTCGCCGCGCGCGACGGCATCCATGCGCTCATCGACGAGCGAGAGGCCCTCATCGACGAGGGCGCGGTCCCAGGCGCCGCGGTCCTGTTCGTCGAGGCGCACGAGCTCTCCGTCGGGTGAGACCCGCGCGTCGGCGCGGGCTTCGGTCAAGAGCATGAGGGCGAGCAGCCCTGTCGCCTCGGCGCGCTCGGCGGATCCGGCCGGCAGCAGATCGCGCACGAGCCGCGTGAGCCGGATCGCCTCCGCGGTGAGATCCGGCCTGAGAGGGTCGGACTCCCGTCCGGTGGCGAGGTATCCCTCGTTGAAGATCAGGTAGAGCACGGCGAGCACGCCGTCGGCGCGCTCCGGGAGATCCTGCTGATCGGGAACCCGGAACGGGATGCGCGCGGCCTTGATCTTCGCCTTGGCCCTGCTCAGCCGCTGACCCATCGTCGTCTCCTGAACGAGGAACGCGTGCGCGATCTCGGTGACGGTGAGTCCGCCGACGATGCGCAGGGTCAGTGCGACCCGCGCCTGGATGGACAGCGCCGGGTGGCAGCACGTGAACACGAGCCGGAGTCGGTCGTCCTCGACGGCGCCGACGTCGTCTGCCGGCGAATCGTCCGCGAGCATGAAGGCCTCCTGCTGCAGCTCGTCGCGGCGCGCTTCGCGCCGGAGCCGGTCGATCGCCTTGCGATACGCCGTCGTCGTGATCCAGGCGCCTGGATTGGGCGGGATGCCGTCGGCCGGCCACCGCTCGACGGCGATGGCGAAGGCCTCAGCCGCGGTCTCCTCGGCGATGTCGAGGTCGCCGAAGCGCCGCGCGAGGCCCGCGACGACTCGCGCCCACTCTTCGCGGTGGGTGCGCGAGATCGCGGCGGCGACATCGGAGGTCATTCGCGGCTCCTTCGCTTCATCGGGATCGCTCGTCGGCGACTCTCAAGGGATCTACGAACGGGACCCCACCGATTCGACACCCGCGCGGAAGAAATGTTCAAGAGGCCCGTTCCGTCGAAATCGCGCACTGCCGTTCGTTGCGGTTTCGAGGGCGTATCACCGGATCGCCCCGCCACGAGAGGTGGAGAGCATGAACGAGGACGGCCTGAACACCGCCGACGCGCAGGAGTACGAGCGGTGGATCCGTGAAGCGCGGAGCGAGCTCCGCCGCCGGCGCAAGGCCCGCCGCTACGCGTTCTGGGCCTCCCTCGCCGATCTGCTGCTCTCGATGCCTCCCGGGATCGGCGTGCGGCTCGGCGGCTAGCGCGGCACCATCTCGGCCAGCGTGTCGCCCAGGATCGCCATCCGCTTGATCCACGGCCCGGCCATCACCCCGTCGTCGCACCGGCGGAACACCTCGTCGAGCGGCACCCACGCCGAGTCGACGACCTCGTCAGGATCCAGCGCCAGGGTGAGGTCGGCGAGGCCGTGCACGACGTAGAGGTCCAGGAGCGCCTCCGCCTCGACGACGCGCCCGACGGGCTCGAGCGCGTCCTCGTCGGCCCGAAGGCCCGTCTCCTCGCCGAGTTCGCGCACGGCCGCCTGGCGGCTCGTCTCACCCGTCAGGGCGCTGCCGGCGGGGAACTCCCACATCAGGGCGTAGTCCTTGACGGCGGCACGCTGCGTGATGAGCACGAGTCCGTCGTCGCGCACGACGCACACGGCGGCGATGACGTGGAACAGTCCCTGCGGGAACTCCGGGTCGCCGCGGCGGTGAGTCCGGCCGATGGGCGTGCCCGCGGCATCCGTCAGATCCCACAGCTCGCCGTCCACGATCAGTCCTCGAACGAGCCGTACACCGCGAGCGTGTTCGAAGCGACCTGCGCGCACAGCTCGTCGAGTCCGATTCC
Source organism: Microbacterium alkaliflavum (assembly GCF_044325405.1). Classification (NCBI taxonomy): domain Bacteria; kingdom Bacillati; phylum Actinomycetota; class Actinomycetes; order Micrococcales; family Microbacteriaceae; genus Microbacterium; species Microbacterium alkaliflavum. Next base: position 1,083,930 of record NZ_JBIQWL010000001.1, on the reverse strand, counting down.
GAGCTCCTCCGCCATGAAGCGCACCGTCACGGGGATGAGGTACGGCGCGTTCGGACGCCCGCGGTGCGGCGCCGGAGTCAGGAACGGGGCATCCGTCTCGACCAGGATGCGATCGCGCGGGATGACGGCGAGCGCGTCGCGCAGGTTCTGCGCGTTCTTGAACGTGACGTTGCCCGCGAAGCTCAGGTAGTAGCCGCGCTCCCGCGCGATGCGGGCCATGTCGGCGTCGCCGGAGAAGCAGTGGAACACCGTGCGGTCGGGCGCGCCGACCCGCTCGAGCGTCTCGAGCACGGCGTCGTGCGCGTCGCGATCGTGGATCTGCATCGCGATGCCGTGCTTCTTGGCCAGCGCGATGTGCGCCTCGAAGCTCTCGAACTGCGCCGGCAGGCCGTCCTCCTCCGTGCGGAAGAAGTCGAGCCCCGTCTCGCCGATCGCCCGGACGCGGGGCTGCGCCGCGAGCTCGTCGACGACATCGATCGCCTCGCCGAGCCGGCCCGCCTCGGCATACGCCGGAGCCTCGTTCGGGTGGATCGCGACCGCCGCGAGGACGCGGGGATGGGATGCCGCGGCCCACGCCGACCAGCGGCTCGACTCGATGTCGCCGCCGGCCTGCACGACGCCGATGACGCCGACCTCGCCCGCACGGGAGAGCTGCTCGTCCAGCGACAGTCCGACGCCGTCCTCGATCTCGAGGTGGGCGTGGTTGTCGTACACGGGCACGGCGAGCGGCTCGGGCGCGACGGGATAGCTCACGTCGCGCGAACCCTTCTCCCGGACGCGGACGTACTGCGACGGGTCGGCCGCCTCGGCCGGGTAAGGGACCGGGTCGGAGGTCATACCGTCTGCTCGACGCGCGGGAAGAGCGGCGCGAGGCCGCTCACCGACGAGCCCGCGGGCAGGATGCCCCAGGTGCCGGCCTCGCGGATCGGCTGGTCCTGCAGGCGACCCAGCGCCTGGTCGGCGCCGAGCGCGACCCACAGCTTCTCGGTCGCGACCGGCGTGACGGGCGACAGCAGCACGGCGAGGGCGCGCAGACCCTCCGCCGCCGTGTACAGCACGGTGCCGAGCCGCTCGCGCTGGGACTCGTCCTTCGCGAGCGCCCACGGCTCGTTCTCCGTGATGTACAGGTTGAGCGCGTCCACGATCGTCCAGATCGAGGAGATCGCCTCGTCGATGCGGAAGCGGTCGATCGCGGCGTCGGCCGCGGCCGCGGCATCCGCCACCTTCTGCTGCACGCCGAGGTCGGTCTCGGTGTACTCCCCCGCGGGAGGCACGATGCCCTCGAAGTAGCGGTCGATCATCGCCGTCGTGCGCGATGCGAGGTTGCCGAAGCCGTTCGCGAGCTCGGCCTGGTAGCGGGCCGACAGGTCTTCCCACGAGAACGAGCCGTCGTGCCCGAACGGGATCGCCGACAGGAAGTAGAAGCGGTAGGCGTCCGAGCCGAACACGTCGGTGATCTCGGTCGGGGCGATGCCGGTGAGCTTCGACTTCGACATCTTCTCGCCGCCGACGAGCAGCCAGCCGTGGGCGAAGACGCCGCGCGGCACCTCGACGCCTGCGGCCATCAGCATGGCGGGCCAGATGACGGCGTGGAAGCGCAGGATGTCCTTGCCGACGACGTGGTACGCGGGCCAGCGGCGCGCGAACTCCGTGGCCTGCGCTGAGCCTGTCGAAGCGTCGCTGCCGTAACCGACCGCCGTGGCGTAGTTGAGGAGCGCGTCGACCCACACGTAGATGACGTGTGACTCGTCCCACGGCACGGTGATGCCCCAGTCGAACGTCGAGCGCGAGATCGAGAGGTCCTTGAGCCCGTTCTTGACGAACGAGACGACCTCGTTGCGCGCCGAGTCGGGGCGGATGAAGTCGGGCACGCTCGAGTAGAGCTCGAGCAGCTTGTCCTGGAACTCGCTGAGCTTGAAGAAGTAGTTCTTCTCCTGCAGCAGCTCGAGGGGCTTCGAATGGATCGCGCACACCTTGAGGCCCTCGAAGGGGCCCTCGCCGTCGACGATCTCGGACTCGGTCTTGAACTCCTCGCAGCCGACGCAGTACAGCGCCTCGAACTCGCCCGCGTAGATGTAGCCGCGGTCGTAGATCGCCTGCACGAACTGCTTGACGCGCTCCTCGTGGCGCGGCTGCGTCGTGCGGATGAAGTCGTCGTTGGCGACGTCGAGCGTCGTCAGGAGCGGGAACCACTCCTGCGAGACGAGCTTGTCGACCCACTCCTGCGGCGTCGCGCCGTTGGCCGACGCGGCGCGCATCATCTTCTGGCCGTGCTCGTCGGTGCCCGTCAGCATCCAGGTGTCGTCGCCGGCCTGGCGGTGCCAGCGCGCGAGCGTGTCGACCGCCACGGTCGTATAGCCGTGGCCGATGTGGGGCACGTCGCTCGGATAGTAGATCGGCGTCGTGATGTAGAAGGATCGGCCGGAAGTCACCAGGAGATTCTATTTGCCCGGGATGCCGCGCCCGGCCGCCATGACGACGGCCGCCCGTCCCAGGGCCCGGGTGCCGAGGTTCGTAACACTCAGTCCCGCGCGGCGAGCGTTGCTTGATACAGCTCGCGCGAGGAGTGGCCGGTCTGCGCCGAGACCTCGGCGGCAGCATCCTTGAGGCGCGCGCCGCCGGCGACGAGATCCTGCACCTGCGCGACGGCGTCTTCGAAGACGACTTCGGCGTGCTCGGCGCCCGCCACGACGACGACGAGCTCTCCACGGACGCCCGGCGCGGCCCACGTGACGAGCTCGCCGAGCGTGCCGCGGGCGACCTCCTCGTGCAGCTTCGTGAGCTCGCGGCACACAGCGGCGCGCCGTTCGGGGCCGAAGGCTCCCGCCATGTCGGCGAGGGATGCCGCGACCCGCGCCGGCGACTCGAAGAACACCATCGTGCGGGGCTCGCGGCTCAGCGCCGCGAAGACGCCGCGCCGCTCGCCGGACTTGCGGGGCACGAACCCCTCGAACGTGAAGCGGTCGGTCGGCAGCCCCGAGACGGCGAGAGCCGTCACGACGGCGCTGGGTCCCGGGATCGCCGTCACGGTGACGCCCGCGTCGGCGGCGGCCGCGACGACGCCGTAGCCGGGATCGCTCACGGTGGGCATGCCGGCGTCGGAGAGCAGCAGCACGTCCCCGTCGCGCGCGAGCTCGACGAGTTCGGCGGCGCGCTGCTTCTCGTTGTGGTCGTGCAGGGCGATCAGGCGCGGGCGGTTGGCGATGCCGAGCGCCGCCAGGAGCCGCTGCGTCGTGCGGGTGTCCTCCGCGGCGACGACCCTCGCGGCCTCGAGCGCCTCGACGAGGCGGCGCGAGGCGTCCCCCAGATTGCCGATGGGGGTCGCCGCGAGGATGATCACGGCGTCCAGCCTAGGCTTGTCTGCGTGACCACCACTTCCGAGCCTCTGCTGCCCGCGGAGCCGCTCGTACCCGAGGTGCGTCCGACGTTCTACGAGCGCTGGCGCGTGCGCCTCGACACCGACCCGCGCGTCCACCAGGTGTGGAGCTGGCTCGCACCGATCCTCGTGACGCTGCTCGCCGCCATCCTGCGCTTCTGGAACCTGGCCCACCCGCACGCGATCGTCTTCGACGAGACGTATTACGTGAAAGACGCCTGGAGCCAGTGGCACCTGGGCTACCCGGCGACGTGGCCGGACAAGGCCGACGAGCGGTTCGCGAACGGCGAGACGGACATCTTCACGGAGAATCCCAGCTACGTCGTGCACCCCCCGCTCGGCAAGTGGATCATCGGCGTCGGGATGTGGCTGTTCGGCGCCGACTCCTCCTTCGGCTGGCGATTCTCGGTCGCCCTCCTCGGCACCGCGACGGTGCTCGTGCTCTACTTCGTCGCCCGGGCGCTCGGCGGCTCGATCGTCTACGCGTCGGTCGCGGCCCTGTTCCTCGCGGTCGACGGGCTCGGGATCGTGCTCAGTCGCGTCAGCATCCTCGACGGCATCCTCACCTTCTTCGTCGTGCTCGCCTTCTGGTTCGTGCTGCTCGACCGCAGACGACATCGAGAACGGCTCGCGGCCGCCATCGCGGCGCGCACGGTCGACGGCGTCACGCCGGCCTGGGGTCCCGTGTTCTGGAACCGTCCGTGGATCCTCGCGGCGGGTGCCGCGATCGGCGCCGCGACGGCGGTGAAGTGGTCGGGGCTCTACATCATCGCGGCGCTCGGCATCTATCTCATCGTCGACGACGCCCTCTCGCGGCGCCGGCTGGGAGTCGGATACTGGCCGACGGATGCCCTGCGGCAGGGCCTCGTGACGGGCGTGCTCTTCGTCCCGATCGCGTTCGTCGTCTACCTCGCGTCGTGGACCGGATGGCTCGTGACCGACGGCGGCTACGACCGGCACAGTGCCGACGCCTCCCCGGCGACAGGCTTCTGGTCGTGGGTGCCGCTGTCGCTGCAGAGCCTGTGGAAGTACCACCAGGCCATCTACGCGTCGAACATCGGTCTCACGACGCCGCACACCTACGCGAGCCCCGCCTGGCAGTGGCCGATGCTCATCCGTCCGACCTCGATGTACTACCTCGGCTCGAAGCTCGGCGAGAACGGCTGCACGACGGGCGGGAACGGATGCTCCGAGGGCATCACGAGCATCGCCAACCCGCTCCTGTGGTGGGCCGCCGTCATCGCCGTCATCTACCTCGTGTGGCGCTGCTTCGCCAAGCGCGAGGGCGGCGACTGGCTCGTGCTGACCGGCGTCATCGCGACCTACGTGCCCTGGCTGCTCTACCCCGACCGCACGATCTTCCAGTTCTACACGATCGTGATCCTGCCGTTCATGGCGCTCGCCATGACGACCCTGCTGCGCGATCTCGCCCAGCTGCGCACGCGGCGCGGCCGCGCCGTCGGGCGGTGGGCGACGGTCGTGTTCATCGTCGCGGTGCTGATCGTGTCAGCGTGGTACTACCCCGTGTGGACGGCGATCCAAGTGCCCTACGACTTCTGGTTCTGGCACTTCAACCGGAGCGGCTGGATCTAGGGCGCAGACGCCGCGGCGGCGGCGCGAGCCGCCGCCGGCAGCGCCGTGAGCACGCGATCGAGCGCCGCGTCGTCGTGCGCCGCGGTGAGGAACCACGCCTCGAAGACGCTGGGCGGCAGCGAGACGCCTGCGTCGAGCATCGCATGGAAGAACGGCGGATACCGCCAGGCATCCTGGTCCTTCGCGTCGGCGTAGTCGCGCACCTCCCCGTCGCGGAAGGCGACGGAGAAGAGGCTCCCGGCGCGCGAGATCGTGTGGGCGACGCCCGCGTCGGTGAGCGCGGCGTCGAGTGCGTTCGAGACGGTGGATGCCGCGGCATCCACCCGCGCGTAGACCTCGGCGTCGGCGAGCCGCAGGGTCGCGAGTCCGGCGGCGACGGCGAGCGGATTGCCGCTCAGCGTGCCCGCCTGGTACACGGGTCCGAGGGGCGCCAGGAGGTCGAGCAGGTCGGCGCGGCCGCCGATGCCGGCGAGCGGCATCCCTCCGCCGATGACCTTGCCGAATGTCACGAGGTCGGCCACCCATGTCTCGCCCGCAGCGCGCTCGAGTCCCCACCAGCCGGCAGGGCCGACGCGGAAGCCCGTGAGCACCTCGTCGAGGATGAACAGGGCGCCGTGGGCGTGGGCCGTCTCGACGAGGAAGCGATTGAAGCCCGGCTCGGGAACGAGCACGCCGGCGTTGGCGCCGGCGGCTTCGGCGATGATCGCCGCGATGCGGCCGGGGTGCGCCTCGAACGCCGCGCGCACGGCGTCGCGGTCATTGTAGGGCAGCACGAGCGTCAGGCCCGCGATGTCGGCGGGGACGCCCGCGGAGCCGGGGAGACCCAGCGTCGCGACGCCCGAGCCCGACTCGGCGAGCAGGCCGTCGGAGTGGCCATGATAGTGGCCGGCGAACTTGATGACGACGTCTCGACCGGTCGCGCCGCGCGCGATGCGGATCGCCGTCATGGTCGCCTCGGTGCCGGTCGAGACGAGCCGGAGCTTCTCGATGCCCCCGTCGAGGCGGTCGATGACGAGCTCGGCGAGGTCGGTCTCACCGGGCGTCGAGGCGCCGAACGAGAGACCGCGGGATGCCGCCTCCTGCACCGCCGCGACGACCTCTGGCTGCGCGTGGCCGAGGAGGGCCGGGCCCCACGACGCGACGAGGTCGACGTACTCGCGGCCCGTCACGTCGGTGACGGTCGGGCCGGAGGCCGACACGATCGACAGCGGCGTTCCGCCGACCGAGCCGAACGCGCGCACCGGCGAGTTGACGCCGCCGGGGATGACGGCCCGGGCGCGGGCTGCGGCATCCTGATTCGTGATTCCGGTCATGCGCGCGACCACCTCTCCGCAGCCTCGATCGCCCAGTAGGTCAGAACGCCCTCGGCGCCGGCGCGGACGATGCCCGTGATCGTCTCGTCGATCGTGCGCTCGCGGTCGATCCAGCCGTTCGCGGCGGCGGCCTCGACCATCGAGTACTCGCCGCTCACCTGGTAGGCCCATACGGGCACGGGCGAGACGGCCGCTGCGTCGGCGAGCACGTCGAGGTAGCTCATCGCGGGCTTGACCATGACGATGTCGGCGCCCTCGGCGACGTCGAGCGCGACCTCGCGGCCGCCCTCGCGGCGGTTGGCGGGGTCGAGCTGATACGTGCGGCGGTCGCCCTGCAGCGACGACTGCACGGCCTCGCGGAAAGGCCCGTAGAAGGCCGACGCGTATTTTGCAGCGTAGCCGAGGAGCGCGACATCGGGTCGGCCCGCGGCGTCGAGCGCCTCCCGCACGACGGCGACCTGGCCGTCCATCATGCCCGACAGGCCGAGCAGGGCGGAGCCCGCCTCGGCCTGCGCGAGCGCCATGTCGCGGTACCGCTCGAGCGTCGCGTCGTTGTCGACGCGGCCTTGCTCGTCGAGCACCCCGCAGTGGCCGTGGTCGGTGAATTCGTCGAGGCACAGATCGGTCTGCACGACGAGCGCGTCGCCGATCTCCTCCGCGGCGATGCGGGTCGCGACGTTCAGGATGCCGTCGGGATCGGTCGCTCCCGACCCGTCGGCGTCCTTGTGCTCGGGCACGCCGAAGAGCATGATGCCGCCGATCCCGGCCGTCGCCGCACGCTGCAGCTCGGCCTTGAGGGAGTCGGTCGTGTGCTGCACGACGCCCGGCATGGAGCCGATCGGCACGGGCTCGGTCGCACCCTCGCGGACGAAGACGGGGAGGACGAGCTGCGACGCGTGCACGCGCGTCTCGGCCACGAGACGGCGCCACGCGGGGGTCGAGCGCAGGCGGCGGGGGCGGACCGTGGGGAACTGCGGTTCGGTCATGATCTCTCAGTCGTGGTGGCGCGCTCTGCGGCGCTCAGTCGTGGTTCGGCGCTCGGTCGTGCTGCGGCGCTCAGTCGTGCAGCGGCGCGAGCCGGGCCGCACCGAGGGCGAGCAGCTCGTCGGCGACGCGGGCGGCGAGGTCGGCGGGTGCCTCGGCGTCGGGTGGCATGGCGTGCGAGCTCGTGACGTGCTCGCCGCCGTCGGGACGGTAGACGCGCGCCGTGAGGAACAGCAGCCCGTCCTCGAGGAACGCGTGGGCGCCGATCGGCGCGGCGCAGCCGGCCTCGAGGCGCGCGAGCACGCCGCGCTCGGCCTCGACGGCGAGCCGCGTCGGCCGGTGGTCGAGCTTCGCGGCGAGCTGCGTCTCGCCTCGGCGCGTCTCGACGGCGAGGGCGCCCTGCGCGGGAGCCGTGGGCCACGCGTCGATGGGCAGGAATTCCGTCACGGCGTCGAGGCGGCCCAGGCGCTCGAGCCCGGCGGCGGCGAGCACGACGGCGTCGAGCGCGCGCTCGGGATCGTCTGTCTCGATGCGCGCGAGGCGCGAGTCGATGTTGCCGCGGATGTCGACGAGCTCGAGGTCGGGACGGCGGGCGGCGAGCTGCGCGCGGCGGCGCGGCGAGCCCGTGCCGACGCGGGCGCCTTCGGGCAGGCTCGCGAGGTCGAGGCCGCCGCGTGCGCACAGCGCGTCGCGCGGGTCGGCGCGCCGCGGAACGCTCGCGATCGCGAGGCCGTCGGCGGGGGCCGTCGGAAGGTCCTTGTACGAGTGGACGACGGCATCCACCTCGCCGGCGAGGAGCGCCTCGCGCAGCGCCGTCGCGAAGACGCCGGTGCCGCCCAACGACGCGAGCGATGCCGTCGAGGTGTCGCCCTCCGAGACGATCGGGACGAGCACGCCGCCGAGCGCCTTCGCGACGGTGCCCGCCTGGGCCGTCGCGAGCGCGCTCGCACGCGTGCCGACGCGGAGAGTCATCGGGATGCCTCGATCACGACAGCACCTCGGCGACTTCGGCCGCCTCGATGCGGCGGCCCGTGAAGAAGGGAACCTCTTCGCGCACGTGGCGACGGGCCTCGGTGGCGCGCAGGTGCCGCATGAGGTCGACGAGGTCGGTCGGCTGGTCCGCCTCGAGCGCGAGGATCCATTCGTAGTCGCCGAGCGCGAAGCTCGCGACCGTGTTGCTCTGCACCTGCGGGTACTCGCGGCCCTTGATGCCGTGGTCGGCGAGCATCTCGCCGCGCTCCTCGGGCGGGAGGACGTACCACTCGTAGCTGCGCACGAACGGGTAGACGGCGAGCCAGCCCTTGGGCGCCAGGCCGCGCGCGAAGGCGGGCGCGTGGTCCCGGCTGAACTCGGCGTCGCGGTGCACGCCGAGCGCATTCCACGTCGGCAGGAGGGGGCGGAGCTCGCGCGAGCGGCGCAGGGCGCGCAGCGCCGACTGCAGCCCGTCGGCGGTGTCGCCGGTGAGCCACAGCAGGATGTCTGCGTCGGCGCGCAGCCCCGACACGTCGTAGATCGCCCGCACCGTGGCGCCCAGCTCGCCGACGACGTCGGCGAGAGCTGGCGCGCCGTCGGGGGCTGCGACGGGGTGCGGGTCGCGCCGCAGGACCGCCCACAGGGCGAAGTGCAGACCGCTCCCGGGGTCGGGCTGCTCGGCGGTCTCGGTCGTCTGGTGCTCGTCGGTCCGGTCGCTCACCCGTCTATCCTCGCCCCTGTCAGCCGAGGCGGCGAATCGATGTCTCGCGGGCGAGGTTCCTCGCAACGAGGTCCGCCTGCGGCACGACCGAGGCGAGGCCCGTGCCTGCGACCGACTCGCCGATCGCATGGGACGACGTCGCGGGCGCCGCAGCGCCGCGCGTCCAGGAGTGCAGGCTCGCATCCAGGACTCGATCCAGGGGCGTGCCCAGGAGGATGCCGGCATCCGCCGTGGCCCGGGCGACGGCGCCGTCGGGCTCTCCGTCGTAGGAGAGCCGCAGAGCATGGGTGCCGCTCGGAAAAGCGTCGCGCACCCACTGCCACTTCGCGGAGAGGTGCGTGAGGGCGCGCGCGCCGACGCCGGGGGCGCCCGCCGCGACGAGCATGCCCGTCCCGCGCGGCGCCGCGTCGAGGTCGGGCGCCGCGACGACGAGGGTGACGAGCGTGACGCGCCGGCCCTGCGGCGCGCCGGCAGGCGGCGCGGCGTGGACGACGAGCGACGTCCCGGGGTCTCGGCTCGCTGCGAGCTCGATGCGCACGCCCAGCCGTTCGCAGTCGGCCGCGAGCGCATCGACGAGCCGGAACATACCGCCGCGGATCCCCGCGACCTGCGAGCCCGCAGGCGCCGCGGCGCGCAGCGCCCGGACGGCGGCCGCGAGCGACCCGCGCTCCTGCAGCTCGGCGCGCAGCCGCGGGTGGGCGCGCTCCACCGGAAGGTCGTCGGGATCGGTCGAGTGCACGCCGCGCACGACGGGCGCGACGAGTCCGTCGACGACGGCCTGCCCCATGCGGTGGCGGACGAGCTCGCCGAGGGACGAGGCATCCCTCCCCTCTTCGACGGGAAGCGTCGCGTCCTGCGCCGCGCGCACCGCGCCCGCGGTGCCGATGGCCCGCACGACATCGGGGGCGAGGGGATCGCCGGGGATGCCGAGGAGCCCCGTCGCGGGGAGCGGCACGGCCGTGCCGTCGGCACGATGCAGCCAGGCGGATGCGGGATCAGGCGCGACGATGTCGCCCGCGAGTCCGAGCTCGGCGAGCAGATCGGCGACGGCGCTCGTGCGGGTCGCGAACGACTCCGCCGCCGCGTCGAGGTCGACACCCGCGACCGTCTGGCGGGCGACCTGGCCTCCGAGCCGGTACGACTGCTCGAGAACCGTGACGCGCATGCCCTCGAGGGCCAGGCGCCGCGCCGCGACGAGCCCGGCGACCCCGCCGCCGACGACGGTGACGTCAGAGGGCATGCACGAGCTCCACGATGCGCGTCAGCACCGTCGGGTCGGTGTCGGGCGGCACGCCGTGTCCGAGGTTGACGATGTGCGCCGGCGCGTCCTGTCCGCGCGACGCGACGTCGCGCACGTGCGCGTCGAGGATCGGCCACGGCGCCGTCAGCAGCGCCGGGTCGAGGTTTCCCTGCAGCGGCACGCGGCCGCCGAGGCGCGTGTTGGCGTCGTCGAGCGGGAGCCGCCAGTCGATGCCGACGACGTCGGCGCCGAGTCCGGGCAGCAGGTCGAGCATCTCGGTCAGGCCCAGGCCGAAGTGGATCTTCGACACCTCGAGCCCGCGGAGGGCGTCGAACGCGCGACGCGAGTGCGGCGCGACGCGGCGCTGATAGTCGCTGCGCGACAGCGAACCCGCCCACGAGTCGAAGAGCTGCACGACGCTCGCGCCCGCCTCGACCTGCGCGCGCAGGAACGCGCCCGTGATGTCGGCGCACCAGTTGAGCAGGGCCGCCCACGTGTGCGGGTCGGTGCGCATGAGCGCGCGGGCACGCAGCTGCTCGCGCGAGGGACCGCCCTCGACGAGGTAGCTCGCGAGCGTGTACGGCGCGCCCCCGAAGCCCACGAGCGGCGTCGCGCCGAGCTCGTCGACGACGATGCGCACGGCCTCCGAGATCGGAGCGAGCGCCTCGGGCTCGAGCGGTCGAAGGTTCAGCACATCGGACGCCGTGCGGATCGGGTTGTCGATCACGGGCCCCCTGCCGGCGACGATCTTCACATCGACGCCCGCGAGCAGCACCGGGATGACGATGTCGCTGAAGAACACGGCCGCGTCGACGCCGTGACGGCGCACGGGCTGCAGCGTGATCTCGGCAGCGAGGGCGGGGTCGAGGCACGCGTCGAGCATCTCGGTGCCGGCGCGACTCGCCCGGTATTCGGGCAGGGACCGACCCGCCTGGCGCATGAACCAGACGGGCAGCCGCTCGGGGCGATCGCCGCGCGCGGCGCGCACGAGCGGCGACTGCGACGTGCGTCCGTCGAGCAGAGGATGGGCGGCCGGCAGGGCGCTCAGAGGCGATGTCACCCTTCCAGGCTAAACTCGTGGTCGTGCTGTTCTGCCTGACGGCGAACCACCGGAACACCGAGTTCGACGTTCTCGACCGTATTTCGAGGGCCTCCAGCTCGACCGGCGCCGATGTCATCGCCGCCCACGACTTCGTGCGGGGCGCCGTCGTCGTCGCCACGTGCAACCGATTCGAGACGTATCTCGAGCTCGACGAACCCGTCACGGGCGGTGTCGTGCTGGCTCGCGAGGCGGTGCTCGAGGCGATCGCCCAGAAGACGGGGGCGGATGCCGAGGCCCTGCGCGCGTCGGCCGTCGCCCTCAGCGGAGACGACGTCGTGAGGCACCTGTTCGCCGTGAGCTCGGGTCTCGAGTCGATGGTAGTCGGCGAGGAGGAGATCAGCGGCCAGGTGCAGCGCGCGCTGCGCGCCGCACGCGAGGCCGGCACGAGCAGCACCGAGCTCGAGCAGGCCTTCCAGCGCGCCGCGCGCGCGACGCGCGAAGTGCGCGCCAAGGCCGATCTCGCCGCCGCGGGCCGCTCGCTCGCGCGCCTCGCGCTCGACCTCGCCGACTCCCGTGTGACCGACTGGTCCACCGTGCCGGTGCTGCTCGTCGGCACGGGCCAGTACGCCGCGACGACGATCGCCGCTCTTCAGGCTCGCGGAGCCGAGGACGTGCGCGTGTACTCCGCGACGGGCCGCGCCGACTCGTTCGCGGCCAAGTACGGCGTCGGCGCCGAGCACGATCTGCGCACCGCGATCGCCCGCGCCGACATCGTGATCACCTCGACCGCGCGGTACACGATCGGCCCCGCCGACATCCCCGACGAGCGCGCGCGCCTGGTGATCGACCTCGGACTCCCCCGCAACGTCGAACCCGCCGTCGGGTCGCTTCCCGGCATCGACCTGCTCGACCTCGAGCTCATCGGCCGGCACGCGGCCCTCGCCGAGCTCGGCGCCGGCGCGCACGAGGTCGTCGGCTCGGCCGCCGCGACCTTCAACGCCGAGCGCGCCGCCGCACCCGCGATCGTCGCGTGGCGCACCCACGTGCAGTCCGTGCTCGACTCCGAGCTCACCCGCCTGCGCGCCGACGACACCCACACCGCAGCCGCGCTGCGCCATCTCGCCGGCGTGCTGTCGCACGGCCCATCGACGCGCGCCCGCGAGTTCGCCGCCGAGGGCCGCCTCGACGAGTTCGAGCGCGCGCTCGAAACGGTCTTCGGCCTCGAGGTCGCCTCCGGGCTCTCGGTCGTCGCCGACGAGAACCGCGCCGCGGGCTGATCTCGCGCTCCGCGGAGCGCACGGGTCGACCCCTCGACAAGCTCGGGGACCGGGGTAGGCGTCACCCCCGGGTGGAGCGCCGAGGGTGGGCCGACCCTTACCCGGTCGCCGAGCCTATCGAGGCGTCGAGCTCGAACCCACGACGAACCCCGACCTCGCCCAACCCGCTCAGCGTGACCCACGGTGAGCGCCGAGAACGTCGGCGTCGACCCCTCGACAAGATCGGGGACCGGGGTAAGCGTCACCCGGGTGGAGCGCCGAGAACGGGCCGACCCTTACCCGGTCGCCGAGCCTATCGAGGCGTCGAGCTCGAACCCACGACGAACCCCGACCGCGCCCACCCCGGTCAGCATGACCCCGGGGTGAGCGCCGCGGGTGGGCCGACCCCTACCCGATCGACAAGCCTGTCGAGGCATCGAGCTCGAACCCACGAGGAACGCTCACCTCGCCCAACCCGGCGAGCGTGACCCCGAGTGAGCGCTGAGAACGTCGGCGGCGACCCCTCGACAAGCTCGGGGACCGGGGTAGGCGTCACCCCGGGGTGAGCGCCGAGGGTGGGCCGACCCTTACCCGATCGCCGAGCCTGTCGAGGCGTCGAGCTCGAACCCACGAGGAACGCCGACCTCGCCCAACCCGCTCAGCGTGACCCACGGTGAGCGCCGAGAACGTCGGCGTCGACCCCTCTACAAGATCGGGGACCGGCGCATCACCGGAACTCAGGGCACCAGGTCGGCAGAAGAGGTCACGGGGAGGCGGCAGGCGAAGTCGCGGCAGTCGTAGGCCGTCGCGAGGCCGTCGCGCTGCGTCTTGTCGGCGAACAGCTCGAACCCCGCCGTCGCCCACGCCGAGGCCTGAGACGGCGAGACCACCGCAACGACGTCGGCGGCGATCGACTGTGCCGCGACCGCGAGGTCGCCGGCGGCGTCTCCCACTACGACCACCTGCCGCGGCGGCGCGGCCAGGAGGCTCGCGGCGCGCAGCAGCGCGCTGTGCGCAAGGGGCTGGGCGAGCGCGTCCGCCGCGTGCGCCGCGACCAGTCGCTCCGCGAGCGCGCGGTGCTCCTCTCCGCCACCGACGAGCCACAGCGCAGCCGCCGCACCGGCGATCGCCGCGACCCCCGACGGCTCGTCGGCGTCGGACGCGGCATCCGGCGCCCGCACTCCGCTCGCCGCGAGCACGGGGTCGGTGCCCGCAGGCGCCCGCAGACCGCCCTCGGAATCGAGGCACACCCGGAGCAGGGCGCGGGCGCGGTCGGCGTACGTGACCTCCCCCGTCGCGACCGCGAGCGCGACGAGCCCCTCCGCGAGCTGACCGTGATCGGCGAGCGTCGCCGGCGCCCGCGACGCGATCTCGTCGAGCGACGCCCGCACGAGTGCTCCGTCGGCACGGACGTTCGCCGTCAGCACGGCGTCGGCCGCCCACCGCGCAGCTTCGATCCACTCCGGCTCGCGCAGCCGCGCGCCCGCGCGCGCGAGCGCACCGATCGCGAGGCCGTTCCAGCCCGTCACGACCTTTCCGTCGACGGCGGGAGACTCGAGCGATGCGCGGGCCGCGGCATCCCGTGCGTAGTAGCCGCCCTCGCTGCGGGCGCCGTCGATCCACGACTCGGAGTCCTGAGCCGCGCCGAATCCGCCGCCGGGCTGCTGCAGCACGTCGCGCAGGAACGTCGCGATCCCGCGCACCGTGTCGACATCGCCGGCACTGGCCGCGACGTCGAGCAGCTGCGCATTGTCGGTGAGCATGCGCTCGTAGTGCGGCACGGTCCAGTCGCGCTGCGTCGCGTACCGGAAGAATCCGCCTTCGACGGGGTCGCGCAGCTCCGAGCCCGCCATGGCCGCGAGCGCGCGCTCGGCCATCGCCGTCGCGTCGGGCGCGGTCTCACGGACGAGCCTCGCCTGCAGCAGCCGCAGTGACGTCGCGACCGGGAACTTCGGCGCCCGCGGATCACCACCCCAGAAGCCGCCGTACTGCGGATCCTCGCGCGCGGCGAGCGCCCGGGCAGCCGCGACGATGGCGGCAGCATCCGGGACCGCTCCGCCGTCCGCCGCCGACGCCTGCACCTCCGCGAGCGCCTCCGCGATCGCTCCCGCCGTGCCCTCCGCCGCTTCGCGGCGCTCGGTCCACGCCTCGTGCACGGCGTCGAGAACCTGCTCGAACGACGGCATGCCGCCGCGGGGGGCGGGCGGGAAGTACGTGCCCGCGTAGAACGGCCCGCCGTCGGGAGTCGTGAAGACGCTCAGCGGCCAGCCCAGGCTCTGCGTGAACGCGCCCGCGGCCGCCATGTAGGCGGCGTCGACCTCGGGATGCTCCTCCCGATCGACCTTGATCGCGACGAACCGCTCGTTGAGACGCTCGGCGAGCGCCGCGTCCTGGAACGACTCCCGCGCCATGACGTGGCACCAATGGCAGGTCGAGTAGCCGATCGACACGAACACCGGCACGTCGCGTCGGCGCGCCTCGGCGAAGGCCTCCTCGCCCCACGCGTGCCAGGCGACGGGGTTGTCGGCGTGCGCCCGCAGGTACGGGCTCGCGGAGGCGGCCAGTCGCGGGTTCACGGCATCCCGATCAGTTCAGCTCGTCGGGGTGCACGCTGACCCGACCCGACCCGTCGCCCGGATCGAGCGCGTCGATCGCCGAGATCTCGGCGGCCGTCAGCTCGAAGTCGAAGACGTCGAGGTTCTCCTCGAGGCGCTCGCGCCGCACCGACTTGGGGAAGACGATGAAGCCGTGCTGCAGGTGCCAGCGGAGCACGACCTGCGCCGGCGTCTTGCCGTGGGCGGATGCCGCGGCCTCGACCGGCTCGGTGCCGAAGAGGTCGTACTTGCCCTGCCCGAGCGGGCCCCACGACTCGATGCGCACGCCGTGCGCCGCCGCCCAGTCGGTGACGTCGCGCTGCTGATAGGCGGGGTGCAGCTCGATCTGGTCGACCGCGGGCGTGACGCCCGTCGCCGCGATGATGTCCTCGAGGTGCGGCACGAGGAAGTTCGACACTCCGATCGAGCGCGTCAGCCCGGCATCCCGGATCTCGACGAGCTTCTCCCAGGCGTGCACATGGTTCTTGCGCGCGGGAGTCGGCCAGTGCACGAGGTACAGATCCACCTGGTCGAGCCCGAGCTTGTCGAGGCTCTCGCGGATCGCGGCGTGCGGCTCCTCGCCGTCGTGACGGTCGTTCCAGAGCTTGGTGGTGATGAACAGCTCGTCGCGCGCGACCCCGCTCGCCGCGATCGCGGCGCCGACGCCCTGCTCGTTGCCGTAGATCGCGGCGGTGTCGATGTGGCGGTACCCGACCTCGAGCGCTTCGGTCACGGCTCGCTCCGTCTCGGCCGGCGGCACCTTGAACACGCCGTAGCCGAGCTGGGGGATGTCGTGGCCGTCGTTGAGCTTCACCGTGGGGGTCGTCATCGATCCAGCCTATGGCGGGGATAGGCGCCGGTCTCGGGATCGGCTGCGACGGGCGGCTCGGTCTGGGTGCCCCGCGTGCCTCTGCGATACGGCTTGCCCGATCCCTTGCGCGGGACACTCGCATAGCCCGACACGAAGTCGAACGGATCCCTCAGTTGCCGGGCGTCCGCGTCCCACCCTGACCGCATCTTCCACTTGCGCCGGAGCTCGCGCACCTCGGCATGGAGCTGGCGGATCGCATCGGGCGTGAGCCGCCACCACCGGAAGTTCTCCTCTGCGCGGACGTCGGCGAAACCGGCATCACGCAGCACGCGCAGGTGCTTCGAGACAGCGGTGCGGCTGATGCGAAACTCGTGGCCGACCGCATCGGCGAGCTGACCCGCCGTGTGCTCACCACTCGCCAGGATCTCAACGATCCGCCGTCGCGCCGGCTCTGCCATCGCCTCGAAGGGGTGCATGCCGTGACCGTACGACTGCTGGCCGCCAGCCTGGCTCTGGTTCGTGCGGTCGGTGGAATCCGTGGCACTTCGTGCTGCTGTGGAGGAGGATGCGACGCCGACCGATGCACCCTTGAGGTTCGATGGCATCCCGAGAACCCCATTGAACTTCGCGCTCACGCAGCACGCGAACCCCATTGAACTTCGCGCTCACGCAGCCGAGGCGGGGCTGTGTGAGCCTGAAGTTCAGTGGGCTTCTCGAACGGTGCTCAGCTATGTCCGATCACCGGGCGGAACCGACGCCCGGGTTCGACAGTTGCCGGCGCCGAGGGCTGTGCGAGCCTGAAGTTCAATGGGGTTTTCGAAGTGATGCTCGACCCGTTCGAGCCTGCCGACGACGCCCACGCGAACCACCCGCTGGGCGGGTTCTACGATGGAAGGCTATGCCCGCGCCCGAACCCGTCATCGCCTATCCGCCGGAGCTGCCTGTCAGCGCCGCCCGGGAGGAGATCGCCCGCGCCATCCGCGATCACCAGGTCGTCATCGTCGCCGGCGCGACCGGATCGGGCAAGACGACGCAGCTGCCGAAGATCTGCCTCGAGCTCGGCCGCACGAAGATCGCCCACACGCAGCCCCGCCGCATCGCGGCGCGGTCCATCGCCGAGCGCATCGCCGAGGAGCTCGAGGTTCCCCTCGGCTCGACGGTCGGCTACAAGGTGCGCTTCACGGACAAGGTCTCGGCCGACACCCGCGTCGCGCTGCTGACCGACGGCATTCTGCTCAACGAGATCCACCGCGACCGCCTCCTGCGCCGCTACGACACGATCATCGTCGACGAGGCGCACGAGCGGTCGCTGAACGTCGACTTCCTGCTCGGCTACCTCAAGCGCATCCTGCCGAAGCGGCCCGACCTCAAGGTCGTCATCACGTCGGCCACGATCGACCCGGAGAGCTTCGCGAAGCACTTCGGTCCCTCGACAGGCTCGGGAACCGGGGAGGCGGAACCCGCGCCCATCATCGAGGTCTCCGGCCGCACCTACCCGGTCGACATCCGCTATCGGGGGGCGAGTGCGGACGCCGACGGCGAATCCGACGACGTCGACGGCATCACGAAGGCCCTGCGCGAGCTCGACCGCGAGCCGGCTGGCGATGTGCTCGTGTTCCTCCCCGGTGAGGCCGAGATCCGCGATGCGATGGATGCCGTTCGAGGCATGTATTCGAAGGATGCCGCGCCCACGGAGGTCCTCCCCCTCTACGGACGTCTGAGCGCGGCCGAGCAGCACCGGGTGTTCGAGCGCTCGGCGGTCGCCGGCGTGCGCCGCCGCGTCATCCTCGCGACCAACGTCGCAGAGACGAGCCTGACGGTGCCCGGCATCCGGTACGTCGTCGACACCGGCACGGCGCGCATCTCGCGCTACAGCAATCGCAGCAAGATCCAGCGCCTGCCGATCGAGGCGATCTCGCAGGCGTCCGCGCAGCAGCGCTCGGGTCGCGCGGGCCGCACCGCGCCGGGCGTCGCGATCCGCCTGTACTCCGAGGACGACTTCGACCGTCGCGATGAGTTCACCGAGCCCGAGATCCTGCGCACGAGCCTCGCTTCGGTCATCCTGCAGATGCTGTCGCTCGGGTTCGGCGACATCTCGTCGTTCCCGTTCCTCACTCCTCCCGACTCCCGCGGCGTCAAGGCCGCCTTCGACCTCCTCATCGAGCTCGGCGCCGTGCGCCAGGAGCACGGAGGGCAGGGGGGCCCGAAGCTCACCGACCTCGGCCGCGAGATCGCGCGCCTGCCGATCGACCCGCGCTTCGCCCGCATGCTGCTCGAGGCGCGGCGGACGGGAGTCCTCCGCGACGTCATGGCGATCGTCGCCGGGATGTCGATCCAGGACGTCCGGGAGCGGCCCGAGGAGCGCCGGGAAGAGGCCGATCGCCTGCACGCGCGCTTCACCGACCCGACGAGCGACTTCCTGACGCTGTTGAACCTCTGGAACCACCTGCAGGAGCAGCAGGCCGCGCTCGGATCGAGCGCCTTCCGGCGCCTGTGCCGCGCCGAGCATCTCAACTACGTGCGCGTCCGGGAATGGTTCGACGTGCACCGGCAGCTCGGGTCTCTGCTCGGGCGTCCCACCTCGACAGCGGCCGAGGCCGACCCCGATGACATCCACAAGGCGGTCCTGTCCGGGCTGCTGTCGCACCTCGGCATCCTCGACGAGCGCCGCCGAGCCTCCGACGCGCGGAGCGGCGGGAAGAGCGCGCCGAAGGGCCGCACCCCCGCTGCGGAGTACATCGGCGCCCGCGGCGCACGGTTCGCGATCTTCCCCGGGTCGGGCCTGCGCAAGAAGTCGCCGAGCGCCGTCATGGCCGCCGAGCTCGTGGAGACCTCACGCCTCTTCGCCCGCACTGTCGCGTCCGTCGACCCCGAGTGGGCCGAGTCGCTCGCGGGCGACCTCGCGAAGCGCTCGCTGAGCGAGCCGCACTGGTCGAAGGCGGCGGGAGCGGCATCCGCCTACGAGAAGGTCACGCTCTTCGGCGTCGAGATCGTCCCCAAGCGCCGCGTGCAGCTCGCCCGGTTCGATCGTCCGCTCGCCCGCGAGCTGTTCCTCCGGCACGCACTCGTCGAGGGCGAATGGGAGCCGTTTGGGTCCCTGAGCCTGTCGAAGGGCGACAAGCGCCTCACGGCGTTCGAGCGTCGCAACCTCGAGCTGCGCAGGCGCCTCGAGAAGATCGAGGAGCGCGAGCGCCGCCGCGACATCCTCGCCGGCGACGAGGCCGTCTACGCGTTCTACGACGCACGCCTCCCGCGGGACGTCTTCGATGTGCGCTCGTTCGAGGCGTGGTGGAGGGATGCCTCGAACCGCACCCCCAAGCTCCTCGACATGACCGAGGCCGACCTCGCGGGCGACGTGCAACGCGGCGACGAGCGCGACTTCCCCGCACGCTGGCGCCAGGGAGACCAGGTGCTCTCGCTCGCCTACCGGTTCGAGCCGGGTGCGCCCGACGACGGCGTCACCGCTGTCGTGCCGCTCGCCCTCCTCGCGCAGCTGCGCCCCGACGGGTTCGACTGGCAGGTGCCCGGCATGCGCGACGAGCTCATCGCGGGGCTCATCCGCGCGCTCCCCAAGGCGATCCGCCGCCACGTCGTGCCCGCCGCCGACTGGGCCGCGAAGTTCGCCGAAGAGCTCGACGGCCAGGGCCCCGAGTCGCACAGCGGCCTTCCGCCGGCCACACTGCGCGACGCCCTCGCGGCGCGCATCCAACGCATCGCCAACCAGCCCGTGACGGCGACCGACTTCGAACTCGAGCGCGTGCCCGGGCACCTTCTCGTGTCGTTCCGCGCCGTCGACGAGCGCGGCCGCGCGGCGGGATCGGGCAGGGATCTCGCGGCCCTGCAGGAGAAGCTCTCCGGCCGTGCGCGCAGCGCCGTGAGCCGTTCGCTGAGCGAGCCGGGCAATCCGGCCCCTGCGGGGCGCAGAGGCCCCGCGCCGCGAAGCACGGCCGAGGCGGGACCCTCGTTCGCCGAGCAGTCCGGCCTCACAGACTGGAGCTTCGGCGACCTCGCCGACGTCGTCGACATGAAGGTCGCGGGCGGCGTCGTGCGCGGCTACCCCGCTCTCGTCGACGAGGGCTCGAGCGTCGCGCTGCGCATCGAGGCGACCCCGGAGTCCGCCGAGAACGCGACGAAGGAGGGCGTCCGGCGCCTCGTGCTGCTCGCCGTCGCGTCGCCTTCGGCGTACGTGCTCGACCACCTCACCTCTGCCGAGAAGCTCGCGCTCGCGGCATCCCCCTATCCGTCGGCGAAGGCGCTCGTGGAGGACGCCCGCGTGGCGGTGGCGGATGCCGTCATCGCACGCGTCGCGCCGAGCGGTGTCGTGCGCACGCGAGCAGGTTTCGACGCCGCGCGCGACGCCTTCTCGGCGGCCGTCGTCGACGAGCTGTTCCAGACGGTGTCGCTCACGGCGCGCATCCTCACGGCCGCGCGCGAGGTCGAGCGAGCGCTCCGCTCGCAGAACTCGCTGACGCTCCTCGGCGCCTTGAACGACGTGAAGGGCCAGCTCGCGGGGCTCGTGTTCCCCGGATTCGTCTCCCGCACGGGCACCGCGCGGCTCGCGCACCTGCCGCGCTACCTGCGGGGTGCACTCGACCGGGTGAAGGCGCTCGCCGACAACCCCGGGCGCGACCGCCAGCGGCTGACGGAGTTCGAGCGCGCCGCCGCCGTGTACGCCGAGGCCGGCGGCCTCATCCCGACTCCGGCCGACGCGCCCGACACACTCGTGCACGCGCGCTGGCTGCTCGAGGAGTACCGCGTGAGCCTGTTCGCGCAGTCGCTCGGCACGGCCGAGCCCGTGTCGCTGCAGCGCATCCAGAAGGCGCTGAGGTGACCGGGCTCGGACCGTCGACCGGCTACCTCGCGGCGGTTTCGAGGCGTTGCGCCCCCGGAACGGAACCCGCCGAACGGCCGTAAAGCACATCCAGCACGGCGCCGGGCTCGAAGTCCGCCCCCTGGCTGCGCCACGCCACATGGTGATCGGGCCGGACGATGACGTAGTCGGAACCGTAGAGCGCGCGCACCTCGGGCTCGGTCAGGTGGATGACGTCGAGGGGCACTCCGCGCTCGTCGGCCGCCGAACGGAACCGCTCCGCATCCGTGGTGTCGTCCGTGAGCACGAGGAGAGCGGGGAAGATGCCCAGACGCCCGTAGAGCGTCACTCCCCCGGCCTCGACCGCGCCGTTCGGCGCGCGATGCCCCGGACGCGGATCCTCGACGTACACGGTCGGCGCCCACGCCGGCTCGCTCACGAGCTGGCCCGGCTCGTACGCGACGACGGACGATCGGTCGTATCGCTCATCGAAGACGACGCCGAGATCGAACGCGAAGTCCCGCGCGAGGACGCGGCCGATGTCGGCGCGCCTCTGCTCCGCCTCGGCGCCGAGGTCGTCGTCGTCGGGCACGCCGAGGGCGCGGATCTCCTGCAGCGACGCCTCGTTGGCCGCCGCACGCGCGAGCGCGTGCTCCGCGATGCGCTCGTTGTGCACGCGGCGCTCCTCGTCGTAGGACTGCAGCAGCGCGTCACCGCCCTCGCCATGCAGCACCGCGGCCAGCTTCCAGCCGAGGTTGAGCACGTCGCCGAAGCCTTCGGACAGGTTGCCGCCCGGCGTGCGCACGTGCGCGGCATCCCCCACGAGCGCGACCCGGCCACGCACGAACTGGTCGGCGATCCGCGTGCTCTTGAAGAACGGCGTGAGGCTCACGACCTCGAGGTCGACGTCGAAGCCGAACCCCTTCGCCGCCGCTTCGATCAGCTCCTGCTCCGTGGGCACGTAGTCGATCGGAAGGGGCCCGGCGTACGCGCGCCAGTCGGTCTCGTTGATCGCGGAGATGAAGCCCGAGTAGTGCTGGTTGAAGACGATGTTGCTCGCGCTCGGTGCCGAGCCGAGCTCGGCCGGCACCCCGCCCCGCGTGCGCACGACGTACCGCCAGTGCCGCTCGGTCGCGTACTCGCCCGATCGCGTGATCCCCGCGAGGCGGCGCACGGTGCTCTTCGACCCGTCGGCGCCGACGACGTACGCCGACCGGATCGTCCGCTCGGCGCCGTCCGCATCGACGACGGTCGTGACGACGCCGTCCTCGTCCTGCTGGAGCGCCGTGACGCGCCATCCACCGGCGATCGGCACGCCGAGCTCGCCGAGCCGGTCGATGAACGCCTTCTGGAAGACGGTCTGCGGCCGACGCACGGCGTCCTCCCGCGAGAAGGCGCTGCCCGCGCGCCGCGTGTACGCGTCCGGCCCCTTGCCGCCCAGCACGTGCCCGACGACCGAGGTCACGAGCACGTTGCCCTTGTTCCATTCGGGCGGGATCGTCCAGCTCTCCCGCACCCGATCGGCGACGCCCCACGTGCGGAAGATCTCGACGGATCGGGCGCTCACGCCCGCGGCGCCTGCGCGGATGAGCGTGGCCTCGGTGGCGGCATCCACCACCGCGACGTCGAGCCCGTGCCGCTGCAGTTCGAGCGCGGTGCCCAGCCCCGACGGCCCCGCGCCCACGACGAGCACCTGCACGTTCTCGGGCGGCACGGCGCGGGGGAAGCGGACGACGTCGATCCAGTCGGCGCGGGGAGTGTGGCGGGTGCGGGTCATGGGGTCAGGGTTCCTTTCGAAAGAGGGGGTGATTCGGCGCGTCAGGCGCCGACCAGGGCTTCGGGATGCCTCACCGCCGCGCGCGATGCGAGGCCGAGGTTTCCGCGCAGCGTGTCGTGCTCGTACTCGCGGCGGAACCGCCCACGGTCCTGCAGCTCCGCGACGACGCCGTCGACGAAGGCGCGGAACCCGCTCGTCTGCACATCGATGTTGATCGTGAAGCCGTCCGCTGCGCCCGTGTCGACCCAGTGCTCGATGTCGTCGGCGACCTGTTCCGGCGTGCCGACGATGACGCGCTGGCCGCCCGACAGGTTGTTGAACAGCAGCTGCCGCACCGTGAGGCGCCGCTCCTTGGCGTCCGCGACGAGCTGGTGGCGGCGGACGGTGTGCTGCGAGGTGCTGGCCGGGCCCGCGAGCTCGCCGTAGGGCAGCTCGGCGTCCAGGGCGATCCCCGAGACGTCGTACTCGAGGTAGTCGGAGAGCTCCCGGATGAGCGGCTCGACGGCGAGCAGTTCGTCGAGCTCCCGCTTGCGTTCGATCGCCGCGGCCTCGGTGTCGCCGAGGATCACGTAGAGCCCCGGGAGGACGAGGAGGTCGTCGCGGCTGCGACCGTTCGCCTCGGCGAGGCTCTTCACCTCGTCGGCGAAGGCCCGGCCGAGGTGCGGCAGGCGCTGCGAGGTGAAGAGCGCGTCGGCCCAGCGGGCGCCGAACTCGCGGCTCGCACGCGACGTGCCCGCCTGGAAGAGCACGGGGCGCTGTCCGCGGTAGCCTCCGACGAGCGGCAGCACGCCCTCGCCCCGGAAGTAGTCACCCTCGATGTCGACGGGCCGCGTGAGGGCCTCGTCGATGTAGACCTCGGCCGCCGCGTCGCCGACGAATGCCTCGGGCGGCAGCGAGCGCCAGAACCCGTCGACGATCGAGACGAACTCGTCGGCCGCGCGATACCGCGCCTCGGGGTCGAGGACGACGTCCTTGCCGAGCGCCCGGAGCGTGTGCGGCTCTTGGCTCGTGATGATGTTCCACGCGGCGCGCCCCTTGCTGATGTGGTCGAGCGACGCGATCTGCCGCGCGAGGAGGAACGGGTTGCCGTGGATCGCCGGATTGGTCGACACGAGCCCGATGTGGCTTGTCTCGCGCGCGAGCGCCGCGAGCAGCACGGTCGGGTCGAGCCCGCGCCACGGCCGCACGCGTCCCGTGCGGTCGAGCCCGCCCAGCCGGTCGGCGATGAAGATCGCGTCGAAGCGCCCCTCCTCGGCGAGCTGGGCGATCTCGATGAAGTAGTCGACGCCGTCGACCCAGTCGCTCGTCGTGGGGAACGTCTTCCACGCCGCGTCGTGGCGGCCTGTCGACTGGAGGTTGAGGGTGAGGCGGATCTGCTTGTCGCTCATGTCGCGTCTTTCGTCTGGAGGAGCAGGAGGTGTCTGGAGCTTCAGGAGGTGACGAGCTCGGTGCGCAGGAGGTCGCGGCTCTCGCGATCGATCGACCCGCCGGCCAGCGTCGGGGCGGACCCCACGAGCAGGCGCGTGTAGGGATGCGTCGGCGCGCCGAGGATCTGTGCGGTCTCGCCCTGCTCGACGAGGCGCCCGTGGTAGAGCACGAGCGTCCGGTCGGTGATGCCGGCGACCGAGCCGAGATCGTGCGAGATGAAGATGAGCGCGACGTCCGCCGAGCGGAGGATGCCGAGGAGCTCGAGGATCCTGACGCGATTGGCGGAATCGAGCGCGCTGACCGGCTCATCGAGGATGAGCAGCTTGGGGTCGGTCACGAGGGCCCGCGCGATCGCGACGCGCTGGCGCTGGCCGCCGGAGAGCTCGGCCGGGAACCTTCCGGTCAGCGCGGGGTCGAGCTGCACCTGCTCGAAGCGTTCGCGGACCGCTGCGTCGACCGCCGAGCGCCGCAGCCCGCCCCGGATGAGCAGCGGCTCGGCGATCGACTGCCCGACCGTGAGGTCGGGGTCGAGGCTTCGCAGCGGGTCCTGGAAGACGTACTGCACGACGCCCGAGCGGCGGAACGCGCGCAGCGCGCGCGCCGACAGCGCCGTCACGTCGGTTCCATCGACCGTCACCGACGAGCCCTTCGCCGGCCGCACGAGACCCAGCACAGCGCGGGCGATGGTCGACTTGCCCGACCCCGTCTCACCGATCACGCCGACCGATTCGCCCGCGCGCACCTCGAACCCGACGTCGAAGACGACCTGCTTCGCTGCTCGCCCGCGGCCATAGTGGACGTCGAGTGAGCGCGTCTGGAGCACGGGACGCTCAGGCATACTCCAGCTCCCTGTCCTGCTCGCTCTCGCCGATCGGGCGCTGAGTGTGCAGCTCGAGGCCGTACTGCTCGTGCTCCGCGACGAGGAGTCTCGAGTACTCGTGCTCCGGGTGGTAGAGGATCTTCCGCGTCGGCCCCTGCTCCACGACCGAGCCGTCCTTCATGACGAGCACGTGGTCGCACAGGTGCGCGACGACGGCGAGATCGTGCGAGACGACGACGAGCGACAGTCCGATGCGCTCCTTCAGCTCGGCGAGGAGGTCGAGGATCTCCGCCTGCACCGTCACGTCGAGGGCCGTCGTCGCCTCGTCGGCGATGAGGATGTCGGGCTCCAGAGCGATGGCCGCCGCGATGAGGATGCGCTGCAGCATCCCGCCCGACAGCTCGTGCGTGTACTGCCGGTAGACGTACTCGGGGTCGCGCAGGTGCACCGCCTCGAACAGCTCGAGCGTGCGCCTGCGGGCGGCGGCGCGGCCGAGCCCGAGCTTGACACGCAGCACCTCCTGCACCTGCGTGCCCACGCGGATCGACGGGTTGAGGTAGGAGCCGGGGTCCTGGAAGACCGCGGAGATCCGCGTGCCGCGGAGGTCTGTCCACTCTTTCGGAGTGAGGGTCGCGGCATCCCTCCCCAGCAGGGTGATCGAGCCGCCCGAGACTTCGATGTGCTTCGTGAGGATGCCGAGGATCGCCCGGCAGGTGAGGCTCTTGCCGCTGCCCGATTCCCCGACGATGCCCACGACGCCGCCCCGCTCGAGCGTCAAGGTCACTCCGTGCACGAGCTCCACGTCGGCGAGGTCGTTGTGGATCCTGACGTCGTTCAGCTCGAGCACGACCTCTCGTGATGCGCTCGTGGTCATGACAGTCCTCCTTCGAGGGCGATGCCGGCCGCGGCGGTGCGCCGGGCGCGGGTGATGCGGGCATTGCGGGATCCGAGCAGAGTGCGGCCGGATTCTCCCGCGGCGTCTCTGATCGCATCGGCGAGCATGTTGAAGGCGAGCACCGTGATGAGGATGAGGGCCGTCGGGAAGACGGGGGCCCAGGGCTGCTGCTGCAGGTAGCCGAGGTCCGAGGCGAGGATGCCGCCCCACGTCGGAGTCGGTGGCTGCACGCCGATGCCGAGGAACTGGAGGCTCGCGATGACGATGAGGCCGATGCCGAGGGTCGTGGCGAGCGCGATGGCGATGGGCGGGAGGATCTTGCCCCACACGTGCTTGCGCACGATCCAGCCGGTCGAGGCGCCGGACAGGATGGCGGCCTCGACGTACTGCGACCGCGCGACCGACAGAGTGGCGGACCGCGCGACGCGGTAGAACAGCGGCGACACGAGGAGGCCGACGGCGACCATCGCCTGCACGATGCCGTTGCCCAGCAGCGCCGTCATCGCGACGGCGAACACGAGGAAAGGCAGGGCGATGAAGGTGTCGACGACCCGCAGCGACACCCATTCGAAGACGCTGCCGAGGTACACCGAGAGGATGCCCGGGACCGCACCGACCACGAGCGCGATCGTCGCGACCAGGACGGTGCTGACGACGCTCAGCGGTGCACCGGCGAGGATGCGGCTAAGGACGTCGCGCCCGAGGTAGTCGGTGCCGAGCCAGTGCGCGAACGACGGTCCCGCGAGCGCGTCGGGGGTGTTCTCCAACGGGTCGTACGGTGCGATCGAGGGCCCCAGGATCGTGATCAGGGCGATGAACGCGAGCATGGCGACGGCGATCCGGGCGCTGGGAAGCCTCAGGACGGTGGTGAGCATTTCAGACTCCTCGCGACGCGGACGGGATGAGGCGGTTGAGGACGATGTTCACAAGCAGGTTGAACACCACGACGAGGACCACCGAGATCACGAGCACCGCCTGCACAGAGGGCACGTCGCCCGAGACGGCCGCCTGCGCGGCGAACGTGCCGTAGCCGGCGAGTCCGAAGATCGACTCGATGAGCACCGCCCCGCCGAGCAGCGCAGGGAACTTCAAGCCCAGGACCGAGAGAGCCGGGCCGACGCCGTTGCGCAGCACGTGCACGAAGAAGATGCGACGCGACCCCAGTCCGCGCACGACGGCGCCCGTGACGTAGTTCTCGCGGTAGGCGGCGACGAGCCCCGCGCGCAGCTGCCGTGCGATGTCGGACACCGTGTCGAAGCTGAGCGCGACGGCGGGCAGGATGATGTGGCTGAACCAGAGCCCCACGCCCATCTCGATGGGCACGTAGCCGACGGCGGGCAGGAGCTTCAGCCCGACGGCGAAGACCGAGATGAGCGCGATGCCGACCACGAACGGCGGCAGGACCGAGATGACCGTCGTGCCCGTCGTGATGACGCGATCGATCCACCGCGTGTGGAAGCGTGCCGCGAGCACGCCGAAGATGAACCCGAACACGACGCCGATCAGCAGGGCGAGTCCGGTCACGGAGAGGCTCACGAGCGCCTTCTCGCCGAGCAGGGTCACGACCGGGACGCCGTTGAGCCAGCTGTTCCCGAAGCTGCCGCTCGCGAGCGTCGCGAGCCAGTCGAAGTACTGCACGAGGAACGGCCGGTCCAGGCCGTACTCGTGCTCGATCGCGGCGACGGCCTCTGGGGTCGCGGCATCCCCGAGCTGCAGTGCGGCGGGATTGCGACCGCTGAGCGCCCCGAGCAGGAAGGTGAAGAACGAGCCGAGGAAGAAGACCGGCAGGAGGATGCCGATGGTCTTCACGAGGGGCGCGAGGATGCCGCGAACCCGGTGCCAGACGATCCCGGTCGAGCGCGGGACGCTCGGCGCGGCGAGCGCTCCGCGGACGGCGGTCGTGGTCATGGTGCCCTTCCTGGACTGAGGGTGGAGCGGGTTCGGTGCCGTCCGCGGGCGGGCGACCCGTTTGCCGGATCGCCCGCCGCGGAAGGCGCTACTGCTGGGTGATCGTGACGCCGGTCCAGTCGATGAACCCGTCGATCTTGGGCAGGTCCGAGATGCTCGGGGCGAGCACGAGGGGCGTCTCGTAGGTGTAGAGCGAGATGTTGCTTCCCGTCTGGTAGCCGAGCTCGGCGGCCGCCTGGAGGTTCTTCTCGTAATCGGGCGAGTCGAGGGGCGTCGAGCGCGCGGTCGACAGCGCCGCGGTGAACTCCGGCGACACGTACGGCGAGCTCAGGTTCAGGACGCCCAGGCTGTCGTACTGATCGGACAGCCCCTGCACGGCCGAGTCGCGGCCGACCCAGCCGAACAGCGACACCGGGTAGGTCTTGCCGTAGTAGCCCTTGGCCCACGTCGTGAAGTCGCTGAGCTGGATGTTCGCAGTGATGCCGACATCGGCCAGCTGCGCCTGGATGATCTCGCCGACCTTGTCGAAGCCGCTGACGTTGAGCGCCTGCAGGTCGAAGGAGATGTCACCCGGCGCGTATCCCGCATCGGCGAGGATCTTCTTCGCCTTCTTCGGGTCGTACTGGTGCTCGTCGGTTAGTGCCTCGACGAAGTCGGGGTGACCCTGCGGGAACGGCTGCTGGTTCGCCTCGCCCTTGCCGAACGCGAGCTGCTGGATGTACTGGCCCGGGTTGATCGCGTAGCGGATCGCCTCGACGACTGCGGGATCGTCGAACGGAGCCTGGTTCCGGTTGACGCTGAGAAAGCTCGACCCCCACAGCCGGTCGGTGCCGCTGAGCACCTTCAGGCCGGCATCCTTCGCGGTGTCGATCTGCGCCGGCGAGGCGATGGCGAAGTTCGCCACCCCGGACTGCAGCGCCGAGATCAGCGTGTCGGGGTTGACGCCGAAGTTGATGCGGATCTCGTCGATGTGGATGTTGTCCGCATTCCAGTAGCCGTCCCACTTCTTGAGCACGATGTGGTCGTTGGGAACGAGCTCCTCCACGATGAAGGGACCCGCGCCGACGGGACCGTTCGCGTTGAACGCGACGGGATCCTTCTGGACCGCGGTGGGGCTGGGCAGCTCGCCGGTCTTCTCGGCGAGGAGATACGGGATCTGGTAGTCCGGCTGCTTGAGATCGAGTCGCACCGTGAGGTCGTCGATCACGGTGGCTCCCGCGACGTTGGCGTACGAGGCCCTCAGCGCCGAGTTCGTCTGCGTGAGGATGCGGTCGATGTTGAACTTGACGGCATCCGCGTTGACGGGCGTGTCGTCCTGGAAGGTCAGGTTCGGCTTCAGGTGGATCGTGATCGCATCGCCGGCGTCGTTGTACTCGTAGCTCTCGGCGAGACCCGGGACGATCTCGTGGTCCTCGTCGATCGTGAACAGCGAGCCGAAGATCGGGGTGGTCAGGTAGGTGCCTGCCGTGCCGCCGATCACGATCGGGTCCCAGTTGACGGGCGAGCTGGTGTACGCCCACGTGATGGTGCCGCCGTCGGTCGAGCCCGATGCCGTGGCAGCGGACCCTCCGGCCGGCTTGGAGCAGCCGGCGAGGCCCACGGTGAGGGCGACGGCGGCAGCGAGCGCGACACCGCGCGCAACGGCTGTGATGGTCTTCAAGGGAACACTCCGGGTACTCATGGATGCCGCTCCCGGGAGGGAGGATGCACCGTGCAAGATGTCGACCAGGCGGCCGGGTGACACAGATGCTGACAGAGCGCGGAGGGTGCGACATTTCCGATTACGCATGATTTCCCGCGGGTGCCGAATTGCTACGAATTCTTTCTTCGACCCGCGAGCGAGCTTCGGCGGAATGCCTATCGTCGGCATTCACCCGACGCAGCGGAGGAGACTGTCGTGACCGACTCGAACGGCGAGCACACCCCGAGGGGGCTGTCGATCTTCCTTCAGACACCGCCCGGCGAGAACCCCGGAGCCGTCTACGCCGACGCGATCGGGCTGATCGAGCTCGCGGAGCAGGTCGGGTACGGCACGGCCTGGATCGCGGAGGCGCATTTCGCGCCGATCGGGTTGCCGTCGGCGCTCGCGTTCCTCGCTGCCGCCGCTCAGCGGACGAGCCGGATCCGGCTGGGCACCGCTGTCGTGCCGCTCGTGTTCGACAACCCGATCAGGCTCGCGGAGACCGCGGCGGTCACCGACTTCCTGAGTGCGGGACGGCTGGAATTCGGCGTCGGCAAGAGCAACGGGGGCGGCTTCTCGACGGCGGCGTTCGCCGCGTTCCAGCTGGCGGAGGACGACAAGGACGTCCTCTACGACCGCGCGTTCGCCGAGCTCCGGCGGGCGCTCACGGGCACGATCGACGTCGGCGATCGCACGCTCCAGGTCTATCCGCCGCCGCAGTCGCTGCTGTCGCGCGTCTGGCAGGCCACGGCGACGCCCGACAACGCCGCGGCCATCGGCCGCGCCGGCGACGGGCTGCTCCTGCACCGGCTGGCCTTCGAGGGGGAGACGGGTCCCGTGCAGTCCGCGCTCATCGACCGCTATCTCGACGCGTATACCTCCGATCGCCCGCCCCGCATCGGCGTGTCACGGTCCGTGCTCCCCGCCGCGTCGCGATCCGATGCCGAGGCGCTCGTGCGCGCGGACTTCGCCCGTGATCCGCGGCCCTACACGGGCTTCGGGGCGACGACGGCAGAGGAGTTCCTGAGCCGCTCCAACGTCTACTACGGCTCCGTGGACGAGATCGCCGAGCGGCTGGGCGCCGACGAGGCCGTGGCGAGATCGACGGAGTACCTCTTCAGCATCCCCCTCCCGAACTCGTCGCCCGAGTTCCGCGACGCGCTTGCGGTGGTCGCGAACGAGCTGCATCCGCGCCTCCCCCTCGGCCTCCCCCAGGCCGTCGCGTAACGCCTTCGTTACCCTTTGTGTCGGGTCGGCGAGAGGCTACTTCTACGCTCGAGACATGACACTTATCGATCCCCTTTCGAGCACCATCGACCGCGACGAATTCACCACGGCGTGGTCGGAATGGCGTGACGCGAACGAGGCGCGCCGACGCGACCCGTACGGCTATCTCTCCTACTCCGCCGTCTACCGCCTGGATTCCACGCCGCAGCGCGTCGTCGGCATTCCGGGAAGCTGGTCGATCGACGCCGACGGTCCCGTGGTCGAGCTGGGCGAGGGCGAGCACCTCGTGATCGACGACCGGCAGACGTCGGGGACTGTGCGCTTCGGGGCCGTCGCGGAGCGCGAGTTCCGTCGCGCCGCGCGCTTCGGCGACATCGTCGTCGAGCTCTCCCAGCGCGGCGGCGTGCAGCTGCTGCGGCCCATCGATCCGCAGTACGGGCTGCGCGACGACTACGTCGAGACGCCCGCCTATGCTCCCGACCCAACCTGGCTCGTGCGCGGCGAGTTCGTGCCGTTCGACCGTCCGCGCGACACCGAGATCGACGCGGCCCTCAGCGGGATCACGCACCACCACGACGCCGTCGGCGAGGTGGTCTTCGAGCTCGGCGGCCTCGAGCACCGACTGCTGATCCTCGAGGGCGTCGGCGGCGCGACCTTCGCGCCGTTCCGGGATGCGACGAGCGGCGTCACGACCTATGGCGCGAGCCGGACGCTGGCCGTCACCCTGCCCGCGACGGCCGGCCCCGCCGTCCTCGACTTCAACCGCGCCGCGAACCTGCAGTGCGCGTACACGGATTTCGCGCCGTGCCCGCTCGCGCCGGCCCAGAACCGGCTGCCGGTCGCCATCGAGGCCGGGGAGCAGACGCCGGTCTTCCGCGAAGCACGCTGAGAACAAGAGGATGCCTCCGGCCGCACGAGCCGGAGGCATCCTCTGTTTCTGCGAATCGTCTCAGACGAGCGCCGGCACCGCCTCGACCTCCGTCGTCACGCCTCGCGCCACGGTGTACCGGTTCTCGGCGAACGGCAGCCCGAGGTGCTCGCGCAGCGTCGTGCCCTCATACTCGCTGCGCACGACGCCGCGCTCGCGCAGGATCGGCAGCACCTCGTCGACGAGCCGCCGCGTCTGGCTCGGGTGGCCGATGTGGATGTTGTAGCCGTCGACCGCGCCGGACTCGAACCAGCGCTGCAGCTCGTTCGCGACGGTGACGGGCGAGCCGACGAACGGCGTACGACGCGGCTTGGACACCGCCTCGACCGTCTCGCGCAGCGTCCAGCCGTTCGACGACGCGAGATCCACGATGCGCGCCGCCTGCGTGCGGAACGAGCGCTCCGCGTACACGAGGGTGTCGGCGGGGAACGGCTCGTCGAGGGGGTACTGGCGGAAGTCGTGCCAGCCGAACGCGCGGCCGAACTCGGCCAGCGACTGCTCGAACCCGCCGTCGGCCTCCTGCGTCGCCCGCTCGATCTCGCGGGCCTGGTCGTCGGTGTCCCCGACGTACACGGAGATGCCGGGGAGGATCAGCACGTGATCGGGGTGGCGGCCCTTCGCCTCGGCACGCGCCTTGAGATCGGTCGAGAAGGCCAGCGCCTGCTCGACGGTCGCGGCGTGTGTGAAGATGCCGTCGCCGACCGCGGCGCCGAGGTCCCGGCCCTGGTCGGAGTCGCCGGCCTGGAAGATCACCGGTTGCCCCTGCGGCGAGCGGGACAGGTTGAGGGGGCCCGCCACCTGGAAGTACTCGCCGCGATGGTTCAGCGGGTGCTGCTTCGAGGCGTCGAGGAACCGACGGGTTGCGCGGTCGCGCGGGAACGCGTCGTCCTCGTACGAGTCCCACAGCCCCTGGACGACGCGCACATGTTCGAGCGCACGGCCGTACCGCGTGTCGTAGTCGAAGTGCTCGGGCTGGCTGAAGTTCGCCGACGTGCCCGAGTCGCCGCTCGTGACGACGTTCCAGCCCGCGCGTCCGCGGCTGATGAGATCGAGTGAGGCGAACCGGCGCGCGACGTTGAACGGGTCGTTGTACGACGTCGTCAGCGTGCCGACGAGCCCGATGCGGTCGGTCGCGACGGCGAGCGCCGACAAGAGCGTGAGCGGCTCGAGGCGGTTCAGGTAGTGAGGCGGAGAGTCGGCGGTGATGAACTGGCTGTCCACGATGAACACCAGGTCGAACTTCGCCTCCTCGGCCAGCCGCGCCTGCGCGATGTACCAGTCGATGTCGATGCTCGCATCGCCCGGGATCTCCGGATCGAGCCACGTGTTGAACGCCCCCGGTCCGCCGACTCCCGTCAGCACTGCACCCAATTTGATCTGACGCTGCCTCGCCACGATTCACTCCTCGGTCGTCGATAAGTTGAAGCAGATTCTGGGGCGCGGGGCCGACAGCCGCGATTTCCTGACGAATTGTTTCCGTCGCGGCATCCAATGAGTCCCTTCGTGACCTTTCGGATTCACAATTCGACACGCGACGTGGCGTCACTCCCCTCGCACCGGTGAAATGTCCTCATGACCATCGACCTCGGATATTGGACGCCCGTGTACGGCGGATTCCTGCGCAATGTGCGCGACGAGCGGATGGATGCCTCGTGGGAGTACATCCGAGACGTGTCGCAGACCGCCGACCGGCTCGGGTTCCACACGACCCTCGTGCCCGAGCTCTACCTCAACGACCGCAAGGGCGTCGAGGCGCCGAGCCTCGAGGCGTGGTCGCTGTCGGCCGCGATCCTCGCCTCGACCGAGCGCCTGCGCGTCATGACGGCGGTGCGCCCGGGGTTCCACCTTCCCGCTGTGCTCGCCAAGACCGTGTCGACGCTCGACTCCATCGCACCCGGACGCGTCGCCCTCAACGTCGTCGCGGCGTGGTGGGCGGAGGAGGCGCGCCAGTTCGGCGGCCGCTTCACGACCCACGACGAGCGCTACGTGCAGGCGGAGGAATTCGTCCACGTGCTCCGTGGGCTGTGGACCGAGACGCCGTTCTCGTTCGCGGGGAGCTACTACGAACTCGAGGGCACGATCGTCGAGCCGAAGCCATCGTCGCCTCCCGTCGTCTTCGCCGGCGGCGAGAGCGACGCGGGCCGTCAGTCGATCGCGCGCTTCTCCGACGCCTACGTCATGCACGGCGGGACGCTCGATGAGGTGCGGGCGAACGTCGCCGACCTCAACGAGCGCTCGGAGTGCATCCACGGCCGCCCGATCCGCGAGTTCGGCATGCCGGCGTACGTCATCGTGCGCGACACGGAGGCCGAAGCGCGGCGCGAGCTGGAGCGCATCACGACGGTCGACCCGTCCTCGCCGGGGTACGCCTCGTTCGAGCAGTTCCGGTCGAACTCCAACCTCAGCCTCGAATTGACCAAGCGCGAGTACTCGGTCGGCACGCGAGGCCTGCGTCCCGACCTGGTCGGGACGCCCGAGCAGGTCGCCGAGCGCATCCGGGCGTTCGGGGATGCCGGCATCACCCTCCTCCTCATCCAGTCGTCGCCGCTGCGCGAGGAGCTGGAGCGCATCGCGGAGCAGGTGCTTCCGCTCGTGCCGCAGTCGGCGACCGTCGCCGCCTGAGTCCGGAATACCGCGGCCCCGCAGAGAGGTTGGCCTCGTCATGGCTCACGCGATCGTCTACTCCGAGTTCGGAGGACCCGAGGTCCTCACCCTGACCGAGATCCCCGACCCCGTGCCCGGGAGCGGCGAGGTCGCCGTGCGCGTCGAGGCGGCGGGCGTGAACCCCATCGAGTGGAAGGTGCGCTCTGGGCTCCGTCCGAGCGGCCCGCTGACGGCGCCTCGCCGTGTCGGCGCGGATCTGGGCGGTGTCGTCACCGCCGTCGGCCCCGACGTCGACGGCTTCCGCGTCGGCGACCGCGTCGTCGCGCTCGGCGTGCACGGCGCCTACGCGACCGACGTCGTCGTGCCCGTCGACAAGGCGCACGTGCTGCCCGCCGGTGTCTCGGCCGCCGAGGCCGCGGCACTGGGGATTCCCATCGGCACGGCCTACCAGGCCCTTCGCTCGCTCGACGTCGGTGCGGGTGACACGCTCCTCGTGCACGGCGGCTCGGGCGCCGTCGGCCAGGCGCTCATCCAGTTCGCCGTGCTGTGGGGCGCGACGGTCGTCGCGACGTCGTCCGAGCGCCGCGCAGGCCGCGTGCGCGCGCTGGGCGCGATCCCCGTCGCCTACGGCGACGGTCTGACTGACCGCGTCCGCGAGGCGGCACCGCAGGGGGTCACGGCGATCATCGACGCCGCAGGCACCGACGAGGCGCTCCAGGCATCGCTTGAGCTTCTCGTCGACAAGCGCCGCATTGCGACGCTCGTGCGCGGTCGGGATGCCGCCGGGCTGGGCATCCGCGCCTTCTCGGGCGGCAGCCCCGAGCCGCTCACGGCACAGCAGCTCGCGTGGCGCGCGGAGGCCGTGCCTGTCGCGCTCGCCCTCCTCGCCGCGCAGGCGTTCTCTGTCGAGCTCGGCCCGTCGTTCCCCCTCGCCGAGGCCGGCAGAGCTCAGGACGCTGTGTTTCAGGGCGCCGACGGCAAGGTCGTCCTCGTCCCCTAGGAGATCTCGTCGCCCGGCGTCGGCCCCGTCGCGACAGGGCGGCCGGGCGTGTTGGACCATTGGCTCCACGAGCCCGGGTAGACGGTGACGTCGATGCCGACGACGGCGCCCGCGAGCGCCGTGTGGGCGGCGGTGAGGCCCGAGCCGCAGTACGCCGCGACGGGCGTCTCCCCCGTCGCGCCGACGGCGGCGAACGCGTCGCGGATGCCCTCGGGCGACACGAAGTGCTCGCCGTCGAGGTAATCCGACGCAGGGAGGTTGACCGCGCCCGGGATGTGCCCCGCGATCGGGTCGTACGGCTCGGTGTCGCCGCGGTAGCGCTCGGGCGCCCGCGCGTCGAGCAGCACGCCGCGGTCGGGCCACGCGGAGGCGTCGTCGATCGTCGCGATGTCGCCGGAAAGCTCGGTCAGCGAGATGGAGCCGGGCGTCGGCACGACCTCGCCCGCCTCGAGCGGGAGGACCGCGGCCGTCCACGCCGACAGGCCGCCGTCGAGCACGCGCACATCGGCGACCCCCGAGTGGACGAGCAGCCACCACGCCCGCGCGGCGGCGACCGAGCGGTAGTCGTCGTAGACCACGACGGCGTCGCCGTCGTCCAGCCCCCATCGGCGCGCGGCATCCTGCAGCACCTCTCGCGAGGGAACGGGATGCCGCCCCTCCGACGGCTCGCCGTGCGCGGCGAGCTCGGTGTCCATGTCGACGTACACGGCGCCGGGAAGATGGCTCGCGGCGAAGTCCGTCGTGCCGTCGGGCTGGTCGAGGCGGTAGCGCACGTCGAGCAGGCGGATGCCGTCACCCGCCTCCATGCGGCGGTGCAGTTCGTCGACGGAGATCAGCGGATTCAATGGCATACAGGCATCCTCACACGGCGATCTCTGCAACAGTTCGCAACACCGGAATACGTCGAAGCGGTCCGACCCCGACAATTGACAAATGTCCACCACACCCCGCCGCCAGGGCTTCGCCACGGCCCAGGTGCAGGCCGGGTACGCCCCGGGCCAGCCGCAGAACACCGCCGTCGCGCCGATCTACCAGTCGAACGCCTACGAGTTCGCGTCACTCGCCGACGCCCGCGACCTGTTCGCGCTGCGCAAGTCCGGCAACATCTACAGCCGCAACGCCAACCCGACGCAGCTCGTCTTCGAAGAGCGCGTCGCCGCTCTCGAGGGCGGCCGGGCCGCCGCAGCGGTCGCCTCGGGGCAGGCCGCCGTCGCCGTGACGCTGCTCGCGCTGGCGAAGGCGGGCGAGCACATCGTCGCGGCCAAGCAGATCTACGGCGGCACGGTCGACCTGCTGCAGGACACCTTCGCCGACTGGGGCATCGAGGTGACGTTCGTCGATCAGGACGATCTGGATGCCTGGCGCGCCGCCGTGCGACCCGAGACGCGGGCCCTCTTCGGCGAGTCGATCACCAATCCGCTCGCGCAGGTGCTCGACATCCAGGCCGTCGCCGACATCGCCCACTCCGCCGGCGTGCCGCTCGTCATCGACAACACGGTCGCGACGCCCGCGCTCATCCGCCCGGGCGAGTTCGGCGCGGACTTCGTCGTGCACTCCGCGACGAAGTACATCGGCGGGCACGGCACCTCGATGGGCGGCATCGTCGTCGACCTCGGCACCTTCGACTTCGGCGCCGAGCCCGAGCGCTGGCCGCAGCTCACGAAGCCGTACGAACGCGTGCGCGACCTCGTGCTGTGGGACCGCTTCGGCGCCGACGGCTTCGCGTTCGTCGCGCTCGTGAAGTCCAAGTACGTGCACGACCTCGGCCCCTCGATCTCGCCGTTCAACGCCTTTCAGCTGCTGCAGGGCACCGAGACGCTCGAGCTGCGCATGGCGCGGCACAGCGCCTCGGCCCTCGCGGTCGCCGAGTTCCTCGCAACCCACCCCGCCGTCGCGACCGTGCACCACCCGCTCCTCCCGACGTCGCCGTGGAACGACCTCGCCAAGCGCTACGCACCGCGGGGCGTGGCATCGGTCTTCGCCTTCGACCTCGTCTCGACGGGCGACGCCGAGCGCGACTGGGAGAAGGTCCAGACGTTCGTCGACTCGCTCGAGGTCGTCAAGCTGGTCGCGAACATCGGCGACGCGCGCAGCATGGTGGCCCACCCCGCCTCGATGACGCACAGCCACCTCACCGAGGAGCAGTTCGCCGAGGCCGGCATCACCTGGACGACGATCCGCCTGTCGATCGGCCTCGAAGACCCGGCGGACGTCATCGCCGACCTGGCGCGCTCGCTCGACCTCGTGAGCGACGTCGTCGCGGAGGCCGAGGAGGCGCTCAGCTCGACGCGCTGAGCGCAGGAATCGACCCGCTCAGCGCGACGCGCTGAGCGTGGAGAGCTCAGCTCGTCGCGATGAGCTTTTCGCGGGGCGCGCTCAGCTCGACGCGATGAGCGCCCGATAGAACCCGATCCCGCGCAGCCACACCTCGACACGGATGCGCTCGTTGTGCGAGTGCAGCGCGTCGCGTTCGGCGCGCGTCAGGTGGAACGGCGTGAAGCGGTACACGTGGTCGCTGATCGCCGTGAACCAGCGGCTGTCGCTCGCGCCGAGCTGAAGGTAGGGCGTCGGAACGACGTCGCCGCCGAGCGTCTCACGCACGGTGCGCGCGAGGCGACTCCACGCCTCGCCGCGCCACGGTGAGATCGGGGACGGGTCGGAGCCGTGCCGCACGTCGATCTCGACGGCGTCATCGGCGACGATCCGCCGCGCACGGGCGGTCGCGCTCGCCACGGTGTCGCCGTGCAGCAGCCGGATGTTGACGGCCGCCTTCGCCGTCGTCGCGAGCACGTTCTCGCCCGGCGCGCCGCTCAGCTGCGTCGCGACCGCGGTCGTGCGCACGACGGCGTTCGTCTCGGGGCCGAGGCGCGAGAAGGCGGCAGCCACGACCAGCGCGGTGACGTCCAGCCGCTGCAGCACGCCGCGCAGCGGCTGCGGCGCGTACGGCGCGACGGTCGACAGCATCGCGCGGACGGGCGGCGCGATGCGCCGGGGGAAGGGATGCCGGTGCAGCCGGTCGATCGCGCGCGCGAGGCGCGCCGTGGCGGGCGTCGCGGGCGGGGTCGAGGCATGGCCGCCCTGCTCGCGGACCGTCAGCAGG
This sequence comes from Microbacterium alkaliflavum, assembly GCF_044325405.1. NCBI lineage: Bacteria > Bacillati > Actinomycetota > Actinomycetes > Micrococcales > Microbacteriaceae > Microbacterium > Microbacterium alkaliflavum. The sequence goes on along the minus strand of NZ_JBIQWL010000001.1, from coordinate 1,045,850 downwards.
AGCGTCATGACGCCGCGTTCGGCGACGCCGATCATCGCGGTCGGCACCTGGACGCCGGGGATGACCCCCTCGACGACGGCACCGCCCTCGTCCAGCACGAGCCCGGGCCGCACGCCGCGGGCGCGGAGCGTCTCGACGATCGCCTGCGCACCGCCGCCGGCCGTCTCCTCGTTGTGGCCGAACGCGAGGTACACGTCCCGTGCGGGTTCGACGCCGTCCGCGAGCGACGCCTCGACGGCCTCGAGGATCGCGACCAGCGCGCCCTTGTCGTCGATGGCGCCACGGGCGTGGATCACAGCATCCACCCCCGCCCCCGTAAGCGTCGCGGCGAACGGCGGATGCTCCCACTCCGACTCGACCACCGGCACGACGTCGAGGTGCGCCATGAGCACGAGCGGATCCGCGGGTGAAGCGCCGGGCCAGCGGTAGAGCAGGGAGTGCCCCGCGACGACCTCGCGCTCGAGCCGGGCGTGAATCAGCGGGTACAGCCGCTCGACGGCGGCGTGGAAGGCGTCGAACGGCGCCCAGTCGATCTCGGACTCGTCGGTGTGCGACACCGTCGGGATCTGCAGGAGTTCGCGGAATCGGTCGACGGACGCTGTCACCCGCCCGAGCCTACCCGCGCGCCGGAACGGCCCGTCCGAGCGCGGGAGAGCGCTCCCTCGATACTCTCGACGCATGACCTCACCCGCTTCCCCCGGCCTGCGCTGGGGCATCCTGGCGACGGGCGGCATCGCCCACGCCTTCACCCGCGATCTGCGCACGGCCGGCCGCGACATCGCCGCCGTCGGCTCGCGCCGCGCCGACGCGGCACGCGCCTTCGCCGACGAGTTCGAGATCCCGCACGCGCACGACTCGTACGAGGCGCTCGTGGACGACGACGACGTCGACATCGTCTACATCGCGACGCCGCATCCGCAGCACGCCGACAACGCGATCCTCGCGCTCGAGCACGGCAAGCACGTGCTCGTCGAGAAGCCCTTCACCCTGACGGGGGCCGAGGCGGCGCGCGTGCGCGATGTCGCCCGCGCGCACGGGCTCCTCGCCATGGAGGCCATGTGGACGCGCTACCTGCCGCACATGATCCGCGTGCGCGAACTCGTCGCCGCCGGCGCGCTGGGCGACGTGCGCAGCCTCTTCGCCGACCACACGCAGAAGCTGCCGTCCGACCCGGCGCATCGCCTGAACGCGATCGAGCTCGGCGGCGGCGCCCTCCTCGACCTCGGCATCTACCCCGTCTCGTTCGCGTGGGACATCCTCGGCGCGCCCACGACGACGACGGCGTCGGCCCGCATCATCGAGACCGGGGTCGACACCGAGGTCGCGACGACCTTCACGCACGCGGGCGGCGCCGTCTCGACGACCTTCTCCTCGTCGCGCACGGCAGGGCCCAACACGGCGCACATCCTCGGCACAGACGCCCGCATCGACATCGACCGCGTCTGGTACAGCCCGACCTCGTTCCGCCTCATCGGTCCCGACGGCACGGTGCTCGAAGACTTCGTGCCGCAGCACGAGGGTCGCGGGATGCAGTTCCAGGCGCTCGCCGCCGAGCGGTACGTCGCCGCCGGCCAGACCGACAGTGAGCTGCTCCCCCTCGACGAGACGGTCTCGATCATGGGAACGCTCGACGAGATCCGCGCGCTCATCGGCGTGAAGTACCCACAAGAGGACTGACGATGCCCGACTCCACGCCGCGCGTAGCGGTGTACCTCGACTTCGACAACATCGTGATGTCCTGGTACGACCGCGTGCACGGCCGCAACACCTACTCGCGCGATCGGCAGCGCATCGCGACGCCGCCCATCGAGCCCGACATCGCGGACCGCCTGGCCGCCGCGACCGTCGACGTCGGCGCGATCATCGACTACGCGGCATCCTTCGGCACGCTCGTCCTGACCCGCGCGTACGCCGACTGGTCGTCGCCGGTCAATGCCGAGTACCGCAGCCAGCTCGTGGCGCGCGCCGTCGATCTGGTGCAGCTGTTCCCCGCTGCGGCGTACGCGAAGAACGGGGCCGACATCCGGCTTGCGGTCGACGCCGTCGAGGACATGTTCCGCCTCCCCGACCTCACGCACGTCGTGATCGTCGCGGGCGACAGCGACTACGTGCCACTTGCGCAGCGCTGCAAGCGGCTCGGCAGGTACGTCGTGGGCGTCGGCGTCGCCGGGTCGACGGCGAAGTCGCTCGCGGCGGCGTGCGACCAGTTCGACTCGTACGACTCGCTTCCGGGCGTAGCCGCACCGAACGGGGCGAAGGAGACGGATGCCGCGCCCCCGTCGCGCACGCGCCGCTCGAAGAAGACCGCGCCCGACCCGTCGGGCGAGCTGCTCGCGCGGGCGCTGCGCCTCGAGCAGGAGCGCACCGACGAGGACTGGGTGCACCTGTCGGCCGTCAAGAACCTGCTCAAGCGCATGGACCCCTCGTTCAGCGAGAAGGCCCTCGGACACAAGTCGTTCTCCGACTTCGTGAAGGCGTATCCCGCCGTCGCCGAGCTCGACGAGTCGACGAACGCCGTCCGCGTGCGCCTCGTCGCCCGCTGACACCGAAGGGTTCCCGGGCTCGCCACCGCGGGCCCGGGAACCCCCGGAGGTCGGCGTCACGCCGCGAGCGGCACCGCCCCGACGAGCACGGCGACGGCGAGCATCACGAGCGACACGATCGTCGCGCGCCACAGCACCTTCTTGTGGTGATCGCCGAGATTGACGCTCGCGAGCGACACGAGCAGCAGGATCGCCGGCACGAGCGGGCTCTGCAGGTGCACGGGCTGGCCGGTGATCGACGCGCGCGCCATCTCGACGGGATCGATGCCGTACGCCGTCGCGCTCTCGGCGAGGATCGGCAGGATCCCGAAGTAGAACGCGTCGTTCGACATGAAGAACGTGAACGGGATCGACAGGATGCCGGTGATGACGGCGAGGAACGGGCCGAGGGATGCCGGGATCACCGTCGTGATCCAGTTCGCCATGGCCGCGACCATGCCCGTGCCGTTGAGCACGCCGACGAGCACGCCGGCCGCGAGGACCATCGAGACCACCCCGACGATGCTCGGCGCGTGCGCGACGATCTCGTCGGCCTGGCCCTTGATCTTCGGGAAGTTCACGACGAGCGCGATCGCGGCGCCGACCATGAAGACGTAGGGCAGCGGGAAGAGGTCGAGCACGAGCAGCACCATGACGGCGAGGGTCAGAGCGAGGTTGAACCAGATGAGCTTCGGCCGCAGCGTGGGGCGGCGCGGGTCGAGCATCGTGTCGGCCATCGCCGTGTCGGCGGCGTCGACGAACTCGGGCGCGGCGATCGCGGTGCGGGCGCCGTCGACCGTGAGCAGGTTCCCCGTGCGCAGGCTCGCCCGGGCGCCGGGCTTGGGGTCGCCGCCGCGGAAGATGCGGGGCGGGCGGATGCCTCCTGAGCCACCCGGTGCCTCCAGACGCGAGGTGTCGACGAGGCCGAGACGGCGGCGCTCGCCGAGACCCAGCATCCACGCGAACGTCAGCGAGACCGCGAGGCCTGCCGCGAGCGACGGCAGCATCGGAACGAAGATCGCCGTCGGCTCCAGTCCCAGCGCCGTCGCGGCGCGTACCGTCGGGCCGCCCCACGGCACGATGTTGAGCGTGCCGTTCATGAGACCCGCGACGCACGTCAGCACGACGGGGCTCATGCCGAGGCGAAGGTAGATCGGGAGCATCGCCGAGGTCGTGATGATGAACGTCGTCGAGCCGTCGCCGTCGAGCGAGACGGCGCCCGCGAGCAGCGCCGTGCCGAGCACGACCTTCGCGGGGTCGTCGCCGAGGAGGCGCGTGATGAAGCGGATGAGCGGGTCGAACAGCCCGACGTCGATCATGATGCCGAAGAACATGATCGCGAACATGAGCAGTGCCGCCGTCGGCGCCATGTTCCCGATCGAGTCGAGGATCATGTCGCCGAGCCCAAGGCCCGCCCCGGCGAACAGCCCGAAGATCGTCGGCACGAGGATGAGCGCCACCATCGGCGTGAGGCGGCGCGTCATGATGAGCGCCATGAACGTCAGGATCATCGTGAACCCGAGGATCACGAGCACCGTCTCGGACGGCACGAAGGCCACGGCGTAGCCTTCGTCGGCCGCCGCGGCGAGCGCAGTCAGTTCCATCTCGACTCCTTCGTCTGGCACACCGTCGCGGTGTGCGATTCCCGCGATGCTAGGCAGGCGCCGCCCTCGGGCGCGCGCTATCTCGCATTGCCGGCGGTTCTGCGCGTAGCGTTGGTTCAGCGCATTGTGCTCACGATGGAGGGAGGTGCCGTGCGGTTCGCGACCCGGGTCCTGATCCTCCAGCTCGCGACGGTCGCCGCCGTCGTCGCCGTGTGCACGGCCGTGTTCGTCTACCTCGGCGTGCAGCAGCTGCGCGCCGAGTCCGAGGCATCCGCCCTCAACATCGCCCGGACCGTCGCGGAAGACCCCGAAGTGCGGCGTCTGGTCGCAGAATTCTCGGCGGACCCGGGCACACCGGATGCCGCAGATCTGCGCGGCGGCGAACTGCAGCTCATCGCGACCGGGGTGAGCGACCGCACCGACGCCCTGTTCGTCGTCATCGCCGACGACCACGGCATCCGGTTGGCGCATCCGAATCAGGACATCCTCGGGCAGCAGGTGAGCACGCCGTTCGACGAAGTGCTCGCGGGTCACGAGGTCGTCGACTGGGAGCTCGGGACGCTCGGCGAGTCGGCCCGCGCCAAGGTGCCGGTCTACGCACCGGCCCGGGCCGGCGAGCCGCCCGTCGGCGAGGTGAGCGTCGGGTTCGAGCGGGCGAGCGTCTTCGACGACCTTCCCGCCCTGCTCCTGGGCATCGCGGTCGCCGCTGCAGCGGCCCTCGCGATCGGTGCGCTCGCCGCCCTCCTGCTCCGCCGCCGATGGGAGCGCCTGACGCTCGGCCTGCAGCCCGAGGAGCTCGTCGGGCTCGTGCAGAACCAGGCCGCGGTGCTCGACGGGGTGGGTGACGGCGTCGTGGCCCTGGACACTTCCGGCGTCGTGCGCGTGTGCAACGAGACGGCGGCGCGGATGCTGGCACTCGACGACCCCGTCGGCCGCCGGCTCGACGAGCTCGACGTGCCTCCCGAGGTGCGCGAGGCCATTGCCGAGCGCAGACCGCGCGACGGCATCGTCGTGGGCGACCGCGTGCTCTACCTCGACGCGCATCCCGTCGTGCGCGACGGCCGGCCGCTGGGCGACGTGCTCATCGTCCGCGATCGCACGGACCTCATCGCGATCGCCGAGCGGCTCGAGACGGTGCGCGCGATGACGAGCGCCCTGCGCGTGCAGCGCCATGAGTTCGCCAATCGCCTGCACGTCGCGACGGGACTCCTCGACGCCGACCGCGCCGCCGACGCTCGCGCGTTCCTCGCCGAGCAGCTGGGCCGCGGCCCGGTCGACTTCCCCGTCGACGGCCTCGAGCGCGTCTCCGAGCCGCTGCTGCAATCGTTCGTCGGCGCGAAGGCCATCGAGGCGGGGGAACGCGGCGTCGCACTGCGCGTCGCCGACGACACTCTGCTGCTCGGGGCGCTCATCGGCGCCGAGGATGTCGCGGCCGTCCTCGGCAACCTCGTCGACAACGCGATCACGGCCGCCGTCCGCGGCGGCGAGCCCAGGGAGGTCGAGCTCGCCCTCCTCGACGCCGGCGACGAACTCGTCGTGACAGTCGCGGACTCCGGTCCGGGGATCGAGCCGGGTGTCGATGTCTTCGCGGGTTCGTCGCCGTCGACGGATGGCGCAGACCGCGTGCACGGCCACGGCCTGGGGCTGAGGCTGTCGCGGGAGCTGGCCCGCCGTCGGGGCGGGGACGTGTGGGTGATCGAGGCGAAGCGATCCGACGGAGGCGCGGTGTTCGGCGCCCGGCTCGCCGGGGTCATGCGCCCGGCAGGAGAGGAGACCGCCCGATGACCGATTCCATCCGCGTGCTCGTGGTCGACGACGACTTCCGCGTCGCCGGTCTGCACCGGGGCATCGCCGACCGGCCGGGGTTCACGGTGCTCGACTCCGCAGGGTCGATCGCCGCCGCCCGCGCGGCGATCCGCGATCATCGACCCGACCTGATCCTCGTCGACGCGTATCTTCCCGACGGCGACGGCATCGACCTCGTGCGCTCGGTCGACCTCGACGCCATCGTCCTCTCGGCGGCGAATGACGCGGCGACCGTGCGGCGGGCGCTCCGCGCGGGCGCCCTCTCGTACCTCGTCAAGCCCTTCGAGTCGCGCGCGCTCGGCGACCTGCTCGACCGCTACGCGCGGTACCGCAACCTCGTCGGCTCGGACGGCGCGCTCGGCCAGGAGGAGCTCGACCGTGCCCTCTCGATCCTGCACGGCGGCGAAGCGCCGTCGCTGAGCCGGTCGGCGACGGAGCAGCTCATCCTGGAGGCGCTCGATGCCGAGGGCGCTTCCGCGTCGGAGGTGGCAGAGCGATCGGGGGTCTCGCGCGCGACGGCTCAGCGTCACCTCGCGGCCCTGGCCTCGCGCGGGATCATCGACGTGCGCCTCCGCTACGGCAGCACCGGCCGCCCCGAGCACCGCTACCTCCGCCGCTGAGATCGATCCGGTCGCCACCTCGCCACGGGGCCGATCCGGTCGCCACCTCGCCACGGGGCCGATCCGGTCGCCACCGTCGCGATCCGGGCCGATCCGGTCGCCACCGTCGCCATCCCGGCCGATCCGGTCGCCACCGTCGCCATCCCGACCAGTCCGGTCGCCGAGCTTGTCGAGGCGTCGAGCCCACGCCGACGCGGAACTCCGGGTTCCGACCCCTCGACAAGCTCGGGGACCAACCGAGCAAACCGATGTCAGGGCCGCGGTGGGGCGACCTCGGCGAGGAACTCGAGCATCGCCGCGTTGAACGCCTTCGGCTGCTCGATGTTCGCCGCGTGCCCGTCGTTCGCGATGATGACCGAACGCCCGTTCGGAGCGAGCGCGGCCGAGGCCGACGCATGCGTCGACGGCCAGAACTCGCTCTCGGCGCCGGCCAGGAACAGCACCGGCACATCGGCACCCGCGATGACAGGCCTCCAGTCGGCCTTGGCGTGGTCGCCGAGCAGCACGAGCTCGCCCGGCGTCAGCTCCCGCTCAGCGTCCTTCATGGCCTTCAGCAGGCGCACGAGGCGCATGCCGCGCTTGGCGAGCGGCGTGCCCTTCCCGGTGTCGGGGATCCCCTCGGCGAAGTACGTGTCGAGGTTCGACGCGCCGTACCCGTAGAAGCCGTGCGGCCAGTCGTCGGTGTTGAGCATCTGCGGCGTCTGGTCGACGATGACGACGGCCTTCACGCGAGAGGCGCCGAACTGCCCGAGGTATGACCAGATCGTGTTCCCGCCCATCGATCCGCCGACGAGCACGACCTGACGCAGATCGAGCGCCTCGAGCACGTCCCGCACGTCCTTCCCCCGACGCGCCATGTCGACACTCGACGGGGGCCGCTCGGCCGCGCCGTGCCCGCGCAGATCGACGACGAGCACGCGGTACCCGGCCTTCGCGAGCGGGTCGATCTGGTAGCTCCAGCTGGTGCCCGCCGCCTTGAAGCCCGCGAGCAGCACGACGGGGCGCCCGGCAGGATCGCCGTGCTCCGTGTAGTCGAGGCGGACGCCGTCGTCGGCCTGCAGAGAGGTCATCGTGCTCCGTTCGGGAAGGCCTTGCCGGGATTCAGGATGCCGCGCGGATCGAGGGCGCCCTTGATCGAGGCGTGCAGGTCGAGCACGACGTCGCTCAGCTCGGCCGCGGCACCGGGCAGCTTGAGCAGCCCGACGCCATGCTCGCCCGTCACGGTGCCGCCGAGCGCACGGCAGTCGTCGACGATCCGATCGAAGGCGCGCTTGGCCCGCCGCTTGGCCTCGTCGTCGCCCTCGGGCGCGATGATCAGCGGGTGGAGGTTGCCGTCGCCCGCGTGGGCGATGTTGGCGATCACGACGTCCTCGTCGGAGGCGGCGCGCTCGATGCGCGCGAGCATCTCGGGAACGGCCGACCGCGGCACGCAGACGTCCTCGGTCAGCACGGGTCCGAGGCGCTCGAGCGCGGGATAGGCGAGCCGCCGTGCGGAGAACAGCCGGGCGACCTCGTCGGGGTCGACGGCGCGCTCCACCTGTGAGCCGCCTGCGGCGAGGAACGCCTCCTCGATGCGTCCCGCAAGCTCCTCGCCGCGCTCCCCCGGCTCGTCGACTTTGGCCAGCAGGAGGGCGCTCGCCCCTTCGGGAAGCTCCCAGCTCTGCCACTCGGCCACGGCGTGCAGGCACGTGCGGTCGATGAGCTCGAGCGCCGACGGGATGATGCCCGCGCCCGACACGGCGGCGACCGCGCGACCGGCATCCGTCAGTGAGCGGAAGTAGCCGACGATCGCGCGCTCCTCCCGGCCTCCGAGCGGGAGGAGCTTGACGGTGGCCTCGACGACGATGCCGAGCGTGCCCTCCGAGCCCACGAAGAGTCCTGCGAGGTCGTACCCGGTGACGCCCTTCGCGGTCGTGCGGCCGACCTTCGCGACGCGCCCGTCGGCGAGCACGACCGTGAGGCCCAGCACGTAGTCGCGCGTCACGCCGTACTTGACGCAGCAGATGCCGCCCGCGTTCGTCGCGACGTTGCCGCCGATCGTCGAGATCGACTGGCTCGCGGGGTCGGGCGGGTACCAGAGACCGGATGCCGCGACGTGGCGCCGCAGATCGTCGTTGAGCACACCCGCCTCGACGACGGCGTAGCGCTCGGCGACGTCGACCAGGGCGATGCGCGTCATGCGCTCGAGCGAGAGGACGAGGCATCCCGGCGTCGCATTCGCCCCGCCCGACAGGCCCGTGCCCGCCCCGCGCGGAACGACGGAGACCCCATGCGCCGCAGCGATCCGCACCGTGGCAGCGACGTCGTCGACCGTCGTCGCGAACACGACAGCGGCCGGGAGCGCGTAGTCCGCCCATTCCGCGTCGTCGTGGCTGCAGCGTTCCAGGGTCGCGGCATCCGTGTCGACGGACCCGGGCGGAAGAGCGGCGATGAGTTCTGTGACGACGGCGTCCATGGCGATCCGATGCTAGCCCGCGTGCCGCGAATCAGAAGTTCGCCCATACTTCACACAACCGGACAGCGCAAGTGTGTTGAAACCTGAATCAACTGTCATGTACATTCACCCGGAGCGGCTCTCCCCCACGCCGCGTTCCGCGCTCTACAAGGAGGTATCCAGCGCATGGCATCCCCCCGCACTACCGATCCGACCGCGAAGCAGTCGAGCCTGCGCCGTGTCGTCACGGCGTCGATGGCAGGCACCGTCGTGGAGTGGTACGAGTTCTTCCTCTACGCCACCGCCGCGACGCTCGTGTTCAACAAGATCATGTTCCCGCCGTCGGACGACCCGTACGCGCCCATCATCGCGGCGTTCATCACCTACGCCGTCGGCTTCATCGCGCGCCCCCTCGGCGGCATCGTGTTCGGCCACTTCGGCGACAAGTACGGCCGCAAGAAGCTCCTCCAGCTCGCGATCATCCTCGTCGGCATCGCGACGTTCCTCATGGGATGCCTCCCGACGTTCGACATGATCGGCTACTGGGCTCCCGTGCTGCTCGTCGCGCTGCGCTTCGCGCAGGGCTTCGCCGTGGGCGGCGAGTGGGGCGGCGCCATCCTGCTCGTCTCCGAGCACTCCCCCGACCGGACACGCGGCTTCTGGGCGTCGTGGCCGCAGGCCGCCGTGCCGCTCGGCAACCTCATCGCGACCGTCGTGCTGCTGATCCTCAGCCGCACCCTCACGGAGGAGCAGTTCCTCGCGTGGGGCTGGCGCGTCGGCTTCTGGCTGTCGGTCGTCATCGTCGCGATCGGCTACTACGTGCGCACCCGCGTGACGGACGCCCCGATCTTCCTCGAGGCGCAGAAGCAGGTCGAGCAGTCGAAGGCGACGCGCTACGGCGTGCTCGAGGTGATCAAGCGCTACCCGCGTGGCGTCGTGACGGCGATGGGCCTGCGCTTCGCGGAGAACATCATGTACTACCTCGTGGTGACGTTCTCGATCACGTATCTCGCGGTGGCGCGCGAGGTCGCGACGGCCGAGATCCTGGGCCTCCTCGTCATCGCGCACATCGTGCACGCGATCGTCATCCCGCTCATCGGCGGCCTCGCCGATCGCCTCGGCCGCAAGCCCGTGTACCTCATCGGCACGATCGGCGCGGCCGCCTGGGGCTTCGTCGCGTTCCCGATGTTCGACACCGAGAACCCGGCGATCATCGTCGCCGCGATCTCGCTCGGCCTGTTCATCCACGCATTCATGTACGCCCCGCAGCCGGCGATCATGTCGGAGATGTTCCCGACGCGCATGCGCTACTCGGGCGTCTCGCTGGGCTATCAGGTGACGTCGATCGTCGCGGGCTCGCTCGCCCCGATCATCGCGACAGCGCTCCTCGCGACCTACGGCACGTACATCCCGGTCGCGGTCTACCTCGCGATCGCCGCAGCGATCACGCTCGTCGCGGTCATCTCGATGCGCGAGACGAAGGGCTCGTCGCTGCACGAGCTCGACCGCCTCGACGAGGAGAAGCTCGCCGCCGACAAGGTCGCCGTCGAGGCCTGAGTCGCGGCATCCCTACCGCCCCGTCCTCTGCCCCGAGGGCGGGGCGGTTCGGGCTCTCCCGGGTTCGCCTGCGCCGATTCGCGAGCCCGACTGCCGATCAGCGCAACCCGAAGAGGTCGCACGCCGCTCAGTTGCGGCGATTGACGATGCGGGCGGCCGATCGCCGCAACCGGAAGACGACGGATGCCGCCTACCGCGCCGCGATGACCTCGTCGACCCATGCGGGAACGACCTCGGTCGCGCGGCCCGCGCGCACCTCGTCGAAGGGCACCGCGGCGCCGCTCGGGACGAGGTTGAGCTCGACCGTGCGCGCGCCGAACGCGGCGGCCAGCGCGGCGTAGCCGGCCGCGGGATACACCGCGCCCGACGTGCCGACCGAGACGAACACGTCGCAGGCGACGACGGCCTGCTCGATCCGGTCGAGCTCGTACGGCAGCTCGCCGAACCAGACGACGTCGGGGCGCAGCATCCGCTTCCCGCATTCGGGGCAGGGCGGACGATCGATGAGGTCGCGCGTCCACTCCGGACGCGCCCCGCACGAAAGACACAGCGCGCGCCGCAGCTCGCCGTGCATGTGCACGAGGTTGCGGCTGCCCGCGCGCTCGTGGAGGTCGTCGACGTTCTGCGTCACGACCAGCAGCTCGGCGCCGATCGCCCCCTCGAGGCGGGAGAGCGCCCGGTGGGCGACATTGGGGACGACGGATGCCACGCCCCGCCGTCGTTCGTCGTAGAAGCGCAGCACGAGATCGGGGTTCGCGTGGAAGCCTTCGGGCGTCGCGACGTCTTCGACCCGGTGGCCTTCCCAGAGGCCGTCCGCGTCGCGGAAGGTGGGGACGCCGCTCTCGGCCGAGATGCCGGCGCCGGTGAGCACGACGATGCGCATGGCACCATTGTGACGTGAGCGACGCCGCACCCGGGAAGAGTCCCCTGACCCGCCTCCCGGACGGGACCGTCAAGCAGGTCGGGCCGCTCACGGGCACGCGGGTCTGGACGGTCCCCGGGCGGGCGAACCGCCCCATCGAGCTGCCCCACGAGGACCCCCGCGTCCTCGGGAAGGGCGAGGCGACGCGGCTCTGCGCGTTCTGCCAGGACCGCTACCTCGACACGACGCCCGAGAAGGCCCGGCTCGTCGGCGACGACTACTCCGAGCTGCGCCGGGTGCCGGCATCCCGGCTGTTCGACACGGTCGCCGAGTTCCGCCGCTTCGGCAACCTCTTCGAGATCGTGTCGGCCGAGTACTGGCGCGAAGACCACGGCTTCCGTCAGCCCGCCTCGATCGTCGCGTGGGCGAACGAATACCTCGACGATCCTGCCGGACGTGAGCACATCGAGCGGCTCGCTGCGGTGCGGGCCGCGGCATCCGGTGTCCCCCAGTCGGTCGAGGAAGCCGCGCTCGACCTCGTGGGCGGATCGCACGACGTCGTCGTGGCCCGGCGCCACGTCGTCGACGGGGCGAAGACGGCCGCGGAGCTCGTGTCGTCGGGCAAGCTGACACCGCGTGAGCACGCCGAGTACTTCGCATTCACGGTGCGCGCGCTCGACGAGATCGCGAAATCGCAGCCGCACGCCGCCTACGTCGCCGTGTTCCAGAACTGGCTTCTGCCCGCCGGCGCCTCCTTCGAGCACCTGCACAAGCAGCTCGTCGCGATCGACGAGCACGGGCCCCAGGTCGACCACGAGCTGCGGCTCCTGTCGAGCGACCACCGGCTGTACCAGCACGCGATCGCCGACCTCGCGGTCGACAAGGGGCTGGTCGTGGCCGCGAACGACCACGCCGTCGCGTTCGCGGGGGTCGGCCACCGCTACCCCGCGTTCGAGGTCTACTCGCGATCGACCGCGAACCTCCCGCAGGAGCACTCCCCCGCCGAGCTGCGCGGCATGTCCGACCTCGTGCACGCGCTGCACGCGGCGACAGGCGTGCACGTGCCGACGAACGAGGAGTGGCACTACCGCCCGCCCGGGGCGCCGTGGCCCATGCCGTGGCGCATCGTGCTCAAGTGGCGCATCTCCAACCCGGCGGGGTTCGAGGGCGGCACGAAGATCTACGTCAACACGATCGACCCGTGGCAGCTGCGCGATCGCGCCATCGCCGAGCTGACGCGTCTGCGGCTGGAGGGCGGGATCGCGGGAGGCCTCCGGATCGGCGACGAGTGCCGCCCGGAGGACGCGCTCCTGCGCTACGCCGACTGACCCGCTGCCCCTTGCTGCCTGGCGCCCCATCCCCCTTTCGCGAGCCGATACACCCTCGACGAGCCGATACGCCCCACACCGTCTGTGACGTATCGGCTCGTCGGAGATGTATCGGCTCGTGGTGGAGGTGCGGCAGGTGAGCCGCGCACCCTCGCGCGGCGCGCGAGGGGAGCGCATGCTGGAACGGAGGCATCCGTCATGGACAGTGCGCGCAGATGGGTCGCGGTAGTCGGCATCGCCGTCGCGTTGCCGCTTACGGGGTGCATCGCGTCGCGCTACGACGCACCGCTGCCGACCGGCAGCGATCCGGTCCAGCTCGACCCGTCCGACTTCACGACGAACATCGACAATGCGTACTGGCCGATGAAGCCCGGGACGCAGTGGACCTACCGCGAGACCGATCCGAAGGGCGATCTGAAGGTCGTGGTGACCGTGACGTCCGACACGAAGAAGGTGGCGGACGGCATCGAGGCCCGCGTCGTCCGCGACAGCGTCTGGCGCGGCGACCAGCTCGTCGAGGACACCTTCGACTGGTACGCGCAGGACCGCGACGGTGCCATCTGGTACCTCGGGGAGGACACCGCCGAGTTCGAGAACGGGCAGATCGCCTCGCGCGAGGGCAGCTTCGAGTCGGGCGTCGACGGCGCCCTGCCGGGCATCGCACTGCCGGCCGACCCGAAGCCCGGCATGCGGTACCGGCAGGAGTACTACGCGGGACAGGCCGAGGATGAGGGTGCTGTGCTCGGCATCGACGAGCTCGTCCAGGTGCCGTACGGCGCCTACACGGGCGCGCTCCTCACGCGCGACACCTCCCCGATCGAGCCCGACGTCGAGGAGCTCAAGTTCTATGCCAAGGGCGTCGGCCCGGTGCTGACCGTCGCGGTGTCGGGCGAGAACGGCCGTGAGGAGCTCTTGTCGATCACGACGGTGCCCGACGGCACGGGCACAGGCCCGCTGGGCAGCCCCGAGTAGGCCTCAGCGTCGCGTGACCCGTCAGCGTCGCGTCGACCAGATCGCGGCGGCCACGAGCAGGGGCTGGACGGCCAGGCGCGCGAGACGCTTGGCGTCGGTGTCCATGCCGAAGCCGTTCCGGTGCTTGATCCACTGATCGACGTTGCCGGGGAACACGGCGACGAAGAATGCCGCGAGGATCGCGCCGATCCGGCGTTTCTCCTTGGGCAGCGCGACGAGCGCTGCGCCCAGCATGATCTCGACGGCACCGGATGCGACGACGATGCCGTCGGGATCGATCGTCGAGATCTCGGTCGCCCACGCGGGCACCTGCTCCTGGAACTCGCGCCGCGCCCAGAAGAGATGGCTGAGGCCCGCGAAGACCATGAAGGCGCCGAGGACCCATCGCAGTGTCGTGCGCATGGCTTGATTCAACCCCGCACCGTAGCTCACGGCGACCCCCTTGCACTTCGTGCGGATCGGGAGGCGATGACAGCATCGGAGGAAGTCGGCGCGCGGCATCCACCTCCCGAAGCGTCGTCTCCTCCCGAGGAGCTCAGTGGTAGCGGCCGCTGTAGGCGTTGATCGCCGGCTGGCCGCCCAGGTGCGCGTAGAGCACGTTCGAGTCGCGCGGGATCTCCCCCGATGACACGAGGTCGATGAGGCCCGCCATCGACTTGCCCTCGTACACGGGGTCGAGGATGACGCCCTCGAGCCTGCCCGTCAGGTAGATGGCCTCGTCTGTCGATTCGACCGGGATGCCGTACTCGTCGCCCGCCCAGCCCTCGAGCACGGTGATCTCGTCGTCGCGCAGGTCGCGGCCGACGCCGATGAGGTCGGCGGTGCGGCGCGCGATGCGCGCGACCTGGTCGCGGGTCTCGTCGAACGTCGCCGACGCGTCGATGCCGAGCACACGGCGGCGGCGGTCGCCGAAGTTCTCCAGAAGGTCGGCGAAGCCCGCGATCATGCCCGCGTGGGTCGAGCCCGTGACGCTGCAGACGACGATCGTGTCGAAGAACACGCCGAGCTGTTCCTCCTGCGCCTTGACCTCGTGCGCCCAGTTCGCAAAGCCCAGTCCGCCCAGGCGGTGGTCGCTCGCGCCGGCGGGGATCGCGTAGGGCTTGCCGCCGGATGCCTCGACCTCGGCGATCGCGTCCTTCCACGAGTCCTTGAACCCGATGCCGAAGCCCGCGGGCGACAGCCGCACGTCGGCGCCCATGACCCGTGAGAGGAGGATGTTGCCGACGCGGTCGTTCACGGCATCCGGCCAGTTCACCCAGTGCTCCTGCACGAGCACGGCCTTCATGCCCAGGTGCGCCGCCACTGCGGCGACCTGGCGCGTGTGGTTGGACTGCACGCCCCCGATCGACACGAGCGTGTCGGCGCCCTGCGCGAGCGCCTCCGGCACGAGGTACTCGAGCTTGCGCACCTTGTTTCCGCCGAACGCGAGCCCGCTGGACACATCCTCGCGCTTGGCCCAGACGCGGGCGCCGCCGAGGTGCTTCGTCAGGCGGTCGAGCGGATGGATCGGGCTCGGCCCGAACATGAGCGAATGGCGGGGGAAGTCGGCGAGAGTCATGCGTTCTCCTGGGTGTCGATGGTTCGGGATGCCGTCAGCAGGCGTTCGAGCGTGAGCCAGTTCTCGCGGGTCAGCCGAGCGGCCGCCTCGGCGTCGCCCGCCGCGCACGCCGCGATGATGCGGTCGTGGTCGCCGACGCTCCCCCGGCCCGCGAGCGTCGCGAAGCGGGCGCGCTCGAGGCGGCGGAGGAGGGGCGTGACCTGCTCGAGGAGTCCTGCCAGCAGCGGGTTGGCGCTGGCCCGCACCGCGACGGCGTGGAAGTCGTCGTCGGAGGCGAGCGCGGCATCCACGTCCGAAGTCTTGAGCGCCGCCGCGAAGCGCGCGTTCGCCTCACGCATGTCGTCGAGGTCCTCGTCGGTCATGAGAGGGACCGCGTCGCGCACGGCGAGCTCGTGCAGGCTCGCGGCGATGCGCTGCGCCGCGAAGGCGTCGCGATCGTCGAGCGGGGCGACGATCGTCTCCTTCGCGCGACGCGTGTGCACGAGTCCCGCAGCCTCGAGGCGTGCGATCGCCTCGCGGATCGGCGTGCGGCTCACCCCGAGCCAGGCTTCGAGCTCGGTGTCGCGCAGCCGCTCGCCCGGGGCGAGCTGCCCACTGACGATCGCGTCACGCAGCTGCGCGTACGCGTAGTCGCGCAGCGAGCTCGGTCGTTCGGCGCGTGGGAGCGGCATGCAATATATTGCACATCACTAAGCGACGCGGCGTCAAATCGGGACAGGATTCGGTCCCCGAGCCTGTCGAGGGTCCAGGCTTCGAGAAGCTCAGCGACCGGGTTGGGATGAGGTCCCCGAGCCTGTCGAGGGGTCGAGCCTGCACCGACGAGGCGCGTCGGCCCCCTCGTGCTGGTGCGGCGGCGGTCGATACTGTCGGACGAATACGTCAGGAGCGCCCCTATGACCGACCTCGCCGAACCCGTGGAGACGTCCCTCGTGCAGCCCGCACCGCCGGAGATCTCCGACGACGACGCACGAGCCATCGCCGAGCGGGAGTGGGGCGTGACGGGCGAGGTGCGTTCGCTCGGCAGCCACCAGGACCGCAACTTCCTCATCGACGCGGGCGACCGGCGGCTCCTGCTCAAGATCGCGAACCCGAGCGTCTCGGCGGCCGAACTGGAGGCCCAGTCGCTCGCGGCGCGGGCGATCGGCGACGGCACCCCCATCCGCGCACCGCGCGCGATCGCGTTCGATGACGGCTCGACGACCCGCGAGATCGAGGTCGCCGGCGTCGCGATGCAGGCGCGGCTCCTCGAGTTCCTCGACGGCGAGACCCTGTCGGGGAGCGGATACCTCTCCCCCGCCGCCGTCCGGGCGATGGGCGCGCTCGCGGCAACGGTCGACAACGCCCTCGCCGGCCTCGACCCCGAAGGGGCCGAGCGCGACCACCAGTGGGACCTGCGGCATGCGCCCGCCGTGCTCGAGGATCTGCTCCCCCACGTCGACGACCTGGACCTCCGCGAGCGGCTCGCGGGTGCGGCCGCCGATGCGTGGGCCGTCGTCGCGCCCCTCGCCGACCGCTTGCCGACGCAGTTCATCCACGGCGACCTCACCGACGACAACGTCGTGCACTCCGCAGATCGCCTGCCCGACGGCGTCATCGACCTCGGCGACCTCAACCGCACCTGGACCGCGGGCGAACTGGCGATTACCCTGTCGTCGCTCCTCCACCACGACGGCGTCGACCTCGCCGCCGCGATGGTCGCCGTGAACGCCTATCACTCGCTCCGGCCGCTCACCACGGAAGAGGCCGAGGCGCTCTGGCCACTCGTCGTCGCGCGCGGGGCCGTCCTCGTCGCGAGCGCGCACCATGTGCTCTCCACGGATGCCGGCAACGTCTACGCCGCCGAGAACCTCGTGCACGAGCGCGTGATTTTCGAGAGCGCGGTGTCAGTCCCGTTGCCCGTCGCGTCGGCGCTCGTCCGGGCCGCGATCGGTCATCCCGTCGAGCAGTTCGCCGCGCCCGACGGCGCCCGGGCGGTCGAGACGTCGAGCGAGATCGCGGTGCTCGACCTCTCGGCGACGAGCCCCAGCCTCGACGAGGGACGCTGGCTCGACGACGACGCCGAGTCGGTGCTGTTCGCCCAGGCGCTCGCCCACGCGGGCCTCGCCGTCGCGGCCTTCGGCGAGTCGCGCCTGACGCGCTCGCGGCCAGGGCCGGATGAGCCGGAGAACGTCGCGCTCGGCCTCGAGCTCGCGACGCGCGAGGAGCGCTCGGTGCACGCGCCGTGGGCCGGCGTCGTCGTGCAGTCGGGCGGCGCCGTCATCGTGCTGCGCGCCGGAGAGGTCGATCTCCGCGTCGAGGGCGTGACCGAGGCGATCGCCGAAGGCACCGAGATCGAGGCGGGCGGGATCATCGGGCGCGTGCTCGGCACGGCGTGGGTGCACATGACCCGCGCGGGCATCGCGGCGCCGCGCTTCGCGCCCCGGTCGCTCGCCGCGGCCTGGCGCGCCGTCGTCGCCGACCCGACCCCGTTCGTGACCGGCATCGCCGAGCCTGCCGAGAAGTCGGCGGATGCGGCATCCCTCCTCTCCCGTCGCGATGCCGTGTTCGCCGACGTGCAGGAGCACTACTTCGCCGATCCGCCGGTCTTCGTGCGCGGATGGCGCGAGCACCTCGTCGACGCCGACGGGCGGGTCTATCTCGACACCCTCAACAACGTGACCTCGGTCGGCCATGCGCATCCGCGGCTCGTCGCCGCCGTCGCGAGACAGTGGAGCCTGCTCAACACGAACTCGCGGTTCCACTACCCCGCCGTCGTCGAGTTCTCGGAGCGGCTCGCGGCGCTCCTCCCGGAGTCGCTCGACACCGTGTTCCTCGTCAACAGCGGATCGGAGGCGGTCGATCTCGCGCTGCGGCTCGCCCAGGCTTGGACGGGGCGGCCCGACCTGCTCGCGGTGCAGGAGGCGTACCACGGCTGGACGTACCTGTCCGATGCCGTCTCGACCTCCGTCGCCGACAATCCGGCGGCGCTCGAGACGCGTCCGCCGTTCATCCACACCGTCCCCGCGCCCAATCCGTTCCGCGGCGCGCACCGCGGGAACAAGGCACGCCGCTACGCCGACGAGGCTGTCGCCGAGGTGCATCGCCTGGCCGAAGAGGGCACACCCGTCGCGGGATTCATCGCCGAGGCCCTGTTCGGCAACGGCGGCGGCATCGCACTGCCCGACGGCTACCTCGCGGCGGTGTACGACGCCGTGCGCGCGTACGGCGGGCTCGCGATCGCCGACGAGGTGCAGGTCGGCTACGGCCGGCTCGGCGAGTGGTTCTGGGGGTTCGAGCAGCAGGGCGTCGTGCCCGACGTCGTGACCGTCGCGAAGTCGATGGGGTCGGGGCATCCCCTCGGCGCCGTCGTCACGACCCGTGCCGTCGCCGAGCGCTACCGCACGGGCGGCTACTTCTTCTCGTCGGCGGGCGGCAGCCCCGTCTCGAGCGTCGTCGGGACGACAGTGCTCGACATCCTGCGCGACGAGGACCTGCAGGGCAACGCGCGCGACACCGGGGCGTACCTCAAGATGCGGCTGCAGGAGCTCGCGGAGCGGCATCCGCTCATCGGCGCCGTCCACGGCTTCGGTCTGTACCTCGGGCCCGAGTTCGTCCGCGACCGCGAGACGTGGGAACCGGCGACCGCAGAGACGGCGGCGATCTGCGACCGCCTGCGCGATCTCGGCGTCGTCGCCCAGCCGACGGGCGACCACCAGAACATCCTGAAGATCAAGCCGCCGATGTGCTTCAGCCGCGACAGCGCCGACGCGCTCGTCGCGGCCCTCGACCGCGTTCTCACGACCGGCTGGTAACCCGCCACCCTGCGCGAACCCACACCTCCTGCCCGAGCCCACCCCCAGCGTCCGTGCGCCCGGTGTGGGTTCGGGCGCGGGATGTGGGTTCGCGCACGCCAGGACCGGCCCTCACCCCCTCGCGGCTGTGGTTGGCTGGACGGATGACCGATGGCGTGGGTCTGCGCTCCGAACGCGGGCCGATCCTCCTCGCCCTCATGCTGTCGACGTTCCTCATCGCGATCGACGCGACGGTGCTGTCGACGGCCGTGCCGACCATCGTCGGCGAGTTCGGCGGGTTCGAGCAGTTCCCGTGGCTGTTCTCGATCTACACGCTCGCGCAGGCGGCTTCGGTGCCGGTGTTCGCGAAGCTCAGCGACATCATCGGCCGCCGCCCGGTCATGTACGCGGGCATCTTGCTCTTCCTCATCGGCTCGGTGCTGTGCGCGACTTCGTGGAGCATGGGCGCGCTCATCGCGTTCCGCGCTGTGCAGGGACTCGGCGCGGGGGCCATCATGCCCGCGACGATGACGGTCGCCGGCGACATCTACACGGTGCGTGAGCGCGCGAAGGCGCAAGGCTACCTCGCGAGCGTGTGGGCGTTCTCCTCCGTCGCCGGCCCCACGATCGGCGGCCTGTTCTCGCAGTTCGCGTCGTGGCGCTGGATCTTCTGGATCAACGTGCCGCTGTGCCTGCTCGCACTGTGGATGTTGTGGCGCAACTACCGGCAGCCGTTCGAGCGCCACCGCGGCCGGATCGATTATGCGGGTGCCGCGCTGCTCACGGCGGCGCTCGTGCTCATCGTGCTCGCGCTCCTCGAGGGCGGTCACGCGTGGGAGTGGCTGTCGTGGCAGAGCCTCACAGCCTTCGGTGTCGGGGCGCTGCTCCTCGTCGCGTTCGCCCTCGTCGAGCGCCGCGCGGAAGACCCGATCCTCGCGCCCTGGGTGTTCTCGAGCCGCATCGTCGTGACGACCTCGCTCGCCGCTCTCCTGGTCGGCGTCGTCCTCATCGGGCTCGTGTCGTTCGTCCCTACCTTCTTGCAGTCCACGACGGATGCCGCACCCCTCGTCGCCGGACTCGCCGTCGCCGCGCTGACCCTCGGCTGGCCGATCTCGGCGTCCCTCGCGGGCCGCTTCTACCTGCGCATCGGCTTCCGCGCGACGACCCTCGTCGGCAGCGTGCTCGTCATCCTCGGAGCCGCCCTCCTGGTCGTCTTCGCCCTGTCTCCCTCCATCCCGCTGACGGCGGTGGGATGCTTCGTCGTCGGTCTCGGTCTGGGCCTGGTCGCCGCGCCGAGCCTCATCGCGGCGCAGGCCTCCGTCGGCATGCGCCGACGGGGAGTCGTCTCCGGCACGAACATGCTCGCCCGCTCGATCGGCAGCGCTGTCGGCGTCGCGGTGTTCGGCGCGATCGCGAACGCCCTCATCACGCGGGGCGGCGGCGCGGACGTGCCCTCCGCGATCCAGGCGGGCTCGATCGCGGTGTTCGTCGGCGTCGCGGGGACGGCGCTCGTGATGCTGGTGGCGTGCGCCTTCATCCCGCCCGTGCACATCGATGAGCCCGAGCCGGAGCCTCAGGCCGACCGCGAGACGGTCCCTCCCGACGTCTGAGCCCTGGCCCGCGCGCCGCGAGACTTCACGTATGTCACGCTGCCCGGCGACGAGCCGTACATTCGTGACGTCTCGCGTGGGGTTTGGGGCACTCGCCGACGCGCTCCGGACGCGACTCACGCGGCCGGGGTGTGCCCGCCCCGATCTCACCCCCGCAGCATCCCCCGGAGCGTCTGGATCGTGTCGGCCTCGGCGGGACGCTTGTCGTCGCGATAGCGCTTGACCCGCGCGAAGCGCAGGGCCAGCCCGCCGGGATACCGCGTCGACCGCTGCACGCCGTCGATCGCGATCTCGACGACGATCTCGGGTGCGAGCCACACGGTGCCCGGCGTCTCATCGACAGCGATCTCAGGGAAGCGCTCGGTCTGCCACTTGAGCAGCGCGTCGGTGAGGCCCTTGAAGGTCTTGCCCACCATGACGAATCCGCCGCCGAACTCTCCCGTCTCGTCGCGGGCGCTCAGATGCAGGTTGGAAAGCCATCCCGTGCGGCGGCCGTAGCCCCACTCGGCGGCGAGCACGACGAGGTCGAAGGTGTGGACGGGCTTGACCTTGATCCAGCTCGCACCGCGCCGCCCGGCCCCGTAGACGGAGTCGATCGCCTTGACGACGACGCCCTCGTGCCCCGCCGCGAGCGCATCGGCGCCGACACGCTCGGCGACGTCGGGGTCGCTCGTGACCTCGCCGGGGATGCGGTGCGCCGGCGCGATGCGCCCGAGCTCGTCGCGGCGCACGCGCAGCGGCTCGTCGATGAGGTCGCGTCCGTCGACGTGCAGCACGTCGAAGAACCACGGATGCAGGATCGTCTGGATCGCGTGCTCCTGAGCTTGTCGAAGGGCTCCAGCCCCGAACCGCGACATCGTGTCCTGGAAGGGACGCGGGGCGTCATTCTCGTCGAGCGCGAGCGTCTCGCCGTCGAGGATGACGTCGGTCACCGGCATCCCCTTCACGACCTCGACGACCTCGGGAAGCCGGTGGGTGATGTCGGCGAGGTTGCGGGTGAAGACGCGCACGTCGTCGCCGCGACGATGCACCTGGATGCGCGCGCCGTCGAGCTTGTACTCGACCGAGGCCTCGCCCGCGGACTCGACCGCCTCGGTCACCGTCGCCGCCGTCGACGCGAGCATGGGAAGCACGGCGCGTCCGACGACGAGCCCGATCGCCTCGAGGTCGTCGGGCGCCTGCGTGAGAGCGATCACCGCCGTCTCGCCGAGGTCGCCGGACAGCATCGCGGCGCGGCGGACCACATCGCCCGGACGATCCGATGCGCGCGCGATGGCGTCGAGCAGCACGCCCTCGAGGGCGCCCGTGCGGAGTTCGCCGAGCATGACGCGCGCGATGAAGCCCCACTCGTCGGCCGTCGCGCGCTGCGCGAGCCCGCTCAGTGCCCCGCTCCGCGCGGCGACCGAGCCGGCACCGGATGCCTCGGCGAGCTCGCCGAGCGCGACGTCGACGTCGCCGATGGTCAGAGTCGGGGTCGTCGCGTGCTCCGCGTCGAGCGATGCAAGGGTTCGCCAGCCGACGCCGATCCTCCCCTGCCTCGGGCTCGCCGTGAGGAATCCGACCGCGGGCCGGATCTCCTCGGGTTCGAGGCGCTCGAGCGCCGATGCGAGGGCGTCGACTTTGGCGAGGCGCGATCGGGTCGCCCCGACGGCATCGGCGGTCTCGACCAGGTCGGCGAGCAGCATCCCTGAATTCTCGCACCGGCCTCCGACACCCGCCCGGGCTCGTCGGGATCTTCCTCCGCTCGCCCAGCTGAGCGGAGGAGAACCCACGAAGGGAGGACGGGATGCCGACATCCGCCCTCCGCTCCCTGGCTTCCCTCCGGTCGTCGCGAGGAAGGGAGGAAGCCCGCGCAGTCGACACGACGAATACCCCGTCGTCATCGCTCGGGCAACCCCGTCCCCGACAGCACGTCGCGCCGCCACGCTGGTCGCATGGCCCGCATCGGCACGTCGGGATGGAGCTATCCGCACTGGCGGAGCACCCTGTACGCGAGCGCGCCGCAGGCGCGGTGGCTCGAGATCTACCAGCGCGAGTTCGACACCGTCGAGCTCAACGCGAGCTTCTACCGGTGGCCGCCACCGGCACGCTTCGCCGCGTGGCGCGAAAAGCTTCCCGAGGGCTTCGAGATGACGGTCAAGGCGCCGCGCGGCCTGACCCACGCGCGCAGGCTGCGAGAGCCCGAGCAGTGGATCGAGCGCGTGGTGGCGGGCCTCCATGAACTGCGCGGCAGGCGCGGACCGCTCATCGTCCAGCTCCCGCCGACGATGGAGCGCGACGACGCCCGGCCCGACCATTTCCTCGGCGCCCTGCCCGACTGGACCCGTCCCGTCATCGAGTTCCGGCACGACTCCTGGACCGACGACGCCGTCTTCGCGCTCCTCGAACGCCACGGCGCCGCCTACTGCGTCATGAGCGGGGCGAAGCTGCCGTGCATCCTGCGTGCGACGGCGAGGCTGGTCTACGTGCGCTGGCATGGACCCGACTCGGAGCACCTCTACGGCGGCTCCTACTCCGACGACGACCTGGCGTGGTGGACCGAGCGCATCCGCGAGTGGGAGCGTGCCGGCCACGACGTCTACGGCTACTTCAACAACGACGGCGGCGGCAATGCCGTCCGCAACGCCCGCACGCTGAAGCGGATGCTGCACACCTGACGTTTCCGCGGGCGAGGCGCTCCCCCGCGGCATCCGGCGAGTTGTCAGCCTGAACACCCGCACGATGCCGCGGGTGAGTCCCAGCAGCCTCCGCTCACCCGCGGCAATGTGCGAGTCCGCACGGCCAACACCCGCACAATGCCGCGGGCACGCAGAAGGGCGCCGTACCCGATGGCACGGCGCCCCTCGATGCGCACGTCAGGCGGCGGCCGCGAACGCCTCCGACCGGACGAGGAGCTCGGGGCCCGGGGCATCCACCGTCACCGCTCCCCCGTCCACGAGCTCACCGGAGACGAACAGCTCGGCGATCCGGTCGTCGACCTCGCGCTGCACGAGGCGACGGAGCGGGCGGGCACCGTACTCGGGCTCGTACCCGTGCTCGGCGAGCCAGTCGACCGCGGCATCGGTGACCGACAGGGCCACCTCGCGGTGCGCCAGCCGCGCCGACGTCTGGTCGAGCACGAGCCGCACGATGTCGCGCAGCTGCGCCTTCTCGAGCTTGCGGAAGAGCACGATCTCGTCGATGCGGTTGAGGAACTCGGGACGCATCGCCTCGCGAAGCTTGCCGAAGACGCGATCGCGCAGATCCTTCTCGCTGCCGAAGCCGGTCGCCCCGCCGCCGTCGGCGATGAAGCCGATCGCCCCGGCGCGCGACGCCAGGAACTCCGAGCCGAGGTTCGACGTCATGATGACGACGGTGTTGCGGAAGTCGACCGTGCGCCCCTGACCGTCGGTGAGGCGTCCGTCGTCGAGCACCTGCAGCAGCAGGTTGAAGACGTCGGGGTGGGCCTTCTCGATCTCGTCGAAGAGCACGACGGCGTACGGATTGCGACGGACGCGCTCGGTGAGCTGACCGGCCTCGTCGTATCCGACGTATCCGGGAGGGGCGCCGACGAGGCGCGACACGGTGTGCCGCTCGCCGAACTCGCTCATGTCGAACCTGATCACGGCCGAGGAATCGTCGAACAGCGACTGCGCGAGCGATTTGGCGAGCTCCGTCTTGCCGACGCCGGTCGGACCGAGGAAGAGGAACGAGCCGACGGGGCGACGGCTGTCGCCCATGCCCGTGCGGTTGCGGCGCACGGCCTTGGCGACGGCCGCGACGGCATCGTCCTGCCCGATGACGCGGGCGTGCAGCTCGTGCTCGAGGGAGGCGAGGCGCTCGCGCTCGGTCTCGGTCAGGCGGTTCACCGGGATGCCGGTGGCGCGACTGATGACGGCCGCGATCTCCGGCTCGTCCACGACCGCATCACCCTGGGCGACCGGACCGCGCGACGTCGCATCGGCCAGCCGTCCCTGCACCTCCGCGATCTGGTCCCGGATGCGCGAGGCCTCCTCGTAGTGCTCGGCCGAGACGGCGGCGTTCTTGTCGGCCTCCAGAGTCGCGAGCCGCTCGATGAGCGCCTTCACGTCGACCAGCGCGCCGAGCTTGAGCCGCAGCCGGGCTCCGGCCTGGTCGATGAGGTCGATCGCCTTGTCGGGCAGCACGCGCTCGGTGAGGTAGCGGTCTGAGAGCTCGACGGCGGCGCGGAGCGCGGCATCCGTGAACCGCACGCCGTGGTGCTCCTCGTACGCGGGCTTGAGGCCCTGCAGGATCAGCACGGCGTCCTCGATGGAGGGCTCGCCGACGCGCACGGGCTGGAAGCGGCGCTCGAGCGCCGGGTCCTTCTCGATCGTGCGGTACTCCTTGAGCGTCGTCGCACCCACGAGGTGCAGCTCGCCGCGCGCGAGACGCGGCTTGAGGATGTTTCCGGCATCCATCGCGCCCTCGCCCCCGCCGCCTGCGCCGACGACGGTGTGGATCTCGTCGACGAAGAGGATGACGGTGCCCTCGAGCGACGCGACCTCGTCCATCGTCTTGGTGAGGCGCTCCTCGAAGTCGCCGCGGTACCGCGTGCCGGCGAGCATGCCGGCGAGGTCGAGCGAGATGACGCGCTTGCCGATGAGCTGCTCGGGCACGCCGCCGTCGACGATCGCCTGCGCGAGGCCCTCGACGATCGCGGTCTTGCCGACGCCCGCCTCGCCCACGAGGACGGGGTTGTTCTTCGTGCGACGGCTGAGGATCTCGATCGTCTGCTCGATCTCGTCGGCGCGGCCGATGACGGGGTCGAGCCGACCCTCCGCGGCGAGCGCCGTCAGATCGGTGCCGAACTTGTCGAGCATCGGCGTCTCGGCAGCGGCCTCGCCGTCGGTCGTCGGCGCGGCAGCCGGACGCACCGTCTCGCGCACGCCCTGCGTCAGCGCCTCGGGCGTCACGCCCGCCTCGGCGAGCACGCGGCCGGCCGGGGTGTCCTGCGCGAGCACGAGCGCGAAGAAGAGGTGCTCGGGGTCGATGTAGGTCGAACCCGACGAGCGGGCCACCTGGAACGCGTGGAAGAGGGCGCGGGTGACGGAAGGCGTCACGACCGCGCCGTCGGCGTTCTGGGGAGTGGATGCCGCGGGCAGGCGCTCCTCGGCGGCCTTTGCGATCGCGCGCGGGTCGGCGCCGATGCGCTCGACGGCATCCTTGGCCGGGTCCTCGTTCGCGAGCACGCGCAGCACGTGCAGCGCGTCGAGCTCGCTCTGACCGCGCTCGAGCGCGAAGCGGCCGGCGCGCTGGAGCACGTCCTGCGTACGCGCGCTCAGGAACCGCGTGAGGTCGATCGACCGCTCGGCGCGTGCACGCTCGCCCGCCAGGTAGCGGGCGAGGAACTCGTCGAACGAGCCCGCGCCGTCGGCGTCGCCGTCGGTGTAGGGGGTGAAGTCTTCGGGCATCTCCCGTGTCTCCGTCTGAAGTCGATGGGACGATCGACCCAAGGTTGAGTCGATCCGTATCAACTTCAACGGACCGATTGAAGGGATATTCCCGGATGCCGCAAATCAGCGCACGGCTGCAGAATCGCCCAGAGCCCGTGCTGTGACCGAGAGCCCGTGTTTCACCCGGTGCGGATCGGGGGCTTTCGGCGAGAGCACGGGCTATGGACAGAGGGAGAATCAGCGCCGCGGCCGCGAGATCAGTGCGCGCGCGACGCCTCGAGGGCGCGGATGAGGCTCGCCGAGTCGTACGGCCCGATGTGGCGCTTGCCGTTGACGAAGAACGTCGGAGTGCCGCTCAGGTCCATCAGCTCCGCATCGAGGCGGTCGTCGGTGATGCGGCGGATGACCCGCGGCGACTGGAAGTCCTCCATGAAGCGCTCGGGGTCCAGGCCCAGCCGGGCCGCGTACATGCACAGATCGGATGCCTCGAGCCGGTCCTGATTCGCGAAGAGCGTGACGGCCATCTCGAAGAAGCGACCCTGAAGCCCGGCGGCTTCGGCGGCCTGCGCCGCCTCCTGCGCATGCGGGTGCGGCACGTCGAGCGGGAAATGCCGCCACACCCAGCGCACCTCGTCGCCGAAGTACTCCAGCACGGTGTCGACGGAGCCCGTGGCACGGCTGCAGAACGGGCACTCGAAGTCGCCGTACTCGACGATCTCGAACCGTGCGGCGATGTCGCCGCGGAAGTGGTCGCGCTCCGGGTCGAACGGCCGCATCAGCTTCGCACCCACGGGGCGCGGCGGCCGGATCCGGTCGCCGACGACGAGCACCGCCCAGCCGATGAGGAACGCCAGAACGGATGCCGTCAGCACGGCGACCCGCGCGATGTTCTGCGTGTGCGGGTCGTCGATCGCGATCGGCACGAGGAAGAGCGAGATCGTGAAGCCGATGCCCGACAGTGCCGCTCCCCCGGCGACGCGATTGAGTCCGAGCCCAGGCGCGAGCTGCCCGCGACCCAGCGCGCGCAGGAGCGCCGTCGCGCCCGTGATGCCGACGAACTTGCCGACGACGAGTCCCACGACGATGCCCCACGCGACGGGCGAGGTCACGGCATCCCGGATCGTCTCGGGGTCGAGGTGCACACCCGCGTTCGCGAGGGCGAAGATCGGCAGGACGCCGAACGAGATGTAGGGGCGCCAGGCGGCGTCGACGCGCTCATTGATCGAGAGCGAGTCGCGCAGGCTTCTCGTGACCGCGGCCGCGTACGCCGGATTCGGCGACTCGCGGAATGCCCGGGTCAGCTCCGCCGCACGCTCGACGTCGGTGCGACGAGGCGGGAAGACCGGGATGAGGAGGGCGACGGCGACGCCGGCGAGCGTGGGATGGATGCCTGCCAGCAGCACGGCGATCCACAGGCCGGCCCCCAGCAGCGTGTACGACAGGCCGCGGCCCGCGGGAAGGAACCGCACGAGGGCGAGGAGCCCCATCAGCACGATCGCGACGAGCAGGGGCACCGCCGCGAGACCGTTGTTGTAGAACAGGCCGATCACCAGGAGCGCCCCGATGTCGTCGACGACGGCGAGGGTGAGGAGGAAGATCCGCAGGCGCGACGGATACTTCGGCGCGATGATCGCGAGCGCGCCGAGGAGGAACGCCGTGTCGGTCGAGATGACGACGCCCCACGCGTCGGCCTCTGCGCCTCCGAGGTTGAACAGCACGAACACGAGCGCCGGCACGATGAGGCCTGCGACGGCTGCCCCGATGGGAAGGAGCGCGCGCGACCGGTCGGTGAGCTCGCCGATCGTCAGCTCGCGCTTGACCTCGAGGCCGACGAGGAAGAAGAAGAGGGTCATGAGGCCCTCGTTCACGACCGCGTGCATCGTGAACGACACGTCGAACCCGCCGACCGACATGCCGATCGGCAGCGCCCAGAACTCCTCGTAGGTCGCCGCCCACGGCGAGTTCGCCCATACCATCGCGATCGCGACGCCGACGAGCATGAGCGCAGCGGCGAGGCGGTCGGGGTCGCGGCTGTGCTTCTTCGGAACGGGGCGGGCGGCGTCGCCTGTGCTGATGATCCGCAGCTCGCTCACGCGCCGAACGGCTCCTCGTGGAGTCCTTGAAGAGCCTCGGTCAGTCGCGGCGCGCCCTCCCCGAAGGCGCCGTCGAGGCTCGCGAGGCGCGCATCGGCCTCGGCGAGCGCAGCCTCGCCCTTGTCGGTCGCACGCAGATCGGATGCCGCCCCCGCCTGGGCAGTGGCATCCTGAACCAGTCCTTCGTCCTGGAGCGTCCGCACCGCCGTGTGCGCCGTCTGCACCGTGATCTGCGAGCGCCGCGCGAGCTCTGAGAACGAGATGCCCGGCGTCGCATGGATGTGCGCGAGCAGACCGTACTTGCGGGTCGTGAGGCCGAGGTCCTTGAGGGATGCGTTGAGGCGCGCATCCCACACGCTCGAAACGGTGAGCAGGGCGATGACCGGGCTGAAAGGCGGGCGCTCAGGCATGACGTCTCATCGTAGCGAGCGCGCTCAGGTGTGCGGGCCGGGTGCGGGCTCGTAATGATCGGTGGCGATCGTGAGCTCGGCCTGCCCGCCCGTCAGAGCGCGCAGATCGAGCACGTAGCGCTCGAGCTCGGCGTCGGGGACGCTGGCGACGACCCGCGCGCGCCCGTCGTCGGCCGTCTCGCTCGCGTGCACGCGCCCGCGGCGACCGGACAGGTCGGTGAGCACCGGCCCCTGCAGGTCGGTCGGCACCGTGACCGTCACGTTCGACACGGGCTCGAGCAGCACCGTCTGCGCCTCGGCGAGCGCGGCCTTGACACCCAGCGCCGCCGCCGTGCGGAACGCCATCTCGGACGAGTCGACCGAGTGCGCCTTGCCGTCGAGCAGCTCCACCTGCACGTCGACGACGGGGTGGCCGAGCGGTCCCCCCGCGGCGAGCGCGTCGCGCGCCCCGCGCTCGACGGCGGGGATGTACGTGCGCGGCACGGCCCCGCCCACGACGGAGTCGACGAACGCGAAGCCGCCGCCGGGAGGCAGGGGCGAGAGCTTGAGCTGCACGACGGCGAACTGGCCATGCCCGCCCGACTGCTTCTTGAGCTTGCCCTCGGCGTGCGCCGATCGGGCGATCGTCTCGCGGTACGCGACGGGAGCAGTGCCGGTCGTGACGTGCACGCCGAGCACGCGCGCGAGCCGTTCGACGGCGACCGCGACGTGGGTGTCGCCCAGGCCACGGAGGATCGTGAGGCTGCCCGCGCGGTCGACGACGAGCGTCGGATCCTCGGCCGTCAGGCGGCCGAGCGCCGTCGTGAGCTTGGCGTCATCGGACTGCGACACGGGCTCGAGCGTCATGGCGTAGACGGGCGCGCGAGAGGGCAGCGGAATGGGCCGCGCGCCGCTCTGCGAGCGCGTCCACAGGAGCGAGCCGGCGGGAGTCGAGGTGAGCTTCGCGACCGCGCCGATCTCGCCCGTGCGGATCGAATCGGCCGGCACGTGCTCGGCGCCGCGCAGCCGGAACAGCGCCGGGATGCGTTCCTCGCCGCCCGTCGTCGCGTTGCGCAGCCGGTCGCCCGGGCGGAGCACCCCCGAGAGGACCTTGAACATCGCGACCTGCCCGACGAACGGGTCGGCGACCGTTCGGAAGACGTGCACCAGGGTGTCGCCGTTGGCCTGCGGCGCGACGCTGTGCTCCGTGCCGCCGTGTCCCTCGTCGTCGACGCCGAGGAGGATCCGCCCGTCGTGCGTCTCCCCCGTGGGAGCCAGATCGCACAGGAGGTCGAGCACATGGTCGACGCCGGTCGCCGTGAGCCCCGAGCACACGACGATGGGCACGGCATCCCCCGCCGCCATCGCCCCCGCGAACGTCGACTCCAGCTCGCGCGGCGCGGGCTCATCGCCCTCCAAGTAGGCCTCGAGCTGCGCGTCGTCGCGCGCGACGATCTCCTCGGTGACCTCTTGATGCAGCCGATGCTCCTCGTCGGCCAACTCGTCGGGCACGGGCTCGTCGTGGTGCCGCCCGCTCTCGTCGTAGACGAGCGCGCGCTCACTGAGGATGTCGGCGACTCCGTGGAACGCGTGCTCCTCACCGAGCGGCAGCTCGAGCGGCCACAGTCCCGGGCCGAAGGCATCCCGAAGCTGCTCGACCGTGCGCCGGAAGTCCGCGCGCGCGCGATCCTCCTGTGTCACGACGACGACGCGGGGCACCCCCGCGGCGCCGGCGTTCGCCCACGCGGTGCGAGTGGCTCCCGTCACGCCGTCGACGGCGCTCACGACGACGACGGCGACATCGGCGATCGAGAGCGCGGCATCCACCGCTCCCACGAAATCGGGATGCCCCGGGGTGTCGACGATCGTGACGCCCTGCAGGGCGCCCCCGACCGTCCACGTGAGCCACGCGAGCGCGAGACCGAGCGACGTGCCGCGCGCGATCTCCTCGGGGTCGTGGTCGCACACTGTCGTGCCCTGCTCGACGCTGCCCATGCGCGGGATCGCGCCCGCGCGGTGCAGCATCGCCTCGGCGAGCGTCGTCTTGCCGCTGCCCATCGCCCCGAGCAGCACGACGGTGCGATGCGCCGGGTCTGTAGATGTCTCGGCCACGGATCCTCCCGCATCCTCGCGGACCAGTAGCGACCATCGTCCCCCGCGGCGCGGCGCGGCGCCAGAGGGACAGGCCGTTACGTCGAGCGGATGCCGCGGCTGCGCGCTGCCTACTGTGCGGGAAGCTGGCTCGTGGACGCGCCGGACTGCACCCAGGTGCTGTCGGTGCACTCGTAGAACGTGGTCGTGTCGGTGTCGATGTAGACGTCGCCGTTGGTCTGGCATGTCTCGTTGTCGGGCGTCCCCGTGCCCAGGAGAACCTGCGTGCCCGGCGTTCCCGGGGCGCCGCTGGCGCCGGTCTCGCCCTGAGGGCCCTGCTCGCCGGTCGCGCCGGTCTCGCCCGTCGCGCCGGTCTCGCCGGTCGCGCCGGTCTCGCCGGTCGCGCCGGTGAGGTTCTCGGCCGCCGACTGCTTGATGTTGCCCGCGAGCACCCACTGCCCGTCGCGGAAGACGTAGACGTTGGCGTTCGACACGTCGATGTAGACGTCTCCCTCATAGCCCTTGCCCGCGGCGGGCGTTCCCTTGCCGGCACGCACCGCCGATCCTGCCGGGAGGATCTCCTTGATGACGTCCTCGACCTCTTCCGTCGAGACAGGCGTCGGAACGGGCGTCTCGACGACCGTCGGCGTGGGCTCGGCCGCGGCATCCGTCGACCTGGCAAGCGACGAGCCGAGGAATGCCGCGACGAACGAGAGCAGCACGACGCCGATGCCGACGCCGATCAGCGCGCCGAGGCCGACACCCTTCTTCTCGGGCGCGGGCGGGGTCGCACTGGGAGTGGTCTGAGTCGATTCGGTCATGCGAGGCTCCAGATCGGCGAGGGGTGCCCGCGTGCACGGCACCGGAGATTCGACGCTCAGTGTAGGGACGCGTCGTGGCTGCGGGAAGGAGGATCACCCGGCAGGTATGGCACCGTAATGTCGAAGCGATGCGACAGTTCCTGCGCGGAGTGGGCTTCCTGCTGCGCGGCTTCACCTGGTGGCGGCGCCGCCCGGGTGCGATGTTGCTCGGCCTCGTGCCCGCCGCGATCGTCGGGCTGTTCTTCGTCGCCGCACTCACGGCACTCGGCTTCGCGCTTCCCGGCCTGACGTCGGGGGCGACGCCCTTCGCCGACGGCTGGGTGCCGTTCTGGCGCGACTTCCTGCGGTTCGGCGTCGGGGCGGCGCTCTTCGGCGGCGCGCTCTTCGTCGCGATCGTGTCGTTCACGGCGCTCACGCTCGTCGTCGGCGACCCCTTCTACGAGCGCATCTCCCGCACCGTCGAACGCGACCTCGGCGGCCCCGTGCCCGACGTCGACTACCCGTTCTGGCGATCGGTCGTCGACGGACTCTCGCTCATCGGTCGTGGCATCCTCGTCGCACTCTTGGCCGCACTGCTGGGATTCATCCCCGTCGTCGGCGGCTTCGTGGGCGCCGCGACCGGTGTCGTGCTGACCGGATGGCTCCTCGCCGACGAACTGACTTCACGCGCGCTCACGGCGCGTGGCCTCACCCGCGCTCAGCGGCGCGCGCTGGTGCGCGGGCGTCGAACTCGCGCACTCGGCTTCGGCGTCGCGACACAGCTCTTCTTCCTCATCCCGCTCGGCGCGATCGTCGTCATGCCCGCCGCGGTCGCCGGATCGACCGAGCTCGCCCGGTCGCTTCTGGCGGAGGTGGATGCTTCGCCCTGACCGTTTCCGCTCAGGTGGCGCACCACGCGGCATCCCGTCACCGAGCCGGCGTGTCGCCCGCCTGTGGAGCGCTTCGAATCAGTCCGGCACAAGCCCCGCCACGAAGGCGTCGTACACGGCGAGCATGTCGAAGTCCTCGTCCAGCAGCTCCTGGATCTGAAGGCCGTCGCTGATCGCCATGAACATTGCGGCCAGGATTCTCGCCCGTTCCGCACTCACCCCGAGATCGCTGCTGAATCGGCTGGCGAGATTCTCGCGGGTGGCTGCGTAGCGCCGAGCAACCGCCGGCCGAGCCGGATGATCGTCGGTGATTCCGGCGTAACGTGAGTGTGTGCCAAGTTCCCAGGGCGAACATTGCGCAGGGATCGGCTGATGGACGCCGCCACCCGGGCCGAACTGGCGGCCTTACGTCGCCGGGCGTACGCCCGGGACGCGGACATTGCCGGCGACTCGGTCGGGCTGGAACGTCTCGCCGAGCTCGAACAGCTCGCTATCGCGGCCCGGGGGGAGGCAGCACCGGTGCCTGCTGGGACGGCGGGCCTCCCGCGGGCCGCGATTCCGACATCCGGTTCCGTGACGCGTGGACGGCCCGCACCGGATCCCGCCACACATGCGGGCCCGAGGATTGTCGGGCGTGCACCCGGCCGACCCTTGCCCCGCCGTCGACTGATCGTCGGCCTCGTCGCCTCGGTCGCGCTGCCGGCGGTCGCCTTCGGCCCGCTCAGTGACCTGCAGACGGCGCCGAACCCGACCCTCGCGGACGCAGCGACCGCGTCCCCGACCGCCAGGCCCGCGACGGCCGATCTCACGGGGACCGAACACGTGATCATCCCCCTCGTTGTCGATAGACGGAGCGGTGAGTTCATCGACGTCTCGCCGCGGCCCGATATGCCCGTGTTCCTCGCCAACGGCCGGCCGACCTGGGTTCAGCCCCTCGGCGTCCACTACGGATGGACGCTCTCGGCCGCGGGGATATCACGCGGGCAAGAACGGGAGAACTGCCTGCTGCTGACCAACGGCTCCACGATCGAAGCGAACTGCAGTCCCCGCGCTGACACTGCGAACGGAGCGCTCAGAATGTCGCTGGGCTACGGCAACCTCGCCGACCATCAGAGGCCCCAGGGCATGACACCCGATCAGCGGGTGACCTTCACCTGGGGCGACGGAGCGTACATATCGATCAAGATCACCGACGGCAGCAGGCCGTGACCCAATCGTTCGAACCGCTACGAGAAAGAATCTCTGCCTGCCAGCCAGCGATCGGTCCGCCTGGTACGTCGAAGCGCGCGCCCAGCGACCCACCTACAGGCGCTTCGTTCCCGCGAATGGGTAGCCTCGTTCCGTGCAACTCGACTTGATCGTCTTGACACACACATGGCCGACTACGCGATGACTCGCGGCAAGCGCACGGTGAGCGACCGTTCGGAGCCACCTGCCATCGTCAGGGTGAATTGGTCAGGTCGAGTTCTCGTTCGTTCCATCGGCGACAGCAGTCAACTCGAGGATGCGCGCTTCGAGTGCGCGCAGGAGTGGTTCGCGTCTGGCCGTCTTGAGCACTTCGGTGATGTAGGACTGTGCGAGTCCCGTAGCGACGAGGCCGGCGTAGCCGCTGTCTTCGATTTCTACGACGATCTGACTAACGGTGTCGACGTCGTCGGCGACCATCGCGCGGAGCAGCCGGGTCGCGAGAAGATCTGGTCCATCCATGTCGGATCGCTCCTTTCGCTCCGGAATTCTAGGAATCGATACGGCATCGCTCAAGGGCACTGACGTGGCGTGTCTGGCCCGAGCAACTCTTCGACGAACGATCCCGACCACGGCAAGCCCGATGGGCGCTCAGCTTGGCAGGCACGGCGCAAACACGCTCGTAGAGCGACCGGCGTGCGGTCACGTGACGAATCGATATGGAGCTGACACAGGTCATCGGCGGGCAGCGCGGCGGCTATCTGGCGGGTCGCCGGGGGTTACTGTGAACCACGCCGGCCGTGCGGCGACGGCGAGCAGAGCAAGGAGAACCAGCAAGCCGCCGCCGGGCAGAGCGAACGAGACGAGCACTCCGGCGGATAGAAGTGCGAACGCGGCTGCAAGGCGCCAGTTCCGGAAGATCGCGAGAATCGCGGTGCACGCCAGCAGTCCGGCGACCAGCACGAGCATTCCTGCGACGAAGATGTCTCCTATTCCCCGAACGCGCAGCGCGTCCTCAGCGGCGTTGGCCAGCCCCGCGAGCACCGCCCCTGCTCCCGTAGCGATCGCGATCACGCGGACGCTACGCGACCAGGACAACCGGGACAGACAGACGACAGCGGGACCGGTAAGGAGGAGCGCCGCGGTAAAACTCCAAACTGCCAGATAGTCCAGCGGACTCACGGGATGGAAGTAGCGCGGGGAGAGCAGATCGAGCAGAGAGCGAAACGCCCACGCCATTCCCGTTGCCACCCACACCACGCGGGCCATGCGGAGGATCGTATCGGAACAACGTCGGGCGGCTGACGCGGTCTCGCGCGCGTCGGGACCGGCTCCTCGGACGGTCTGATCAGGGGCGGTCGGCGTTTTCGGAAGCGCCTCGCTCTTCAATGCGAGCGACCGAGCGACAGCGTTCTGGACTTTCGTCGCCATTGCGCTCGGCCTCACGATGATCGCGATCACGGCCGTCGTCGTTCGCCGCTGGGTCGCCTTCGCGCTTGCGCTCATCACCGTCGCGGCATGCATGGTCTTCGCGTTCGCGCAGTTCTCGTCCGCCGAGACCGCTGGGCCAGTCGGTCCGCGCCGTCAGGGGCGCTCGAGCGCCGTCAGATCGTCCGAACTGAGGCTGATGTTGCCCTGGTTTGCGGCATCCACGAGCGTTTCCAGCGTGCGAACGTCGATCTGTGCCGGCTCGTCCGAATCGAACACGAATCGCAGGGGTATAGCGGACTGTACCCAAATCGTCGTGCGGCCCGACGGTTGCAGATCCGAGTGCACCCAGGTGACCGTGAACGCCTCGCCTCGCCGCAGCTTCGTCGAGACGACGACCTTCAGGTGCGCCAGAAGGCGGTCGCACATCTGAATCGGTGCGGGATTCGATCCGTAATAGAGAGTCCCCATGATCGTGCGCTTCTGTCGAGCGGCGGCTCAGAGTCAGCGGGTAACACTGCGCCGCCGCGTGACGAGGACGTAGATGCCCAGCACGATGATCGCGCCGAGGATCGATCCGATGATGCCGGAGGGCTGCAGGAATCCGCCGTTCGGGTCGGCCCCGAAGATGAGGAACCCGAGGAACCCGCCGACGAATGACCCGACGATTCCGAGGACGATGGTCAGGAGGATCCCCATGCTCTGCTTGCCGGGGATGACGGCGCGTGCGATGAAGCCGGCGATGAGTCCAATGATGATGAGGCCCAGGATGGTCCAGAGCATGATCTTCTCCTCCTGATCGAGTGGTGAACCCCGAACGGGCCGCCGCACCGGGTGGTGCGTCCGTTCGATGATCCAACGCTCCTGACCTAACCACCCCTGGGGGTGTACCAGTACACCCCTGAGGGTGTAATCGTGGGGCATGTCGATCGAACGGCCCACGCCGCCCATCACCGTGGCGCTGGTCGATGACTACGATGTCGTGCTGCGGGGCCTGGCACATATGTTCGACGAGCACCCTGATCGCGTCGTCGTCGCCGAGATCGACGCCAATACACCCAGGGAACAGGCTGTCGACGTCGTGCTCTACGACTCGTTCGCCCAGCCGGAGTCGGACCACCACGAGATCGCCGCGCTGGTGGAGAACCCCCGGGCGCGCCACGTCGTGGTGTACACGTGGAACTTTCACCCCAAGCTCATCGACGCAGCCCGTCGCCTCGGCGTGCACGGCTACCTGTCCAAGACGCTCACGGCCGCTGAGCTGGTCGCGGCAATCGAGGCCGTCAACGCAGGCGAGATCGTCATCAGCGACCAAAGCCGCCGCGCGCCCAGCGCGCCCGGCCTGGACTGGCCCGGCCGGCTCCAAGGAATCACGGATCGCGAGTCCGAGATCCTCGCCCTGATCACCCAGGGCAAGAGCAACGCCGAGGTCGCCAGCCTGACCTACCTCAGCCCCAACACCGTGAAGTCGTACATCCGATCCGTTTACGGCAAGATCGGGGCGTCGAGCCGCACTCAGGCGGTCCTCTACGGCGTCCGTCACGGGTTCGCTCCAGACGTCCACCGCATCGACCACTGGATGGGCGGTCCGTGAGAGACCGCGCCGGCACCGCTCAGCGTGCGGATCACCCAGCAGGCGACGGCGCTCATGCCCACGCCCGTCGACGATCCGAACCGAACGTGCTGCCACCCGCACGCGAGGTAGCCCCCACGGGCGCTGCCCTCAGGTGGATCAGGCACGCGCACTGCATTCCACGAGGGCGGAATTGCTAGACCGTCTCTGAAATCCGTCGCTCCAGGCAGCCCAGCACGACGTCGCGGACGGCATGCCATTCCTTGCGCAAGTCGACATGCTCCGGATCGCGTACCACCCGGAATCGCAGTCCGTCGAACACCGCACGGAGGAGCTTCGAGGCTCGGTCAGGATCTTCGAACTCACGCTCGATGTAGGGACGCATCCGCTCGAACGACCGGTCGTCGCGCTCGAGGTAGAAGGCGTGGGCGGGGTGGGTCGGGTCGATGGCCTCCGCCTCCAGGGCGTCGTATCGACGAGTCTTCTCCCGGGCGCGCTCGTAATAGAGGAGGCTGCTCTCGATGATGTCCTCGATACGCGCGTCTGCCGGCTGCTCGAGTGTGATGGCGTCGAGGTCGATCTCGTCGCGTCGCTCCAGGACGGCGTCGAGCAGGCTGGTCATGTCCGGGAAGTAGTGCATGAGTCCGGGTGCCGACATGCCGCACCGCCGTGCGACTTCGCGCAGGCTCAGCGAGCGGTAGCCCTCGGCGGCGATGAGCTCGTCGACGGTCTCGATGATCTCCGCGCGCCGGGCCTCGGGGGTCAGTCTTCGTGCCATCGTGTGCTCCTTCCGGGCAGGGTCACATCGTATTTCGTCATCGAATGAGGGGGTGGATGCCGCGGCATCCACCCCCTCACGTCGTCAGTCGACGATCTGCTCGTGCTTCTTGTTGTCCTCGACCATGACGGCGAGCTTCGCTTCGGTCAGGTCGTAGAACTTGAGCAGGATGAACGCGCCGATTGCGGATCCGATCGCCGCGCCGAGGTTGTAGACGGCCCACATCGCGTCGATCGCGCCCGCCGTCTGCGTGACGGTCTGGCCGGCGACGGAGGACTGGTACCCGGCAAGGCCGATCACCCACAGGCCGATCGCGCCGGAGATCGCGGTGCCCGCCTTCGTCATCATGGTCTGCATTGCGAAGGTCGCCGCCTCGTAGCGTCGCTTGTTCTTGTAGAAGTCGTACTCGATCGAGTCGGCGAACAGCAGCGAGAACATGAACACCTGCGGGGCCAGCACGACACCCTTCAGGGCTGACACGACGAGCATGA
Organism: Microbacterium alkaliflavum; assembly: GCF_044325405.1. Taxonomy (NCBI): domain Bacteria; kingdom Bacillati; phylum Actinomycetota; class Actinomycetes; order Micrococcales; family Microbacteriaceae; genus Microbacterium; species Microbacterium alkaliflavum. The sequence continues at coordinate 1,008,096 of NZ_JBIQWL010000001.1, read as the reverse complement.
GCGTGAACGAGTCACGGCAGAACAGGAACGCGACGACGGAGAGCACCGCACCGGCGATCAGCGAGAACGCGAGCAGCGGGATCTTGCCGAACCGGCGAATCAGACGCGCGCCGAACGGGGCGACCACGATGACCGGGAGGATGCCGAGCATGAGCAGCAGCGAGGCGGATGAAGCGCTGCCGTAGATGTCGGTCGCGACGAACGGCGCGAGGGTCAGCGCGAAGTTCACGCCGTTGACGATCAGGCCGATGATGACCGTGAGCATCAGGTACTTGTTCTGCACGACCGCGCGCCAGATCTGCAGGATCGACGGGCGCTCGCGCCCCTCATCGCTCACGCGCTCCTTCGCGGTGCGGATCGGCAGCATCGCGAGGAAGCCGACGACGGCGAAGATGACGATGCTGAGGAACCAGTTGTTCGCGGTGGCGGCGAGCACCTGCGGCATCACGGCGATACCGAGCAGGATGCCGATGATGCCGGCGACGTGGTTGTTCGAGAGGATCACGTTGCGCTCGGCCGGCTCCGGCGACATGACCGAGCCGAGGGCGTAGCCGGGTCCGTCGGACGCGGCGTACACGGTGCCCCAGAGCAGGTAGGTGACGGTCGCGTAGGCGATCCGCACGGCGAGGTCCTGCTGCGTGAGAACGCCTTCGAAGCCGAAGCAGAGCACAGTGAACAGCGGCACGGTGATTGCCGCGAGGAACACCCACGGCTTGAACTTGCCACTCTTGAGCTTGAACCGCTCGATCACCGTCGCCAGGACCGGGTCGATGAGGGCGTCGTACAAGCGGGCGAACAGGAGAATCGTGCCGACCACGGCGGCGGGGATGCCCAGCGCGGTCGTGTAGTACACGGCCAGGAACGTCGAGACGATGATGAAGAGCACGTTCTGGCCGACCCAGAACGAGTTGTAGGAGAGACGCTCGCGCAGCGAGGTGTGGAAGACGGGCTTGGTCTTCCGGCGCTTGGCAGTCACGGCGGGAGCCGCTTCGGCGTTGTTGGCGGTGGTTTCCACTGAACTTCCTTGTCATGTGGGGAGGGCGGCCCGCGGGATACGGGACCGGGATGTCGGAATGCGCGTCGTGGCGCGCGGTGCGGGATGCGCGGGTGGGACCGTGTTCGGCTACACGGCGTCCGGCCACTCAATCGATGCGGGACGGAACCAGTTCCAGCCGCGGCGGTTCCAGGCTCGGGATGCTGCGGCCAGCCGGACGACATACTCGTTCCAGTCGGTGGGATGCGTCGACCAGCCCCGCTCGCCGACGCCGGCCAGGCGCGGCAGGAGCAGGAACTCGAGGTCGTCGCGGTTCGTCACCGTCTCGCACCACACGGCGGCCTCGATGCCGCCGATCCTGTGGTCGCTCTCGATGGCGGGCGTCTCGGCGACCGGGTCCCACTCGACCATCTCGCGGAGCGTGGCGGGTGGGTAGAAGGGCAGTCCGACGCGGGAGCGGGTGGCTTCCTGCTCGACGGTTGCGGCGGCGTCGGCGTGGGGCCGGTCGAGGTAGAGCGTGCGGTTGGACGACACGAGGATGCTCGCACCCTTGGCGAGTGCCGCGGGCACGTCGCCGAACGACTTGGCGAGGTTGTCGGCGACGAGTTCCATGACCTCGGGCGGGAACGGCGCTTCGATGGCTCCGTCGGAGTTCGCGCCGAACATGCCCTCGAGCTGTGTGGGCTCGATCCAGTACTGGATGAGCTCTTCGGGGCCGACGTCGGCGCGGGCTGCTTCCTGCCAGCCCACTGCGTGACGGCCGAGGTCCCGCACGGTGCTGACGGCGAACTCGACGAACGCTGCGTGGGCCTCGTCCGGCATCCCGAACGCCTCATCGCCGCCGACATGGATCCATGCGCTGGTCGGGAACTGCGCGGCGACGGCCGCGAGCACGTCGCGCACGAACTCGCGCGTGCGGCCGCGATCCGAGTCGAGCGTGCCGATCGCGAGCCCGAACGCCTCGGCCTGCGCCGCAGCGGGGCTCGGTTCGGGCGCGAGCTCCGGATACGCCGCGAACACGGCCTGCGTGTGACCGGGCATGTCGACCTCGGGCACCACGGTGACGAACCGCTCGCTCGCGTAGGCGACGATGGCCGCGACGTCTGCCTGGGTGTAGTGGCCGCCGGGACGGTCGCCGAGTGCGCCCGCTCCCCCGACCTCGGCCAGCGCCGGCCACGCGGGCACCTCGAATCGCCACCCGTGGTCATCGGTGAGGTGCAGGTGCAGGACGTTGAGCTTATACAGCGAGCACATATCGATGACCCGCTTGATGGTGCCGACATCGTGGAAGGTCCGCGCGACATCGACGCTCAGCCCTCTCCATGCGAAGCGCGGGCCGTCGACGATCCGCACCCCGGACAGTTCGACGACGCCGGCAGTCGTCGTCGAGGTGATGAGCTGACGGAGTGTCGTGAGACCGCGGTGTATGCCCTCGGGTGTAGTGGCCCAGACACGGATGCCGGTCGAATCGATCTCCAGTCCGTACCGCTCGTCTGCGTCGCGGAGGTCGCGACCATCGGCGCGCAGTCCGCGCGCGAGGGCGACGGAGGCGAGGCCGGTCTCGTCGATCTCCACGGAGATCGCCGGTGCGCCGCTTCTCGCGCCCGCGTCGACGAGGTCGAGCGCGACACCGGAGTCGGTCTCGACGTCTGCGGCGAAACGGGCGACGATGGCGGCCAGCGAGGATGGCCCGCTGATCTGCGCACCCGACACGAGAGAGAAGCTCCCGACCGACGGATCTGCGGACTGGACTGCGGGAATGGCCGCCGGCCGGGCCGCAGCGACTCCGCTGTGCGCCTGGGGGGCGAGAGAGATCATGTCCGTCATGCGGATCCTCATCATCGAAGGGCTATCTAACAACTGTTAGTTAGACGCTATATTACACGCGTTAGACAGTAAGGCCATGGCGTCGGGCAGGTTCCCAGGAATCCGCGGGCTTCCGATTGCTGGATCGACCCATTCGCCGTTCTTCATGGCTCGAGCGACGCCACCGCTCGCGATCTCGACCAGGTCCGCCGGTCCTCCGAGACGAAGTTCAGGAGTCTTCAGCGCAAGGGCCGCGGCCGGTCGAGTGATCGCCGCGTCGGCGAGGACGACGGGACTGACACCCCGTGCCAGAAGACGGGCGACGGTGTGTCCCAGCGTCGACGTGCTTCCGGCGAGTGAGCTTCCATCGGCGAGCTCGGCCACTCCCCCGGTGACCCGCACCCGGCTGCCGGCGAGTTCGTGCACGCCATCGGGCAGGCCTGCTGCGGACATGCAGTCCGAGATCAGAGCCACGCGCCCGGCGGCCGCCGCGAGTGTGAGATCGACGATCGCGTCGTGAACGTGAACCCCGTCCCCGATGAGCTCGACCGTTGCGCGCTGGTCGGTGAGCATGACTCCAGCCAGTCCAGGGTCCCTGTGGTGAAGCGGTCGCATCCCGTTGTAGAGGTGCGTCCCGACGGTGGCACCGGCGTCGAGTGCGCACATGGTCGTCGCGTAGTCCGCGTCCGTGTGGCCCAGTGCGGCGATGACTCCGGCGCCCACCAGCCGCTCGATGGCCTGGAGCGCGCCCGGCAGTTCGGGTGCGAGGGTGACCATTCGGATCGTCCCGTCGCCGGCATCGATGATGCGGTCGATGTCGTCGATGGCGGGCGGCCGAAGAAGGTCCGGATGATGGGCGCCCCGGCGCACGGAGGAGATCCACGGCCCTTCCAGATGCAGACCCGCCAGCGATCCGTCACGGACGAGGGGCGCCAATTCCCTCACGCGGTCGACGAGGCTCCTCAGAGGCGCCGTCGCCAGGGTCGCAACGAGCGAGGTCGTGCCGCTGGCTGCGTGATACGCGATCACAGTCTCGGGGTCGTCGCCGACTCTGCCGAAGTCGTGGCCCATCGCTCCGTGCGCGTGGATGTCGACGAAGCCTGCGAACACGGTCGACAGTGAGAGGTCGGGCGGCGCGGGCGGCCGCCCGGCACCCATCTCGGCGATGATTGCGCGATCGATACGGAGCCAGCCGGCGCCCGCGTCGCCATCGGCAGTGATCAGCCGTTCAGCCGCGAGCAGCATGGTGTGCGTCGACCGGTCGGCGGTCAGGCGAAAGCCGGGTGCTTCGCGGCGAAGAGCTCGAGGAGCCGGGCCGCTTCGGCGGACAGTGCCGCGTTGCCGGCCGCGACGTACTTGCGGGAGTCCACGACTGCTCCGTTGCCATCGAGGTAGGCGCGGACGGCGGCGGTGTAGGCGGCGCTGAGGTGTGTCGAGACGTTGATCTTCACCAGGCCGGCCGCGATGCCCGCGACGATCGTGTCGTCCGGGACACCGGACGACCCGTGGAGCACGAGCGGCACCGGCACGGAGCTGGCGAGGCGTGCGACGAGGTCGAGGTCGAGCCCCGCCGTCCGGCTCGTCATGGCGTGCGACGAGCCGACCGCGACGGCGAGCGCGTCGACGCCGGTCTCGGCGACGAAGAGGGATGCCTCGTCGGGGTCGGTGCGCACGTGCGGCGCGTGCGCGCCGTCCTTGCCGCCGATCTCGCCGAGCTCGGCCTCGACGTCGGCGCCGGCTGCGTGGGCTGCGACGACGATGCGGCGCGTGGTTGCGACGTTCTCGTCGAAGGGAAGCTTGGCGCCGTCGAACATGACGGACGAGAATCCGAGGTCGATCGCCTCGAGCGCGAGCGCGGGGTCTTCGGCGTGATCGAGGTGCACGGCGACCTCGGCGGTGCTCGCGTCGGCCAGTGCGAGCGTGGCGCGCGCGATCGGGTCCAGTCTGCCGCCGTGGAACGTCACGCAGTTCTCCGAGATCTGCAGGATGACGGGATGCCCCGACCGCTCTGCGGCGGCGACGAGCGCCTCCGCGGTCTCGAGGTGGATCACGTTGAACGCACCGACGGCGGCGCGTTGGGCGCGCGCCCGGTGCAGCAGGGTGCGGGTGGAAGCGAGGGTCATGAATGCTCCGGAATCGGGTCGAGGATGACGACGTCGTCGAGAAGATCGGCAGTGCGGTCGCTGAGGTCGCCGGCGAGGGGTGCGAGCACGGCCGATGCCGACCAGGCCACCGCCGTCCGAGCGAGGTCCGCGAGGGCGGCGCGATCGCCGAGGCGAAGCCCTGTCCTGGCGATGGTGCGCAGGATTGCCGCGACGGCCGCGTCGCCGGCGCCGGTCGGGTTGCCCCGGACGGGCGCACCCAGGCGCGCGCGGATGCTCGCCCCCGCGGCATCCACGATCCACAGTCCTTCCGAGCCGAGGGTGACGACGATCAGCTGTGCACCGTCGTCCAGGAGCGTGCGCGCGCCGTCGACGGGATCGTCGCAGCCGGTGGCCTCGCGGAGCTCCTCGAGATTGGGCTTGAGGATGGATGCGCTTGCCCGGGCAGCGCAGCGCAGGCCGGGTCCGCTGGTGTCCACGAGCACGGGGACGCCCGACGCGACGACGTCCGCGACCAGGCCGGCGAGGTCGTTGGCGTCGAGCCCGCGAGGAAGGCTGCCGCAGATCGCGACGGCCTCGGCGTCGATCGCCAGTTCTCGGGTGCGCCGCAGCAGCTCGATCGATTCGCGGTCGGTCAAGGGCTCACCGAGCTCGTTGATGACCGTGGCCTCCCCCGTCGCTTCGTCGACGAGGGCGAGCGATCGTCGGGTCTGGGCACGGGTCGGGATGATCTCGAACGGGATGCCGCTGCCTCGGAGTTCGGTCGTGAACTCGTCACCGACCGCCCCGCCGGCGGTCGTGAGCGCGAGCACGGGCGCCTGATCAGCGTGGAGCGCGCGCGCGACGTTGATGCCTTTGCCGCCCGCGCGGCCGACGCCGGTCGGGGCACGATGCGATTCGCCGAGGTCGAGGTGCGGGACGTGCCAGGTGAGGTCGAGTGCCGGGTTCGGGGTGACGGTGAGGATCACAGGACGCCTCCGTGGGCGAGGAGATCGCGGGCAGCAAGAGCGGTGCCGAGCAGTCCCGCGTCGTCTCCGAAACGGGCTTTGAGCAGGAGCGGGCGGCGGTGGAAGGAGAGCAGGTCGTCCAGATGGCGACCGAGGGGAACGAAGAGAGCATCGCCGGCCTCGGCGAGACCGCCGCCGATCACGATCGCCTGCGGGGCGATCGTGGCGACGAGGCGCGCCAGGTGCTCGGCGATCGCGGTGACCGCCTCCGACCAGATGAGCCTCGCCGTGGCGTCGCCGCTCTGCGCCGCGGCCAGCACCTCACGCGCCCCGGCCACTTTGACACCTGATGCGGCGCGGTAGCGGCGCGCGATGGCACCTGCCGATGCGATGGTCTCGAGGCATCCCCGGGCGCCGCAGGGGCAGCGCTCACCGTTCGGATCGGCGAGCGTGTGGCCGAGCTCGGCCGCGTAGCCGTGGGCCGAGTGGGGCCGGCCGCCGAGCACGATCGCCCCCGCGATACCCGTGCCGATGGCGATGACGATCGAGTCCTCGAAGCCACGGGCGGCGCCGAGGCGCGCCTCGGCCTCTCCCGCTGCGCGCACGTCGTGACCGAAGGCGACGGGCAGGGCGAGCGCGCGCTGCGCGAGCTCGTGCATGGGGACGTCGGTCCAGCCGAGATTGCTCGCGAACCTCGCGATGCCGGCGGCCTCGTCGACGAGGCCGGGGACGCTCAGGCCGGCGGCGGCCGGCACCTCTTCCGGATAGTGGGCCCGGAGCGTGGCGGCGAGCGCCGTCACGCTCTCGATCACGACTCCGGCCGGATCCGAATCACTGCGCGGCGTGGGAGTGCGGCGCAGGCCGAGGATCCGCCCGTCGCGTGCGATCAGCGCCGACTTCGTGTCGGTCCCGCCGACGTCGAAGGTGAGGACGGCCTCGCCGGGGCCGAGCAAGTCTGTGGCCGATTCGCGTGCAGCATCCGCCTTCGTGGGGAGTTCTGACATGGCGCTTCACCTTCCTCGGTTCACCGTGTTACGCTGTGGTCTAGACCACCTTACTGTACCAATCGCCGGGAGGCAACATGAATACCACCACCATCAGCGCGACCGAGCGTGAGATCGCGAGCCAGCCCTCGTGCTGGAGCCGCGCGATCGAGCTCGCCCCCGCATTCGAGTCCGTGCTTCCGCAGGCCGGCGAAACCGTCGCGGTCGTCGGCTGTGGAACGTCGTGGTTCATCGCTCAGGCCTACGCGACGCTGCGCGAGAACCTCGGGCTCGGCGTCACCGACGCGTTCGCGGCATCCCACATGCCTGCGGGCCGCACGTACGACCGCATCCTCGCGATCACCCGCTCGGGAACCACCACCGAGGTACTCGACCTGATGAAGGCGACGTCCGCACGAACCGTCGTGATCACGGGCGACCCGACGAGCCCCGCCCCCGCGATCGCGGACGACGCGATCGTGCTCGACTTCGCCGACGAGACGTCGGTCGTGCAGACCCGTTTCGCCACGACGGCGCTCATGCTGCTGCGCGCCCACCTCGGCGAAGACCTTGCCGCTGTCATCGCCGACGGTGAGCGCGCGATCATCGATCCGATCGACGATGCCCTGATCACCGCCGAGCAGTTCACCTTCCTCGGCCAGGGCTGGGCGTACGGCCTCGCCCGCGAGGCCGCATTGAAGATGCGCGAAGCCGCCGGCGCGTGGACCGAGAGCTACCTCGCCATGGAGTACCGCCACGGCCCGATCAGCATCGCGGCTCCCGGCCGCGTGGTCTGGGCACTCGGATCACTCCCCGTCGGTCTCAACGGCGACGTCGACCGCACCGGCGCGCACCTCGAGACGGCCGGCCTCGACCCCGTCGCAGAACTCGTGCGGATCCAGCGGCTCGCCGTGCTCATCGCGGAGTCCCGCGGACTCAACCCCGACACGCCCCGCAATCTGACGCGGTCCGTCATCCTCGGCTGATCCCGCCGACACGAGAAGAGCCGCACCCCGTCCTGGGGTGCGGCTCTTCTGATAACTCGCCGGTGGCGGTCAGAGCCCGAGTTGAACCAGGAAGCGGTAGCGGTCGCTGCGGTAGTAGGTGGGCGACCATTCGACGGGCGTACCGTCGGCCAGGAAGCCCTGCCGCTGCGCAAGGAGAAGCGGCGCGCCGGTCTCCGTGTCGAGCAGCCCCGCCACCCGTGGCGACGCGACGGTCGCCTCAATCAGCTCGTCGGCCCGCACCGGGAGGGCGTCATAGTCGGACTCGAGGATCTCGTACACGCCACGGCCGCTCTCCAGCTTCTCGATGAGCCCGGGGAAACGCGCCGACTCGAAGTACGAGTAGTCGAGAGCCATGACTTCGCTGTTGGCATAACGCAGGCGTTCGAGCACGACCACTCGCGAGCCAGGCTCCAGCGACAGTCGGTGCGCCACCTCGAGCGGCGCCGCCTTCTCCTGAAGCGACAGAATGCGGGAGGACGCCGTCACGCCTTGCGCCCGCATGGCCTCCGACGTCGATGCCAGCGTGATCACATGCGTGAGCTTCGGCGGAGCGACAAAGGTCCCGCGACCCTGGGCGCGCTGCAACCTGCCCTCGATGACGAGCTCCTGGATCGCCTGCCGCACAGTCATACGCGAGATCCCGAACTCGTCTGCCAGACGCCGCTCTGCCGGGATCGGCGTGCCCGCCCGATTGCCCTCGCAGAACGCGAGCAGGTGCTCCTTCAGCTCCCAGTAGCGGGGCAGATTCGCAGTCTCGCGCACAGTCGGAGCGAGCAGGAGGTCGCGTTCGCGAACGGCTTCCGAATCAGACATGAGAGCGAGCATACCACTGGTCCAGTCCACTTCTCGGGGATGCGAGCACGGTGCAAGGAAGCGCCTGAAGAACCACACGAGCAGCCTGAACGCCACCTCATTCTGTCGCGAGGGACTTCAGTGCGGCCGACACATGCTGACATCGGCCACCATAGCATGATGGGTCTTTTTGCCCTCTGATCAGGGATTTATCTTAGAAGTCCCAGTCCTCGTCTTCCGTCGCGACGGCCTTGCCGATGACGTACGACGAACCCGACCCGCTGAAGAAGTCGTGGTTCTCGTCGGCGTTCGGCGAGAGGGCCGACAGGATCGCGGGGTTCACGTTCGTGACCGTCGAGGGGAACATCGACTCGTAGCCCAGGTTCATGAGGGCCTTGTTGGCGTTGTAGTGCAGGAACTTCTTGACGTCCTCGGTCAGGCCGATGCCGTCGTAGAGGTCCTGTGTGTACTGCACCTCGTTGTCGTAGAGCTCGTAGAGCAGCGAGAACGTGTAGTCCTTGAGCTCGTCGCGCTTGGCCTGGTCGAGCACCTCGAGTCCGCGCTGGAACTTGTAGCCGATGTAATACCCGTGCACGGCCTCGTCGCGGATGATGAGGCGGATGATGTCGGCCGTGTTCGTGAGCTTGGCCTTCGACGACCAGTACAGCGGCAGGTAGAAGCCCGAGTAGAACAGGAACGACTCGAGCAGCGTCGAGGCGACCTTGCGCTTGAGGGGCTCGTCGCCGCGGTAGTACTCCATGACGATGTGCGCCTTGCGCTGGAGGTTCTCGTTCTCGACCGACCAGCGGAACGCGTCGTCGATCTCGCTCGTCGAGCACAGCGTCGAGAAGATCGACGAATAGCTCTTGGCGTGCACCGACTCCATGAACGCGATGTTCGTGTAGACGGCCTCCTCGTGCGGCGTGATCGCGTCGGGGATGAGCGAGACGGCGCCGACGGTGCCCTGGATCGTGTCGAGGAGCGTGAGCCCCGTGAACACGCGCATCGTCGTCTGCTGCTCCTGGGGAGTCAGCGTCGCCCACGACTGCACGTCGTTGGACAGCGGCACCTTCTCGGGCAGCCAGAAGTTGTTGACAAGGCGGTTCCAGACCTCGAGGTCCTTTTCGTCCTGAATGCGGTTCCAGTTGATCGCCTGAACGTGGTCGATCAGCTTGAGCTTTTCGGGTGTCATTTCTCTTTCCTAAAAATCCCAGGTCAGCGCATCAAAGCATGCAGGAGACGCAGCCATCTACCTCGGTGCCCTCCAGAGCCATCTGGCGCAGGCGGATGTAGTAGATCGTCTTGATGCCCTTGCGCCACGCGTAGATCTGCGCCTTGTTGATGTCGCGCGTGGTCGCGGTGTCCTTGAAGAACAGCGTGAGCGACAGGCCCTGGTCGACGTGCTGCGTCGCGGCGGCGTACGTGTCGATGACCTTCTCGTAGCCGATCTCGTACGCGTCCTCGTAGTACTCCAGGTTCTCGTTCGTCATGAACGGCGCCGGGTAGTAGACGCGGCCGATCTTGCCTTCCTTGCGGATCTCGATCTTCGACGCGATCGGGTGGATCGACGACGTCGAGTTGTTGATGTACGAGATCGAACCGGTCGGCGGCACGGCCTGCAGGTTCTGGTTGTAGATGCCGTGCTCCTGGATCGACGCCTTCAGCGCGCGCCAGTCGTCCTGCGTCGGGATCGGGATGCCGCCGAAGAGGTCCTTGACCTTCTCGGTCTGCGGCTCCCAGGCCTGGTCGATGTACTTGTCGAAGAACTCCCCCGATGCGTACGTCGAGTCGGCGAAGCCGTCGAAGGCCTGCTTGCGCTCGATCGCGATGAGGTTCGAGGCACGCAGGGCGTGGAAGAGCACCGTGTAGAAGTAGATGTTCGTGAAGTCGAGGCCCTCTTCCGACCCGTAGCGCACGTGCTCGCGGGCGAGGTAGCCGTGCAGGTTCATCTGCCCGAGGCCGATCGCGTGCGAGCGGTCGTTGCCGTCCTCGATGGAGCGCACCGACGTGATGTGGCTCTGGTCGCTCACGGCCGACAGCGCCCGGATCGCCGTCTCGACGGTCTGGCCGAGGTCTCCCCCGTCCATCGCGAGCGCGATGTTCATCGAGCCGAGGTTGCAGGAGATGTCTTTGCCGATCTCGGCGTACGAGAGGTCTTCGTTGTACGTCGTCGGCGTGTTGACCTGCAGGATCTCGCTGCAGAGGTTGGACATGTTGATGCGGCCCTTGATCGGGTTGGCCTTGTTCACCGTGTCCTCGAACATGATGTACGGGTAGCCCGACTCGAACTGGATCTCGGCGAGGGTCTGGAAGAACTCGCGCGCGTTGATCTTCGTCTTCTTGATGCGCGCGTCGTCGACCATCTCGCGGTACTTCTCGCTGACCGAGATGTCGCCGAACGGCACGCCGTAGACGCGCTCGACGTCGTACGGAGAGAAGAGGTACATGTCCTCGTCGTTGCGGGCGAGCTCGAACGTGATGTCGGGGATGACGACGCCGAGCGACAGCGTCTTGATGCGGATCTTCTCGTCGGCGTTCTCGCGCTTCGTGTCGAGGAACCGCAGGATGTCGGGGTGGTGCGCCGAGAGGTACACGGCGCCCGCGCCCTGCCGCGCCCCGAGCTGGTTGGCGTAGCTGAAGCTGTCTTCGAGGAGCTTCATGACGGGGATGATGCCGCTCGACTGGTTCTCGATCTGCTTGATCGGCGCGCCGGCCTCGCGGATGTTCGAGAGGAGCAGCGCCACGCCGCCGCCGCGCTTGGAGAGCTGCAGCGCGGAGTTGATGCCGCGGGCGATGGACTCCATGTTGTCTTCGATGCGCAGCAGGAAGCACGACACGAGCTCGCCGCGCTGCGCCTTGCCCGTGTTGAGGAACGTCGGCGTCGCCGGCTGGAAGCGGCCCGCGATGATCTCGTCGACGAGAGCCGTCGCGAGCTCCTGGTCGCCGTCGGCGAGGCCGAGGGCCGTCATCACGACGCGGTCCTCGAAGCGCTCGAGGTACCGCTTGCCGTCGAAGGTCTTGAGCGTGTAGCTCGTGTAGTACTTGAACGCCCCGAGGAACGTGTCGAAGCGGAACTTCTTCGCGTACGCCCGGTCGTTGAGCTTCTGGATGAACTCGAGCGGGTACTTCGCCAGCACCTCGGGCTCGTAGTACTGCTTCTCGACGAGGTAGTCGAGCCGCTCCTTCAGCGAGTGGAAGAAGACGGTGTTCTGGTTGACGTGCTGCAGGAAGTACTCGCGTGCGGCGCGCTTGTCGGCGTCGAACTGGATCTTCCCGTCGGCTCCGTAGAGGTTGAGCATCGCGTTGAGGGCGTGGTAGTCGAGCCCCTCGAAACGCGCATCCGACTTGAAGTCGTTCTCTTTCAGTGCAGCTTCCACCATCGTTCCAATCCGTCGCTCACGCGATCCACATCTTCCGGCGTGCCGAATACCTCGAGCCGATACAAGTGGGGCACGTCGCACTTGCGGCTGATGATGTCTCCGGCGATGCAGAAGTGCTCGCCGAAGTTGGTGTTGCCCGCGGAGATCACTCCGCGGATGAGGCGCCGGTTGTGCTCGTCGTTGAGGAACCGGATCACCTGCTTGGGCACTGCGCCCTTCTCCACGCCTCGGCCCTGGCCGCCCCCGTAGGTGGGGGTGACCAGGACGAACGGCTCGTCGACGACGAGCGCAGGTTCAGAGGAGTGCAGGGGGATGCGCACGGCCGGCAGACCGAGCTTCTCGATGAAGCGGGCCGTGTTGCCGGAGGTGCTGGAGAAGTACACGAGCAGCGGGGCGCTCGTTGCGGTTACGGGCACAGCTCACCCCGGTTCCCGAGCTCCGTCGAGGGGCTATGCCAGACGGGCGGCGAGCTCGTCGATCTTGTCGGGACGGAAGCCCGACCAGTGGTCTTCGTCGGTGATGACGACGGGCGCCTGGAGGTAGCCGAGCGCCTTCACCTGCTCGAGTGCAGCAGGGTCCTGCGTGAGGTCGTGGACCTCGTATTCAATGCCCTTCGAGTCGAGCGCGCGGTAGGTCGCGTTGCACTGCACACAAGCGGGCTTCGTGTAGACCGTGATCGCCATGAGTATCTGCTTCTCCCCTCACATCCGGTGTCGAGACCGGCGGTCCCCCACCGGGAGTCCAATACTACATATGGGTACCGACATTGGATAGCACCACAAGGGCTAGTAGTTACATCCGTGTAGTTTTCCACCGTTCTCCCCATGTACAACACAGCTTCTCCACCGTTTCATCCACAACCGGAGAACTCGCCTGCAACCTGGAAAAAGCCTGAAACACGGCTGATTCGGATGCCTCGGTAGCATCCATCCACAGGTCCGTCACGGTACGCCGCACCTCCGACATCGATTCGGCCCCCGGCTGCGGCCCCGGCGTGTCGCGGCGTGTCGGGGCGCCGCGATAGCGTGGACGGATGGCCGGGTACCGCGAACTGCTGCGCACCCCCGGCGTCGCCCGCATCATCGCGGCGCAGCTGACCGCCCGTTTCCCGAACGGGATGACGAGCCTCGCGATCCTCCTTCACATCGAGCAGGTCACGGGCTCCTACGGCTCGGCAGGCCTCGTCCTGGCCGCCACCTCGGTCGGGCAGGCGATCGCCGGACCCGTCACGAGCCGCTGGATGGGCATCTGGGGCATGCGGCGCGTGCTCACGACGACCCTCGTCATCTGCGCCGCGGCGATCACGGCGCTCGCACTCGTGCAGGTGCCGCTGCCGGTCTACATGCTGCTCGGGCTCATCGCGGGCCTGTCGACGCCGCCCGTCCAGTCGGCGGTCCGCACGATCTACCCCAAGATGGTCAACTCGCGGCAGCTGACGCCGCTCTTCTCGCTCGACGCCTCGCTGCAGGAGATCATCTGGATCATCGCGCCCGTGCTCATCACCTTCGTCTCGACGCAGGTCGGCACGGTGCAGGGCCTGCTTCTGGTCGTCGTCATCCTGATCGGCGGCGGAGCGTGGTTCATCCTCTCCCCCGAAGTGGGGCGCGTGCGCATCCCGCGCAGCCGGCGGAGCTTCGGAAAAGTGCTCGCGAAGCCGCCCGTCGTGCTCGCCACCGTCACGGGCTTCCTCCTCATCGGAGCGTGCGCCGCCGTCGAGGCCGGTGTCGTGGCGACCTTCGGCCACGGCGGACTCGAGGCGGGCCTCGTGCTCGCCGTCTTCTCCGTCGGCAGCCTCGCGGGCGGCCTGACGTTCGGGCACATCCCGATCGGCCCGTGGGCGATGGCGCGCCGCTTCGCCGTCGTCGCGGCGGGCCTGGCCCTGACGATGTTCTCGCTCAACGCGTGGTGGCTCGGCGGGTCGCTCTTCCTGGCGGGCATCGGCATCGCGCCCGCCCTCGCGGTGATGTTCACGATGACGTCGGCGAGCGTCAAGTTCAGCGAGACCGCCGAGGCGTTCGGCTGGATCGGCACGGGTCAGCTCATCGGCGCCGCGATGGGCTCGGCCGTCGCCGGCTTCCTCATCGACGGCGTGGGCCCGCAGGGCGCCTACTGGGCGGCCACGGCGTTCGCGGCGACCGGCTTCCTCGTCTCGGCGGTCTTCGTGCGCGGCTTCCCCGACCTGCGCGGACGCGACTCGAGCCCCATTCCCGACACCGAGCCCGTCCCGACCATCACCTGATCGCGCGAGGCCGGATCAGGCGAGCCGCTTCAGCAGCTCGAGCACCGCGAGCGCGTAGGCGTCGGACGGCTCGGGATGCTCGAAGACGCGTCGCACTCCGCCGACCTCGATCTCCACCTCGTGGGTATCGGACAGGCGGCGCAACGCCCGGAACGCGCCGCGCAGCAGTTCGCGGAGCTGATCCTCGCGCGGCAGCCACAGCGCGTCCTCGAGCGCGACGGAATCCAGCGCCCACTCGGTCGTGCCGTTGAACGCGAGGATCTTGCCCGTCGGGTACTCCTTCGGCTCGATCGTCATCTCGCTGACGGTGAAGACGTCGGCCTCGAACTCGGGCTCGTCGAGCTGGAACCGGTCGCCGGAGCGGGGATGCCACACCAGGCCCGCGTCGCGCAGCGCGACTGCCAGTTCCGTCGAGATCATGCCGACTATCCTCCACCGTCCGGGGGCTGCGCGGCACGACTCTAGGCTGAGCGCATGCCCTCTCCCGTGTCCCTCCCTCGTCTGTCGTGGGGCGACCCGTCGTCGTCGCGCCACGCCCTCCTCGCCCACGGCCTCGGCTCGAACGGCGCGCTCATGTGGCGGTACGGCCTCGCCCTCGCCGACGCCGGCTGGCACGCCGTCGCCGTCGATCTGCGCGGACACGGGCTCGCGCCGCGCGCGCTCGACTACACGATCGAGGCGTACGCGGCCGACCTCGCGATCACGCGGCCCGAGGGGCGCGACCACTGGGAGCTCGTCGTCGGTCACTCGCTCGGCGGCGCGGCGGCGACGCGGGCGGCCGCCGATCACTTCGGCTGGGCACGCCGGCTCGTGCTCATCGATCCCGCGATCCACCTGAGCGACCGCGACCGCGACATCGTGCGCGAGTCGCAGGAGCGCTCGTTTGACGACCCCACGCAGGCCGCCGTGCGCGCCGAGCACCCGACATGGCACGAGCACGATGTCGAGCTCAAGGCGCTGTCGGCGCAGCAGGCCAGCCGCTGGGCCGTCGAGCAGACGAGCCTGCAGAACCAGGACTGGGATGTCCGGGATGCCGCGGCCCACCTCCTCATCCCGACCCACGTGATCGCATCCGACCCGGCCGTGTACTCGATCTTCACCGGCTCGCTCGTCGACGAGGTGCTCGCGAACCCGCGCATCGGCATGTCGATCGTGCCGAAGGCCGGGCACTCGCCGCACCGCGACCAGCCCGAGGCGACGATGCAGGTCTTCCACGCGGCGCTGCTCTCACTGGGCGCGGAGTAGCCCCGCACGCGGCCAGAATGGACGCGTGAGCGAGACGCCGTTCGACCCGACCGTCCTCCTGTCCGACGACCTCCTCGAGCGTTTCCGCGAGCGGGCCGCCGTGCATGATCGCGAGAACACCTTCCCCGACGACGACCTCGCCGACCTGAAGGCCGCGGGCTACCTCGCGATCCTCGTGCCGACCGAGCTGGGCGGTGCGGGACTCGGCCTCGCCGAGGCATCCCTTCTCCAGCAGCGCCTCGCGGGTGCAGCGCCCGCCACGGCCCTCGCCGTCAACATGCACCTCGTATGGGCGGGAGTCGCGAAGGTCCTCGCCGATCGCGGCATCGACAGCCTGCGCTTCGTGCAGGAGGGCGCCGTCACGGGCGAGGTCTTCGCGTTCGGCATCAGCGAGGCGGGCAACGACCTCGTGCTGTTCGGGAGCGACACGGATGCCGCGCCCCGCCCCGACGGCACGTACGCGTTCACGGGCACGAAGATCTTCACGTCGCTCGCGCCGGTGTGGACGCAGCTGGGCCTCCACGGCCTCGACACGACGAGCGACGACGCGCCGCAGATGGTCTATGCGTTCGTGCCGCGCAGCGACGCCGTCGTGACGCGCGACGACTGGGACACGCTCGGCATGCGGGGCACGCAGAGCCGCACGACGGAGCTGCACGGCGCGACGGCTCCCGCCGACCGGGTGGTGCGCCGCCTTGCGCCCGGACCCAACCCCGACCCGATCGTGTTCGGCATCTTCTCGGTGTTCGAACTGCTGCTCGCCTCCGTGTACACGGGCATCGCGCGACGCGCGCTCGACCTCGCGGTCGCGACGGCGCAGAGGCGCACCTCGAAGCGCACGGGAACGAGCTACAGCCAGGACCCCGACATCCGCTGGCGCATCGCCGACATGGCGCTCGCCTACGACGCGCTGCCGCCGCAGATCGCGTCGCTGTGCCGCGCCGTCGACGAGGTCGTGCCGCCCGACGGGCGCTGGTTCTCGTACATGAGCGGCGTCAAGCACCGCGCCGTGACGATGGCCAAGGCCGTCGTCGACGACGCCGTGCTCGTCGCGGGTGGATCGTCGTACTTCGCGAGCGCCGAACTCGGCCGTCTCTACCGGGACGTGCTCGCCGGGCTCTTCCACCCCTCCGACCCGGAATCGGCGCACTCGACCGTCGCGACGGCGTGGCTCGGTCCGCTCGATACCTGATCCCGCCCACGCGCGGGCCCGATCGCGGTATCGAGCAGGATTCGAGAAGCGCGCCGGCCGCGGCATCCGTAGCGTTGCAGACATGACAACCGAACGCACGACCACGAAGTCCGGATTCACCGCCGACGAGCGCGCCGCGATGCGCAACCGCGCCGCCGAGCTCAAGAAGCAGGAGCGCAAGGGCAAGACCGCCGAGGAGAAGGCGGCGATCGACCGCGAGGACCTGCTCGACGCGATCGCCGACATGGAGGACGCCGACCGGGCCATCGCTCAGGGCATCGACGACATCGTCACGTCGGTCGCCCCGCAGCTCGGGTCGAAGACCTGGTACGGATTCCCCGCGTACACGCGCGACGGCAAGGTCGTGCTGTTCTTCAAGCCCGCCGCCAAGTACTCGTCGCGCTACGCGACACTCGGCTTCGAGGAGGCATCCCAGCTCGACGACGGCGACATGTGGCCCACGTCCTACGCGATCCTGTCGCTCACGAAGGCCGGCGAGGAGCGGATCGCGGAGCTCGTCAAGCGCGCGGCGGGCTGAGCCCGCACGGCGCGCGTCCCGCGCTGGGCGTCTGCCCCGCAGCGGCGCGCGCCCCGCGCCGGGGCACTGTCCGCATGCGAGGATGACCGCATGGCGATGCGGACCCCGACGGCTCTGTTGAGCCCCGCAGACCAGGAGCGGCGACGCGGTCTGCGCGTCATGAAGGGCGTCGCGCTCGGCGCACTCCTGGGCATGGCGGTCGTCTTCCTCGTGTCGTTCGCGTTCGAGGAGCAGGTGCCCGCGCTCGCCTACGTGCGCGCCGCCGCCGAAGGCGGCATGGTCGGCGCCCTCGCGGACTGGTTCGCCGTGACGGCGCTGTTCCGGCATCCCCTCGGCATCCCGATCCCGCACACCGCGATCATCCCCAACCGCAAGGACGAGATCGGCCGCACTCTGGGCGAGTTCGTCGAGACCAACTTCCTCTCCGCCGAGGTCGTGCGCACGAAGCTCGAAGCGTCGGCGATCGCGGCACGCGCCGGCGAATGGCTGCGCGAACCTGCGCATGCCGAGAGGGTGACGGCCGAGGCATCCGTCATGGCCTCGGGCGTGCTGCGCGCGCTCAGCGACGACGACGTGCAGGACGTCCTCGAGCAGCTCGCGCGCGAACATCTGATCGCGCCCGACTGGGGCCCGCCGCTCGGGGCGTGGCTCGGGCGCATCGTCGACTCGGGCGCGCACCACGGTGCCGTCGACATGGCGGTGGACAACATCGCGACGTGGCTCGCGGGCAATCAGGCCGCGTTCACGGGGCTCGTCTCGCGGCGCCTCCCTGCCTGGGTGCCATCGATCGCGCAGCGGCTCGTCGACGACACGGTGTACAACGAGGCCGTGAAGTTCGTCGGCGCAGTGCGGGCCGATCCGCAGCATCCCGCCCGCAAAGCCATCGACGGATACCTCGCGCGTCTCGCCGACAATCTGCAGCACGACCCCGCCACGATCGGCAGGCTCGAAGACGCCAAGACCGCCGTGTTCGACAGCCCGCGCGTGCGCGAGCTCGCCGGCGAGGCGTGGAACGCGGCGAAGGCCGGCCTGCTCACCTCGCTCGCGGATCCCGCGAGCGGCCTCCGTCGCCGCGCCGCGTCGGCCGTCGCCGAGGTCGGTGATCGGCTCGTAACCGAGCCGGCGCTGCAGCACCGCGTCGACATGTGGATCACCGATGCGGCGGTGTTCCTCGTCGACCGCTACCGCCACGACATCGCCTCGATCATCACGGACACCGTCGAGCGCTGGGACCCCGATGAGACGACGGAGAAGATCGAGCTCATGGTCGGGCGCGACCTGCAGTACATCCGGCTCAACGGCACCGTCGTCGGCGCGCTCGCCGGACTCGTGATCTTTACAATCGCGCACGCGCTGCTCGGCTAACCTGGGCGCATGCCCGAGCTCGCGGATCAGCTGCTGTTCAGCTACGGCACGCTGCAGAACGCCGACGTGCAGCTCGACACCTTCGGACGCCTGCTCGAGGGCGAAGACGACGTGCTCCCTGGCTACACCGTCGACTACGCGGAGATCGAAGACCACCGCATCGTCGACCTGTCCGGGCTCGCCGTGCATCCCGTCGTGCGGGCCACGGGCAATCCGCGCGACAAGGTCGTCGGCAAGGTGCTGCGTATCACCGCCGATGAGCTCGACGCCGCCGACGAGTACGAGGTCTCCCTCTACCGGCGCGTCTCGGTCATGCTCGCGAGCGGCCGCGAGGCCTGGGTGTACGTGTCCGTCTGATGGCGCTCTCCCACGATCCGCTCTGGCCGCGCGCGGGCGGCTGGCCGTCGTTCGACGACACCGAGGGACGAGTGGATGCCGCGATCCTCGGTCTCCTGGCCTTCGCGACGTCGCTCTCTCCCACCGGCGCGCACGCGACGCCCGCGGCCGTGCGCGAGGCGCTCGCGCGCTACAGCCCGACTCTCATCGGCCCGCCGCCCGTCGACCTCTCCGAGGTGCTGCGGATCGTCGACGCCGGGGATGTCGCCGATCCGGACGGGCCTGATGGCGAGGCGGAGGTGCGGTCTCGGGTGGCTGCTCTGGCTGCGCGCGCCGGCCTCGTGATCGCGCTCGGCGGCGACAACTCGGTCACCTATGCCGTCGCGCAAGGCACGGGGGCTTCGGGGCTCATCACGATCGACGCGCACTTCGACCTGCGCGACGGCGCCTCGAACGGCTCGCCCGTGCGCCGGCTCGTGGAAGGCGGCCTGGACGGGCGCTGCATCGTGCAGCTCGGCATCGCCGACTACGCCAACTCCGTCGCCTACGCCCGGCGCGCCGCCGACCTGGGCATCACCGTGATCACGCTCGATGAGGTGCGCCGTCGCGGCGCGGCCGACGTCGTCGCCGAGGCGCTGTCGATCGCGGGGGCGGAGGGCGGCCCGATCCATCTCGACATCGACGTCGACGTGTGCGACCGCTCGGTCGCGCCGGGATGCCCGGCCTCGGTGCCCGGAGGGCTCGAGGCCTGGGAGCTGCGCGCGCTCGTGCGGGCCGCGGCATCCGATCCCCTCGTCCGCAGTGCCGATATCGTCGAGGTCGACGCGACGGCCGATGCGCCCGACGGCCGGACGGTGCGCCTCGCCGCGCTGTGCGTGCTCGAACTCCTCGCGGGAAAGGCGACGACATGACGATCAAGCTCGTGCTGGTGCGGCACGCGAAGTCGGACTGGGGCCACCCCGAGCTCGACGACCACGACCGGCCCCTGAGCGATCGTGGCCTCCATGACGCTCCGCGCATGGCGGCCCGGCTGGCCGAGACGGGATTCCGCGCCGACGCGATCCTCTCGAGCACGGCGCTGCGCGCCCGCACGACGGCGGAGTTCTTCGGCGAGACGCTCGACGTTCCGGTCGAACTGCAGGAGCGCCTCTACGGCGCACCCGCATCGCTGCTGCTGCTCGCGGCCGCCGAACGCGGCGTGCGCTCCGTCGTCGTCGTGGCGCACGACCCCGGCATGTCGACGCTCGCGGGGCAGCTCACCGACGAGGAGATCGGCCACATGCCGACGTGCGCCGTCGCGTCCTTCGAATGGGACGAAGACGACTGGGACCTCGCGGCCGCCCTCGACCCGGCATCCTGGAGCCTCGACACCCCGCGCTGACCCGCTGCGGGTTTCGCCGAGCCCACACTCACGCGTCGAACCCGCACTCGGCGACCGTCCGCGGGATGTGGGGTAGCGCAGGGGATGTGGCTTCGCGGATCAGAGGCGGATGCCGTCCTTCCAGACGCCCGCGACGAGCGGAACGCCCGGCCGATAGGCCAGGTGCACGCGCGTCGGCGCGTCGAGCAGCACCAGGTCGGCGCGCCTGCCCGGCGCGACGACGCCGATGTCGTCGCGCCGGAGCGCCGCGGCCCCTCCCGCCGTCGCCGCCCACACGGCCTCGGCGGGCGTCATGCGCATCTCGCGCACGGCGAGCGCGATCATGAGCGGCATCGAGCTCGTGAAGCTCGAGCCCGGGTTGCAGTCGCTCGCGAGGGCGACGGTGACACCGGCGTCGAGCAGCCGGCGCGCGTCGGGATACGGCTGCCGCGTCGAGAACTCCACACCCGGCAGCAGCGTCGCGACCGTGTCCGACCCGGCGAGCGCCGCCACGTCGGCGTCGTCGAGATACGTGCAGTGGTCGACGGATGCCGCGCCCAGCGCGACCGCGATCCGCACGCCTTCGCCGGGGCCGAGCTGATTGCCGTGCACCCGCGGAAGCAGGCCGTGGGCGATGCCGGCGGCGAGGACCCCCCGCGACTCGTCGGGGGTGAAGGCGCCCCGCTCGCAGAAGACGTCGACCCACCGCGCGTGGGGTGCGACGGCCTGCAGCATGTGCCCGCACACGAGGTCGACGTAGTCGTCGCGCGCGTCGGCGTATTCGGCGGGCACGACGTGCGCGCCGAGGAACGTCACCTCGGGCGTGACCTCGGCGGCGAGCCGGGCGAGCCGCGCCTCGTCCTCGACCGTCAGCCCGTACCCCGTCTTGACCTCGAACGCCGTGGTGCCCTGCGCGTGCAGCTCGTCGACGAAGCCGACGAGCCGGCGCCGCAGCTCGTCGTCGCTCGCCGCCCGCGTCGCGGCGACGGTGCGACGTATGCCGCCTGCGGCATAGGCCGTGCCCGACATCCGCGCCTCGAACTCGTCGGCCCGGTCTCCGCCGAACACGATGTGCGTGTGCGAGTCGACGAACCCGGGGATGACGGCCCGGCCGCCCGCGTCGACGACCCGTGAGCCTCCACCGGACTGCCGAGCACGTGGGTGGCCCCCACGTTCTCGGCGGTCGGTTGGAGGCTCACGGTCTGGGGGCGCGGCGTCGGCGGGGGCGGGGGCGTGCGAGCGGAAGCGCTCGGCGTCGGCGGCGGGGCCGACCCAGGCGATGCGGCCGCCCTCGATCAGGACCGCGGCGTCGTGCAGCGTGCCGCAGCGGTCGCCGCCGGCGGCGACGTTGGTCGTCAGCTCGCCGATGTTCGTGATGAGCGTCGTGCTCACGGCATCCCTCCCCCCTCGCGAGACTTCACGCGTGTCGCGCAATCACCGCCGGACGCGGACAGAGGTGAAGTCTCGCGCAGAACGGTCACAGCATCGGCACCGTGAGGCCGCGCTCCGCAGCGACTTCGCGGGCGCGTTCGTACCCGGCGTCGACGTGGCGCATGACGCCCGTGCCGGGGTCGTTCACGAGCACGCGGGCGAGCTTCTCGGCGGCGAGGGGCGTGCCGTCGGCGACGGTCACCTGCCCCGCGTGGATCGAGCGGCCGATGCCGACGCCGCCGCCGTGGTGGATCGACACCCACGACGCGCCCGACGCCGTATTGAGGAGGGCGTTGAGCAGCGGCCAGTCGGCGATGGCGTCGGACCCGTCGGCCATCGCCTCGGTCTCGCGGTACGGCGAGGCCACCGACCCGGCGTCGAGGTGGTCGCGGCCGATCACGATCGGCCCGGCGAGCTCGCCCGAGGCGACCATCTCGTTGAACTTCAGTCCCGCGAGGTGCCGCTCCTGGTACCCGAGCCAGCAGATGCGCGCCGGGAGACCCTCGAAGTGCACGGCGTCGCCGGCCTTCTCGAGCCACCGCACGAGTCCCGCGTTGTCGGGGAACAGCTCCATGACGGCGCGGTCCGTCTTGCGGATGTCCTCCGGATCCCCGGACAGCGCGACCCACCGGAAGGGCCCGCGGCCCTCGGCGAACTGCGGCCGGATGTACGCCGGCACGAACCCGGGGAACTCGAATGCGCGCTCGAAACCGCCGAGCTTCGCCTCGGCCCGGATCGAGTTGCCGTAGTCGAAGACCTCGGCTCCGGCATCCTGGAATCCGACCATCGCGGCGACCTGCTTGGCCATGCTGCCGCGCGCCCGCGCCGTGAAGGCCTCGGGATCGCGGTATGCCTCATCCCGCCAGTCCTCGAACGCGATACCCACCGGGAGGTAGGCCAGCGGGTCGTGCGCGCTGGTCTGATCGGTCACGATGTCGATCGTGAGGTCGCCCGCCTGCTGACGCAGGAGGAGATCGGGGAAGACCTCGGCCGCGTTGCCGACCACCCCGACGGACAGGGCCTCGCCCGCGAGCTTGGCCGCCATGACGCGCGCGATCGCGTCGTCGAGGTCGGTCGTGTACTGGTCGAGGTAGCCGTGCTCGACGCGGCGCGCGAGGCGCGACTCGTCGACGTCGACGATGAGCACCACTCCACCGTTGAGGGTGACGGCGAGCGGCTGCGCGCCGCCCATTCCGCCGCATCCGCCCGTCACCGTCAGAGTTCCGGTCAGCGACTCGCGGCCGAGCGATCGGGCCACCGCCGCAAACGTCTCGTACGTCCCCTGCAGGATGCCCTGCGTGCCGATGTAGATCCACGAGCCGGCCGTCATCTGGCCGTACATCGTGAGGCCGAGCCCTTCGAGACGCCGGAACTCGGGCCACGTCGCCCAATCGCCCACGAGGTTCGAGTTCGCGATGAGCACGCGCGGCGCCCACTCGTGCGTGCGGAAGACACCGACGGGCTTCCCCGACTGCACGAGCAGGGTCTCGTCGGGCTCGAGCTCGTCGAGGGTGCGCACGATCGCGTCGAACGCCTCCCACGACCGCGCCGCGCGGCCCGTGCCGCCGTAGACGACGAGGTCTTCGGGATGCTCGGCGACCTCGGGATCGAGGTTGTTCATGAGCATGCGCTTGGCGGCTTCGGCGCCCCAGCTCTTCGCGGTGCGCTCGGGGCCGCGCGGCGCGCGCACAACGCGGGCTCCCGCCGGCGCCGCAGCGTCGGAGATCTGCAGTTCTTCGGACATCGTCATCGTGTTCCCTCCGACATTGTGGTCTTCTCGGACGTTGTGGTGGCGACCGAGGCGCCGAGCGCCGCCCCGGCGACGGCGCCGGACAGCACGAGCCCCGTCAGCGCCTCGATATCCGGCGAGACGAAGCGATCGCGGCCAGGACCACCGGCGACGGTCCGCACGAGGTCGCGCGCGGCGCGCGTCGCAGGCGCGGGATTCAGCGGCGCGCGCAGGTCGAGCGCACGCGCCGACGTCAGCAGCTCGATCGCCAGCACGCGGGCGAGGCCATCGATGCCGCGGCGCAGCTTGCGGGCGGCCGCCCAGCCCATCGAGACGTGGTCTTCCTGCATCGCCGACGACGGGATCGAGTCGACGGATGCCGGCACCGCGAGCCGCTTGAGCTCCGAGACGATCCCGGCCGCCGCGTACTGCGCGATCATGAGGCCTGAGTCGACGCCGACCTCGTGCGCGAGGAACGGCGGCAGTCCGTTGCTGCGCGCCACGTCGAGCGCGCGGTCGGTGCGCCGCTCCGAGATCGACGCGACGTCGGCAACGGCGATCGCGAGGAAGTCGAGCACGTACGCGACCGGCGCGCCGTGGAAGTTGCCGTTCGACTCGACGCGCCCGTCGTCGGTCACGACGGGATTGTCGATGGATGCCGCGAGCTCGCGCCCCGCAATCATCTCGGCGTGCGACACGGTGTCGCGCGCGGCGCCGTGCACCTGCGGCGAGCAGCGCAGCGAGTAGGCGTCCTGCACGCGCGTGCAGACGGCCGGGTCGCGGTGCGACGCCATGATCGCCGAATCCGCAAGCAGCGCGCGGAGGTTCGCCGCCGACACGCCCTGCCCGACCTGGGGCCGCAGCGCCATGAGGTCGGCGGCGAAGACGGCATCGGTGCCGAGCTGGCCCTCGATCGACATCGCGGCGGCGACATCGGCGGTGTCGAGCAGCACGCGCAGGTCGTGGAGCGCGAGGAGCAGCATCCCGAGCATGCCGTCGGTGCCATTGATGAGCGCGAGCCCCTCCTTCTCGCGCAGCTCGAGAGGAGCGATGGAGACCGCGGCCAGCGCCTCGGCGGCGGGCATGAGCGTCCCGTCGACCCGCACATCGCCCTCCCCCATGGAGGCGAGCGCGACGTGCGACAGCGGGGCGAGGTCGCCCGAGCATCCGAGCGAGCCGTACTCGCGCACGATCGGCGTGATGCCGGCGTTGAGCATCGCGGCGTACGTCTCGACGACGATCGGGCGCACGCCGGTGCGGCCCGTCGCGAGCGTCTGCAGGCGCAGCAGCTGGAGCGCCCGCACGACCTCCGACTCGACCTCGGCTCCGGTGCCGGCGGCATGCGAGCGGATGAGCGACGCCTGCAGCTGCATCCGCCGCTCGAGCGGGATGAACGTGGTCGCGAGCGCGCCGAACCCTGTCGAGATGCCGTAGTGCGGCTCCGGGTCGTCGGCGAGGCCCTCGACGAGCGCGCGGGTCGCGGCGACGCGCGCAAGGGCGCCGGCGTCGAGCGAGACCCGAGCGCCGTGGCGCGCGACGGCGACGACGTCTTCGGGACGCAGGGGTGCCGCGCCGACCGTGATGACGTCGAGATCGGGGGTGACAGTGGTCATGGCTCGATTCCACACCGCGCACCTGCCGCGCGACAGGCGGTCGTGTCATCCTGTGTCTGTCATGCCAGACAATCCGATGAAACCCCAGGTGCCCGCCGCGGATCAGACGCTGCGCATCCTGACGTTCCTCGGCCGGCAGCGCGGGCCGGTCGCGGCGCGCACGATCGCGACGCACCTCGGCATCCCGCGGTCGAGCGTGTATCACCTGCTCGCGGCACTCGAGCACCACGGGTTCGTCGTGCACGTGCCCGCCGAGCGGCGCTGGGGACTCGGCGTCGCGGCCTTCGAGCTCGCGGGCGGCTTCGCCCGTCAGGCGCCGCTCGCGCGGCTCGGCCGGCCGCTGCTGGCCGAGCTCGTCGACCGCGTCGGCGAGAGCGCGCACCTCGCCGTCATGAGCGGCCGCGACGTCGTCTACATCGTCGAGGAGCGCGCGCCGCGCCGACCGGCCCTGGTCACCGACGTCGGTGTGCGCCTGCCCGCACACCTCACCGCGACGGGGCGCGCGATGCTCGCGGCGCTCCCCCGCGAGCAGGTGCGGGCGCTGTTCCCGGATGCCTCCGCCTTCGCCGACCGGACCGGCAGCGGACCCCGGTCGCCCGGCGAGCTGCGTGAGCTGCTGCGCGCCGTGCGCGCGTCCGGCTGGGCCACCGAAGACGGCGAGGTGACGCTCGGCCTGCGTTCCGTCGGACTCGCGGTGCTCGACCACGTCGGCTGGCCGACAGCCGCGATCGCCGTCACCTGGCCCGCCGAGTCGGAGAGGGATGCCTCCTCCCTCGCTCCCCTGGTCGCTCAGTCCGCCGCCGAGCTGTCGCGCCGGCTCTACGCCCGCTGAGACCCCTTAGTCGCGCCCGCGCAGGACGAGCTCCGGCGTGATGAGCCGATGCCATGCGCCCTCGTACGTCGCGGGATCGGCGACGAGCAGGTCGAGGACGGCCTCGGCGACGCGTTCGGGCCGCTGCTCGACGCTCGAGAGTGCGAGGGCTTCGGCGACCGGGGTGTTGTCGAAGCCGATGACGGGGAGGTCGGGGCGGCCGCCGTGCGATGCGGCGAGGTGGGCGCCGAGCGCGAGGGTGTCGCTCGCGCAGACGATCGCATCGACGGATGCTGCAGCAAGCGCCTCCTCGACGACACTCCGCGCCCGCGAGACGTTGTCGACGGACGTCCAGCGCAGGTCGGCGCCGGCCTCGCCCATCGCCTCGCGCCACCCCCGTTCGCGGTCGTCGCCCGTGCCGGATCCCGTGGGCCAGCCGAGGAAGGCGATCCTCGGGCCGCTCGCGAGCGCGTGCTCGGTGGCGGCGCGCGTGCCGGCGGCGCCGTCGACATCGACCCAGGGGCGTGCAGGATGCCCCATCGCGGCGCCCGCGCCGGGCTCCCCCCACGGACGTCCGAACGCCACGAAGGCGATGTCGTGCGCACACAGCCAATCGGCGCGTGGGTCGCCCGCGTATGTGCCGGTCAACACGATGCGGTCGATCTCGCCGCCTTCCCGCAGCTGTCTGATGCGGCTGAGCTCCTCATCGGCGTCGCTGGCGGCGTAGACGAGGATCCGCAGGCCGCGGGGCGTCGCGCGGTCGGTGAGCGCATGGATGAAGCGGTCGAGGACGATCCCGGAGATGCCTCCCGCATACGGATCGAGATGGATGCCGATGGTCGCGCTGCGCTGCGTGCGCAGGCGTCGCGCCGCCATGGAGGGCGCGTAGCCGAGCTCGGAGATCGCCGCTCGCACACGCTCCCGCGTGGCATCCCGAACGATGTCCGGCGTATTGAGGACGTTTGACACCGTCTGCCGCGACACTCCCGCCAGACGTGCCACGTCGTCGACCGTCGGCGACTTCGGCATCGACACCTCCCGGCGAGTAGGAACGTTCAAATCGTTATCTTACGACCGCGTCAACCGGGTTGACAGTCCAAAAGCGCCCGTCCTAACGTGACTTCCGGCGGCCGACTTTGATCGTTCAAATTCTGCACCGTCGGTCACCGAGCCTGACTCATCGAAGGAGAAGAGACATGACACGGCACACCCTCCGCGCCGCCCTCGCCGCCGGCGCGGTCCTCATCACGGGAGCGTTCGTGCTCTCGGGCTGCGGCGGTTCGAGCTTCGACCAGCCCGCCGACACCGGAAGCGGCGGCGGCCTCACATCCTCCAAGGACGCCCTCACCCTGCTGATCGGTTCGAGCGGCGAGGCCGAGACGCAAGCCGTCGAGGACGCCGTCGCGGCGTGGTCGAAGGACTCGGGCGTCAAGGCGACCGTGCAGACCGCGAACGACCTCAATCAGCAGCTCGCCCAGGGCTTCGCGGCCGGCTCGCCGCCCGACCTGTTCTACCTCGCGCCGGAGGCGATCGCCGGCTATGCGGGCAATGGATCGCTGAAGGCCTACGGTGACGAGCTGAAGAACAAGGACGACTTCTACCCGAGCCTCGTCGACAACTTCACGTTCGACGGCGACTTCTACTGTGCGCCGAAGGACTTCTCGACGCTCCAGCTGATCATCAACACCGATCTGTGGACGGCGGCGGGGCTGACGGATGCCGACCTCCCGACCACGTGGGACCAGCTGACCGCCGTGGCCAAGAAGCTCACCGCGAACGGCGTCGTCGGGCTCGGCTTCAGCAACGAGTACCAGCGCCTCGGCGCGTTCATGGCCCAGGCGGGCGGTGAGCTTGTCAAGGACGGCAAGGCCGTCGCGAACAGCCAGGAGAACGTCGACGCCCTCAACTATGTGAAGGACGGACTCAACGGCGGCTACTTCGGCTACGCGAAGGACCTCGGCGCCGGCTGGGGCGGCGAGGCGTTCGGCAAGAAGCTCGTGGCGATGGTGATCGAGGGCAACTGGATCGGCGGCGCCATGAAGGCCGACTACCCGGACGTCAAGTACACCGTTGCGGAGCTTCCCGCCGGCCCGTCTGGCAAGGGAACGATGCAGTACACGAACTGCTGGGGCATGGCGGCCGACAGTCCGAACCAGAAGGCGGCGCTCGACCTCGTCGAGTACCTCACCTCGACCGACCAGCAGCTCGCCTTCTCCAAGGCCTTCGGCCCGATGCCGTCGATCCAGTCGGCGGCCGACAAGTGGAGCACCGAGAACCCCGATCTGACGGCGTTCCTGAAGGGCGCGGACTACGCGAAGTTCATGCCGACGCAGGACGGCACGCAGGAGGTCATCACCGACTTCAATTCGCAGCTGGAGAGCCTCAAGACGAGCGATCCCAAGCAGATCCTCGACTCGGTGCAGTCGAACCTCGAGGCCGTGGTCGGCGGCTGACATGACCAGCGGGGTGGTGACCCCGCGTCGCGCCGGATCCTCCGGGATCCGGCGCGGCGAGGGGCTGGCCGGATGGATCTTCACGGCGCCCGTGATCATCATCCTCGGGCTCTTCCTCTTCGTCCCGGTG
>NZ_JBIQWL010000001.1:586502-979604 GCF_044325405.1 Microbacterium alkaliflavum | reverse complement strand
GGATCCTCCGGGATCCGGCGCGGCGAGGGGCTGGCCGGATGGATCTTCACGGCGCCCGTGATCATCATCCTCGGGCTCTTCCTCTTCGTCCCGGTGCTCATGGCGCTGTGGGTGAGCTTCTCCGACTGGAGCGGCCGAGGCAGCCCCTTCTCCTCGCGCGTCGGGTTCGTCGGTTTGGAGAACTACGCCGCGGTGACGACCGGCGGCGGCCTGACCGAGCGGAACTTCGGGATCGCACTGCGCAACAACGCCTGGTACGTCGTCCTCGTCGTGCCGCTCCAGACGGCGCTCTCGCTCTTCCTCGCCGTGCTCGTGAGCCGGGCCGTGCTGCGCGGGCGCGGGTTCTTCCGCACCGCGTTCTATTTCCCGTCGATGACGAGCTCGGTCGCCATCACGATCCTGTGGCTGTTCCTGTTCAGCGCGACGGGGGTCGTCAACGAGGTGCTCTCGTGGATCGGCATCCACGGACCCAACTGGTTCCAGGATCCGCGCGGCATCATCCATGCGGCCCTTGGGCTGGGTCCACTCGGCGGCCCCGACTGGATGGTGCAGAACAAGTTCCTCGGCATCTCGTGGTGGGAGTGGTGGGCCGGACCCTCCTTCGCCATGTTCGCCCTGATCCTCATGGCGGTCTTCACGACGAGCGGAACCTTCATGCTGCTGTTCGTCGCGGCGCTCCAGAACATCGGCGGCGAGCTCGGCGAGGCGGGCATGATGGACGGCGCCAACGCGTGGCAGCGGTTCTGGTACATCACGCTCCCCCAGCTGCGGCCGACCATCTTCACGGTCCTGACGCTCGGCCTCATCGGCTGCTGGCAGGTGTTCGACCAGATCTACACCGGCACGCAGGGCGGCCCTGCCAAGACGACCCTCACGCCCGCCTACCTGTCGTATCAGGCGGCGTTCGAGAACCAGAAGTGGGGACAGGGCTCGGCGATCGCCTTCATCCTGTTCCTCATCATCATCGTCTTCACGATCTTCCAGCGCTGGGTGCTCCGCGAGCGTCCGGTGTCGAAGCGCCGCATCCGCCAGTACGAGGTGAAGGGCCAGCCGACCGTGCCGCCCGCACGGACCGCCGAACGGACGAAGGAGCCGACGCCATGACCATGACACCTGTCACCCCGACGGCGGTCGGAGACACCGCCGTCGTGGCACCGCAACGCCCGCCGGCCCGCCGTCGACGGTTCACGGTGAGATCGGTGGGCGGCCAGGTGCTGCTCTATCTCGTGCTCGTCGCCTTCTCGCTCATCTACATCTATCCGTTCCTCGTACAGGTGGCGACCTCGTTCAAGACGGATGCCGAGGCCACGGCCGACCCCATCTCGCTCATTCCCACCGTCTGGTCGTTCGCGGCCTATCAGCTCCTCTTCAACCGCAGCGACTTCCCGCTGTGGTTCGCCAACTCGGCGATCGTGACGATCTTCGTGACCCTCGGGCGCGTGTTCTTCGTCTCGCTCGCGGGCTACGCCCTCGCCCGGCTCCACTTCCGCGGCCGCGGCGTGATCTTCGCCGTCGTCGTCGGGGTCATGGCCGTGCCGGGGGTCGTGCTGCTGATCCCGAAGTTCCTCGTCCTGAACCAGATCGGCATCTACGACTCGTACGCCGGCATGATCCTGCCGCTGCTGGTGGATGCCGCGGGGGTTTTCATCATGAAGAACTTCTTCGAGTCCATCCCGGTGTCGGTCGAGGAGCAGGCGCGGATCGACGGCGCAGGCTCGTTCCGCCTCTTCTGGTCGGTCGTGCTGCCGATGGCGCGGCCCGCGCTCATCACGATCATCATCCTGTCGTTCCAGGGCTCATGGAACGAGCTGAACCACTTCATCGTGTCGACGCAGTCGCCCGCGCTCACGGTGCTGACCAAGGGTGTCGCATCGCTCGCCTCGGGCCAGTTGAGCCAGGGCAACCAGTTCCCGATCAAGCTCGCGGCGGCCGCCATCATGACGATCCCCGTCGCGGTGATGTTCTTCATCTTCCAGAAGCGCATCATGAACACGAGCGAAGGGGCGGTGAAGGGATGACGGAGCCGTCGGCGCACCCGCTGCAGCCCCTGCTCAACGACTCGGTGATCGCATTCCGCGCACCGACCCAGGTGTGGTCCGCGGCATCCGGCGATCTGGGTGTCGCGCCCATCCACGGGATGTATCACGGCGACCTCCGCCCTGTGCGCGAGGCGGTCCTCACCTGCGACGGCGCTTCTCCGGAGTGGATCTCGATGTCGCCCGACGGTCCGTCTCGGATCGTGTTCGGCGGGCTGCTCCGCGCGCTCGACGACCCGTCGCCCGACCCCAGGGTCCGCCTCCTCCGCGAGCGCGAGGTGGCCGACGGCGCGGTCGGAGAGACGATCACCCTCGTCTCCCGCGTCGCGCACGACATCGACACCACTCTGCTGCTGCGTGTCGTCCCCGATTTCGCCCCGATGCAGGAGGTCAAGGCCGGCACCGCATCCACTCGCCCGTGGCAGGCGTCGGGAGCCGTCGGCGTCGGTGCGCCGTTCACCGTGACCTCGGGTGCGCACTCGTTCACGGTGTCGGCACCGGAGGCGCAGCCTCGCATCGACGGCGACGCGCTCGTCCTGATGTGGGACGCGCACGTGGCCGCCGGCGAAGCCGTGTCGGTGTCGTGGTCGCTCTCGTTCGACGACCCCTCTCTCGTCGTCCGAGGGGTGATCGACCCGGCGAACGCCGTCGCTCCGACGTCGGACGCGCCCCGCGATCCCCGGATCGACCGGTGGCTCGACGGCGCGCTCGGCGACCTCGACGCGCTGCGGCTCGCGCTGCCCGATCACCCCAAGGACGAGTTCTACGCCGCCGGCGCGCCGTGGTTCTTCACCCTCTTCGGGCGCGACTCGCTGTGGGCGGCCCGCCTCGCACTGCCCGTCGACGTGGGGATGGCGGCATCCACTCTGCGCGTCCTCGCGCGGCTGCAGGGCGACCGCGTCGACGCGGCGACCGCGCAGCAGCCCGGCAAGATCCCGCACGAGCTGCGCAGCGCCCCGCTGTCGCTGCCCGGCGAGGACGTGCTGCTCCCTCCCCTCTACTACGGCACTGTCGACGCGACGCTGCTGTGGGTGTGCCTGCTCGCCGAAGCCCTGGATGCGGGGATGCCGCGGGACGAGGTCGCCGCGCTGGTGCCGTCGCTGCAGCGCGCGCTGTCGTGGATGACGGACTACGGCGACGGATCGGGGCACGGGTTCATCGACTACATCGACGAGACCGGGCACGGCCTCGCCAACCAGGGCTGGAAGGACTCCGGCGACTCGATCCAGTGGCGCGACGGCACGCTCGCGCGCGGCCCCATCGCCCTGTGCGAAGTCCAGGGGTACGCCTACGAGGCCGCGCGCCGCGGCGCCGACCTGCTCGACGCGCTCGGCGAGTCGGGCGGCGACGACCTGCGGTCGTGGGGTGCGGCCCTGCGCGAGCGCTTCCGATCCGCGTTCTGGGTCGAGACACCCGAGGGCCGCTACCCCGCCATCGCCCTCGACGCCGATCAGCGCCCCGTCGACACGCTCACGAGCAACATCGGCCATCTGATCGGCACCGGCATCCTCGACCCCGAGGAGGAGTCGCACGTCGCCTCTCTGCTGCTCGGCGCGTCGATGTCGTCGGGGTTCGGCATCCGCACCATGTCGACAGGCGCCGCAGGCTACTGGCCACTGAGCTACCACGGCGGAAGCGTGTGGCCCCACGACACCGCCATCGCGGTGCATGGGATGACGCGGGCCGGCCTTCACGACGAGGCGCTGCAGGTCGTCGACGGACTGCTCGCGTCCGCCGAGGGCTTCGCGTTCCGGGTGCCCGAGCTCTTCTCGGGAGACCCGGCGACCGACACGGCGACGCCTACTCCGTATCCGGCGGCGTGCCGGCCGCAGGCGTGGTCGGCGGCGGCGGCGGTCACGTGCGCCGAGGCGGTGCGCGCCGCGCGGGTCAGTCGACCTTCGTGACGGTGCCGTCGGTGAGGCGGATGAGCTCGTCGTAGGTCATCGGAACGACGGTGTGCGGCGTGCCGCCCGCCGTCCAGATCTCGGGGTAGTTCGCGAGGTCCGGGTCGATGACCGTGGTCAGCGGCGACGGATGCCCTGTCGGCGCCACGCCGCCGATCGCCTGGCCGGTCGCCTCGCGCACCTGCTCGGGCGTCGCCCGCTGGATCTTGCCCCGGCCGAGCCGTTCGGCGAGCGCGCGCGTGTCGACGCGGTGCGCGCCGCTGGTCATGACGAGGAGCGGCTCGTCGTCCGACCAGAACACGAGGCTGTTCGCGATGGCGCCGACCTCGACTCCGAGGGCCTCGGCCGCGAGCACGGCCGTGGAGGCGGCATCCGGAAGCACGACGATCTCACCCGTGATGCCCGCATCGCGGAGCGAGTCGTGGACGAGGCGGCTGCGGGCGGGGAGGTGCGCGGTCACCGGCTCAGCCTAACGGCGCGCGCCTTCCGGCCCGATCGCGGCCGGGTTCTCGGCCGCGCAGCGTCTCAGCCGCGCGCGATGATCTCGCCGTGCGGCATGAAGAACCAGCCGTCGTCGGAGGCCGCCCACTCGCGCCATCCCGCGGAGATGCGCTCGAGGCCCGCCTGGTCGGTCACGCCGTGCTCGACGGCGTGCTGGGCGAACAACGAGTGGAGCGCGCGATCGGCCCACGAGCCACCCCACCATTCGCGTGCGTCGGGCGACTCGAAGAGCCAGAACGACGCCGACGGCTCGACCACGGCGAAGCCGGCCTCGCGCGCCCAGGCCTTGAGGCGCCGACCCGCCGCGGGCTCCCCCGACACGAGTCGGTGCACGCGCAGGTAGACCTCGTGCCACTCGTCGAGCCCCGGCACCTCGGGGTACCAGATGACCCCTTGGTAGTCGACGTCGCGCGCCGCGACGAGGCCCCCGGGTGCGAGGACGCGCCGGAACTCGCGCAGCGCCTCGACGGGCCGCGAGAGGTGCTGCAGCACCTGGTGCGCGTGCACGATGTCGTAGGTGCCGGGCTCGGCCTCGAGCGCGTAGGCGTCGCCCGTCACGAACTCCACATTGCCGACGCCCCGGTCGGCGGCGAGCACCGTCGCCTTCGCGACGACGTCGGCGGCGGCATCCAGCCCCGTCACCTCGCCGGGCGCGACCCGCTCGGCGAGGTCGACGGTGATGGTGCCGGGCCCCGATCCCACGTCGAGCACGCGGAGCCCCGACCGCAGGTGCGGCACGAGGTATGCGGCGGAGTTCGCGACGGTGCGGCGCTCGTGCGACCGCAGCACGCTCTCGTGGTGGCCGTGGGTGTAGTGCTCGGGCATGTTCCGACAGTAGCCCGCCGCCGCACTCGGCGCGGTGCGTAAATGGTGCCTCACAGGAGCCTCCCGCACTGCGCAGAATGCGCAACACCCTGGCGGGGAGTTGAACACTCCGTCATGAGATGGTGCAATGGAGAGTGGATGCCGCAAAGCCGCGTCATCCGCCGAGCACTGCCCACAAGGCCCGCCGAAAGAGGATCGCGATGTCGCATCACCTGCCCCTGCCCGACTTCCTGCACGAGCGCGTGGAGGTGATCACGGGACGACGCAGCGGCCTGTTCATCGCCGTCGCCCTCCACTCCTCGGTGCTCGGCTCCGCCCTCGGCGGCGCCCGCCTGTGGACCTATGACCACTGGAGCGACGCCCTCGGCGACGCCCTGCGCCTCTCCGCCGCCATGACCCTCAAGAACGCCGCCGCCGGCCTCGACGCGGGCGGCGGGAAGTCCGTCATCCGCCTGGAGCCCGGCATGACGCTCGACGCCGAGCGACGCCGCGCCGCGTTCCTCGACCTCGGCGACGCCGTCGAGTCGCTGCACGGCCTGTACCGCACGGCGGAGGACGTCGGCTCCACGACGGAGGACATGCTCGTCGTGAGCGAGCGCACCGAGCACGTCGGGGGCCTCCCCGACGCCGTCGGCGGCTCGGGCGAGCCGGCCGGCCCCACGAGCCTCGGTGTCTACGAGTCGCTCCGCGCCACGCTCGAGCGCGTGACGGGGTCTGCCGATGTCGCAGGCCGTCGCGTCACGATCGCGGGCCTCGGCCAGGTGGGCAGCCGCCTCGCGGTACGGCTCGCCGCTGAAGGCGCGCGCCTCGCCGTGACGGACGTCAACCCCGCCAAGCGGGACCTCGCACGCGAGCTCGGCGCCGACTGGGCCGAGGCGGGCACGGAGCACCTCATCCCCGCCGACGTCTTCGTGCCGGCCGGCATCGGCGGAGTCCTCACCGACGACGTCATCGACGCGCTCGACGCGAAGGCCGTGTGCGGACCCGCCAACAACCCGCTCGCCTCGCACGAGGGCGCCGACCGCCTCGCCGCGCGCGGCATCCTGTACGCCCCCGACTTCGTCGTCAACGCGGGCGGGGTCATCTACCTCGACCTCGAGGCGAAGCACCTCGGCACGCGCGCCCAGATCATGGACCGCGTCGCCGCGATCGGCGACACCGTGCGGCGCATCTTCGACGAGGCCGAAAGCCGCGGCGTGACGCCACTCGAAGCCGCGGAGGGACTCGCGGCCGAGCGCCTCGCCCACGGCGCACACCACGGCGCACACGCGCTCGCCTGATCGCTCGACGAAGCACCGACGCTCGGTGCCCCCGGTGTCATTCCGGGGCAACGAGCGTTCGCTGTCGGTGGAAGCGGATCAGAGACCTGCCTGCGCCACGCCGAACTCCGCCTCCGCCTGGGAGAAGCCGTCGAACACGAGCTGGTCGATCAGACCCTGCCGAGAGAAGGGCTTGACGTCCAGATGGCTCTGCGCCTTGAGCGCTGCCTGCGCATTCCAATCCGGCGCGATGTAGTCGACCGCGAAGGTGGCGTCCTCGGTAGAGAAGTCGTTCAACTCGAGCTGATCGATGAGGCCGCTGCGGCTGAATGCCATGACGGAGAGGTAATCCCTGGCCTTCGCGACGGCCTGTTCGTGTCCCAGCGTGAGGGTGGGCTTGGGACGCTCGGCAGCAACCGTGACCGTGGCACCCGAGTCGACCTTCTCCCCGGCGGCGGTCGTCTGGCCGGTGATGACCCAGTCATTCCCGACACCGTCAGGCGCTGCGAGCTCGAGCCCCAGCACCTTGAGCTGCGTGCGGGCACGTTCGACCGTTCGACCGGTGAGTTCGGGCACGACCACACTCGCAGCCGCCTGCTCCTCAACCGTCTGGGACGGGCTGGTCCCCGGCTTCTCCGAAGCCGCCTCCGCTCCGCCTCCCATCGCGAGGGCGATGCCGCCGATGGCAAGCAGCGCGCCCGCGACCGAGCTCACGACGGTGAGTCCCCCAGTCCTGTCGGCCACGGCTCCCCCCTTGATCAAGGCCGTCTACGGGCACTCTATGTGCTTGCTATAGCTACTGTATAGGCGTTATAAGCGATCTCTCAGTCTGCTCCTGCATCAGTCGGCATCGACATCAGCGCCACCACGGGTCGTACGGTGCGACTGAGTGCCACTGTCTCCGGGACTCAGTCGCACCGCCGAAGCGCACTGTGCGAGGATGGTCCCGCTCGGCACCGCTGCCGGCGAATCGCACGATGAGTCAAGGGAGAAGCCTCGTGTTCGAAAGCCCGTACCCCGACGTCGATATCCCCGACGTCAGCGTCTACGACTACCTCTTCGGGTCGCTCACCGCCGATGAAGCCGCCCGCATCGCGCTCATCGACCCCGCGACGGCCGCTGAGACGACCTACGGCGCACTCCGGGCTCAGGTCGACGCCTTCGCGGGCGCCCTCGCGGCCCGCGGTGTCGGCACCGACACCGTCGTCGGCCTGCTCTGCCCCAACGTCCCCGCGTTCGCGACGGTGTTCCACGGCATCCTGCGCGCGGGCGCCACCGTCACGACGATCAACTCCCTCTACACGGCCGGCGAGATCGAGAAGCAGCTGAAGGATGCCGGGGCCACGTGGCTCGTGACGGTGTCGCCCCTTCTCCCCCAGGCTTCTGCCGCCGCCGAGGCGATCGGCATGCCGCACGAGCGGGTCATCGTGCTCGACGGCGCGCACGGCCACCTGAACCTCCGCGGACTGCTCATGGAGCAGCACGCCGCCCCCGAGGTCACGTTCGACCCCGCGACGCATGTCGCCGTGCTCCCCTACTCGTCGGGCACGACCGGTGTGCCCAAGGGCGTCATGCTGAGCCATCGCAACCTCGTCGCCAACGTGCAGCAGTCGCGCGTGAACATCGACCTCAAGGAAGACGACCGGGTGCTCGCCGTGCTGCCCTTCTTCCACATCTACGGCATGACGGTGCTGCTCAACCTCGCGCTGCGCCAGCGCGCGAGCCTCGTGACGATGCCGAAGTTCGACCTCGTGGAGTTCCTCACGAACATCCAGAACTTCGGCTGCACCTACCTCTACATCGCACCGCCGATCGCGGTCGCGCTGGCGAAGCATCCCATCGTCGACCAGTTCGACATCTCGAGCGTGCACACCGTCTTCTCCGGCGCCGCACCGCTCGACGGTGAGACGGCCGAGCACGCGGGCGCCCGCATCCACGCCCGCATGATGCAGGGCTACGGCATGAGCGAGTTGAGCCCCGTGTCGCACGCGATGCCGTGGGACCGCGACGACATCCCCGTGAGCTCTGTGGGAACGATGCTGCCCAACCAGGCGTGCAAGCTGATCGACACCGAAACCGGCGAGGAGATCACCGAGCTCGGAGAGGGCGGCGTGACACGCCCGGGCGAGCTGTGGATCAAGGGCCCCAACGTCATGCTCGGCTATCTCAACAACCCGCAGGCGACCGCCGACACGCTCGACGCCGACGGATTCCTGCACACCGGCGACATCGCCGTGTACCACGAGGGCGGCTACTTCTCGATCGTCGACCGCGTGAAGGAGCTCATCAAGTACAAGGGCTACCAGATCGCTCCCGCCGAGCTCGAGGCTCTGCTCCTCGGTCATCCGAAGATCATGGATGCCGCCGTCATCGGCGTGCTCGACGACGACAAGCAGGAGATCCCGAAGGCGTTCATCGTGGCCGCGCCCGACTCCGGCCTGACGGCCGACGAGGTCATGGCGTTCGTCGCCGAGCACGTCGCTCCGCACAAGAAGGTGCGCCGGGTCGAATTCGTCGAGGCGATCCCGAAGTCGTCATCGGGCAAGATCCTGCGCAGGGACCTGCGGGCGCGCGAGCTGGCGAACGCCTGACGCGCTCCTACTTGTCGCCCCGGCTGGATGGGTGCAGTCTGGCGTGGTCCGGTGGGGGGCCGCCGGAGGCCGGGGGCAGAGATGCAACCATTCGTCGAGTTGCAGGTCGGTGGCGGGCTGCGCGGCGTCACGAAGCTCAAGTGGCGTGAATGGCCGACGCGTTCGTGGCTGAGCTGGGTGATTGCGGCACTGTTCGTGGGGACCGCCGGCCTCGTCTGCTATCTGCTGGCACCCTCGGCCGACGAGCTCCCCGAATGGGCGCGCATCGTGCGGCTCGTGGGCCTCGGCGTCCTCGTCCTGTTGATCGCCGTGCGTCTTCTGCTCGAGGCGACCGTGTCCAAGACTCTCCCTGGCGAGGCGCCCCCGGGTGACCGCAAGTTCGCGGATCCGTGGTGGTCGACGATCCACACGACGACCGGTGTCGTTCTCGGGCTGTGGCTCATCCCGTTCCTCGTGGTCGCGCTGCTCACGATGCTATGGGAGGTGCTGGAGATCAGCGTTCCCGGGTTCGGCGACGAGGAGATCAACGGCAACCGGATGTTCGACATCCTGCTCGCGTGGACGGGATGGCTCGTCGCCGGCCTCATCATCGCGCTGGGGACCGATCTCGCGCTTCGGCTCATCTGACACAGGGATGCCCCAGCCACGGCGGCTGGGGCATCCCTGTGTCTGCGGAGGTCGTCCCGATCAGGTCTTCGCGGCTTCCTCGGGCTCGTCCTCGGGCTTGGCCACCACCTCTGCGGGGAGGTTGCGCGAGAGCATGAGCGAGAGCACGAGGAGGCCGAAGACGATGAACAGGGCCTGCTTGAGCGCGTCGACCTGCGAATCCGCATAGTCCTGCGCAACGGCGGTCGCGACCTCTTCCGAGCCGCCGGCGTCGAGCACGATCTGCTTCGCCTGGTCCTCCGAGATGATCGGGACGCCCTGCTCGAGGGCGGTGTTCACCTGCGCCCGCGTGTCGTCATCGATGGTCGCGTTGTGCGCGACGGCCGACGCGAATCCGGACGCGAGCAGCATGATGAAGATCGAGCCGACGATCGCCGTGCCGAACGACGAGCCGAGATTCTGGAAGGTGCCCTGGAGGCCGCCGACCTCGGAGGTGTCGTCCTTCGAGACGGCGTTCATGTTGACATTGCCGAGCTGCGAGGCGAGGAGGCCGAAGCCGGCGCCGATGACGAACATGCCGATCGGGAACGCCCAGCCCGACAGTTCGGGCCCGATCGCGATGAGTACGAACAGCATGCCGACCGCCATCGTCGCCTGACCCGCGCGGGCGATGTACTTCGCCGAGCGGCGCGAAGTGAGCCACGACCCGACGATCGAGCAGAGGATGAGGCCCGCCGACAGCGGGAGGATCTTCAGGCCGGTCTCGAGGGCGTTGAAGCCCAGGATCGTCTGGAGGTAGACGGGGACGACGAAGAACAGCGCCGCGATCGCGAAGTACTGCACGAGGAAGCCGGCGAGGCCCCCGCGGAGGGCGGGGATGCGCAGCATGCTGACCTTGAGCAGCGGGTTCCTGCCGGCGGCTTCGAGCTTGGCCTGGCGCTTCAGGAACCACCAGAGCACGAGGATGCCGCCGATGATGAGGTACGTGACAGGCGAGACGCCGAGCGGCGCGAGCTCGACACCGTTGATCTCGGGCGGGTTGAGCGGCACGAACCAGCCCCACGTCTTGCTCTGCAGCACGCCGAAGACGAGGAGGGCCATACCGCCGGCGGAGAGGATGACGCTCAGGAGGTCGATCTTGAGCTTCGGGTCGTTCGGCACGTCCTTGATGCGGCCGGCGAAGATCAGCACGAGGATCATGACGACCGTCTCGGCGAAGAAGACCACGCGCCACGAGGAGTACGTCGTGAGGTAGCCGCCGATGAGCGGGCCGGCCGCGGCGGCGAGCCCGGTGACGGCACCGAGGATCGAGAACGCCGCGACGCGCGCCTTGCCCGTGTAGTTGATCGCGGCGAGAGCGGCGATGGCCGGGATGACGAGCACGGCGCCGAGGCCCTCGACGAGCGACCACCCGAACAGCAGCACCGTGAGGTTGGGGCTGAGGCCCGTCAGGAGCGAGCCGATGCCGTAGACGATCGACCCGATTGTGAATGCGCGCTTGCGACCCCATTTGTCGCCGAGCTTGCCACCCGTCAGCATGAACGCCGCCATCGTGAGCGCGTAGAACGTGATGGCCGCCTGCAGACCCGTGATCGTCGTGCCGAGGTCATGGGCGACCTGCGAGATCGACACGTTCATGACGGTGCTGTCGAGCACCATCACGAACTGCGCCACGGCGAGGATGACGATGACGAGCCAGTTCTTCATGGGGCGAAGATAGCGCCGAACCGCGCCGATTCCGTGCAGCGCCTACCCGAAACGGGTGAGCGGTTTCTGACGGCGTCACCGCCGGGAATGGGAAAAACCCCCGACGAGCGGGGGTTTCTCTCGGTGGACCTGAGGGGATTCGTCCCCACCGCTCCTCCACGCGCCGCTTCGCGTCGCGCGGAGCCTCTGCGGCGTGGGCCCGCCCAGGGGTTCGAATCGCTCTGTACACGACGAAACGAGGAAGGGCGCCCGCAAAGCGGACGCCCTTCCTCGTTTCGTGGACCTGAGGGGATTCGAACCCCTGACCTCTTCATTGCGAACGAAGCGCGCTACCAACTGCGCCACAGGCCCTTGAACCTCAGAAACACTATCACGCCGGATGGGGCGGGCCGAATCGGGGCGGGCTCACTGGCCCGACGCGCGACGCTCGAGCAGCCGACGCACGTGGGCCTCGATCTCGGCGTCGTCGACGTAGCCCATGCGTGCGAACTCGGACGACGCCGATTCCTCGCGCGCGCGGCGCGCGGCGTCGATCGACGGCGGGCGCTGCGCCTCGGCGCGGGCCCGCATGGCCTCTTCGCGTGCCGCCTCGCGCAGCGCCTCCCGGGCGTCCACGGCATCGAGCACGGCGGCCGCACGAGAGCCTGCAGAGGCCGTGAGCGGCCGCGGAAGCTCGCGCGGCGCCCATCCCCGCTCGTCGGCGAGAGCCACGTCCTGCAGCTCGGCAGGCTCGCGGGTCGCGGCATCCACCGTGTGCACGACGGCTGCGCGACGGCCGACCCGCGCCATGCGGCGAAGCAGCACGACGCACACCGTCATGAGGCTGACGCCCCACGCGAGCACGGCCCAGCCGCCGGTCGCGACGAGATCCCAGATGCCTGTCGCAATGAGGCCGAGCGACGCGAGGGCGATCGAGGTGGTCATCAGCCGCGCACGGCGACGTGCACGGGCGCGGCGCGCCGCGGGAAGGTCTCGGGCGATGGCGAGGGCCGCACGGGCCTCCTCGAGCCGCGCCTGGTCGAGCTCGACCTGTGTGCGCTTGGCGAGGTCCTCCTGCTCCGCGAGGGCGCGTCTGGCGAGCCGCTGCTGCGCGAGGGCTGTGCGCGCATCGAGTTCGAGGCGCACCTCCTCTGGCGCCTCGCTCGTCTCGGCGAGCACGCGCAGGGCCTGGTTGAGCCGCACGGCGTTGCGCTCGGTCGCGTCGAACTGACGCCGACTCGCCCACGACGGGAGCAGGTAGACGAGCCACAAAAGGGCCGCAACGAGGACGATGACCCCTCCGCCCAGCACCTGCCCGCCCATGGCATCAAAGGTAAGGGAGGCGATGTCGGAGGCAGGTGATATACCGGCGTGTCTCCCGAACCCCCGGCGTGTCTTGCGAAACCCTCGGGCGCGTCGCGCGTCGCGCGGGCGAGAGCCCGGACGTATCGCCCGGTGCGATCAGGCGTGCAGGCGGTCGGCCGGCGGGATCGCGGCGGCCTCCTGCGGCGCGCGCCCCTGCACCCAGCGCTCGAGCACGCCGTCCGGCACCTCTTCGCGCACGAGCGCGAAGGCGTAGTGGTCGCGCCAGTCGCCGTCGATGTGGATGAACCGGCGACGCAGCCCCTCGTAGCGGAAGCCGAGCTTCTCCACGACGCGCAGGCTCGCGCTGTTCTCGGGCCGGATGCAGATCTCCATGCGATGCAGCCGCAGTTCGGTGAAGCAGATGTCGGTGGCCATCGCGACGGCGGTGGGAGTGATGCCGCGTCCGGCGAAGCGCTCGCTCACCCAGTAGCCGATCGTCGCCGACGCGAGCGATCCCCGCGCGACGCCCCACACGTTGAGCTGCCCCGCGACCTCGCCGTCGTACTCCATGACGAAGGGCACGCCCTGGCCGTCGCGATACTGCTGCAGGAGACGGCGGATGCCCAGGCGCATGTCGAACGAGACCGGCCCATCGGGGCTCGTCGCCTCCCACGGGCGCAGCCACGACCGGTTGGTCAGCAGCTCCTGCTGCAGCACGCGGGCATCGCGCTGGCGCACGAGCCGGATCGACACCGACCCGTGCCGACGGGGAGCGGTCAGTTCCACAGGACCCACCCCCTCATACGGGCGGCCTCACCGTGTGGTCACAGTGTCGCCGCGAACTCCTTGAACCACGGTCGCAGCTCGGGACCGAGGTCTTCGCGGTCGGCGGCGAGCTGCACGATGGCCTTGATGTAGTCCACCCTATCGCCGGTGTCGTACCGGCGACCCCGGAAAACCACGCCGTACACGCCGGGACCGTTCGAATCGGCCGCCATCTCCTGCAGCGCGTCGGTCAGCTGGATCTCCCCGCCCTTGCCCGGCTCGGTGCGCTCGAGGATGTCGAACACATCCGGGCTCAGCACGTAGCGTCCGATGACGGCGAGATTCGACGGCGCGTCTTCGGCCTTCGGCTTCTCGACCAGCCCCGTGACGCGCACGACGTCGGGCGAATCGGTCGGCTCGACCGCGGCTGCGCCGTACATGTGGATGTGCTCGGGGTCGACCTCCATGAGGGCGATGACCACGGCGCCGGTGCGGTCGTGCTCGTCGAGCATCGTCGTCAGCAGCGGGTCGCGCTCGTCGATGAGGTCGTCGCCCAGGAGCACCGCGAAGGGGTGGTCGCCGATGTGCGAACGCGCCCGCAGCACGGCGTGCCCGAGTCCCTTCGGCTCACCCTGCCGCACGAAGTGGATGTCGGCCAGGTCGTTGGACTGCTGCACCTTGGCGAGCCGGTCCTGGTCGCCCTTCTTGACGAGGTTGCCCTCGAGTTCGGGCACCGAGTCGAAGTGGTTCGACAGGGCGTTCTTGTTGCGGCCGATGATGATGAGGATGTCTTCGATGCCGGCGTGCGTCGCCTCCTCGACGACGTACTGGATCGCCGGCTTGTCGACCACCGGCAGCATCTCCTTGGGCATGGCCTTGGTCGCAGGAAGGAAGCGCGTGCCGAGACCGGCCGCAGGGATCACGGCTTTGAAGGGCTTGTGAGGCATCCCACGATCCTACCGAGCGCCCTGGGAAGTGACCGGGACTTGCGAATCCCAGGGTCGGTGCGCCCGCCTACAATCGACACCATGTCCGACGCGATCGCCGATGCCAAGCGGGCGCTTCGCGCTGAACTGCGCGAGCGACGCCAGATCATGTCGGAGTCGGCACGGGATGCCGCCGCACGCGGCATCGCCCAGCAACTCGACGCCCTCGTCGACCGCCTGGGCGCGCGATCGCTGTCGTGCTTCCTGTCGACGACGACCGAGCCGGGCACGCGCGCGTTCGTCGACGGCGCTGTGGCCCGGGGCATCCGCGTGCTCCTTCCCATCACCCGCACCGACGGCCTGCTGGACTGGTCGGTCGCGACACCCGGGATCGACATCGCCGAGGGCATGTTCGGGCTTCCCGAGCCCGTCGGCGAGCTCCTCGGCCCCATCGCCGTGAACGACGTCGACCTGCTCGTCATCCCCGCCGCCGCCATCGACCGCACGGGCATGCGCCTGGGCTGGGGCCGCGGCTTCTTCGACAAGACGATCGGCTCGATGGAGCGCTGCCCGCCCGTCTACGCCGTCGTCTACGACTCCGAGGTGCTCGACGAGGTGCCCAGCGACGTGCACGATCAGCGCGTCACGGGAGTCGTCACCCCCACCCAGACCCTCGTCCTGTCGCCCGCGCGGCGCTGACCCCGAGAAAGCCCCATGCCCACCTACGCCTACGCCTGCAAGCAGTGCGGCCACCGCTTCGACGCCGTGCAGTCCTTCGCCGATCCCGCCCTCACCGAGTGCCCCGAGTGCGGCGGTCCGCTGCGCAAGGAGTACGGCTCGATCGGCGTCACCTTCAACGGATCCGGCTTCTACCGCACCGACTCGCGCACGACGCCGAAGGAGTCGTCGAGCGGTCAGGCCGGCACCTCGTCGAGTGGCGACTCCTCCTCATCTTCGACAGGATCGAAGTCCGAGGCGAAGGCCTCGCCCGCCAAAGCGGGGTAGGCCGGCCGCGGGCCGGAGACAGTGAGGGGCAATCACGTGATCAAGGGCTTCAAGGAATTCATCCTCCGCGGAAACGTCATCGACCTCGCTGTCGCCGTCGTCATCGGCGCAGCGTTCACGGGGATCGTCAATGCGATCGTGACGGGGCTCATCAATCCCCTCATCGCCTTGATCTTCCAGGCCGACAGTCTCAACAGCCTCGTGTGGAAGGTGCCCACGCTGACCGGCGGTGAGACGACCTTCAGCTGGGGCCTCATCCTCGGCGCCATCATCAACTTCCTCGCCGTCGCGATCGTCGTCTACTTCGTGTTCGTCTACCCGATGAACCGCCTGAAGGAGCGCGAGGAGAAGCGCCGTGGCATCGGCCAGCCCGACGAGCCGTCGCTGCCGACCGAGCAG
Organism: Microbacterium alkaliflavum; assembly: GCF_044325405.1. Taxonomy (NCBI): domain Bacteria; kingdom Bacillati; phylum Actinomycetota; class Actinomycetes; order Micrococcales; family Microbacteriaceae; genus Microbacterium; species Microbacterium alkaliflavum. The sequence continues at coordinate 963,796 of NZ_JBIQWL010000001.1, read as the reverse complement.
GAGCTGCTCATCCAGATCCGCGATCTCCTCGAGAGGCAGGCGCCCGCCTCGAAGCCCTGACCACGCTGCGCACCGCTCGTCAGTAGTGCGGGGGGACGTCGCGGCGGAGGCGTTCGTCGTTCGGACCCGTGTCTGTTCGGGATGCCTCTTCCGCGGCCTCTTCGGGCTCATCGCCGGCGACCGGCTCGGCGGTCGTGTCAGGAGCCGGGGTCAGCTTGGCGCGGCGGGCGCCGGGAACCCGCTCGACCCGCTGCCGGTCACTCGATGACATCGAACGGCTGCGTGTCGGCGTGCGACGTCGCCGCCTCGGGCGCGACGCCGAGCAGCGCCGCGATCCGCGCCGCGACGCCCGCAGGGTCGCTGTAGAGGTCGAAGGCGTGCACGCGCACGTAGTGCCAGCCGAGCCGTCGCAGGATCTGGGGGCGCAGGCGCAGCGATTCGCGCAGCGATTCGCCGATCGTCTCCGGGTCGCTCTCCGCGACGACGGCCTTGCCGTCGTACTGGGCGACGAGGGGCAGGATGCCGCGGTAGTGCACGTCGACCGACACGCCCAGAGCCCGCAGCTCGTGCGCGAGCGACCGGGTCAGGGGGTCGGCGAGGTCTTCCAGTCGCGCCTCGCGTGCCCGTCCGGCGATGCCTCCGAGGATGCTCATGAGCGTTGCGGCCCCGTAGTCGAGGCGGCCGTCGTCGAAGGCCGAGGGGCGGATCGACGAGACGATCACCATCGAGCGCCGGGCCCGCGTCATCCCGACCGTGAGAAGCCGGTCGCCGTCGGGCGTCGAGAGGTCGCCGAAGTCGCTGAGGACGCGGCCGTGCCGGGTCAGGCCGAATCCGAGCGAGAAGATGACCCGGTCACGGCTCTCGGCGACCGATTCCTCGAGGGTCAAGACGGCGAACGGCTCGGCCGTGTCGCGGGAGACGAAGTCGGCGACGTCGGATCGCCCGGCGAACGCGGCGTCGACGGCGGCGCGCACGCGCTCGGCGTGCTTCGTCGACGCCGTGACGACCATGAGCGATTCCGCACCGCGGTTGACGGCGTGCTCGACGACGAGCGTCACGACGCGGTTCACCTCGGTGTCGGGGCTCTCGACGGCGCCCGTCACGGGGTCGGGTGCGCCCATTCCGCCTTCGACGTAGTCGACGCTGAGGCTGCCTCGGCCGAGGTACGAGCCGGCCCAGGGGAAGGAGACGAGTTCACCGCCGTAGAACGCGTCGTTGACCAGCTGCGCGAGGTCTTCTCCCCCGGCGCGGTAGCTGCGGGTGAGCGTCTCGACGGGAACGATCTCGGCGAGGCGCTCGAAGACGCTCGTCTCGTCGAACGGCTCGTCCTCCTCGTCGGCAGGCCGCGTGCCCGCCGCGACGCGGAACGGCGTCGGCTTCTGGGTCACCGGGTCGCCGAAGACGACGATCTGCCGCGCGCGACGGAGCGCGGGCACCGCCTCGGCGAGCGACTGGGCGCCGGCATCGGCGATCACGACGACGTCGAATCCGGGCTCGGCGGGGATGGCGGGCACGTCGTACGGCGACGCGAGCCAGACGGGCGCGAGCGTGCGGAGGAGGGTCGGCGCCGCCGCGGTCAGGGTCGCGGCATCCGTCACCCCCTCCTTGAGCGCCTGCTTGAGGCGTGCCGCCTCGTCGGCGTGGTCGACGATGCCGATGCGCCACTGCGTCGCGAGCTGGGCCGCGAGGAGCGGACCGGATGCCGCGGCGTGGGCCTCGTCGACGAGCCGGAAGTCGCGCTCGAGGCGATCGACGACGGCCGTGTTGGCGCCGAGCAGGGCGCGGTCGCTGCGCAGCAGGTGCTCGAGGGCGGACTGCCACCACGCGAACTCGAGTTCGGCCCCGACGCGGTCCTCGGGCACATGGCGCACCGACAGTTCGATGAGGAGCGGCTCGAGCCCGAGGGCGGCGAGCTGGGTGCGCAGCGTCGCGCGCTCGACGAGGTTGTCGAAGACTTCGGACTCCGCCGCGAGCCCTGCGAGGGTGCGGACGAGCTCGGGGATCGCGATCGTGGCGAGGCGACCTGTCTGCGGCCGGCGCAGGATCACATCGAGTTCGCCGAGCTCGGCGTCGACGCGCTGCCAGCCGACGTGGACGTCGGACAGTCCGAGCGGCACTTCGGGCACGACTCCGACATCGACATGCTTCTGCCACTCGGCGCGCTGCTGCTGCACACGCAGGAGCGCCTCGTGCATGTCGGCGATGTGCACGCCCGGGCGCACGTATTCTCGCGAGAGTCTCCGCAGATGCCTCCGTCGCGTGCCGCCCATATCCGGCGAGTCGCGCCGGGAGCCGTGCGCCTGGATGAGCTCGCCGAGCGGACGCTCGAACACCGTCGGGCTGAACTTGTCGAGCGAGTCGCGGATGCCCTGCAGGAGGCGCAGGTACTCGCCGAGCTCGGTGATGGTGCGGAACGGGCGCATGCGCGTCTGCGCGATGAGCTCGTACGAGCGCTCCAGGAGGTTCGGCAGGTTCTGGCGGTGCAGCGTGCCGGCGAGGCCGTGCGCGGACCGCGCCTGTTCGGTCGTCGCGAAGGACACGCCGTACCAGGGCGACTCCCCCGGGCCCACGCGGAACTCGCCGAGGCGCGCGGCGGCGGCGAGCTTGGACGCGGCCTCCTTGCGGCCCTTCGCGAGTCGCTCGAGGGTCACGAAGTCGAAGCGGGCCGCTGTCTCGGGTGCCGGGTTCCGCGCGGTCAGCGTGGAGAGCGTGCGGAGGATGTCGAGGATCGAGACGCCGAGACCGTTGTCGTGATTCGTCACGGCGCCGCGGTAGTCGCGCAGCACGCCGCGCAGACGCACGAGAGCGTCGTCGATGTCGGAGACCTTGGGCTGCTCGGCCTTCTCGTTGCGGCCGATCGCGCGGATGAGGTCGCGCTGCAGGTCGCGCGGAGACACCGCGAGGCCACCCAGCCCGATCCCGGCGAGGCGGTGACGCACGCCCTCCAGCGTCGAGCGCCGCGCGCTCACGACGAGGACGCGCTTGCCGTCGCGCACGAGGCGGCCGATCGCGTTGATGACGGTCTGCGTGCCACCCGTGCCGGGCAGCGTGTGCACGGCGAGCGAATGACCGTCGGCGATGCGGGCGAGGACCCGCTCCTGTTCCGCGTCGGCGTCGAGGAGAAGGATGTCGGATGCCGGGGCCCGATCGTCTGGGCTCGTCCAGACCGGCGTGCCACGGCGGATCGCGAGCGTCTCGCGGTCGTCGGCGTGCCCCGCGAGGGCGTTGAGGATCGTGTGGTCGAGGTCGGCCGCATCACGCGCCATCGCGGCGCCGACGTCGGCGAAGCTCGAGACGACGAGCCGCGGCTTGACCGTGAAGCTGTCGATCGTCGCGGTGAGGGCGCGGAGATGGTCGATGACGGGCTGCGGCTTGAAGACCCCGGCGTCGTACGCGAGGGAGGCGAGCGCGGCACCGTCGATCTCGATGCCGAAGTGCGTCCGCAGCGCCCGGACGAGCTCGGGATTGACCGTGAACGCGCCGTGCAGCTTGAGCTCGAAGTCGGTGTGGTGGCGACGGATCGCGAGGGGCCGCAGGAGCACGGGCGCCGTGCACGAGAGTCCGCCGATGCTCCAGGTCGCCAGCCCCACGCCGAGCCGGACGGCGTCGAGCCCGCGCGCCGTGCGCAGCTCGACGTTCTTGGCCGTGAGCCGTTCTGCCGCGAGGCGCGCGTTCCGAAGGGCGACCTCGTCGCGGAACAGATTCGACAGGAGCGTCGACCGCCCGGTGATGAACTGCGGGAGGCTGCCCGGATGGGCCTGCGTGATCTCGATGCCGGCATCGACGGAGTCGGCGTAATGCAGGAGCGTCGACCGCCCGCCGAGCACCGCGATCTCGCGCCGCAGGCGGTCGCGCTCGGACTGTGCGATGTGCACGACGGTCACGCCGGGTTCCGCCACGCCGAGGTCACCGGGGGTCACGGGTGCCGCGGGCACGGAGTCCTCTGCGCCGGCCACGACGCTTCCTTCTGCTCGCCACACACGTGCCAGGGTATGCGCCCCTCGCCGCGCGACGGGCATCCCCGTCCGAGTTTCGCCGGATTGACGACACGCCGAGTGATCAGCGCTTCCTCCCCAGGCCCCTGAAGAGGGATGCCGTGCACAGCCTGGCGCCCGGACGGCGGGCGGTCGGAGCCCGGCGGGAGGATGGTCGCATGACCGACATCGCTTTCCGAGTGCATCCCTCCCCCGTCGGAGAGATCCTCATCGTCGCGACCCCGGAGGGCATCGTGACACTCCATCCGATCGACGGCCCGCTCGACGCCGAGCTGGCGCGGATCGCCACCACGCTTCATGCTCTGCCCGTCCCCGACGACGAGGCGGGCGGCGATGTGGATCGCCAGCTCGACGAGTACTTCGAGGGCGAACGCCGCGAGTTCGACGTCGCGCTCGACTGGCGGCTCGTGAACGGCTTCCGGCGCGCTGCGCTCGAAGCCGTCGGCGCGATCCCGTACGGCGAGACCGCCGGCTACGGCGAGGTCGCGATCGCGGCGGGCAGTCCTGGCGCGGCGCGCGCGGTCGGCACCGCCTGCGCCACCACGCCGTTCTCGATCATCGTGCCGGTGCATCGGGTCGTGCGCTCCGACGGCTCGCTCGGCGAGTACGGCGGCCATCCCGAGGTGAAGCGTTTCCTCATCGACCTCGAGCGCGAGACCCTCGGCGACGTGCCCGTCGGCGCGATCCCCCCGGCGCCGGCCGGCGCCCGCGAGGAGGCCCCGGCCGTGGCCATCGGCACCCCCGCGTCCGCCGTCGGCGCCCCCGCGTCCGCCGTCGGCGCCTCTCAGACCGCGGACGAGTAGGCCGTCCGTGAGCGGCGGTCCCGGCCGGATCCCCCCGAGTCCGGCCGGGGCCACGTCGGCTTTGGTATCCTCGACGCTACGAAACCGGCGTCGTCGCCGTCACCCCCGGAAGCAGGTTGTGCGTGGTCGCACCCGTGGGCTCGAGATCGGACTCCCAGCTCATCGCCCGCGCGGTGAGGGATCTCGTGCGCCGAACCCGCTTCCCCGTCGCCTTCGGCGGCCTCGCACGCGATGACGCGATCCACGTCTCCGCGATCGCCGGAGCCCGCACGCGCAGCCTCGACGGGCTCATCGTGCACGCCGGGCGCGGCCTCGGCGGGCGCGCCTTCGTCGAACGGCGGCCGCGCCTCGCCCTCGACTACCGGTCGGCACGCGGCATCACGCACGACTACGACGGACCGGTGCTCGGCGAGGGCATCGCGACGCTCATCGCGGTGCCGATCGTCGTCGGGGAGCGCGCCCGCGCCGTCGTCTACTGCGGGTCGTGGTCGGCAGCGCCCATCGGCGACTCCGTGGCAGCCCCCGCGTTCCGCATCGCCGACGAGATCGCGACGGAACTCCGCGTGCAGGACGAGGTCGACCGCCGCCTGCGCGCGGCAGCGCCGGTGGCGGAGGCATCCACTCCCCTCACCACGGCAGCCCGCGAGACGCTGCGCGAGAGCTACGCCGAATTGCGGAGCATCGCCGCGACGGTGCAGGATGCCGGCGTCCGCGAGCGCCTGGAACGGCTGGAGCGGCGCCTGGCTGCTCTGTCATCCGACCGAGATGCGAGCCTCGAGCTCGAGGTGCGCCTTTCGCCACGCGAGATCGACGTGCTCGCGTGCGCAGCGCTCGGCTCGACGAACGCGGAGATCGGTGCGGCGCTGGGGCTCAAGGACGCCACGGTGAAGTCGTACCTGCAGTCTGCGATGGCGAAACTCGACGTCTCGACCCGTCACGCCGCGGTGCTCAAAGCGCGCCGAGCGGGCCTTCTCCCCTGAGCGCAATTCCCGAATAGGCCGCCCCCTATTCGCCTTCCGCGCGTGCGCGTGCTCGATAGTGGATCGCGACAATTCGGCGTAATGTCGCATTCATGGCCCGAAGAATCGTTCATCAACTCGTCGACGACCTGGATGGAACCGTCCTGGAAGTCGGAACGGGTGAAACAGTCCTCTTCTCTCTCGATGGCATCGCCTACGAGATCGATCTCTCCGACGAGAACGCGACGGCGATCCGCGCCGCGTTCGCGCCTTATGTCGACGCAGCGCGCTCCGTCTCGTCGCGCTCCAGCAGCCGTGCGCAGAGCAGCGCTGCGGCGCAAAGTGGCCGCAAACGTCGTCGCACGGGCCAGCAGGATTACGGGCCCGTGCGCGAATGGGCCAAGTCGAACGGCTACCAGGTCTCGGAGCGGGGCCGGGTGCCGGCATCCGTCCTCGAGGCCTACGAAGCCGCGCACTGACGCGCGATCACGCGTACGACTTGGGATCGACTGCTTCCGGCGACGGCCCGACCCGATGGGCCGTGTGCAGCATGGTGGCTTCCTGGTACGCCGTGGGCGACCGATAAAGCTGCATGTCGGTGCGGTGGCGGCGGGATCCGCCCTGCACGAGCGTTCCGCCGACGTAGCTCGCCGGCACGGCCGGGGTCGAAGACTCCGGCCAGGCCGACACACGGGGGAGTCGCGTGAGGCCGCCGAAAAGCGTGACGGGCTGGACCGAGGTGTAGCCGCCCTGATTGAGGTACACCTCGATCCAGCCTTTCCGCACATCGGCGGACATCTTGAATCCGAGAACGATGTCCGTCCACGCTCCGCGGTTGTAGCCGAAGTCCACGACGAAACCGGGATCGCCGCCGTTGAGCTGGTTGGCATCGATGTGGAATCGGTCGAGCGGGTCGCTGTCGGCGGTGCGGTTCGCGTCGATGATCGTGATCGCACCGCGGCCCGACGGATACTGCGTCGGGCTCGACGCCTGCGGGCCGTACATCTGGAAGATCGCGATGTGGAGGTTGGTCTCGCCCGCGTCGGAGAGCCGCACGCTCGGGAAACCTCCCGAGCCCGCCGCGCTGGAGTCGACTTTCGGCACGAAGGTCGAGAAGCCGACGTAGAACTCCTGCCCCTCGAAGATTCCGGCGCCCGGCGCGAGGGTCGACTGCTGCGCCTGAAAACGCGGTGATTTCGTCGGCTGATCGGCGTCGAGGCGAGCGTAGTCCGGCACGGTCACCTTGATCGCCTTGCGTCCGCGTCGAATCGGATCCTGGACCATCGACGCGTATTTGACTCCGATGACGGTCGCGGTGAAGGAGTCGAGCCACGCGCTCCACGAGGAATAGTCGGCGGCCCACGCCATCGAATCGGACCATCCCTTGTCGGGGAGGGCGCCGTAGGAATAGTTGCCGGTGTACACCGAGAAGGTCGGCGACGAGTGCGTCATGCCGGAGATCACGGCATCCGCCCGCACCCATGCCATGTAGTTGCTGGGAGAGCCGAGGTCGGGATAGGCCAGGCGCTTCGTCGTGTCCCACGGGTCGGCCGACCACAACGACGACGTGCCGACCCGCTTCAGCTGTCGCGTGTACCGTCCGAGCGTCATCGTGACCGACGTCGGCGTCGGAACACCCGGGTCGAACTGGATCGTGAGGGGCACGGCGCCCTTGTAGGTCTGGCCCGGCTTCAGCGACAGCGTCGCCATGAGGCCGAGGTCATTGCGCAGGGGCCGCGGGTTCGCGTACGCGACAGGGCCTGTCGCCGCGTGTGCACCCGGCGCGACGGCGGACGCGCCTGCCACGAGCAGGGGAAGCCCCCACGCCGCGCTGCGGAACAGCGATCTCCTCGTCAACCCGGCATCGTCGGCGCCCACGCGCACTCCTCACGTCGATGTGTGTCGTGCTGGAGGGCGGGGGGCGAGCCTCGGAACCCGGGTTTGAAACGAGGGACGCTCCCGCTTCCGGGCGCGACCTTGGTGGCAGTCTAGCGACGCCGTGTTTCGCGGTGGAGACGACCGCGAAACCGGTTCCTTTCCGCTCTGCCTCGCGCAGCTGTCCTCGGGACGCGAGGCGGTGCGCTCACCCGGTCTTGACGGTGAGGAAGGTGCGGTTCGACGCGCTGCCGTTGTTGATGTAGCCGACATAGCGGGAGCCGGCGGCCAGGCCCGACCACGAGGCCTGGTACGACGTCGCGACACCGGGACTCAGCGGCAGCGTCGAGGGCGAGAGCGTCAGGGTCGACCCGCTCGAACGGATGTTGGTCGCCCACAGGTTGAAGGTCGTTCCCGCGGCCGCGCGGTCGGCGATGACGTAGATGATGTACGTGCCGGCCGTCGGCGTCAGGATGTCGAGCGTCTCGTTCGGGCCGTACTGCGACGCGTAGTACGGATCGCCGACGGCGATGACACCCAGATACGTGCGGGTCGCGGCGAGCCAGAGCTCGGCATCCGCCCCCGACTCGAGACTGATGCGCGTGAGCTTCGTCCCGGAGGGAACCGAGAACGTGTAGGCGACCTGCTGGCCGGTCGAGATCACCCCCGACGCGCCCTTCGCCGTGCCGGCGGAGTTCTTGAGATACGTGCTCTTGTTGAGGGTGGATGCCGCCAGGGCGACCGAGGTGGATGCACCGCCCTTCACCTGCACCGTCGTCGACCCCGATTGTCCGGTCCCGGTGACCTCGTCGGGCGCATCGATGACGGTCGGGCGGACGGCGATCGGCGCTCGGACGGTCTTTCCCGCGCCCTTCCAGGTGAGGGAGCCGGTCGACCAGGCGTTCGCGGCCGCTGATCCTCGCGTGACCGTGACGGTGAACGACTTCGTCTCGCCCACGGCGAGGGTGAGGGATGCCGGCGACACCGTCGCCGTGATGCCCGGGAGCCCACTCACCGATGCCGTGTACGTGCCGGCCGTCAGAGCGGTGACGGAACGCGTCACGGTCTGCGTGCCCGCGAGGCTTCCGATCGAGATGGATGCCTGATTCAGGTCGCTCGGATCGATCGCCGGCGCCGGCTGGATCGAATAGCCGGAGCCTGCGAGGAACGACAGCCAGTCCGCGCGCGTGCTGCGGTACAACAGGCCCGGGTAGAGGAAGACCCTCGCCTGCACCTGCCCCGCGCCCTGGGCGAAGGGGTCGGAGTTCGCCGTGCCGTCGGCGTTGAGCGTGTTCTTGGCGGTCGTCATGAGCGCGGAGCGGATGTCGGACGGCAGCGCCTTCGGTCGCAGGCTCAGGTAGAGGGCGCCGAGTCCGGCGACGTGCGGCGAGGCCATCGACGTGCCGGAGAGGAACGCCCACTGCGCCTGGCCCGACGAGCCGTTCTGGACTGCCGCGAGCACGCCCGTCCCGGGCGCGGCGACGTCGGGCTTGAGCACGTCGGCGTCGTCGGCGGCGACGGGACCGCGTGAGCTGAAGCCTGCGATCTGGGGCGCCGGCGGGTTGTAGCCGGTCGGGTTGGTCGCCGAGAGCGTCGCCGTCGCGCCCGCCGTGCGGGCGGCGGCGACGAGGCCCGTGCGGTAGTCGGACTGCGCGTGGATCGTGGGCACCGCGTGCACGTCGAGGTCGAGCGAGTCGGGCTGCGTGTTGACGAGGATCATGCCGATGCCGCCCGCGGATGCCACCGCGGCCGACTTGTCGGTGCGGGCCACCTCACCCCGGTCGCACACGACGATGCGGCCCGACACCTTCGCCGAATCGAGGGCTCCCGGAGTGCAGATCGCGGATCCGGCGTCGCCCGCGTAGACGAGCGGGCCCATGACGGGGTCGGTCACCGTCGTGCTCGCGCCCGGCACCTGCAGCCCCGTCGAGATCGTCGCCGTCGCGACGTCGAAGGGCAGGGTGCTCGCCGCGACGGTCGTGTACCAGGGGTAGGCGTGGTCGAGCGTCGTCGCCCCGGGTCCGGAGTTGCCGGCGGCCGCGGCGACGAATACCCCAGCGGAGGCCGCGCCGAGGAACGCGTGATCCTCGGGCGAGAGGGTGGGCGACGGCGCGCCGCCGATCGAGAAGTTGATGACGTCGACGCCGTCCGCGACGGCCTGGTCGATCGCGGCGACCAGGTCAGACGACGCGCAGCCTCCGGCACCGTCGGGATTGGTCCAGCACGCCTTGTACATGGCGACCTTCGCCTGCGGCGCCACTCCCGTGATGGTCGCGGACGCGGCATCCGTCACCTTCACGGTCACCCCGCTGTCGCCCGCAGCCGTCGACGCCGTGTGGCTGCCGTGGCCCTCGACGTCGCGCGGCGACTTGGGGTCGCCGGACGACACGTCGCCGAAGCCCGACACGAAGAACCGCGCGCCCACGACCTTCGTCGAATAGTCGCCGCTGTCCCACTGCGGGCCGGTGACCCGCGTGGAGCGGAACGTGCCGCCGTCCTTCTTCGCGAACACGACGTCGTTGCCCACGAGGTAGGGCTCCGCCCCGGCGGCTGTGCCGAGCGGTGATCCCGCGAACGAGGGGTTCTCGGGGGCGATGCCCGTGTCGACGACGCCGACGACGACGCCCTTGCCCGCGCCCGCCTCTCCCCCGACGAGCGACCACGTGTCGGGCACGCCGAGGTAGTCGGTGCCCGTCGTGACGTCGACGTGACGCAGCTCGTCGGCGTCGACCTCGGCGACCCCCGGGAGCGCGGCGAGCGCTGCGGCCTGCGCGGCCGTGAGCTTCGCGCTGAAGCCGTTGAGCGCGACCGTGTAAGAGTACGAGATCGTGGCGCCGACGAGTCCGGCGATGCGGTTCTGTGCCTCGGTCAGGTAGCTCCGATACCTCTTCGCGGCGTCGGTCAGCACGTCGAGCTGGTCGCCCGAGGCGGGCGCCGTCGCGGTGAGGCCTTGGATCCCGCCCGCGTAGGTCGCCATTGCCGGGGCGTCGAGGCGCACGATGTAGCTTCCGCCGGCAGGCGCGGCAGCGGGAACGGATGCCGCGGCCGGGCCTGCGATGGCCGTGGCGACGAGCGCGGCGGCTGCGCCGATGGCGAGGGCGGAGCGGCGGAAAAGGGCAGACGGCGACACAGACATCGCACTCCTGTCTCGGACGGAACGATCACGAAGGTGGAGCGGTGGTGCGGTGGTGCTGCGCATCGGCGAGGGGCGCGACGCTGAGCAGAGCATGGCACTGCGCATCGCGGTCGCGCAACGTGCGATGGTGCGCCGCATGACTGCGGAGAAATCGCCCGGCACGCCGGCCGTCACCGGCGCGCCGTGCACAATCCCCGCGGTTGTGCCGCGACGCGATCAGTCGTTCGGGCGGTGTCCGGTGACGAAGCCGCCGCGGGAGGGCGCCGGGGCGTCTGCGCCGAGACGCAGCGAACGGTCGTAGCGCCGCTCGAGGTCGGTGATCGCCGTGTCGTGGGCGACCCAGCCCGCCGCCAGGAGCATGGCGACGGGGTCGGGCGGGTCGGTCCGAGCGAGCACGTCGTCCATCGGCAGGCCGGTCGCCTGCGCGAACGTCTCCAGCCGGGCCCGCGCCTCCGGGGTGTCCTCGATGGGCACGGCGCGCTCGACGACGAGCCGTGAGCCGGGCGCCGACAGGTGCACGACATCGTCGATCACGGCGGCCTGGTCGTGGGCGGAGAGGTAGGGAAGCAGGCCCTCGAGCACCCAGTGCGTCGGCTCGGCGGGGCGGAATCCGAGCGCGACGATGCGCGCCGCCCACGGCTCGGTCACGTCGGCGGCGACGGCGATTCGCCGGGCACGGGGAACGGCACGGGATGCCGCGAGCGCCGCTTCGACGAACGACACGACCTCGTCGCGGTCGAGCTCGAAGACGGTCGTGTCCTCGAGCCAGTCGAGCCGCCACGACCGGGTGTCCAGGCCGCTCCCCAGGATGACGACCTGGCGCAGCGCGCCCGCACGCAGCTCGTCGTCGATGAACCGCGTGCGCAGGCCGATGTAGAGCGATCCGAGGAGCAGCGACTGCTCGAGCGGGGCGACGTCGGCGAGGTCGGCGGGCCAGGAGTGCGGATACGGCACCTGCATCCTGGATGCCTCGACCAGGGTCGACGCGAACGGGTCGCGCACGAGCGCATCAGGCCGGGTGGATTCGAGGGCTCGCGCGGCCGCGACCGCGACGGCCGTGGTGCCGACGCCATGGAGTTCAGAGGTCATCCCGGCCATTCTCGCCCGGGCGCGGCAGCGGACGAGGCCACGTTCGCCGCGGGCGGAGCTGTTGCGGACGGGATGTCGGGGGGTCGGCGTAGCGTGCGGGGCATGGCGGAGCGGGTCGAGGCATGGTGGGCGCGGCGCCAGTTCTCGCGCGGCGTCGACGTGCCGTACGAGATCGGCACCTACCGGGAGGCGTGGGCGGCCTATCCGGCGCTCATCCGGCAGTACCACCCCGACCTCAACGCCGGGATCACGCTGACGCAGATCCCCCCGGCCGCCGACGTCCTGCTGCTGTGGCAGTGCGAGGCGGGGCATCTGTTCGCTGCGACCCCGACCGAGCAGCGCGCGCGGCCGGGGCGCGAGCGCCGCCGGTCGGCATGGTGTCCCGAATGCGCGACGCTCGCGGTGCCCCCGCGGGTTCAGCCCGCCGGCCCGCCGCGCCCGAAGCGTCCCAAGCCGCGCCGAGAAGTATGCGCCAAGACGCCCGATCTCCCCGTCGGCGAGGCGTTCCGCAGCGAGTGCGCGCCCAAGCCCGCGTCTGCGGTCGAAGCCGAGCTGCGGGCCCACCTCGTGGCGCGGCTCGATCTCACGACGGGGTGCAACGCGGTGCGGGTGGCGCGGCCGTTCTTCGACCACGTCGAGGTGTGGCCCGACATCCTGCTGCCCGAACTGCGCATCGCGGTCGAGTACGACAGCATCGGCCGGTTCGGGCTCGAGCATCTCGGCACACGGGAGGACGCCGACCGCCGCAAAGACCGCGCGCTGCGCGCGGCGCACTGGGAGGTCGTGCGCATCCGCACGGGGCGGCTCGAGAAGCTCGGCCCCTATGACCTGCAGCTGTCATCGCTCGGCAAGAAGGGCGTCGACCGGCTGATCGACGTGTTCCGCGACATCCGGGGACCGCTCCTGGTCGACGCGTACCTCAGCTGACGGGACGTCTGCCGTCGCGCGACGACGCTCGCCGGCGTCGGCCGGCGCCGAGACCGGGGATCTCGCCGAGGCGGGGCTGCTCGATCCCATGGCTCGACGAAACGCCATGTCTCGTCGCGGGGGATGCTGCGCCAGGCCGGTTGCGGCATCCAGGCTCATGTCGTCGGCGCGAGGGATGCTGCGCAGGCCGGTTGCGGCATCCCGCGGTGTCGCTCATGTCGTGGCGTCGCCCGCCGGTGCGGGAAGGGCCGGTTCGGCCGGGGTGACGGCCCATTCCGGTTCGACAGCGGCGGCGGGTGGCATCCCTCCCTCCCGTCCGATCGTCTCGAGCATCGACCTCGCCCGGAACGCGGCCTCGCGTGCGACGGTGCGGCTCTCGTACCAGCGGGCGCCCATGACGACGGGAGCATCGTCGTCGACGAGGTACCAGCCGATGCTCCGCACGGCCGGTGCCACGAAGGTGTGACACGTCAGGCCGGACGCGCGCCGAACGAGAGTCGCGGCGTGCGCCCGCGCGTCGGACTCGGACGCATGGAGAAGCGTCGAGCGCGCCATCTCACGATGGTTCGGGGCGACGAGCTGCCAGTAGACGCGGCCGGCCTGCTCCCCTGCGGATTCGTCGGGTGCGGCTCCGGCGTGCGCTTCGAAGACGGCGCGCGACGCGCGCCGCCAGGCCAGCAGTGCACGATCCGTCGATGCGCCGAAGTGCGCGAACACCACGCTCGGCGCGGCCACGGCAGCTCCTGTCTGCAACCTGAGAAGCTGCGCGGTCAGTGTCGCGGCCCCGTCCTGCGATCTGCTGACAGGCAAGTGAACGGCGGGTGTCGGATGCCTGGAGGAGGGGATGCCGGGATCATCGACGGTCACCCTCGCAGGACGAGTGTCATGACGGTATGGTCACGTTCACACCCGTCGCGCCGTAACCTCGATTGCGATACCCCTCGTCCCCAGGCAGGAGCACCACGATGGCCGCCGAGATCAACGAAGAAGTCGCCGTTCAGGAGATCGTCGATCGATTGGCCGAGAAGTTCCCCATGCTCCCCCGCGAGCGGGTCACGGAGGTCGTCCGGGAGGTGCACAGCTCGATGGATGCTGCCCCCGTGCGCGACTTCGTGCCGGTGCTCGTCGAGCGCGGCGCCAAGGACCGTCTCAAGCCCGAGGCGAAGGCGCTCTCCACCGCCGGCTGAGTCGCGACGCCGGACGCCCCCGACCCCGGGCTTCGGGCCCTCGACATGGTTGGAGCGGTGATGGAGGGCGTTGCATTCCGCTCACCATCAGCGCAGAGTGAGGGCACCCGCACGAGAGGAGTGCCCGTGCCGACGGTCACGTTCTCTTCACCGACCCCTGCATCCGCTCATGGCCGATGAAGCACCGGGGCGAAGCAAACGCCCGAGCATCTACGACGTCGCCAAGCTGGCCGGCGTCTCCCACATGACCGTTTCGCGCGTGCTGAACGGCTCGCCGAACATCAGGCCCGCCACGAAGGAGCGCGTCGAGGCGGCGATGAGCGAGATGCACTACCGGCCGAGCTCCGTCGCGCGCTCACTGGCCACCCAGCGCACGATGCGCATCGGCGCGATGGTCGACGCTCCCAGCGAGTACGGGCCGAAGACGACACTTCTCGCCCTCGAAGCCGCCGCCCGCGATCGCGGCTACTCGATCGTGCCGTTCTCCAATCTCGGCGACGACGAGGCGGAGTTCGAGGAGGGGATCGCCGAGCTGGAGCGCCAGGGCATCGACGCTCTCTGCATCATCGGCCCGAGGATCTCGACGCCGCGCATCGTCGGCGAGGTCGCCGCAACGATGCCCGTGATCCTGATCGGCGATCTCACCGCCGACGGGCTCGTGCACATCGACATCGACCAGACCGGCGGCGTGACGGCGGCGGTCGACCACCTGCTCGAACTCGGTCATCGCTCGCTCCTACACCTTGCGGGCCCACCGCACACCGTCGTCGGGGTCGCCCGCGAGCGCGCCTTCGTGCACGCCGTATCGGGAACCGGCGTGCGCTGGCGAACCGTCATCGGCGACTGGTCGTCGGAGTCGGGGTATGCGCTGGGCGCGAGCGCGGAGGCCGTGGCGGATGCGACGGCGGTGTTCGCCGCGAACGACCAGATGGCCCTCGGCGTCATGCACGGCCTGTGGTCCCGAGGACTGCGGGTGCCCGACGACGTGAGCGTCGTGGGATTCGACGACATGCCGGGCGCCGCCCATTTCCTGCCGCCTCTGACGACCGTGCGACAGGATCTCTACCACCTCGGCGAGGTCGTGATCGAGACGGCGATCAGCGCGATCGGCGGCGAGATCGTGCACTCGGCGACGGTCCCCTCGACGCTCGTGATCCGCTCGTCGACGGGCCCGCCCCGCTGATCGCGCGCCGTCTCGATTGCGTCGAGAAGCATGCTCCGGGCCGTATGCGAACCGTGAGGATCGCCGCCTGGCAGCAGGGTGACGGGTTGCATCTGATGCGTGCCTGATCTCCTGTATCTCGTCCTGACGGTCGCGCTGTTCGCGCTTCTCGCCCTCGTGGCGCGAGGGGCGGAGAAACTGTGATCGTCTTCTCGCTCCTCGCCGCGGCGCTCGGTCTCGCGGCCGTCGTCTACCTCGTCGTCGCACTCGTGCGGCCGGAGAAGTTCTGATGTCGGCCGACACGGTGTGGACCGGCATCCTGCAGCTCGCGACGGTCGTCCTGATCCTCGCCCTCCTGTACCGCCCGCTCGGCGACTGGATCGCCCGCGTCTACACGAGCGCGAAGGACTGGCGTGTCGAGCGCGGGTTCTATCGACTCGTCGGCGTCGACCCGGCCTCCGACCAAACCTGGCAGGCGTACACCCGCGGCGTGCTGGCCTTCTCGCTGGCGGGCGTCCTCTTCGTCTATGCGCTGCAACGGCTTCAGGCGGTGCTGCCCTACTCGCTCGGCCTGCCGGCGGTGCCGGAGGGCCTCGCCTTCAACACGGCCGTGTCGTTCGTCACGAACACGAACTGGCAGTCGTACTCCCCCGAAATCACGATGGGCTACACGGTGCAGCTCGCCGGCCTCGCGGTGCAGAACTTCGTGTCGGCCGCCGTCGGCATCGCCGTCGCAGTCGCGCTCGTGCGCGGGTTCGCGCGACGCGGCTCCTCGACGATCGGCAACTTCTGGGTCGACCTCGCACGCGGGATCACGCGGCTCCTCCTGCCGCTTGCGCTCATCGCGGCCGTCGCCCTGCTCGCGGCCGGGGTCATCCAGAACTTCAACGGCTTCATCGACGTGCACACCATCACGGGCGGCACGCAGGTGCTGCCTGGCGGACCCGTCGCGAGCCAGGAGGCGATCAAGGAACTGGGAACGAACGGCGGCGGGTTCTTCAACGCCAACTCGGCGCATCCGTTCGAGAACCCGACTCCGTGGTCGAACGTGCTCGAGATCCTGCTGCTGCTCGCGATCCCGTTCGCGATGCCCCGCGCCTTCGGAAAGATGGTCGGCGACGACCGTCAGGGCTACGCGATCCTCACCGTCATGGCGTCGCTCGCGATCCTCTCGGTCGCGGCGGTCAGCTGGCTCGAGTCGCGCGGCCTCGGCACCGCCCCGCAGCTCGCCGGATCGGCGATGGAAGGCAAGGAGCAGCGGTTCGGCATCCTCGGGTCGACGCTGTTCGCGGGCGCCACGACGC
Source organism: Microbacterium alkaliflavum (assembly GCF_044325405.1). Classification (NCBI taxonomy): domain Bacteria; kingdom Bacillati; phylum Actinomycetota; class Actinomycetes; order Micrococcales; family Microbacteriaceae; genus Microbacterium; species Microbacterium alkaliflavum. The sequence continues at coordinate 947,359 of NZ_JBIQWL010000001.1, read as the reverse complement.
TCACGAGCACGGGTGCGGTCAACTCGATGCACGACTCGTACACGGCGCTCGGCGGCATGGTGCCGATGGTCAACATGATGCTCGGCGAGGTCGCGCCGGGCGGCGTCGGCTCCGGTCTGTACGGGATGCTCGTGCTCGCCGTCATCGCCGTGTTCGTGGGCGGACTGCTCGTCGGCCGCACACCGGAGTACCTCGGCAAGAAGATCGGCCCGACCGAGATCAAGCTCGCGAGTCTGTACATCCTCGTCACGCCGATCCTCGTGCTCGTCGGCACGGCGCTGAGCTTCGCCGTGCCCGGCATCCGGGACGACGTCGAGAGCGTGTCGATCCTCAACCCCGGCGTCCACGGCCTGAGCGAAGTGCTCTACGCCTTCACCTCGGCCGCCAACAACAACGGGTCCGCGTTCGCGGGCCTCACGGCGAACACGCCGTGGCTCAACACGGCCCTCGGCGTCGCGATGCTGCTCGGCCGCTTCCTCCCGATCGTGCTGGTGCTCGCCCTCGCCGGCTCACTCGCGGCGCAGGAGCGCACGCCCGCGACGGTCGGCACCCTCCCCACCCACCGCCCGCAGTTCGTCGGCCTGCTCGCCGTCGTCGCGGTCGTCATCACGGCACTCACCTACTTCCCCGTCCTCACGCTGGGTCCGCTCGCAGAAGGGCTCGTCTGAAACCATGACCACCTCAACTCCCACCATCACCGGCCCTGTCGCGGGCACCGTCACACCGAAGAGGCCCCGCACCACCCGCGCGTTCAGCTGGGCGCAGCTCGTGCAGGCGCTGCCCGGCGCCCTGCGCAAGCTCAACCCCGCGGCCCTGTGGCGCAACCCCGTCATGTTCCTCGTCTGGGTCGGAGCCGCGCTCACCACGGTGCTCGCGATCGCAGAGCCGTTCCTCGGCGCCGAACCCAGCGGCGGATCCCCCACCCCCGCGGGCTTCACGTGGGGCATCGCGATCTGGCTGTGGCTCACGGTCCTCTTCGCCAACCTCGCCGAAGCGGTCGCCGAGGGCCGTGGCAAGGCGCAGGCGGCGTCGCTGCGGAAGACCCGCACGACGACTCTGGCGCGTCGCGTCACGACCTATGACGAGATACGGGATGCCGCGGCCGCCGCGGCCGAGACCGTCGAGGTCGCGTCCGCCGAACTCCGCCTCGGAGATGTCGTCGTCGTGTCGTCCGGCGAACTGATCCCGGGCGACGGCGACATCGTCGACGGCATCGCGACAGTCGACGAGTCCGCCATCACGGGCGAGTCGGCCCCGGTCGTGCGCGAGTCGGGCGGTGACCGCAGCGCGGTGACGGGCGGGACCAGGGTGCTCTCCGATCGCATCGTCGTGCGCATCACCTCGAAGCCTGGCGAGACGTTCGTCGACCGCATGATCGCGCTCGTCGAGGGCGCGAGTCGGCAGAAGACCCCGAACGAGATCGCCCTCGGCATCCTGCTGGCGAGCCTCTCGATCGTCTTCCTGATCGTCGTGCTGACACTCAATCCCATCGCGTCGTACGCCGCGTCGCCCGTGAGCATCGCCGTCCTCGTCGCCCTGCTCGTGTGCCTCATCCCCACGACGATCGGCGCGCTGCTGTCGGCGATCGGCATCGCCGGCATGGACCGTCTCGTGCAGCGCAACGTGCTCGCGATGTCGGGGCGCGCCGTCGAGGCGGCCGGCGACGTCACGACGCTGCTCCTCGACAAGACGGGCACGATCACCTACGGCAACCGCCGGGCGTCGGATCTGATCGGGATGCCGGGGGTCGAGGCGGGCGACCTCGCCCGTATGGCCGCGCTCTCCTCGCTCGCCGACCCCACCCCCGAGGGCGTTTCGGTGGTCGAGCTGGCGGCGGTTCGGGGCATCCACGTCACGGAGCCCGCCGGGTCGGCGTTCGTCCCGTTCACGGCGCAGACCCGCATGAGCGGGGTCGACCTGGCCGGCGGCCCTCAGGTGCGCAAGGGCGCCGGGTCGGCGGTGCTGGCCTGGCTCGAGGCATCCGGATCGCCCGTCTCCGGCACCACGCGCGCCGCGCTAGTGCGTGAGACCGACGCGATCGCCGCGAGCGGTGGGACGCCCCTCGTCGTCGCGACGTTCGACCCCTCGACCAGCTCCGGGGCGGTTCTCGGCGTCATCCACCTCAAGGACATCGTCAAGGACGGCCTGCGCGACCGCTTCGACGAGCTGCGCGCGATGGGCATACGCACGGTCATGATCACGGGCGACAACCCGCTCACGGCCGCCGCGATCGCGAAGGAGGCGGGCGTCGACGACTACCTCGCCGAGGCGACACCCGAAGACAAGCTCGCCCTCATCCGGCGCGAGCAGCAGGGCGGAAACCTCGTCGCGATGACGGGCGACGGCACGAACGACGCGCCCGCGCTCGCGCAGGCCGATGTCGGCGTCGCAATGAACACGGGCACGTCGGCCGCGAAGGAAGCCGGCAACATGGTCGACCTCGACAGCGATCCGACGAAGCTCATCGACATCGTGCGCATCGGCAAGCAGCTGCTGATCACGCGCGGGGCCCTCACGACGTTCTCGCTCGCGAACGACATCGCGAAGTACTTCGCGATCATCCCCGCGATGTTCATGGGCGTCTTCCCTGGTCTCGCGGCGCTCAACGTCATGCACCTCTCCTCCCCCGCGTCCGCGGTCACGAGCGCGATCATCTTCAACGCGCTCGTGATCATCGCGCTCATCCCCCTCGCCCTCCGCGGCGTGAAGTACCGCGCGGCGAGCGCCTCGGCGATCCTGAGCCGCAACCTCCTGGTCTACGGACTCGGCGGCATCATCGCGCCGTTCATCGGCATCAAGCTCATCGACATCGTCGTGAGCCTCATCCCCGGCTTCTGAAGGAACGACATGTCCACCCGCACCACTGTTCGCACCGCCGGTGTCGCCGTCCGCGCGATGCTCGTCTTCACCCTCGTCCTCGGCGTGGGCTACACCCTCGTCGTCACCGGCATCGGGCAGCTCGTCCTGCCGTGGCAGGCGAACGGCTCGCTGGTCACAGACGCGACGGGGAAGACCGTCGGCAGCGCCCTGATCGGACAGGGATTCACGGATGCCTCCGGCCAGGCCCTGCCGCAGTACTTCCAATCGCGTCCCTCTGCCGCCGGCTACGACGGCGGAGCCTCGAGCGGCTCCAACCTCGGCCCCGAGAACAGCGACCTCGTGAATGCGATCGCCGAGCGCCAGTCCGCGATCGCCGGGCTCGACGGCGTCGCCGTGGGCGACATTCCGTCCGACGCCGTCACCGCGTCCGGCTCGGGCCTCGACCCCGACGTCAGCCCCGCGTACGCCCTGCTGCAGGTGTCGCGCGTGGCCGAGGCGCGCGGTCTGCCCGAGGACGAGGTGCGCACCCTCGTCGAGGCGCACATCCAGCAGCGCGACCTCGGTTTCCTCGGCGAGCCCCGCGTCGGCGTGCTCGAGCTCAACCTCGCGCTCGACGCGCTGCAGTGATGCCTGCGGATCGTCCGGTCCGCATGGCTCTCCCGCGGCACTCTGCGGGTCGCCGGGTCGAACACCCGCACAACGCCGCGGGTGAGGCATCCACTCCGCTGCCCGCCCGCGGGAGAATGCGAGTGCGCCGCTCCAGCACCCGCACTTCGCCGCGGGCGAGCGGACGCGGAAGGGAGCTCCACCGGTGAGACGCGGCAAGCTGCGCGTGCTGCTCGGCGCCGCACCCGGCGTCGGCAAGACGTACGAGATGCTCGAGGAGGGGCGCCACCTGCTCGCCGACGGTCGCGACGTCGTCATCGGCCTCGTCGAGACGCACGGCCGCTCGGCTACGGCGGCGCAGGCCGAGGGCCTTCCCGTCGTCCCGCGGCGGGTCGTGCGGCACCGCGACGTGGAGCTCTACGAACTCGACGTCGATGCGGTCATCGAGCGGCATCCCGCCATCGCCCTCGTCGACGAGCTCGCGCACACCAACGCCCCCGGCTCGCGCAACGCGAAGCGCTGGCAGGACGTCGACGAGCTCCTCGAGGAGGGCATCGACGTCATCACGACGGTGAACGTGCAGCACATCGAGTCGCTCGGCGGCATCGTCGAGCAGATCACCGGCGTCACGCAGCGCGAGACGGTTCCGGATGCCGTCGTGCGGGGTGCCGATCAGGTCGAGGTCGTCGACCTCGCGCCGCAGTCGCTCCGCGACCGCCTCGCGGCCGGCGTCGTCTACCCCGCCGAGCGCATCGACGCCGCCTTGTCGAACTACTTCCGCCTCGGCAACCTCACGGCGCTCCGCGAGCTCGCGCTGCTGTGGCTGGCCGACGAGGTCGACAGCGCCCTGCGGCTCTACCGCGCCGAGCACGGCATCCGCGGATCCTGGCAGGCCCGCGAGCGCGTCGTCGTCGCGCTCACCGGCGGCCCCGAGGGCGAGACGCTTCTCCGGCGCGGCGCCCGCATCGCGGCGCGGACGGCGGGCGGCGAGCTCCTCGCGGTGCACGTGTCGAGCCAGGACGGCCTGCGCTCGAGCGCGCCCGGGGCGCTCGCCGAGCAGCGCGGCCTCGTCGAGTCGCTCGGCGGCACGTACCACCAGGTCGTCGGCGACGACGTGCCGCGCACGCTCGTCGACTTCGCGCGCTCCGTCGATGCGACTCAGCTCGTCATCGGCGCGAGTCGTCGCGGCAGGCTCGCGGCGGCGCTCACCGGCGCGGGCATCGGGGCGACCGTCGTGCGGGAGTCCGGCGACATCGACGTGCACATCGTCACCCACGCCGCCGCGGGCGGACGTACGCACCTGCCCCGTCTCACCGGGGGCGCACTCAGCGTGAAGCGGCGCGCGCTCGGCTTCGCCGTCGCCCTCGTCTTCGGACCGCTCCTGTCGTGGTTCCTCTTCGCGTTCTCGAATGACGCCTCGATCACCTCCGACGTGCTCGCGTATCAGCTGCTCGTCGTCGTCGTGGCGCTCATCGGCGGCATCTGGCCGGCGCTGTTCGCCGCGGTGCTCTCGGGCCTGACCCTCGATTTCCTGTTCGTCGATCCGCTCTTCACCGTCACGATCGCCGATCCCACGCACGCCCTCTCGCTCGTCCTCTACGTCGTCATCGCGATCCTCGTGAGCTGGATCGTCGACCAGGCCGCCCGCCGCACCCGCGCCGCGCAGCGGGCCGCGGCCGAGTCCGAGCTGCTCGCGACCGTGTCGGGCAGCGTCCTGCGCGGCGAGAGCGCCGTTCCCGCTCTCGTGAGCCGGGCGCGCGAGGCGTTCCGCATGACGGGCGTGCGGCTCGTGTCGTCGAGCGGCGAGGTGCTCGCGACCGACGGCGAGCCCGTGCCCGACGAGCGCCAGATCCGGCTCCCCGTCGGCGATCCGGCTGCGCCTCGAGCGACTCTCGAGCTTCACGGCGGGGAACTGGATGCCTCGGAGCGGCGCCTCCTCGACGTCATCGTCGCGCAGCTCGCGGCGGCCCTCGAGCACAGCGACCTCACGCTCGCGGCGCGCGAGGTCGACGCCCTCGCCGAGACCGACCAGGTGCGCAGCGCCCTCCTCTCGGCGGTGAGCCATGATCTGCGCCGGCCGCTCGCCGCCGCCGTCGCCGCAGTCGGGGGGCTGCGCGCGGCAGGCGAAGGGCTCTCCCCCGACGACCGCGCCGAGCTGATCGCGACCGCCGACGAGAGCCTCGCGACGCTGTCGACGCTCGTCACCGATCTCCTCGACGTCAGCCGCGTTCAGGCGGGCGTCCTCGCCGTCTCGCTCGCCCCCGTCGACACGGTCGGCGCGGTCCTGATCGCGGTCGATGAGCTCGGACTCGGTCCCGATCGTGTCGAGCTCGCCCTCGATCCCGACCTGCCGCCCGTGCGCGCCGACGGCGTGCTGCTGCAGCGGGTGCTCGTCAACGTCCTCGCGAATGCAGACCGGCACTCCCCCGACGGGCACCGCGTGCGCATCGCGACGAGCCGGCTGGGCCGCACCGCGCAGCTGCGCATCGTCGACCACGGACCGGGCGTCGAGCCCGAGCGCCAGCCTGAGATCTTCGCGCCGTTCCAGCGCCTCGGCGACACCGACAACACCGTCGGGCTCGGGCTCGGCCTCGCCCTGTCGAAGGGGTTCACGGAGGGCATGGGCGGTACGCTCACCCCGGAAGACACCCCCGGCGGAGGCCTCACGATGGTCATCGAGCTGCCCATCGCCGATTCGCCGACCGGAAGCGAGCGCCTCCCGTGAAGATCCTCGTCGCCGACGACGACCCGCAGCTCGTGCGGGCGCTGCGCATCACCCTCGCAGCGCACGGCTACGAGGTCGTCGCAGCGCCTGACGGAGCCGCGGCGATCGCGCTCGCAGCGCAGGCCCGCCCGGACATCGTGCTCCTGGATCTCGGGATGCCGCGCCTCGACGGCGTCGCCGTCATCGAGGCGCTGCGCGGCTGGACGACGGTGCCGATCATCGTCGTCTCAGGCCGCACGGGCTCGGCCGACAAGGTCGACGCGCTCGACGCCGGCGCCGACGACTACGTCACGAAGCCCTTCCAGATCGACGAGCTCCTCGCGCGCTTGCGCGCACTCACGCGTCGCGCCGGCGCGACGGGCGGTGAGCCCGTCGTGACGTTCGGAGATGTCGTGATCGACCTCTCGGCGAAGTCCGTCACGCGCGGGGCAGCGCGAGTGCACCTGACGCCGACCGAATGGCGCATGCTCGAGTTCCTCGCCCGCAACCAGGGCGCGCTCGTCACCCGTCAGACGCTCCTGAAAGACCTGTGGGGCACCGACCAGGTCGCCGACACGGGCTATCTGCGCCTGTACATGTCACAGCTGCGCAAGAAGCTCGAGACCGATCCCGCGCATCCGCAGCACCTGCTCACGGAGCAGGGCATGGGCTATCGCCTCATGCCGTGAGGCTCGGACGGCCATCATCAGCCTGCGAGAACGGAGTCCCGCCGGGTGGATGCGCGCCGACATCGACGAGCGCACCGCTCTCGACGAGGCCTGCCCTGAGATCGACCGCTATGCATCGACTCCGACCATCACGTCCGAAGCCTTGATGACTGCATATGCCGTTGAGCCGACGGACAAGCCGAGTTCGTCGACGGCCTCATTTGTGATCGAGGCGGTGACGACAGAGCCGCCTCCGATGTCGATCCGCACGTGACTGGTCGTAGCACCCTTCGTGACGTCGACGACGGTGCCCTTCAACTGATTCCGCGCACTGACCTTCATGGCTGCTCCTTGGTCGCATCGCCGACTCACCGCCGTCGTGGTTCCCACGGTACGACGCCTGCCCTCGATCGGCGAGAGATCGCCGGCTCCTCACGGCCGGCGGCTCAACCGTCAGCCGAGCGTCTTGCGCAGGAACACCTGCTCGATTCCGTCGTCGCCCTCGACGCGCTGCGTCTCGCGGTAGCCGTGGCGTTCGTAGAGCCGGAGGTTCGCCTCGCTGAGCGATCCCGTGAACAGTTCGGCTTCGCGGCATCCCGTCTCTCTGCCCCGCCGCTCGACCGCATCCAGCAGCTGAGAGCCGAGTCCGCGGCCCTGCTGATCAGGCGCGATCACGAGGCGGCCGACCAGCAGGACGTCCGCGTCGCGCTGAGCGCGGACGGCGCCGACGATGCGGGTGCCGAGTTCCGCGACAAAGCCCAGGTTGTCCAGGAGTTCCGCTCGCAGCTCGTCGAGCGACTGCGTGAGGGCGGGCATCTTCACGGTGTCGTAGATGAGGGCCTCCTGCACGAAGGCGGCGCGCTGGATCGTCAGCACCTGGCCGGCGTCCCCGGGCCGGATGTCGCGGATCGTCGCGTCGTCGGTCGTGGGCTCTCCCATGGGACCAGTCAAGCGGTCCGAATGGGCTGTGGCCAACGCTTGACTTCGCGCGTGCCTGCATGTCCGAGATCGTCAAGACCGTGTCCTAGGTGGGGCGGGCGGCGGCTCCTACCGTGAAGACATCACCGCAGCACAGCAGAAAGGGAGTCCGAGATGTCGACGCTCATCGGGGCCCCGGCCGAGGGCGATCAGAGGGATACCGCCGCCGCCACGCACGGGCGACGCCTCGCCCCAGTCGTGCTCGCCTCGCTCACCCTTGGCCTGCTCGCCGCCATCCTCCTCGTCGTCCTGCCCTTCGGACGGGCAACCGACAGCGCAGTCACGGGCGCCGTCCTGTGTGGATTCGCCACCGGTTTGGCGACGCTCGCCGTCTTCACGACGCGCTTCACGGACCAGCCGCAGCGGTGGGCGTCCGTCCCGGCGCTGGTGATGGGTGCCGGCGGCCTCCTGCTCGTCGCGTTCGGCAGCAGCATCCAGCCCGCTTTGAATTGGATCTGGCCCCCGGTCATGCTCGCGGTATCGATCTTCATGCTCGTGCGCGTCCGCAAGAGCGTGGGTGCCCGCTGGGTGCTCTATCCGGTGATCGGGATGCTGGCTCTGGCCTCCGTCGGAGCCGGCTACGAGACGATGGGTGAGGCCGCGACCTCGCAGGCGATGCCCGGCCAGCTCGTCGATGTCGGCGATCACCGCCTGCACCTCTACTGCGCCGGCTCGGGCGGCCCGACCGTTGTGCTGGAAGCCGGCGGCGGCGCGGCGGCATCCGATCTGGAGCTGCTCCGCGAGGACGTCGCCGGCGACACCCGGGTGTGCGTGTACGACCGCGCGGGCCGTGGCTGGAGCGAGCCCGCCGCGACGCCGCCGCACGGCATCCAGATCGCGACCGAGCTCCACACCCTGCTGCAGCGCGCGCACGTGCCGGGACCGTACGTCCTGGCGGGCCACTCGTTCGGCGGGCTCTACGTGCAGATGTACGCCGCCCGCTACCCGAGAGAGGTCGCCGGCATGGTGCTGATCGATTCGACGGCTCCGAATGCCGCGGCGGCGGCCTACGAGCCGCACTCCTTCGTCCTGGATCGCGTCTTCGCGCTCGTCTCGGCGACCGCCCGGCTCGGGCTCGGCGAGCTGTTCGGCGGCACCGCCCGCGACCTGCGGAGCAGCATCGACGAGTACGCCGACGCCTCCGACGCGGTCAGGGAGGCGGCATCCCTCACCGACTTCGGCGACAAGCCCCTCGTCGTCCTCACCGCCGGCATCGGAAACGACGCCGCCTGGTTCGCGGCGCAGGATCGGATGGCCGCGGTGTCGACCGACAGCGTCCACCGGACGGTCGAGGATGCGAGTCACCAGACGCTGGTCTCAGACCGTGGAGCGGTGACGGCGCAGGCGATCCTCGATGTCGTATCCGCGGTCCGCAGCGGGCAACCTCTCGCAAAGTAGCGGGTCACGCCGGCCCGAAATGATGCCGATGCTCCCCCGGCGTCGTGTCGAGGCGGCGCCGGAACACGCGGTTCATGGTTTCAGGGGTTCCGAAGCCGCATTCGCGGGCGATCTCCTCCACCCCGAGCAGCGTCGTCTCGAGCAGGCGGCAGGCCGCCTCCATGCGCACCGCTTCGACGTGCTCGGCCGGGGTGATTCCTACCTCGGACTTGAAGACGCGGCTGAACTGCCGATCCGACAGATGGGTGCGCCTCGCCATCGCCGGTATGGAGAGATCGGCGGTCAGATTGTCGGGGATCCAGGCGAGCAGGTCGCGGGTGGGCTCATCGTCCGCCGACTGCGCGGCCAGCACCGCGGAGAACTGCGCCTGACCACCCGACCGGCGCAGGTAGACAACGAGGCGACGCGCGACGGTCGCGGCCGCCTTGCGACCGTGGTCGTCGGCGACCAGCGCCAGCGCGAGGTCGATCCCCGCCGTGACGCCGGCGGAGGTCCAGACGTTGCCGTCCTGCACGTAGATGGCGTCCGGTTCGACCGAGATGCTCGGATACTCGCGCTCGAGGTCGCCGCACTCCGCCCAGTGCGTCGTCGCACGCCGTCCGTCGAGCAGCCCCGCCGCAGCCAGGAGGAACGCACCTGAGCAGACCGACGTGACCCGGCGCGACTGCGCCGCAAGCCGGCGGACGTTGTCGACGAGCGTCGTGTCGGCCGCCGCCTCGTCCATGTCCCGCCCGCCGGACACGACGAGCGTGTCGACGTCGCCGACGATCTCTGCAATGGGCTCCGTCGCGAACTCGAGGCCACTCGACGAGAGCACGGATCCCCCACGCGCGCTGACCACGGTCGTCGCATACCGGGGTATCGGCAGGAAGCGGGATGCCGTCGAGAAGACTTCGAGCGGACCGGTGATGTCGAGGATCTGGGCGGAGGGGAACCCCACGATCACGATGCGCGGATCGGTCACTTGGGCTCGGGCGGTTCGTGGCTCGACTGCGGCTGGGGCGGTTCGTGGCTCGACTGCGCCACCGCGACGGCCGCCCGGACGGTGCGCTGGAAGTTTTCGGCGCCCAGTTCGTCGAACATCCCGGTCTTGCGGAGCAGCTCGACATGCGCTGTCCCGACGTTGACCAGGAGCACCCTGATCTGCTCGGCGGTCAGCTCGCGGGCGATCTGCCCGAGCACGCGCACTCCGTCCATGTCCAGCACGGTGACCACGCTCAGATCGATGACCAGCGCGTAGGGCTCTTCAGCCTTGACGTACTCCGCCACCGCGGCGCGGAAGTTGTCGGCGGTCGCGAAGAACAGAGGTCCGTGGATGCCGACGACGAGCACGCCGGGGACGAGTTCCGCCTCCGGGTGGGTGACGTGGTGGACGTACACGTCGTGCTCCCGGTCGAACGCCATCTGATGAGTCGGCGACTTCGAGGCCGACACGACGAGGAGCAGGAGAGAAAGCAGGACGCCGGCGATCACTCCCGCGAGGACGCCGACGAAGAACACGACAAGGGCTGTGGCGATGAAGGCGGCGAAGTCCCGGAGGCTCAGGCGGTAGTAGCGGAACTCCTTGAACTTGATGAGGCTGATGCCGGCGTCGATCACGACGGCGCCGAGCACGGCGTCCGGCAGGGTCGTGAAGAAGCCCGTCAGGAAGAGGATTGTGACCAGGATCAGACCCGCCGTGATGAGCGAGGCCAGCTGTGTCTTCTGCCCCGCCATGTCGGCGACGGTCGTCTTGGACAGGCTGCCCTCGACGGCGTATCCGCCGACCAGGCCCGAGGCGACGTTCGCCATGCCCTGGCCGATCATCTCCTGGCTCGCGTCGATCTCGTAGCCGTGCCTCCTGCCCTCCTCCTTCGCCGCGGCCAGCGACTCTGCATAGCCGATGAAGATGATCGCCAGTGAGCCCAGGATCACGTTGACCGGTGACACAGGTGGGAGATCGGGCCATACGAAGGACGGCAGCCCCGTCGGGATCTCGCCGACGACCTTGACGCCCTGACTCTCGAGGTCGAGGACCCTCGACAGCACGATGCCGAGGATCACCACGATGATCGTCCGCGGCAGCAGCGGCAGGAATCGGCGGAAGACGAGGAGCACGAGGATGCTGACCACCCCGACGATGAGGGTCGGGATGCTCGTGTCCGAGATGTTCTGGACCACACCGACGAGCACGTCGGAGTAGCTCCCGACGGCCTTCGGCAGTCCGAGGATCTTGGGCGTCTGGTCGACGATGAGCCCGAACCCGAAGCCGAACACGAAGCCGCCCAGCACCGCACCCGAGAGGAAGTGCGAGATCCAGCCCATCTTCAGCACGCCGAGCAGGATGTAGATCACACCCGCCGACACCGCGAGCGTCGCCGTGTACGCGACCCAGTCCTCCGAGCCGGCCGATGCCCAGAGCGCGACCACGGATGCCGACACCGCCGCGACCGCGGCGCTCGGTCCCGTGACGACCTGCCCGGATGTGCCGAAGAGCGCGTAGCCGACGAGAGCGCCGAGCGCGGCGTACAGCCCGTACTGCGGAGGCACCCCCGCGATCGACGAGTAGGCGATGCCCTGCGGCACCAGCAGAGCCCAGACCGACAGCGCGGCGATGAGATCGAACCGGAGCCACTTCCACTGGTAGTGCGGGAGCCAGTCGAGGACCGTGAAGATCTTGCGGACCGAGGCCGCGCGCGACGTGTCGCTCATGGCGCTTCGCGCCGGTCCCTCGTGCTCACGAGGTCAGGGTATGGCCTGGACCATTCGCGCGAAACCACCCGGGCCACGGGCATCCATCTCGGTCGCCCTCTCTGGGGCCGGCAACGGTCAGAGGTCGCGTGCTGCCTTCGTGCGGGCCATCAGGATGAGTCCGATCACGGCGATGGCGGCGAATCCGGCGGGGATGAGGAAGACGAGTGGCAGTCCGAACGCGGCGGCTCCCAGGCCTCCTGTGAGCCCGCCGAGCGCGGAGCTGAGGGCGGTGGAGCTGAGGAAGATCGCGGACGCGGTGGCGACGGCGACGGGCAGGAGTCGCTGCGCCGCGATGATGCCGAGGGCGGCGAACACGCCCCAGACGCCGCCCATCAGGATCTGACCGGCGAAGAGCCCGGCGGCGGTGCCGGTGAGGGCGAAGCAGAGGTTTGCGGCGACGCCGAACCCCGCGGCGACGATCATCGGCTTCATCATCCCCGTGCGACGAGCGACGACGACCGCGACCGGCATCAGGACGAGTTCGACGAGGGGCTGGATGCCGATGATGGCCCCGCTCAGTGCGGGAGCGAGGTGCAGCTGGTCGTTCATGTAGATCGGGAGGTAGGCGTACTTGATCGACTCGCCGGCGTAGACGCAGATGTACAGCGCGGTGAACACCAGCAGCGGGGCCATCACGCGCACGCCCGGTGCCGCCGGCGCGGTCGCGCCGTGAGCCGTCGCGGGGACGCTCGTGGGAACGTCCTTGAGTGCCCCGAGTGGCAGGATCTGCGCCAGGGTGCAGAGCGCAGTGGCGAACAGCATGACGCGAGCGCTGGTCTGCGCGGCGAGGAACGCGCCCGCGACCGGGCCGATCACCCATCCGGCGGTGAGCGCCATCCGCACGATCGCCACGACGCCGTCGTTGCTGGCGCGAGGGGTCTGGGCGAGCTGGTCGTGCAGTGCAGCGAACAGCTGCGAGGTCGCCGCGCCCGCGAACCCGAGGACGACGGCGCTGATCACGAACGGCATCCACAACTGAGTGGAGAACGCGATGCCCGCCCAGCCGAGGAATCCGGCAAGGGCACAGAGCCGGAACAGGCCGAGCCGGTTGCCGGTGCGGTCCGATCGCGCGCCGACGAGGTACCCGGCTACCGGCGCGGTGAGGGCGGTCAGGTAGTACAGGCCTGCCACCGTGAGGGACGCACCGAGATCGTTCACGAGGAAGGACGCGATCTGCGGGGCGGCGGCCGAGAATCCCAGCCCCGACAGGAACATCGCGATCGTCGCGCCGCGATACAGCGGCGTGGTGAGTGTGAGCCGCAGAGCGGTCTCCTCGCCCACGGGGTGCGCGGGCACCACTGCGCCGGACACGGGGTCTTGCACGACTTCCGTCTTCGGCGTCTCGTCGGTCATGGTGTGCTTCCTTCGCGGCGGTGCCACGATCGTACACGAATTCCTAGCATCCGCTCGGGATTCGTTTGCGGAAGGAGCAACCGATCGGCGAACCACGGTCGACGACGTGGTTGTCTACGCGGCAGCGGCACGCACCGACCGGTCGGCATCATCCGCATCGAGTCGCGATCGCATGCCCGCACTCCAGGTGCGGTACCCGCCGTCGAGGTTGACGACATCCCCGCCGAGCTGCGTCAGGATTCGCGTCGCAAGGTGACCACGCAAGCCGACCTGGCAGTGCACGATCAACGGCTCCCGAAGCAGCTCGGACGCCCGGTCGCGCAGCTCGTCCAGCGGGACGTTGATCGCACCCGGGATCGCCCCGGCGGCGAACTCGCCGGCTGTCCGCACGTCGATGAGAGTGGCACCCGCCGCCTGCGTCTCCTCGAGCTCGTGCCATTGGATCGTCGGGGTGATGCCCGCGCGGGTGTTCTCGGCCACGTAGCCCAAGATGTTGACGGGGTCTTTCGCCGAGCCGAACTGCGGCGCATAGGCGAGCTCGAGGTGTGCGAGCTCGGCCGCCGGCAGTCCGGCCTGGATCGCGGTCGCGATCACGTCGATGCGCTTGTCGACGCCCTGGCGGCCGACGATCTGTGCACCGAGGATGCGATCGAATGCCGGGTCTGCGAGAAGCTTCATGGCGAGCGCCTGCGCCCCCGGGTAATAGCCCGCATGCGAACCCGGGTGCACGTGCACCGCGTAATACGCCTGCCCCGCGGCCTGCAGCTGCTTCTCGCTCCAGCCGACCTTCGCCGCGGCGATGCCGAACACGCTCACGATTCCCGTCGCCACGGCGGGTCGCGCCGCATCGGCGCGGCCCGCGATGACATCGGCGACCATGCGCCCGTGGCGGTTGGCGAGGCCCGCCATCGCGACGAGCGCAGCATCCCCTCCGATGAGGTCGCTCTTCTCGACGCCGTCACCGACCGCGAAGACGTCCGGGTCGCTGGTGCGGTGCGAGGCATCCACCCAGATGCCTTCCGTTCTGCCGATCCGCAAGCCGGCCCTGCGGGCCAGGGCGGTCTCCGGCACGACACCGGCCGCGTCCACGATCAGCTCGGCGCGGATGCTGTCGCCATCGCTGAGGATCGCCCGGGCGCCCTCGACCCGGTCGATCGTGACGCCCAGTCGCACATCGACGCCGTGGGAACGGACTGCCTCCGTGATCGGCGCCGCCATTTCCGGATCCAGCGGGGAGAGGAGCTGCGCGCCGCGCTGCAAGAGGGCGACGTGTGCGCCTCGCGCGACGAGGTTCTCGACGGCTTCGAGCCCGGTGTATCCCGCGCCCACGACGATCACCCGCGCACCCGGCTGGTCGAGGGCGGCGTGGATGAAGTCTGCGTCGGCGACGGTTCGGAGACTGACTGTCGGGATCGCCGAGAGCGGCTCAGGCCTTCGCGGCGTGGCACCGGGAGCCAGGATGAGCTTGTCGTAGGTCGCAGTGGTGCGCACCCCGGACGTGAGGTCGGTCACCTCTACCCGCTTCGCAGCCCTGTCGATCGCCGTGACCTCGTGCTGCACGCGGACGTCGAGACGGAAGCGGCGATGCAGTGAGGCGGGTGTCTGCAGCAACAGCGACGAACGGTCAGCGATCGTTCCGCCGATGTAGTACGGCAGACCGCAGTTCGCATACGAGACCTCGGGACCACGCTCGAAGACCACGATGTCCGCCGACTCATCCAGCCTGCGCAGCCGCGTGGCCGCGGACATGCCGCCGGCGACGCCGCCCACGATGACGACCTTCATACCCGTCCTCTCCCTTGATCTCGTCATCGCTTCAGCGCCCGAACAGCTTCGAGAAGAACCCGCTCTGGCCGGGCTCCTCCTGGTGACCGGGGCACCACTGCGCCGACGGCACGGAGCGCCGCACCGCATCGACATGCTGGCCGCATCCCGCCCATGTGGTCTTCCCGCAACTGGCGCAGGTCACCGCTCGACACATTCCGTTTCCTCTCTCGTCGATACCCCCATGGGTATCCATTGATAATACCCCATGGGGTATCGTGTTCCACACACGGGCAGACTGGAGAGGGCCATGGCGACCGCAGACGAAGAGACGCAGCGCAAGATCGTGAACCGGCTCAAGCGAGCCCAGGGTCAGCTTGCGGGGGTCATCGCCTCGATGGAGCGTGGGAGCGACTGCCGGTCGGTCGTGACCCAACTCGCCGCGGTCTCCTCCGCCCTCGACAAGGCCGGATTCCAGATCATCGCGACCGCCATGAAGGACTGCCTGGTCGAGCCCGACGGCTCCGGCGAACCGAGTGGTCAGGTTTCGATGGCTGAGCTAGAGAAGCTGTTCATGTCACTTGCGTGAGCGATCTCTCTAGGCCATGGTCGCTGCGGCCGCCCACCGGCACAGGCCCCGCCAACTCCCCCGCTGAGGATCCTCACGGCTTCCATACCCGGACCGGCGCGTTCTCTACACAGCTGAAACGTCTGCCGATGGGCCTCCGGTCTACCTTCGCGATCGCAAGCGACAGCGCTCCGAAGAATGGCACGGCGACCGCCATGACAAACGCCGGCTCGACTGCTGTCATCGAGGTGTCGCCGCCGCGGTAGTCGCGTACTCCGGTCGGCGCTGGCTGTAGGGCTTGATCTCCACGATGCGGAGCTCGCGCCCAAAGTCCGCGTCTTGGGGGCGACTCGTCGAAAAGACGGGTCAAGCACCGAACTGTGCTGCTCTGGATTATGTGGCCTGATAGCCCTATTCTCGGCACCAACATTGCTGACCGTTTGTCTGGGGGGACGAAATGGTACGCAGGAAAAAGGAACGTCGCCCTGACGATGGCAGCCAGACCACGCCCTGGAACCCGGGTTGGCAGTTAGGGTTTCTGATATTCCTTGTGATCGCAAATGTCGCTGCGCTCGTCGCGATCCCATGGTTGATATCGATGTTGCGGGTATCCAACGCCCTCGCCCCGGAGATCACCGTATCCATCATCGTCATCGCTGGCGCATCTCTTCTCGTCGTCGGCCTGGCGACGGCAGCGGTGATATTCAGGCATATCCACTTGGCCAACAGGTCGGAAGCAATGGGACTCCCGGCCGGCAGCATGCGGGCATTGATCGCCTTGATGCTGATTCTGATCTTCACCTTCGTGTCCGTCTTTTTGATCTCTCACACGGACACAGTCACCAGTAATCTCGACTGTCTGACGCTCGATGAAGCCAATGCGATACCGATCGAGCAGATTCAGTCGCGGGTCGTGACCAAAGCCGATTGCGGCTCGGAAGGCCCCTACTTCATCGTCGCAATGAAGGAGTCGAAACCCTCCGCAGAGCTGTCGCAGCAACTGATGACCACACTGGGGACGCTCGTCGTGGCGATCGCCTCCTTCTACTTCGGCTCGCAGGCTGTAACGAAGGGACGAAAGAAGAACAAGAGGCAACCGACGGGTGTTCCGACAACTGATGGAAAGCCCGACGCTTCGACTGAAGGAACTGGGCAGGCAGAGCCGGATGGGAAGGCGGGTCCAGCCACACAGGTCGAGTCCGAATCCACAACCGACGCGAAGCCCTCTCCCCCGACGGATCAAGAGCCGGCTGGCGCGACCGACGCGAAGCCCGCTCCCACAAGCGAGACGAGGCCCGCTCCCATGACCGATGTAGAGGGCGCTCTCGCGACCGACACGAACCCCACCTCCCCAACGGACGTAGAGCCCATTCTCGCGACCGACGCACAGCCCGCTCCCGCGACCGACGTAATGCGGCGGCTCGCTGAGCCGGAGCCGAGCGGTACGGCGCTCGTGGAGCCGGACGACCAGGCGCCGTCAAGCGTGGGCCGAGGTGCTCAGGTCGTCGCCGCGGCCGTCAACGGTGCGGTGACCGGTGCATACACAGGGGCGGCCGCGGGAGCCATCATCGGGGCACTCGCCAAGGCGAGCGCAACTACGGCTCGCGAACCCGCGTCACCAAACGAACGTGCCGAAGCAGGTGCGGACAAGGCGCTCGATCCGAGTCTGACCGAGGACACGGTCGGAGAATCGTCTGTGGAGGAGGCGGCATCGCAAACCGAGGACGAGGCAACGGGTGACACCGAACCGACGGATGCCGAGCCGCAACCAGTGTGATCGGTTCCCGCGGACCAGTACACAACTTTCCGAGCTGCGTGCCCGCCGGAAGGCCGCTGGCTGAGTTCGCGGCGATTCGGATACCCCTGGGGGACTCGAACACGTTTTGAGCATTTTGCATAGCGACGTTGAACGACAACTTCCGCGGAATTACGCGGGTTCTCGGAACCCTGACGACATCGACAGTCGTCGAAAACAGCCAATCGCGCATGAAATGTGGGCAAGAATGTGGGCAAGAATGTGGGCAAGACTTGCCAGTAATGAACAGCAAGGTGCTTAAATGCGGCTCGATCGGTCGCCTTGCGGTCAGCACCCCATCGAGGGGCCTGACGAAGCCCAGGGAGTCGCGGCGAGCGGCTGCGCTGCTCTTCGTCCCGAACCCGAATTTTCGGGGGTCTATCCTCACAGCGGCTTGGCTGACCGAGCCATGGGTATGAATGGTTATACTCAGATCGTGAAGACCGCGATCTCGATCCCCGACAGCGAGTTCGAGCGCTTCGAACGCGTGGCCGCCCGGCACGGCATGAACCGTTCGGAGTTCTTCCGACGCGCCGGCCGCCGTTTCGTCGAGGAACTCGAGGGCGAAGCGGAGCTGACGGCGTTGGCTGACGCAGTCATCCAGCGCGTCGGGCAACCCTCCGCTGGCAGTCCCTTCCTTGGGGAGTCCGAGCGGAACATACTCGAGTCGACCGAATGGTGATCGCCCACGGTGATGTGGTCTGGGTCGACTTCGGCTCCCCACGAGGCTCGGAGCCGGCAAAACGTCGACCGGCCGTGGTGATGCAGGAGGACTGGTTGCTCGCGACCCGGATCGCCACGGTGCTGGTCGTCCCGCTGACGTCGAACGTCGAACTCGAAGCATTCCCGGGCAACGTACTCGTCCCCGTCGACGCGTCAGGGCTGGACAGAGACTCGGTGGCGATCGTGTCGCAAGTTGGCCCGGTCAGCAGGGAGTTCCTTGAACCGTTCCCTGTCGGCCACGTCCCGAGTTACGTCCTCGCGAAGATCGCCGCCGGAATCCGTCTCGTCACCGGAATCTGAACCAAAGTCGGGCAAGGCGCACACCAGGCGAGCCGCTCGGTGCTACGCGGGGCGCCAACACGCGAGCCGTCGAACTACTTCAGCGCGAGGTGCGCGATCGCCCGGACGGCGTCGGTCGGCGGGATGTCGCGACGGCGCCCGTCGAGACGCCACAGCCCGATCGGCTCGAACACGTAAAGGACCGGTTCGGTCAAGGACCGGAACCAGCGCTGATCGAGCTCTCGACCCTGCGAGTCGACGTACCCGAGCTCGTTGACGAGGTCGAGCACGTGTCGCTCAGCGTCCCGTCGCGACGAGATGCTCCCATCGGCCAGGCCGATCACGAATGCGGTGGGCGGCGACAAAGCGTACTCGTCGCGCGCGATCCGCGGCCACCTCCGCGGTCCCGTGTGACGCCCACGGGCGCGACGGACCGGTGACGGCCGCCGCGCGACCGTAGCATGTGAGCTCGAGCGGAACCGGGTCCGTAGGTACCGACGTCCGAGCGCCCGATCGTCAGACCACGGCAGCCCCGGCGGTGGACCGGCACCGGGCGGGCGCCACCCAGTCTGCGATGTCGCGGCTGCTCGCCGGCGTGTCGTCCGCCGCCGTCGTCGCGCCCGCTCACGACGCGGCAGAGGGGCGCGCCGAGAGGACCGCGGCCACGGCGGCCGCCACCGTCGGCGAGCCGGGCTCCCGGCTCGGGCGGGCCCTGGGGGCCGCGCGTCTGCACACCGGGCCTCAGGCCGCGGCTGCGGCGGACCGGCTCCAGGCACGGGCCTTCACGGTGGGCAACGACATCGCGTTCGGGGCGGGACAGTACGCGCCGTCGACCCCGGCCGGCCGGCGGCTCCTGGCGCACGAGCTCGCGCACACCATCGAGCCGGCCGGCGACCAGGGACGACCGGTCGTCCGGCGCCAACCCTTGAGCAACCCCCCGTACGCGTTCGACCCGCTCGGGCTGATGGGGCCCCCGATCGCCCTGCCCGCATGGTTCGGCCAGCTCGACGCTCCGCCGCAAGCCGAGGTTCCGGTCGAGACCCGCACGGTGCTCGGGCCGTCGCTGGCACGCACGAAGATCTCCCGGGAACGCGATGCCGAGTTGCTGACCTTCACATTCCCGACCACCATCGTCGACGAGCTGCACTACTTCGCGATCCCCACGACGCATGTGTTCCCGACCCCGGAGGCCGCGGCCGCCAGCGGCCTGCCGGTTCCTCCGGCACCGACGGCTCAGACGCGCACGACGACGCCGACCGTCCCGCCGCCCGGGACCCCGCCGCCCGTGGCACCGCCGCCTGTGACGCCCCCGGTCACGCCCCTCGTGGCGCCGGCGGTGAAGCTCCCGGCGATCGGGTCGACCGTGTACACCCCCGACGGGGTCGGGCATGTGGTGCTCGGCGCCACACCGGAAGCCGTCGTGACCAGGACGTTCACCAAGTACGCGGTCGGGGCCGGCAGCACAGGCCTGCTCGAGGGAGGTGGCACGTTCATCCTCGTCGACGCCGGCACGTTCGGGCGCGTGCCCTCCGTCGTCCGCACCACCACGCTGCAGGCACTCGAGGCCCGCATCGGTCGCGGCGGCGTGATCGCACAGGTGCTCATCACGCACGCGCACGCCGACCACATGAACCTTCTGCCCGAGCTGGCCGAGCGGTTCCAGATCCGAGCGATCAGGGTCAACGATCTGCAGGCCGACCGGGCCGACTTCCAGACCCTGATGAACGAAGTCCGGGCTGCCAACAATCGCCGGATCGTCGCCGAGACGGAGCGCGTCCGCGCCGCGGTCGAGGCCGGCCGCGACGCGTGGATGAAGGCCGACAAGGGCGACCCCCTCGACCGCGCGGCGCGCTTCGACAAGGTGCGCGAGGACCGGGTCGCCGAGGCCCGCGCGCGGATGGCCGACATCCAGCTCGAGCGCCTCGTCCCGGGCGTCCGCGGGCGGCTGACGATCACGTCGCAGCCGGTCGGGTCGACCGGACCGGCCCGGCTGCAGACCGTCCCGGCCGAGACCCTCGCTCCCGGGGTGCGCGCGCCCGCCGTCCACGACCCGCAGTTCTCGTTCGTCGACGAACTGGGGAAGCGGACGGTGCTGACCGCTCAGAACATCGACAAGCTCTCGTCCGCTTGGGTCATAGACGTCAAGGGGCAGACGCGGTTCATCGTGATGCCGGACATCCGCGGGCAGGACTTCGCGGACATCCTTCACGGGTTCCGCCGGGCGACGGCCGCACTCGGCATGGAGGCGCGCTTCCAGGTGTGGGACGTCAGCCACCACATGCAGATCGGGTGGAGCGACCCCAAGGGGGTGGAGGCCCGGCCCGGTGTGTCGGTGCGCGCGACGCAGCTGGGCAACATCACCCGGTTCCTCAACACCTTCCGTGCCGGGTCGGTGAGCCGCCCGGGCACCGACGTCGTGGTCGTTTCGGCATACGAGGGCTTTCCCAAGGGACAGACCGGAACAACCGCCCGCAGTTACGTCGACCCGGCGAACGTGTTCATCCTGCGCAGCCTCGGGTTCGAGGTCTTCCTGGCGACCTCTGGGCAGGACGTTCAGGTGCTCGAGGTGCTCACCTCCAAGGGCCGCAAGGTCACCGGGGTGGTGGGTGCGGAGCGCGGCGGGGAACGGCCCGCGAAGCAGCTGCTCCGCACGACCGAAGCGGCGCTGGCCGAGCTGCGCGACCAGGCCCGGCTGGCCCGCAACGAGCTGCGACGGATGCGGACCGAATCGCCCGACTCGCCGCGCCGGGCCGAGGCGCAGAGCCGGATCGACCACGCCGACCGGCTGGTCAGAGAGCTCGAGCAGCTCAAGCACGACTACCTGCAGGGCATCCACGACGAACTCAGCCGCAGC
Source organism: Microbacterium alkaliflavum (assembly GCF_044325405.1). Taxonomy (NCBI): domain Bacteria; kingdom Bacillati; phylum Actinomycetota; class Actinomycetes; order Micrococcales; family Microbacteriaceae; genus Microbacterium; species Microbacterium alkaliflavum. The sequence continues at coordinate 926,116 of NZ_JBIQWL010000001.1, read as the reverse complement.
CCGAAAAAGCCCGCAGGGAACGTCGCAGACCGCTCCCCGGTCGCGCCCGAGGCCAACCTGCCCGAGCCGGCGGCGGCGCAGGCCCGAGCGCTGGAGGCCAAGCTCCAGGCGGAGGGACTCAACCGGCTGGTGCCGACGACGGGCAGCCCACGCTTCACGGAGGCGGCTCTGGCCATCGTGCGTCCCGGCGCGCTCAACCCGAACGCCGCGGCCGGCACGCCGGCAGCCCGCGCTTATGAGCTGGTTCAGATCCGCGAGCGGATCAGGGGCCTCGAACAGGGCCGGGCGACCGTGGCCGACGCCGCGCGGGTGCGCGGCGAACTGCTGTCCGAGCTGCACCGGTACCGGATCGCGCTCGAGGCGCAGGTCCGCGCACCCGAATCGACGGGGTCGAGCCGAGCGGTCCTGGACGACATGCTGCGCAGCACGCGGGAACGGATCAAAGCGCTCACACCGGGGCCGGAGACAACGGGCACCAAGCAGCGCATTCCCGGCACGGGAGCGCTCGTCGACACGAAGGTGCTGTCCTCTCAGCGGCTCGCGCCGGGTGACAAGGTGCCGGTCGGCGGGGAGGCACCGCCCGCCCGGCCGAGCCTCGGTGAACGGTCCGGGAAGCTGATCGAGGGCGTGACCAGCCGTGGCTTCGGTGCGCTGATGATCTACCAGACGATCACCGCCGAGTCCGACGTCCTCGCGCGCGCCGGCGCCGGGCAGGCCTCGGCGGAAGAGGTCGCAGCAACCACGGCACGCAGCGCGCTCGGGGTCACGGTCGGCTACCGGATGCTGCGCGGGCTTCCCGTCTCGAACGGCGTGTTCGTGGTGCTCTCGCTCCTCGAGGTGGCGGAGGCGGCATCCAAGGACTACGCGTCCGGAGACCAGCGCCGCACCGAGATCGCATACGCCGCCCTGCGGGGCGGTGTGAACTTCGGCCTGATGTACATCGGCGGGGTACTGATGGCGGCCGTCCCGCCACCACTGGGCGTGCTCGCGGGGCTCGGCGTCATGCTGCTCGGCGACACGATCCTCGACGCGCTCGGCGCGCACGACTGGATCGAGCAGCTGATGTCCTTCCAGCCGCGGGCTGTCACCGCGGTCGAGCAGCAGATGCGGTCGCTCATCGCGGAGTACGAGGTGATCGTCGGCGCGATCGAGCTCGCCGAGCGCTCGGACACGTCGCTCCGCCAGGTCGGCGCGCCCGACCCCGCGGCCCTTCGCGCAGCGGGCGGCAAAGTCGCGGACCAGCACCGCCTGCGGGCGCTGCCGCTGGAGGAGAAGATCCTCGGCGCCTTCGCCGACGCCTACGAGCGGGCCCAGGGCGCCTACGCCGGGTTGGCCGAGCTCGACGAGATGCGCCGCAAGTTCTATCAGCTGATGCAGCGGGCGCACCCGAACGACGAGGAGATCACAGCCTTCAGGCGGGTGAAGCAGGCGATGCTCGACACCCTCGGCGGTGTGGTCAGCACGCCGTCGTTCGGCATCATCAAGGCCATGCTTCCGCTGGACCAGCGGCGATACCTCGAGGAGGACCCCGCGCCGGTCCGCACCCAGGCGCGCGACGCGTTCGAAGCGATCGAGAAGAAGCTGTCGCTCGCCGAGGTCAGCCAGGATGCCGTCATGAAGATGGAGCAGTGGCGGGACATCGACGACAAGCTCGACCAGATCAGCGCCTACATCCACCACGCCTACTTCGGGGTCGAGATCGACTTCGCCGGCTTCTCCGAAGCCGACGACCACGCCCGAAAGATGCTCAGCAACGCGCGCTACCGCATCGATCCGCCGCCCGGGTCTTATCGCACCACCCCGCTGCTGCCGAGCGCCGCGCCGGGCTACAACACCTACATCGGACAGCTGGAAACCAGGGAGCGGCGCTACTGGTGGCTCAACAACCGGCTCTCCGAGACGCTGGCGGGCCGCGCACCCAAGCCGATCAAGCAGATCTACATGGCCGGCGAGCCGTGGGAGAAGCGTGAGGAGGCCCCGACGTTCGCGCAGCGCCACGACGCCGGCCTCGCCCTCGACGTCGCGTCCCGCGCCCAACGCGCATATGACGAGCTCGTCGCGGGCACCACGGCACCACCGGCGAGCCTTGTGAACGCCATGTTCACGAACTCGGCGGACGCGCTGACCGGCTACAAGACCTACCTCCGCCAGCACGAGACGTACCGGAACCGGCTCGGCCCCCTGGAGCTCCAGCAGCGAGCGATGCTGCAGCTGCTCGGCCGGGCTCGCACGGTGGTCGATCCTGCGAGTACCGTGCAACTGGACACGCCTCAGACCGAACCCACCCGAGAGAGGCTGCGGATGGTGATGCTCGCCGTACGGGCCTCGATCAGCCACCGGTACGACGAGCTTGGCATGGTCTTCCCGTCGGAGACCGACGCGCTGGCCGCGAAAGTCCGGGAAAGCGAGGTCGGCATCCTCACCGCCGCCCTCGGCGGCACACCTGCCGGGTACGTGCCCTTGAGCCCGGCCGAGCGGAGAGCGGGGCGCGAGGAGGCGATCCGTGACGTCGCACCACGACTCGGATCGACGGTCGACCGCATCTCCCAGATCCCCGAGCTCCGGGGCCTCGGCACCGGCGGCCCCCTGACCGGCGTCTACCGGCTGGTCGGCATCCCGGACGGGTACGACCTGCCCGACGCCCTGACGTCTCAGGACGTGTCGGCCTCGAAGAACGCCCTGGTCGGCGACCTCGGCGAGGGCGAGAGCTTCGACCGCGGCTTCCGCCACCTGCGCCACACCGTGCACACGCGGCGGTGCCTGCCGCTCAACGACGCCGCGATCGAGGTCATGGGCGGGACCGGCACGCGGGACCTCACCAGGTACGTGCTGAAGACCGTCACCCTGGCCGAACTGAATCCCGGCGCCCCCATCCCGAACGTCCCGAAGGTCGCGCCGCCATGATCATGCCGAGCCCGCCGCCCACCCTCGTCGTCGTCGTCGACGGCACCCCCCACCGCGTAAGGCTGCGGATGCCGACCGCCGGGGATGCGCAGGTGCTGCTCGTCGACGCGTCCCTGCACCGCTCGGCGTCGGCGCTGGCCTCGGCGCGGCGCATCGAGCTGTACGACCTGCTCGCGACGGTCAACGACGAACCGGCCACGTGGGCATTCGCGGCTGAGATCGCCGACGAGTCCGACGCGGTGCAGGCCCTGCGCACGGCGCGCGATGGGTGGCTCGCCGCGGAAGTACGACGCGGCCAGGTCGTCGAGGGGCCGGACCCGACCCCGATCGACCCGGGTCCGTCGCTCGCCCCGCCGGCCCTCGCCCAGCTTCCCGACCCCGCGCACCGGTTGAGTCGCCCGGACACGGCGCAGCCCATGGAGGTCGTACTACCCTCCGGCGCCACGGGAACGCTGGACTGGCTGGACCCCCTGGTCGAGGCACAGGCATGGGACCGGTGGGCGCCGGTCGGCCTCGACCCGCTCCCCGAGCATGAGGACTGGACGTTCGAGTCCGCCGGCTTCCGCGCGATCCTGCGCCTCCGGTGCGCGCTCGTCCATCTCGGCGCCCGCGATCGCGACGATCTCGCCCCCGACGACATCGAAGCCCTCCCTCTCGCGGACTTCCTGTTCCTCGACAGGCTGTACGGCGCCGTCTTCAAGGATGATCACGCGTGATCGCCGCCGGCCACGTGCCCACTCGGTCACGTGCTGAGCAGCGACATCACCGGTCGAGCGTGCGGTCGAGCTCCGCGGGTCGCCCCCGCCCCGACCGCGTGTGCTCCCCCGTCGCCTCAAGTCTAGGGAGCATCAATTGGGCGAAAAGTGTCCGGCAGCAGCCGGATGCCCGCGACCGCCTCGTGCAGGTGTCGCAGTTCTCGGATGGTGAAGGGCTGATCCAGGAGACCGGCGGGGTCCGGCATCCGCTCGTAATCCGACCGCAGAGCTCCCACCGCGAACTCGACGATCGTCTCGAGTCCGTACGCCAAAGGAGGCAGCTCATCGATGGGTGCCACCTGGTGCGGTCGGATGCTGCGAGCCGCTCGACGCACACGACGTCGAGGTGTGCGACGCTGAGTACCCATCCGCGGTCGTCGCGCTTCGGGTCGTCGAAGGCGTGCAGCTGACGCGGGGCGAGCCCGACAACCCCGGCCTTATCGCGCAGAGATCGCAGCACGGCGTCGGACAGCGTCTCCCCCTCGTGCAGGAAGGTCCCGGGGAGTCGCCACTCCTCCCCGCCGCCGCGCACGGCGTCGTTCGTCAGCGGAGTTCCCGAACCGTTCCCCGTCGGCCACGTCCCGAGTTACGTCCTCGCGAAGATCGCCGCCGGAATCCGCCTGGTCACTGGAATCTGAACCAAGGCCGGGGAACGCGCACAGTCAGGCGAGCTGCTCGGCGCTACGCCGGGCGCCAACACGCGAGCCGTCGAGCTACTTGAGAGCGAGGTGCGCGATCGCCCGGACGGCGTCGGTCGGCGGGATGTCGCGGCGGCGGCCGTCGAGACGCCACAGCCCGAGCTGCTCGAGCACCTCGAGGACCGGTTCGGTCAGGGACCGGAACCAGCGCTGGTCGAGCTCTCGACCCTGCGCGTCGACGTATCCGAGCTCGTTGACGAGGTCGAGCACCTGTCGCTCAGCGTCTCGTCGCGACGAGATGCTCTCATCGGCCAGGCCGATCACCAACGCGGTGGAAGCGACCCGCTGGCTGTCCGTCATCCGCTGGCGCAGCAGCATCCGCCCGATCTGCTCGGCGAGCACCCCCGCCTTATCGATCGCCGCGCGTGTCCGGCTGACGAGTTCGAGCCGGCCATTCACCTTGCGGATCAGACGCAGGCGTTCGGCCGATGCGCGCAGCTCGCGCATGGGATACGTGAGGTCTTCCCGGTTCGCCTCGCCGATCCAGTCGTCACGCCAGCCGAGCGTCGTCATGCCCTCGAGCACGGCCGCGGGCGGCATCCATCCCGCTTTCGTGAGTGTCATGCCTTCCACTCCTACGCGGCCGATCAGCCAGGCGAAGGGCGTCACGGCGTCGGTGACCTCCGCGTCGCTGAGCTGCCGCGGAGCGAGTAGACCGACCCGCCGCGCGTGTCGGCGGAGGTTCGACCGCAGCGGCTCGGTGAGGCCCGCCGCGAACCTAACGATGGGTGAGTCCGGCGTGACGCCGGTGGCGGCATCCGCCAGTCCCGACGGATCGCTGTCTGCGGGCGCGAAGAGCAGGGCGAGCTCGCCGCGTGCGCCGTCGAGGTCAGGGTCTTCGAGGTCGTCCGAGCCCCACGGCCCTACCGCGGTAGCGACCCACGCTTTCGTGGAGCGGTGTTCGGGATGCGACGGGTCCGCGAGGATGTCTGCGATCTCTGCATAGCCGGTGCAGCCGCCGGAGTCCTCGAACGGGGCGCGCCGCTCCCCCACGATCAGGGTCGCGAGTGGTTCATCGACGCGCGCGGCGTCTCGGTCGATGAGCTCGATCCGGTGCAGCCAGTTGTCACCCAGGTCATAGACGTACCAGAGCGGGCCGTCCTGCTGCATCGCCTCGCCGACGGTCGTTCCGGCTTCGTCCTCCTCTCCCTCGATCTCGGCCTCGTCGAGCGACCATGCGTCCACCCACATGCGGGACTTCCGGCCGATACGCGGGATGCCGTTGCTCCGCGCCCACGGATCCTCGTCGGAGAAGCGGTGCAGGTGCGAGTCGAACCAGTTGAACGCGATCTGCAGCACCGTGTGCAGCTGGCCGAGTGTGAGGTTCTCGTCGACGTCGATTGTGCGCCAGATCTCGGGTTCGATCCCGACGATGGAAACACGCAGGCGGAGGATGCGTCGAGGGCGACGGGCAGGCACCCCTCAACGCTAGCGATCTAGGCGTAGGCGGGCGGCAACGCTCGGACGAGAAGCGCGTTCACCCATGGTCGGAGAAATGGACCGCACCGCGATCCCAGAGGTGTCAGCGACCGATCGAAGGCCCCGATGAACCCGGTGCGACGTAGGGTCCGGTGAACTGCTCGCGGAGCTGCTGCTTGCGAGCCTGGACAAGCATTTCGCGACCGGTGGCCTCGTCGACAAGGCCGGCAATGCGAGCCCGATTCATCATGCGCGTCGCAGTGCTGACACTGACGCCAAGCTGTTCCGAAACGAGCTTGAGCGGACCGTCGTTGATGACCGAGGCGAGCCGGTAGAGCCTGACTGCCTCGCGCAGGTTCTGTTCCTCGGAGCGCGACTTGTCCGCCTGCAGTCGCGCCAGGTACTGTCCGTACGTCTCGGGCTCGGACAGATCACCGTCGATGCGGACAACGTGGACGGCAGTCCACTTGACGATGGCCTGCACTCGGAGGTCGCGCAGCAGCGTGGTGGTCACCTCATCGCCCTCGCCTCGGCGATCCACTCGAACCGACTCGGCCGCTGCCCGCCGCAGCGTCGGGTCGTACACGACGTGCGCGCGTACGGCACCCGGAATGCCGGGAAGGCCCGTAGCGACAGCGACCCACGAGCGTGGGATGTGAATGCCATCGCCGACGTCGAGGATCTCATCGTCGATCAGTTCGATCGAAAGTTCAGGCATGCTGCGAGTTTCTCAGTTTCGATTACCGCGAGCAAGTGATGACATCGACCACTCACGGGTGTACAGTGCGTGAGCAAGTGATGACATTTGCCAACCAGCGAAGGAGAAGGTCATGAACTCATCGCCGAATTCGCTCGCCCTAACGATGAAGGATGCCGCGAAGCTCGTCGGCGTCGACTACCGCACCATCAAGCTCGGCATCGAGAGCGGGACCATCCCCACGGTCCAGCTGGGCCCGCGGCGGATGATTCCACGTGTTCCGCTGCTGCGCGCCTTCGGCGTCGACGTCTGACGACCACGGCGGTGGCTTCCGGGCGGGCCCGAGAAGAGCGTCGAGCGGCTACTTCGCACCGTTCTTCACGCGCAAGCCTCCTGCAGGGTTCGCCGCAACGGTGAAGAGTCCGATCTCCCGGACCAGATCGGACAGCTTGGCGTAACCCCAGTTGCGCGAGTCGAAATCGGGGTGCTTCATTCTCACGAGCGAACCGACCGCACTCAGATTCGCCCAGCCCTCCTCGTCCGACGCCGCCGCCACACTCGCACGGAGGTTGGAGAGCAGCTTCGTGTCGCCGCGCAGCTGGACGGATGGCACCCTCGCCTTCGTCGGGGCAGCCGATGCTGCGACATCCGTGTCAGTCGGCTCCAGCACGTCCAGGTAGGTGAACCGATCGCAGGCATTGCGGAACGCCTCGGGTGTCTTCCGCTCGCCGAACCCGTACACCGTCACGCCGTCTTCCCGGATGCGCGAGGCGAGCCGAGTGAAGTCGCTGTCGGAGGACACGATGCAGAAGCCCTGAAAGCGACGCGTGTAGAGCAGGTCCATCGCGTCGATGATGAGTGCGCTGTCCGTGGCGTTCTTGCCGATGGTGTTGTCGAACTGCTGCATCGGCTGAATGACGTGCTCGCTCGCGGCATCCTTCCACCCGCGCAGATTCGGCTTGGTCCAGTCACCGTAGACACGTTTGACGGATGCCGTGCCGTATTTCGTGATCTCGGCGAGCACCGCTCCGATCCGGGCGGAGGAGACGTTGTCAGCATCGATCAGGACGGCGAGGAGATCGTTCGAATGCGGCACGCGACCAGCATGGCAGGCGGCGACGAGGCCATGGATGCTCCTCTCCGTCGCGGACCTCAGCTGTTTGCGATCCACATTTCGTCTGCCGACCTCACGCACGACATCGCCAGGCCTGATTCGGCGTCCGCCACTGTCACGAACGCGCTGTCGAGCGGCGCGTCGGGGGTATAGCTCAGGCGCACGTATGCCGGCACGACGGCCGAGAAGGTGACATCGTCGGTCGTCAGTCTCCCGTCGTCCGCAACGGACAGAGACGTGGGCAGACCTCCGTACTTCGACCGGTACTCGTCGATCCCGATGCAGATCTCGTAGGCGAGAGCGACGAGGTTCGCCTGCAGCTGGTACTGCGGCTCCACTTGACGTGCGTTCGAGGCCGCGGGCACCGCTCGTCCGGCGCGCAACTCGTAGGAATGATCCTCCGCCTGTACCTGCTGCACAGCCGGACTCGGGGTGACCGGCTGAGGGACGGTGGGAATCTGGGCCGCAAACGCCTGGGTGATGACCACCTGCGGCGGTGCGACCAGATTGGTGTCGGCAGCCCACGCCATCCCCCACACCGAGAGAACCGTTGCGAAGGTGAGTATTCGACCCCTTGAGCACCGCTGATTATTGCGGTTGAGCACCGCCGGATATCGGGGTTTAGCACCAGGCGGTATTGCCGGTGAGCACCACCCCGGTGGGAGCGGCGCTCACCGGCGTCGACTCAGTTGGCTGCGGCTGTGTGTTCGCGCATGTTCACCTCACCGGTCTCGATCCAGATGGTGTTGTGGACGATGCGGTCCATGATCGCGTCGGCGTGGACTCCGCCGCCGAGGCGCTGGTGCCAGTCCTTCTTCGCGTACTGGGTGCAGAACACCGTCGACGTCGCGTCGTAGCGTCTCTCGAGCAGCTCGAGGAGCATGGTTCTCGTGTCGTCGGTCGGGGTGTCGAGCAGCCACTCATCGATCACGAGCAGGGTGAACGCGGCGTACTTGCGCAGCCACTTCTCTCTCCCTGCCGGCCGGTCCTTCGCGGCCGCCCAACTCTCTTCGAGGTCAGGCATGCGAATGTAGTGGGCTCGGTAGCGGTGCTGACAGGCCTGCTTGGCCAACGCTGATCCGAGGTAGGACTTCCCGGAGCCGGTGAACCCTTGGAGTACGACGTTCTGCTGCCTCGTGATGAACTGGCAGGTCCCGAGCTGTGCGATCACGCCGCGATCGAGGCCGCGCTGCTCGAGCATGTCGAGGCGGCGGAGGTCCGCGTTCGGGTAGCGGAGCCCAGCCCGCCGGATGAGGCCTTCGACCTTGGAGTGGGTGAACGCAGCGTGGGCGTCGTCGACAGCGATCTTGATCCGCTCCTCGAACACCACCCCGATCGAGAGGGCATCGTCCTGAGCCTCGAACGCGTCGACCAGCGACGTGACGCCCATCTCGCGCAGCTTCCGCTTCGTTTCCGAATCGAGCCGGCTCATCGGGCATCTCCTGCGTAGTAGTCCGCGCCGCGGACATACCCCGCCGGTTCTGGGACGGACGCGGGTGTCGACCAGGCGGCGTGGGTGCCGGGGTCGTCCTGTCTGGTCTCGAGGATGGGTCGCAGGTGCGCGTAGCGCGGCGACCTCACCTTCGACGCGAGAGCGACCCCGGCGGCGGCTTCGACGCGGGCTGCGGAGTAGCGGCGCGTCATGCGGAGCACCGCGAGGGCGGCGCCCAGGCCTTGCTCGTCGACGGGCACCGACTCGAAGATCCGGTTGATCACGGTCGTGGTGTTCTCCCCGATCCTCGCCGCCCATTCCCGGACCCTTGGGGCGTCCCATTGCCGATACTGCGGACCATCGGGCAGATCACTGTCATGGGTGCGGTACTCGTTCACCGTCCCGACCGGAGCGAGAAGATGACTGGTCAGCCGATCCTGCCCAGCGAACACCTCCAGCATCCTGTCGGTGACCCGCAGGTCGACGGCGCGGCCGATGTGGACGTAGGGGACGGAGTAGAAGTTCTTCTCAAACGCCACATGCCCGTTGCGCTGGACCCGACGCCCGTAGACCCATCGGCTGATCTCGAACGGGACGGCTGGCAGCGGCCGCAGCAGCGGCTTCTCCTCACCCTCGAACACGCCCAGGCGGGACCCGGCGCGTTTCTGAAACGGCTCCGCGTTGAACGCGGTCACCCGCTCACGGATCACCGCCCGCAACTCTGGCAGGCTCGCGAATGTCTGGTCGCGGAGCGCCGCGATCACCCAGGTCGCGATGTTGCCGACGGTGTTCTCGACGCTCGCTTTGTCCTTCGGCTTCTTCACCCGCCCCGGCAGCACCGCCGCCGAGTAATGCGCCGCGAGCTCCCGATACGCGTCGTTGAGAACCACCTCACCCTCCGCCGGGTGGGAGATCACCCCGGTCTTCAGGTTGTCTGGGACGATCCGGGGAACACTCCCGCCGAACCAGTCGAACATCGCGACGTGGGCGCGCAGCCAGGTGTCCTGCTTCATGTCCAGCGTCGGCTCGACGAACGCGAACCGCGAGAACGGCAACGCCGCGACGAACAAGTAGACCCGCGTCGTCTGCCCGGTGACCGGGTCCGTGAGCTGCATCGTCTTGCCTGACCAGTCGACCTCGACCGACTGGCCCGCCTTGTGACCGGACCCGCGACGCCGCCCCCGTGATCAGGACGTGGTGCCCGTAGGACTTACAGAACCGGTCGTAACCCATCGCCGGCTCACCCCCGGCCTGGCAGGTATCGACGTACTCGCCGTGGAGCAACTTGAGCGTGACCCCGACCTTCGCGAGCTCCTTGTGAACCTGGCCCCAGTCCGGCTGCGCGTGAACACTGTCATGCTCACCTCGCCCGGGGAACAACCGCGCATACACCTCCGCGTCATCGAGACCGGCAACAGCGTCATAATCGATGCCCTCCCTGTCGGCGGCCTCGAACACCGCGATCACCGAGTGCCGCGACATGCCCTGCGCCTCGATCTGCCGCTTCGAGAACCCCTCCGCGCGAAGCCTCAGCACCAGCTTCGCCTTGATCCTGCGTACCATCCGAACTACTCCTTCTGCCGCGTGATTGGCCACGCGGCAGAAGGAGCCTAAGAAGGTGGTGCTGAAGCCGAATATCCGGTGGTGCTCAACGACGAGAACACGTCGCTCAGCGAGCGGTGCTCAACCGCAATACCGATGGTGCTCAGAGGACCAAATACTCACGAAGGCACCGAAGACGATCCCGAGCATCGCGAGCACTCCACCCCGAGCGCAGCCGCGCCGGCGTCGGTCGAGGTGCGCAACACCGAATCCGATCGCGGTCAGACCGACCGTGGTCCAGACCAGGCCGACCCGCGACGTCGAGGAAAGAGGCAGCAGGACGAGCGCCAATGCGCCTATGCCGAACAGGAGTGAGAGAATCCCCATCCACCCTCGCGGAGCACGCCTCACGGTCAGCGTCCTTGAAGGAGGCGACGACCACCCGGCGTATGAAGCTTTCGGCCTCTCGTCCCAGTATCCAGGCGGACTCCAGTCGCGCGGGCCTTCACCCATCCGTACCCCAACCCCAGTGAGCGGCAATCCCCAGTGATGCCGTCGTCGCCGTGAGCTTATCGGCTCATCGGGTTGGCGCCCGGACCATTCGGTTGGCTCACCACTCGTGGCGGATCGCAAGCCGTCAGCTTCAGGGCCCGGGCAACTTGGGCGGCCCGCCGTCCGAAACGATCTCAATCAGAGCCATGTCAGGAATAGCTGCAGTGTGTGCGGGAACCCAGCGCCTGATCCCAGGGCGGCATTTTCCAAGCTGGTCACGGTCACCGCAACCCCCGCCCGATCCACGTGGCGGCATCAGTCTTGCGAGAGTCTGGGAAGAGTCATACAAGACTGATAGGCTCAGGTCCTAGTTAGCGAGTCAGGGAGCGAACGTGCCCGAGTTTGTAAACGTTCCGGTGCCAGCGGATCTAGTCACCGCAGTAATGCGCTTCATCGCAGACCAGACCACGCCCGGCGGGTCTGGCGCGGATGCATCGGCCCGAGTGGATGCACAGTCGCGTGACTGGTCTGAAGACCAGCTGCGCCAACTCCGCGATAGCGACGCGCCGTCAGTGAAAGTGTTCGCCCAGGTGCTCACGATCCTCGCGGACGCTTCTCCGGAGGCGATCCCGGTCGGCAAGCTGGCAGAACTGACCGGCGTAGAAGACGGCCTCACGCTCCAGAAGAAGTTCGGCGCGGTGACACGCTGGATGCGCAACCGTCTTGGCGGGGACACCCGGTGGCCGATTCATTTCCCAGCCGATGGGTGGGCCATGAACTCTCACAACGCGTCGCTCTGGAAGAGCATCACGCAATGAGCGGCGGGGACAGCGGCAAGATGCTGATTTTGCCTTCTGACATGCTCGTTGAAGTGGCATACCCAGACGACGAGGTCAGCCACGGCGCCGGCCGGGCGACCGCGAAGTGCACCTATTGCATCCGCAACGGCGATGAGACGGAGTACCCGGCCCACGACGTGATGATGATTCGACACTGGAAGGCGAATACCCCGAAAGAGCCAGACGCCGGATGGTGGGGCTGGTACTGCCCCGAGCACTACGCATGCACCGCCCCGTGGGCATCGAGCCTTCTGGCTCCGGAGCATCTGATCCCAGCCGATTTGGAAGCACGGATCGCCGCCGATCGTGAAGCCGCCGCCTGGGCAGAGGCTCACGAGTTTGGTAAGGCCGAGCAGGCCATCACGCTGGCTCGCCTGATTCCGGCCGGTCACTGGACGACGTTCGGCGACATCGGCAGGGTCGTCTACGGAAACACCCGATCGAGCGGCTCGGTGAGTGCCGCGCTGACCTCTCTCGCAACATCCGAGCGATGCCACAGTCGAGTGCGCGATGCCGATGGCAGATGCGCAACCAAGAGCCGTCGCCTTGCCCAGGCGGATGAGGTCGCCCTCTTTCAAGCGTGGAATGAGATGGCACGCGAAGACGGCTTGCCGGTGGTCACGCGGACCGGTGTCGCCTTCGCTGCATACCGCCTTTCCATCGCGGACCTCGAGGGCCTGCACCAACCGGCCGAGTACCCGTCGTTATAGCCGGGGCAGTCGCGGATCGCCCCGATCTTGCCGGACCGACGTCGATCCACATACGGGCGTCGCGCGTTCGGCGGTCCGATTCGTGCGAGCGGATCCCAGGAGTCACGCAACCTAGAGTTAGATCATGATCGACGGTGCGATCAAATCGCTATGCGTCCACGTCACGATCCCACTTGCCGTGCACGTCAGAGATACCGGTTCGTGTTCGCGAGTCGGTAACCGGTCACTACCGGGCAAGAACTTCTTGCGGCGCTACTGATGCGCGGCGCTGCGGTTTGCTGGAGTGCGGACTTGACTCGGGCCTTGGCGCGGCCGCGGACGAACATCACCGACCGGTCCTCGACATCAGCTTCCGGGCGCTGGCCAGTGCAGCGCGACGATCCACCGAACGCGCCGCGGGAGGGTCGGTGATTCGTGTTGTGCTTTGATGTCATCGGATCACTGCGAATTGGGACGTGGGTATGGCGGAAAGTTGGACGCGAATGGGGCGGCCGGTTGTGCGGCGTTTGACGTCGTGGGGGGTACGCAATTTCAAAGCGATCGAGTTCGCTGAGACGCCTCTTGGCGGCCTCGTCGTGCTTGCTGGCGCCAACAGTTCCGGGAAGTCCAGCCTCCTGCAGAGCCTCCTATTGGTGGCGCAGTCAGGCGGTCAGGAGGTGACGCTCAACGGAAATCTCGTGCGGCTCGGAATGCCCCGCGACGTCATTAGAAGCACTGCGAACACCGTGTCAATAACGTGCGCAGCGGTAGTCGAAACTGAGCGAGCCGAAGAGCATTGGGTCGTCGAACTGTCCCTTCGAACGACCCTTGACGGACTGCGTGTCTCTGAGTGCATCGTTTCGAAGGGAGACCACGTAGTCCTGGTCGCGAGCGATTCGCGCGTAACGGAACGGTCCCACGACGAAGTCGATCCCGACCGAAGCGCTGGAGACACTCTTCTCCGTGTCCGCGAAATCAACGGCGTCGCCGCGCCGTCGCGAACGTACGTCAGCTTCATCGGCCTTACGCCCGTCGCCCTCCATCCGCGGGTCGACAGGTCGTCTGTATTGAGCCAGCTACGGAGGACCTTCACTCCCGGAGCGCTTGCATCCGACGTCGAGATCGCCGAGCAATTCACGGATCTGGTGTTCTCGGGCTTCTATCGCCAACAGGGTGAGAAGGGGCGAGCACGCATAAACGACACCATCCGGGGGATCATGGGTGGTGGTCTGCTAGTGGAAGGGAACCGCCCGAACGTTTCCAAGGCCGAACTGAACTTCGTTCTGGGCGCAATCTCCGAGCAGGGTGCCGAAACAGGCTGGCAGGCGATCCCGCTCCGGGTCGGGTTCGCGGCGATCGGGAGGCGGTTGACGCCGAGGTTTCTCTCCCTTTCGATCCCATCGCTCGCATCCAGCTTTCAGTCGGTCCTTACCGCGAGCGAGATATTGGGAAAGGTCGGAGAAGCGATCCGGTATCTCGGGCCTCTACGTGAGGAACCGCAAGTCGTATCGAAAAGTGGTGCTCGGTCGCGCCTAAGCCCCGTTGGTCTCCGCGGAGAGTTGACCGCCGAGCTGCTGGCGACGAAAGCAACGAGTGTGCGGTATGCCGACTGGGATGGAAACGATCGCGAGACTTCACTGACGTCGGCAGTAGGCCTATGGTCTGCTTACCTCGGGATTGGAGACGATGTCACGGTCGAGGATCAGGGCAAGCTCGGGCGCGGAATCCGCGTGAGTGTTAATGGTGTGCGGCGGGACCTTACGACTATTGGAGTGGGTGCGAGCCAGCTCTTGCCGGTTGTCGCAATCGTCCTCGATGCCCCGCCGCAGTCAATCGTCCTGCTCGAGCAGCCAGAACTACACCTACACCCGTCGGTCCAGTCGCGACTTGCCGATTTTCTTTGTTTCGCGCGTCCCGATATTGGAATAATTGTTGAGACTCACAGCGAGTACATTGTCACTCGGCTTCGACGGCGCGTCGCTGAAGGACGGGCGAATCCGAGCCAAGTACACATCTTGTTCGCAGAGCCCCGAGAGGAAGGTACGGAGGTTCGCGAACTCCGGATGAGCGATCTCGGCAACTTGGATGACTGGCCGAGTGGGTTCTTCGATTCTCAGGACAAGGAGGCCCGCGCAATCGTGCGGGCGATCGCAGGCCGTCGGGGCAACAAGTGACGGTGCTCGTCGACCCACACCTGATCGTTAGGCGCGAGGGCATTTCGTCATTGCCAGAGGACGAATTCTGGCGCAGAGTTGTCGAAGTCGCCGCGAGAGACGATTTCGCCGTGGGCCACGAAACCTTCCACTGGATCATTCAAAGGCTGATGGTCCTGGGCTATCCCGACCAGAATGTCGAGATTGGCGAATCGTCCTTTCGTCGCGAGTCGCGGGTAGCCCTGGATAGGTTGCTCGCGCGAGTTTCCCGTGGCTCCTCGCCACCCGATGATGCGGCGCTCCGGCCGGAGTACCTGGGCGATTCTGACGCAGAGCTCAGCTTGATCATGGACGCGACCGAGCACGCGCCTGAACTAGATGCGGTGATGAGCTGTACCAGCCAATGGAACCCAGCGGAAGCTCATCTAGTCTTCGGCAACCTTCGCGTCGAGGCACTCTACGACGCCGATCGGGAACCTGCATCGAGCGCTCGCGAGCATGTGGCGTCCGTCTTTTCTGATCGACGGATCCACATCCTTGGGGGCGCGCCGACCCCATCCGCACTCCGCGACATCGAAACTGAACTGGGTGTAAGACCGGATCGAGTGCTTTGGATCGCGAGCGAGAAGTCCAAGCCTCCACGCAATCTTGATGAACGCTGGGGCAGCCTGAACCCTACCGTCGACATCGCGCTTTGTGTTACCGGCAGGGTGGCTCATTCGTCGTGGGAAGCCGGCGAGAGCGCCGCGCGCAGTTGCGGTGTCGAGATGCTCGAGTGCGCAAGCCAGGGGCGGATCGTTGCAACCCTGCACGAGTGGGCGCGTCGTCAAAGCCGAGCCTGATGGGGCTCGAGATCCCGCGTAAACGATGTTGCCGAGCTAGGCGTCGTGCTCGGCGAGTCGCGGACGCCTGCTCATTGGCAACACTTGGAGTCACTAAATCCGCAAGCTCGCGCACCTGAGGTGATTGGGTAGTCAGGCGGACGGCCCATCGCACCCCGGTGTCGTCCGCAATCTGCGGTCGGGGTCCTGGAGGCAACACATGGATCGAGTGGACGAAGAGGTCTACCCGGCGGAGCGCTTCTGGCTTCCAGCGGGCATGGCGCCACCACCAATGAAGGACGGGTGGCTGCCGGACGGACGGCGAAACTCCTGGTTGCAGTCGGACTTGTCTGTCCTTCCGACAAACTCTCTGCGGTCAGAGCAATGCCTGGTGTTACTTGGTAGTCCCGGGATGGGGAAGTCCGTTGCGCTCAACGACAAGTTGCTACTCGCCCCTGACGTCGCCGACAGCATCATTGCCAAGTTTGACCTCGGGATGTACACAACCGACGCGTTCTTGTACCAGCAGGTGTTTCGGGATCCACGGGTCCTTGAGTGGCAGCGCGGTGACACTACTCTCGTCCTCGCGTTGGATGGGTTCGACGAAGGCTCAGCTCGTGTCCCGACGTTGTGGCGAATGCTCGCGGACTGGCTCGGCGGGGTCGATCGCAGCCGACTTGTCTTGCGAGTAGCGTGTCGGACGGCCGATTGGCCCGCGTCACTAGGAAATGCACTCTCCCGACTGTTTTCGAGTCCTGCGATCGTGGAGCTTCTCCCCTTTCGTCGGAGCGATGTCGTCCAGATTGCGGAGGCGCTGAGTTTGGACGCCGAGAGGTTCGTCAGCGAGGTGGAACAGCACGGCGCTTCGGTCCTTGCCGCGCGACCACTTACGCTTCGCCTGCTACTCGCTACATTCGCATCTAAAGGGGAGATCTCCGGCGGGGGTGCGATTGTGTACGCCCGAGGGTGTGCTGCCCTAGTTGGAGAGGCGAACCAGATGCGGCGCGACTCCGGGTCGCAGTTGGAGAGCGAAGCTGCCCTTCTGGAAGCCGCAGAGCAGATCGCCGCCTGCACAATATTCTCTGGACGCGTCGCAGTCTCGACCGCCGCGAGCGCCGCCACGCAAGCCGGCGACATCACTCTTGACGATTGCTTCCGTGTAGGCGACGACATTGGCCGCCGTGCTGGCGGCGCCGTGTTGCAATCGGCACTCTTTGCGGGCGCCGGCGAAAGCCGACTGAGGTGGTCACACGCGACCTTCGCTGACTACTTGGCAGCCCGATGGGTGATTCGAATGGACCTCAGCGACGATGACGTACGCACCCTGTGCGTGACGCACGGTGGGCGAGTCTTCGGCCCAACCCAGCAACTGGCCGCCTGGCTCGTCGCCCTGGACTCGTCGAGATTCGAGTGGCTGATCGACGGCGATCCGACATCGTTCCTCACGAACATCGACCTCCCCAGCGAGTCACTCCGGGCACGACTAGTCGCCCACATGCTGAGAGACCTTAGAGCCGGGCGAACCTACGACGACTGGTCCTGGGCCCTCAACGGGCTGGTGCACGCACAACTGGCCGCGCAATTGCTCCCCACGCTGGAGTCAGCGGAATGGTCGCTCGTCGACTTCGCCATCGGGTTGGCCAGAGCCTGCAAGGTGGATCAGCTGGCCGACGCTTTGATCGCGATCATCCAGAACAGTGACGCACCGCGATCGATCCGGACCTCCGCGGCCGTCGCCGTGCGGGATATCGGCCCCCCAGCGGACGGGTCTCAAACGCTCTCACTACTCACGGACGGTTCGCTAGAGAGCCTTGAAGATGGCGCGGAACTCTGGGCCGCTATAGCCCGGATGCTCTGGCCAGAAGTCCTGGACACGAGCTCCATCCTCCGGCTCAGCGCCCCGCGCCCACGCGCGAACCTGCTAGGGATGTACTCGATCTTTATGCACGAACTCGCTGCAGGGCTGCAAGAGGAAGATCTCCCCGCAGCACTCGACTGGGTCCGCGCGCACACGTCGACCGTGCTCACGACCCACGAAAGAGTGCTCGACACTGCAATCGTCAAGCTCTGCATCGCGCATCTCGACAACCCGCAAGCCGAGAATGAGCTAAAACGCCGGTCAGCCGAGCGCGCTCGAATCTTCGAGCCAATACTCGGCGACGACATCGAAGCTGGCTCACTCGCCGCAGATATCAGGCACCGCCTGGCGCAGATCCTCTCCGAAGACGCCGATGAAGATCTCGCATACGCACTCGTATCCGAGCATCACTCAAGCCGAGGATCGCTGCTGAGACCGGACGACTTCGGCTGGCTGCTTGAAGAACTCGATCGCGGCCCAGAAACGCGCGCTGCGGCCTTGGGTCGCGCAGCTCGCTACCTCTTCAGGGAGTCGGACCCGATGCATATCGACAAGGTACTGTCGCTGGCTGAAGACAGTCATGCACGACCCTACTTCGCCGATCTATTGGGGGCCTGGCGACTCGACTCCCCGCAGGCTACTTCTGCACGTCAGTATTGGCTCGATGCAAAGTCCCGAATGGCCAAGATTGAGAAAAAGCGCGGCAAAGCGCGCGGGAAGTGGGTGGATGGGCACATTCGCGAGGCGCTCGACGAGTTCGAGGCGGGTGACCTGACTGCGTATTGGCAGGCGTCACGCCTACTGACGGTACGCCCGGGCACCGATCGATACTTCGACTACTTCGAACCAGATCTCGCGAAGCACGCCCGCTGGGAGTCGCTCCCACAAGCGACACATGAGCGGTTCTTGCAGCAGTCACTCGAGTTTCTCGTCCGTGGCGAGTGCGAACCGAGCAACTGGCTCGGTCAGCCGAAACGTCACTTTCCGTCTGAGGCCGCCTACCGGGCCCTGACGCTCGTGCTTCATCTCGCGCCGGAGCGGCTCGATACGCTCCCCTCCACTGCCTGGGCCGAGTGGGCGCCCATCATTGTCGCTTGGCCAGTGATGGCAAATGGCGCCGATGCCGCCGACAAGTCCGCATTGATATCACTCGCGGCACCCTACGCGCGAGAACAAATGGAGGATACCGTTCTCGTGATCATTGACAAGGCAATCGAGGACGAAGAATCGATCAATCTGCGCACTGAGTTAGCGGCACTCCAGAGCCGTCGGCTATCGGAGGCCCTTCACTCCCGTATCGACCAGCCCGGCGCTGCGAAGGCTGTCGATGTCCTACTGGACTACCTGATTCAGGCCGCGCCCGATCTCGCACAGCTCACGCTTGAAGCCTGGGTTGCTGACGCAGCGCTGCGCGACACGCCGACACGCGCGGCTGATGCAACCCTGCGATTGGTTCAGGACTTCGGCGAGGGTGCGTGGCCCAGGATCGGCGAGCTACTCGCCACCAACCCTCAGTTCATGCGTGACGTCTTCCTGCTCCCTCGCCTGGGATATGACCGCCGCATCCCGGCAATCAATGAGGTCGAACTCGCTCAGCTCTGGTTGTGGCTAGAAGAGACTTTCCCTGAGTCTGGCGACCCGGACTTCGACGACGTACACACCGTAGGCCCCCGCGAGACAGTGGGACGGTTCCGCGACGACGTGCTAGGGCGACTCCGCAACACGCCAACCGACGCCGCCGTCGATGCCGTCCGGGGCCTAGTTACCCGCTTCCCCGAACGAGCGAGCCTCAGACGCGCCCTGGTGGACGTCGAGCGCAGGGCGGGCGACGCAGTGTGGAGGCCAATCCCAAGCGAGGCGCTCCTAACCCTCGCTCTAGAGGGTCGGCGAACCTTCGTTCGGAACGAGCGTGATCTCTGGCAGCAGACGCAAGCAGCGATGGACGCTGTTGCCGTGAAACTTCAGACAGACTCACCAGTCGCGCACCTACTGTGGGACACCCACTCACGTCGCCCAAAAGCCGAGGACGAGTTGTCGGACTTCCTCCTCCACGAACTCCGCGAGCGGCTTTCGCGGTCCGGAGCGACGGTGAATCGTGAAGTTCCCAGTCGAAGGGGCTCGCCGAGTGGACTAGCGAACAGGCCGGACATCCGCGTCGAGGCAGTCCCGGTCTCGGCCACCCAGAACCCGCCGCCAATCACGTTGCCGATCGAAGTCAAGGGATCCTGGCACGCCGATGTATTGACGGCTGCTAGTGACCAACTCGCCAACGGCTACATGCCCGATCTCGGAGTCAGGCATGGTATCTACGTTGCGTTTTGGTTCGACGCCGACTCCTGGGATCCCGCGGACAGCCGTCGACGGCGAGGCAAACAGTTCCCGTCCGCGCAATTCCTGAATGATGCGATTGAGTCCGCCCTCGTATCCCGGGGCGGCGCCGAGGGAGTTGCCATCCGAGTCCTAGACGCTTCGATCCAATGGCAACGGTCCTAGGCCACATTCGCCGCGCGCAAGCGGGTCGTTCACTGAGACGGTCCGCCGACTTTCCCTTAGGTAGCGGACCGGGAGCATCTGAGCCATCTCCCCTGCCCGCGGGACCGGCTCGATCACATGCCCGCTGGGCGGTGCGCTCTAAGAAGTGCCCTACATACCCAAACCGCGCCCGACACTCGGCGACCCGACAACCGGCCCCGTCGCCACGGCCGCCTCCCGGCTCCGCGCCGCGCGCCGCACCTCGGCCTCCGCCGCCCTCACAGCCTCCTGTATCGTGAGCTCCGGCGTGCCGCGCTCCATGGACTCGGCAAGACGCTCCCTCGCCGCAGCATCCGTCCGCGCCACCACGATCGAAAGGTTGTGGAGCCGTCCCCGGGTGAGCCCCACATAGAGGCCAGCGGCATCCACATCCGGTCCGACGACCGACGCGTCGGCAGTGTCGCCCTGAACTCCGTGGTGACGTCCCGCTGAATGGTGGAGTTTCTCGACACCGTGCGGGTCAGTTGTTCTGATTATGCCGCGGTGAGTTCGGGGATGCTCACCTCCTCGGGTTCGGCGAGCAGGAGTGCCATGGAGTGCTCGCTGAAGTAGCGGCGGTCGGCGCCGTCCCATTCATCGTGCTGCTCGATGAGGACGTGCCCGGCCAGGCGCAGCAGCGCGGCGGGGTTCGGGAACGTGCCGACGACGTCGGTGCGGCGTTTGAAGCTCTCATGTCAAGAGCGGCGGCTGATTCGCATCACGGATCATGGTCCGGTGGATCGTGTTCGAGAGGTGTCGCTTCAGGATGCGCATGGCTTCGCGGCGCGTGTGTCCCCGGCTCAGCGCCGCCTCATAGAGTTCGCGAGCACGCGGTTCGCATCGGAGCTGAGTTGTTGCCGCTCGGTGGATCGCGGCATTGAGTCGGCGGTTTCCGCCGCGGCTGAGCCGATAGCGGCGTGGGCGTCCGCCGGCTTCTCCTGAGCTCACCGGGATCGGCGCGGTGCCATTGAATCGCGCGAAGCCGGCCTCGGTGAATCGCCGCGGGTCGCCCACCTCGAGCAGGATCTCAGCCGCAGACCGCGCGGCAATCCCGGGGATCGACGGCAGGGTGGATCCCGTTGCGCCGACCAGCTTGGCGAGCTCCGCGGCGGCAGCCTTGTCCTGATCGAGCACGTCTTTGAGCATTGCGACCCGATGCCGGATGAGGGTCAGGCGCAGCTGTTGAACAGGGTCCGTGATCCGCACTCGCCTGAGCTTGGCGATCGCCGTGATCCGAGCGCGCGCCGTGACCCGCTCCGGGAGCCTGGCCCGCACCAGCTCGGGGAGGTCGTGGATGAGGGCGTCGAGTTCCCCGATCAGTTGGACGCGGATCTTGCGCAGCGAGATGCGAGCGTTATGCCAGAGCGCGAGCTGGTCCCTGAGGGCGTCCGGGGCAGCGGTGGAGCTCTTGAAGGCGTGGGCGAGCCGGTCGTTGGTCTGCGTCTCCACCGCAACGCGGTGCGCGTCGAGCCGATCCGTCTTCCCTTCGTATCGTCCTCGTTGCTGTTGGGCGGTCTTGTGGGGCGGCACGTCTCTGACATCCAGTCCTTGCTCGATGAGGAATTCCGCCAGTGGGCGCCCGAGCCCGCTGGCGCCTTCGATTCCCACTCGGCGGATCGACCCGATCGTCAGCGCCCAGGCCAGCGCGTCCTCGTGTCCTCGCCGACTGTTCGCGAAGTGCTGGTGGTCGAGGTCGCGCCCGCTCTCGTCGAGAACGGCGGCGGTGAGCACCTTCCTGTGAGGATCGACGCCGATGATGATGCTGGCCATAGTGGGCTCCCTTGCGCTTGCCTAATCTGGAGGCGGGAGCCAGCGCGACAACATCCCAGTCGAGTAATCGACGCTCTCATCAAGTCAGCGCGGTTCCCTTGTGACCGCGGCGGGCCGACACTTCAAACGGAAGACAGGCCCAGCGCCGTTCGAGCGATGTGGGTCGTCGAGATCTCTTTCGAGTCAGACCCGCCACGGTCACAACCTAGGCGGCCGCCGAAACAGCCGGAAGGCGCCTCCAGCTCAACACTGGGATCTCCTTGTTCACCCGCTCCAGCGGATTCGTGGACCAGATCTGACGCCAGTGCTGGAACGGGAACTGGCAGAACGCGAGCAGGTCGTCCTTCGCGTCTTCGAGCATCTCGGCAACCTTCGGGTGCGACCGGGTCAGCATGCGGGTGACTTCGTGGAACTGGGTGAACACGTGCTCGGTGTCGGGTTGGGCGAAGATCGTGCGGATGATCGACGCGACCATCGGGCCGGCCGCTTTCGGGACGGCGGTGAGCACGTTCCTCATGAAATGGACCCTGCATCGTTGCCAGCTCGCGCCGGTGAACACGGTGTCGATCGCGGCGATCAGCCCGGTATGCGCGTCGGAGATGACGAGCCTCACCCCGCCCAGCCCGCGCGCTTTCAGGGAGCGCAGGAACGTGGTCCAGAACGGCTGCGACTCGGTCTCCCCGACCTCGAACCCGAGCACTTCCCGGCGCCCGTCCGCAGCGACTCCGATCGCGACGACCACCGCCTGGGACACGACCCGGCGGCCGACGCGGGCTTTGCAGTAGGTCGCGTCGAGGAACACGTACGGGTAGGTGGTGTCCGCGAGCGGCCGGTCCCGGAACGCGGCGACGTCCTCGTCGAGATTCGCGCAGATGCGTGACACTTCCGACTTGGAGATCCCGGTGTCCACGCCGAGTGCTTTCACGAGGTCGTCGACCTTGCGGGTAGAGACGCCGTGCACGTACGCCTCCATCACCACCGCGAACAGGGCCTGATCGACTCGACGGCGACGTTCCAGCAGCGACGGGAAGAACGACCCCTGCCGCAGCTTCGGGATCCGCAACTCCAGGTCCCCGGCCGTGGTCGACACGGTCTTCGGGCGGGTGCCGTTGCGGACCGCGATCCGGTCGGTGGTGCGTTCGTACGGGGCGGCGCCGATGAACGCGGCAGCCTCCGCGTCGATCAACTCCTGGAAGAGCGTTTCGGTCGCGACCCGGATCCGGTCGCTGACGTCGGTGAGTTTCAGTTCCCCGAGGAGCTCGAGGAGGGCAGACTGGTCAAGAGCCATCGTGCGTTGTGTCCTTCTGTGAGTAGCTTTAGCCGGTTCTCACTGACCATCGCACGATGGCTCACCAACGTCTACGACGCCGGCAACCCGGTCGGAATCTCCACCACCACAGGGGACGTCACCGAACTCCGTGCACCGTCGACGCGTAGGCGAGCTGTAGATGCTCGCGCGCATAGTCGTGGGGAATGTGCCGCAGCTCGCCGCTGTCGCTGACGGACGCGAGCATCACGAACTCGTCGTGGATGCCACGGACGATCCACTGCGCGCGGTTGTCGACGCCGGTGAGCCGGTCATTGCGGCGGGTTTGCACGGTGTCGCCGACGAGGATGCGCTGCTCCCCCATCCCCCAGGCGACGATGCTGGCATCGAGCTCGCCCTGGTCGACACGGCGCTGCTGGATGGCATCGTTGATGGCGTCCGCCTCGGCGTTGGTTCCAGACACGAGCGTGACCCGCTTGCCGCGCGCGTGCCAGTCGAAGTAGGCGTCGATCATTCGCTCACGCGCCGCGTCGTGGTGATCGACCCGTTCGAGGTGGCCGCGCTGCGCCAGCTCGCCGGCAACAGCCAGCGCGTGCTCACGGTCTCCCGCGTCGCGCAGCCGCAGTGTGAGCGCCGCATACTCGGGGTCCCGGAACCGGTGCACGGTGTCGAGCTCGACGGATGCGTTGGCGTGCCGGATCGCGGATGCCATCGCCCCCGCATGCCCGACCGGCAACGCCTGATACGGATCGCCGACGAACGCGAGACCGACCCGGTGCTCGAGCGCGAGTTCGATGAGGACGTTCGCGGTCTGCAAGTCGACCATGCCGGCCTCGTCGACGACGATCCGGTCGCGGCCACGCAACAACCAATGCGCTGGACCGCCATACTTGCCGCCCATCATCGGGTCGGCATCGCCGACGGCGAGACGCATCCACACCTTCGCGCCGGCCTCGTCGGTACTCCAGCGGTAGCCATGATCGGCAAGCAGGGCATGGATGCTGGCCGCCGCGGTCCGGATCTCTTGGGCCGCCACCGACGCCGCCTTCCGGGTCGGCGCGACCACCAGCATCCGCCGTCGCTGCGCCGTGAGGGCGTGGAACGCGGTTCGCAGCATCGTGGTCTTCCCTGTGCCCGCCGGACCCGTCACCGTCACGAGCCCATCCGTTCCGGCAATGGCGCACGCTGCAACGTTCTGCGAGGCATCCAGGATCGACACATCCTCGTTCGATGCAAGCCGTCGCAACTCCCCGGGCAAGAGGGAACGTCCGGGCGCAGCGAGTGCGTCCAGGCGACCCGCGAGACGCATCTTCGCGCGCACCGTCTCAGTCGCCATGAACGCCTTGACGTGCGGAGGAGCGCCCGCTGCAACCAGCCGTACGACGGACTTGGCAGCCCGCGCGCCGATCTCTGCAATGACGTCATCGAGCTGATCACGCGGCGCAACGATGCCCGTGCGCGAGAGCGCGCGCGTTGCACCGGCACGGATGTCGAAGCGACTGAACCGTCCGCCGGACGACGTCGAGCGCTCGTCCGCGTCGACGAGTGCCATGGCTGCGAGCAGGTCGAGATCGAGAGTGTCGATGTCTGCTGCGTCGATGACGATGGGTGCTCGCGCGGCGACCAGGCCCGGATCGATCGCGGCGATCTCGTCGCGGACTCGCGCCTCCCACGACACCTCGTCGAGATCGGCCGGCTTGTTCGGCCGCGACACCGCCCAGGCGCGCCGGTCGATCTGATGCAACACCTCGAGGCTCGGACCCGCTCCCCCGTGTGCCGTCGACCATTCCGCGATGAGGCGCGCGCGATTGGCCTCGATCTGAGCCGACCGCCGCGACAGCGGACGGATGGCCCCGGTAAGTTCGGCGATCCCCCCCCGCGGGGTCGAGCGTGTACCCGTGGCGCGCGAGTGCGGCGATCCAGGCCGGGTCGGTACGCGCGGCGAGTTCGCCCTCGGCGTTGACGACGGTGTGCAGCTTCATCGCGACGCGCGAGTCGAGGTTCGACCACTTGCCGTCCGCGCCGAGCACCTTGATGTTCAGCCACAGGTGCCGGTGGATGTGCGGGTCGAGCGCGCGCGAGCGGCGATGCTGCAGCTCGACGACCTCGATGCGGACGATGTCCTCGCGGATGAGGCCGCCGTGCCCGCGCCGTGCGTTGAGCTCGGTCTGCCAGGTGAGCAGGATGCGGGCGCGCAGCCGATCCTGGAGCGCTTCGAACTCGGCAGCGAGTTCGGGATGCAGCAGCGCGGCGATGCTGTACGTCTTCGGGTGATTGAGCGTCCCGTCGAGCAGCAGGTCGGCGTCCGGCGTCAGTCGCTGGTGGCCGCGCTCCTCCCCCGTGATCGGGTCGTGCCCCGTGAGCCAGACGCGAAGGCCGCCGAGCGTGAGCTCGTCGGAGGTGATGACGCCGTTCTCGACGATGAACCGCGAGACGGTTGAATCGGATGCCGCGCTGTACGCCTCCAGCGCTTCAACGCCGATCGGATGCTGGAGATGGGCGTCGCACGTGCCCTCGAGCGCGTAGGCGATCGCCTGTCGCACCCCGCGAGATTCGACACCCCGCTTCCAGCGTTCGAGACCTCCTCGCATGCCGCCAGGGTAGGGCCGGTTTAGCAGGTTATCCAGGGATTTTTCTGCGTTGCAGGCACTTGTAGCGAGGTGCTTCTAGATGGCGCCGCTCACCCAGGGTGCCTGCGTGCATCACATGGTGTGGCGCAGAGGGAGGATCTGGCCTTGGAGTCGCGCTTCGATTCCACCTGGCGGTGCGCGAGCCCGCCATCGCCTCGACGCGACACGCCGCTCGCACGAGAGTCTCCATGCCTGGACCCTGGGCTGAGACTTCATCTTGACGATGGCCGCGCTCAGCGTACGCAACGGTCCAGCCGTGGTCGGCCTTCCGAACAATCACCAAGAGGAGCGGCTCCGGCAACGTCACCGTACCCCACAGCTCCATCGAGTTACCGACGCCATACTGGTGGGGAGATTCGAGTCGAGAAATGCGAGGCGCAGGGTGGGCTTCCAAACGCCGCTATACGAACTGAGTGACTTCCTCAAGTGGACGACCACCGGGAAGATCCAGCTTCCGGACTTCCAGCGCGGGTACAAGTGGGAAGACGAACGTATTCGCGCGCTCTTGGTGACGATTCTTCGCGGGCATCCGCTAGGCGTAGTGATGCTCCTGAAGACAGGCAGCGACCAAATCCGGTTCAAGCCCCGCCCTGTGGAGGGCACGAATCCGCCGAGCTCTGCCCACGCGGAATGGCTTCTTCTCGACGGTCAGCAGCGACTGACATCACTCACCCAGGCCCTTACAGGGGATGGCATCGTTCATACGATGGATGCTCGTGGCAAGCTCATGGACCGGCGTTACTACGTCGACATGGAGCTCGCGCTCCAAGGCGAAGATCGCGTGGATGAGGCCGTCATCTCAGTGCCAGCGGACGGACTGATCCGAACCGACTTCGGGCGAGTCATTGAGAAGGATTACTCGACGCCGGACAAGGAGCGCGGAGCCCGGGTCTTTCCAGTCAACCTCCTCTTCGGCGACGCTATGTCGTGGCTGTTCGAGTTGGACGATCGCGATCTGGTCCGCAACTTCAATCGGGAGTTCATTCAGCCCTGCGGCACGTACAACATTCCGGCGATCGAGCTCGACAAGGAGACGAGCAAGGCTGCGGTGGCTACCGTGTTCGAAAAGGTCAACACCGGCGGCCTCGCACTCAACGTGTTCGAACTACTTACGGCAACCTTTGCCGGCGACCCGGCGTACTTCGAGAAGCACGGCACGGATTTTCGACTCAACGATGACTGGAAGGAGACGCAGGCGAGGTTCGCGCCTCACCCTGTGCTCGCCGGGCTGGAGAACACTGACCTTCTGCAAGCGGTAACTCTGCTTGCCACTCGCAAGCGAAACCTCGCCGACACGAGCCCCCGGCCACCAGCGGTGTCGGCGAAGCGCGAAGACGTATTGAAGCTAACGCTCGATGACTATCTCGAATGGATTGAGCCGTTGCGAGAAGCGTTTACTTGGGCATCTACTTTCTTGGCCGACCTTCACATCTTCGACACCAAGTTCCTCCCGTACCCCAAACAGCTTGTTCCGCTTGCTGTCATCCGAGTCGTTATGGGTAGAGACGCGGACTTGCTCGGGCCGCGCGAGAGGGTGGTTCGATGGTTCTGGTGCGGCATCCTTGGCGAGCTCTACGGTGCAGCAATCGAGACGCGTTTTGTGCGGGATCTGGAGCAGGTGCCGGCGTGGGCGTTGGGGCTACCAGGCGCCTCGACGCCGAACACCGTCAACGACGCCACCTTCGTTGAATCGAGACTCCATTCCCTGCGCACCCGGAACGCTGCCGCCTATAAGGGTATTTATGCTCTGCTGCTCGGAAACGGCGCGCGCGATTGGATGTTCGACCAGGCGCTCGACATGGTGCAATATGCAAACCTCGCCATGGACATCCATCACATCTTCCCGCAGAAGTGGTGCAATGACCACGGCATCGACGACGAGCGCCGCGAGAGCATTGTCAACAAGACAGCAATCTCCGCCAGCACCAACCGAACAATCCTCGGGGGTGCCCCCTCTCTCTACACGCAAACAATCGAGAAGAAGGCCCAGATCAGTCCGGAAACGCTCGATGGCCTGATCGAGGCGCATCTTGTGCCGTCGAACCTGCTTCGGGCCGACGCCTTCGACGCATTCTTCATGGAGCGTCGCGAACGGCTATGTGCTCTTGTCGAAAAGGCCATGGGCAAGGCGGTCCCGCGCGATATAGATCAGGGCATTGCCGGCGAGGACTCGGCTCGATTCGAGATCACAGAGATTGAAGAGCTCCCCGACGAGACTAAGTGATCTGCCTACCTCGCGTCGGCGTTGGCTGACACCGGCCTGTCCCGCGCGATCGGGGGCAGACGCGCCACGCCACTTTTGGTAAATGCCCCGGACGATCCACTCGCGAGTCTTACCCGCCGCGCGGAGCGGGCGGGGCGCGGGTCGATGCCGCGGAACCGCGGCTCCGAGTCTGGGCTTCGAGTCCCTTCGAATCGGATCCCAGCACGGCTCGAGACCGAGGCGCAATCGAATTGGCTCAGCGCCGACTCACCTCATGTCGGCGCGCGCCGATAGTCTGCAAAGCTTTGCTCAATCGGGGCTCAGCTCCGTGGAGATTTGGGGTAGTGGGGACATGGATGTCGAACAGTTCAGGGAGCAGGATCGAGAGTGGCGGAGGCGCCTTCAAGGTCTCTCGCTGGTGACCGAAGCGAACATCGACATCGCTGAAGCAACCTCAGCGCTCCGGGACCTGTCCGACCGCGCGCTGCGCAGTGCCGCTGGCGGGGGAAACCGAGCCGCGGTTCTGAAGCGATACGCGCCGACCCTGCTCGTCGGTCTCACGGCGGTTGCGTCATCGAAATACGACGAAGGTACCTTCTGGCCACGAGTCGGCGAGGTAGTCGGATCGCCGATGACGCAGCAAGTTCAGGGGCTTTTCTCCGACACCTTCCGCTATGGGCTCGATCTTCTCGGCCTCTCCCGGTTCGACACTCCCCTTCGCAATCTGGGCGAGATTCTCATGCATGCCGGCATCCCCGTTGCCAGCGTGGCCGACTTAGTCACAGTCCTCCAGAAGCGCGACGCGTCGAGCTTCGAGCTGACGGGCGCCGGTATGTGTTCGTGGGCCTCGAGCCTCACCCGTGGCGCGGCGGCAGCAAAGGGCCTCGATGCGCCGACGTGGCGGTTCCTCACCAGCGGCGGGGAAGTTGCTGCAGACCTCATCGACCGATTCCTGGACGCTCTGGATCTCGCCAAGTCAGCAGCGCCGGATGCCCTCTCGCTCGAGTCCCTCCCCACGCACCTCGGGGATGAGCTGCGTCGCCTCCTGACGAGCGGTCGCGTCCGAGCAACCGCTCGCCGGAGTCGACGTCGGGTTTCGCGCTCTGTTCCGCGGCTCGCCTTCGTCAGCGGCGAGATCCAACTCGACCTGCCCCCGCTCGAGCAGCACCTCAATCGTGACGTCGCCTGGCAGATCACGGTTGCGGGCGAGTCTCGCTTCCGTCGCGTTCGCGCTCCGTGGCCGGGCGACACCCCGGATCGGACGCGAGAAGCCATCAGCCGCCCGGCAGTCTCCGCGGTTGTCGCGCTCATGGGAGAAGAGATGGAGTGGACCGTCCCCATTGTGGATACCTCCTGTCCCGTGCTCGCGTTCGACGCGACCAGCCGATTGGCGATAACGCCCGGGACGCAGTTGCCGAAGGGTCGGGTGTGGGTCGCGTTTCCCAACGAGACCGATTCGTCGGTCGCCGATGCGCTCGAGTACGACGGCAGCATCGCGCTCATTGAGCAGTTGGATGCGCCGTTCGGCTGGGATGGCTGGTCGTTCGCGTTGGTGGATGTGAGTGGAATCACTCGCCTTCGACCGCGGGCGGGCGACGACTATCGGTGGAGGTACGTTTCGTCGATTACGCGACCCGCACTAGCGGACGTCGACGTGCTTCCCTACCTTCGCTCAGCGTCAGGCTCCTACATCCTCGCGGAGCGACCGATGATCACCCTGCCGGCCGCGCGGGTCGATGTCGAGTCGGGCGTCGGGACCACCGTGTGGACCATCACCGTGCTTTCGTCAGATGGTGAGGTTCTAAGCACACGTCAGTGCGCGTCCGACGTCACTCCAGTGATCGTCGACCCCTGGCCCGATGTAGAGACATTCATCGGGGAGTTCGAGGTCCGCGTTCAGGGCCCACTCGGCCGCGGCTCCGTTCACAGCATCGCGATCGCCGAACGCGTTACCGTGTCATCGTCGACCGACTTCCGCTGGTTCACTCCCCGAGACGGCCTCGAACCGTGTTCGCTCGAGATCACGACGCCGGGCGAATCGGTTCGAGTGGAGCTCGACAACGCGACAAGCGCCAACACGGCGGAAATCGCAGGCGCTGCGGGAACGCGTCCGCTCACGGTGGTGACCGATGTTGACTTCATGTGGGTTTCTGCGAGCAAAGTCGCAAAGCCGGGCACCGGTCCCGCGCCGCTCGAGCGTGAGAGCCTGCCTGAGACGGTACTGCGGCTGAACACGATCCCCAAACAGCGCGGCGCGGTCCACGTCGTCGCCGCAGGGTCTACGGTGCAGACGATTCCCCTTGACGCAAATGCGACCGGGATCGCCGTGCTCAACCTGGCGATGATCGCAGACACCGCGGAGCGCCACGGGGTCGTCTCCCTGCGCTACGAAGCGGGCGACAAGTCGACTGTGATCGGGCTCGTTCGCCCGCGGCAGCTGGTGTCGTCAATCGAGGTCCAGGAGGACACGCTTCGGCTCAGCATCAACGGCGATTCGGTATCGCTGGAATTGGGTGTCTACCTCGACTTTGCACCGTGGCGCCGTCCGGAAATCATCCGGGTCGGCGCAGGGGAGGTCGCCATTCCGCTGCCTGCATGCCTCAACGGCCGTGGGCCCGCCGTCATTGTCGCCCGCGTCGAAGACCCGTGGAGCGAGTCGGTCTGGCCTGACCGCCTGCCGCGTCGGGACGACAACACCCATCATCTCGACCTCCCCGCCGTTACAGCCGACGATCTCGACGATCAGTTCCTGTGCTGGGTGGGCGGCGACCTGCCGTTGCCCGCCACGCCCGCATCGCTCGCATTCGCAATCGACGTCTACGCCTCCCTGCGCGCGGCACGCTCGACACGACCGAAGCCATTACTCCTCGCGGAAGTAGCCGCTCTGTCGCGCGCTCAGGGCGACTCGTTTTTGGATGCCGCTCGCGCGGGATCATGGTCTCGCCTCTCGCACACGCGCCTCCTGGCTGAAGGCTGGGCCGCGACGGCGCCAGGGAGCAAAGAGCCAATACGCAACGCGACATGGATGCTGTCGCCGTTTCTGGGTGTTCTGGAATCGATCAACCTCGTTCATGAATCGCCGAGCGATCTGCTAGAAATCGCCGATGCCGTGCTGGGTGACTCCGCGCGTTCGATCCTCGACGACGGAGTCGATCCGCACGCCGCCGTGGGGGCCTTCCGGCACGAAGCAGAGATCCTCGCCACCTGGCCGGCCGAGAGAATTGAGGAGGTCTGGCGTGCTGCGGCGCCCATCCCCGGGGCGCTGCTGAACGCCGACCAGCGCATGTTGCACGCACGCGAGCTGTTCGACAGCCGAGTCTTGCCCCTCACTCGCGAAGCTGCAGCATCGTCGCGTGTGGTTCTCCGCGCGACGCACGAAGTTCTACAGGACGCGCTGGGCGACCGCGTCCGCGGTCCAATTCGCGCTCGGAGCGGCAGCGAGGGCTGGCCGTCATTGCCGTGCGTGTCTCTCTCTCTGAGCTTGCTCGCTCGGCTTGCCGCACGCGGTCATGATGCAGCGATGCAGACCTTCACCCGCTACCGCTCGCGATTCGCGGACCTCGCCGAGGCTGCACCGAGCTTCATCGAGCAGGATCTCGTGCTCGCCGAACTGTGGATGACTCGTTGGGAGGACGAATGACCACCGCCATCGATCCGATTGCCGTCAGCGAGTCGCTGACCGATGCATACCGCCGATACCTCGGGAGTCTGATCACTCCCAACGACCCTCGCATCGCCCGAGCGCTCACTACTGAGATCGACCGCATGGCGGACTCGAGACAGGGACTGGCCAAAGGTCCGTACCTCGAGCTGACGCCCGCCTATGAACAGGCCGAGTCGGCGCGGCAGCTCATTAGGGCGGGCAGGCTGAGTGAGGCTTTCGCCAAGCTGGAGTCTTCCGAGTTCTCGCTGGATCGACCTTGGTATTCACACCAGGTGCGATCGCTGACGCAGATCCGTGATGGCCGAAATGCAGTCGTCGCGACGGGAACGGGATCGGGCAAGACGGAGAGCTTCCTCCTGCCGATCCTCGATCGGATTCTCAGCGACCTCGAGGCTGGCCATACCCAAGCGGGGGTTCGGGCTCTCCTCTTGTACCCCATGAACGCCCTCGCTAATGACCAGCTGAAGCGTCTCCGCCAGGTGCTCGCAGCAACCCCAGAAGTCACCTTCGGTCGGTACACAGGCGAGACTCTCGAGAAACGCTCGGATGCCGAGGCGAAGTTCGAGCAGCAGCATCCGCTTGACGAAATCCTCCCAAACGAGCTGCTAAGTCGCGAAGAAATGCGTCGGCGACCTCCCCACTTGCTGCTCACCAACTACGCAATGCTCGAGTACCTCCTTCTTCGCCCTGAGGACTCCGAGTTGTTCGGCTCCGGCTCGAGCACCTGGCAATTCATCGTGGTCGATGAGGCTCACGTGTATGACGGTGCGAATGGTGCAGAGATCGGCTATCTTCTGCGGCGTCTGCGTGAACGCGTTGCACCCGAACGACGTCTTCAGAGCATCGCAACGAGTGCCACCGTCGGCACCGATCTGGCCAGAGCCGCTAAGTTCGCATCCGATCTCTTCGGTGCGGAATTCTCCGCAGACGCCGGCGACATCATCACCTCGACACACAAGCAGCTCTTCGTTCAGTCCTCCTGGGGCCAGTTTCCCGCCGAGGCGCTCACTCCGGGCCAGACTCTCGACGGCCTTCTCGAAGCAGCACGAGCCGCGGGCGCGGTCGGCGACAACCCGTTCGAGGTCTTCACCGGCGAGGAGACGATCCGAACACTCCACCAGATCGGACGCGGAACTCCTCGCACCGTGCCCGACGTGCTAGAGAGACTCGGCCGCCCAGACTTCACGCGCGACAACGTCACGACCCTGGTCGAACTGGCCGCGCAAGCACGAGACATCGACGGCACCCCAGCACTCTCGGGCAAGTACCATCTCTTCGCCCGCGCAACCGAAGGGGCCTTCACCTGTCTTTCTCCGGACGGTCCCCACCTCTCCCTCTCACGAAGGGAGTATTGCGACTGCGGGTGGCGTGTGTTCGAGATTGCTGCGTGCCGGCGGTGCGGCGGGGTGCACCTGGTCGGCTCCGAAGTGATCACCGAAGGACGCCATGTCTTCATCCCGAAGGAGTCGTTCGCAGGCAACACAGTCTGGCTCTGCCTCGCACGCGCCGACGACTCAGACATCGATGAGGACGACGCAGTCCTTGAGGATGCCGCAGCAACCGCAAATGCAAACGCTGTCGGGCTCTGCGCGCGGTGCGGCACGATCTCACCCAAGGCACAAGGTGCGTGCTCGAACACCTCCTGCGGTGCACCGCTCGTCGCGGTATCGCGAGCGGCGGGTGGAGGTGAATCCCTCAAGCGCTGCATGCAGTGCGGGGCATCCAGCCCCCGAATCATCCGCCGGTTTGAGAGCGGCAACGACGCTTCGGTGAGTGTCCTCACCACCGCGCTGTACCAGTCGCTCCCTCCGGCTATCGGTGAGCGCGGCGCACACCTTCCCGGTCAGGGACGAAAGCTTCTGGTATTCAGCGATAGTCGCCAGCAGGCGGCGTTCTTCGCACCATACCTCGAGCAGTCATACGAGCGACTGATGCAGCGGCGGATGCTGTTCCGAGCCGTGTCTGGCGCCCAGTTCGAGGACGAGGCCGCTGCTGTCACGGACATCGCCACGAAGGCGCGTCAGCTGGCGACGAAAGCCGAGTACCTCCCCGAATCCACGACCCCGCTCCAACGGCAGAGCGCGGCGGAGACGTGGACGCAGGCAGAGCTCGTCACGATCGATGACAGGCAATCGCTGGAGGGCGTGGGGTTGATCAAATGGCGCATGCGTGAGCCGCGCTCAGCAGCGCAATTGGCCCCACTCGTGCGAATGGGCATGTCGGAGCGAGAGTCGCTCGACCTCTTGCAGGCACTCGTTCGCACGGTTCGGCTGCAGGGAGCGGTCGCTCCGCTGGAGAACGTCGATGTCAAGGACTCGATCTTCGAGCCGCGGCTGGGTCCTATTTACGTTCGCAAGAATGGCTCGGATGCCCAGCGCAAGGTGATCAGCTGGACGCCGACATCGACCGGATCGACGATCCGAAAGAACACTCGATCGGACTACCTGCATCGCGTGCTCGAAGCGGTCGGCGCCGACACGTCAAGGGTCGCCGAGACCCTCGAGGGCCTGTGGAAGGTTCTCGCCAACCCTGCGGGCGACTTCGCACCTTGGCTGATCCATCCGAACGCGGGAAGTCTGGGGGCAGTCGCGCAGATCAACCCCGAAGCGATCGAGGCGATGGTCCTCACCGACGATGACAGCATTTGGCGTTGCGATAGATGCGGTGGGATGTCGACCCTCAACGTGCGTGACGTCTGCCCTCGTTTCCGTTGCACCGGATCCCTGCACCCGTTGGAGCGATCCGGCGATACCGGGCACTACGGGCACCTGTACCGCACCTTGAGCGCGGTACCCCTGTCTGCCAGCGAGCACACCGCCCAGTGGACGAGCGAAGAAGCCGCGCGGATCCAGCAGCAGTTCATCGACGGCAAGATCAACGTGCTCTCCTGCTCGACGACATTCGAGCTCGGCGTGGATGTTGGCGAGCTACAGACCGTCGTGCTGCGCAACGTGCCGCCAACGGTGTCGAACTACATTCAGCGTGCAGGTCGGGCAGGGCGGCGCAG
This sequence comes from Microbacterium alkaliflavum, assembly GCF_044325405.1. Lineage (NCBI taxonomy): Bacteria > Bacillati > Actinomycetota > Actinomycetes > Micrococcales > Microbacteriaceae > Microbacterium > Microbacterium alkaliflavum. The sequence continues at coordinate 891,651 of NZ_JBIQWL010000001.1, read as the reverse complement.
CGACAGCGCGGCGCTCGTGCTGACGTACGCACAGCGTCGGTCGCACGACCTCACCGTATTCGCTGATCCCGCCAAACAGATTGCTGGGGCGGTACGAACACCTGTCGTGCCCACGACGAATCCGCGACTGGCGGAGCGCCACTTTTTCTCCGTGGCGTTCGCTGGATTCTGGCGGTCCGAGTACCAAACGTTCGGACGGCAGTTCCGGACCGCAGGGGATTTCTTCCGTGCTGATCAGCAGGGGGAATCAGCGGCCGACCGCGTCGGCCCATGGCTTCACGCTCATCGCGATGATCTGCAGGCCACGATCACCCGCCTCGTCCAGGGAACCGGTCTCTCGTCCATCGATTGGGCGTGGGATTCGTGGGCGGACCACCTGGTTGACCTCCTCAAGGAGGTCCAAACGGGATACCGAGATGAGGTCGAGGTCTACGAGAAGCTCATGGCTGACGCCTTCAGCGCTCAGAAGGGCTACAAGGGCGACTACTTCAAGAAGGTGCTCAACACCTTAGAGAAGCGGAACCTTCTTGGCTTCCTCGCGAATCGCAACCTCATCCCCAAGTATGGGTTCCCGGTCGACACGGTCGAGATGAAGATTCCGGGCGGGGTCGCGGATGCTGGCAGGCTCGATCTCGCGCGTGATCTGTCGCAGGCCATTTTCGAGTACGCGCCTGGTTCTCGACTCGTGGCGGGCGGAAAGATCTGGACATCGGCAGGCGTCGCCCGCCAGCGCGAGCGCGAGAACCCGCCCGTGTACTACCGCGTGTGCAAGACCTGTGACGCTTACTCGGAGTCTGCCGAACCAGACGATACCCCCTGCATGACCTGCGGGTCGGCGCCGACAGGAGTGCCGCAGAAATACATCGAACCACGCTTCGGCTTCCTCGCCTCGAAGGAGACAGAGCGCACCGGCGATGCGGCACCGCGCGCTAGCTGGCGCGGCCTCACCCGCGTCGCCAAGGACGGCACCGTGGTCGACTCCGGCATCATCCCCGCGCCCCATGGTGCCCTCTCATTCGAGGTCATGGAGCGGGCATCGATGGTACGAATCAACGCGGGGAGCACCGACCGCGGCTACAAGATCTGCAGTTTCTGCGGATTCAGCGTTGTCGGCTACCAGGATTGGCCGACAAGCCACGAGGACCCCCTACGGAGCAAGTACTGTCCGGGCGGCGCGTCCACATTCTCGCTCGCGCACAAGTACGAGACCGATGTGCTTCGCGTGACGTTCCCTAAGGCGTGGAGCGGCGAGGACACACAGAAGACAGCGCAGTCCGTTCTTCATGCCGTTCTCCAAGCGGCGGCGAGTGTGCTTCAGATCGCGGATACCAATATCGACGGCGCCGTTTCGAGCTATCACACCGCGGCGCCAACGATCGATATCGTCGACACCGTGCCGGGTGGCGCGGGATACGCAAGGATCATCGCGCAAGCGCTACCGGCTGTGCTGGACGGCGCACTCAGACTCGCGCGTAGCTGCGAGTGTGGGCCCGAAACCAGCTGCTATATGTGCCTTCGCACGTACCGCAATCAGCGCGTTCACGACCAGCTCTCCCGCGGCACCGCGGCCGAGTACCTGGCCGCAATCCTCCTCGATCGCGGCGTCGCGCCAGCGGTGATCGCTGACTCGACGGTGGATACGCCGGCGGTGGATGCTGCCGGGCTCGACGGCTGGGATGCCGCCGTTTTGATTGCGGACTCGCGACTTGGTGTGTTGTTCTCCGCCCTGCGCGAGCTCGGCGTCGCACCGCCGATCATCGGGCTGGAAGTTGGGCCGGAGAACTGGCCGGTCGAGTGCGCCTGGGATGACAAGCGCGTGGCGGTCGTAACCGACGAGGATCCTGAACGCGACACCTGGATGGCGGCCAACGGTTGGCATACGGTCGACGCTCGAGGTGACTTCTCCGTTGAGGCCGCGATCAACCAGATCGTCGGTCGTTAGGTTGCGCTGAGCGTGGCGAGCGACTCGTTGACGGTCTCCGCTCGCAGTATGCGCGTCGCGGTCGCAAGTGAACCGGCGTGTCGCGCTCGCCGTCGAGCCCCCTCCTCGAGGTAGAGGCGGCTGTCCTGGCTCGGCGCACCCGCAGACTTCAGCTCCGCAACAGTCCGGATGGGCTCCCCGCCCAGGTCACCACTAACTCGTCCCGCGCACGAGACGCAGCCACATACAGAAGCGACCGCTCGCGGAGCATCGCGTCCTCGAGGTCGGTACCCGTGAGCCCGTGCAGAGCCAACGGTAACGGCACCGATCCCTCCGATACGTCGAAGAGAACAACTCGAGAGAACTCGAGCCCCTTGGCGCTGTGCATCGTCACGAGCAGGGGCGTCCCCGGCTTGATGGCTTCGCCATACAACGCCGTCGCGATGCCGCGGTCGTCCAGCTGGCGCTGCAGTCGCTTGAGCGCCACCGTCGTGCGGCCGAGAATCGCGATTGAATCTCCCACGCCGGCCGCCTGCCAGTCAGCAATCGTGCGGGCGACGGCATCCGTCTGCTCCCAGACGTGATCGCTGCCGATCACCCGTGGCACGGGCCCGCGACGAGCGGAGCGGTACCCGTGGCTCGTCTCCGTCTCCTCGGCGGTGTCGATGTACTCCGCGTCTTCGAGCACGCCGAGCGCGTACAGCAGGTTCTCGTGCGTCGTCCGGTAGTTCAGCGTCAGTCGCCGCGACCGCCCCACGACCTTGATCCCGTATCTCGCCAGCACGATCCGGTGCCCGTAGATGCGCTGGTGCACGTCCTCGGCAATGAAGACGTCGTTCGTCGCGGCCGGAGCGAGCGCACGGACGAGCTGCCAGTGCAGCGGGCTGAGATCCTGCCCCTCGTCGATGAGCACGTGATCGGCTGGCGCCTCGCCCGCGCGAGATTCGAGGAACGCGGATGCCATCGCAGACAGCTCGGCCCACGTCAGTCGCCGCGCCTTCGCGGCATTCGTGCGGTACGCCTCGACGGCCGCCCAGACCGCCGCGCGTCGAGCGCGATCCAGCGCGACGCCGCGGCCCGGTCGCCGAGCGGCAAGGTACTCCGAAAGGGTCCGCACGCGCTGCGGCAGGATCACCTGCACGTACTCGGCTTCGAGGAAGGCGGGGTTCGTGATCTCTGCAGGAGCGTCGCCGAGAACGGATGCCGCGGCATCCCATCCCTGACTGTTCGACACCATCGACGTGCGCTCGGTGATCGCAGCTCCGAACACCGCCTCCCCACCGACCGACCAGAAGTCGTTGCCCGCGCGATCGCGAACGGCCGCTGCGAGCGCATCGATTCCTGTGACGTACACACCGGGTCCACCCAGAGACGAGGTTTGCGGGATGCCTTCGTCAAGCCGTGCGAGGTCGCGCCGAAGCATCCCGGCGAGCGCCTTCGTGAACGTGGTCAGCACGACACGCGCCCCGGACTCGGCCAGCGCGAGCCGCCGGGCGCGGTGCAGCAGCACTACTGTCTTGCCCGTTCCCGCACCGCCGGTGAGCCGGAACGGCCCGTTGAAGTCGCGTTCGACGTACCTGACCTGCTCGGGATGGAGGAAGACGCGCCACGCGCCGAAGTCGCCTTCCTCAAGGATGCGGCGCAGCTCTTCGTCGTCGCCGACGAGCGTGAATTGCATCTGGCTCGCGGGGCTCTTGAGCGCATCGAGGAGTTCGGCGTCACCGCGCTCCTCGTCGGCGGCGGTCTCCCCGCCCTCGTCGGCCATCTCGGAGTCGGGCACTTCGAGGCCGAGGTCGCCGCGGATCTTCGCGATGGTGTCGCCCACTGCCATGCCGAGGATGGCCAGTCGCTGCCACTCATTCTCGAATCCGTCCGCGAGCGCCGCCAGAGCATCCTCCGATTCGGCTTCGTAGAGGCGCGCGGCGTCGGCCTTCTCGAACCCTAGCCCGCTGATCAGGTCTGCGACCGGATAGCCGTGTTCGCCGAGGTACGAAGGCTTCTTCGCCGGTGCCGCAACGTGAGCAGGTTCCGTCGCCGCGTCGACCGCCGGTGCCGATGCGTCGATGATCTCCGCGATGTGGGTGACCGGATTCGTTCGCAGCACACGCGTGCGCGCACGCTCGATCGCCTCGTCGTGCTCGTATGTACCGGTGTACACATATGTGCGTTCACCGTCGTGGTCGAGTCGGAACAGCACAGCCCGCCACGACTTGTTGACGCGACCGGTTCGCGCACGAGGGTCCTTCTGGTCCTCCATCTTCTCGATGTGAAGACCGACGGAGGAGTCGTCCTCCCGCAGCTTCATGAGGAACGTGAGCACCTTCGACTGCACCGTGCTGTCGAGCTTGTGGTCGTCAGTCTTGGAGAGCGTTACTTCGGGCACTGGGCGATGGTCCTCGGAGGTGGCGGGCTAAGAGGTGTGCCCGTTCCAGAGCTGCTTCAGGCGGGCGTTCACGGGTGCGGGGACTCGATTTCCGCTGGTGAACTGATGCCGCCACTTGACCTCGGGGATGAGGTGCTCGAGCTGGTCACGAGGCAGGAGGTCGCTCTCGGGGAGAAGCACATCGAACTCGACGTTCACGTAGCGAGAGGTCTCACCGTCGTTTGCGAAATGGGCATCGACGAACGTGTTAGACGTCACGATGCCGTGCCCGATGAGGCCGAACGGCCCACCCTGTCGCAACAGCCAGGCCTCCGTCTTTGGAGGCACGTCGAGTCGCTTTCCCACTGACCACCGCGTCGTGTACCGGTCGCCTGCCATCAGCCGATTCACCATGCCCTCGTAGGTGTCGGGCCAATCGTCCCAGACGTCGCGATTCCAGCCGAGCAGGATGCCGTCGCTTTCCTGGGCCATGGACTTGACGACCACACCCCGCGATGCCCGCGAACCGGTTACTCCCGAACCGCTACTCGAGCCCGTCGCACCGAGGCGCCGCGCCACGTCGATGCCGCTGGAGGTCAATTCCCAGACACCGCGCTCGTGCCAAGTACCCTCGCCCGGCTTGAAGATCAGCCCCCGCTTGACGAGTCGGTTCCTGGCGAACCGCACGCGGTTCTCCCAATGGTTATCTCCCGATTGCACGCGGGCCCGGAGATCGGCATCGGTGATTTGGGGGAAGCGCTTTGCCAATGGTCCGTAGCACTGCCCAGGCGTCCCTCGATACCCGGGCCGCTCCGCTAGGAGCCGCAGGAGTTCGTCGGCGGTCTCGTCTTCGCTCGGAAGCATGTCTCATTTCCCTTCAATCGATCGCGGCGTGCGCCCGAGCGATCGCGCTGCGAATAGAGTCCAGCATCTCGCTCGGGGACAACGACAGGTCGAGCGGCCATTCGCGGATCGTCACCGGTGAGTTCAACACTCGCCGGTCGACGGGCTGACCGCCTTGTGCGTACACCAGCACCGCCCTGTCGAGGCCCGTTGTCGTGCAGTAGGCGAGCATCTGGTAGAAATCGGCGTTGGGGTAGCGGCCGTCGGGTGATGCGGCCTTGTACTTCGCGTCGTAGACCATCACCGGGAGTGCCCCGTCGTACTCGAGCAGGTCGATCGCCATCGGAACGCGGCTCACGCCGTCGGTGCGCGGCTCGTCGAAGTGCCACCGTTTCTGGGCGACTGCCCGGCGACCGCGCTCTGTGATCGCCTCGCGGAGCGCGACGGTGACGAAGTCCTCGAAGACCTTCCACATCGACACGACGAACGCGGCGATCTCGACACCGTCGTCGCCCGCCTGTGCCGACGTATTCCGAAGGACGAGCTCAGCCAAACGGAGCGCCGGCACGTACCGCGCGTTGAGACGCGTGGGCCGCCACGAAGGAAGCGGCTCGCCGTGCCGGAGGACGGCGACTCCGTCGAGCCGATTGTCGAGGTGCGACAGCTGAGAGGCGACGCCTGACCGCAGCCGCGGCACGGCTCGCATGCGGCGCAGCGCCGTGCGCAGGATACGGTTCTCCACGATGTCGGTCATGTACTCGTCATAGGCGATCTCGGTGCGGGAGATCTGTCCTGGCTGCCGCCGGAGCTGGTCTGCGACGCGGATGCGGCCGCGCACGACGATCGACGACTCCTCGACCGTGCGATAGCCCTGCAGCACTCCCGCGCGCAGCGCCCGATCGCACACTCGTGCGAGCGACTCGGCCAGCGCGGGCCACAGCTCGTCGTACCCTTCGGCGTTGACCTCCTCGGGCCGGAACCCGGGGTCGGCCGCGTACCCGAGCATGAAGATGAGGTGGGCGAGCTTCACCTTCTCCTTCGGCCACACCTCGACCTGCAGGTCACCGATCCGCACAGCGCCGACCCGCCCGCTCGGTTGCAGCACGGCGGTCCCCGCACCCGCCCGCACGACATTCACGAGGCGACTGCCGTGAAGAGCGCGTGCCTTAGCCTCCGAGAGCTCGGCCGCGAACGGCTCGAACGACTCGGCAAGCGCCAGCCGTCGCACCTCACTCATGCGTCAGGCGACTCCTCACCCACGCCGAGTTCATCCACCTCGATGACGTTCTCCTGGTCGAGAACGACGTCGACCGGGCCGACCGGCGCGGCCGACAGTCTCGCGAGCAGCGGGTCGAGCCCGAACTGCGCGCGGACCTGCTCGGGGGTCTGCATGCCGTAGAAGTGGTCGTCGAGCAGCGGCAGGATGTCGTACTTCCAGATGCGCTCAAGCCCAGAGTCGTGTCGCGCGGATTCCTTCATGAGGTACGACGGGCCGATCTGCAGGTCCCGCTCATCGATCCGCTCGTTGAGCGCCTCGAGCAGACGAGCGCGCCGGTCGTCCGATTTCTGCGCCGACAGATAGTTGCGGAGCACATTCGACACCGGCTCGACCGCGGGATGCAGCTCGACGAACGGGAAGCGGCGGCGGATGGCGGCATCCACCATCGAGATCGACCGGTCGAGCGTGTTCATGGTGCCGATGATGAACAGGTTCTTCGGCAGCCGGAAGTCGCCGTCTCTGCTGTACTGCAGGCTGATCGACTGGTCGCGGTACTCGAGCAGGTAGTACAGCTCACCGAAAACCTTGGCGAGGTTCGCGCGGTTCATCTCGTCGATGACGAGCACGTACGGCGTGGACTCGTTTCCAGGGCTCGTCGCCTCGGCGACGAGGGTGCGGAGCGGGCCGGGCACGACCTGGTAGGTGACGTTTCCGTCTTCGACGGTCGGGCGCAGGCCCTCGAAGAAGTCCTCGTAGGCGTACGAGGGATGGAACTGCACCGTGCGCAAGTGGTTGCTGTCGGCCCCCACGATGTGCCGCCCTAGCGCTTCTGCCACGAACGTCTTGCCTGTCCCGGGCGGACCGTAGAGCACGATCTGACGGCGGTCGGCGAGGACGTCGAGCCACTCCTGCAGCGTCTCGGCCGGCATGTGCAGGCTTGCGGCGAGGTCGGCGGTCACGAGCGGGATGCTGGCGAGAACCGGCCCGCGTGCGGTCGGTGCCGCCTCTTCCACGTCGTCTTCGTCCGCGACGTCGGTCAGTCTGTCAGCGAGCGCCGCGAGCGGCTCGAGCGCGGTCGTCAGCTCGACGACGTCGCCCTGCTTATCGAGCATGCCGGGCACTGGCTCGGGCAGCTTCGCCTTGTCGATCGGCTCCTGGAGCCAGTCGACCGGGCGTCGCAGGCGCGATCCGTCGAGCTCGGCCCACAGCGGATCGCCGGCGACGGAGCCGATCCACGCCTTGTCGCCCGAGACAGTGAGGATGATGTCGTCAGGCGCCATGCGGAGGATGAACGCCTGGTCGGCCTGCGTGAGCTGCAGCCGCTGCGCGTAGTCGAGATGCGTGTAGCCCGACTCGACGGCCTCGCGGATCGAGGTCTCGGTGGCGTGCTCGAGATCGACGCGGAGATTCGTCGCCGGGAGCGACACGAACGACTCGTCACGCCACCGCTCGGCGAGCGGAGCACCGCCCTGGCCCGACCGAACGAGCCACGCCCGCCTGCCTTCCGCTGCCTTGCGCGGCGGAAGAACGCCACCCCACGCGTCGACGTACGGGCTCGCGTACCAATCGACCCGGGGCTGGTCGGGCTCCTGCACGTCTTGCCGGATGCGCCACAGGTCGTAGTCGACGTCGGCATCCGCGTCGCCTTCGCCGAGGCTCAGGTGATGGGCGAAGGCATCGCGAATACGTCGGCGATGGTCCTGCTTCACGACGTTGTCGAAGTAGCCGGGCCACACGAGCTCCTGAAAGGAGAGGCGGAGCGCGGTCTCGTCGTTCCCGGGGGTCGCGAGGGCAACATCGCGGAAGGCCCACGGGTTGCGCAGCGCCTGCTCTCGGGTCGCGGCATCCAGCGTCGTCCAATGCTCCACGAAACGGCACAGCCACGGAACGTGCTGCCAGATGCGGATGTTGAACCCCGCCCCGCCGTGGAAAGTACCCTCGGCCTCGAGACCCGCGAGCAGGCCGACATCGAGGCGGGCGCCGCTCGCCGTCCACGCGAGCACCGTCCCAACGCGCTCGATCTTGGTCTTCGCGCCCACGTTCACAAGCGGCAGTACCTGCAGGTAGAGCAGTTCGGCGGCGAGGACGATGACACCGTCGGATGCCCCCTCGAGTTCGCCCCGAAGTTTTTCGAGGAAGCTCGCGGGACTCACGTTGTTCTGCGAGACCCGGTGGCGCAGGTCAACCGCGTTGGACGCGGTCCACGTCGGCTGCGACGGCAGCAGCGGAGACGGCTCACCCCGCAGACCCGGCCCGATGATCCTCCAGGCCGCCGCATCGATCGTGGGGTTCGCGCCGACTCCGCGCTCGTACGTCGTGTCGCGATCAGGCATCGATGGTCCTTTCCGGATGCCGCGGCCCGAAGCCCGGCGGGGGATTGAGCGTCGACACGAACTCGGTGCCGTTGTCCATGCACTCCTGCATGCGGTCGTAGTTCTCGAGGATCAGCCGCTTCGTGCGGTACTCGCCGTACTGGGCCTCGTCCTTGCGCTTGACGATCGGGAACGTGTCCATGATGTAGTCGACGTCTCCGCGCTCCACGCCGTAGACGTGAAAGAGGGCCGCGTCGATCTCCGCGAGTACAACCGCACGGCGCGATTCGCTCCAGACAAACGGATTCGGGGTATCTCCGCGAGTGGCCGGCAGGTCCCAGGAAGTGGCGACGAGCTCCTCGGCGCGCGACTCCAACCAATCGCGTAGCGCGTCCTGTGCATCCCAAGGTGTTGAGCGGTCGAAGACACGCGGGGGCGGGACTGGAAGCTGTCGCAGGTACATATAGCTGAAGTTCACGCCGGCGACCTTCTGCCGCGCGACGTAATCAAACACGAAGGAGTTAAGGATGGCGCACAACAGGAGCGTGTTCGAGGCGAATATCAGAGGAAGACTATGCCCAGCACCCACTCGCGGCAGCTGAGCAGCGATCATCGTGCGCTGGTTGGTGGGGCTAGTGACGTTCGAGAATCCTAGGAGGCGCGACGGGAGGCTGCCGGGAACTGAATGCTCGGCTACCCAGTAGCCGGGCACGGGATTGAGCCACGGATCTTGGTGGTCAGCTTCGGATAAGTAGCTCGGCTGATTTTGGCGCTTAGCGGCCGTTTGGCTCTTCACCACCCCTGCATCCCGGTGGTCGAACTTTGCGATCATCTTGGCTTCGTAGAGCGGAAGCATACGATCGACCGCGGCGCTCATGCCTTCTCACCCGTTGAGAGTGCTTTTGTTCGATAAGGGACTCCCGTTGAGACGGCTTCCCGAAGGTTTGCAAGTGTGCCAAGAACTTGCTCCTTCGTCAGAAAGGAGCCGTGTGCCGCCTCCTCTTGGCGGCGAACAATCGGAAAGGCATCGAGGATGTGTTCCGCATCTCCGTCCGAAACGCCAAACAGGAAGAGGAAAGCCGCGTCCAAGTCGTTCCTCGCCCGCTCCCTAGCGTCGTCGTGCCATCCTGTGATCGGTATGGATGCACACGAGGCGACGTCGCTGCCTGATGAGATGAGTCTCATGACTCGGTGCTCTATCCACTCCCCCAGGTGCAATCGGTGGTCCCAGGGTGCGGGCCGCGAAAGCAACTCGATCGGGAGTACCGGCAGCTGCTTAACGATGAAGTACGTCATGCTGGTTCCGCCGACCTTCTGGCGAGCGATGTAATCAAGCACGTAGCTACTCAAGATCGCCAAGGTAACAAGAGGCCGACTGGATCTAATGAGCGGCGCCTTATGTCCGACGGCGGTTCGCGGGATCGCGGACGGGATCATCGTCCGAACATCAGTCGCTCGTGCGATATCGCGGAAGCATAGGAGCCAGGGCTGGTTCCATTCACCCGTCAGCCGCTGATTTACCTGCTCGTCCGCAACCCAGTACCGAGGCAGCACAACGAAGTCGACGTCTTGCTTCTCCTGCGCAGTCACGTCGCGGGTGTCCAGGCCGTCGTAGGTCGCCCAGCGGTGGTCGTACTGGTGGAACATCTTCGCCTCGTAGAGCGGGAGCATTCGATCAGCTCCCGCCTGGGCTTTTGGGCGTTCGAAGATGTTGCCCTTCAGGGTCCAGCCGTCGGCCTCGAGCTGTTCGCGGGTGTGGAAGAGGTGCGAGTCATTGGACATGTGGAACATCGTCATGAATGACACGCCCCAGGGGTTGCCGTTGACGGGGTCGTTCTCGTTGATGAGAACGGGCACGCGTCGGTAAATACCGAGGGTGATCTCGGCGTCGCGGCGTGTGCGGAAGATCGGCACTGTGCCCGTGTTGGGGTTGAGGAGCGTGATCTCTTCAGGCGTCAGAGTGAAACGGGATGCCTCGATCTGCAGCGGATCGTTCAGGAAGAACGCGAACTGCGCCGCCGGAGTCGCGACCGCCCGTCCGCTTGTGCTGAGGATGCAGAACTTGGTGCGTGAGTCGACGTCGGCGAACAGCTTCTTCGTGTTGTCGAAGTCGTAGAGCGCGACGAGCGACTTGTTCTCGACGAGGTCCTTGAAGAAATACTGGGTCGTGGCATCGGTCGCGATGCCGGTCGGCACGATCACCCCAGATCGACCTTCTGGCGCCGTCATGCTGCGGAACAACTCCGCGAACACCGCGTACGTGTTCACATCGCCACGGCCGTTGAGCGGGTAGCGCCCGGACAGCCGGAGGAATGCACTCACGCCTTCGGCCCGACGCCGCTCGGCGAGGAACTCCTCGTACAAGAGCACATCGGCCTCGCCGCCCTGCTGGAGCTTGTCGATCAGCCGCTTGCGCGCCGCCGCGTTCGGCGCCTTCGCAATGTCTTCGTCGCGCGCCGCGAAGAACTCCTGCTCTTGCAGCTTCACGCGCTCCCACGGCGGGTTGCCCAGCATGCAGGTGAAGCCGCCAGCCCAGCCCTCTGGGCCGCGGCCCTCGCCGGTCGTCGCGCCGAACACCTCGGGGAACTCCAGATGCCAGTGGAAGAACCGGTACTCGTCTGCGAGGCGGGCGACGGCATCGACCGTCTCGGGGTATTGCACTTCAGCGTCATCGTCGAGCATGGCGCGCATCACACCCGAGGTGGGCTCCAAGGGGCCACCCTTCTGCAGCGGCCACACGAACGCTGCTCCCCAGGCATCCGCTTGCCGCTTGAGCGCCAGGCGGGCGCGCGAGGCAAGGTAGGACTCCCACGAGTCTCCCCGGGAGCGGATGTCGTCCACATCGTCGCTCGGCGCCAGAAGAAGCTCGCGCTCGCGTTGACTCTCGGCCGCGAGCGAATTCGGGTCAGCCCAGGAAAGCAGGCCTTGCCCCGTCGCCTCGTTCTTGTTGCGTTTACGTACGTCGGCAGCGTGCTTCTTGTCGTCGCCCTCGAGCTCCTTGAACGCGGCCTCGGGCACGCCCTCGGCGATGAGCGTCGGCGTGGCGCCGAACAGGCTATTGCCGACGCGGATGCGCGCGTCGAGGAAGCCGAGCGGCTTGCCCGGCTCGAGCGCTTCAAGCCACAGCGACACCTTCGCGAGCTCGGCGGCGAGGTCGTTCATGTCGACGCCGTAGACGCAGCGAGCGACCACGTCGTGCAGGGCGTGCTGCACCGCCTCGGGAGTAGGCTCGTCTTCGTCGGATCGCACCTGCGCGAGCCGGCGCGCGATGCGGCGAGCGGCCGCGACGAGGAAGCCGCCCGACCCGCTCGCGGGGTCGCACACTGTGACCGCAAGCAGATTGGCCTCGCGCTCCTGCGGGGTGCTGCCCAACGCGACGGCCTCGTCGAGCACTGGGTCGAGCGACGCGTCGAGTAGCGCCGATACGAGCGACGGCGGCGTGTAGTACGAGCCCGTCGTCTTGCGCTCGTTGCCAGAGAGGTGCTCGAGCGAGAACCGCTTGGTCGCGAGGTCGACGCGCGGCACCAGCTCGAGGAGCGACTCGTACACACCGCCGAGTTCCTCCGCCCCGAGGTGCCGGTAGTCGATGGGCTGCGCGCGCTGACCGGGCACAAGGATCCACGCAAGGCGCCGGATCGCGCTCAGCACGTTCTTGTTCGTGATCTCGGCGCCGAGCAGCAGGTCGCGGGCGGGCGCTCCTTCGACCTCGGGCGCGCGACGGTCGGGATCGAACAGGCCTCCCAGAGCGGGAATGCCGAGCTGCGGCATCCCTCGACCGCCGAGCGCTGCGAGCACCATGCGCTGGCTGCGCCACATGTCGGGGTGCGCGCCGCCCGAGCGCAGGCGGGACAGCCGGCGAAGGCGGGCCGTCGAGAAGTACTCGCCGTACCGCTCGCGCGCCTCGCGCGGCGCGGCGGGATCGAGCAGCGCGCCCCGATCCTCGGCCACGAACAGGAAGAGCAGCCGATAGATGAGCCGCAGGAGAGCCTTGTGGTACTCGCGGTCGGTGAGCGACCCGTTCTGAAGGGCATCGCGCAACCAGCCGTTGGCGGGATGGCCGAGGAATCCCGAGCCGAACGTCGTGATTGCCGACTCGACGCCCTCGCGCAGGCGATTGAGCGCGCGGGTGCCGGCTTCGGCAGCCTCTGCCCGCCACTCTTCGAGCCAGCAGTCGCCCGCGCCGGCATCCTGACCGCTGCGCTTCTCGACGCGCGACACGTGGCACAGCAGCCACATCAGCTGGAACTCGGAGTAAAGCTCGCCGTCGAAGATCGCCTCGAGGTCGAACTCGACGTACGCCGACCCCGCGAACGCGGTGGAGTCGCGCAGCAGCCGCAGCCGCAGGCCATTACTCAGGATGCCCCACAGGTCGGCGTCGGTGCGGTTGAGGTACTCCTGCAGCATCGCCTGCGGCGCGCGGGCCGCGCCGGGCACGCCGGGATTGCGCTTATCGAGGTCAACGCCCGGCCCGAGCAGGTGGATCGGCACGTGGTGCCAGCGATGAGAGATGGGGTATTCGACGCCGTCGATCACCTCATGGCGGGTGGCGGGAAGCCGCCCGTAGCCGAGCTCGTCGAGCAGCACGAGCAACCACTTCTCGCGGGCCGTGCCCGTGCCCGGCGTGCCGGGGTCCTTCGCGACCGCGTCGCGCCAAGCCGTCCACGCGCCGCGCAGGTACGACCAGGCGCGCGCAGCGGCATCCTTCGGCTTCTCGTTGCCGACGAGGTGGTACGAGGCACCCGAGATGCTCTGGGCGTTCGACAGCTCGTTGGCGTGGATGCGCCCGAGCAGCGCCGCCGGCAGCACCCCGCCAATGAGATGAATGCCTTGCAGGTCGCCGTTCATGCCGCGCCTCCCGCCGGGCGGTATACGTACACGCCGAGCACGTCGGGCGGTAGCTGCGCGCGCACCGCGAGCCCCCGCACAGAGAGCGCACCCGCACGCTCGCCGCGCGCCGCGACGCGCACCGACACGTGGTCGGCCTCGAGCTGCGCGGCGAGCTGCTCGGCGCGCTCGGAGAGCTGCTCCCGAATCACGGGGAGCGCGCGGATGACTGCCGCGAGCGTGTTCTCGGCGACGTCGGCGGGCGTGTTCGCACTGGGCTCCGCCGCCAACAGGTGCTCCACCTCGGCATCCGTCAGCCACTCGGGAGCCGAGGGCTTGCCGCGGAACGCCACGACGCGCGCCTCCTCGGCGAGCGTCGTGCGGGGGCCATCTTTCGACGGCAGCACAAGATGCGTGCGGAACCGCATGAGAAGCGCGACCGTGAGGTTGGAGACGGCGTTCGTCGTGAGGATGCCCGCGCGCTTGGCCGGACGATCCCTCGCGTCGAGCGTCGAGTCGAGTGCGCTGTTGAGCACATAGTTCGCGAGGGCCGCGACCGTCGGATCGGTGCGCTGCAGCACCGCCGACCCGCGCGGTGCTGGCAGGTCTCGATGGAAGGCGGTGACCCGGCGTCCGTCGGCCGACGTCAGCGCCTCGGAGACCTGCACCGGCACCTGCGAGAGGTCGGCGTCGAAGCCAAACTCCGCCGGCGAGACGAGCGCGCGCAGCTCGCTGAGTGCGTCGCGCACGAAGCGCTCGACATCGCCCGGAGCGCCGAGGCTGCGGCGCGCGGCATCCATCGCCTCTTTGACCTCGTCGGGCCGGATCGTGCGTTGCGCGAACATCGTCTGGCTCTGCTTCTCCTTCTCGGCGCTCGACTCCCATTCGGCGTCGAAGTCCTTGACCGCCCCGTCGTCGAGTTCGAAATCGAACGCGAGCTGCTCATAGCCGCTGCCGCGCATGACGGAGCCCTCGAGCAGGGCGCTGAGAACCTCGTCGCTCCGAGCGGGCACGGGCACGCTGATGCCGAGATCGCGACGGATCTTCTCGTGCTTGCGGATCAGGACGTCGAGCACGATGCCGTCGATGCCGTTGTCGGCGCCGTAGATCGTCTGCGCCCGCACGATGTCGCGCGGCTGGCCGAAGCGATCGACGCGCCCTTCCCGCTGCTCGTGGCGCGTGGGGTTCCACGCGAGGTCGTAGTGCACGACGGCCTGGAAGTCCGCCTGCAGGTTCACGCCCTCGGACAGGCAGTCCGTCGCGACCAACACACGGCTCGCGCCCTCCGACCGGCTCGCGAGTGCGGCGATTCGGGCGGCGCGCTCTTCGGAGGGGAGTTCACCCGTCACGACCTCGACCGCGACCCCGCGCAGAGCCCCGACCAGGTGCTCGTGCACGTACTTCGCCGTCTGGATGAACCGGCAGAACACGATCGGGCTGAATCCGTCTTTGAGCAGGGCCTTGACCTGCTTGATCAGGAGCGCGAGCTTCGCGTCGTCGGCGGGGCTCGCGACGAGCGCGTCCGCGCGATCGGCGTATGCGCGCAGCAGGGATGCCTCGGATGCCTCGTGCTCGGCGCCCGGCACGAGGTCGGCGGCATCCGCGCCCTCGTCTTCGAACTGGTCGAGCACCTCGGCGGCGCCGACCAGGTCGGCCTCGGCATCCGTCTCCGCCTCTTTTGTTGCGGCGCGTGTGCGCAGCGTCATCGCGGCGGCCGCGGGCGACGAGGCCATCGCGCGCAGGAGCGCGAGCGCCGACCACCACCGCACGCGCTGCTGGAGCTTCGTGCCGGACCTGTCCTGCACCTGTCCGCGGATGTACTGCAGGACGTCGTCGAAGAACTCCCGGTGTGCGGCCGACAGCTGGTACGCGACCTCGCTTGTCTGGCGGTCTTTCGGGAACTGCGTTTCGGCACCGAGATAGTCGCGGATGTCGCCGCGGCGGCGCTGCACCATGTGCTGCGCGAGCAGGCGCCGACCGCCCTCGCTCGAGAGGTCGACTGTCTTGAGGTCGTCGTCGAGCAGGCCGATCAGGTTGCGGAAGGCGCCGTCGTTTCCGCTGTGCGGAGTGGCGGTCGTGAGCACGAGGTGACGCGACCTGTCGTCCGCGAGAGACCGGATGAGGTGGTACCGCTGCGTGCGCCCAGCCGACCCCTTGCCGCTGTCGTCGGCCGCGACGGTGTGCGCTTCGTCGACGATGATCAGCTCTGGCGCGGTGCGCTGGAACTCGTAGCGATGACGCTCGGACTTGATGAAGTCGAGGGAAACGACAGTGACGGGGTAGCGGGTGAAGAGCTCCTCACCGACCGCGAGGGAGCGCTCGAGGCGCGTGATCGTCGAGGGAAGCACGAGCTGGGCGTCGAGTCCGAACTTCTCCGACAGCTCGGCGCGCCACTGCTCGGCGAGGCTCGGCGGGCAGAGCACCGCGAGGCGCTGCACAGTGCCCTGCGCCAGGAGCTCGCTCGCGACGAGGCCCGCCTCGACGGTCTTTCCGATGCCGACGTCGTCGGCGATCAGGAGCCGCACGGTATCTTGGCGGAGCCCGAGCAGAAGCGGCACGAGCTGGTAGGGGCGAGGATCGACGTTGAGGCTCGCGAGCGACCGGAAGGGACCGCCCGACGAGCGGAACCCGATGCGCAGCGCTTCGCGCAGCATCCGCCCGCTTCGGTCATCGCCACGGTCCGTCGCCGACGGCGGCGCGAAGCTCGCGGCGGTGACCTCTTCGACCGCCGGGATGAGGCCCGTGATCTCGGCGTCGGAGCCGCCGAGGGGCTTGGCCAGGAGGAAGTCCTCGACCGACTCAGGGAGCACGACCCAGTCGCGCCCGCGCGCCGTCACGAGGGAGCCGATGGCGAAATCAGTCGCGGTCACTGCGATGCCTCTCCGAACACACTCGTGTTCTCGTCGATCACGTCGTCGAAGTCTCGGTCGACGCCCACAGTCACCACCTGATAGCCGGCGAAGACAAGGTCGTTCGCATCGACCTGAGCCACCTCGTCGTGCACGACGACCACCGCCTTGGGGCTGTCGTACACGAAGTCGACGATAAGGCCGTCCACCTCATCCCCGCCGTGCGTCGGCAGCCTGAGGCCGCGGCGCTCAAGGTGGTGGAGGAAGGCGGCCGCGCGAGCGGACTCCGGAGCAGGCACTCGGAAGCGTTCGGCCTTCGGCGCCTCGTCGGCCTCCGGCGCCGGGGGCGGTGTCACCTGCACGACATCGTCGGGATTCACCTTCGCGCGGGACAGGTCGAGGAGCAGGGGCACGACGGTGCGCCGATCGATGCGCTCGTGATCCAGTTGATTCGAGTACGACAGCAGACATCGGTAACAGCCCGCACCGCAGGCGCCCTCGACGTCGCCTCCCGTCTCAGGGTCGACGTGGATGATGCGCAGCGCCTCACGAGCGGCATCCGCCAGTGCCGTCGCGTCGGACTGCAGACGGCGCAGCACCCCCGCCCCTCCCTCGGCCGCCTCCGTGAGCAGCAGGCGACCGCGGCCCTCGGCGTCCGGAAGCTGCTCGCTCATGAGCTCGGAGTCTTCGAGCTGGAACCGCGCCTCGATCCCGCGCTCGAGCGCGCAGCGAGCCGTAACGGCCTGCGCGTCGTCGACAGTGGTGACCCAGCGGAGCACCGCGATATTGCGGCGGTCTTCGACGTACGGCGTGACGAACGCCTTCGTGTGCACGTCCGCAGGGAGCGGTGCGTCGTCGTCGGTCTCCTCCGCGTCGCTGTCGCCCGTCCCCTCCTTCTCGCTTAGCCAGCGGCCCTTGACCGTGTCGAGCCAGAACCCGTGGAGATCGGCCTTCTTCCGCGTCCGTCGGCCGAGGTTCGTGACACGCACATCGGCGGAGTCGCCGTAGACCACGTCGAGCACGTTTGCGCCGGCATCCGTCACGGCCTTCGCCGTGGCCTTGCCCGGGTGACCCGCGCGCGGAACGAACCGGTACGTCGTGCGCAGCTCGTACCCGACGCGGTTGCGCTCTTCTTCGTCAGCGCTGATGCGCTCGCGGCGTCGCGTCAGCACCGTCTGCAGCTGCAGCAGGTTCTTCCACTCGCTCGGCAGGGGGGTCTGACAGCTGACGCACACGTCGACGTTCTGAGTGTCGAGGTGGTGCGTGCCGCACGACTCGCAGATCTTCGCGGTCGTGAGCGTGACGTCGCCGCCCGCCTCGCCGCCTTCTCGCGGCAGGCTGATGCGGACCACCTGGTACCGAGCTCCCTCGTGATAGATCAGTGACTGCGGCCCGAACTCCGAGATCGCGAGGAAGCGCGGACGCTGCAGCCAGCTGCTCGGACGGTTACCCCAACCAGGGATGAAGGCCGCCAGCGGGAGGCGGGGGAAGGAATACCCCGGAAGGAACCCTTCGGATGCGAGATACCGGTACGTGTAGAAGTCGGACTGGCTGAACCCCGAGTCGCCCGCGTCGTTGAGAAGCAGGTCGATCCGCTGCCGCGCCTCGCGCTGGCGACGCTCGGCATCATCGCGGTCGCGCTTGGTCGCCGAGATGTTCTTGGTCTGCTCGAACGCGGCCTGCTGCTCCGCGCGAGCCGAGGCGTACAGGTCGCGCCAGCGGTCGCACGCGCGGTCGAAAGAGGCCGCGGCGCCGCCGATCACGGTGTCGATCCAGGCATTCGACCACCAGCTCGCGGCCTGCAGCACATCACGCAGCGGTGCGAGCACGTTGGCGGCGGAACGAGCCGCACGGGATGCCGCGCCCCCGTCTTCGAGCTTGGAGCGCAGCGACGGTGCGATCGGATACCGGTGGTCGGGGTCGTCGAGCACGAGCACATCCTTCATCGAGCTGCCGAGCCCCCTCGAGCTCACCGCCAGCACCTCGGCGAGGAAGATCGCCTGCACGTGTGACCGGACGAGGTCTTCGTTCGCCAGATCGAGGCGAGGCGGCACGACCTGCCCGGCCACCATGAGCTCGGACCGGTCGAAGTAGTACGTGTCGTGCGCATTGCCGGTCGCGCAATACGTCATGACGATCGCGGGCTGCCCCGAGCGACCCGCGCGCCCGCTGCGCTGCGCGTAGTTGGCGGGCGTCGGCGGAACGTTGCGCATGCCCACCGCGTTCAGCTCGGCGATGTCGACGCCGAGCTCCATCGTGGGCGAGCAGAAGAGGAGCGGCAGCTCGGCATCCGTGAAAGCCTTCTCGCGCTCCATGCGGATATCCGCCGGCACCTGAGCGGTGTGCTCCGCCGCGCGAAGCCCCGCGAGATCGCGGCTGTGGTCGCGATACAGGTCGCGGAAGTACTCGACCACTCGCGGCTTCTGCTCGTTCTGGAAGCGCCGGCGCACCGGGTCGGGAGCACCGTGCTCGCCCTTGCCGGGCTTGAGCACGATCGCAGAGGATCGCAGCCGATAGCCCGAGCTCTTCTCGTCGACGACCTTCGTGATGATCCCGGCACGCTCGAGAACCGCGATGAGCGAGGCGATGACCTCGTCGCCCTCGGGGACGCTCAGGTTATGAGGCGTGTTGAACCGATCCTTGTCGCGCAGCCACCGACCGTACGCCCCGCGACCGGTCAGCGTGAGCACATTGCGGGCGCCCCCCTTGACGCCGGCCGCCGGGATCGCGAGCCCGACGCTCGCGGGCGGCTCGAGATCGCCGATCGCCCAGAGACCCGTCAAATATTCGCGGCTCTGGCGCTGGAGTCGTTCGAACGTCTCGATCGCGAGGGCTTCGGAGTCGATCGCGAGCACGCGCCGGAACTCATCGAGGAGCACCGTGGTGACCTCCTCGCGCTGTTTAGGCTCGGCGCCGGCCAGGCGGAAGTCGGCGCCTTCCCAAAGGTCCTGGCGCTCGGCCAGGTCTCGAGACATCGGGTAGTCGACGATCACGAGACCGGTCTGCTCGAGGTTGGGGAGCGTAACGCGCCAGCCGCGTTGAAGGTCGGTGACCGCCCGATACTCGAGCACCTTCTTCAGGGCGGATCGTCCTGCTCGGGTCGCAAGCCCTTCGGGGTCGGCAAGATAGTCGGCCGGGGCGAGCGCGAGGGCGTCGGCCAGCCGGTCGCCGACGTCGATCAGCTCGAGGCCCGCGTCGCCCGCGTCTGCGACGGCGTTGTGCAGCGCTCCGCGAAGCTGCGCGACCTGGACGAAGTCGTTGAGGTGCCCGGCCTGGAGCGAAGCATCCTGCCGATTGTCGACGAAAGTGAGGAGTTTGCGTGCCCGGGGCGGCAGCTCGTCGTCGGGAATCGACTTCAGCGACGTGAGGAGCGACGTCGCGAGCACCGTCATCGCGCTGCTACGCCCCTCGCGATCGAGGGTCGCGAGCTTGGTGTACTCGGAGGTGCGGGCGGCTTCGTACGAGACGCCGCAGGCGAGGCAGAAGCGGAACGTTCCGGGGATCCACGCGGCGAGCGTGTTCTGCGCCTGTTCATCGGCGCCGAGGGGCGTGAGCAGGCCGTCCGGCGTGACGTCGGCGCGCTCAGGAATGTCGGCCGCCCGAAGCTTCGTGACCCCCGTGCCCGAGGCGGTCGTCGAGAGCCACGACCCGGGAAGACGCCCCTCCTCCACGGGATCGACGGGCCAGGGCTGGTCGTCCGAAATGAACAAGTACCCGTCGGAGCGATCCGTCGTGCGGATCTGGTGTCGCGCGTGCGCGACGCCGGCGCCCTTGGGATCGCTCCGGCGCGCAACGAGATACTCCTGTCCGCATTCCCGGCAGAACGCGAGCGGATAAAGCCGGCGCTCGGGGGGACCGGGCATCGTGACCTGGAAGTTCGTCTCGATCGCGCGATCCGCCGGCGATTCCGGGGTTGCGTAGACGTTCCCGCCCTTCGAGAGGAACTGATGAAGCCGGAACGCGAAGAAGGAGCGGCCGATGGAGTTCTTCGCATTGGCACCCGCGAGGAGGGTGGCACGGATCGCATTCGCTGCGATGTCATGGGGGGTGTTTGTCAGGGTGGCGAGATCGGTCGCCGCCGCGGCGACGGTCGTCGGCTTCTGCCGGACGAGCAAACCGCTGTCGGCTTCGGTGTCGAGTCCGAACTCCTGCTCGATCCACCCCGCGAGCGGGTCGGTCGCCAGTTCATCCGCGGTGAGCTGGACCTTGGGCGACTCGGTCTGCCCCCGCTGTTCGATCAGAGGACGAAGCTGATCAGCGCCGACCTCGTCTCCCCTGCCGGCGCGTACGAGAGTCTCGGTGATCACGGCGTCGGCCTCGACAGCGGTGCCGAAGATCTGCGTCGCGACGCGTGCGACCTCGGCCCGCTGCTCGGCGAGCGTGCCGCCGCTCGACATCGTCGCCGACGTGCCGACGCACTGCAGTGTCTCGGCCGCGTCACACGCCTCGCGCACTCGTCGCACCAGCATCCCGACATCCGCGCCCTGGCGGCCCCGGTATGTGTGGAGCTCGTCGAGAACCAGGAACTGCAGCCCCTTGGCGGCAGCGATGAGCGACCGGCGTTCGTCGGGCCGCGTCATGACCAGATCGAGCATGACGTAGTTGGTCAGCAGAATGTCCGGCGGAGACGCGAGGATCTCCTCTCGCTCATCGTGCGACTCCTGGCCGGTGTACCGGCGGAATGTCACAGGCGGCTTCCCGTCGAATCCGAAATGCAGGAATTTCTTCAGCTCTTCGAGCTGGCTATTGGCGAGAGCGTTCATCGGGTAGACGATGATCGCCTTCGTGCCCTTGCCCGTTCCCTCGCGAAGGACGCGGTCGACAATCGGCACGATATAGGCAAGAGACTTACCCGAGCCGGTTCCCGTTGTGAGGACATAGCTTTCGCGAGTGGCCGCCGTCTCGATTGCGTCGCGCTGGTGCTTGTGGAAAACGATCGGTGACCCCTCGCCGGCGTCGGTGAGCGACTTCTTCACGCGGAACACGCGCCCGGCATCGGGATGGAGCGTGCCGCTGCTGACGAGCTCGTCGACAGACCCACCCGGCGCGAAGGAGGGGTTGAGCGACAACCACGGGTCCGGCCATTGGCGGCCCTCGACGCTTTGCTTCTCGAGATAGTGGCGGATCCGGGGGTCGGCCGCCCCCACAAAGCCTTCAGTGAATCGACGGTAATCGTCGATCAGGTCTCGATGAACCTTGAACGCATCCAACGCTGGACTCTCCCCATCAATGCTCTACCCGGCCGAAAGCGCATCCCCGCTCGCGAGCCTATCCAAGAGCATCGACGTGTGACGTCACCGCCGGACCGTTCGACCATCCATGGCGGCCTATAGACCGGCGCGAGTGACCGGAAGCCGTCACCGTCATCCACCATGCGAAGTTGGTCGGAATCGAGGATCACGCCAGCTTGTATCGCTGGTGACCGTTGAGGCCTCGCACGAGGAAGCGACCCTCGAGCCGGTACGGTTCTCACTCCAACGGTTACCAAGGGGAGACTCGAGCGGCTGCGTGTAGGAGGCGTCGCGCCGAGCAACTAGCTTTGGAGCGTGCCACGCTACTCCGCTCTAACCGACCGCTCCGCTGTCGAACAGGCGCTGGCCGAGTTCGACCGGATCGGCCGAGACGCCTTCCTTCACAAGTATGGTTTCGGGGCGGCTCGTGAATACATGTTGGTGACAGACGGCGGCTTCTACGACTCGAAGGCCATCTTCGGCGTGGCGTACGGATACCAGCACGGCCGTTGCCTGGGCGCCGACGAGTTCAGCGGCGGTCGAGCCGGCGCCGCGGGCCGGCTTGCCGAGCTGGGTTACTCGATTACGGGGATCAATTAGCCGAAGCGTGGTGACGGGACGCGGGGGTTGAGGTTGTCGACTGATTGCCGCGGTGACATCGATATGCTGCTCGCGTGGCGGGACGAGATGAGTTCAGAGCTTTTGTCGTGGAGGCCCTGCGGTCACTTGGCGGCTCAGGCACGGTCCTCGACGTGACAAAGCGGGTGTGGCAGGTGCACGAGCATGACCTCCGCGCGTCAGGCGACCTCTTCTACACCTGGCAGTACGACGTCCGGTGGGCAGCCCAGTATCTGCGAAACAACGGGTACATGAAGGCGGTCGACGGTGATCGCAGGGCACCCTGGCAGCTGACCGAGCTGGGACGCACGGCAGATCTCACAGAAATCGCAGTCAGCCCCAAGCTCAAGGCGAAGCACTAACACCCCGCCTCTGAGGCATTCGGGATTTGCTCACATTGCGCCTTGGCTCCGACAACCAGCGACCCCAGCGATCGGGCGCGGCGCAGTGCTCGACGGCGAGCGGTTGATAAGCGGAGCGCGGAGCGCGGAGTCTGCAAATAGCGAGCGGCGAGAACGGAGCCGCGCACGATCGCTACACTCTCGCCGTCGGAGGGAGGCGTCCCTCTTCCCGCCACCGACACTTTGTGACGTGCGCAAGCATCGCCCGGCATATCGCTTCGGCGACGTTGACGCGGTCGTTGCGATGTCCGACACTGGCCCGATACCGACCGTCGAGCCGGGCACGAGCGGAGGGCGCCATGGGCACGATCGCCCCATACGAGACGGCGAAGGGTCGCCGCTACCGCGTGCGCTATCGCAAACCTGATCGCACTCCGGCGGAGAAGCGTGGCTTCGAGACGATGCGCGAAGCGAAGCTGTACCTCTCCATGGTCACGGTGTCGAAGTCGAAGGGCGAGTACATCGACCCGGCGTCGTCGCGGGTTCCTGTGAGGATGTTCGCCGACAGCTGGTTGCGATCGAAGCAGCCGCCGATGTCGAAGCCGTCCTACTACATGACGCTCGAGCAGGCGTGGAAGAACCACGTCGCTCCGGTGTGGGCGGACCGGGAGGTCTGGTCTATCCGACGCTCCGAGGTTCAGGATTGGGTGTCCGATCTCGCGACGCGCAAGTCGCGCACCGTGGTCCTTCGCTCGCTGGGGATTCTCGCCGGCATCCTCGATGTCGCCATCGACGATCGCCGTCTCGCGAGCAATCCGGCCCGCCATGTGCGCAACCTTCCTCGGCACGGGCCGGGCAAGCGTCGCGTCTACCTCTCGCATGACCAGGTGGCGACGCTGGCGGCGTGCTCGGCGCATCCGACGCTCGTGCTGACGCTTGCGTATACGGGGCTGCGCTGGGGCGAGGCGACGGGGCTGCGCGTGCGAAGCGTGAACCGGCTGCGTCGGCGCTTCGTCATCGAAGAGAACGCGGTGATGATCGCCTACGAGATCCACGTCGGCACACCCAAGACGCACGAGCGGCGCTCCGTCCCCTACCCCGAGCGCCTCGCTCCGATGATCGAGCAGGCGTGCGCCGGCAAGGGACCGGAGGGGCTGCTGTTCGGTGACGGGATCAACCACATGCGCAACTCGGGCGCGCAGGGGTGGTTCGCGAACGCGGTCCGGCGCGCGCAGGCGGTCGATCCGTCGATCCCGCGGCTGACCCCGCACGACCTCCGTCACACCGCAGCATCGCTCGCGATCAGCTCGGGTGCGAACGTGAAGGCCGTGCAGCGGATGCTCGGGCACGCGTCGGCCGCGATGACGCTCGACACGTACGCCGACCTCTTCGACGACGATCTGGATGCCGTGGCGGCGAGACTGAACGACGCGATGCCGCTCGTTGCCCTGCCGTCGGGTCCGCAGACCCGGTACGCCCGTCCTCAGTGACCCCAAGAGCAGATTGCTCAGTTTTCCGACGAGGCGCGCGACGCCAGAAATGGTCGATTTCGACGTCCTGAGACGTCGGATGAAGCTCCGTGAAGGGCTTCGTTTCTGCCCCGAATCTGTCCTCAGAGTTTTCAGAATGTGGGCAAAAAGTGGGCAAAAACGCGATTTCCGTGATCTGACCTCAGAAGGAATCCCTGGTCAGAAGCAAAAAAAGACTGTGCCCCTGGAGGGACTCGAACCCCCAACCGTTTCCTTAGGACGGAACTGCTCTTCCATTGAGCTACAGAGGCTGGCGGCATCCAGTCTAGGGCTCGTCGCGATCTCGCTCCGCCGCTTCGCGCGCCTCCCGGGCCTCGCGCCTCGATTGCGGCGCCCCCGCGCCCACAACCGCCAGCTCCTCGGTCTTCGACGGGATCGGCTCGATGAGCGCGCCCATCTCGTTCGCCGCGCGCTGCGCCTCGAGCGCGGCCGCGTCGTCGACAGCCTCCTGCAGCGCGGACTTGTCGCGCAGCGGCGGGGTGCGGAAGAACAGCGACAGCACGAACGCGATGATGACGACCCACATCGCGACCCAGTACACGGTGACCGCCGAGGCGTTGAACGCAACGAGCATCGGCTTGGCCAGGCGCGGGTCGGCGCCGACGAGGAACGACGTGTCGTTGATCGCCGACTCGTCGTTCGCGTTGTCGCCGGATCCCTTCGCGAACTGGTCCTGGAGCGTCGGCACGACGGTCGCGACGAAGTCGGCGCGCTGGGTCGGATCGGAGAAGTCGAGAGACACCGTGCCGTCGTCGGCGACACGGGCGACCGGGATCTGCTCCTGGATCTTCTGCGTCGCCGCCGTCTGCGCGGCAGCGACCGCCTGCGCCGTCGCCGCGGCCTGGGCTTCGGGCGGGATGGTGCCGGCGGCGACCTGGGCTGCGACGGCCGCGGTCGCGGCATCCGTCGCCTTCTTCAGGCCTGCCTGGACCTGCGCCGTCGTCGCATCGGTGACGCCCGTGACGATGGGGCTGTAGATCTGGCTCATGATCTCGGTGTTGGCAGGATCAGAAGCGACATCGGGATCGAACGCGGCGTCGAGCGCACTCGTGAGCGTGTCTTCGTTCGCGAACGACGTCTGGATGTTCGCGGGCATGACGGCGAACATGAGCGACAGGAGCACGGCGGTGCCGAGCGTTCCGCCGATCTGCCGGAAGAACGTCGACGCGCTCGTCGCAACACCCATGTCGCGCAGGCCGACCGAGTTCTGGCTCGCGATCGTGAGCGTCTGCATGAGCTGACCGAGGCCGAGCCCGAGGAGCAGCATCGCCCCCGCCATGAACCAGTACGAGGTGTCGTACTGCAGGTGCGTGAGCCAGTAGAAGGCAAGCGACATGAACGCCGTGCCCAGGATCGGGAAGATGCGGTAGCGCCCCGTGCGGGCGATGATCTGGCCGCTTCCGATCGACGCGATCATGAGCCCGAGGATCATCGGGAGCATCTGGAAGCCGCTCTCGGTGGGCGTCGAGCCCATGACGAGCTGCAGGTAGAGCGGGATCGTCAGCATCGCGCCGAACATGCCGAAGCCGACGAACACGCCGATGACGGTCGCCATCGAGAAGGTCGGCGAGCGGAAGAGCTTGAGCGGGATGAGCGCGTCGTCCTTCATGATCACCTCGGTGATGACGAAGGCGACGATGCCGATGGCACCGATCACGTAGCAGAGGATCGAGATCGGCGAGCCCCAGCCCCACGTGCGCCCCTGCTCGGCCACGAGCAGCAGCGGCACGAGCGCCATGATCACGAAGGCGGCGCCGAACCAGTCGATGCGCACCGAATGGCGGGGATGCCGCGGGATGTGCAGGAAGCGCAGCACGATCGCGAGGGCGAAGATGCCGATCGGGACGTTGATGAGGAAGACCCAGCGCCACCCGGCGATGCCGAGGATCTCCTCGGTGCCCGCGAACAGGCCGCCGATGAGGGGCCCGAGCAGACTCGATATGCCGAAGACGGCGAGGAAGTAGCCCTGGTATTTGGCGCGTTCTCGTGGCGCGAGGATGTCGCCCATGATCGCGAGCGGCATCGACATGAGACCGCCGGCGCCGAGACCCTGCACGGCGCGGAACGCGGCGAGCTCGAGCATCGAGGTCGAGAACGAGGCCAGGATCGAGCCGATGATGAAGACGACGATCGCGAAGATGAACAGCGGCCGCCGGCCGAAGATGTCGGAGAGCTTGCCGTAGATCGGCGTCGAGATCGTCGAGGTGATCAGGTACGCCGTCGTCACCCACGCCTGCTGACTGAGGCCGTGCAGGTCGTCGCCGATCGTGCGGATCGCCGTGCCGACGATCGTCTGGTCGAGCGCCGACAGGAACATGCCGGCCATGAGACCGAAGATCACGAACAGGATCATCCGGTGCGTCATCACCGGGTCGGTGCCCGGTGCGGCACCCGTGCGCGAGGCTGCGACGTCCGACATGAAATCTCCCGAGGTCAGTTGCTCGATGATCGGCGACTCCGGCGTCGTCAGTCTCGGCTCATCGTAGCCCCGCGCGACAAGGATGGGATCGGGGTTGCGCCGTATGCTCCGGGGTCGCGGTGTCGGTGTCAGGACTCGCGGACGGCGACGACGACCTTGCCCAGCGCGCGGCCCTCGCCGTGGTGGACGAGTGCGGCGGGGACCTCCTCGAGCGGGAAGACGCTGTCGATGTGCGCGCGGACCTCGCCGGCCGCGACGAGCTCGGCGAGCGGTGCGAAGTGCGCCGGACCTTCGCGGACCACCATGACGCCGAGCCGCGTGCGCGAGACGGCGCCGACGAGGGTCCCGAGCGTGAGGAGCCGCAGCAGCGCCCGGAGGGTGCCGCCGACCATGAGGAACCGTCCGCCGGGAGCCAGGCTGCGCCGGTACGCGAACACCGACCTGCTCGCGACGAGGTCGACGACGAGGTCGTACGGCCCCGTGCGGGTGAAGTCCTGCGCGCGGTAGTCGATGACCTCATCGGCGCCGAGGGCGCGGAGGAAGTCGAGCTTCGCGGCGTTGTCGACGCCCGTGACGTGCAAACCGGCGCGCGTGGCCAGCTGCACCGCGAAGGCGCCGGCACCGCCGCCCGCGCCGTTGAGCAGCATCCGCTCCCCCGCCTTCCCGCGCGCGACGGCCTGCAGCGCGATCGCCCCCGATTGCGGGATCGTGGATGCCTCGGCGAAGGTCAGCGCGGAGGGCTTCAGCGCGAGAGCCGAGGCCGGTGCGACGGCGTACTCGGCGAAGCCGCCGAGCCGCTGGAGGTTGTCGCCGAACACCTCGTCGCCGACACTGAAGGCGGTGACTTCCGGCCCTGTGGCAGCGACTCGACCTGCTATGTCGGAGCCGAGGATGTGCCGACGCGGCGTGAAGAGTCCTCCGAAGCGCGCGTATCCCGGGCTCCCGTGGAGAGCCTCCCAGTCGCTCAGGTTGATCGAGGTCGCGACGACCTCGACGAGCACCTCGCCCCGGGCGGGAACGGGCGTCGGGACGTCTTCGAGCCGCAGCACGTCGGGCGACCCGTAACGGTCGTAGACGACTGCGCGCACGAGTCAAGTGTGGGTCACGGAGCCTCCTCCGTGGAACATGTGAATCCGCTCCGAAGCGGCCGGTCGGGTTGAATCCCGCTCGGATTCTCGGAAGCGTGGCTGATCCGATGCCCCAACCGAAGCAAACGGAAGGACGATCATGCTCACGATGACGAACACGGCAGCCGAGGCTGTCAAGACGATCGTGGCCCGGATTCCCGACGCCGCCGACGGCGGAGTGCGCATCAGCGACGACGGCGAGACCGCCGGCTTCGCTCTGACGGTCGCCCCCTCGCCGGAGGCCACCGATACCGTCGTCGACACCGACGGCGCTCGGGTGTTCCTCGACACCACGGCCGCGGCGGCGCTCGACGACCAGGTGCTCGACGCTCAGTTCACGCAGGACGGCAAGGTGAGCTTCGAGCTCGCCCCGCAGAGCTGACGAGCGATCCCCACGGGCTCCGGCGCAGCCGCGTCGGAGCCCGTGCTCGTTCTGTCGGGCCCTCTGGCGCGTCTCCTCGCGGTCGCGGCGGCGTGTCGGTGGGCGCGGTCGACGATCTGCACCGCCACGATGAAGCATCGCTTCGACCGACAGGGAGGCCCGTGCATCCGACTCTGCTCGAGACGCTTTCGGCGTGGCTGCTGATCATCGCATTCGCGATCTCGCTGATCTACGAGCTGTGGCGCGCGACCGCCAAGGCGGGAGCCTCGCGACACGACTCCATGCGGGCGTTCCTCGTCACCAATCTGTGGCTCTACGTCGTCGCCGTGATCGTGATCGTGCTCCTTCTGATGGGGGTGCCGGTCGCCGCATGGGTCGGTCTGATCTTCGCCGCGCTCATCGTCATCGTCTCGGTGTTCTACTACAACCCCGTGATCATGATCGAGCGCAAGCCGGGACTGGTCGATTGGATAGAAGATCTCGTCTACACGGGCCTCCTCTTCGTGGTGGTCGCCTTCCTGTGGCTGGAGGTCGCAGGCTTCGCGCTCAGCTCGCGGCCGTGATTATCGGAAGTCCCGCGAGCGGTGGTCGACCCCGACGCGGAGATCTTCGAACCTGTCGGCGAGGAGGTTGGTGACGCCCTCGACCGAGCGCTCCAGCATCCCGCGCACGATCAGTGCCGGCGAGTCGCGCACGACCCGGCGATAGCGGTTCCAGACCCCGACCGAGCACACGACGTTGACGAGGCCGTGCTCGTCTTCGAGATTGAGGAAGGTGACACCGGATGCCGTCGCCGGCCGCTGCCGGTGGGTGACGAGCCCCGCGACCTCGACACGCCTGCCGGACTCGTGCGATCGCAGCTCACTCGAGGTGAGGACGCCGCGGGCGTCGAGCCCCGAGCGGTAGTGGGT
This sequence comes from Microbacterium alkaliflavum, assembly GCF_044325405.1. Classification (NCBI taxonomy): domain Bacteria; kingdom Bacillati; phylum Actinomycetota; class Actinomycetes; order Micrococcales; family Microbacteriaceae; genus Microbacterium; species Microbacterium alkaliflavum. The sequence goes on along the minus strand of NZ_JBIQWL010000001.1, from coordinate 862,763 downwards.
CATGGGGTGGTCGTCGGTCGAAACCCCCGTCGCCCACAGGTCGGCGGCGAGCCGTTCGTAGCTCGTCGGGTCGGGGAACAGCGGCGGCTGCACTGCGACGAGGGAGTCCGGCAGGTATTCGGCACGGTCCTCCGCGGCGGATCCGGCGAGCCAGATCGCCTCGCGCCGCGTGAGCCCGAGGCATTCGAACGCACCCGCGGTCGCGAGCGATTCGAGCTGCACGGCCGTCACCCCCGTGCGCCGCACGAGGTCGCGCAGGTCGCGGTAGGCGCCCGCGCTCTCGCGCTCGGCGACGATGCGCTCGGCGACGGCCGAGCCGATGCCCTTGACCCCCGCGAGGCCGAGGCGCACGGCGAAGGCGCCGTCGCGCCGATGCGCGGCGTACTCGTCAGGCGTGGACGGATCGAAGTCGCCGACGGGCGGCTGGCGGCGGTCGAGGCAGGAGTCGAGGCCGGTGGGCGACGCGATCCCGTGCGCTTCGGGAGGAGATGACCGTTGTGGAGGAGCCTCGAGGGCTCCAGCATCCTCCCGAGCCGTCATCTCCTCCCGAGCTGACCGCGGTTCGAGGGTGGCCTCGGCGCCCGAGCGCAGCAGATCGGGGCGCAGCACCTCTACCCCGTGCCGGCGCGCGTCGGCGGTGAGCGTCGCGGGCGAGTAGAAGCCCATCGGCTGCGCGCGCAGCAGCCCCGCGAGGAACGCGCCGGGATAGTGCAGCTTGATCCACGAGCTCGCGTAGACGAGCAGTGCGAACGACAGCGAGTGCGACTCCGCGAATCCGAAGTTCGCGAACGCCTGGATCTTCTGGTAGATCGCGTCGGCCTCGTCGCCGACGAGGCCGTTGCGCGCCATCCCCTCGTAGAGCTTCGTGCGCAACGAGTCGATGCGCTCGACGCCGCGCTTCGAGCCCATCGCGCGGCGCAGCAGATCGGCGTCCTCGCCGCTGACCTCGCCGACGGCGACCGCCATCTGCATGAGCTGTTCCTGGAACACCGGGATGCCGAGCGTGCGCTCGAGCACGGGCTCGAGCTTCGGGTGGGCGTACGTGATGGGCTCGCGCCCGAGCTTGCGCCGCACGAACGGGTGCACGGCGCCGCCCTGGATGGGACCGGGGCGGATGAGCGCGATCTGCACGACGAGGTCGTAGAACCGCCGCGGCTGCAGGCGCGGCAGCAGCCCCATCTGCGCCCGGGACTCGACCTGGAACACCCCGATCGAGTCGGCCCGGCACAGCATGTCGTAGACGGCCTTCTCCTCCTTGGGGATGGTCGCAAGCTCCCAGTCCTCCCCCGTCGAGGCGCGGACCATGTCGAAGCAGTACTGCAGGGCCGCGAGCATCCCGAGCCCCAGGAGGTCGAACTTCACCAGCCCCATCCAGGCCGCGTCGTCCTTGTCCCACTGGATGACCGTGCGGTTCTCCATGCGGGCGTGCTCGATCGGCACGACCTCGCCGACGGGCCGGTCGGTCAGCACCATGCCGCCGGAGTGGATGCCGAGGTGCCGCGGCGCCTTCAGCAGCTCGGACGCGTATTCGATGACCTGATCGGGGATGTCATGGTCGGCGCTCGACTCGAGCATCGCGCCCCAGCGCTCGACCTGCTTCGACCAGGCATCCTGCTGTCCCGGCGAATGCCCGAGGGCCTTCGCCATGTCGCGCACGGCGTTCTTGGGACGGTACTGGATGACGTTCGCGACCTGCGCCGCCCGCTCGCGCCCGTACTTGCGGTACACCCACTGGATGATCTCCTCGCGACGGTCCGAGTCGAAGTCGACGTCGATGTCGGGCTCCTCGTCGCGCAGCGACGACAGGAAACGCTCGAACGGCAGGCCGTACGCGATCGAGTCGACGGCCGTGATGTCGAGCAGATAGCAGACGGCGCTGTTGGCCGCCGAACCACGCCCTTGGCACAGGATGCCGCGCCGCCGCGCCTCCTGCACGATGCCGTAGACGATGAGGAAGTAGCCCGGGAAGTCCTTCATCTCGATGACGGCGAGCTCGTTCTCGATGCGTTTGCCTTCGGCCTCGGTGAGATCGGGATACTTGCGCGGCACCGCCTCCCACACGAGCTGCCGCAGGTACGACATCGGCGTGTGCCCCTCCGGGACCTCCTGCTTGGGCAGCGCGGGCTTGGCCCGCCTCAGGGGGAACGCCAGTTCGTCGGCGAGGGCGACCGTGCGCGCCACGGCACCGGGGTAGCGCGCGAAGCGCTCGGCCATCTCGGCCCCCGAGCGCAGATACGCTCCGGCGTGCGCGGGGAGCCAGCCGTCGAGTTCGTCGAGGCCGCGGTTCGCGCGCACGGCGGCGACGGCCGCCGCGAGGTGCTCGCGCTGCGGCACGGCGTAGTGCACGTTGTTCGACGTGAGGATCGGCAGCCCGCGGTCCGCCGCGAGCGCCGCGAGGAGGTCGTTGTCGCGCGAGTCGAGCGGATTGCCGTGGTCGATGAGCTCGACGTTGACGGCATCCTTCCCGAACAGGGCGATGAGCCGATCGAGCTCGCGCTCGGCACCCGCCGTCCCCTCGGCGGCGAGCGCGTGGCGCACGGTGCCCTTGCGGCATCCGGTCAGCACGGCCCAGTGCCCTTCTGCCTGCATCGCGAGCTCGTCGAGGTCGTACTGCGGCCGGCCCTTCTCGGCACCGCGCAGCTGCGCGTGGGTCAGGGCGGCGGCGAGGCGGTGGTAACCCTCCATGCCCCGTGCGAGCACGAGCAGATGCGCCCCGACGGGGTCGGGCTCCCCGCCCCTCGACGGGCTCGGGGACCGATCAAGATGCCCGAGGGAGAGCTCGGCGCCGAAGACGGTCTTGACCTGCAGCGTCTCGGCCGCCTCGGCGAAGCGGACGATGCCGTAGAACCCGTCGTGATCGGTCACGGCGAGAGCGTGCAGGCCGAGGCGTTCCGCCTCCTCGGCGAGCTCCTCGGGCGAGGACGCCCCGTCGAGGAACGAGTACGTCGAGTGCGCGTGCAGCTCGGCGTACGGCACGGCATCGGCGGGACGCTCGATCTCGGGCGCCACGTAGGGTCCGCGCTTGTGCGACCAGGCCGGACTGTCGCCGCCGTCGGCTCCTGCGGGGATGTTCTGCGGGCGCCGCCGATCGCTGAGCAGCCGCTCCATCTCGGACCACGGCACCGAGGGGTTGTTGAAGCCCATCAGCGATCACCCCGCGTTCCTCGGAGCGTCGGCGTCGGCCCCTCGACAAGCTCGGGAACCGGGGTGGGGGGCACGTGGACCGGGGTGGGAGGCACGTGGACCGGGGTGGGAGGCACGTGGACCGGGGTGGGGCGCTTGGAGATCGGAGCCGGGGACGGGCGGGGGTCAGTCATAGCGGGCCTCCGCGGTCCAGGAGCCCGACTCGCACACGAGCAGCCACGCGACTCCGTCGGCGTCGACGACCTGGAAGCGATGCGCACGACGGGCGCGCGCGGCATCCCACCCCCGCTCGCTGATCGGCCACGGCCCCGCCCACTGCTCGATCGCGCGGCGGCGTCCGCCCTCGATCAGCACGGCCGGATGCGCCGTCACACGGCCGCGCTCGTCGACCGAGACGGCTCCGCCCATCGACGACGACACCTCGACGGGAGGCGGCGCGGCGAACACCGACGCCGGCAGCGGATCGGGAAGGCTCCCCGGCCATGGCCGCGACCGCTCTTTGGCGAGCACGACGCGGTCGCCCCACGGCACGAGCACCTGGCGCTCGGCGAGCCAGCGACCTCCGCCGATGACGGGCGTTAGCACGGCGCGATGCCCGAGCATCGCCTGCACCCGCGACAGCGCGTGGTGCACGCGCTCCTCGGGCGCCGCCCCGAAGATCGCCGCGACGTGATGGGATGCCGCGTCGACGGCTTCAGGCGAGATGCGAACGAGCGCGACGCCGCTGCGGAGGTCGGCGGCGTCTTCGCCCAGCTGCCAGCGCACGCGGTCGACGACCCCCGCCGCGTCGAACGAGCCGGGATGCAGCCACACCCGCTCGCTGCGCTCACCGCGGTCTCCCGTGAGCTCGACGCGCAGCTCGGTGCAGACGAGGTCGACGGCGCCGAGCTTCGCGACGAACTCGTCGGCGGCGACGCGCACGCCGAACGCGACCTGGTCGGCGAGCTCGAGCGGGGGCTCGAACGCGACCTCGCGGTGCAGCTCGGGCGGGGGCGTGCGCGGATCGACGGCGCGCGGGTCGCGCCCCGAGGCGAGGGCATGGAGGCGGATGCCGCGCTCGGCGAACCGCTCGCGCACGCGGTCCTGCTCGAGCGCCGCGAACTCGCCGAGCGTCTGCACCCCGAGCCGCGCGAGGAGCCCGGTGAACTCGGGACCGCCACCGAGCGAGACGTCGTCGAGGAGCCCGATCGGCAGGGGCGCCAGGAATCCCGCCGATCCGCCCGTCGGCACGACGCACACCGGATCATCGGGGCCCGTGCCGACGCGTGCCGCCTGCTCGGCCGTGAACGGACCGTCGGCGACACCCGCCCGCGCGCTCTCGACGCCGAGCTCGCTCAGCGATTCGAGCAGCACGCACGCGGCCTCGACCTCGCCACCGTAGTAACGGGCCGGTCCGCGGGCCTTGAGCGCACACAGGCCCGCGCGCACGATCTGCACTCCGGGTGCGTGCTCCTCGATGCGCGCGACGAGCGGCGCGAAGACGCGGTGGTCGCGCATCGCGTCGGCGGGGATGACGGTCAGCCGCGGGCACCGCGCCTGGGCGTCGCGGCGACGCTGCCCGCGCCGCACGCCGTCGGCCCGAGCCGCCGGCGAGCACGCGACGACCTCGTTGTGCTCGAACACCGCGACCGGCGCCGTCGGATGGACGGCGCCCTCGCGCACGAGGGCCGTGACCGGCCAGTCGGGGAACCACAGCACGATGCTGCGCACGGGCACGCCTGGCCCCGCGGGTGCGCGTGAGAGACCGGACCGCATGTCAGCCCACCGCCTCCAGCACACGCATCGCCCTGCGCAGCCGCTCCTCGAACTCCTCACGCCCGTCCGACACGGGCGCCCAATCCAGCGCCGGCGCGACCGGCACCGTATCCAGCGCCGGCGCCACCTCCTGAACCGGCGCCACCTCCCGCACCGGCGCCACCGGTGCCAAATCCAGCGCAGGCGCGACCAGCGAGACCTCGCCGTTCGGACCGGGAAGCAGCATCCGCTCCCGCCGCTCGCGCGGCCACCGCCTGCTCGAGGCCGTCACCGTGACGGCGCGCCCCGAGAGGTACCCGTGGCCGCGCCCCACCCCCGACCACTCCGGATCGCTCACCTCGAGCGCCGCTTCGGCCTGCGGCCACGCCCCCTCCACGAGCAGCACCGTGCCACGATCGCGCAGCCGGGCAGCGAGACGCGACACCTCTGCGCCTGTGACGCGCCCCGGCGGACGCAGCGCGACGACGGGCGCGATCTCGGCGATCGTCGCCGTCACGGCGAGCCACCGCGGACCGGGGTCGGGCACGAACACGAGCCGCGCGAGGTCGACCCCGAGCGACTCGGCCGCCTCGGCGCCGAGCTCGGGCATGCCGATCGCAGCGCACCACGATCCGTCTTGCGACGGCCGCGCCATGAGGGCGAGCAGCAGCGACGCGGAGCGGGTGAGCGAGTACGCCGACCCTGCGCGCAGACCGCCGCCGGGCAGCAGCGACGAGAACGCGGGGAGCGTCGGCAGCACCGCGGCATCCATCTTGCGGCCCTGCACGCGCTCGAGCTGCGCCTTCAGCCGCAGCACCTCGCCGCCCTGCTCCTGCCGGAGCGCTTCGTTCTGCACGATCGCCCTCACCTCCACAGAATAGAACATCTGTTCTATCCGTTCAATGATGCGATCGAAGATACCTCCACCCTCCGACATTCACGATGCCGGCCGAGGGTGGAGGCGGATTCAGCCGACGACCTCCGCCGTCGTCGCGATGCGCGCGAATCCCCCGCCCTGCAGCACGAGCGCCGTCGTGGCCATGAGCTCTCCGGCGGTGCGCGTCACGGTGCCCAGGCCCGCGGCATCCCCCGTCAGATCGAACGTGCGGGTCGCGTCGAGCACGACCGTCACGTCGTATCCGAGGTTTCCGGCCATGCGGGCGGTGGTCTCGACGCACATGTTGGTCTGGATGCCGCATATCACGAGCTCGCCGATCCCCTGCGCGACGAGCCACGCGTGCAGATCCGGGTCGCCGTAGAACGCCGAGTTCACGTTCTTCGTGACGAACAGCGCCGGTGAGACCTCGGCGACGACGTCGACGAGCGCGTTGCCGGGCTTGCCGGGGTGCAGCGGCGACTCGGGCGACACGGAGTCGTGGCGCACGACGACGACAGGTTCAGCGGAGGCCGACCATGCCGCGACGAGGGCGGCGACGTTCGCCTCGCAGTCGGGGTTCGCGGTCGGACCCCAGAAGTCGAGGTCGTCGAAGCCGCGCTGCATGTCGATGACGATGAGAGCTCGGGTCATGCCCCCATGACATCACGCCCGGAACCAGGAACGGGATGCCGCGACCGCCGTCTGGCGTCGCTTTGCTGCCGTTCCCTCGGGGCTCAGTGGACGCATCCTGTCGCGTCGGCATCACATGGCGACGGAATTCGCCCCCTGAAACGCGACACCCTCGCGCCCGGATTCAGTGGGCGCATCCTGTCGCGTCCCCCGCCCGACACGACGGAATCGGCCCTCTGAAACCGCGACGTGCCCCGCACCCCGCAACTCGTGGGGCGCATCCTGTCGCGTCCCCCGCCGGACGCGACGGATTGCGCCCAGCGAACCCCGAGCCGAGCCCGCGGCGATCCCCGCGAGCACGAGCAGCACGCCGATCACCTGCGCGAGGCCGAACGCCTCCCCCGCGATCGCGACGCCCAGCACGACGCCCGTCACGGGGTTGAGCAGGCCCACGACGCCGACCGTCTCGGCGGGCAGCCGGCGCAGCCCCGTGAACCAGGCGACGTAGGCGAGCGCCGTGCCGATGACGGCCACGTACGCGAAGCCGGCGAGCGAGGACGGCGTGAGCGTGGGCGGTGCGCCTTCGACGAGCGCGGCGACCGGGAGCAACACGAGCGAGCCGGCGAGCAGCTGCCACGCCGTCATCGACAGCGCCGGCACATCCGACCCCCACCTGGCCGTCAGCACGAACCCGATCGACGACGAGATCATCGCGCCGAGGGATGCCGCGACCCCCCACGCGTCGACACCGGCCGGATCGAATCCCAGCAGGATCGCGACGCCCACCAGCCCGACGGCGGCGCCGGCGACCGCCGCGAGCCTGGGACGTCGGCGAAGGAGCAGCCAGGCGAACAGCATGATCGAGATCGCCGAGGTCGACATGACGGTCGCGGCGAGGCTCGAGGGAAGCCGCTGCCCCGCGATGTAGACGAGCACGAAGAACCCGCCGACATTGAGCACGCCCAGGATGACCGACCGCCACCACCACGATCCGCGCGGCAGCCGGCGGGCGAGGAGGAGCACGAGCAGCCCCGCGGGCAGCGCGCGCAGCACACCGCCCCAGAGCGGGTACTCCGCGGGCAGCAGGTGACGCGTCACGACGTAGGTGCTCCCCCACGCGATCGGCGCCATGGCCGTGATGAGCACCCATCGGGCGAGAGATTTGTCTTCCATGGAAGATACTTTATCTTACCGGGAAGATAATTGGCACTACGATCGGAGCATGACGGATGACGGAGACCGCATCGCCCAGCTACAGGCCGAGTGGCGTCGAGAGAGGCCCGACCTCGATCCGTCGCCGCAGGGCGTGATCGGCCGCCTCCACCGCGTCGCCCTCCTGCTGACGGACCGGCTCACCGACGTCTATGCCGACTTCGACCTGACCGAGGGCGACTTCGACGTGCTCGCGACCCTCCGCCGTGCCGGCGCACCCTACGAAAGGCTCGCCGGCGAGCTCGCCGACCACACCCTCGTGACGTCCGGCGGTCTCACGAAGCGGGTCGACCGGCTCGTGGCCCGCGGGCTCGTCGAGCGCCGGGCGGAGGCATCCGATGCCCGACGACGACTCGTGCGGCTCACGCCTCAGGGCAGGCGGCTCATCGACGAGGCCTTCACGGCCCATCTCGCCAATGAGCACCGCCTGCTCGACGCGCTCGGCCCCGAGGACACCGCGGCCATCGAGCCGATCCTCACGCGCTGGCTCGCGGTGCTCGAGCGGTAACGGGCCACCCGACACCGGCGCTCACCGGGCGCACATCGTCGCATCGGCGCCCTGACTCGACGGAATGGGCCCACTGACCCCACACGCTGGAGCGCTAAGCCGCGAGGGCGAGGTACGGCTCCCACCGCGGATCGGTGCGATCCGTGCCGCGCACCGTCCACTGCGCGCCGTGCGGCGGGCGCGGCAGGATGCGCAGCTCCCAGTGCATCTCCTGCGGCGTGCGGTCGCCCTTCAGGTTGTTGCAGCGCAGGCAGCACGCGACGAGGTTCTCCCACGAGTCCGCTCCCCCGCGCGAGCGCGGCAGGACGTGGTCGATCGTCGACGCCGCCTTGCCGCAGTATCCGCAGCGGTGCGCGTCGCGTCGCAGCACTCCGCGTCTCGTCACGGGAACCTGCCGTCCGCCCGGCACCCGCACGTAGCGGGTCAGAAGGATCACGGCTGGTCGGTCGTACGACTGCGTGGTCCCCCACACGGGCTCGTCGTCGATGTGCTCGACGACGGTGGCCTTCTCGTTCATCACGAGCACGAGCGCCCGCTTGAACGACACGACGGCGAGCGGTTCGTAGCCCGCGTTGAGCACGAGTGTGCGCATTCCTCATCCTCTCGAACGGCCGGGACGGCTTCTCGGATTGTTCGATTCGCGACGATGAGAGCGGCGGAGGGCATGAAAAAAGGCGCTGTCTACAGACAGCGCCTCGGCGCCACGGTCGTGCCGTGGCATCCACTCACGTGATGCCGAAGGACGAGCAGGCCAAGCGCATCCATGGTTCGGATGCGTGGCATGGCGTCCATCGAGTTCCCTCCGCCTCTTTCAGCGTCGGGATTCAGACTAAGGCACGCACGAGCGCCGAGGGCCGGCGGACATGCTGAACGCCCGGTGGCGTGTCGAGGAACTTCTCTGTCGACACGCCCACCGGGCGTTCATTTGCAGGGTTCGAAGGGCTCAGCCCGCGTTGGCCTTCAGCCAGGAGAACGGGTCGACGAGGCCACCGTTGATGCGCACCTCGAAGTGCAGGTGGTTCGCGGTCGAGCTGCCCGTGCTGCCCACGGCGCCGATCAGCTGGCCGGCCTGGACCGTCTGACCCGAGACGACCTGACGGCTGCCGTAGGTCATGTGGCCGTACAGGGTGTTGACCTGCTGACCTCCCACGACCGAGTCGATCGTGACGGCCACGCCGTAGCCGGCGTAGCTCTCCTGCGAGATGCGCACGACGCCCGCCGCGGCGGCGAAGATCGGCGTGCCCGCGGGAGCCACCATGTCGAACCCGTCGTGGTTCGGCCGGTTCGGCGGACGGAAGAGGTTGTAGCTGGCATAGGTGAAGTTCGTGACGGGCCACCGCACTTCGCCGGAACCGGGTGCCGTCATCGACAGGTTCATGCTGTAGTACGAGCCCGACTTCTTCGCCGACGCGGCCGCGGCGGCGATGGCACGCGCGCGCTCGGCGGCAGCCTCCTCCGCCTTCTTCTTGGCGATCTCGTCGGGAGTCGTCGCGGAGTAGCTGCCGCGGTCGAGCGTCTCGGAGGTGGCGTCGGAGGCGACGACGAGCGACTGCGCGTTGTCGAGGGCGACCTGCTGGACGGTGGAGGTCTCCTCCGTCTGACGCCAGGCGCCGTAGGCCGGGAGGGCCACGGTCGCGACGAGGCCGCCGACCATGGCGAAGATCACGAGGTTGCGCACGGGACGCGCCTTGCCGCGCGGCGGCCGGGGGGTCGCCGAAGAGCGGGCGGGTGCGCTCGCCTTCTTGCGTCGCACCGACACTCCACGGGCACGTCCACGACGGGTCAAGCTCGTCGCGTCGTGCTGTGGCAACTCCTCAGCAGACGAATCGTTCTGTTCAGCCAAACTGTCCTCCGGCGCCTCTGCGCCGGGGCGCTGGCTCGTCAGCACTGGGTGTTCGGGGCACTTGATGCAGGCTTCACCGTGCGGACGACGAGCCGGGGAGGCAATCCGAACGGGGTCCGTCGGCGGGCTTCTCGCCGGGTGGACTTTTCGAGGCTACCGGAAGGTAACGAATATGTCACGCTGACGAGGCTGTCAACCACCTGGACGAACTCCCGCTGACCGGGAAGCCTTCCGGCGAGCCGCCGGGGACCGCTCAGACCCGCTCGTCGACGAGGAAGATGTGCGCCGCGACCTCGACGGGCAGTTCGAGCGCCTCGTCGTTGCCGTCCATCTCGACGAGGACGTAGCCCTCGCTGTACCGGAAGCCGCCGGAGGCGCCGGGCAGGACGCCGGCGGCCTTGAGCTGCTGCAGCAGTTCGGGATCGACCTGCGCGGGCTCCGCAAGGCGGCGGATCGTGCCGGCGACGGGCTGCCCGGCCTCGTTGAGGCGGCGGACGAGACCCACCACCCCCTTGTCGAACTTCTGCGACGGGACGTCGCCGAGCTGATCGAGACCGGGGATCGGATTGCCGTAGGGCGATTCGGTGGGATGCCCCAGCAGCTCGACGAGGCGACGCTCGACCTGCTCGCTCATGACGTGCTCCCAACGGCACGCCTCTTCGTGGACGTACGCCCAGTCGAGGCCGATGACGTCGGAGAGCAGACGCTCGGCAAGACGGTGCTTGCGCATGACGTCGACGGCCTTCTGGCGGCCGGCGTCGGTCAGCTCGAGGGTGCGGTCGTCGGAGACCACGACGAGTCCGTCGCGCTCCATGCGGCCGACCGTCTGCGAGACGGTGGGGCCGGAGTGCCCGAGGCGCTCCGAGATGCGCGCGCGCAGGGGCGTGATGCCCTCTTCCTCGAGCTCGAGGATGGTGCGCAGGTACATCTCGGTCGTGTCGATCAAGTCGGCCATGTGGGGATCCTCGGGAGCGTGGACGAGCCCAGCAAGCCTACCAACGGGCAGGGACACCGGGCGTCACACCGACAGGGCCGCACCGGGGCCGACTCTAGAATCGAGCCATGCCCCACGTGTTGCTGCCTCGTGAGATCCTGCCCGCCGACGGACGCTTCGGATGCGGACCCTCCAAGGTCCGTGTCGAGCAGCTCGAGAAGCTGCGCTCGCACGTGGGACTCCTCGGCACCTCGCACCGGCAGGCGCCCGTGAAGGACCTCGTAGGCCGCACCCGCGGGCACCTGGCCGACCTGTTCCGTCTCCCGCACGGCTACGAGATCATCCTCGGCAACGGCGGGTCGACGGCGTTCTGGGATGCCGCGGCGTTCGGCCTGATCGAGAAGCGCAGCCAGAACCTCGTCTTCGGCGAGTTCGGCGGCAAGTTCGCGTCCGCCGCGAACTTGCCGTGGCTCGAGGCGCCCGACGTGCGCGACGTGCCCGCCGGCACGCGCACCGTCGCCGAGGCCGTCGAAGGCGTCGACGTCTACGCCTGGCCGCACAACGAGACCTCGACGGGCGTCGCCGCGCCGATCCGTCGCGTCTCCGGCGACGAGGGCGCACTGACCGTCATCGACGCGACGAGCGCCGCCGGCGGCATCGACTTCTCGATCACCGAGGCCGACGTCTACTACTTCGCCCCGCAGAAGAACCTCGGCTCCGACGGCGGCCTGTGGTTCGCCGCGGTCTCGCCGGCCGCGATCGAGCGCATCGAGCGCATCGCGGCGTCGGGCCGCTACATCCCGGAGTTCCTGAGCCTCAAGAACGCCGTCGACAACTCGCGGCTCAACCAGACCCTCAACACCCCCGCGATCGCGACGCTCGTGCTGCTCGAGTCGCAGCTCGAGTGGATCAACTCCAACGGTGGCCTGCAGTGGGCCGACGCCCGCACGCACGAGTCGTCGAACGCCCTCTACGAATGGGCCGAGGCGTCGTCGTTCGCGACGCCGTTCGTCGCCGACCCGGCCGACCGCTCCCCCGTCGTCGTCACGATCGACTTCGACGAGTCGGTGGATGCCGCGGCCGTCGCCAAGAGCCTGCGTTCGAACGGCATCGTCGACACCGAGCCGTACCGCAAGCTGGGCCGCAACCAGCTGCGCGTCGCGACGTTCGTCTCGATCGACCCCGACGACGTGCGCCAGCTCATCCGGGCGATCGACTACACGGTCGAACACCTCGGCTGACGCTCCCCGTCGGTTCGAGCTCGACCCCTCGACAAGCTCGGGGACCGTTCGGTCGCTGAGCTTGTCGAAGCGTGGTCCAGCGCCGGCGAGGAGCGCCGCGTCAGCGGGCGAGCTCGACCCCTCGACAACCTCGGGGACCGTTCGGTCGCTGAGCTCGTCGAAGCGTGGTCCAGCGCCGGCGAGGAGCGCCGCGTCAGCGGGCGAGCTCGCCGGGGACCGGCAGGGGCTCGAAGCCCGCGGCGCGCACGCGCGCGGGATCGTGGCGCAGGCACCGCACCGACCGCGAGGGAGCGTCGGCCTCCACGCGGGGCACGGTGAGCTCGGGCGCGACGGCGCGGCAGGCCTCCCATGCGAACGCACACCGCGCCGCGAAGGGGCAACCTGCCGGAAGACGCGAGAGGTCGGGCGGCGAGCCCGGGATCCCCATGAGCTCGCGGCGGGCGCCGCGCAGCGGCGGGAACGAGTGCAGCAGCGCATCGGAATAGGGATGCCGCGGCTGCCGGTACACCTCGCCGGCGGCGGCATCCTCCACGATCTCTCCCGCGTACATGATCGCGATGCGGTCGGCGATCTCGATGAGCAGCGACACGTCGTGCGTGATGAAGATGACCGAGAACCCGAGACGCTCGCGCAGGTCGGCGATCTGCTCGACGATCTGACGCTGCATGACGACGTCGAGCGCCGTCGTCGGTTCGTCCATGATGAGCACCTGCGGGTCGAGGGCGAGCGCCATCGCGATCATGACGCGCTGGCGCATGCCGCCCGACAGCTGGTGCGGGTACGACCTCATCCGGTCGGGCGAGATGCCGACGAGCTCGAACATCTCGGCCGCGCGCTCCTGCGCCCGCGCCGCCGACCACTCCCGGCGGTGCGCGAGGATGCCGTCGACGATCTGCTTCCCGACGCGCGCGACGGGGTTGAGCGAGTTCATGGCGCCCTGGAACACGATCGCGACGTCTTCCCAGCGCGTCTCGCGCAGGCCCTGGTCGTCGAGGGTCAGGATGTCGCGGCGCGACCCGTCGCGGTCGGTGAACCACACGCTCCCGCCCGTGATGAGCCCGGGAGGCGCGAGCAGCCGCGTCGCGGCGTACGCGAGCGTCGACTTGCCGCAGCCCGACTCTCCGGCCAAGCCCAGCACCTCGCCGCGGTGCAGCGTGAGCGACACCTCGCGCAGCACGTGGGTCGGATCGTCGTCGAAGCCGTACGAGACGGAGAGGTCCTCGATCTCGAGGATCGGCTCGCGGCCGCCCGAGCGGGAGGCCATGAGAGGCGAGCTGGTCGCGGTGCCGCTCACGGGCGGTCCTCCTTCTTGCGTGCCGGCGCCTCGCGCACGACGGGGGTGAAGCCGACGCGGGGGCGGATGCCGCGCCTGCGGAGCGCCTTCGCGTTGGCGCCCGTCGAGCGCAGGCGCGGGTTGACGAACTCGTCGATGCCGAAGTTGATGAACGTGAGCGCCATGCCGAGCAGGGCGATGCACAGGCCCGCCGGCACGAACCACCACCACGCGCCGCGCTGCAACGCGAGGTTGTTCTGCGCCCAGAAGAGGATCGTGCCCCAGTTCCACTCGCTCACGGGCAGGATGCCGATGAACGACAGCGTGATGAGCGAGAGCACCGCGAACGTCACCGTGCCGATGAAGCCCGCCGCGAGGATCGCCGTGAGGTTCGGCAGGATCTCGACGAACACGAGCCGCCACGTGCGCTCGCCGCTCGCCCGCGCGGCCTCCACGAAATCGCGCCGGCGGAGGGAGAGAGTCTGCGCGCGGAGCACGCGCGCTCCCCACGCCCAGCCCGTGATGCCGATCACGAGGGCGACGATGAGCCCGCCGGTCGTCGGCAGCTGGCCGGCCACGATGATGATGAGGGGCAGCTGCGGGATGACGAGGAACACGTTCGACAGCGCCGACAGGGTCTCGTCGCCCGCTCCCCCGAGATAGCCGGCGGTGATGCCGACGACGGCGCCGATGAGAGTCGCCGCGAACGCCGCGACGAAGCTGACGACGAGGACGTTGCGCGTGCCCACGATGATCTGCGACAGGATGTCGCGACCCAGGTGGTCGGTGCCCAGCCAGTGCTCCCACGACGGGGGCTGCAGCAGGTCGGGGCTCGAGGCGCTCGGGTCATAGGGCGCGATCCACGGCCCGATGATCGCGAGCACGACGAAGAAGCCCAGGATCACGAGGCCCGTGATGGCCTTGCCGTTGCGCAGGAAGAGGAGCCGCTTGCGCTTGCGCGGACGGCCGGGCGCGGCATCCGTCTCCTCCACCGCGATGAGCACGGTGTCCTCGTCGTCGAGGGTCCAGTCCACCATCGGCATGGGTCAGCCCTCCTGTCGGGTGCGGGGATCGAGGAACGCGTAGACGACGTCGGCGAGCAGGTTCGCCAGCAGCACGGCGAGCGTGATGACCAGGAAGCATCCCTGCATGAGCGGGTAGTCGTGCGTGTTGACGGCTTGATAGAGCGTGTAGCCGATGCCCTGGTAGGAGAAGACCATCTCCATGATGAGCGTGCCGCCGACGATGAAGCCGAGCGACAGCGCGAAGCTCGAGATCTGCGGCAGGATCGCGTTGCGCGCCGCGTAGCCGAACATGACGGCCCGGCCGGAGAGGCCCTTCGCGTGCGCGACGGTGACGTAGTCGTCGGACGACACCGTCACCATCATGTTGCGCATGCCGAGGATCCAGCCCGAGATCGACGCGATGATGATCGTCATCGCGGGCAGGGTGCCGTACCAGATGACCGACGAGATGAACTCCCAGCTGAAGCTCGGCACGAGCGACCGGTCGTACGACCCGTTCGAGGGGAACCAGCCGAGCGTGACGGAGAAGATCCAGATCGCGATGAGCGCGAGCCAGAAGTACGGCACCGACGAGAAGAACGTCGAGATGGGCACGAGCGAGTCCGCCCACGTGCCCCGGCGCCAGCCGATCGCGACGCCGACGAGCGTGCCCACGATGAAGGCGATGATCGTCGCGATGCCGACGAGGCCGATCGTCCACGGCAGCGTCTGCGCGACGATGTCGGCGACGGGGGTGAGGAACTTGAAGGAGACCCCGAGGTTGCCCTGCAGGAGCAGCTTCCAGTAGATGACGTACTGGTCCCACAGGCTCAAGTGCTCGTCGAGGCCCAGCAGCACGCGCAGCGACTGCTCCGCCTCGGCGGGAATCCGGCCCTGCATCTGGGCCATGATCGCCTTGACCGGGTCGCCGGGCATGAGGCGCGGGATGATGAAGTTGAGCGTGATCGCGGCCCACGCCGTGATGAGGTAGAAGACGCCGCGGCGCAGGACGAACCTCACGAGGCCACCTCCGTCGCGCTCGCATCGGCCGACTCGGCGATGAGCACGGCGTCGTCGGGACGCTCGCCGTACTGCTCGAGCACGCTCGTGACGACGGGCCGGTCGGGGCGGTCGGAGTAGCCCCAGCACGCCGCCTCGCGACCCTCGCCCACGGGCAGGAGCGGCGGGGTCTGCGCCTTGCAGAGCTCGGTCGCGAAGGGGCAGCGCGGGTGGAAGCGGCATCCCGATGGCGGATTGACGAGACTGGGCGCCTCACCCCGCGCGCCGTGCGCACGCGCCTCGAGGTCGTCCGGGTCGGGCGCCGACGCGATCAGCAGCTGCGTGTACGGATGCTTGGGGTCCTGCGTCACCGACTCGGAGTCGCCCGACTCGACGATGCGGCCCGCGTACATGACGCTCGTGCGATCGGCGAAGTAGCGCGCCGAGGCGATGTCGTGCGTGATGTAGAGGATGCCGATGTCCAGGCGATCCCGGAGGTCGCGGAGCAGATTCAGGATGCCGAGGCGGATCGACACGTCGAGCATCGAGATGGGCTCGTCGGCCAGGAGCACGTCGGGGTCGGCGGCGAGCGCGCGGGCGATCGCGACGCGCTGCCGCTGACCGCCGGACAGCTCGTGCGGGTACGAGTCGATGTACCGCTCGGGCGGCGTGAGCTGCACGCGGGTGAGGAGCTCCTGCAGTGCGGCTTCGAGTGCCTTGCCGCGGAGGTTGCCCTTGTGCAGGCGGATGCTGCGGCTGAGCACGTACCGCACGGTGTGCACGGGGTTCAGCGACCCGAACGGGTCCTGGAAGATCATCTGCACGCGGTGGACGTAGCGCCGGAAGGCTTTGCGGCCCTTGACGGTGGCATCCCTCCCCTCCAGGAGGATGCGCCCGCCCGTCGCCGGCATGAGCTGGGCCAGGAGCCGGGCGATCGTCGACTTGCCGGAGCCCGACTCGCCGACCAGGGCCAGGACGCGGCCGCGGTGCAGCTCGATCGTGACGCCGTCGACGGCGTGCACGACCTTGCCCCGGCCCGCGCCGCGGGCCTTGAAGTGCTTCGTGAGGTCGACCGCCTGAAGGACGGGAACGGATGCCGCGGAGGCTGCTCCGGTGGGAGCGTCGGCGTGGGGGTCGGTCTGCGTCATCGCATTCACCAGTCGTCGATTCCCTCGCGCGGCGATTCCACCGCGGGACGGGGTGTGGACAGGGGGCGAGGTGCGCGGCGACGGGAAGGGGCCGCCGCGCACCCCGGCGGGTCGTCAGCTGCTCGGCTTGAGCTTCATGACGATCTCGGCCGCGTTCTGGTGGGTCGGCTGAGGCGAGTTGTACGGGTCGTCCTCGGACGGCCAGCCGACGTAGTTCTTCGTCGAGTACTGGGCCGTCGACGGGCGCGCCCAGATCGCGATCGCCGGGACCTCGTCGACGAAGACGCGCTGGATCGTGTCCATCGCCGCCGTGCGCTCGGCGTCGTCGGAGGTCGACGCGTACGTCGCGAAGGCCGCCGTGGACTCCTCGTTCTGGAAGCGTCCGAAGTTCCAGTTCGCCGCGTCGCCGAGCGGGACGTACTGGGAGCCGTTGAAGATGTCCGAGTACATGTCGTACGGGGTCGATCCGCTGTCGGTCCAGTGCAGCGACGCCTGGAAGTCTCCCGGCGGGATGATGTCGGCGAACCAGCCGTCGACGTTCGCGGGCTGCACCTCGGCGACAGCCCCGATCGTGGCGGCGGCCGTCTTGATGATGTCGAGCGCCGTCAGGTAGTCGTTCCACCCGGCGGGATTCGTCAGCGTGAACGCCACGGGCGTGCCGTCGGGGTCGACGAGCTTGTCGCCGTCGTACGTGTAGCCCGCGTCGGTGAGGAGCTTCTTCGCCCCGGCGACGTCGACCTTGTAGTCCTTGCTCTTGTACTCAGACGAGAGGTACGCCTCGCCCGCCGGAAGCGGGAGCCCCGTCACGTTCGTCAGCGCGGGGTTGACGCCGCTCGTGGCGACGTCGACGAGCTGCTGGCGGTCGATCACCATGTTGAGCGCCTGCCGGAACGCGAGGTCGTCGAACGGCTTCGTCTCGTTGTTGAGGAACAGCGCGTCGATGCCGAGACCGGCGGCCGCGTACTGGTGGTGGTTCTCGGGATCCTTCGCGATGTAGACGTTCTCGTAGTCGGCGATGAACGTCCACCCCCACTGCGCCTCACCCGTCGTGAGCGCCGTCGTGAGCGCGTTGTTGTCGTTGTACGACGAGTAGCGGATCTCGGGGGCCGCGGGCTTGCCGCCCCAGTAGTCCGGGTTCGCCACGACCGTCGCGGCTTGCGGCGTCCACGACTCGAGCGTGTACGGACCCGTGCCGACGGGCTTCTTGTTGGGGTCGGTCGCCGGGTCCTTGATGTCCTTCCAGATGTGCTCGGGGACCATGAGCAGGTCGTCGAGCTTCGCCTGGTTGACGAACTGAGGAGCGGTGAAGGCCACGGTGACCGTCGAGCCGTCCGACGTGATGTCGCCGTACGGCAGCGCCTCGGTGTTGATCGCCTCGTTGTCCTTGCGCAGCTGGATCGAGAACGCGATGTCGTCGGCGGTGAAGTCCTCGCCGTCCGACCACTTCACACCCGATCGCGGCGTGATGACCGCCTGCGTGTAGTCCGAGTTCCACTCGACCTTCTCGGCGAGCCAGGGCTTGGGCGCCTCGGAGGGCATCGCCCGGTTCACCATCATGAGCGGCTCGTAGATGACGAACGCGTAGCCGAGCGACAGGGCCGAGGAGCCCGTCGCGAAGGGCGACTGGTTGTCGGTCTGCGTGCCGTTGGGCATGCCGACCGTCAGCACGGCGCCGTCGCCGGCCGCGTTGTCATCACCGCCGCCTGCCGCACAGCCGCTGACGAGCAGCGCTGCCACGGCGGCCCCCGCGACGAGCGGGGCGATCCGACGGAACTTCATGAGTTGCCTCCTTGCATTCTCTGGGTGAGGGGGTGGAAATGAGTCAGGGGATGCTGTGGGTCGCCGTCAGCGGCAGATCGCGGCTCGAGCGGCCGGCGTGCACCGTGTAGGCGCCCGCGGGCAGGCTCCAATCGCCGGTGGCCGTCGACCAGATCTCGAACCGGCGGCGCGCGAGCGGGATCTCGACGGTCGTGGATGCTCCGGCGGCGACGTCGACGACCGCGAAGCCCGCCAGCCATCGCACGGGACGCAGCGGATCGCGGCCGTCGGCCGACAGGTACACCTGCATGACCTCGCGCCCGTCACGCCCGCTCGTGTTCGTGAGCGTCACTCGTGCGACGACCTCGGCATCATCGGAGACCTCGAGCGCGTCGTAGCGCCACTGCGCGTAGCCGAGGCCGAAGCCGAATTCGCGCGCCGGGGTGCGGCCGAGACGATCCCAGCCGCGGTGCCCGACGTCGAGGCGCTCGGCATAGTCGACAGAGCCCTCCAGGGGCAGCCCGTCGGGCACGGGCACGTCGGCCTCGGACGCCGGGAGCGTCCACGGCAGCCGCCCCGAAGGCTCGGTCGCACCGACGAGGGCATCGGCGAGCGCGTCGCCCGCCTCCTGGCCGGGAAGCCACCACCACAGCACGGCGGCTACCTCGTCGAGCCACGGGAGGATGACGGGGGCGCCGGCGTTGACGACGACCACCGTGCGCGGGTTGACCGCGGCGACGCGGCGGACGAGCTCGTCCTGGCGGCCCGGGAGGGCGAGGCTCGGGCGATCCCACCCCTCGGACTCGGTCTCGGGGTTGGTGCCGACGACGACGATCGCGACATCGGCCGCGGCCGCGGCATCCACGGCCTCCGCGAGCTCCTCGTCGATCGTGGCTCCAGGCGCGCGATAACGCAGGTGCACCCGGACGAAGCGACCGTAGGCGTCGGCATCGATGACCTGGGCGTCGAGCGCGAACCGCACGCTGCCCTCGCCCGCGACATCGACGGGCTGCTCGGTCGTCGCGGGGTCGGAGTAGGAGGAGTCCAGCACGACCTCCGATCCGACGATGTGCGACGACGTCGAGACGACGACGTCGTCGAAGCGCAGCTCGTGCGCGCCGACGGGCCCGACCTCGACGACATGTGTGCCGTCTCCGTTCAGCGCGACATCGGCGGTGAACCGCACGCGATCGACCGCGGCGTCTTCGATGGGGAACCAGACCTCGGCCGGGTCGGCGATCACGCGCTCCTCGCGGACGTCGCCGTCGGCGTCGAGGAACTCGGCGAGGATCCCGCGGCTCCCGCGCGGCGTCGAGACGAGCGCGGCGGGAAGCACCGGAGCACGCCGCTCCGTGACGCCGCCGCGCACGAGCGCGATCTCGGCGTCGGGGAGCACACGGCGCAGCCCTTCGAGCGGCGGCACGACGTGCGGCGGACGCACGAACGCGCTCCCGCCGCCCTGCACGAACGGGTCGACCGCGTTGGCGCCGATGAGGGCCACGCTCGTGACGCCCTCGGGGGCGAGGGGCAGCAGTCCGTCGTTGCCGAGCACGACGATCGACCGCGCCGTCGCCTCGCGCACGAGTTCGCGCACATCGGCGTCGCCGGGCTCGGGCGTCGCGACGTCGACGGGGTCGGCGGCGAAAGCGCCGACGCGGTGCGCGAGCAGGAGGATGCGGGCGACCTTGTCGTCGATCACCGATTCGTCGACGTCGCCGCGCTCGACGGCTGCGACGAGTGCGGCGTCCCACGGTCCTCCCGGACCCGGCATGACCAGATCCAGGCCGCCGTTCGCCGATTCGACCGTGTCCTTCGTCGCGAGCCAGTCGCTCACGACGACGCCGTCGAAGCCCCACTCGTCTTTCAGCACGCCGTTCAGAAGCGGTCCATGCGCCGTCGCCGTCGCCTCGACGCCGTCGAGCGCGACGCCGTTGTAGGCGGCCATGATCGACCACGCGCCCGCTTCGACGAGGGCTTCGAACGGCGCGAGGTAGACCTCGCGCAGCGTGCGCTCGTCGATGCGCGAGACGTACGTCGTGCGCTCGGTCTCCTGCTCGTTGCCGACGAAGTGCTTGACGGATGCGCCGACCCCGGCCTGCTGCAGAGCGGAGACGAAGGACGCCGCGAGCTCGGCCGTCAGGTGCGGGTCCTCCGCGAGGCACTCGAAGTGCCGGCCTCCCGCCGGGGTGCGCTGCAGGTTCACGACGGGGGCGAGGACGACGTCGACGCCCTTGCGCCGCGCCTCCCCCGCGATGAGCCGGCCGAGCCGGGCGAGCAGGCCGACGTCCCACGTGGCGGCGGTCGCGGAGGGCGCGGGAAGCTGGACGGAAGGGCGCTCGTCGTCCGAGACGCCGCGCACGCCGATGGGTCCGTCGGACAGGGTGACGGGCTTCAGTCCGATGCGCTCGATCGCGTGGAGGCTCCAGGTCGAGGCCCCCGTGAGGAGCCTGACCTTCTCGACGAGGGTCAGCTCGCCGAGGGCCGTCTGGATCTGCGCCGCTGCTGCCGCGCGGCTGTCCGACGCGGTCGGGGTGGCCATCGTGGTCACGCCTATACTCCATTCACGCACCTCAACCCCGAGGCGCAGGAGCCATCGTTGCATACTTACTTACAAGTCAGTAAGTTCCTCATGTAACGAACACATAACGGCGCGAGGAGACCCGGATGACTTCCGACACGAGCACGCCCGCTCCCCCGGAGCACGGCGCCGCGCGCACTCCCAAGCCGCAGGCGCGCACCCTCGAACGGCGGGAAGCCGTGCTGCGAGCAGCCATGAGCGTGTTCGGCCAGCGCGGCTACAACAAGGGCGCGCTCGTCGAGGTCGCCGAGCAGGCCGGCATGACGCACGCGGGCGTGCTGCATCACTTCGGCAGCAAAGAGGGCCTTCTGGTCGCGATGCTCCAGTACCGCGACGGTGAGGAAGCCGCCGGCATCCCCGGTCGCGCCCAGACCGAGGGCCCGGCCTTCCTCGGGCACATGCTCGACACCGTGACCGAGAACACCGACCGGCCCGGCGTCGTGCAGACCTACGCCGTGCTGGCCGCCGAATCGGTCACCGAGGGGCATCCCGCCCAGGACTACTTCCGCAACCGATTCACGGGGCTGCGCGACAAGATCGCGGGGGTGCTCGCCGAGGTCTCGGGACGGGATGCCGCAGACCCCGAGGTGCGCGACGACGCGACGGCCCTCATCGCGCTCATGGACGGCCTGCAGGTGCAGTGGCTGCTCGACCCGGATGCCGTCGACATGCCGCGGATCGTGGAGAAGGTGCTCGACGAACTCGTCGACCGCCTCAGCACGAAGAACGCGGCGCCGCCGTTCCCCCGCCCGAAGGACTGAAATCGCGCTCAGGCGCGGGTGTCGTCGTCCTCGTCGCCCGCGTCTTCGTCTTCGTCGAAGTCGTCTGACTCGTCGTCGTCCTCGAACTCCGTGTCGTCGGCGTCGGAGTCGTCGTCTTCGTCGAAGCCCTCGTCGTCGTCAGCAGACTCGTCGTCGTCTTCGTCGAAGCCGTCGTCGTCATCATCAGCGGACTCGTCGTCTTCGTCTTCGTCTTCGTCTTCGTCTTCGTCGAAGCCGTCGTCGTCGTCAGTGTCTTGGTCGAAGTCGTCCTCGTCGGACTCGTCGTCGTCCTCGTCGGACTCGTCGTCGTCCTCGTCGGACTCGACGTCGTCCTCGTCGGACTCGTCGTCGTCCTCGTCGGACTCGTCGTCGTCCTCGTCGGACTCGTCGTCGTCCTCGTCGGACTCGTCGTCGTCCTCGTCGGACTCGTCGTCGTCCTCGTCGGACTCGTCGTCGTCCTCGTCGGACTCGTCGTCGTCCTCGTCGGACTCGTCGTCGTCCTCGTCGGACTCGTCGTCGTCCTCGTCGGACTCGTCGTCGTCCTCGTCGGACTCGTCGTCGTCCTCGTCGGACTCGTCGTCGTCCTCGTCGGACTCGTCGTCGTCCTCGTCGGACTCGTCGTCGTCCTCGTCGGACTCGTCGTCGTCCTCGTCGGACTCGTCGTCGTCCTCGTCGGACTCGTCGTCGTCCTCGTCGGACTCGTCGTCGTCCTCGTCGGACTCGTCGTCGTCCTCGTCGGACTCGTCGTCGTCCTCGTCGGACTCGTCGTCGTCCTCGTCGGACTCGTCGTCGTCCTCGTCGGACTCGTCGTCGTCCTCGTCGGACTCGTCGTCGTCCTCGTCGGACTCGTCGTCGTCCTCGTCGGACTCGTCGTCGTCCTCGTCGGACTCGTCGTCGTCCTCGTCGGACTCGTCGTCGTCCTCGTCGGACTCGTCGTCGTCCTCGTCGGACTCGTCGTCGTCCTCGTCGGACTCGTCGTCGTCCTCGTCGGACTCGTCGTCGTCCTCGTCGGACTCGTCGTCGTCCTCGTCGGACTCGTCGTCGTCCTCGTCGGACTCGTCGTCGTCCTCGTCGGACTCGTCATCCTCGTCGTCGAACACGCCGTCTGCGGCCAGGTCACCCGCATCGGCGAGCTCGTCGATGTCGACGCCGTCGACATCTCCGGCGTGGAGGATGCGCGAGCCGTCTTCGTCGAAGTCGGAGGCGTCGAGGTCTTCGACGTCGTCGAGCTCGGCATCCTCGAGGTCTTCGGACTCCTCGTCGTCGAGCTCCTCGACGGCCCCCTCGGCTTCGGCGAGCGCCGCCTGGGCGGCCTGGTACTCCGCGAGTCGCACCGCCCACGGCACCCACTCAGGCGCGAGCAGCGCGGTCTCGCCGGGCAGCAGCTCGACCTCGAGCACGGTCGGCTCGGCGTCCGGGACACTCGCGACGCTGACGGTCCAGAACCATCCGGGGTACCCCGGCATACGGTTCTCGAACCGGAGCGACACGACCCCGCCGTTCTCGATGCTGTAGCCGGCGGGCGGGCCGATCGTCGCTTCGGGCGTGATCTCGCGCAGCGCGGCGAGCGCGAGGTCGTGCGCCTCGAACAGTCGCTCGTCGACGATGGTCTCTTCGACCAGGATCTCGACCATTTCACCGTCGTCGACGACGACCTCGACGATCTCGATCACCTCTACGACCGGCTCGTCGTCGGAAGGGTCCTGCACGACCGAATCGTCGGCGACGGCCTCATCGACCGGCTCCGCATGGGCAGCATCGGCATCGGCAGGCGCTTGGTCGGCGGCCGCCTCGTCGGCAGGGACCTCGTCGGCAGGGACATCGTCGGCAGGGACCTCGTCGGCGGGGACCTCGTCGGCAGACGCCTCGTCGGCAGACGCCTCGTCGGCAGAAGCCTCGTCGGCAGGGACCTCGGCGACAGCCTCGTCGGCGGGCGCCTCGAAATCGACGTCGAAGAGCGCCTCAGCGGACGCACCCTCGACGGGCGACTCGTCGCCGGTCACGGCATCTCTCGTCGCATCCACGATCTCGGCGGCCGGCTCGGCGGCAGCCGTCTCGTCGGTCGGATCAGGCGTCGAGCTCATCCGCGACCTTGCGGAGCACAGCGGCGACCTTCTTGGCGTGCGCACCGCTCGGGTAGCGGCCGCGACGCAGGTCGCCGCCGATGCCGTCGAGCAGCTTCACGAGGTCTTCCACGATGATCGCCATGTCGTCGGCGGGCTTGCGGGCACGCTTGGCGAGGCTCACGGGAGCCTCGAGCACGCGCACCGAGAGCGCCTGCGGCCCGCGCTTGCCGTCGGCGATGCCGAACTCCAGTCGCGTGCCGGCCTTGGGCGCCGGAGTGCCGGCGGGAAGGGCAGTGGCGTGCAGGAAGACGTCCGTGCCGTCATCGCTCGCGATGAAGCCGAACCCCTTCTCCTCGTCGTAGAACCTGACCTTGCCGGTGGGCATGGGAAGACCTCGCTATGGAAAAGCCCGCGCTCGGCGGGCACGTGGAAACGGGACCGGTGGGCCCTCCGCCAAGCCTACGGCACCACCGCCACCCGGTAGGCTGGGCCGGATGAGCACGCGCAGCAGCGGCCCCGAACTTCCTGTTCGCCGCATCGACCGCATCCTCGCCTACATGGCGCTGGGACTCACGATCCTGTCGATCGTGTGCTTCTTCGCGGTCATCCTGGCGCGTCCGCTCGGGGTGACCGACTTCACCGTCGGCCTGTGGCCGCTCGTCGTCGTGATGCCGCTGATCGCCCTGCCGATCGCGTTCATCATGATCATCGTGCTCCTCGTCATGAGCTTCGTGCGTCGCTCGCGGGCCAACAAGGGGGCGTAGGCGGCGCCCATGACCACCGACGAGCGCTCGCTCGCGACGTGGCTGGCGACCCGCGACGACGCGGAGCTGGCCGAGACGTTCGCGGTGCGCGCCGTGTCGCCCGCCGCGCCCTGGCACGACTTCTTCGACGCCGCGGCCGCGCTGCTGGATGCGGCATCCATCGACCGCGCACTCGTGACGCTCCCCCGCCCCGCCCTCGCGGCGCTCGCCGCGGCCGGCCCGGACGCCCGTGACGTGCTCGCACAGGCCGCCCTCGTCGGCACGTCGGGCGCGCCGTACGCGGCGGTCGCCGACCGGGTCGCGGCGATCGTCACGTCCCGCCCCGAGGCCTTCACCCCCGTCGGACCCGTCCTCGACCCCGTCCCCGCGGACGACGCCGCCGCGGCCGCCGCCGCCGAACGCGCCTTCAGCACGACGGGCGCTCTCGCCGACCTCCTCGTCGCGACCGAGCACGCGCCCCTCTCCCGCACGGGCACCGGTGCCGTGAGCGCCGTCGACCGCCGCCGGCTGACCGACGCGGGCGCGGTCGAGTCGCCGGAAGAGCTCGACGACCTCGTGCGGGTCGCCGCCGCGGCGCGCCTGCTCGTCGCCGTCGACCGCGAGTGGATGGTGAGCGAGGCCGCCGACCGCTGGCTCGAGTCCTCGACCGCCGAGCGCTGGTCGATCCTCGCGGAGGGCCTCCGCGACAGCCTGCCGGCAGGTCTTCGCACCGCCGCGGGCGGCTACCTCTCGCCTGCCGCCTGGCCCGGCGCCTACCCCCTCGACCCCGAATGGCCTGCGACCGCGGAGCAGTTGGACCGCATCGCGCTGCGGTGGGGCCTCATCACCCCCGACGGCGCGGAGCCCGAGTGGGCGCGCAGTCTGCGCACGGGAGGGGCCGCGGATGCGGCATCCCTTGCGGCCCTCCTGCCCGCCGAGATCGACCGCATCTACCTTCAGGCGGACCTCACCGCGATCGCGCCGGGTCCCCTCGCGCCCGCGCTGGACCTCCGGCTGCGCGGCATCGCGCTGCGCGAGTCGCGCGCCCAGGCGTCGACCTACCGCTTCACGGCCGACTCGATCGTCGCAGGTATGAACGACGGCGAGACGGCCGATTCGATCCGCGACTTCCTCGCGCGCCTGTCGCTCACCGGCATCCCGCAGCCCCTCGACTATCTCGTCGCGACGACGGCTTCCCGGCATGGGCTCGTGCGCGTCGGCGTCGACGCGACCGGGCTGAACACGGCGGTCTCCAGCACCGACCCGAGCGTGCTCGACGCCGTCGCCGTCGACCAGGCGCTGCGACCCCTCGGGCTCGTGCACGACGGTGGCAGGCTCCTCACGCGGGTCGGCCGCGACATCGTCTACTGGTCGCTCGCCGACGCGCGGTATCCCGTCGTGGCGGTCGATGCGGAGGGCCGGGTCGAGCCCGTCGTGCGCCGCCGCACGCGCAACGGGTCGGCGCCCGAACCGGTCGAGCGGTCGTACGCGAGCCTCGTCGCGCGACTGCGGGAGAGCCACGAGACGGATTCGGATGCCGCGTGGCTCGGCCGCGAGCTCGAGCAGGCCGTGCGGGCGCGGTCGATCATCGCCGTCGCGGTGCGCCTGCCCGACGGATCCGAGCGGTCGTTCACGCTCGAGGCGACGGGGCTCGGCGGAGGGCGGCTGCGAGGCCGCGACCGCGGCGCCGACATCGAGCGCACGCTCCCCGTCTCGAGCATCGTCTCGGTCAAGCCGGTCTGAGCCCGGCCCCGACGCTGAGCCTCCACCTGACTGCCGAGAGCGCGGGGGCCGACCACGTTCTCGGCAGTCAGGTGGAGGCTCACGGTCAGCGGGACCCCGGGGGCCGCGGGTCGCGGGACCGCGAGGGCCGCGGGTCGCGGGACCCCGGCGGCCGCGAGCCCCGCGGGAGAACCGCCGGTAGACTTGTCCGTTATGGCTGACGGCCCCCTCATCGTGCAGAGCGACCGGACGGTGCTGCTCGAAGTGGCCCATCCCGACGCGGAGAGCGCGCGCCACGAGCTCGCGATCTTCGCCGAGCTGGAGCGGGCGCCCGAGCACATCCACACCTACCGCATCACCCGGCTCGGACTCTGGAACGCCCGCGCGGCGGGCCACGACGCCGAGGACATGCTCACGACCCTCGACCGCTGGTCGCGCTTCCCCGTGCCGCCGTCGGTATCGATCGACATCCGCGAGACGGTGGGCCGCTACGGCCGGCTCGTCATCGAGCGCGACGACGAGGGCGCGCTCATCCTGCGGTCGACGGATGCCGCGGTGCTCGCTGAGGTGTCGAAGAACAAGCGCATCTCGCCCCTCCTGATCGGCCGGCCCTCCGCCGATGCGTTCCTCGTCGACGCGTGGGCGCGAGGGCACATCAAGCAGGAGCTCCTCAAGATCGGCTGGCCTGCAGAGGACCTCGCGGGCTACACGCCGGGGACGCCGCATCCCATCGACCTCGCCGAGAACGGGTGGCATCTGCGGCCCTATCAGCGCCTGGCCGTCGACAAGTTCACCGACGGCGGCTCGGGCGTCGTCGTGCTGCCCTGTGGCGCGGGCAAGACGCTCGTCGGGGCCGCCGCGATGGCCGACACGAAGACGACGACGCTCATCCTCGTGACCAACACCGTGAGCGCCCGCCAGTGGCGCGACGAGCTGCTCAAGCGCACGTCGCTCACACCGGAGGAGATCGGCGAGTACTCGGGCCAGGTCAAGGAGATCAAGCCCGTCACGATCGCGACCTACCAGATCCTCACCGCCAAGCGCGCCGGCCAGTACGCGCACCTCGCGCTCCTCGACGCCCTCGACTGGGGTCTCATCGTCTACGACGAGGTGCACCTGCTGCCGGCGCCCGTGTTCAAGCTCACCGCCGACCTGCAGGCCCGCCGCCGCCTGGGCCTCACGGCGACCCTCGTGCGCGAGGACGGCCGCGAGGGCGACGTCTTCAGCCTCATCGGACCCAAGCGGTTCGACGCGCCGTGGAAGGAGATCGAGGCGCAGGGCTTCATCTCCCCCGCCGCCTGCTACGAGGTGCGCGTCGACCTGCCCGCGGGCGAGCGGCTCGAGTACGCGGCGGCCGCCGACGACGAGCGCTACCGGCTGGCCGCGACGGCTCCCGCCAAGATCGGCGTCGTCCGCGACCTCGTCGAGCGGCACCGCGGCGAGCGCATCCTCGTGATCGGCCAGTACCTCGATCAGATCGACGTGCTCTCCGAGGCGCTCAACGCGCCGAAGATCACGGGCGCGACGCCGGTCGACGAGCGGGAAGTGCTCTACCAGGAGTTCCGCGAGGGCACGATCGACGTGCTCGTCGTGTCGAAGGTCGCGAACTTCTCGATCGACCTGCCCGAGGCATCCGTCGCCATCCAGGTGTCTGGCTCGTTCGGCTCGCGCCAGGAGGAGGCCCAGCGCCTCGGACGCCTGCTGCGCCCCAAGCAGTCAGGCAACACGGCGAGCTTCTACACCCTCATCGCCCGCGACACGGTCGACCAGGACTTCGCGCAGAACCGCCAGCGCTTCCTCGCCGAGCAGGGCTACGCGTACACGATCTTGGACGCCGACCAGGTCGCGGCCTGATCTCGAGCCACACCTCCTGGACGCCGACCAGGTCGCGGCCTGATCTCGAGCCACACCGTCGGATTCGGGATGCCGCACCCCGGCCCCCAGCGCCGGGCGCGGCATCCCTCATCCCGCGGCGATCGTCGCGGTGATGCAGACGGCGACGCACGGCAGCAGCACGACCGGGGCCATGAGGGCGTGGACGATGACGCGCCACCCGAGCCTGCCCGACAGCGCAACGCGCACCGCCGGCCAGTAGTCGCCCATTCCTGACGTCGTGACACCGGTCACCGCGCGCGAGCGACGCACCATCGTCGCATCGCCGAAGCCGATGAACGACACGAGGATGAGGAACCCCAGCCAGGCCCACACCGGCGCGCCCGTGGCCAGGAACACCGACCACGGCACGAGGAATCCGACCATCATCAGGATGTGAGGGAGCACGAGGCCCGCGTCGCGCCCGCGTGCACGCCGAGCCCACGAGACGAGCAGCGAAACACCGAATGCCGCCTGAATCACCCAGGCCGCCACCACCAGATATCCCATGCCGCAGAGGTTACTACGATCATAGTAGATTGTCACTACGAACGTAGTATAGGGTCGAGGCATGGCCACCACACGAGACCGCGCGCTCGATGCCGCCGTGCGCCTCGTCGGCGAACAGGGCGTGCGCGCCCTGACGCACGCCCGAGTGGATGCCGCGGCCGGCCTGCCGAAGGGTTCGACGTCGAACTGGTTCCGCACGCGCGATGCGCTGGTTGCCGGAGTGCTGGTGCGCATCGCCGAGCAGGAGCGCGCCGATCTGCTCGCGGCGATGGCGCCCGCCCGCACCGCCGACGAGGTCGTCGACGTGCTGACAGACCTCCTCGAGGACGCGACGGGTCGCCACGCCGCCCGCACGCGCGCACGCTACGCGCTCTTCCTGGAGACGACCGCCGCCGCGGCGCCCTCGTCGGTCCGGGACCAGCGCTCCCAGTTCGAGGAGTGGACGACAGGCCTCCTCGCCGGGCTCGGGGCCGAGCATCCCGAAATCGCCGCGCGCACGCTCCTCGCCGTGAGCGCGGGGATCATCGTGAACCGGCTCACGGTCGCGCCCGACACCCCGATCCGTCCGATCGTCGCGGTCGCGGTGCGCGGCTGCCTGCCGGCCTGACCCGCCGAGCGCGCCGGGTGCGCACACCGTTCCTTGCAGGTACGGGCTCGACCCCTCGACAAGCTCGGGGACCGAAACAGGCCTCCTCGTCGGTGCGGACTCGACCCCTCGACAAGCTCGGGGACCGAAACAGGCTTCCTCGCCGGTGCGGGCTCGACCCCTCGACAAGCTCGGGGACCGAAACAGGCCTCCTCGTCGGTGCGGGCTCGACCCCGCGGGGCGAATCAGCGCACGTAGCGCAGGAACGCGAAGCCCTCGTCGTCGGTGAGCACTCCCCCGAGCCTGAACCGGCGGTCGGCTTCGGAGGCGCCGGCGACGATGCGCCCCGCGTCTCCGCCGACGAAGCGCGGCGCGATCGTGACGCAGACCTCGTCGACCAGTCCGGCATCCAGCAGGGCTCCGAACAGGTGCGGCCCGCCCTCGCACAGCACCTGGGCGAGGCCGCGCTCCGCGAACGCCTCGAGCATCGACGACAGATCGACGGCCGACGAGCCGCACGAGACGACCTCGGCCACCTCCTCGAGCGCATGGCGCTTGGCGGCGGGCGCCGCTTCGTGCGTCACGACGATCGTCCCGCCGCCCGCGAACACGTCGTCACCCGGCTCGAGACCGAGGTCGTTCGACACGACGGCGAGCCGCGGCTGGTCGGGCAGTCCGTGGGAACGGCGCCACGCGGCATCCTCATCCGACACGTCGATGCCGCCGTACCCCTCGATGCGCACCGTCCCGGCGCCGACCACGACGACGTCGCACAGCGTGCGCAGCACGGCCATGACGGCACGGTCGGTCTCGCCGCCCAGGGCGCCGCTCTGCCCGCCCAGCGTCACCGCTCCGTCGGCGCTCTCGATGAAGTTCATCCGCACCCGCGGGGTCGAGCGGTCGGGCAGCGCGTACGCCGCGAACAGCTCGTCGCGCGACGGCGTCACGAGTTGCCCTCGGGCCGCGTGTTGTGCAGGAGGTAGGCGGGCTCGCGCCATCCCTCGATCGCCTCGATCATGCGCATCGCGTCCACGGTCTCGCGCACGTTGTGCGCGCGGACGATGCGCGCGCCCTGCGTCACGCACCACACGGCGGCCGCGAGCGATCCGGGGAGCCGCTCGCCGCGCTCGCGGTCGAGGGTCTCGCCGATGAAGTCCTTGTTCGACAGCGCGACCAGGAGCACGCTGCCCAGCGCGGCGAGCTCGCCGAATCGGCGCGTGAGGTCGAGCGAGTGGCGGGTGTTCTTGTTGAGGTCGTGCCCGGGGTCGAGGATGATCCGCTCCGGCGGCACGCCGCGCGAGAGAGCCAGATCCCGACGTTCGCGCAGGAAGCCGGCGACCTCGCACACGACGTCGCCGTATTGCGGGAGGGGATGCTGCGTCCGCGGCGCCGCGAGGCTGTGCGCGACGACGATCGTGGCGTCGCTGTCGGCGACGACGTCGGCCATGCGCGGGTCGCGCAAACCCGTCGTGTCGTTGACGATGCTCGCCCCCGCGTCGATCGCGGCGCGGGCGACCTCGGGATGGAAGGTGTCGACGCTCACGGCGACGACCGGCGCGAGGGCCTGCACGACGGGCACGACGCGCGTGATCTCGTCCTCGATCGCCAACGCCGGCCCCGGCGCGAAGGGGACGCCGCCGACGTCGACGATCTCGGCGCCCGCCGCCGCGGCATCCCGGCCCTTCTCGATCGCCGCGTCGAGGGCGTAGGTAGCCCCGCGGTCGTAGAACGAGTCGGGCGTGCGGTTCACGATCGCCATGACGGCGACGCGGCGCGAGAAGTCGATCGGGCGCCCACCGAGGCAGCGGATCGGATGCTCCATCACGAGGCGAGATCGTCCAGCGAGGTCGACTCGTCGCGCAGCCTGTCGGCGGACACCGGGGTCGCCTGCCGGATGAGCTTCTTGAACTTGTCCTGCACGTCCCACACGTTGACGTTCATGGCGCCGACGACGCGGGTGCCGTCGTGCCAGAACGCGATGAACTCCCGCGACCCGACGTCGCCGCGCGTCACGACCTGGGCGTCCTTCATGAGCGGAGCGTAGCCCGACAGCTCCATGCCGAGATCGAACTGGTCGGTGTAGAAGTACGGGATCGAGTCGTGGGATGCCGCGATGCCGAGCATCGATCGGGCGGCGACCGAGCCGGCCTTCAGGGCGTTGTCCCAGTGCTCGCTGCGCAGGTGCCGTTCGATGACGGGGTGGTACGCGTTCGCGACGTCGCCGGCGGCGTAGACGTCGGCCGCGTCGGTGCGCAGCGTCTGGTCGACGACGATGCCGTTGCTCACATCGATGCCCGCCTCGTCGGCGAGCGATGTGTTGGGAACGGCGCCGACGCCGATCACGACGAGGTCGGCGGGCACCTCCTCGCCGTCGACCACGACGGCCGTGGCGCGCGCCGAGCCGGCGATGCGCTCGACGTTCACCGACGCGCGGAGGTCGACGCCGTGTTCCAGATGCAGATCGCGGAACACGGCGCCCATCTCGGAGCCCACGGCCGCGGCCAGCGGCACGGGATCGCGCTCGAGCACCGTGACCTCGTTGCCGAGCGTCCTGGCGGTGGCGGCGACCTCCATGCCGATCCACCCCGATCCGATGAGCACGAGCCTGCGTCCGCCGCCGGACAGCTCGGCCTTGAGCGCATCGGAGTCGTCGAGGGTGCGCAGCATCCTGACCCCCTCGAGGTCGGCGCCCTCGAGCGGCAGGCGGCGCGGCGACGACCCCGTCGCGAGCAGCACGGCGTCGTACGCGAGGCTCGATCCGTCGTCGAGCGAGAGCCGGTGGCCCGCGACGTCGAGCGCGGTGGCTTTCACGCCGGTGCGCAGCTCGACCCGCTGCTCGCCGTACCACTCCGCGGGATGCAGGATGACGGCATCCAGTCCCTCCTCGCCCTGCAGGTACCCCTTCGACAGCGGCGGCCGCTGATACGGGGGATGCTGCTCCCCCGCGACGACCGTCACGTCGCCGTCGAAGCCCTCCTTGCGCAGGCGCTCGACGGCCTTGCCGGCCGCGAGCCCTCCTCCGACGATCACGAAATGCGCCATGACTCCTCCTCGTGTGCTGAGTGGATGAAGCGTGCCCGCAGGCCGGGGTCGTGGGCGACCGCGCCCGTGAACGCGCTCGTCACGGTCGCCGCCCCCTGTGCGCGGATCCCGCGCGCCGACATGCACAGATGCTCGGCGGACAGCACGACTCCGACGCCGCGCGGTGAGAGCGCCGCCTCGAGGTGCTCGGCGATCTGCATCGTGAGCCGCTCCTGCACCTGCAGGTCTCGTGCGAACCAGTCGACGACCCGCGCGAGCTTCGACAGGCCCACGATGCGCTCCCCCGGCAGGTACCCGACGTGGGCGACGCCGCGGAACGGCAGCAGATGGTGGCGGCACAGCGACGTGAACGGGATGCCGCGCACCAGCACGAGCTCGTGATAGCCCTCGTCGTTCGGGAAGGTCGTCATCGTGAACGGCCGCGGCTCGAGGAGCTCGACCAGACTCTCGACGACACGGCGCGGCGTGTCGAGAAGATGCTCGTCGTCGACGTCGCGGCCGAAGGCCCGCAGCAGCTCCTCGACCGCCGAGGCGGCGCGCACGGTGTCGATCTCGGAGTCCACCGGAACGAGCCGGACTGGGCTGGACGGGGTCATCGACGGTCCTTTCGCCTGCGTATGCCGAGGCTAGATCGCGCAATTTCTTTTGTCAACCACTTTTGCTTTTAGAGAGCTATACTCGGCGCATGGTCAGCGAGAATCGTCTCGACGGGGTCGCCGCGCTCGGCGATCCGGTGCGCCGGCGGCTGTACCGGCTCACGCTCGAGCGGCCGGTCGGCCGCGACGAGGCCGCCGACGCCGTCGGCATCCCGCGCAGTACGGCGGCGTTCCACCTCGACCGGCTCGCCGACGCCGGACTCGTGGCGGTCTCGTACCGGCGGCTGTCGGGACGCACGGGGCCCGGGGCGGGTCGCCCGTCGAAGCTGTACGCCGCGACCTCCGCGGATGTCGTGGCCAGCGTGCCGGAACGTCACTACGACCTCGCGGGAGGGCTGCTCGCGTCGGCGATCGAGCGCGCCGAGGAGCACGGGATGCCTGTGCGCGAGGCGCTCGAGCACGAGGCGCGCGCGACGGGCGCCGACCTCGGGGCGCGGGACGCCGATCTCGAGGGAGCACTCGTGCGCTGCGGCTTCGAGCCCCGAGACGACGGCGAAGGCGGCATCCTGCTCGAGAACTGCCCCTTCCATGCGCTCGCGACGGCGCACACCGACCTCGTGTGCACCGCGAACGTCTCCTTCGTCCGCGGCCTCGCCGAGGGCACCGGCGATGAGCGCGAGGCCGTGCTCGCGCCACGCGCAGGGCACTGCTGCGTCCACGTGCGGGTCGCCCCGTGACGCGCGATTGTCGCGACTGGGGCCGATATCCAGCGGCGTCGTGTCTTCCCTCGACATAATGAGGGCATGACCGCACCGCGCATCCTGGTCGTCGACGACGAACCGAACATCCGCGACCTGCTCATCACGAGCCTCCGCTTCGCGGGGTATCAGGTGAGGGCCGTGTCGAACGGCGCCCAGACGATCTCGGCCGTGCTCGAGGAGGAACCCGACCTCATCATCCTCGACGTCATGCTCCCCGACATGAACGGATTCAGCGTCACGAAGCGCCTCCGCGGCGCCGGCTACACCGCGCCGATCCTCTTCCTCACGGCGAAGGACGAGACCGAGGACAAGATCACGGGCCTCAATGCGGGCGGCGACGACTACGTCACCAAGCCCTTCTCGCTCGACGAGATCGTGGCGCGCATCCAGGCCATCCTCCGCCGCACGATGCAGGCCGACGAGGAGTCCGTCATCCGCGCCGGCGAGCTCACGATGGATCAGGACACGCACGACGTGGTCGTCGGCGACGTCTCGATCGACCTGAGCCCCACCGAGTTCAAGCTCCTGCGCTACCTCATGCTCAACCCCAATCGGGTGCTGTCGAAGGCGCAGATCCTCGACCACGTCTGGGAGTACGACTTCAACGGCGACGCCGGCATCGTGGAGAGCTACATCTCGTACCTCCGCCGCAAGATCGATCCGCACTCGACCGAGCCCCTCATCCAGACCAAGCGCGGCTTCGGCTACATGCTGAAGGCCGGCAAGACCGCCTGAGGTCACGACGGGAGGCGGGGTCCGGGTGGCCCCGCCCGACGGCGACGAAGGGAGGCGGTCGCCCTGGCGACGAAATCCGATGCGGTCACCACGTGGTGGCGCGGCATCAGCCTGCGCGCGAAGGTCACGGGAGTCACCGTCGCGCTGCTCGTCGTGGGTCTGGCGGCCGCCGGGATCGGCACGATGGCGTTCCTGCGCAACGCCCTCATCATCAACCTCAACGATCAGCTCCAGCAGCTGACCTCGACCGACGTCGCAGTCAACAGCCTCATCGACACGACCGTCGAGGGCGGCCAGGCGACGTTCACGGCCAAGCCCGACGCCGCGACCGACTACTTCGTCGCGATCTACGGTCCCGACGGTGCGCTCCAGATCACGGCGGGCGGCGACGACAACGCGCCGAAGCCGCAGTTCCCGGCGACGCTGACCCTGCAGCACACGCAGGAGCGCGGGCTCTCCCCCACCGAGCTGTCCAGCGTCGACGGCAACCAGGTCTTCCACGCGAGCACCGACGTGTACCAGCCCGCTGGCGCGGCCGCTCTATACCCCCAGATGGTCGCGATGCCGCTCGCGCCGATCAATCGCGTCGTCACGACGTACCTCGGCATCTACGGCGTGCTCGCGCTCATCACGATCGTCGCGGGCGCCCTGCTGACCCGCTGGCTCGTCACGCTGACCTTCCGCAGCCTCGGCCAGGTCGAGTCGACGGCCATGACGATCGCGGCGGGCGACTTCAGCCTGCGCATGACCGACATCGAGCCGACGACGACCGAGGTCGGCCGTCTCAAGACCGCCATCAACGCGATGCTCGACAGAGTGGATGCCGCGCTCTCGCAGCGCGATTCGACGGTTCGCCAGATGCGCCGCTTCATCGGCGATGCGAGCCATGAGCTGCGCACCCCCCTCGTGACCGTGCGCGGCTATGCGGAGCTGTACCGCATGGGGGCGATCGACGGCGACGATGACGTCGCGCAGGCCATGGACCGCATCGAGAGCGAGGCCAAGCGCATGGGCCTGCTCGTGGAGGATCTGCTCGCCCTGGCTCGTCTGGACGAGCGCCGCGACGTCGTCATCGCGCCCGTGGATCTCCGACCCGTCGCGCGCGACGCGGCGATGGACGTGCGCGCGGCCTCACCGCTGCGCCACGTCACGGTCGTCGACACGACGGTCATCCAGCCCGAAGTGCCCGTCGCCCTGGAGCCCGAACCCGCCGAAGCGCCCGAGACGGCGGCGCCGAGGGGTCGACGCGGCACGAGCGGCCGCCCGGCGAACGCGCGGGCGGGCTCACCGCTCTCGCTGCTGCGGCGTCGACCGAAGCCCGTGCCGGCCACGCAGGCTCCCGGTGTCGGCGAAGCGCCGCCCGCCGTCGCCCCCGTCGATCTCGGCGAGTCCGATGCGCCGTCAGGCACGCCGCCGATCGTGTGGGGCGACGAGAACCGCATCCGCCAGGTCGTCGCGAACCTCCTCGGCAACGCCCGGCGGTTCACGACCGAGGACTCCCCCATCGAGCTGCACATCGGGGTGGATGCCGCGGCCGGTATGGGCTGGATCGAGGTCGCCGACCACGGCGAAGGCGTGCCCGACCAGATCAAGGACAAGATCTTCCAGCGGTTCTGGCGCGCCGACACCTCCCGCGCCCGGGAGACGGGCGGAACCGGCTTGGGCCTGTCGATCGTCGCGTCGATCGTCGACGCGCTGCACGGCACCGTCGACGTCGTGGACACGCCGGGCGGCGGGGCGACCTTCCGCGTCGCGCTCCCGCTCGTGCGCGAGCGCGGCGAGCACCTCGACATCCTGACGCAGCCCATCCAGCGCGTCCGCGACGAGCGCTGACGCCTCTCCTCCCCAGCCGGGGGGCGCGGTCGGCTGTGCACATCCTGCGCAGGCGGAGGGGGATGCCTCCCCCGCCGTCCGTAGCGTGAGCGGCACGACATCCCAACCCCGAGGAGCACACCATGGCCACCTTCGCCGTCGATTCCGACGCCGTCTTCGCCGCGACCGGCTCGGTCCGCGCCACGATCGACCGCATCCAGGGCGAGACCCAGTCGATGCTGTCGCAGCTCACGCATCTGCAGTCGACCTGGTCGGGCGGCGCCGCCGTCGCCTTCCAGGGCGTCGTCGACCAGTGGCGCGCGACGCAGCGCCAGGTGGAGGACGCCCTCGCGGGCATCAACTCGGCGCTCGGCGTCGCGGCTCGGCAGTACGCCGACGCCGAGCAGGCCTCGCTCGCGCTGTTCCGCTGAGGCGCGGCATCCCGAACCCGCGCACGAACACGAAGCAGGCCCCCTCCCGGAGGAGGGGGCCTGCTGGCGTTCAGCTATCGCTGGGCGGGACTCAGAAGTCCATGCCACCCGTCGGGTCGCCGGCGGGAGCCGAGACCTTCTCGGGCTTGTCGGCGACGACGGCCTCGGTCGTGAGGAAGAGACCGGCGATCGACGCGGCGTTCTGCAGCGCGGAGCGCGTCACCTTGGCGGGGTCGATGATGCCCTGCGCGAACAGGTCGCCGTACTCGCCGGTCGCGGCGTTGAGGCCGTGACCCACGGGCAGCTCCGAGACCTTGTTCGCGACGACGCCCGGCTCGAGGCCTGCGTTGAGGGCGATCTGCTTGAGCGGCGCCTCGATGGCGACCTTGACGATGTTCGCACCGGTGGCCTCGTCACCGACGAGGTCGAGGTTCTCGAACGCGACCTTGCCGGCCTGGATGAGCGCGACGCCACCACCGGGGACGATGCCCTCCTCGACGGCCGCCTTCGCGTTGCGGACGGCGTCCTCGATGCGGTGCTTGCGCTCCTTGAGCTCGACCTCGGTGGCCGCGCCCGCCTTGATGACGGCGACGCCGCCGGCGAGCTTGGCGAGGCGCTCCTGGAGCTTCTCGCGGTCGTAGTCGCTGTCGGTGTTCTCGATCTCGCGGCGGATCTGGGTCACGCGACCCTCGATCTGCGCAGCGTCACCGGCACCCTCGACGATGGTCGTCTCGTCCTTGGTGATGATGACCTTGCGCGCGCGGCCGAGCAGGTCGAGGGTGGCGTTCTCGAGCTTGAGACCGACCTCCTCGGTGATGACCTGGCCACCCGTGAGGATCGCGATGTCCTGCAGCTGGGCCTTGCGACGGTCGCCGAAGCCGGGAGCCTTGACGGCGGCCGACTTGAAGATGCCGCGGATCTTGTTGAGCACGAGAGTCGCAAGCGCCTCGCCCTCGACGTCCTCGGCGATGATGACGAGCTCCTTGCCGTCCTGGATCACCTTGTCGACGACGGGCAGAAGGTCCTTGATGTTCGAGATCTTCTGGTTCGCGATGAGGATGTACGGGTCTTCGAAGACCGCCTCCTGGCGCTCCGGGTCGGTGACGAAGTAGGGGTTGATGAAGCCCTTGTCGAAGCGCATGCCCTCGGTGAGCTCGAGCTCCGTGCCGAAGGTCTGCGACTCCTCGACGGTGACGACGCCCTCCTTGCCGACCTTGTCGATCGCCTCGGCGATCAGGTCGCCGATCGTGGTGTCGGCGGCGGAGATCGACGCGGTCGCGGCGATCTGCTCCTTCGACTCGACCTCCTTGGCCGAGGCGAGCAGCTCGTCGGTGACAGCCTTGACAGCCTTCTCGATGCCCTTCTTGAGCGAGATCGGGTCGGCACCGGCTGCGACGTTGCGCAGGCCCTCGCGGACGAGCGCCTGGGCGAGGACGGTGGCCGTCGTCGTGCCGTCACCGGCGACGTCGTCGGTCTTCTTGGCGACCTCCTTGACCAGCTCGGCGCCGATCTTCTCGTACGGGTCGTCGAGCTCGATCTCCTTGGCGATCGAGACACCGTCGTTCGTGATCGTGGGGGCGCCCCACTTCTTCTCGAGCACGACGTTGCGACCGCGCGGGCCCAGGGTCACCTTGACGGCGTCGGCCAGCGTGTTGAGGCCGCGCTCGAGGCCGCGGCGGGCCTCCTCATCGAAAGCGATGATCTTTGCCATGTGTGTGTCGTCCCTCCCGGACGTTGGGCGTTGGTCTTAGCACTCGCAGATACGGAGTGCTAACCCATTCTGGCACTCGCCCCTAGGGAGTGCAAGCCACTCGGCATCCCCCGACACATGACGACACCCCGGCGGCGAGAAGCCACCGGGGTGTCGGAAGACGCGTGTCGTCAGGCGACGATGCGCACCGATTCGGCCTGGGGGCCCTTCTGTCCCGTGCCGACGGTGAACTCGACCTTCTGGCCCTCTTCGAGCACGCGGAACCCGCTCATGTCGATGTTCGAGTAGTGCACGAAGACGTCCTGACCGTCCGAGACCGTGATGAAGCCGAAGCCCTTCTCGGCGTTGAACCACTTGACAGTGCCCTGGGTCATTCGAATCACTCCTGTTGCCGTGTAGATGGGCCCATCGTATGGTTCGCTCTTGCGGCGAAATCGCCCAGATGTCATCTGTTGACACCCGCGCCGCGAAGTGTTTACCGCGCCGAAACACCGGGCGCGCGCAGGCTAGGGAGTCGGCGTCGGGCTGGGCGGATTGCTCGTGCGATCGAGGCCGATCACGACGACGAGCTGCTTCGCCTGACTCTCGTCGACATCGGTCGTGTTGGGGTCGTCCTGCGGCTGGTACATCTGGCTGTACACGTCGCTCTGCGCGACCTTGGCACCGCCGAGCACCTGTTCTGCGAGTCCGCGCGCCGCCGCCTCGTCCTCCGGGAGGGAGTAGTAGACGGTCGTCTCGGGGAAGTCGGTCGCGCCGGACCCGCTCGCCGTGACGGAGTCGGCCGGCCAGCCCGCGGCGATGATCTGGTCGCGCATCTGGGTGGCGAGCCCGTCTTCCGGCGTCGCGTTGAGCACGATCACCTGATAGCCCGTGTCGACGACGGGCGCGATCGTGGCCACGGGGGTGGGCGTCGGCGACGGGGTCGGGAAGAGCACGACGCGTCCGGAGACGAGCAGCGTGCCGAAGATGCCGACGGCGACGAGCACGATCGTCGCGAGGACGGCCCACAGGAAGACGACCCATCCGCGCATGTGCGGGTTCTCGGCGCGGTGGGCGCCGACTCGACCGCTGTCCGCCGGAAGTTCGTCGAAGCGATCCCGGGCGAAGGTCGATTTCGGCACCACAGAATGCTACCGGTCGCCGTCTGAGCAGCCGCTCAGCGCGGCTCGGCGGCGGTCGCGCGTCGGCCCTGCGACTGGCGCGATGCCTCGCGCAGCCGGCGGAGCCGCTTCACGAGCATCGGGTCCTGCTGCTGTGCCTCGGCGGTGTCGATCAGCCGCCCGAGGAGCTGGTAGTACCGTGCGGGCGAGAGTCCGAGGTCGGCCCGGATCGCCTCCTCCTTGGCCCCCGCGTGGCGTCGCCACTCCGCCTCGAACTGGAGGATGGCGCGGTCGCGGTCGGTGAGGGGCACGAACCTCACGGTAGCCCGCCGCCGATCAGACGCCGGCGCGCCACTCCACGAAGGCCCCGAGCGGATCGACGGCGGCGAGCGGCACGGCGTCCTTGGCGAGGACGAAGCCTCCCCACGACTCCGGGTCGAGGGGTGGATGCCACACGTCGTGCAGTCCGGGCGGGTCGATCGTGATCCACACGGCGTCCATCGTGCGCAGCATCCCGAGAAGGCGCTCCCGCCCCGCGCGCGGAATGTGCGGAAGCACGCCCGGTGTCGTGACGACGAGCGTCGCGTCCGCCGGCGCCTCCGCGGCGAGCGCCGCGAGCACGCCGCGCGCGGTCGCATCACCCGCCACGATGCGGGGCGGATCGGCCGCGGCGACGTCGAGCGCCGCCTCGATGCGCTCCGCGCGACCCTCCTCGCCCGGCCAGACGAGGGTCGTGAGGAAGGTGCGGTCGGAGGCATCGCGCGGATCGAGCGGAGCGACGTCGATGCCCGCGCGCCAGACGACATCGGGCATTCGCAGCGGCGCCGCGCCGCGCAGGGCGGCGTGCAGCACGACCGGCGACAGGCCGTCCGCGGGGTCGAGCGCGACGGTTCGGTCGCCGTCGTAGCGGTAGGAGTAGCGATCGGGGTAGAGGCACAGCCCGGCGCTGGCGCCGATCTCGAGCAGCGCGACGGGTCCGTCGACGGTCGCGAGTGCCGGAAGGAGGGCCGCGCAGCGCAGCGGCTCGTTCGTCTGCAGTCCGCGCCGCGTGCTCTCCGCGACGACGTCGTCGATGTGCGCCGCCACCCAG
The DNA here is from genome assembly GCF_044325405.1 of Microbacterium alkaliflavum. Classification (NCBI taxonomy): domain Bacteria; kingdom Bacillati; phylum Actinomycetota; class Actinomycetes; order Micrococcales; family Microbacteriaceae; genus Microbacterium; species Microbacterium alkaliflavum. Next base: position 822,342 of record NZ_JBIQWL010000001.1, on the reverse strand, counting down.
TCCGCCCATTCGGGGTAGGGTCCGAGCGGCGCACCCAGCAGGCGAGTCAGCGCGAAGACGAGCGGCGGCTGACGGCGCGTCGCGGCGATGCGGGCGAGGAGCCCCGCGGTCGCGGCATCCCCCGCGATCCCCGACGCCCATTCCCCGTACAGCGCCGATCGGCCCGGAGCCTCGTCGCGGGCGAACCGCGCGAACCGCTCCTGCACCCCGTCGACGGCGGCCTGGGCATCCCGTTCGCTCGTCACGGGTCCATTGTGGGCGAACCGGGAGGAACAGTCGGAACACGCGCCCGCCGCCTCGGGTTGAATGGAGGGGCAGGAGGAGAACCCATGAGCTATGCAGTGAACAAGTCGGATGAGCAGTGGCGTGAGGAGCTCGGCACCGAGCAGTATGCGGTGCTGCGCGAGGCTGCGACGGAGCGGCCGTGGACGGGCGAGCTGCTCGACGAGCATCGCGCCGGCCTCTACACGTGTGCCGCGTGCGGCGCCGAGCTCTTCCAGAGCGGAACGAAGTTCGACTCGCACTGCGGATGGCCGAGCTTCTACGAGTCGATCCGCCCGGAGGCCGTCGAGCTCATCGAAGACCGCAGCTACGGCATGGACCGCACAGAGGTGCGCTGCGCGAACTGCGGCTCGCACCTCGGACATGTCTTCCCCGACGGGTTCGGCACCCCCACGGGCGACCGCTACTGCATGAACTCGATCGCCCTCGACTTCGCGCCCGAGTCATGAGCAGCGCCTACGACGCGGTGCGCGACCGGCGCTCGCTGTCGAAGGTGACCGACGCCGCGCCGACGCACGGCGAGCTGCTGCGGCTCGTCGCCGCGGCCGGCCGCGTCGCCGACCATTCGTCGCTGCGCCCCTGGCGGCTCATCGAGCTGCGGGGCCTCGACCGCGAGGTGCTCGGCCGCGCGATCAACAAGGCGGATGGGCACAAGGGGGCGTCGACCAAACCGCTGCGCGCGCCGCTGCTCATCGCCGTCGTGGCGAGCTACCGCAAGAGCTCGAAGGTGCCGCGGTGGGAGCAGGAGGCCGTCGCGTCGGGCGTCGCGCACATGCTGAGCCTGCTGCTCGACGACGAGGGCTGGGGCGTCTTCTGGCGCACGGGCCACTACACGCGCAGCAAGGCGGTCGCGAAGGCGCACGGCCTCGACAAGAACGAGGAGCTCCTCGGCTGGCTCTACGTGGGGGGCAAGCCGCCCCGCAGCCGCGGCGGACACCGCAAGCCCGTGGACGCGTCGCGCTTCCTCTCGCGCATGCCCCAGAAGAAGGCCGAGCACTAGAACCTCGCTCGGGGCCGGGTCTACTCTCGAGTCAACGTCCACGTCCCTCTGCGGGGAGGCGAAATCGTGGCCGACGAACTTGATCCGCGCCAGGTGCTCGAACTTCGCGAGCGCGCCCGGGATCGACTCATCCCGATCCCGGGTGTGCTCGCGGTGGGCTTCGGGCGCAAGCAGGTCGGCGAGCAGCTGACCGATCGCCGCGCGCTGCGCGTCTACGTCGAAGAGAAGAAACCGCTCGATCAGGTGGCCGCCGGCGAGGTCATCCCGGCCGAGATCGAGGGCGTGCCCACCGATGTGCTGCCGATCCCCCGCGGTAGGGCGTTCGGCACGCAGGACACGCAGCGGCACAGCCCCCTGCTCGGCGGCATCACGATCACCAACTTGAAGCTCGACGCGGCAGGCACCTTCGGGGCCGGCACCCTGGGGTGCTTCGCGACGATCGACGGTCAAGCACCGCGCGAGAACATCGTGCTGCTGACGAACAACCACGTTCTGGCGACGAACGGCGGACAGCTCGATGACACGGTGTACCAGCCGCCCCTCGTCGGCGGGCTGATCGACAAGGCGAACGCCGGCGCCATCGCCAAGGTCCACAGCCTGGGGGTCAACGGCACGCACGGCTACACCTATCCCGGTGAGAAGCCGGTGGACTACTACGTCGACTGCGCCACGGCGAAGCTCGCCATCGACATCTCCAGCTGGTGCGACTGCAACTGCGGAGTCTCGTACAAGAACGCGCTCCGCGACCTCACTGTCGGCGGGAGGATCTGGCTGGAAGGCGTCGCGCGCGCGGTCGACGGCGAGACGGTCTACAAGTCGGGATGCACGACCGGCGGGACCCGCGGCACGATCGCCGACCCCCTCGGATCGGCGATGATCGGCACGCCGGCCGTTCAGGTCGACAACATCATCCTGATCGACCGCACGAATCCCCCCGATCCCCTCTTCGCGGCGGAAGGCGACTCCGGCTCCGCCCTCGTGAACGACCAGAGCCGGCTCATCGGGCTCGTGTTCGGGGGGCAGGATGCCACCGAGCCGAACCCTCAGGCGTTCGCGTGCCACATCGCCCCCGCGCTGGACGCATTGAAGGTCACGCCGATCAGCACGCAGAACCCTCCCGTCGCCCCGGCCGGCAAGGCGAGCACCGCGACCTTCGCCCCGGCGGCCGCGACCCTCGCCGACGAGGAGGATCAGACCCTCCGGCTGCAGGAGCGGGCACGCGAGACTGCCGAGGGGCGCCGGCTCTACGGCGACTTCCTCCAGCACCGGTCCGAGATCGTGGCCCTCGTCAATCGCCGCCGCAGGGTCACGATCGCGTGGCACCGCGTCAGGGGGCCCGCCTACTTCGCGCACTTCGCGGAGAGCGCCCGCCACCCGGAGCACCGGATCCCGTCCGAGATCGACGGGGTGTCGCGCCGCGAACTGCTGGAGCGCATGGCCGACGCCCTCACGGCCGAGGGAAGCGAGCCGCTGCGCGCGGCGATCACGCGCCACCGCGATGAGCTGATGGCACTGGTCGACCGCTTCGACGACCTCCACTCGCTCGTCGACGGCTTCGGGGAGCATCCCGCGACGGCGTGAAGCGCGCGTTCCCGTCACGGGATGCCGCACCCGGTGGCCGCGCCCGTCGCTCCGGGCAATCGGAGACGAGCCGCGGCCTGCGCTCAGCCGCGCACGACCGCCCGTCGGCGCCGCCACGGCACGACCGCGACCACGACCCCGACCAGCGCGAGGAACACCGCTGCGAGCGCGATGCCGAGCGGCGGCCCCGACAGCGGCGGCCAGATCGCATCGAGCACGATCGACGTCGCGAGCAGTCCCACGACCGACCCCAGGCCGAGCAGCAGCACCCCCGTGTGACGGACGAGCGCGGCCGACAGGAAGATGTAGAAGACGCCGATCGCGCCGCCCACGTACAGCAGCGGATCGGTCGCGGATCCGGTCGGTCCGCCCGCGACCAGCGTGTGCACGAGGGCCGCGATCGACAGGGCGATCGTGCCGCCGACGAAGTTGACGAGGGTCGCGACGAGCGGGCTGCCGACTGCCTCGCGCAGTCGTCCGTTCGTCGCCTGCTGCCACGCGATTCCCGCGCCGGCGACGAACGGCAGGAGCAGCATCCACCACGGCGCGCTCGCCGTCCCCTCCCCCGCGAGGCACAGCACGACGGCGGCCAGCACGACGCCGCCGCCCGCGACACGACCGAGGGTCATCGCGACGACGCCCGCGGGCCCGTAGCCCGCACGGTCGAGGACGAGCCCGTTCACGGTCTGACCAGCGACGACCCCGACGGTGAACAGCGCGACGCCGATCGTCGCGACGGTCAGGCCTTGCGTCGCGACGGTGAGGGCTCCGGCGAGTCCGCCGATCAGCATCCACCAGGGGATGTTGCGGCCGACGCCCTTGACGAGCCGGGCCACTCCCGCACGGCCGCCGGGCAGGATCGCGCAGAGCACGACGAGGATCACGAGGCCCGACCCGAATGAGATGACGGCCGCAGTGAAGCCGTCGCCGAGGGCGAGGCCGAGCGCCCCGTTGAACCGGGCCTGCACGGCGGTGAGCACCCCTACGAGCACGGCCCCGCCGAGGGCGATCCAGGCGGGCAGGCGCGGGCGGGTCACCGATCCATCATGCCGGTATGCGCTGCGGCGACCGAGCCGACGGGTTGCGACGAGTTGCGCTACCCCCGCGCAACCGCAGGCTCCACGACGAGGCGACCGTCCACGAGAGTGGCGAGCACTTCGGCGCGTGCGAGGGTTTCGGCATCCACTGTCCGTGGATCGCGATCGAGCACCGTGACGTCGGCGACGGCGCCCACCTCGAGCACTCCCCCGTGCTTCCCGATCGTCGCATAGGGCTGCGTCGTGAAGCCGCGAAGGGCGTCCATCGCATCGAGCGCCTGCTCGGGGTTGATCGCAGCGGCGTCGGGGTCGTCGTGGGGACGTCGCAGCTGCGCGTCGGCGAGGATTCCGACGGCGTCGCTCGGGGCGACGGGCCAGTCGGAGCCGAGTGCGAGCGGTATTCCCGCACGGACGAGGTCGCGCGTGCGGAAGCCCCGCGCGGCCCGCGTGCGCCCGAGCCGCCTCGACCAGTTGTCGCTGCCGTCGGCCCTCGTGAAGAGCGTGCAGTGCGTCGGCTGCATGCTGGCGGTCGCGCCGGATGACGCGAACACCGCGAGCGAGGCATCGGTCATCGTCTCGATGTGCTCGACACGGTGGGTCGCGTTGCGGGTCGCGAGGCCATCGATCGCCCGGAGCACGAAGTCGATGCCGGCGTCGCCGATGGCGTGGGTGGTGGTCGGGATGCCACGCTCGTCCAGCGCGGTGAGTGCGGCGCGGTACTCCTCGGGCTCCAGCCACAGCGACGCGGTGGACTCGCCGAGGCAGTCGGGCTCGTGCAGCCACGCGGTCCCGTTGTCGATCGTGCCGTCGATCATGAGCTTGACGCCCTCGACCGTCCAGCGGCGTCCGTGCCGGCCCTGCAGGTCCGCCAGGCGTTCGACGTCGGCGAGGGAGGTGCCGGGCTCGAACCACGGCGACATCCGCAGGCGGATGGGCAGGTCGCGCGTGGATTCGATGCTCTCGAGCAGCTCGATGGTGCCCGGGGCGAGATCCTGCACCTGACCGGACGTGAATCCGGCGCGGGCCATCATCCGCAGGATCTCGTAGAGCGCGTCGATGCGCTCGTCGAAGGTCAGCTCGGGCACGAGCCGCTCGACGAGTGCCATCGCCTGCACCTCGAGCAGGTAACCCGTGGGGTGACCGGCGTCATCGGTCACGACCCGCGAGCCATCCGTGAACACCTCCGCGCCATCGACTGCCGCGAGTTCGAGCGCCCGCGACGAGGCCAGCGCCGCGTGGGCGTCGAACAGCCGCACGAACGCCGGACGTGCACCGGCCACGGCGTCGAGGACGGCGTTCGTCACCTCGTCGCCGTCGAACGTGTTGGGATCCAGGCCCCAGCCCAGGAGCCACTCCCCTTCGCCGAGGGTGTCCCGGTGCGCCCCGAGCTGCTGAGCGACCTCGGCGAGGGTCCGGCAGCGCGTGAGATCGGCGCCGCGGGTCAGAGCGAGACCGAACACGGGATGGATGTGGCTGTCGACGAACCCCGGCAGGATGACCGCGCCGTCGAGTTCCACCACGCGCGTGTCGTCACCGATGAGCGGAGTCAGGCCGGCGCGGTCGCCGAGCGCCAGGATGCGCCCGTCGGCGATCGCGATGCCCTTCGCAGTGGCGGTCTCGTCGTCGGCCATCGTGATCACGGACTCGCCCAGGATGACGAGGTCGGCCGTGCGCACCGCGGTCATGCCTGCTCGACCTCCTGCTCGACCTCCTGGCCGCCGATGCGGGCGAAGACCTCCGGCTTTCGAGAGCGCAGCACGACCGCGTAGACGGCTCCCGCGATGAGCACGAGGGGTACGACTGCGAGGATGACCGCATTGATGGCAGCCCCGGCCGACGTCAGGTAGTCGATGGTGATGACGAGCACCGCCAACAGCACCCCCATGGCGACGATCGAGAAGATCGACGCGGGAAGGATGTACCACTTCCGCGCCAGGTGCCGGTTCTTGACGATGAAGACGAGCACCGAGATCGAGGCGAGAAGCTGCAGCGTGATGATGCCGTAGACGCCGGGCGAGTTCACCAGGATGACGAGCTGCGTGAGCGGATCGAGCCCCGCGACGCCGAACGCGATCACGACCGCGATCGCCACGATGCTCTGAATGAGTCCGGCGAGCCACGGCGCCCCGGTGCGGTTCGTGCGGGTGAACAGCGCGGGCAGGATGCCGTCGCGCGAGAGCGCGAAGCTGTACCGGTTGATCGCGTTGTGGAACGCGAGCTGGCCGGCGAAGATGCTCGACACGATCAGGATGAACATCGCCGACACGCCCCACGGCCCGACGTACTGCCCCATCGCGGTGAAGAAGAAGGCGGCGGGATCCTCCGCGATGACGGCCTGCACCTGAGCGTCGCCGAAGGCCTGGATGACCAGCCACAGCGTCCCTGTGTAGAAGATCGCGAGGAACGCGACGGCGATGTAGGTCGCACGCGGGATGGAGCGATCCGGGTTCCGCGTCTCGTTGCGGTAGAGCACCGTCGACTCGAAGCCCATGAACGCCGCGAATCCGAAGCCCAGGATCGCGAACATGCTCGGGGTGAAGACGTTGCCCGGCGCGAACGTGCCGAATTCGAGCTCACCCGCGCGCTGGGTCAGGATGCTGACGGCCAGCACGACGAGCAGGGCGGTCTCGAGCACGAGCAGCACACCGAGCACCTTGGCGCCGACGTCGACCCCGGCGGCCGCGAGCCCGAAGACGAGGATCGCGCCGATCACGGCGAGCACCCACCACTGCACGTCGACGCCGAAGACGTTCGCGAGCATCCCCTGCGCCATGACACCGAACAGCCCCCAGAGGCCGATCTGCAGGAGGTTGTAGGAGACCCAGGCCAGGAAGCCCGCGGCGAGGCCGACGACCTTGCCCAGCCCCACCGAGATGTACGTGTAGAAGCCGCCCATCGGCTTGAGGTTTCGGGCCATGAAGAGGAATCCGACGGCGAAGATCGCGAGCACGACGCCCGCGATCGCGTAGACGAGCGGCGCCGAGACGCCGCCGATCAGCACCGCCAGCGGTCCGATGCCGGCGAGCACGCTCAGCGGTGCGGCGGCGGAGACGACGAGGAAGACGACGCCCCAGGTTCCGAGTGCGGCCTTCTTGAGATGTCCGGTCTTCGGCTCCTCGTCGAGGAGGGTCGAGTCGAGGGTCACAGGCAACTCCTTTGTTGGATCTGGGCGCTTCGGCGGTCGGGTGCCGCCGAAGCCACTCAGCGAGTCTGCACCAGAATCGCCAAATGCACAATCGATTGTGCAAAACTCGTTCCGATGGACCGATGACCTAGGATCGCTCGCGAGGAAGGGGACCCATGACGATGGCGCGTCCGGCGACGCTGCAGGACGTCGCCGATCTCAGCGGCGTCTCACGAGGCACGGCCTCGCGCGCGCTGACCGGCGGCGGACGCGTTTCGGCGGAGACCCGGGCTCGCGTGATGGCGGTCGCGGAGCGACTCAACTACACGACCAACAGCGGCGCGAGGAACCTCCGTCGCGCACGAGCGGGCTCCATCGGGCTGTGGCTCCCCCGGGGCCTGCACTTCATGGAGTACTACATGAACTTCGCGTTCGGGGTCGCCGAGAGCGTGCGGGACCGGGAGCTCACGGTGTCGCTGATCTCGGGCGACTTCCCCGCCGCCCGCGCGCACAGCCTGCACGTGGACGGATTCGTGATGGCCGATGTGGACGGGCAGGACCCACTCGCGCGGGCGATTCTCGAGACCGGCCGACCGATCGTCGCCTCGGAACTCGTGCCCCCGGGGATGCCGCAGCCCACCGCGACCGTCGCGGCGGACCACGCGACGGCGACGCGACTCGTGCTCGACCGCTTGCGCCGAGGCGGCGCCACCTCGATCGCGATCCTCACTCCCGAGATCGATCAGACCTGGGTGACCGGCGTCGACCGCACAGCCGTGGAGTGGTCGGCGGAGAGCGGGATCGACGTGACGTTCGTCAGACTCGAGGGCGTGCCGGAGGCGACCGCGCTGCACGACACCGTGTGCGACCTGTTCGAGACCGCACCCGGGATCGATGCGATCGTGTGCGTGCCGGAGGGCCTCGGGGTGGGTGTCCTGTCCGCACTGCGCGAGCTCGGACACACCGTGCCGGACGAGATCCAGGTCGTGTCGTACGTCGACAGCCCGACGCTGCCGATCGTCCAGCCGCCCATCTCCGCGCTCGACCTGCGGCCACGCGAGGCCGGCCTCCGCGCCGGCGAACTGCTCATCTCGATCATCGAAGAGGGGCGGACCGCCCCGGCGGTCGAGCTGTTCGATCTCATCTACCGGGAACGGGGCTCCACCCGCTGATCGCCTGAGCCGGTGACGGTCGGTCCGCCGCGGTGACGGGGTCGGGCAGGACTGCTCGTGCACCCGAGCGGGAGCGCACAAGCGCGGGTCGCTGTATCACCCGACGATCGCGCGCCTCCTCTCTTGTGGATCGGCCGCTCCCGCCGGAGCGGCGAGGGCCTGCCGTCGGTGGGCGCCGTCCTGGAGGAGGAACGATGGGTGCGGAGCATCTGGTGCTCGCCGCGTACGTCGCGTGCCTCGTCGCCATCCTCGTGTACTCGCTCTCGACAGCCCATCTCGCGTGGGCCGCGCTGACCGCGAGGCGTTCGGGCGCCGCGGGCGCGTCCTCCGGTCCGCCGACCTCCCGCGTGACCGTCCAGCTCCCGGTCTACAACGAGCTCCATGTCGCGCGGCGCGTGATCGAGGCCGCCGGGCGGCTCGAGCACCCGCACGGAGCGCTTCGCATTCAGGTGCTCGACGACTCGACCGATCAGACGCGTGAGATCGTCGACGACGCAGTCGCACGCCAGCGTCTGCGGGGTGTCGACATCGAGGTCGTCCGCAGGGCCGCGCGCGAGGGGTACAAGGCGGGTGCGCTTCGCGACGGCCTGGCCGGCGACGACTCCCCTTTCGTCCTCGTGCTGGATGCGGATTTCGTGCCCCCGCCCGACCTCGTCGTGCGTCTCCTCGAGGGATTCGACACCCCGCAGGTCGCGGTCGTGCAGGCTCGATGGGGGTACCTGAACAAGGACGAATCGCTCATGACGCGGGTGCAGGCGTTCCTCCTCGATCTGCATTTCCGCGTCGAGCAGCCCGGCCGGGCCGCGACGCGCGGGTTCCTCAACTTCAACGGCACCGCGGGGATGTGGCGGCGCACCGCGATCGAGGATGCCGGCGGATGGCTGGCGCGCACCGTGACGGAGGACATCGACCTGTCGTACCGCGCGCAGCTGCGCGGCTGGCGCATCGTCTACCTCGACGACGTCGTCGTTCCCAGTGAGCTTCCCGCCGACATGGGGGCCCTCCGCACTCAGCAGCATCGCTGGATCAAGGGCGGCGCCCAGAACGCGCGCCTCCACCTCGGCGCGGTGCTGCGGCATCCATCGCCCACACACGTGCGCTGGCACGCCGCGATGCACCTCCTGTCGGGCTCGGTGTACGGCGTGATCCTCGCGATGCTGGCTCTGAGCGTTCCCCTCGCGATGCTCAAGAACACCGCGATCAGCGTCGAGTACGTCGACTGGGGGATGCCGTTCATCGTCGCCACCCTCGCGCTCGGTGGCGCTCTGGCCGTTGCGAACGAACCGAAGGGCTGGCGCGGGTGGCTGCGGTTCGGCGCCCTGCTCCCCGCCTTCCTGGTCTTCACGATGGGACTCGCGGTTCACAACGGCCTCGCGGCGGTCGCGGGTTGGATCGGCGCACCGGGCGGGGAGTTCGTCCGCACGGCGAAGGCCGGTGGCGGCCGGTGGCAGACCACCGCGTACGCCGCCCGATCCGTGGATCATCGCGTCGTGCGTGAGCTGCTGTTCGCCGCGTGGCTCGCCGTCGGGCTCGCCGTCGCGGTGTGGCGCCGCGAAGGCGCCTTCGTCCCGCTCCAGCTCATGGCCCTCGGCGGTATCGCGTGGGTCGTCGTCTCGTCGATCCGCCACCCCTGGCAGGCGCGCCGCGCCTCGACCGCGACCGCATCGGCCGCGGCGAGCATGTCGACCGCGGCGAGCGCTCAGCCGTTCGGACATCCACAGGAGGTCACCACATGATCAGCGCACCCGGCCCGTCGATGCTCGACGAGAAGCTCTTCGTCGGCCGCTTCGACAACCCTTTCCCCGATCTCTACGAACGCTGGTGGGACGGCGTGGAGTGGATCTGGGTCGACCACGGTCGCCCGAGCGGGGAGAAGATCGTGCAGCCCCCGGGCGCCGCGATGTCGAACAGCAAGCTGTTCGTCGTCACGGAGACGGGCAAGGTGTGGGAGCGCCATTGGCGATCCGACCTCGGCCGGTGGGCGTGGGAAGACCACGGCCGCCCCGGCAACCAGAAGGTCATCGCCGCACCCGGCGCCGCCATGCTCAACGAGAAGTTCTTCGTCACCACCAAACCCGGCAACGTCTGGGAACGCCACTGGCGCTCCGACCTCGGCCGGTGGGCGTGGGAAGACCACGGCCGCCCCGGCAACCAGAAGGTCATCGCCGCACCCGGCGCCGCCATGCTCAACGAGAAGTTCTTCGTCACCACCGAGACCGGCAACGTCTGGGAACGCCACTGGCGATCCGACCTCGGCCGGTGGGCGTGGGAAGACCACGGCCGCCCCGGCAACCAGAAGGTCATCGCCGCACCCGGCGCCGCCATGCTCAACGAGAAGTTCTTCGTCACCACCAAACCCGGCAACGTCTGGGAACGCCACTGGCGCTCCGACCTCGGCCGGTGGGCGTGGGAAGACCACGGCCGCCCCGGCAACCAGAAGGTCATCGCCGCACCCGGCGCCGCCATGCTCAACGAGAAGTTCTTCGTCACCACCGACAACGGCAACGTCTGGGAACGCCACTTCCGATCCGACCTCGGCCGGTGGGCGTGGGAAGACCACGGCCGACCGACCGACACGCGCGCCGCGACGGAACCCGGCGCCGCCATGATGGACTCGAAGTTCTTCGTCGGCGCACAGAACTCGCACCTCTTCGAACGGGTCTGGACCGGCGAGGAGTGGAAGTGGGTGGATCACGGGACGGCGTTCCACGACACCAGCCAGCACGTCATCGGGTCGCCCGATACGGAACCGGCGATCGTGATCGCGATCATGGGCGACGGCTTCGATGAGAGCTCCATGGACGAGTACCGGCGGATCGTCGACGACCAGGTCGCCGCGGCGTTCCGCCTCGACCAGTTCGGCGATCACGCCGATCGGCTGCAGGTCATCCGGATCGATGTCGCGAGCCCCGTGACGGGAGTGTGGGAGCAGACCTGGGACGAAGCCGGCACCATCGCGACGACGGCCGACGACACCGTGCTGAGCGAGACCTTCCGCCCCTCCCGCCTCGGCATGATCAGCACCGAGGTCTGGGCGCGGTGCTGGATCGTGCCGAGCACGTTCACGACCCCGCGGATCGACAGCATCCGGAACCGCTTCGCGCCGGCCGCGACGAACACCGTCGTGGTCGTCAACAGCGGGAAGTTCGGAGGCTGCAACCGTGGGGCGATGGCGGCGTTCACGAAGACCTCGAGCAGGTTCGTCATCGCCCACGAGATGGGTCACAACCTGTTCGGCCTGGGCGACGAGTACCACAACGGAACGGCCGCATTCACCGGGACGACCGGGCAGCCGAACCTCAGCGAGATGCCTGCGACGTGGACGGCGCTCAAGTGGCACGACCTCGTCGAGGCGGCGACGCCGCTTCCGACGGACGCCGGCGCACCGCCGGCCGGATGGAACAACCGCACGAGCGTCGGAGCGTTCGAGGGCGGCGGTGGCAACTTCGCGACCGGCATCTTCCGGCCGGTCCTCGAATGCCGTATGAATCAGAATGATCCGCCCTGGTGCCCCGTGTGCGCCCGGGAGATCGACCGAGTGTTCGGAGCGCTGTGATGATCGACCCCGCTGACACGACACCGTCCCCCCGCAAGCCGATGCGCGAAGGTCCACGCCACCTCCGGGTGGGGCTCATCGTGCGCCCGCGCTCGCTCCTCGTCCAGTCGGTCGCCCTCGCGCCGGGGCGGCCCGCCCGCAATGTGGCAGCCGGACTCCCCTGGCTGGCGGCCGTCACGCGCGGCGACGACGTCTCGTACGTCACCCGGCTCCCCGACCCGTTCACGAGGCGGAGCGTCCGGCTCGACGTGACGGGGCCGCATCACGTCGACGAGTCCGACGAGGGCTATGCCGTCGTGGCGCTGCCCTTCGACACGCTCACCGACCTCCTGCGGTCGCAGATCTCGCTCGTGCAGCTCGGCGACGTCGGCGCTCTCGATCCCGAGGGCCTGGCGAAGGTGTACCGCGAGCGGTCTGCCCGCGGCGACTTCGCCCGATCCGTCGGCTACGCCGAGATCGCGGCGACCCGCCACTGGGCGCAGATCGGACCCATGCTGGGCATCGACGTGCCGCCCGGGCGATTCGAGATCTACCGGGACCGCGCCGAGCTCTGGCGCTGGCGACTCCGGGCCGCCGGCGGAGCGATCGTTGCCGCTTCGAGCGACAGCTTCGGTTCGCGAGCGGATGCCGAGGCCGAGGTCACGTGGCTGCGCCGCCATACCGCGGACTCGCCGTCAACGCTCGCCGACGAGTAGTTAGATGTTGCGACATACATGTCGTGACACGTATTATTCGGATATGACCAATCCTGTGAAGCACGTTTCGGTCGTCAGCACCGGGACCGTCCGCATCCGACCCGAGCACGTGGAGACGAACGGCACTCCGTTGTTCTGGTGGCTGAACACCTCCCGCCGCTGGACTGCTCCGCGGCCGATCAACGTGTATGTGATCGAGCATGACGAAGGGCTCGTGCTCTTCGACACCGGTCAAGACCGGCGTTCGATCACCGACCCGTCCTATTTCCCCCGCGGCGTCGTCGGCTACAGCTACCGCCGCCTGGCCCGGTTCGACATCCCGCGCGGCGCCACCCTCACCGACCAGCTCGAAGCCCGGGGGTACGACATCGGAGACGTGCGCGTCGCGATCCTCTCGCACCTGCACCAGGACCACATCGGCGGCCTGCGAGAACTCCCCGCCTCGACGAAGGTCCTGGTGAGCGGCGCCGACCTCGCCGCCGCGGACCGGCGGTTCGCCGTGCTCGACGGCCTCCTGCGGGAGCACATCCGGGTTCCCGGCATCGATTGGACCCCGATCTCGCCGCAGCCCGTGCGGGATGATTCGATCGCCCCGTTCACGCATGCCCATGACGTGATGGGCGACGGATCGCTTCTGCTCCTGCCGACGCCGGGCCACACCCCCGGTTCGATGTCGCTGCTGTTGCGATCGGAAGGCCTCCCGCCCATGCTCTTCGTCGGTGATCTCACCTACGACGCGGAACTGCTGGCCGCCGATCGCGTCCCAGGGGTCGGCAAGCGGACGGCTCTGCACGAGACGACACGGCGGGTGAACCAACTGGTCGCGCAGCATCCCGGCATGCTTGTTCTCGCAGCCCACGATCCAGCAGGCGCTCGCCTGCTGCAGGCAGCCCTGTCCTCATCCAAGGAGTGACCCGTTGAGAACTGCCGAGCATCTCCGCTACCTGATCCTCGCCGCGCAGCGCGAGGGAAACCGTCAGCTCACGGCGGCTCTGACCCGCATCGACCTCACCCCCGCGCAGTCGGAGGCGCTGCGCATCATCGCCGACCACGGTCCCCTCTCGTTGAAGGAACTCGGCGACATGCTCGTCTGCGACAGTGGCACCAACCCGAGTCGAATCGTCGACCGACTCGTCACCGCCGATCTCGTACGGCGCGACGCCGACGAACTCGACAGGAGACAGATCCGGCTCACCGTCACCGCGCGAGGCGCGGACAGATCCGACGAAGTGCGAGCAATCGAAGAACAGCTCTACGATGCCATCGACGACGCGCTTGACGCCGATGGATCAGAACTCCTCGTCCGGAGCCTTCAAGCCCTTGCGGCCGACTCTCCCGCCGGCATCGCTCTGAACAAGCGACTCGCCGCAGAGCCGCCGACCTGACCGGGTGCACGCACAGCTCGCTGTTTCCCGAGTTCGCGCAACGCTGCCCAGAAGAGATTTCTTGAGCCGACTACGGGACTTGAACCCGTAACCCCCGTATTACAAGTACGGTGCGCTACCAATTGCGCCAAGTCGGCAGAGCGCCCAGTCTAGTCGGGCGTCGCAGCCCGCCGAACGCGCGTCAGCCCGCGGGCGTCGCCGTCGGAGTGGGGCTCGCCGTCTTGTTGTAGCTGTCGCTCGCGAGCGTCAGCACGAACTGCGAGAACTCGGCCGGGTCGTCGAGGGCGCCGACGTAGGGGGTGCCGTTGACGAGCACCATCGGGGCCTTCGTGAGCGACACTCCGTCGGTGCCGGGGATGCCCTCCAGCGCGCGGTCGGTCGCCGACTTCGCCCATGCGGCGAAGTCCTCGTCTTCGATGCAGGAACGCACGATCTTGGCCGGGGCACCCTTGGCGATCGCGATGTCGGCCAGGGCCGAGTCGGAGAAGCCGTCGGAGTCGATCGCGGGCTGCTGCTCCAGGAGTGCGTGCGTGAAGGCGAAGAACTTGTCGGGCGCGTGCGTCGCGACGCAGGCCGCCGCGCTCGCGGCCCGGAGCGAGTACTTCGTGCCGTTCGACTTCGCCGTCAGCATCGCGACCGGGTAGTACGTGAGCGTGGCGGCGCCCTGCGACACCCAGGCCGACAGCTGCGGCGCGTTCGCGAGCTGGAAGTCGCGCGATCCGGAGGAGAGGTAGTCGACGTAGACGCGGATCTCGACGGCCGCCGCGCGGGTCGGCGTGGCGCTCGGCGTGGGGGTTTCGGTCGGCGCGGCGGTCTCGGTGGAGGCGCCCGCGCCCGGCGAACCCAGGGTGCCCGCCTGGTCGTCGACGGTGGCGCCCGAGACGCTCGACACCACGATTCCGTCGTCGGTCACGTTGGCGGGGTCGAGCAGGGGCTTGGATGCCGCCGACCCGACGGTCCAGGTCACGACGATGGCGACGACGGCGACGACGGCGGCGACGGCCACTGCGATCGACGTCGTGCGGATCACCCGGGCGCGCGACTGCTTCGCCTGCACCTGGAGCGCCTTCTCGCGCACCGCTTCACGGCGGTCGCTCGGGGCTGGCGCGTTCTGTGACTCGTCGCTCGACATGAAACCTTCTGGGAATTCGGATGGCTCAGGGCCCGATCGCACCGGGGAGGCGACCGCTGACGATGCTAGTCAGGCACCCTGGGAAAAACCCAGACGGGCGGTCGTGTCATACTGGGAGGTACGCCCAACGGTGGGCGCGCGGGAAAAGCCCCCGCACATTCCATTCACTACGGATCGTCCGGCACGTACCTGCCGGTGAAGGAGAACAAAATGGCGTCCGTCACGTTCGACAACGCAACCCGCCTGTACCCCGGGGGCACGCGCCCCGCTGTGGACAAGCTCAACCTCGAGGTCGGAGATGGCGAGTTCCTCGTCCTCGTCGGCCCCTCCGGCTGTGGCAAGTCCACGTCGTTGCGCATGCTGGCCGGCCTCGAAGAGGTCAACTCCGGCCGCATTCTCATCGGCGAGCGCGACGTCACCGACGTCCCGCCGAAGGACCGCGACATCGCGATGGTCTTCCAGAACTACGCGCTGTACCCGCACATGACCGTCGCCGAGAACATGGGCTTCGCCCTGAAGATCGCCGGTGTCGGCAAGGACGAGCGCGCCGCCCGCGTCCTGGAGGCCGCCAAGCTCCTCGACCTCGAGCAGTACCTCACGCGCAAGCCGAAGGCCCTCTCGGGTGGTCAGCGTCAGCGTGTCGCGATGGGCCGCGCGATCGTGCGTCAGCCCCAGGTGTTCCTCATGGACGAGCCGCTGTCGAACCTCGACGCCAAGCTCCGCGTGCAGACCCGCACCCAGATCGCCTCGCTGCAGCGCCGCCTCGGCGTCACGACGGTCTACGTCACCCACGACCAGACCGAGGCGCTCACGATGGGCGACCGCATCGCGGTGCTCAAGGACGGCCTGCTCCAGCAGGTCGGCTCGCCCCGCGACCTGTACGAGAAGCCGAACAACGTGTTCGTCGCCGGCTTCATCGGCTCGCCGGCCATGAACCTGTTCCCCGTGCACCTCGCCGAGGGCGGCGTGCAGTTCGGCGACAGCACCGTGGGCGTCGAGGCCGACACGCTCAACAAGGCGCACGGCACCGAGGTCACCATCGGCGTCCGCCCCGAGGACATCCAGGTCGCCCCGGCCGACGGCAAGGGCCTCTCGGTCGTCGTCGACCTCGTCGAGGAGCTCGGCGCAGACGGCTACCTCTACGGCCACGCCGACGTCAACGGCAAGCGCACCGACCTCGTCGCACGCGTCGACGGCCGTCGTCACCCGAACGCGGGCGAGACGGTCGTTCTCGCGCCGGTTCCCGGCCACGTGCACGTCTTCGACGTCGAGTCGGGCGAGCGCCTCACCGACAAGGCGATCGCTTCCGCGTAATCGATCAGGACACAGCGCGGGCGGCTCTTCACAGGCCGCCCGCGCTGTGCCGTTTCCAGGAGAAGAATGCCCGCAGCTCTCAGCATCACCGCCAGCTCCGTCGACCCCGGACTGCTCTCGCTGCCCTGGTCGACACCGCTCGCCGAGTGGCCGAGCAGCCACATCGTCTTCCTTCCCAAGGGCATCTCGCGCCACCTCGTGCGCTTCGCCAACCTCTCCGGCCGCGTCGTGGCGATCAAGGAGACGACGGAGGAGATGGCGCGCCGTGAGTACGACATGCTGGGCAACCTGACGCGACTCGACGCCCCGTGCGTCGAGCGGGTCGCCGTCATCGCGGGACGGACGGATGCCGCGGGCGAGCCGCTGCCCGCCGCGCTCGTGACGGCGCATCTGAAGTTCTCGCTCCCCTACCGCGCCCTGTTCACCCAGGTTCTGCGCCCCGACACGGCGAACCGCCTCGTCGACGCGCTCGCGGTGCTCCTGGTGCGCCTGCACAACGTGGGGTTCTTCTGGGGCGACGTGTCGCTGTCGAACACGCTGTTCCGTCGCGACGCGGGCGCCTTCGCCGCGTATCTGGTGGATGCCGAGACCGGCGAGCTCCACGAGAGCGGCCTCACGGCGGGGCAGCGCGCGCACGACCTCGACGTCGCGCGCACCAACATCGCCGGCGAGATCATGGACCTCGAAGCCGGCGGGCGCCTGGAGGGTGGAGTCGACGCCCTCGCGATCGCCGACGGCATCATGTCGTCGTACCACTCGCTGTGGGGTGCCCTCACCGACAAGGAGAGCTTCGGCTCCGACGAGGCATGGCGCATCACGGAGCGCGTGCAGCGGCTCAACGACCTCGGATTCGACATCGGCGAGATGTCGATCCAGGCGACGACCGACGGCACGCGCGTCTCGATCCAGCCGAAGGTCGTCGACGCGGGGCACCACCAGCGGCGACTCCTCCGCCTGACCGGTCTCGACGTCGAGGAGAACCAGGCTCGCCGCCTGCTCAACGACCTCGACGAGTTCCGCGCCCGCGTCTCGCGCCTCGGCGACGACGAGGAGATGGTGGCGCACGAGTGGCTCACGCGCGTCTTCGAGCCTGTCGTCAAAGCGATCCCGTTCGACCTGCGGGCCAAGCTCGAGCCGGCCGAGGTGTACCACCAGGTGCTCGAGCACCGCTGGTACATGGCGCAGGCGCGCGGCAAGGCGGTGCCGCTCGCCGAAGTGCTCACGAGCTACATGGACGGCGTGCTCCGCCACCGCCGCGACGAGGCGACGGTCATGGGCCCGCCGACCGAGACGATGGCGCTGCCGATCGTCGAGACGGGTGCCATCGACACGATCGACGACGAGGACGACGAGATCGACTGGCGCGACCTCGTCTGACTAGACGAGGATCCGCGCCGGATTCTCGACGAGCGACACGAACGCGGCGAGCCACTGCGCCGCGAGCGCGCCGTCCAGCACGCGGTGATCGGCGGACAGCGTCACGGTCATGACGCTTGCCACCACGATCGCGCCATCCGACACCACGGGACGCGACTGGGCTGCACCGACGGAGAGGATGCCGGCGTGCGGCGGATTGATGACGGCAGCGAACTCCCTGGTCCCGTACATGCCGAGGTTGCTCACGGCGAAGGATCCGCCCTCGAGGTCCTGCTGGCGCAGTCTGCCGTGGCGCGCGCGGTCCACGAGATCGCGAAGCGCATCGCTGAGCTCACCGAGCGGCATCCGATCCACGGCGCGCACGACCGGAGTCACCAGGCCGCCCTCGATCGCGACGGCGATCGCGAGGTCGACGTGCGAGAAGCGGCGGGTGGCGGCATCCGTCCAGATGGCGTTGGCGGCGGGAACCGCGACGAAGGCAGCCGAAACAGCCTTGACGACCAGATCGTTGACGCTGATGGGATGCGCACGTCCCTCGTTGATCGAGCGGCGGAGCGCGAGGAGCGCGTCGACGCGGCAATCGGCGCTCAGGTAGAAGTGCGGGATCGTGGCCTTGCTCTCGGCGAGCCGACGCGCGATGGCGCGGCGCATCGGCGTGTGGGGCACATCGGTGTACCCCTCGCTCTCGACCGCCGGCGCCCGCTCCCCCGTCGACGGGATCCCGTCCAGATCGCGCCGCACGATCCGACCTGCCGGCCCCGATCCGCGGATCGCCGCGAGGTCGATCCCGCGCTCCCGCGCGAGCCGCCGCACGAGCGGGCTCGCGAACAGCCGCTCGCCGACGGGCTCGGCCGGGTTCGACCCGAGCGACCGATTCGCGGATGCCGCCGCGTCGGCGGGCCGAGACGAGGTGGGCTCGCGGGAATCCGGGTTCACTCCCGCCGCGGCGAGCGCGGCATCCGTCGATTCGCCTTCTTCGGCAAGGACGGCGATCGGGGTTCCGATGGCGACCGACTGTCCAGGCTCGACGAACAGCGCCGCGACGGTTCCGGACGCCTCGGCCTCCTGTTCGAAGACCGCCTTCTCGGTCTCGATCTCGGCGATGGACTGCCCCGCCTGCACGGTGTCGCCGACCGCCACGAGCCAGCTCTGCAGCGCGGCCTCGGTCGCTCCTGCCATAACGGACGGCATCCGCACGATGCTCGCCATCACGCGCCTCCCCATGCGGATCGCATGCGTTCGAGCGCCGCGACGACCTCGTCGGTGCGCGCGATCGCGGCCCGCTCGAGCACCTTCGAGATCGAGGGCGCCGCCTCGCCGCCCGTGACGCGTTCGACGGGCTGGTCGAGCCAGTCGAAGAATCGCCGCTGCAGCTCGTCGGCGAGCCAGCCGCCGTACGATGTGCCGCGCGCACCCTGCTCCACGATCAGGACGGCGTTGGTCTTGCGGATGCTGGCACCCACCGTCTCCCAGTCGAGCGACGCCCGATCGAGCCAGCGCAGGTCGATGAGCTCGGCATCGATGCCCGTCTGCTCGATCGCCTCGGCGCATGGCGACACCATCGACAGGTAGCTCAGCACCGTGACGTCGGATCCTTCGCGTCGGATCGCCGCGGTGCCCGGTGGGATGACGTAGTCGAGCGCACCGTCGGGCACCTGCTGCGGGGTGCCGTAGAGATCGACGTGCTCGATGACGAGCACGGGGTCATCGAGTGCCAGCGCGGCGTTCATGAGGCCGATGTAGTCCGCCGCCGTTGACGGAGCGACGATCCGCCATCCCGGGCTCGTCGCGAAGATGCCGGCCGGGTCCATGAGGTGCTGCGAACCGTATCCGGAGCCCATCGCGACCTTCGTGCGCAGCACGATCGGAACGGGATGCGTGCCGCCGAACATGTGCCGCGCCTTGCCGACCTGGTTGAACACCTGGTCGGCGGCCACCCACATGAAGTCGGGGTACATGAACTCGACGACGGGACGGTAGCGACCGTCCAGCGCCATGCCGCCGCCCAGCCCGAAGAAGGCGCTCTCGCTGATCGGCGTGCCGATGACGCGGTCGGGCCCGTACTTCGCCGCGAGCCCCTTCGTCGCCCCATTGGTCCCTCCGGCCAGCCGGTGCACGTCTTCGCCGAGTACGACGATCCGCTCGTCCTGCGACATCCGCCGGTCCATGACCTCCGCGACGATCTCGACGAACTTCTTCTCGACGACGGGTCCGCCCTGCGGCGGGGAGGCGGCACCGGCGAGCTCGGTCAGATCGCCCCGGATGCCGACGTCGACGAATCCGGGATCGGGCCACAGGCCAGGACGGATACGACGCTTGCCCTCGTGCTCGGGGTCGTCTTCGAGGAGCGCGGTCGTCGCCTCGGACATCGCCTGCTGCGCCCGCTCGCGCAGGGCCCCGACTCCGTCCTCGTCGATGAGTCCGAGGGCGATCATCTCGGCAGCCGTACGGTCGAGCGGATCACGCGTACGCCACTGCGCCTCCTCGTCCTTCGTGCGGTAGCCGAATGCGCTGCCCGGGAACGGCCCGTTCTGGTGGAAGAACCGGTACACCTGGGCCTCGATGATGGCAGGCCCGTCCCCCGACCTCAGACGCTCCGAGGCCTGCTGCATCGCGAGATGCACCGCGAGCGGATCCATCCCGTCGACTCGCCAGGAGGGGATGCCGAAGCCCTGCCCGCGCACGGAGAAGCGCGTGTCGGCCGTCACCTCGTCGGCACGGGTCGAGACCGCGTACAGGTTGTTCTCGATGAAGAAGCAGACGGGGAGCTTCCATGCCGCCGCGAGGTTCATCGACTCCAGCACCGAGCCGATCTGACTCGCCCCGTCACCGAAGCAGTTGATCGTGAGATCCGTCGTGCCGGCATGCTTCTGCGCCCACGCGTTCCCGGCCGCCATCGGCGTGCCGCCGCCCACGATGGCGTTCGTGCCGAGCGCGCCGGCCTCGAGCCATTGCAGGTGCATCGAGCCGCCGCGACCGCCGCAGTAGCCCTGCGCGAGCCCGAGGATCTCGGCGAGGGTGCGCTGGAGCACGTCCTGCACGGCGGGCGGCGCAGGGGACGCGGCATCCGATCTCCCGCCCGTGACGTGGGTGAACGCCTTTGCGAGGAATTGGTGGTGGCCACGGTGCGAGCCGTTGACGCCGTCGGTCGAGCGGAGCCCTGCGATCGAGCCGACCGCGCCGCCCTCCTGGCCGATGCTCGAATGGGCGGGCCCGTGCACGAGACCCTCGGCCGCGAGCTCGAGGACGGTCTCCTCGAACGCGCGGATCAGATGCAGCTGCACGAGCATCGTGGTCAGCAGGGCCGGGTCGGCATCGCGCCAGTCTTCCGGCGTCGTCTCGAGCTCGATCCACTCGACGCCCGTCTCGAGCTTGCGTGTGCGCGGCATCCTTGCCTCCCGATCAGTTGGAGGCTAGTCCGGATTGCATCCAATCTCAAGAATCAGCCGGGTCGGATGCTGGACACGGCGGGCTCGTGGAGCCAGGATGGATCCAATAGTCGAAGGAGACACCATGGCCATCCCCGGCCTCCGCGGCATCGACCACGTCGGCTTCACGGTGCCCGATCTCGACGAGGCCGAGAGCTTCCTCGTCGATGTCCTCGGTGCGGTGCACGTCTACACGCTCGGCGCCAAGCGCTCGGACGACGACGACTGGATGACGGTGCAGCTCGGCGTCCATCCGCGCACGGTCATCCGCGAGATCCGCTTCTATCGGCTCGGGCACGGCAGCAACATCGAGCTCTTCCAGTACGACAGCGCCGACGGCCAGGCGCCGCAGCCGCGCAACAGCGACATCGGCGGACATCACCTCGCCCTGTACGTCGACGACATGGACGCCGCCGTCGGGCATCTGCGGGCACACGGCGTCGAGGTGATGGGCGAGCCGGTCGCGAGCGCAGGCGCCTCCGCAGGCCAGCGCTGGCTGTACTTCCGCAGCCCGTGGGGCATGCAGTTCGAGCTCGTGAGCTTTCCGGACGGCAAGGCCTACGAGCAGGAGGCATCGGTGCGGCTGTGGCATCCCGCGAGGCCCGCGGAGTGAACGAGCGGATGCCGGCACCGGCCCGCGCGGTGCGATCCACGCCCGACGGACACGGCGCGGCGGGGCTCCGCGTGGCGGATGCCCTGCGCGACGCGATCCTCGACGGGGCCTTCGCGCCCGGCGAGCGCATCCGTCAGGAAGTGCTCGCGCAGCGCTACGGCGCGAGCAGGGTGCCCGTGCGCGAAGCGCTGCGCACGCTCGAGGCGGAAGGGCTCGTGACCCTCGTCGCCAACACCGGTGCGTGGGTGTCGCGGATCAGTCTCGCCGAGTGCGAGGAGATGTATCAGATCCGCGAGCGCATCGAGCCGCTGCTCCTCCGCTTCAACCTGCCGCTGCTGACCGGCGAGGACGTCGCGGAGCTCGACCGCCTTGCGACGGCGATGGAGGCCGCCGATGTCGAGGAGTTCCTCGCGCTCGATCGCGCATTCCATCTCTCGTGCTACGACCTCGTGCCGACGTCGGTGCTCGGCGACATGGTGCGGCAGCTCTGGAACCGCACGCAGCATTACCGACGCGCCTTCACACGCGTGTTCCACGCCGATGGCGAGCGCAGCGTGCATCACGAACACCACCTGCTCGTCGCCGCGATCCGGCGCCAGGACGCCGACGAGGCCGAGCGCGTGCTCGCCGGTCACATCCGCCGCACGCGCCTCGAGCTCGCCCGTCATCCCGAGGTCTTCGCCGACGCGTGAGCCGATGCCGACGGGTGAGCACAGCTGCGGACATCCTCGGCGACACGCCGGGCCGCGGCATCCCTCCCCCGGCGTGTCGCCCGCGCGACCCGCGGTCGTGCACGGACCTCGAGACGAGGGATGCCGCAAGCGGGGGTCAGGTGAGGCGCCAGCCCCGATCGAGGTCGAGGTTCAGCGCCGAGACGCCGCGATTGCGCAGCAGGAACTGCACGGCGTCGACGGCGTCGGCCATCGTGGCGAGCTCGCCGCCCGGCGTCCGCGAGGCGTAACCCTCGATGGCGGCGGTCTTGCCCGCCCAGAACGGGCTGTCGCCGATGATCCCGGGATGGATCGCGTTCACCCGGATGGGCGCGAGCTCGAGGGCGAGCGCGTTCATGAGGCCCATCACTCCGCCGTTGATCGTCGCGACCGTCGTCGAGCCGGGGTAGGGGGCATCCTTCGCGCGCCCGCCGAACAGGACGATGCCGGTGGCGTTGCTGGGCTCCAGGCGGTCCAGCAGCGCATGGATGACCTCGGTGTAGCCGATGAGCTTGAGCGTCACGAGCCGGCGGGCCCGGGAGATGTCGTAGTCGCGCACGGTGTTCGCGTCGCGCTCGATCGCGGCGAGGACGAGCCCGTGCACGGCACCGATGCCGGCGAGCTGCCCCGCGATCGTCTCGGGCTCGGAGATGTCCAGCGAGACGCCGGTCGCGGCATCCCCGATCGACGCGGCGATCTGGTCGACGCGTTCCCGGCCGCGCCCCGTGATCACGACGGAGTCGCCGCGGGCGACGATGTCCTTGGCGAGCTCCAGCCCGATGCCGGATGTGCCTCCGATCACGACGATCGTGCGGTCGGTCATGGTGTCTCCTCCTGAGGCGTGGGGAACAGATCGCGGCGCGTGACCTCGGCGGCCCCGCCCCAGTCGAAGCGGCGGAGCTCGTCGTCGGCGAGCGCGATCTCGTAGACGCGGTGCAGCGCCGGGGCCGTGGGCAGTGCGAGTCCCGCCTCGGCGGCGACCTCTTCGGCGAGCCGCAGATCCTTGAAGCCGAGCGCCATGAGGAAGCCGGGCGGCACATAGGACCCGTCGACGATCTGTCTGCCGTAGCCGCGGTAGACGACGCCGTCGAAGAGCGTGCTGACGAGCAGCTCGTGGAACTCGGAGGGGTCGATGCCGTGCCGTTCGGTCATCGCGATCGACTCGCCGAGCGCCTGGATCGCGTGGATGATGTTGTAGTTGACCGCGACTTTGACCACGTTCGCCTGCCTCGGCCGCGCGCCGAGGCGCCAGACCCGGGCCCCGAGTTCCTCGAGGAAGGGCATCACCGCATCGATCGCGGCATCCTCCCCCGCCGTGAGGATGTTGAGCTTGCCCGCCGCTGCCACGGCCGGGCGGCCGAGCACGGGCGCCGCGAGGTACCCGACGCCGATCTCCGCGAAGCGCGACTCGAGGAGGTCGGCCTCTGCGGGGCTGATCGAGGCCATGCAGACGTGGATGCCGCGGGCCTGCGCGACCCCGTCCTTCGTGAGCACCGCCTCGACGGCATCGTCGTCGGCGAGCATCGAGAAGGAGAGACCTGTCGCGAGCGCTTCGCCCGGGGACCCGGCCGCGACGGCGCCCACCGCGACGAGCTCGGCCACGGCATCCGGCGAGCGGTTCCACACGTGCACATCGTGACCCGCATCGACGAGCCGCCGCGCCATGGCAGAGCCCATCGTGCCGAGCCCGATGAAGCCGATCCTCGCCATGTCAGGCTTCTCCGCGGCCCCACCGCGTGTTGAGGTGCGATTGGCTGTCGCGCTCGAGGTTGAGCGGGCCGCCGACGGCGATGTAGCGGGTTCCCGCGACGAGCAGCTCCTCCGCCGGGAACTTGGTGATGACCTCGCACCCGTCCGCCGTCACGACGACCTCCTCCTCGATGCGCGCCGCGCCCCAGCCGTCGGCCGACGGCCAATACGTCTCGAGGGCGAAGACCATGCCCTCTTGCAGCACCTCGGGATGATCGAGCGAGACGAGCCGCGAGAAGATCGGCTTCTCCCAGATCGACAGGCCCACCCCGTGGCCGTACTGGAGGGCGAAGGCCGCCTCCTCGTCAGGGAACCCGAACTCCTGCGCCGTGGGCCACACCTTCACGATGTCGGCCGTCGTGGCGCCGGGCTTCACGAGGGCGATCGCGCGGTCCATGTATTCACGGGCCCGGGCGTACGCATCGCGCTGGGCGATGGATGCCGAGCCGACCGCGAAGCAGCGGTAGTAGCACGTGCGATACCCGTTGAAGGAATGCAGGATGTCGAAGAAGGCCGGGTCGCCGGGCCGGATCAGCCGGTCGGAGAAGACGTGCGGATGCGGCGCGCACCGCTCCCCCGAGATCGCGTTCACGCCTTCGACGTACTCCGAGCCGAGGTCGTAGAGCGTCTTCGCGACGAGCCCGACGGTCTCGTTCTCGCGGACACCGGGACGCAGGAACCGGTACAGCTCCTCATATGCGGCATCCACCATCGAGGCCGCCTGCGTGAGCAGCCGGATCTCGTCGCCCGTCTTGATGCGCCGCGCCTCCATGAAGACCTGCTGGCCGTCGACGACGCGGATCCCCTCTGCCTGCAGTGCGAAGAGGATCGGCAGCTCGATGACGTCGACGCCGAGCGGCTCGTCCGCGAGGCCGAACTTCTCCAGCTCGCGCTTGATCTTGCGCGCCACCTCCTCCGCGATGCCCGCATCCGGCGTGAAGGCGCCGCGCAGCGTCGAGATGCCGGCCCGGGCACCGCGCTCGAGCCGCGGCCGCTTGGCACCCTCGTGCGGGGCGTGCGGGTCGGCATCCATCTCGGCCGTCGTGGAATCGAGCCACGGATTGTAGAGCGCGTGATGCTTGGCGGCCGAGCCGAAGTCCCACGAGATCGGGTCGCTGTTGCGCGTGAGCAGGCTGAAGCGGATGAGCTTGTCCATCGCCCACGTGCCGATGTGGGTCGCGGTCATGTACCGGATGTTGGAGAAGTCGAAGGCGAGCACCGCGCCGAGGTCGGAGCGCTCGAGCTCGGCTTTCAGACGGGCGAGGCGATCGTCGCGCAGACGGTCGAAGTCGACGCGCGCCTCCCAGTCGACGGCATTCATGCCCGTCGTTCCCGTGCTCTTCATCGAGACCTCCTGCTCGCCGGATGTGGAACAGACTAGAACAGCTGTAAAGGTACAGTGAACACTCGCGAGGTGTAATGTCGCGACCTGTATTCCGCTCACGACCATCCCGCACAAGGACGGAGGCGACATGGCGACCGAGCTCATCGGGGTGAGGCTGCGCGACGCGCGTCTCGCTCGCGGGCTGAGTGTGCGCGGGCTCGCCCAGTCGCTCGGAGTGTCGGCGAGCCTCATCTCACAGATCGAGACGGGCAAGACGCAGCCGTCGGTCTCGACGCTCTACTCGATCGTCTCGGCCCTCGGCATCTCCATCGACGAGCTCCTCGGCGTCGTGACCGCGCCCGAGCCGGCCGCCCCGCCCGCCGTCAGCGCCGTCGTGCAGAGGTCTCATGAGAATCCCGTGATCGAGATGCAGAACGGCGTCCGTTGGGAGCGACTGGCCGTGGGCGACGGCTCCGCCGACGCGCTGCTCGTGACCTACGAACCGGGCGCGTCGAGTTCGGTGGAGGGCCGGCTCATGCGCCACGCGGGTGTCGAGTACGCCTACCTGCTCGAGGGTGAGCTGACCCTCGAGCTCGACTTCGACACGCACGTCCTGCATCCCGGGGACTCGCTGCACTTCGACTCCGTGCGGCCGCACCTGTACACGAATCGCGGGGATGCCGTGGCTCGCGGCATCTGGTTCGTCATGGGCCGCCGCGAGCAGAATCAGGCGATGCCCGTCGCACGCGGGACCGGCGTGCCCGCCGAGGACGCCCCGATCTCGTCGGCCGTCGAGGTGCTTCAGGCGATGGACCGGCTGCGCGGAAGCTGACGCGCGCGACGAGCCCTCTCGTCAGCGCGTGTGCACGGCGGGTCGCGGTTCGACGATCCAGGGATCCACGAGCGTCTTGATCTGCGTCGCGCCGCCGTCGAGCAGCGGACGCAGGCCGCGCTCGAGCAGGAGGTCGAGCGGAAGCACCTCGCTCGCGACATCCGACCAGTCCGGCCGCGTGCCGAGCAGCCGCACCGCCTCGGGCAGATCGTCGGCCAGCACGTGGGCGACGCTGCCGACGACGGAGTACTCCCGCAGCGTCCAATCGCGCAGGGTCACGACCGTCGGCTCCTTCTGCACGCCGACGGGCACGATGACGGCTCCTCGCGGCGCGGCCGCGAGCACCTCTGCGAGTGCTTCGGGCGATGCGCTCACCTCGAACAGCACGTCGGCCTCGACGCCGCGCTCACGAAGCTCGTCGGCGAGCGGCATCCGTCCCGCGAGGATCCCGTCGGCCGCGCCGAGTCGCTCCGCGAGCGCGAGGCGGTGCGCGTCGCGGGCGACGACCGTGACGCGCGCTCCGGTCGCCGCCGCGGCGAGCACGATGAACGAGCCGATGCCGCCGACTCCGACGATCACCGCCTCATCGCCCGCGCGCAGGCCGCTGCGCCGCACGACGTGGACCGCGATCGACATCGGCTGCGCGAGTGCGAGCGTGTCGGCGGTGAGGCCCGAGTCCGTGACGTCGAGCAGCGTCGCGGCGGGCACGGCGACGTAGCCCGCGAGACCGCCGTCGACCTGGAGACCCGCCGTCCGGTACGTCCGGCACAGATTCGTGCGACCCCGCAGGCATTGCCTGCACGTGCCGCACGAGATGCCCGCACCGCAGACGACGACGGCGCCGACGGGAGGCTCCGTCACGCCGTCGCCGAGCCGCTCGACGACGCCGGCGAACTCGTGCCCGAGCACGACGGGCGGCGTCGACAGCAGCCCGCGGTCGTATTCGACGGCGTCCGTGCCGCACACTCCGCACACCGTCACCCGCACGAGCGCCTCGCCCGGGCCGGGCACCGGGATCGGCCGCTCCTCGATCCGCAGGTCGCCGAGGGCGTGCAGGACGGCGGCACGCATCGCGGTCAACCGGCCGCGCCGATGTCGAGCTGCGCGGCCTGGCGGATCGCGACCATGCGGCCGAGGATGCGGTCGTACACGGCCTTGTGCGCATCCGAGTCGAGGTACGCGGTGAGGCCGTCCGCATCGTCGACGATCGCCGCGACGGCGTAGTCGGCCTCGCTCGGCCGGAGGCGCAGATTCTCGCCGCAGTGGTACTGCCGAAGGGCCGGGATGCCCGCGGCCATCTCGGTGAGCTGGCGGGTGAGCTCCGCGACGTCGTCGGGCGTGACGTCGTCCTGCCACGTGAACCAGGCCAGATGAAGGATCATGTCGCTCCTCGTCTCGACGTGCGGACGCGCCGCAGTGTTCAGGATTACTTTACGCACGTGCAGTCCAGCGAATACACTGCGGGCGACGGCGGAACCCCTCCGCAGCGTCTGCTGATCGAAGGAGATGAGCGATGACGGACAAGCCGACCCCGCAGAAAGGCCAGCCGATCCTCTTCAAGGACGGGATCGTCCTCACGATGGACGACGCCCGCACCGTGCTGGACCGCGGCGACGTCCTCGTCAAGGACGGCAGGATCGCCGAAGTCGGCGTCGATGTCGCGGCCCCCGACGACGCCTTCGTGATCGATGCTGCGGGCGGCATCGTGATGCCGGGCATGGTCGACACGCACCGGCACATGTGGCAGACGGCGATGCGCGCGTACGGGGCCGACTGGACGCTCACGCAGTACTTCGTCTGGTACTACCTGCAGCACGGTGCGAAGTTCCGCCCCCAGGACTACGCCGCCGGCAACCTCATCTCGGCGCTCGACGCCGTCGAGTCCGGAGTCACGACGAGCGTCGACTGGTCGCACGGGCTGCGCACGATCGAGCACGGCGAGGCCGCGTTCGAGGCGCTCGTCTCGTCGCCCGGACGATTCGTCTTCGCCTACGGCAACATCCATCAGTCGCCCTGGGAGTGGACGGCGGACGCCGACATCCAGGCGCTCCTGACCCGCTCGCGCGACGACTCGCGCATGTTCGGCACGCAGATCGCCTTCGACGTGCCGAACCAGGACGAGAACTTCCCCGAGCTGGCCGCCTACCGGGTCGCCGAGGAGCTGGGCCTGCGGGTCACGACGCACGCCGGCGTGTGGGGCGCGACGAACGACTGGGGCATCAAGAACGCCTACGACGCGGGTGTCATGAAGGAGGGCTACACGTACGTGCACGCCGCGTCGCTCACCGCCGAGTCGTACCAGAAGATCGCCGCGACCGGCGGGAACGTGTCTCTCGCGACGGAGTCCGAGGACACATGCGGTCAGGGCTACCCGCCCTTGCATCAGCTGCGCCGCTACGGCATCCCGACGTCGCTCTCCGTCGACACGAGCGTGTGGTTCAGCGCCGACCTGTTCTCGGCGATGCGGGCGACCGTCGGCTCCGATCGCGCGCTCGAGCACTACCTCGCCCACCAGCTCGAACCCGCCGAGACCATCACGCACGTCAAGCTCCGGGTCGAGGATGTCGTCGGCATGGCGACCCGCGGCGGCGCGCAGGCGCTCGGCAAGGACGACCAGATCGGATCTCTCGAGGTCGGCAAGCTCGGCGACGTCGTGCTGCTCAAGAACGAGGACTCGCCGACCTGGGCGCCGCTCATCAACGCGTACGGCCAGGTCGTCTACCAGGCCCAGCGCGGCGACGTGCACACGGTCGTCGTCGGCGGCGAGATCGTGAAGTCCGAGGGCAAGCTCGTCGCGGGAGACCTCGCCGGTGTCAAGGCGAAGCTCGACGAGACCGTCTCGTACCTGCAGAGCGAGGTCGGCGATGACTGGCTCGCGGGGCAGAACCCCGAGATCCCCGAGACCGAGGTGCTCTACAACCCGTACCAGTACAAGAAGTGACGGCCTCGGGCGAGCGGATCGCCATCCTCGGCGCGGGCGCCAACGGCGCCTCGATCGGGGCCGACCTCATCGCGGCCGGCCTCGACGTGACGCTCATCGAGCAGTGGCCCGCCCACGTCGAGGCGATGCGCAGCCACAGGCTGCTGATCCGGATGCCGGACCGGGAGGTCACCGTCGAGCCGTACGTGGTGCACCTCTGCGAAGTGGCCGAGCTCCGGCATCCGTTCGATGTCGTCCTCGTCGTGATGAAGGCGTACGACACGCGCTGGGCCGCCGAGCTCATCGCGCCCCACATCGCCGACGACGGAATCGTCGCCGCCGTGCAGAACGGCATGACGACGGATGCCGTGGCCGCCGCCGTCGGAGAGCATCGGGCGACGGGCACCGTCATCGAGGTGTCCGCGACGATGACCGAGCCGGGTCGCGTGGATCGGCACACGCCTCCCGAGCGCTCGTGGTTCGCGGTCGACGACGACCCGCGCGGCGAGCGTGTCGGCGAACTCCTCCGCCACGCCGGCCGCGTCGACATGTTCGCCGACATCGGCTCGGCGAAGTGGATGAAGCTCGTGAGCAACGCCTCGGTGCTCGTGCCGACGGCCGCCCTGGGGCTCCCCATGCTCGACGCGATCCGCGTGGCGGGCATGCGCGAGCTCATGCTGGCGGCCGGTCGCGAGGCGCTCGCGGTCGGTCGCGCCCGAGGCCACGGCATCCCGCCGATCTTCGGGCTCACTCCGGCCGACGTCGCCGACGAATCCGGTGTCGTGGAGACGATGCTCGACGCGCTCTACGAACGGTTCGTCGTGGCGGGCGCGACCACGACGGTGCTGCAGGACTGGACCAAGGGCAGGCACAGCGAGGTCGACGACCTCAACGGCCTGGTCGTCAACGAGGGCGCGCGGCTCGGCATCCCGACTCCGGCCAATGCCGCCGTCGTCGAGGTCGCCCACCGGATCGAGCGCGGCGTTCTCGACCCGAGACCCGAGAACGCCGCGCTCCTCACCTCATCGGTTCAGTAGCCGACCGTGAAGCGCTCGCGGTGGTGCTTCGGGGTCTCGATCTCGTCGATGAACGCGACGGCGAGGTCTTCGGCGGAGATGTAGGAGACGCCCTCGCTGTCGCGCACGACGACCTCGCCGCCCGTGCGGTAGTCGCCGGTGCGCTCACCCGGGTTGTAGGCGCCGAAGGTCTCGGCGGGGTGGATGAAGAACCAGTCGAGCGACTCGGGGGTGGCGCGGAGGCCCTCGAGGATGTCGATGCCCGTCTGCGCCTCGGCCTTGAAGGCCTCCGGGAAGTCCAGGTCGAACAGGCGCGGACCGTCGGGTGCCGACAGCGAACCGCCCGCACCGCCCACGACACCCAGTCGCGTGCCGGTGTCGGACAGCTCGCGGGCCAGCTCGAGCACCGCGGGAACGGCCGTGTCGGTCATATCGCCGCGCGGCGAGACGGCGACGATGACGGCATCCGCCCCCTGCAGCTCTGCGACGAGGCCGGGAGCGTCGATGATCGTGCCTTCGACGTACGTCGCGCCCGGCACGCGCTCGACGGGGACCGACCGCGAGACGGCGACGACGTCGTGACCGCGGCGCACCCCCTCGGCGACGATCCGGCTGCCGGCGTAACCGGTTCCTCCGATGACGGCGATACGGGCCATGGTGTTCCTTTCGTCAGGTCCTGGTGAGCCCAGCGCACTGCGAACGCGGTTCATTCCCGCGAATGCATCACTCGGGCGCGACGGCTCGCATCGTGGAGACCTGATACAGGGCGACGGATGCCGCGATACCGGCGTTGAGCGACTCCGTCGCGGCCGAGATCGGGATCGACACGATCTGGTCGCAGGTCTCGGTCACGAGGCGCGAGAGGCCCTTGCCCTCCGACCCCACGACGATGACGACGGGGCGGTCGGCGAGCTCGAGGCTCGGCAGCGAGACGTCTCCCCCGCCGTCGAGGCCGAGCACGAAGACGCCCTGCTTCTTGAGCTCTTTGAGCGTCGTCGTGAGATTGGGGGCGATCGCGACCGGGATGCGCGCCGCGGCACCCGCGCTCGTCTTCCACGCCGCCGAGTTGACGCCCGCCGAGCGGCGCTGCGGGATCAGCACGCCCTGGCCGCCGAAGGCCGCCGTCGAGCGGATGATCGCGCCGAGGTTGCGGGGGTCGGTCACGCCGTCGAGCGCCACGAGCAACGGGGTCTGGCCTCTGTCGATGATCTGCTCGAGGAGGTCCTGCGGGTGCGCGTACTCGTACGGCGGCACCTTGAGCGCGACGCCCTGATGCACGCCGTCGAAGCCGGCCATGCGGTCCAGCTCGGGCCGCGTGACCTCGAGCACGGGGATCTCGCGGTGCGTCGCGATCGACAGCATCTCCTTGACGCGATCGTCCATCTCGACGCGCTGCGCGATGTACATCGCCGTCGCCGGGATCTTCGCCCGCAGCGCTTCGAGCACCGAGTTGCGGCCGGTCACCGTCTCGGTGTCGTCGCCGGCCTTGGCCTTCGGCGCGCGATTCGGGTTCCCCCCCTGCGAGCCGCCGGGACGTCCCTTGCCGCCCGCCGCGGCGTAGCGCTCGGCCGCGGCCTTGCGCTTGCCGGCGGGGTGCCAGGCGCGATCCTCCGCCTTCGGGGTCGGTCCGCGGCCCTCGAGGGAACGCTTGTTCTTGCCGCCCGAGCCCTTCGTGGGGCCCTTGCCGCCTTTGCTCGCGCCGGGGCGCCCTGGCTTAGCCATCGATACTCCAATGTGTCCCGTCGGGGGTGTCTTCCAGAGCGATGCCGGCCGCCGCCAGCGCGTCGCGGATGCGGTCGGCGGACGCCCAGTCCTTCGCGCCCCGCGCGTCGGCGCGCTGGGCGATCATCGTCTGCAGGAGCGCGTCGAGGGCGGATGCCTCGGGCCCGGCCGTGTTCGCGGCCCACTTCGGGTCTTCGGGGTCGATGCCCAGGATCCCGGTCATGATCGCGACCTCGGCGAAGGCCCGCACGATGCCGTCGCGGTCGCCCGCGTCGAGGGCGGTGTTGCCGTCGCGCACCGTCTCGTGCACGACGGCGAGCGCCTGCGGCACGCCGAGATCGTCGTCCATCGCCGCCGCGAACCGTGCCGGCACGGTCCCCTCGACGCGCTGATCGCCGTCGGTCGCGAGCGCGCGGGCCGCGCGGTGCAGGAACGTGCGGATGCGCTCGATCGCGGCCTCGGCCTCGTCGAACGACGTGCCGGTGATGTCGAGGCTCGACCGGTAGTGCGCCGCGGCGAGCGCGTAGCGCACGACGAGCGGGTCGCGCTCGCGCAGGACGTCCTCGGCGAGGACGAAGTTGAACAGCGACTTCGACATCTTCTGTCCGCCGACGGTCACGAGGCCGTTGTGCACCCAGTAGCGCGCGAACGGGTCGCCCGCCGCCGTGGACTGCGCGAGCTCGTTCTCGTGGTGCGGGAAGCGCAGGTCGAGGCCGCCGCCGTGGATGTCGAACTCCGGCCCGAGGTAGCGCCGCGACATCGCGGAGCACTCGATGTGCCAGCCGGGCCGGCCCGGCCCCCACGGGGAGTCCCACGTCGCGGACGTGGGCTCGTCCGGCTTCGCGCCCTTCCAGAGTGCGAAGTCGCGGGGGTCGCGCTTGCCGCTTGGCCCTTCGACAGGCTCAGGAGGCACCTCCGCTGGCTCCATGGCGTCGAGCGACTGGTTGGTCAGCGACCCGTATGACGCCCACGACCGCACGTCGAAGTAGACGTCGCCGGCCGCGCCCTCCGACGTCGCGGCATACGCGTGGCCCGCAGCGATGAGGCGCTGGATGAGCTCCTGCATCTGCGGGATCGACGCGGTCGCCCGGGGCTCGTAGGTGGGCGGCAGGATGCCGATCGCCGTGTAGGCGTGGGTGAATTCGAGCTCCATGCGGTAGGCCAGCGCCCACCACGGCTCGGCGTCGGTCGCGTTGACGAGCACCTTGTCGTCGATGTCGGTGACGTTGCGCACGAACGTCACGCGGTCGTAGCGGTGCGCGAGCCAGCGGCGCAGGATGTCGAAGCTCAGCGCCCCGCGCAGGTGCCCGATGTGGGGACCGGACTGCACCGTCGGACCGCAGACGTAGATCGTGACGTTTCCGGGGTCGAGCGGCACGAAGTCGCGCAGCTGCTGCGCCTTGGTGTCATAGAACCGGACTGTCACCGTGCCAGCCTACCGGCGGCGCTCGCGCGGGCCGGGTTGTGACGGCACGGGATACTGGAGCGTGCTCCATGTCCTCGCCGTCTTCGCCGCGGCCGTGCTGTTCGGCACGACGGGCACGTCGCAGGCGCTCGGCCCCGAGGGCACGACTCCGCTCGCGGTCGGTGCTGTGCGTCTCGCGATCGGCGGCACGGGGCTCGCGATCATCGCTTTCGCCCTCGCGCGCCGGCATCGCGTGCGGGCCGAGCGGAGGGGGGATGCCGCTCCCGTCGCCCTGCGGTCGCTGACCAGGCCGCAGCGCATCCGCACGCTCGCCCTCATGGCTCTCACCGGCGTGTGCCTCGCGCTCTATCAACCCCTCTTCTTCATGGGCACGGCGCGCAACGGCGTCGCCGTCGGCACGGTCATCGCCCTGGGCTCCGCCCCGATCATGGCGGGCCTGCTGGAGTGGCTGCTCACCCGCAAGGCGCCGAGCGGCGCGTGGATGGGCGCGACGGCCCTCGCGACGGTCGGCGTCGTGCTGCTCGGGTTCGGCGGCGAGGCCGCAGGCGCCGGCACGGGCGGCACCGATCCGATCGGCCTGCTGGGCTCGCTCGGCGCGGGCGCGTCGTTCGCGATCTTCGCGAATGCGCAGCGTCGGCTCCTGGACGCGGGCTGGGACCCGTTCACGGTGGTCGGCGCGATGGGCGCGAGCTCTGCGGTCATCGGGATCGTCGCGCTCCCCTTCCTCGACCTGTCGTGGCTCGCGACCCCCGCCGGACTCACGATGGGCCTCTGGCTCGGCTTCGCGACGGTCTCCATCGCCTACGTGCTGTTCACGTGGGGCCTCAGCGGCCTCACGGCCGCGACCGCTGCGACGCTGACGCTCGGAGAGCCGCTGACCGCCGGCATCCTGGGCATCGTCGTGCTCGACGAACGCCTCAGCCCCCTCGCGATCGCGGGTCTCGCCGTGCTGACGGCGGGGCTCGGCCTCCTCGCGTGGGGCTCGCGCTCCCGCGATCCGCGTCCGTTCGCCGTCGAGGGCTGACCGCCCCCGCGAGACTTCACGTATGTCCCCCGACTTGCCGCGAATCGCGTACATTCGTGAAGTCTCGCGAGAAGGGAAGCACGAAGTGGCGATCGAGATACGCACCGACGACCTCACCGGCGCCGCGACGCTCACCCTCATCGCAAGTCATCTCGACGGCATGCACGACAGTTCGCCGCCGGAGAGCGTGCACGCGCTCGACGTGTCGGCGCTGCGGCATCCCTCGATCACGTTCTGGTCGGCGTGGATCGACGGCGAGCTCGCGGGCATCGGCGCGCTCAAGGTCCTGGGCGCCGAGCGCGGCGAGCTGAAGTCGATGCGGGTCGACGACCGCTTCCGCGGCACGGGCGTCGGGCGGGCGCTCCTCCGCCACATCGTCGCGGAGGCGCGCGAGCGGGGCATGACGAGCCTGTGGCTGGAGACCGGGTCGACCCCCGACTTCACGCCTGCGCAGCGGCTCTATGCGAGCGAGGGTTTCGTCGAGTGCGAGCCGTTCGAGGGCTACACCCACGACCCGTACTCGGTCTTCATGACGCGCGCGCTGGACTGAGGTCGGGCTCGCGCGGTGCCGGTTCGCCGAGCCGATCGGCGAGGTACTCCGCGTCCGCGCCCATGCCCATGAGCGTCGACGACGCCATCGAGTACTGGAACGGCATGCCGAGGAACGCGAGGCCCGGCACCTTCCGCGCCAGGCCGCGGTACTGGTCGGGCGCGCCGGTCTCGTCGAATGCGTCGTCGATCCGGATCCACGAGAGATCCGGCACGGACCCCGTGCACCAGACGATCGTCGCGGGCTCCAGCACGACGCCCTCCGCGGTGACGGGGCGGCCCGTGGGGACGACGTCCACGATGCGCGAGGTGCGTGCGATCCCCGCCCGGTCGAGATCCTTCAGCTTGTTCCGCACGAGATTGATCCCGTGGCCGCGCATCATGTCGCGGATGGCCCGGCCCTTCGCCGAGTCGACGGTGGTCCGCCGCAGGCGGCGGATGAAGACCCCGCTGAGGAGGTTCCCGATGGGCGTGTCGATGTCGACCGGGATCTGCCCGGGGTGGCGTCCGGCCAGGGTCACAGCGTGACCGGCCGCAGCCGCTTCGAGGGCGATGTCGGTGCCCGAGTTGCCGGCACCCACGACGAGCACGGGGCCGGGCGCCAGATCTTCGGGCCCCGCATACTCGAGGGAGTGGAGCTGACGGATGCCGGGGTCCAGCCTCGCGGCGAGGTCGGGCGTGACGGGCACGCGGTGCTCACCCGTGGCGACGATCACACGCTGCGCGGCGAAGGTCTCACCCGCTGCCGTTTCGAGGCGGAATCCCGTTCCGGCACGGGTCAGCGCTGTGACCCTCGTGCTCCCGCGCACGGGCAGCGCGAAACGCTCCGCGTAGCGCTCGAGGTAGTCCGCGAACTGCGCGCCCGTCGGGAAGTCGTACCGGCCGATGCCCAGGCGCAGCCCTGGCAGCTCGGCCAGGCCGCGCGGCGTGAAGAGCTTGAGCGACCGATAGCGTTCCCGCCACGTGTCGCCGACGCGCGGACGGTCGTCGAGGATCACGACGTCGATGCCGCGGTCGCGCAGCCGCTTGGCGGCACCCAGCCCCGCGGCGCCGGCGCCGATCACGATCGTGTCGATCCGAGTGTCCATGATGTCCTCCATTCACGGGTTCGATCGAACGATAGGCGCGCGCATGCGGTGCCCTCATCGGCAGAAATGACCAATCCTGAGCGAGACGGCGTCAGGCGGCGGCGACGAGCCCCTTCTCGAATGCGAACGCCGTCGCGGCCGAGCGGCTCGCCAGCCCGAGCTTGGCGAGGATGTTGCTGACGTGGCGGGCGACGGTCCGCTCGCTGAGGAACAGCCGCCCCGCGATCTCGCGGTTCGACGAGCCCGTCGCGACGAGCCGCAGCACCTCGAGCTCCCGTCGGCTCAGGCCCGCCGCAGCGGCCGCCGCCGGTGCCGACGCCGCGAGGCGCTCGAGGCGAGCGAGGTCGGGCAGCGCGCCGAGGCCCGTCAGCGCCGTGCGCGCGGCGTCGAACTCGAGCTGCGCGGCATCCTCGTCTCCCAGCGCCCGAGCCGTGCAGGCGAGCAGCACGCGCGTGAGGGCGCCGTCGTAGGGATCGTCGAGCTCCCGCCAGCCCATCCACGCGCGCCGGAGGACGGAGAGGGCGAGGTCGGGCTCGCCGCGAGCGAGGAGCACGGCGCCGCTCGCGCGGTCGGCGAGGGCGGTGAGGTAGGTCGTGCCGATCGCGTCGGCGAGGCGGCGGAGCTCGCCGTCGGCGCTCTCCGCGACGGCGAGGTCGCCGCCGTCGGTCTCGAACTCGACCTGGGCGGCGAGGAGGTCGGCGCGTCTGCCCGGCGGAGGCGCGGCGGCGAGCGCCCGGGCGACGCCGGTTCGGGCGGTGGCGGCACGCCCGGCATCCCTGCGCAGCCGACCGAGTCCGGGCTGCACCTCGCGCCCGAGCGCCGCGGCGCGGCGGAAGCCGTCGTCGGCGGGCACGGCACGACCTGCGCGCCGGTGCAGCTCGGCCAGCTCGTAGACCGCGTTCTCGAGCGTCGCGGGGCGGCGTTCGCGTTCTGCGACGTCGGCGAGCACGCTCGCGGCCTCGTCCCACTCGCCGCCGATCCCGAGCACCGTCGCACGGTGCACAGAGCACTCGCCGCGGAACGGCTCGAGCCCGCGCTGCGCATCGCACCACGCGTTCAGGTCGCGGGTCCAGGCGCTCGCGCGGGCGATGTCCCATCGCTCCAGGCATGACGCGATGACCGCGCAGTACACGGGGCCCGCGACCCGGTCGCTCACGCCGCCCGTGGAGATCGACAGCATGAGGGCGTCCATGAGGTCGAAGCCGCGCTCGAACGCCCCCGCGTGCACGAGCGCACGCGCGAGACCCATCGTCGCGAAGACCTCGATGTCGACCGCGCGGGCCTCGCGCGCCAGGGTCATCGCCCGCTCGCCGAGCTCGATGGCATCGTCCACCCGCCCCATGCCCCAGGCGGCCGCCGCCTCGCACGTGACCGCGGTCGCGGCGGCCTCGAGGCCGCCCTCCGCGCTGCGCGCACGGCACAGCTCCAGGAGCCGCGCCATCCAGGCGTGGCCCTTCACCGCGGCACCGTTCTCCTCGAGGGTGTACCCGACCCAGAACGCGCAGCGGATCGCCGCGTCGGTGCTGCCTTCGCCGAGATACCGCTCGTAGGCCGCCGTCCATGCGCGTTCGCACTCATCCATGCGGCCGAGGAACCACGCCGCTGTGCCGAGCTCGTCGAGCTCGGGGGCCGTGGGCGCATCGGCGGCGCGAAGCTCGTCGAAGCGCGCGACCCAGTCGGTCGCGACGGCGCCGCCGCCCGCCGCGGAGCGCCCTCCATCCGTCGGCATGCCGACAGTATGGTTCCGCTCAGACCGGGCGGCAAGGCCGCCGCTCCGCCGGCAGAGCTCGACGGCGGCCGATCGGCGAGGCTACAGCGGGTGGACGAGGCGCCAGTCGCGGGGGGCGGCGTGCTGGGCGTGCCCGAAGCGTTACGCCGGGAGGAGCAGGGCGACGGCGAAGGCCGAGACGCCCTCCCCCGCGCCCGTGAAGCCGAGCCCGTCGGTCGTGGTGGCCGAGACGGACACGGATGCCCCGCCCAGCGCCGCCGACAGCGCGGCCTCCGCCTCGGCACGGCGCGATGCGAACCGCGGCCGGTTGGCCTGCACCTGCACGGCGACGTTCCCGATGCGCCAACCCGCCTCGCCGACGAGGGCCAGCGTGCGGGCGAGGAACGCGTCGGCGTGTGCTCCCGCGTACTCCGGATGATCGGTGCCGAAATGCGTGCCGATGTCGCCGAGGCCCGCGGCCGAGAGCAGGGCGTCGACGATCGCGTGGGCGACGGCGTCGCCGTCGGAGTGGCCCGCGAGCGCGCCCTCGCCCTGCCATTCCAGGCCGGCGAGCCAGAGATCGCCCTCGCCGCCGAAGGCGTGCACGTCGGTGCCGACGCCGACACGCGGCGCGGGCGGCACGCGATCGAGCGTCGCCGTGACAGGGGCGACGGGTGCCACGAGCCCCCGTGCGCGCTCGAGATCGGCGGGCGTCGTGATCTTGAAGGCGAGGGGGTCGCCCGCGACGGCGGCGACGGGATGCCCCGCGCTCGCCACGACTGCCGCGTCGTCGGTGAAGTCCTCGTCGGCCGCCGCATACGCAGCGTCGAGCACGTCGCGGCGGAAGCCCTGCGGCGTCTGGGCTGCGGCGAGCTCGGCACGGTCGACGGCGGCCACGATGGCGGGGCCGTCGACGCGCTTGATCGTGTCGATCACGGGCAGCACGGGGATGGCGCCCGCCGCGCCCGCCTCGATCGCCCCGATGACGCGCTCGAACACCGCGGGCGGCGTGAGCGCGCGCGCCGCGTCGTGCACGAGCACGATCTCGACGTCGGGCCAGACCGCGTGCAGACCGGCCTGCACGGACTCCTGACGCGTCGAGCCGCCCGTCGCGATCGACACGAGGTCGCGGCGGTCGCCGGCAGTCTCGAGGGCCTCGGTCAGCGCGTCGCCCTCGCGCCCCGCGGGCGCGACGACGACCACCTGCGCCGCGGGCGCCGCGAAGACGCCGCGCAGCGCGTGGCGCAGGATCGTGTGCGCGTCGAGGCCTACGAAGGCCTTGGGCGCACGCCCGCCGAGGCGGGTGCCGGACCCTGCGGCGACGACGATGACGGCAACGCGTGGGACAGGGATCAGGCCCGGTCCCCGAGCAAGGTCGAGGGGCACACGATCACGCTACCGCCCCGCGAAACGTCAGGAGGCGAGGACCTCGTCGAGGACGACGCTCGCCTGCTCCTCGTCGGTCTTCTCGGCGAGCGCGAGCTCGGAGATGAGGATCTGGCGGGCCTTCGCGAGCATGCGCTTCTCGCCCGCCGACAGGCCGCGGTCCTGGTCGCGGCGCCACAGGTCGCGCACGACCTCGCTCACCTTGATGACGTCGCCCGAGGCGAGCTTCTCGAGGTTGGCCTTGTACCGGCGCGACCAGTTGGTCGGCTCCTCCGTGAAGGGGGCGCGCAGCACCTCGAAGACGCGCTCGAGGCCCTCCTTGCCGATCACGTCGCGCACACCGACGAGGTCGACGTTGTCGGCCGGAACCTCGATCGTCAGGTCGCCTTGGGTGACGCGGAGCTTGAGGTAGACCTTTTCCTCGCCTTTGATGATTCGGGTCTTGACTTCTGCGATTGTCGCCGCCCCGTGGTGCGGGTAAACAACGGTCTCGCCAACCTCAAAAAGCATGCAGTTATGTCCTTTCGGCAACCTCCAGAATACCACAGGCGACATACGCTAAGGTTCGCGCCCCACCCCCGCCGCTCTGCTCCGCGCGCGCGAGCGCAACCCCCTAGAATGCAAAGGATGCCGTCGTCCGTTCCAGGAGGATCTGTGAAATCGCGCTTCATCGCGTCGCTCGCCCTCGGTGCCGCCGTCCTCATGGGGACGACGGGCTGTGCCATGTTGGCGACCCAGGCGACGACGATCCCCTACTCGCCGGCCGATGGCCGCAACGTGCCGGAGTCCGGCCCGATCCTCATCCGCAACGCGCTGTTCGTCGCGGACGAGAGCGGCCAGGACGCCAACTTCCTTGCCGCGCTGATCAACCAGACCGACAAGTCGCAGACGCTGCACCTCGAGATCGGCGACGAGAAGAAGATCTCCAAGACGGTGCGCGTGCCCGCCGGCGAGACCGTGAGCCTCGGCGTCACGGAAGACCCGCTGCTCGTCGAGGGACTCGACGTGAAGCCCGGCGCCGACGTGCTGGTCTACTTCCAGTCGGGAGACGCGGAGGGCATCGCCGTGTCGATCCCCGTGCTCGACGGCGCGCTCGACTACCTGTCGCCCTTCGTCCCGTAAGGCCCCCGACTTCGACGAAACGGCCCCTCCCCGCCGGGAGGGGCCGTTTCGCGTGTCAGGCGGGCGCTCAGCCCTCGAAGCGGTAGCCCAGGCCGCGCACCGTCACGAGCATCGACGGCTCGCCGGGGTTCTCCTCGATGCGCGAGCGGATGCGCTTGATGTGCACGTCGAGCGTCTTGGTGTCGCCGAAGTAGTCGGTCCCCCACACGCGGTCGATGAGCTGTCCGCGGGTGAGGACGCGACCGGCGTTGCGCATGAGCACCTCGAGCAGCTCGAATTCCTTGAGCGGCATGCTGATCTCCGAGCCCTCGACGGCGACCGTGTGGCGGTCGATGTCGAGGGTCACGCGGCCGCCGTTGAGCACGCGCTCGTCGAGGTCGGCATCCGCCGACGACAGGCGGCGCAGCACGGCGCGCATGCGGGCGAGTAGCTCGCGCGCGGAGTAGGGCTTGGTCACGTAGTCGTCGGCGCCGAGCTCGAGGCCCACCACGATGTCGACCTCGGAGTCCTTGGCGGTCAGCATGATGATGGGCACGGCCGACGAGACCCGCAGCTGGCGGCACACCTCGGTGCCGGGCATCCCGGGCAGCATGAGGTCGAGGAGCACGATGTCGGCGCCGCGCTCGCGGAACGCGGTGAGGGCCGTCGGCCCGTCTTCGGCGATCTCGACCTCGTAGCCTTCGCGGCGCAGGAGGTAGGCGAGCGGGTCGGCGAGGTCCGGCTCATCCTCGACGATCAGGACGCGGGTCATGGGGTGTCTCCGTTCAGCGGGGTGGGAACTGCGGGCGCGGGCTGCTTGGGCGCGGCCTTCGTGCGCTTCTTGCGCTTCTTGCGGGGCTCGTCGACCATGGGCCCGTCGACGAGCGGGAGCCGGATGGTGAACGTCGAGCCGCGGCCCGGGCGTGACCACACCGTGACCTCGCCGCCGTGGCGCTGCACGGCGTGCTTGACGATCGCGAGGCCCAGGCCCGTGCCGCCCGTGCGCCGAGAGCGCGCCTGG
This sequence comes from Microbacterium alkaliflavum, assembly GCF_044325405.1. Taxonomy (NCBI): domain Bacteria; kingdom Bacillati; phylum Actinomycetota; class Actinomycetes; order Micrococcales; family Microbacteriaceae; genus Microbacterium; species Microbacterium alkaliflavum. Next base: position 781,070 of record NZ_JBIQWL010000001.1, on the reverse strand, counting down.
TCGGCGCGGTAGAACCGCTCGAACACGCGCTCCTGCTCGCCCTCGTTGATGCCGATGCCGCGATCCGTCACGGCGATCTCGGCGATCCGGTCGACGGCCCGCACGCCGACGCCGACGGCCGAGCCGCTCGGCGAGTAGGCGATCGCGTTGGCGACGAGGTTGCCGAGGGCCTCGCTCAGCACCTGCGGATCTCCGCGCACGTAGAGTCCGCGCTCGCCGCCGCGCACCACCGTGACGCCCGCCGAGTCCGCCTGGATCGCGTGCGCTTCGACGGCAGAGGCGACGACCTCGTCGACCGAGACGTCGCGGTCGTCGTTGAGCTCGTCGGCGGCCTGCAGGCGCGACAGACTCATGATGCGCGAGGTCAGCAGGGCCAGACGGGATGCCTCGGCGGTCAGGCGCGATGCGAAGGCCCGCACCTGATCGGGGTCGTCGGCGGCCGACTCGATGGCCTCGGCGAGCAGGCTCACGGCGCCGACGGGCGTCTTGAGCTCGTGGCTCGTGTTGGCGACGAAGTCGCGGCGCATCTCCTCGACGCGCTCCTTCTCGGTGATGTCGCGCAGGATGAGGAACATCGACCGCGCAGAGATGGGCGTCGCCCGCACGACCACGAGGCGGGACTCGGCGGGCGGTGCCCCGCGCCGCAGGCGCAGCGTCTCGGTCGCCGCGGACTCGCCGGAGCGCGCGCGGCGCGCGACGGCTTTGAGCTCTTCGGCGGGAATGGCGACGCCTTCCACCATGCCGAAGGGGGCGGCGGACCCGGAGGCGGCGAGCACGGTGAAGGAGGCGTCGATGACGGCGGCGGGGTCGTCCATCGCGTGCAGCACCGCCGAGACGCCCTCGGGCACGGCGGAGCTGGTCTCGGCGCGGAAGCGGTCGCGTGCCCGCAGCGACCCGAGGATGACGGTCGACACCAAGCCCCCGATAGCCACCCCGAGAATCAGGGCGAGCAGCGCGAGCTGCGTCGAATCCATAACGACAGGGTACGGGGCGGCTCAGAGCCCGTCCGGCCACGGGGCGTCCCCGCTCGGCAGGCGGCGGTTAGTATTCACTGGCGCGGCACCGTCCGTTAACCTTCGCTGACGACAATCGCGGGGGTCGCGGTGTGCCCGCGTGCCCGCGGAGAGGAAAGGTGTCGCGCATGCGCGAAGTGTTCCATCAGTCACTGGAGGACGTCCAGTCTCGTCTGGTCGAGATCTCGGAGCTCGTGACGACCGCGATCGAGAAGGCCACGACCGCCTTCGGGACGAGCGACGTCACCCTGGCCGAAGAGGTCATCGACGCGGACGCGATCATCGACGAGAAGGCCATCGAGCTCGACGAGCTCGCGATCGAGATCCTGGCCCGCCAGTCGCCCGTCGCGCGCGACCTCCGGGTCGTCGTCAGCGCGCTGCGCATCAGCGCGTCGCTCGAGCGCATGGGCGACATCGCCGAGCACATCGCGCAGCTGACGCGCATGCGCTTCCCCGAGCGCGCCATCCCGAAGGGTCTCAAGAGCACCTTCACGCAGATGGGTCAGCTCGACGTGGAGGTCGCACGCAAGCTCACGGAGCTTCTGCGCACTCAGGACCTCGAGATCGCCGAAGAGCTCCGCAACACCGACGACAAGATCGACGACCTGCACGTGTCGGTGTTCGAGAAGGTGCTGTCCGACTCGTGGCAGGGCGAGACGGCCGCCACGGTCGACGCGACGCTCGCGAGCCGCTACCACGAGCGCTTCGCCGACCACGCCGTGTCGATCTCGAAGAAGGTCGCCTACCTCGCGACCGGCGACTGGACCACCGACAGCGACGACACGTTCGTCGCGCACGGGGTGACGTCGACGTCGTAGTCGCCGCCTGCGCACAGACCAGAAGAGCGGATGCCCCCGGGGGGAGGCATCCGCTCTTCTCATCTCGTACGGGCGGCTACTTCTTGCCCTGCGCGGCGACCGCCGCGGCGCCGGCGGCGGCGGCCTCGGGGTCGAGGTACTCGCCCGGGCCGGCGGGCGTGAAGTCCTCGTTGAGGCGGTACACGAGCGGGATGCCGGTGGGGATGTTGAGCTCGGCGATGTCGGCGTCGCTGATGCCGTCGAGGTGCTTCACGAGGCCGCGCAGCGAGTTGCCGTGGGCCGTGACGAGCACCGTCTTGCCCGACGCGAGGTCGGGCTTGATGTCGCTCTCCCAGTACGGCAGGAAACGGTCGATGACGAGCTTGAGCGACTCCGTGCGCGGGAGATCGCCGTCGAGGTCGGCGTAGCGCGGGTCGCCGACCTGGCTCCACTCGGAGTCGTCGGCGAGCACGGGCGGCGGCACGTCGAACGAGCGGCGCCACAGCATGAACTGCTCCTGGCCGAACTCCTCGAGGGTCTGCGCCTTGTCCTTGCCCTGCAGGGCGCCGTAGTGCCGCTCGTTGAGGCGCCACGTGCGCTTGACCGGGATCCACGCGCGGTCGGCGGCGTCGAGGGCGATGTTCGCGGTCTGGATGGCCCGCGTGAGGACGGACGTGTGCAGGACGTCGGGCAGGAGGCCGGACTCCTTGATCAGCTCGCCGCCGCGCTGGGCTTCGGCCTTCCCCTGGTCGGAGAGCCGGACGTCGACCCATCCGGTGAAGAGATTGAGCTTGTTCCATTCGGACTGGCCGTGGCGAAGCAGGATGAGCGTGTAGGGCGCGGTCATGCTCGCCATGATACCGAGGGCGGATGACCCGCATCGGCCTGGCATCATGGGGTTCATGGCGACCGGCCGCTCCCCCGTCGGGCAGGTGACTCGAGGCACCACGGGGACCAACCGCCTGAGGCGCGTGGACCGGTGGATCGCCCGGCATCACGCCCTCCGCCGGGCCGCCGATCCGCTGGTGGTCGACCTCGGCTACGGCGCGAGCGGCGTCACGGCCCTCGAGCTGCACGCACGGCTCGCACGCTCGCGCCCCGACGTCGAGGTGCTGGGCCTCGAGATCGAGCCCGCGCGCGTCGCGCGCGCTCGCGAGCAGCTCACCGCCGTGCGCGCCGGCGCGACGGGATTCTCCCCCGACGCGCGCGTGTCGTTCGCGCTCGGCGGCTTCGAGGTGCCCGTGCCGGGCGGGCGGCGACCCGCCGTCATCCGCGCCATGAACGTCCTGCGGCAGTATCAGGAGGCCGAGGTCGCGGACGCGTGGCGGCGCATGTGCGCGCGGCTCGCCCCGGCGGGGCTCCTCGTGGAGGGCACGTGCGACGAGCTGGGCCGCATCACGACGTGGGTCGCGCTCGGCGCGGACGCCGAGCCGCGCTCGCTCACGGTCTCGCTGCGCCTCGCGGGGCTGGAGCATCCCTCCATCGCCGCCGAACGGCTGCCCAAGGCGCTCATCCACCGCAACGTGCCGGGAGAGCGCGTGCACGCGTTCCTCGCGGCGCTCGACGCCGAGTGGGACCGAGCGGCCGGGGTCGCCCCGTTCGGCCCCGTGCATCGGTGGCAGACGGCGCTGGGCGCGATGGCCTCGGCGGGATGGCCGCTCGAGGCGCGCGCGCGGTGGCGCCTCGGCGAGGTGACGGTGCCGTGGAGCGCGGTCGCCCCCGCGGACTGACGCGGGTCAGATCCGCGGGATCTCCTTGCGCGCCTGGGCGGAATCGAGTCCCGTGGCGGTGAGCAGGTCGACCACGAGCGGGCGCAGCGCCGCAACGAGGTTGTGATCGCCCAGCGACGCGTCGGGGAGCACTGCCGCCGGATCGAGCCGGCCCGCGACGGCGCGGAGCGCCTCCCGCGCCGCCGGCTCGAGCGAGATGTCGTCGAGGGATGCCGCGACCACGCCGGCCGCGCGGGCGATCTCGCCGAGCAGGTCGGCCGGCACGGGGCGGGGCGTGCCGTCGTCGCACACGTACACGACGCGTCGCCCGATGACGCGGAGGTTGCGCACGGCGAGGTCCATCGCCGTGCGCACGCGATCGTGGCGCTGCAGCTCCGAGCGACGGCGCTGCAGGAACGGCGAGATGCGCGCGACGGCGACGCCGGACTCCACAGACGAGCGCCAGTTCTCGACGAGCGGTGTGAGGGCGCGTGCCTTCTCGAGGCCGCGCTCGGCGCGGAATCGGTCGCCGCGGCGAAGAGCCTGCACGAGCGCCGTCGTGGTCGCGTCGAACGCCGCGAAGAGCGCGCGCGCGTCGCGCAGCTCCGCCTTGAGGGGATTGCGCGGGATGAGCGCCGTCACGAGGAGGGCGGCGACACCGCCGACCAGGCCGTCGTACAGCCGGACGAACGGCACGGGCGACGGGACCACCATGACGATGAGCGACTGGATGGCCGCGGCGATCGCGAAGCCGGCCTTGTCGGAGACGAACCGCGCGATGACGAGCGTCACGGCGAGCGCGAGCGCGATCTGCCACCAGCCGCTGCCGGTCGCAAGGAACAGCAGCTCGGCGACGACGATGCCCAGGAGCATCCCGAGCACCGTCTCGAGCACGCCGCGAGGCCTCGCGTCGCGCACCAGCCCGAGACTTCCCACGGTCACGGTCGCGGTGAGGAGGGGTGCGGGATGCCCGAGCACGTAGTGGCTGAACGAGTACGCCGCCGTCGCCGCGACGACGATCTGCAGGATCGCGATCGATGATGCCTGCACACGCGCGAGCGCGGGGCGCGGGTCGACGCGGCGCCGCCAGCCCGTCGGGATCGCCTGTGTCGAGGGCGCTCCGGACGAGCCGCCGGTCATCGCGCCTGAGTGCGGCGCGACAGTCGCGGAAGGCGGGGAACGGATGCCGTCGCACCGGCCTCCGGCGGGACGACGACCTCCTGCGACGCCGACACGGGCGCCTCGGCGGTCTCGACGAGCAGGCCCGCGTCGACGGGCGTCGAGCGCCGGACGACGGCGAGCGCGATCGGCCCGTCTTCGTAGTGCAGCGCGACCGATGTCACGACCCCGACCGCGTCGTCGCCCACGCGGACGACCGAGCCGTGTGCGGGCAGGACGCTCTCGCTCCCGTCGAGGTCGAGCGCGACGAGCCGTCGCGGCGGATGCCCGAGGTTGTGCACCTTGGCGATCGTCTCCTGGCCGCGGTAGCAGCCCTTGCTCAGGTGCACCGCGGTGCGCAGCCAGTCGACCTCGTGCGGGAGCGTGCGCTCGTCGACCTCGGCCGACCACCGCGGGCGCCACGCCGCGACGCGCAGGGCGTCCGCCGCGACGAGACCCGCCAGGGCGAGGTCGCCGCGAGCGGCGGCATCCGCGATCCGCTCCTCCTCCGCGCGCGTGACGATGGCCTCGGCCCAATCGCGATCGGCGCCGGGGTGGGGCTCGACGGCCGCGTACGCGTGGCCGCCCGCCGTGACGCCGGGCCACGGGTCGCGCCATACGAGCGGCACGCCGTGCGGATCGGCCGGCGAGGCGACCGCCAGCCCGTCGGCGGTGCCGCCCACGACGGCGTACTCGTCGCTCGCGTCGCGCGGCGCGACGCGCAGGCGGAACCGCATGCGCAGCAGCCAGGCCAGGAGCGCGTCGGCGTCGCCGGCGTCGGCGATGAGCCACGTCGTCTCGCCGTCGTCGACGACGGCGGCGGCGTGCTCGACATGTCCGTGCGGATCGAGGATGAGCAGCTCGGTGCTCTCTCCCGGCGCGAGCGTCGTGAGGGCCTGCGAGGTGAGCGAGTCGAGCCACGACAGCCGGTCCTCGCCGGGTACCGCGATGACGCGGCGATCGCCGAGCGGGGCGACGGCGCGGCCTGCCGCGAGCGCGCGCTGCTCGGTGAGCGGGTTGCCGAGGTGCAGGAGTCCCGTCTCATCGAGGACGGCGCCCGGGACGAGGGCGAAGCGCGCGCTCATCATTCCGCCCGCGCGAGCCGGGCCGAGGCGTGCGAAGCCAGCTCGCCGCCGAGGGCCGCGATGTCCCACGCCCACAGCAGGTGCCCCTCGACGAGGCCGTACATGCGGGATGCCGCGGCATAGGCCTTCGCGCCGGCCGTGCGCACGACGGCGTCGGTCGCGATGTCGATGCGCGGGCCGCGCACCTGGCCGAGGTACAGCTCGCTCACGCCGTCCGAGTGCACGATCGTCGCCTCGATGTCGAAGCCGCCCCCGCTGTTGCGCAGCTCCTCGACGTCGTCGGCCGCGCGCGGTGCGGCGACCGTCGTCGCGGGCAGCAGGCCGGGCCCGGCGTCCGCGGCGGTCGCGGCGCGCGACAGCCGCCAGAAGCCCATCTCGGCGACGAGCGGCGTGCGCTCCTCGCCCAGGAGCCACGCGGACGCCGCGTAGTTGAGGTAGTCGCCGCCGTCATGGCTGAAGCTCACGCGATGCGCGAACTCGCCGTCGAAGCGGTGATCGCCCGCCTCGTAGTCGATGACGCCCGTGCCCTCCCACACGCCGATCAGCCACGAGAGCGGCACGAGATCGGCGGGGAGGTCGGTCGGCAGTTCGAGCACGACGCGCCCGATCAGCGCTGGCCGCGATACAGGTTCTTCAGCACGACGCCCGACACGAAGACGATCGACAGCGACGCAAGGGCGAGAAGCCCGACGAAGAAGAGTTCGAGCGCGACGAGATCCATGCGCCCAGCCTACCCGGGAATGATCGACGCGAGACCGAACCCCAGGCTTATGACGCCGAGGACGACGAACGCGCCCAGGATGCTGATCGCGACGCGCTGGATGTAGCCCTGCGAGCGCCCGTACCCGAGCTGCACCGCGAAGGCGAGGATGAGGCATCCGCCCAGCCCGACGACGAGCCAGGCCGCCCGCCAGTCGGACGGCACGAAAAGCCCGATCGAGAGGCCGATCACGGCCGCCGCGACCCACACGGCGACGATGCCGCCGGTGGAGCGGCGCGGGGTGAGGGCGGGTGCAGCCATGCACCCCATTGTGACGCAGCACGATGGTCGCCGCACGGCGCAGCGGCGCCGAGTTGCGCCTACACCCTAAACTGGGGTTCCACGCCGCGACCCCTGCGTCGGGAGGTTCACCTTTGGCACAGCTCCTCGTACTGAGTTCCGCACACGGAGGAGGCCCGGTTCTGCCCTCTCTCGAGCTTCTCAGCCACCGAGTGCGCCAGATCCCGGCAGAGCCCGCATCGCTCGTCAACGCTCCGAGCGCCGACGTCATCTTCGTCGACGCGCGCGTCGACCTCGTCGGCGCCAAGTCGCTCTGCAAGATCCTCAACACGACGGGTCTGGACGCTCCGCTCGTGCTCGTGGTGACGGAGGGCGGTCTCACGGCGGTCTCCACGGACTGGGGCATCGACGACGTCATCCTCGTGACGGCGGGGCCTGCCGAGGTCGACGCGCGCGTGCGCCTCGCCGTCGGACGCATGTCGAAGGAGCAGGTCTCGACCCGCATCCAGACGTCGGGCATCACGATCGACGAGTCGTCGTATTCCGCCAAGGTGCACGGCAAGCCCCTCGACCTCACCTACAAGGAGTTCCAGCTCCTGCACTTCTTCGCGACGCACCCGTCGCGCGTCTTCACGCGCGAGCAGCTGCTCAGCGAGGTGTGGGGCTACGACTACTTCGGCGGCACGCGCACCGTGGACGTGCACGTGCGACGCCTCCGGGCGAAGCTCGGCGACCTCGAGCAGCTCATCGGCACCGTGCGCAACGTGGGCTACCGCTTCAACGTGTACGACGACGACCAGCTGCCCGCGCCGACGCACACCTCCGCGTAGCGCGGACACCTCTGCGCCGCATCCGATTCATCCCCGGTTCACTTAGTTCACTCACTCGTCACGTGGCCCTGCAATGATGAGGGGATGATCGAACACGAGGTGCTCGACGCCGGTCTCGGCGATGCCGACGACGACGACTTCGAGCTTTCCGAGACCTTCGACTCGCAGCTGCCCGACGGCCGCTATCTCGATCGCGAGCTCAGCTGGCTCGCGTTCAACCAGCGCGTCCTCGAGCTCGCCGAAGACCCTCACCTCCCCGTGCTCGAGCGGGCGAACTTCCTCGCGATCTTCGCGAGCAACCTCGACGAGTTCTTCATGGTGCGCGTCGCGGGTCTCAAGCGCCGCATCATCACGGGCCTCGCCGTCCCGACGAATGTCGGCCGCGCCCCGCTGGACGTGCTCGCCGACATCTCTGCCGAGGCCCATCGACTGCAGCTGCGGCACGCGGATGCCTGGACCTCGGCCGTGAAGCCGGCGCTCGCCGAGGCGGGCATCGAGGTCGTGACGTGGGACGCCCTCACCGGCGATGAGCGCGAACGGCTGTACGAGTACTTCCAGGCACAGGTCTTCCCCGTGCTCATGCCGCTTGCCGTCGACCCGGCCCACCCTTTCCCGTACATCTCGGGCCTGTCGCTGAACCTCGCGATCCGCATCCGCAACGCCCGCACGGGACGTCAGGAGTTCGCGCGTCTCAAGGTGCCGCCGATGCTCCCCCGGTTCGTCGAGGTGACCCGCGACGGCGAGACCGCGCGCTACCTGCCGCTCGAGTACCTCATCTCCAACAACCTGGGAGACCTGTTCCCCGGCATGGAGATCCTCGACCACCACACGTTCCGCCTGACGCGCAACGAGGACGTCGTGATCGAGGAGGACGAGACCGAGAACCTCATCCAGGCGCTCGAGGCCGAGCTGCTGCGCCGCCGGTTCGGCCCGCCCATCCGCCTCGAGGTCACCGAGGACATGGACGACCTGACGCTCGACCTCCTCATCAAGGAGCTCGACATCACCGACCAGGAGGTGCACCGCCTCCCCGGGCCCCTCGACCTCCGCGGCCTGTTCGATCTCGGCCGCATCGACCGGCCCGACCTGCGCTACCCGCCGCACGTGCCGACGACCGCACTCGCCTTCCAGCCCGGCGAGCAGTCGAGTCGCGCCGACCTGTTCGGGGCGATCCGCAAGGGTGACGTGCTCGTGCACCACCCGTACGAGTCGTTCGCGACGAGCGTGCAGGCGTTCCTCGAGCAGGCGGCGAAAGACCCGCACGTGCTCGCCATCAAGCAGACGCTGTACCGCACGTCGGGCGACAGCCCCATCGTGCAGGCGCTCATCGACGCCGCAGAAGCCGGCAAGCAGGTGCTCGCGCTCGTCGAGGTGAAGGCGCGCTTCGACGAGGCGGCCAACATCGTGTGGGCGCGCAAGCTCGAGAAGGCCGGCGTCCACGTCGTCTACGGCCTCGTGGGCCTGAAGACCCACTGCAAGCTCGCGCTCGTCATCCGCGAGGAAGACGGCGTGCTCAAGCACTACAGCCACATCGGCACGGGCAACTACAACCCCAAGACGAGCCGCATCTACGAGGACTTCGGCCTCTTCACGATCGACGACCAGGTGGGTCGCGACCTGACGCGCCTGTTCAACGAGCTGAGCGGCTACGCGATCGAGAAGAAGTTCAAGCGCCTCCTGGTCGCCCCCCTGCACTTGCGCAAGGGGCTGCTGCGCCAGATCGACGCCGAGCGCCGCAACGCGCTCGACGGCAAGCCCGCGCGCATCCGCATCAAGGTCAACTCGATGGTCGACGAGCAGATCATCGATGCGCTCTACCGCGCGAGCCAGGCGGGCGTCCCCGTCGAGGTGTGGGTGCGCGGCATCTGCTCGCTCAAACCGGGTGTCGAGGGCATGAGCGAGAACATCACGGTGCGCAGCATCCTCGGCCGCTATCTCGAGCACTCGCGCATCTTCGCGTTCCACAACGACGGCGATCCGCAGGTGTACATCGGCAGCGCCGACATGATGCACCGCAACCTCGACCGCCGCGTCGAAGCGCTCGTGCGCGTCGTCGCGCCCGCACACCTGAAGGAGCTGCTCGACCTGTTCGCGCTCGCGATGGCCGACACCACGAGCTCGTGGTGGCTGGGCCCCGACGGCGAGTGGACGCGCCACAGCCGCGACGCCGACGGCAAGGCGCTCGTCGACATCCAGGACCGCACGATGAGCAACGTCCAGCGTCGTCGGCGGGCCCGGGCGGTGCGATGACGAACGCCGACACCGCGGTCTACGCGGCGGGAGGTGTCGTCTGGCGCCTCGTGGAGGGCAAGCTCTCCGTGCTGCTGATCCACCGGACCGCCTATCGCGATGTCACCCTGCCCAAGGGCAAGGTCGACCCCGGCGAGACGCTCGCCGAGACCGCGGCCCGCGAGATCCACGAGGAGACCGGCATCCGGGTGAGCCTCGGCGTGCCCATCGGCGTCTCGCGCTACCGCATGCCGAACAAGCGGCAGAAGATCGTGCACTACTGGTCGGCCGAAGCGACGGATGCCGCGATCCGGGCGTCGGCGTTCGTGCCCAACCGCGAGATCGCGGCGATCGAGTGGGTCTCCCCCAAGAAGGCGCTCAAGCGGCTGAGCTATCCCGTCGATGTCGAGATCCTGGAGAACTTCCTCAAGTTCGTCGACGACGGCGTTCTCGCGACGTTCCCCCTCATCGTGCTGCGCCACGCGAAGGCCGTGCCGCGCGAGGAATGGAAGGGCGAGGACGACGTGCGTCCGCTCTCGCACCGCGGGCGCAAGCAGGCCAATGCCGCCGTCGGCCAGCTCATCGCGTTCGGTCCGCGAAAGATCGTGTCGTCGCCGGCCGTCCGCTGCATGAAGACCGTGGCACCGCTGTCGTCGACGCTGGGCCGGCGCATCGAGCAGACCCCCCTCATCAGCCAGGATGCCTGGGAGGAGGGCGAGTCCGACGCCCGCCGCATCGTGGGCGAGCGCGTGCGCGCGCGCAAGGCCGCCGTGCTGTGCAGCCACGGCCCCGTGCTGCCCGACATCCTGAGCGAGATCGCCCTGGCGACCGGGACGCTCCGCGGCTCGTACCTCGGCAGCGCGTCGGCGCTCGACACCGGCGCGTTCTCCGTCGTGCACCTCTCGGCGACGAACCCGGGGTCGGGCATCGTCGCCATCGAGACGCACGAGCCCAAGGTCTGACGCGAGCCGGAAGCGTGGCCGTACGGCTCGCGTGGCGCGTCATTCCGGACGGGATGCCGCGCCGCACCGTCGCGTGGGAGCTCCTTGCATCCCTTCTTCCCGACACCGCACGCCTGTCCAACCCGTGCCCGCGCTGCGGCGGCCCGCACGGCCCCGTGCGCATCGAGGGCGCGGCATCCGTCGCGAGCGTCTCCTACGCCGGCGACGTCGCCGTCGTCGCGGTCGCAGACGCCTCGGAGTTCGAGCGGGTGGGCGTCGACGCCGAGCCCGAGTCGCATCCGCAGCGGGACGCCGCGGGTCTGCAGGGCGTCCTGGGGGCGGGCGAGGCATCCCTCCGCTCCTGGACCAGGGTCGAGGCGGCCCTCAAGGCCGACGGACGCGGACTGCGTGTCGATCCGGCCTCCGTCATCGTGCGCGGGACGTCCGCGGGCTGGATCGCCGAGGTGCCCGACGGCGGCGCCTTCGAAGGCTTCGACGCCGACGGGCCGGAGGGCGTGCTCGTGAGCGTCGCGGTGCGACGGATCAGTACGACGGCGGGAGTGGCGGCAGCGGCTTCGCGTACAGCCACGACGTGAGCAGTGCCGTGTGCGCGTCGCCGGTGACCTCTTCGACGCAGTGCGCGAAGTCGTCGGTCGTGACGAGGGCGTGGCGGTGATGCTCGACCCAGCGACGGAGGACGGCGAAGAACGCCTCCTCGCCGATCGCGAGGCGCAGGGCGTGCAGCGTGAGCGCGCCGCGCTTGTAGACGATGTCGTCGAACATGCGATCGGGACCGGGGTCTGAGAGCAGGAGGTCCTGCGGCAGCAGCTTCAGCCGCGCATGGTGGCGGCGCGCGAGTTCGTCGGCCGTCGCGCCGCCCGAGGCCTCCGACCACAGCCACTCGGCATAGCAGGCGAAGCCCTCGTTGAGCCAGATGTCGCGCCAGTGCGCGATGCCGACGCTGTTGCCGAACCACTGGTGCGCGAGCTCGTGCGCGATGAGGCGCTCCGACGCGGGCTCGAGGTGGTTGGCGCCGAACACCGCGAGCCCCTGGGCCTCGAGCGGGATCTCGAGATCGTCCCGCGTGACGACGATCGTGCAGTGGTCCTGCGGGTAGGGGCCGAAGGCGTCTTCGAAGAGCGTCAGCATGCGCGGCACGTCACGGAACGCGTGCAGCACGCGCTGCGTGAGGGCCGGAGGATGCACGAGCCGCGCGCGGCCCAGGACGCTCTCGCGGTAGCGGCCGATGTGCACGGCGGCGAGGTACGTCGCGACGGGCAGCTCGGTCGCGAACTCCCACCGCGTGCGCCCGCGCGCGGGCTCGACGCCCACCGTCAGGCCCGTGGCGGCGACGCGGTACCCGTCGTCGGTCGTCACCGCGATGCGATAGCGCGCCCGGTCGTCGGGCCGGTCGTTGCACGGGAACCACGTCGGCCCGCCGATCGGCTGGCCCGCGACGAGCGAGCCGTCGTCGAGCTCCTCCCAGCCGATCAGGCCCCACCGCGAGCGGCGCGGCGCCGGCGCACCGCCGTAGACGATCTCGATCGAGAACGCCTCCCCCGCCTCGAGAATGCGCGGAGAGGTCACCCGCAGCTTGCGCGGACCCGGCTGCATCGTCGTGCGGGGGTCGCCGTCGATGCGGGCGCGCGTCGCGCGCAGGCCCACGAGGTCGAGCGAGATCGAGCGGGTGCTCACCGCCGCGACCGCCATGATGACGGCACGCCCCTCGAGGCGGTTCGTGCGCACGCGGTAGCTGAGGTCGAGGTCGTACGACTCGACGTCGTAGCCGAGGTCCCCGCTCTGCGGCGCGTACTCGTCGTGCCGCCTCACGATGTCGTCTGATAGGCGCGCACCTTGACGGCGCGCCAGGGTCCGATGGGGTTGCCGCTCCAGCGCGAGCCGATCGGCACGCTCTCGCCCCGCATGACGAGCGACGCCGGGCCGACCGTCGCGTGGGCGCCGATGGCCGCGGCGGGCAGGATGACGCTGTGCGGTCCGAGCGTCGCGCCGTCCTCGAGCTCGACCGTGTCCATGCTCATGATCCGATCATGGAACAGGTGCGTCTGCACGACGCACCCGCGGTTCACGGTCGATCCGTCGCCGAGGGTCACGAGATCGGGCTCGGGCAGCCAGTAGCTGTCGCACCACACGCCGCGCCCGATGCGCGCCCCGAGGGCGCGCAGCCAGACCGCGAGCGCGGGCGTTCCCGACGCGCTGCGGGCGAACCACGGTGCCGCGACCATCTCCGTGAAGGTGTCGGACACCTCCGTGCGCCACACGAAGCTCGACCACAGCGGCTGCTCGCCGGCGTGGATGACGCCGACGAAGAGCCACTTGGCGAACACCGAGACGAAGGCGGCAACGGCGCCCGCGGCGAGCATGACGATGCCCGAGAGGAGCAGGGTCCAGACGGGTCCCGTGACGGAGAGGAGTCCCGCGAACGCGAAGAGCACCAGCACGCCGAGGCCGCACGTCACGAAGACGGGGATGATCCGGCACAGCTCCCACAGCGCGCGGGCGAGCCGCAGGCGCAGTGGCGGGGCGTACGTGCGGCTCTCGTCGCCCGTCGCCGACTGGCGGCGCAGGCGCACGGCCGGCGAGCCAAGCCACGAAGAGCCCGCCTTGGCCTTGACCGGCGCCGACGACAGCACCGCGACGAGGCCGTCGCGCGGCACGCGGTGGCCCGGCGCGGCCATCCCCGAATTGCCGAGGAACGCGCGCTTGCCGATGCGCACGGCGCCGAGCCGAAGCCATCCCGCGTGCAGCTCGTACGAGGCGACCATCGTGTCGTCGGCGAGGAACGCGCCATCCTCGATCTTCGTCATCGAGGGGATGAGCAGCACCGTCGACGCCTCGACGTCCTTGCCCACTTCGGCGCCGAGCAGGCGCAGCCACACGGGGGTGAAGAGGCTCGAGTAGAGCGGGAAGAGGATCGTGCGCGCCGAGTCGAGGAGGCGCTCGATCGTCCACGCCTGCCAGCCCATGCGGCTGCGCACGGGATACGTGCCCTCCCTGAGCCCGATGGACAGGAGGCGGACCAGGAGGATGACGGCGAGGGCGAAGACGAGCCCGACCGTGAGCGTCGCGGGGATGAGCCAGACGAAGGCCGCGCCGAGCGCGGTACCGAGTGTCGGCGCGCCCTGCATGCCCTGCGCGAGCACGAGGGCGCCCACGGCGAACGAGGCGATCGGCAGGAGGGCGAGCACGAGAGCGGATGCCGCGTACGCCCACAGCCACCGGTGGCGCACCGGCGGCCGCGTGTCGGGCCAGTCGCTCTCGACGCCGCCCACGCGCACGGCGGGCGACCCCGCCCACGACTGGTCGGCGCGGACCCGGCCGAAGACGGCGGAGCCGGGGGCGATGTAGGCGCGCTGCCCGATGCGTGTACCGGGCGCGAGGGTGCTGCGCGCCCCCACGGTCGCGTCGGCGCCGACCCGCACACGCCCGATGCGCACGAGGTCGCCGTCGATCCAGTAGCCGGCGAGGTCGACCTCGGGCTCGATCGAGGCGCCGTCGCCGATCTCCAGCATCCCGGTGATGGGCGGCAGGGTGTGCATGTCGACGTCGCGGCCGATCTTGGCGCCCAGTGCGCGGGCGTAATAGGTCACCCACGGCGCGCCGGCCAGGCCGACGGCGTCGATCTGGTCGGCGATCTGCTCCGCGAGCCACAGGCGCAGATGCACGGTGCCGCCGCGCGGGTAGTCACCGGGGCGGAGCCCGGCGAGCAGGATCCGAGCGGATGCCGCGGCGATCGACATGCGGCCGAACGGCGTCGCGAAGATGAGGAGGCCCACGATGAGCACCCACCACGGCGCCGACGGCAGCGCCTCGAAGCCGGGGAAGAGGTTGAGGATCGTGCCGGCCGTGACGAGATACAGCAGCCAGCGGACGCCGCTGAGGATGAACAGCGGCGCCGCGACGAGCGTCTGCGTCCACTGCGTCGAGCGCGGCGTCGGCTCGGGCCGGCGGAAGTTCGTCGCGTCGTCGTCGGACAGAAAGGGCCCGAGGGCCTTCGCCATGGCGCCGAGCCGCGGCACGTCGTAGATGTCGGCGACCGAGAACTCGGGCACGCGGGCGCGGATGCGCGAGACGAGCTGAGCGGCCGAGAGCGACCCGCCGCCGAGGTCGAAGAAGTCGGCCTTGCGGTCGGGCACCGGCAGTCCCAGCACCGCCTGCCACTGCTCGGCGAGCCACGCCTCGGCGGGGCTGAGGCCCGCGATCGGCTGCTCGACGCCGGGGAGCGGCCACGGCAGCGCGTTGCGGTCGACCTTGCCCGACGTGCGGACGGGAAGCTCGTCGACGACCGCGAGGAGCGGCACGACGGCCGCAGGCAGGACTTCGGCGAGCTCGGCGCGCGCGGCGGCGCGGTCGAACTCGCCCTCCACGACGAGGTAGCCGACGAGCACCGGCACACCCGCCTCGGTCGTCCGTACAGCGGCGGCCGCGGCGGTGACCGAGTCGAGGTCCTGCAGCGCCGACTCGACCTCGCCCAGCTCGATGCGCCGGCCGCCGACCTTGACCTGATCGTCGGCGCGGCCCTGGAAGACGAGCCCCTCGCTCTCGAAGCGCACGAGGTCGCCCGAGCGGTAGGCGCGATCCCAGCCGAGCGTCGGCATGGGCGCATACTTCTCGAGGTCCTTCGCGGCGTCGAGGTAGCGTGCGAGACCGACCCCGCCGATGATGAGCTCGCCTACGCCGCCCTCGGGCACGCGCTCGCCCTCCGCGTCGACGACCGCGAGCGACCAGCCGTCGAGGGGCAGTCCGATGCGCACCGGCACCGAGCCGTCGAGCGGCGCGGCGCACGCGACGACCGTCGCCTCCGTCGGGCCGTAGGTGTTCCACACCTCCCGGCCGTCCGACGCGAGGCGCGCGGCGAGCTCGGGCGGGCACGCCTCCCCGCCGAAGATGAGCAGGCGCACGTTCTCGATCGCGTCGGCGGGCCACATCGCGGCCAGCGTCGGCACCGTTGACACGACGGTGATCGACTGGCGGATGAGCCACGGCGCGAGGTCTTCACCGGAGCGCACGAGTGACCGCGGCGCCGGGACGAGGCATCCACCGTGCCGCCACGCGAGCCACATCTCCTCGCACGAGGCGTCGAACGCGACGGAGAGGCCCGCCAGGACGCGGTCGCCCGGGCCGATGGGGGCGTCCTGCAGGAAGATCCGCGCCTCGGCGTCGACGAACGCCGCGGCCGACAGGTGCGACACTGCGACGCCCTTCGGGACGCCGGTCGATCCCGACGTGAAGATGATCCACGCATCGTCGTCGAGCATCGGCGGCGGCACGACCTCGAGCGCGTGCGTCGACGGATGCGGATCGCTGCCGTGGAAGAGGGGGCTGGATGCCTCACCCCCGCCCTCGTGCGCGGCAGGGGTGTACTCCCCCGCCCCCGAGATGACGCCGACGACCTTCGCCTCGCCGAAGACGAGCCGTGCGCGCTCGTCTGGATCGTCGGCGTCGACCGGCACGTACGCGGCACCGACGGCGAGGGCGCCGAGGATGGAGAGGTACAGCTCCTTCGACCCGGAGGCGACGCGGACGCCGACGCGGTCCCCGCGCCGCACTCCGGCCTCGTGCAGGCGGGCCGCGGTGCGGCCGACGCGCGCCATGAGCTCGCGATAGCTGAGCGCCCCCGACCCGTCGTCGATGGCCGAGGCCTCGGGGTGCCGCGCCGTGGTGTCGCGGAGGATGTCGATGAGCGTGCGAGGCGGCGGTGCCTGCGACGTACGATCAAGCGCGCCCTGCGCGACCGCCACGGTCACGTCAGGACAGCAGCTCGACGAGCTGCGCCTTGCTCAGGCGCGAATAGCCGGTCTTGCCGGCGGCCCGTGCGCGGTCGCGGAGGGCCGCGACCGTGAGCGTGTCGAGGTCTTCGGCGGGCGCGGCCTTGGCGCGCGAGCGCCGAGCGGGCTTCGCGGCGGGCGCGGGCTCGACGACGACGGAGTCCTCCTCCGAGGCTTCGTCGTCGGGCTCGATCTCGAGGACGGCCTCGACGAGCTCGAGGTCGTCGGCGGATCCCTCGAGGGCCTCTTCGATGATCTCGTAGACCTCGTCGTCGATGACGACGACCGTATCGTCCCCGCGCGCAGCCTGTTTCGCGGCCTTCTTCGCGACCTTGTCGGCCGCCTTCTTCGCAGCCTTCTCGGCGGCCTTGCGCTCGGCAGCCTTCGCAGCCGCCTTCTTCTCGGCCTTGGCGGCGGCCTTCTTCTGCTCCTTCGCGAGGGCGACCTCGGTGAGCGTCAGGGCACGGTCGGCGGCCTTGTCGGCGCGCTTGGCGACCCTCTTGGGGTGCTTGCGGACGGCCTTCTTCGAGACGTCCGAGGCGTCCTTCGCGTCCTCCGCCGCCTCGCGCAGCTTCTTGGCGGGCTTGCCCGGCAGGGTCTTCGACACCTGCTTCGCGAACTTGGCCGCGGCGGCGGCATCCTCCAGCGCTGCGTAGGCCTTGCGCTCGGGCTTGGTGGTCTTGGACATGCGAAACACCTTACTGATGCGACGGTTGGCGGCTCCATTCGGGCACATGGAAGCCGGGGCCCGTTAACCTCTCGTTCACCTTCGATGCGCCGTTGCTTAAGAGTCGCTGTCTACCGTCAGGGAGAACCCTGCACCGGGTTCGACAATCCCGAAACCCGGAGGATCACACAGTGAAGATCTCTCGCATCGCCCAGGTGGGCGCTGTCGTCGCGGTCGCCGCTCTCGCCCTCGCCGGCTGCGCGTCCAACTCGGACACCAGCAGCGGCGGCAGCACCAGCGGCTCGACCCCGACCCCCACGGACGCCGCGGTCACCTTCAAGGTCGACCCCAGCCTCACGGGCACGATCACCGCCGGCGGCTCGAGCGCCCAGGCCAACGCGCAGGCCGCCTGGACGGCCGCATACAACGCCCAGGTCGCGGGCGTCACGATCAACTACGACAAGTCGCAGGGCTCCGGCGGCGGTGTCACCAACTTCCTGAGCGGCGCGTACGACTTCGCCGGCTCCGACGCCCCCCTCAACGCCGACCAGACGACCCAGTCCGCGGCGCTGTGCACCGAGGGCGGCGTGAACATCCCCGTCTACCTCGACGGTGTCGCGATCATCTTCAACATCCCGGGTGTCACGAGCCTCAAGCTCAGCGGCCCGACGATCGCGAAGATCTTCAACCTGCAGATCACCGACTGGTCGGACCCCGCGATCACCGAGGACAACGGCACGGCGCTGCCCGCCGGCGCGATCACGACGGTTGCGCGTTCGGACGGTTCGGGCACGACCCAGAACTTCACGAACTACCTCGCCGCGACGCAGTCGGCTGACTGGCCCTACCCGGCCGGCAAGGACTGGCCTGTCCAGGGCAACGTGTCGAAGCAGAAGGGCGGCTCGGGCGTCGTCCAGACCGTCCAGGCAGGCGCCGGCACGATCGGCTACGCCGACCACTCGGCCATCGGCACGCTCAACGCCGCCGAGATCATCCAGGACGGCACCGCGATCGCCTTCAGCCCCGAGGCCGTCTCGGCGACCTTCGAGGCCGCGGCCGTCCCCGCCCCCAACGGCGTCACGGGCGACCTGTCGCAGAGCTTCGACTACTCGAAGCTGACGCCTGACACCTACCCGATCCCGCTGGTCTCGTACGCCGTGCTCTGCACGACGTTCAAGGACGCGGCGCAGGCGAAGCTCGCGACCAACTACCTCGGCTTCGTGACGAGCACGATCGGCCAGGAGGTCGCCGTGAAGAACGCCGGTTCGGCCGCCCTGCCCAGCTCGATCCTCGAGCAGGCGCAGGAGACCCTCGCGTCGATCAAGTAACTCCATAGGGCCACCGCCCCGCATCCGGTCTGCCCCGCTCGAGGACGCTCCTCGGGCGGGGCAGTCCCGGGCCCACGACACGTCGGCCCACCCGCGGTTCCGAGCCGAGCCGCGACAACTGCACCAGCATCCCGCCCATGTCTCATCGCCCGAGTGAGGAATCCGTGCCGATGCGAAACCCCGAGGAACGCAAATGACCAGCGCGACAGCGGCCCCGACGCCGCCGACGACCAAGAAGCGCACAAAGCGCCGGGCCGGAGACTCCGTCTTCCTCGGCCTGTCGACCGCCTCCGCGGTCTCGATCCTCGTGATCCTCGCCGGCGTCGCGATCTTCCTCATCATCCGCGGCATCCCCGCCATCACGGCGAACTGGGCCGACAACACGTCGCTCAGCGCCATCCAGAACCCCGCGCAGGTGCCGTGGACGAGCTTCTGGGAGTACGTCGGCCCGCTCCTGTGGGGCAGCATCTGGGCCGCGCTCATCGCGATGGTCCTCGGCACCCCGGTCGCGATCGGCGTCGCGCTGTTCATCTCGCACTATGCGCCCCGGCGCCTCGCGAGCGCGCTCGGGTACGTCATCGATCTCCTCGCCGCCGTGCCGTCGATCGTCTTCGGCCTCTGGGGCATCATCGTGATCCGCCCTCTCCTGCTCCCCCTGTCGGACTTCCTCAACCAGTACTTCGGCTGGATCCCGCTCTTCTCGGGCCCCGTCTCCTCGACGGGTTCGACGATGCTCGCGGGTGGCGTCGTGCTGGCCATCATGATCCTTCCGATCGTCACCTCGATCACGCGTGAGATCTTTCTTCAGACGCCGCGCCTCAACGAGGAAGCCGCCCTCGCGCTCGGCGCGACGCGCTGGGAGATGATCCGCCTCGCCGTTCTGCCCTACGCACGAAGCGGCATGGTGTCGGCGACGCTCCTCGGCCTCGGCCGCGCCCTCGGCGAGACGATGGCCATCGCCCTCATCATCTCGCCCTCGATCATCTACTCCGTCAAGCTCCTCACCGACGGCTACAACTCGCAGACGATCGCGGCGAACATCGCCCTGAACTTCCCGATCTCCGACGACATGCAGCGCTCCGCCCTCATCGGCACGGGCCTCATGCTCTTCGTCATCTCGTTCGGCGTGAACATGATCGCCCGGTGGATCGTCGGGCGCTCCGGCTCCTCGGCGACCCGAAAGCCGAAGCGTCGCAGGGAAGGAAAGGCAGCGTGACCAGCACCCAGCGCGTGCGCACCCCCGAGACCACCATGGCCAAGTCCCCGTCCTCGTCGCTCGTGAGCGGCCGGCTGCCGCGCTTCGTCGAGCCCGCCTTCGCCCTCGGCGCCGCTGCGCTCGTGGCCGCCGTCATCTTCCTCCTCACGCAGAGCTTCCCGGTCGGCGTGTGGCTGTTCCTCACGGCCGTCCTGTACCTGATCGTCATCGCGGTCGCGTCGTCGATCGTCGAGAACCGGCGCAAGGCGATGGACCGCGTCGTGCGCGGCCTCGTCATCTGCGCCTTCGTGCTCGCCGTCGTGCCGCTCGTCTCGGCGCTCGTCACCGTCATCGTGCAGGGCGCGGCCGTCGTGAACTGGCAGTTCATCACGAGCGTCGGCGGCACGGCGTTCAACCCCGAGACGCTCGAGGTCACCTACCAGCCGGGCGCCCTGCAGGCGATCGTCGGCACGCTCATCATCACGGGCATCGCGACGCTCATCTCGGTGCCGATCGGAATCATGACGGCCGTCTACCTCGTCGAGTACGCGCAGCCGAACAACCCGCTCCGCCGTGCCATCACGTTCCTCGTCGACGTCATGACGGGCATCCCGTCGATCGTCGCGGGTCTGTTCGCGTTCTCGCTGTTCTCGATCATCGTCGGGCCCAAGGCGTTCAGCGGGTTCTCGGCATCCATCGCCCTGTGCGTGCTCATGATCCCGATCGTCGTGCGCTCGACGGAGGAGATGCTGCGCCTCGTGCCCAACGAGCTGCGCGAGGCCTCGTTCGCGCTCGGCGTGCCGCGGTCGCGCACCATCATCCGGATCGTGCTGCGCACGGCGGCGAGCGGCATCGTGACCGGCGTCGTCCTGGCCATCGCGCGCATCGTCGGCGAGACCGCCCCGATCTTCATCGCGGCGAGCTACACCGACGCGCTCAACCTCAACCCCTTCGAGGGTCCGATGCAGACGCTCGCCGTCATGGCGTACACGAACTACAGCTTCCCGACGACCGACATCGCCGCCTCGCAGGCCCAGGCGTGGGGCGCGGCGCTGCTGCTCGTCATCCTCATCGTGATCTTCAACTTCATCGCCCGAATCATCGCGACCGTCTTCGCACCGAAGACCCGCTAGAAAGGCACCTCCCGTGTCCAAGAGCATCGACGTCAACGACCTGAACGTCTACTACGGCGACTTCCTCGCTGTGGAAGGCGTGTCGATGGAGATCGCCCCCCGATCCGTCACCGCCTTCATCGGCCCCTCCGGCTGCGGCAAGTCCACGTTCCTGCGCACCCTCAACCGCATGCACGAAGTCATCCCCGGCGCTCGCGTCAAGGGCGAGGTCTACGTCGACGGCGAGAACCTCTACGCCCCGGGCGTCGACCCCGTGCTCGTGCGCCGCCAGGTGGGCATGGTGTTCCAGCGCCCCAACCCGTTCCCCACGATGTCGATCAAGGAGAACGTGCTCGCGGGCGTCAAGCTCAACAACAAGCGGATCTCGAAGTCCGACGCCGACGCGCTGGTCGAGAAGTCGCTGCGCGGCGCGAACCTCTGGAACGAGGTCAAGGACCGCCTCGACAAGCCCGGCGCCGGCCTCTCGGGCGGTCAGCAGCAGCGTCTGTGCATCGCGCGCGCGATCGCCGTGTCGCCGGACGTGCTCCTCATGGACGAGCCCTGCTCGGCACTCGACCCCATCTCGACGCTCGCGATCGAAGACCTCATCGACGAGCTCAAGAACGAGTACACGATCGTCATCGTGACGCACAACATGCAGCAGGCCTCGCGGGTGAGCGACAAGACGGCGTTCTTCAACATCGCCGGCACGGGCAAGCCCGGCAAGCTCATCGAGTACGCCGACACCCCGACGATCTTCACGGCGCCGTCCGTGCAGGCCACGGAGGATTACGTCTCCGGGCGCTTCGGGTAAGCCCCTTCGTTCGTGTGTTCGGCCCGCCGCGCATCGCGGCGGGCCGTTCGCGTTCCAGCCGGGCTGTCCCGGGGCACAGCTGCGGAGATTTTCTCCGACGCGCCGGGCCGCGGCGGCGCGCCGCGCACAATCCCCGCGGTTGTGCACCGGCCGTCGGCCTGCGCACGCCAGGGTCGCGGCATCCCCACCTCCCGGGGCACAGCTGCGGGGATTTCGCCCGACGCGCCGCGCCGCAGCGGCGCGTCGCGCAACATCCCCGCGGTTGTGCACCGGCCGTCGGCCTGCGCACGCCAGGGTCGCGGCATCCCCACCTCCCGGGGCACAGCTGCGGGGATTTCGCCCGACGCGCCGCGCCGCAGCGGCGCGTCGCGCACCATCCCCGCGGTTGTGCACCAGCCGTCGGCCTGCGGGCCGCGGCATCCCTCCCCCACCTCCCCGGGGCACAGCTGCGGGGATTTCACCCGACGCACCGGGCCGCGGCAGCGCGCCGCGACCAATCCCCGCGGTTGTGCACGAGCGGTCTCCTCCCCCGACGGACTCCGGCCGGATGATTCCACGGATGCCCCTTCCCGGGGCTGCAGCGGATGAGCGCGCACCGACGATGGGCGAGTGTGCAGCGGGTCAGAGGTCCACGAATTCCGCGAGCTGAGGAAGCAAGGCCGCAGCCGGCGCTGGATCGACGCCGCCGTCCGTTCGGGCGCGCTGACGCGTGTCTACCGCGGGGTCTATTCAACGCCTGACGCATGCGACGCTGCGCGAACCGCGGCCTCGCACGGCGGTTCGCTGGCGTGTCTCTCCGCGGCGCGGCACCTGGGATTGTGGGTGCTCGCAGATGACACCGCCGTGCACGTCTGGCTCCGCGGCGACGGCCACGCTCGCCCGCACGGTGAGGATCCGGAATGTGGATGCGTCGCACACTGGGACGACGGCCCCACGGGTCTGGCATTCGGGATTCCACCCGTCACCCGTGTGCTCCATCAGGTCCTGCTCTGCTTCGGGATCGAGGAGTTCTTCGTCTGCGTCGAGTCGGCGCTGCGCAGGGGCCTGCTCACCGCTCAAGACCTTGATTGGCTCCGGGAGAATACGAATCGCGACGCGCGCCGAGCGCTCGATCTGGTGCGATGGGATGCGGACAGCGGCCTCGAATCCCTACTCCGCTGGCGGCTGCGGCGGCACGGCCTGCGGGTTCGCACTCAGGTGTCGATCCCGTCGACCGGGCGCGTCGACCTGCTGATCGGCGACCAGCTGATCATCGAAGCCGACGGCGACGGCAACCACGACGGCGAGAGTCACCGGCATCGGGATCTCGTACGCGACGCCAACGCCGCGATGTGGGGGTATTCGAGCCTCAGGTTCGACTACGCGATGATCGTGCACGACTGGGACCTCGTCGAGCGCGCCATCCTGGCCACCCTCATCACCTTGCGTTGATCCCCGTCCCGTGCACAGCTGCGGGGGAATCGTCCGACGCGCCGCGGTCAGTCGGCGCGCCCCGCAGAATCCCCGCAGCTGTGCACACCGCCGGACACACCCTGTCGCGGCATCCATGCCCGCGGTCCCGTGCACAGCTGCGGGGGAATCGACCGACGCGCCGCGGTCAGTCGGCGCGCCCCGCAGAATCCCCGCAGCTGTGCACACCGCCGGACACACCCTGTCGCGGCATCCATGCCCGCGGTCCCGTGCACAGCTGCGGGGGAATCGACCGACGCGCCGCGGTCAGTCGGCGCGCCCCGCGAAATCCCCGCGGTTGTGCACGGCGGAGGGAGGGTCAGTCGCGGGGGCTCAGCAGGTAGTCGTTGAAGGATGCCGTCAGGGCGGCGTCGACGACGATCTCCGCGCCGTCGATGGCGGTCACGGGCGCGGCGAGACGCACGCTCGACAGGAGCCACACGGCGTCGGCCTTCACCAGGTCGGCGGCCGGGATGGCCTCGTACGCGACGTCGCGGCCCTCCGCGCGGAGGTGGTCGAAGAGGCTCACCTGCGTCGTCCCCTGAAGGATCGCGCCGGTCGGCTCGGGCGTGACGAACCGGTCTCCGAAGCGGAGCACGACGGATGCCGTCGGGGCCTCGAGCACGACGCCGTCGGACGAGACGAAGATCGCGTCGTCGGCGCCGCGGCGCTTCGCCTCGCGGATCGCCGCCATGTTGACGGCGTACGACAGGGTCTTGGCGCCGAGCAGCAGCCAGGGGGCGCGTGCGGGCGCACCGCTGTCGTAGCCCCGGTCGAGCGTGACCACGCGGATGCCGCGGGTGCGGGCCGCCGTGTTGTCGGCCGCCTGCGCCGCCGTGACCCATGCCGTGGGCGCGGGACCGTGCTCGACGCCGCGGCTCAGGATGAGCTTGATGACCCCCTCCCCCTCGGCCGGGCCCTCGGCCAGCGCCCGGGCGATCGCCTGGCGCCACTGCTCGGCGTGCGGCGCGGGAAGGTCGCACAGCTGCGCGGAGTGGGCGAGCCGGGCGAGGTGCGGCTCGACCTCCTGCGGATGCCCGTCGACGACGCCGATCGATTCGAAGATCCCGTCGCCGCGCTGCGTGCTGAGCTCGCCCACGCTCAGCGCGGGGGTCGCCGGGTCGATGACGGTGAACGTCTCGGAGAAGTCGGTGCGGGGATCGTCGGATGCCGCGGGATCGATCATGAGGGCGTATCGCCAAGCCATGATCCGAGCCTAGAGAAAGAAGTTGCCGGGCCGCAGAACGCCTCTCGGCGCAAGGCCGCTCGCAGCGGCAGAAGATGGAGCCCGGGGTTACTGCGGCCCGGCCATCACAGTCTAACGGACCCTGGGCCGAGAGTATTCCGGGCGCACCCGTCGGAGTTCAGGTCAGGGCGTCGCGGCGCCACAGCGCCGCGCAGGCGGCGAGATCGGCTGCATAGTCCGAGAGCCGCAGCGCCCGCGTTGTGAACGCCGACGCGCGCTCGGTCTCGCTGCGCTCGTAGTCATCGGCGAGATGCGTCGCGCCCGACGCCTGCACCCGGCAGAACGCCGCCGCGCGGTCGAGGGCGACGGCGAAGTCGCCCTCGAACAAGCCGCGCAGGATCGTGTCGACGAGCGTCACGAGCTCGTCGGGTCCGGCCGGGACGGGAGCTCCGGCGACGACGGGATCCGCCGACTCCAGCTCGGTGCGCCCCCGCTCGTAGAGCAGCGCCGCCGTCTGCGGATCGTCGTGGATCATGAGCTGCAGCAGATACAGCCGCCACAGCGCACCGGGCAGGGTCTTGGCCGGCGAGCGCGACCACAGCTCGGCGATGTCGTCGATCCCGTGCCGGTCGGTGAACGCCACGAGACGGTCGACGACCTCGCCGTCCGGGTTCTCGCGTACGCGTGTCAGGAGCGCCTGGGCCGTCGAATGCGCGACACGCGAGACCTCGGCGGGATCGTCCGCCGCGAACAGCCGGTCGAAGAGCTCCGCAGGACGCTTGACCGGCTTGTGGAAGTCCCTGGAGTCGCTCACTCGCTCCAGGCTACCGGCCCGACCAGCACGGGGGCTTCGGCGCCGACCGGCGCCGGCTCGCCGGCCGAGACCGCGACCGAGGCCCCGGCTCCGACCGGCACCGCCTCACCCGCGCCCGAAGCCCGGGCCTGGTCGCGAGCGGGCACCATCCATGGCAGGCACATCGTGCGGTGCCTGGTCAGGCCTGGTTGAGCCGGATGTGGTTGCCGGCGGGGTCGCGGAAGGCGGCATCCCGCGGGCCCCAGGCCTGCTCGATGGGCTCCTGCAGCACCTCGGCGCCGGAGGCGCGCAGGCGTTCGAAGGTCGCGTCGAGGTCGTCGGTCGCGAAGACGTAGGGGCCGGGGCCCGAGCCCTTCACGACGAGACGCTGCAGCTGGTCGCCGTCGTCGGGCGAGCGCCCCGCCGTGGGGTCGGACACGACGAGCGAAAGGCCGGGCTGTCCGGGGAATCCGAACGACACCCAGCGGTGGCCGTCGTACGCGACGTCGTTGACGATCTCGAGACCGAGGCCGTCGCGGTAGAAGGGGATCGCGGCGTCGACGTCGTCGACGGTGATGGGGCTGTAAGCGAGTGAAATGGTCATGGATGCCACGCTAGGGCGCGCGCCGCGCGCACGCTTCTCCGATCCTGCTCGGTTCGGAACGCCCCGTCACGCGTAGCGCGTGGGGCGCGTCAGGATCTTCGCGACGCACAGGGGCATCGCCTCGGCGGCGTCGTGCGGGCGCGAGCGATAGGACGACGGCGTCTCGCCGACGATCTCGGTGAACGTCGAGCTGAACGAGCCCAGCGACGTGGCCCCGACGGCGGTGCAGGCATCGGTCACCGACGCGCCCGCCCGCATGAGCGCCATCGCGCGCTCGATGCGGCGGGTCATGAGGTACGCGTACGGCGTCTCGCCGTAGGCGGCCTTGAACTCGCGGGAGAAGTGCGCGGGCGACATGAGCGCCTTCGCCGCCATCGTCGGCACGTCGAGCGGCAGCGCGTAGTCGCGATCCATGAGGTCGCGCGCGCGTCGAAGATGCGCGAGCGTCTGCGCGGACTGCGACTGCCGGACGGATGCCACGTCTGAAGGCTACCCGGCCCTACGACGTGGGGATCGTCAGGATCGGCGTCGACGACGGCTGTCCCGTCGGCGACCCGCCCTGGGGCTCGACCGTGACGGCGATGGTGTCGCCGCTCTGGACGGCGCCCTGGAGGAGCGCCGTCGCGTCGCCCGCCTTGTCGGTGTCGAACAGCCCCGCCGACACGGCGCCGTCAGCGCGCACGAACCACATCTGGTAGGTCTCGTCGGCTCCCGCCTCGTCGAGGCCATCGGCCACGAGCACGGCCTTGCCGACCGACGGCGACCAGTGCGCCGTCGCCGTACCGCCGCCCTCGACCTCCACGGTCGCCGTCTCTCCGTCGGCGGCGCCGTCGATCTGGTTCAGCGCGCGGATCTCGGCAGGCTCGCGCAGGCGGTCGCCGAGGTACGCGACGCCGGTTCCGATCGCGATGAGGAGGACGAAGGATGCCGCGGCCGCGAGCAGCCCGCGCGTCCAGTTGCGGCGCGCCACCGTCTGGATCGCCTCGGTCGACGGCGGGGGCTCGTTCACGGCCCGGAACGTCGGCGGAACCTCATCGGGCTGGGCGATGGCGTCGACATCGGCTGTGAGCGACGGCGCCTCAGCCGCTTCGTCCGCGGGCGGCGCCGGCTCGGCCGGCCGGAAGTACACCTCTGGAGGCAGCAGCGGGAGCGGCGGCGCCTCGATGTCCGGGTAGAGCGGAGGCGCATGGAACACGCCATCCTCGGCCGGCTCATCGGCGGCTTCGGCACCCGTGATGCGCGCGAGAAGCGCGGCCCGCACCTGCGCGGGCGGCTCGACCTCGGCGACGCCGTCGGCGAGCGCCGCAGCGGTCGCGGCATCCGCATCGACGATCCCTGCCCACTCGGGATGCTCGGCGAGAGCCTCCTGGAACGCGCGCTCGTCGTAGATGGTCAGCGATCCGAGCACATGCCCGGCGGCGAGCTCGGCGAACTGGTGCACGTTCACGACGCCACCCCCAGCTCCGTGCGCAGTCGCGACAGGCCGTCGCGTGTTCTCGTCTTGATGGTTCCCAGGGGCGCACCCACGAGCACCGCGATCTCGCTCTGGCTGTAGCCGCCGTAATAGGCGAGCGTGATCACGTCGCGCTGCGCGTCGGGCAGCGCTGCCACTGCCCGGGCGATGCGGCGCCCTTCGATGCGCAGCTCGGCCTGCTCGGCCACACCGTCGAACGGCACGTCGAGATCACGCCGTCCGATGCGTGCGTCCCGGTCGACGCTCGCCTGCGCCGACCGCACTCGATCCACGGCCCGGCGATGCGCGATCGTGAGCACCCACGCCCTCCCCTGACCTTTGTTCGGAGCGAAGCGATCGGCGGATTGCCACACCTCGAGGAAGACCTCCTGCAGCACCTCCTCGCTCTGCGCCCGGTCGACGAGCACGCGGAGGATGAGGCCGAACACGCGGGGGGCCAGCATGTCGTACAGACGGGCGAAGGCCGACTGCCCGCCCGCCGCGATCTCGATGAGCAGATCGCCGGCATGATCGACGACGGCGCCCTCATCGGGAACGTCCATGCCGTCGATGACCACAGAACCAGCATGCCCTAGCCCGCTGTGTGACCGCACAACCGCGCGTCGAACCGCAAACCGACGAGGATGGTCGACGTGCCGATCGCCGTCATCGGAGCCGTCCTGCTCCTCCTGAGCGCCGGCGCGGTCGCGCTCGGCATCCTGCCGGTCTCCGAGGTGCTCGTCATCTCCGACCGGGTGTGGCCGATCCTGCTCTTCGTCGTCGCGATCACCGTCGTCGCCGAACTCGCGGCGCTGGCGGGCGTCTTCGATCTCGCGTCCGCGTTTCTGGCACGACTCGCACGCGGCCGTGTCTGGGCGCTGTGGCTGCTGGTCGTCGCACTCGCGGTCGTCGCGACGGCATTCCTGTCCCTCGACACGACGGCCGTGCTGCTCACCCCCGTCGTCATCGCGGTCGCGCGGGCGCACCGCCTCGATCCGCTTCCCTTCGCCTTCACGACGGTCTGGCTCGCCAACACCGCGTCACTCGCGCTGCCGGTCTCGAACCTCACGAACCTCCTCGCCGTCGAGCGGCTCGACGTGGATGCCCGCACGTTCATCGCCCTCCTGGGACCGTCGGCTGTCATCGCGATCGGGGTCACGGTCGCGCTGCTGTGGATCGTCTTCCGCCGACGCCTGCGCGGCCGATTCCCTCAGGCGCCAGACCCCGCCATCGGCGACCGGCTGCTGACCTGGTGCGCCGGCGGCGTCGTCGTCGTGCTGCTGCCCCTCCTCGTCTCGGGGATTCCCCCGTGGATGCCGGCATCGGTCGCCGCCGTCGCGCTCGTGCTGCTGTACGCGTGGCGATTCCCCCGGGCCCTGCGCTTCTGGCTCCTGCCGTGGCAGTTGGTCGTCTTCGCGAGCGGGCTCTTCCTCGCCGTCGGGGTGCTGGAATCGATCGGCGCCGAGGTCGTGCTGGACGCCCTCGCGGGCACGGGAGACGACCTGTTCGCCCTCTGGCGTCTGTCCGGAATCGGGATGCTGGGCGCCAACGCCGTCAACAACCTCCCCGCCTATCTCGCGCTCGAGGGCGTCGCCTCCTCCCCCGCCCGTCTCGGGGCCCTGCTCATCGGCGTGAACGCGGGGCCGCTCATCACGCCGTGGGCGTCGCTCGCGACGCTGCTCTGGCATGAGAGGCTCCGCCCCGAAGGCGTGAGCGTGTCGTGGCGGTGCTTCGCGCTCCTCGGCCTGGTGGCGGCGCCGCTCACCGTCGCGCTCAGCGTTCTGCCGCTGGCATGGCGATGAGCGGGCCGATGCGAAACGGGCGCCCTCTTTCGGTGAGCGCCCGTGGCCCCCGTGGGGCCCGCCCACAAGTGCGTTCTCGACGACACGGGGTCAACGCGAGAAATCGGCGCCCCTTCGGGACGCCGATTTCTCGCGTGGGCCCCGTGGGGCTCGAACCCACGACCCGCGGATTAAAAGTCCGATGCTCTACCGACTGAGCTAGAGGCCCGCGACCCCCAAGCCTACTTCGCCCGGCCGAGCATCGAAGCCGCGTCGAGGCAGGGGGTTTCGCCGAGGCAGGGGGACGGGACGCCCCGGCTCGGCGGAATCCCCTGCCTCGCCGGAAGACGGTCCGCGCGGCCCACACGGTGAACCCCCGGCATCCCGCATCTCGTGCCACTAAGTGGAAGCCAAGTCAAGCGGGTCCAGGACTGTCAGGCTGGGAAGGTAGGTTGCTGGCATGAACCCCACCGCCGGAGCCCGACCGGTTCACCGCATGCCAGGCGGCGTGTCGTGACCGATCTGCGACCCCGCATGGACATCGGGACGGGCGATATCCTCGGCGGCAGGTACCGACTCGACGAGGCGATCGGCGAGGGCGGTATGGCGCGCGTCTATCGCGCAGAGGATCTCGCCCTCGAGCGACCCGTCGCCATCAAGGTCATGCGCGGACCCGCCGAAGGCACCCCCGCACGCGAGCGCGTCCGTTCGGAGACGACGCTTCTCGCCGGCCTCAGCCATCCGTCGCTCGTGACCCTCTTCGACGCGCACATCTCCTCGGTCGAGCCGAGCTACCTCGTCATGGAGTACGTCGAGGGCAAGACCCTGCGCGACCGGCTCGACGCCGGCGGTCCCCTTCCCCCCGACGAGGTGGCGGCCCTCGCGGTCGACCTCTCCGAGGCGCTCCACGTCGTGCACGAGAAGGGCATCGTGCACCGCGACATCAAGCCCTCCAATGTGCTGCTGTGGCCGTCGCCCCTGCCCGACCGCGAGTTCCGGGCGAAGCTCACCGACTTCGGCATCGCCTACCTGCTCGACGCGACGCGCGTCACCTCCCCCGGCACGGTCATCGGCACCGCGGCCTACCTCGCGCCCGAACAGCTCCGCGGCGAGAAGCCCGCGCCCGCCGCCGACATCTACGGGCTGGGGCTCGTCCTGCTCGAGGCGCTGACGGGCCGGCGCCCCTTCCCGAACGCCGTCGGCCACGAGGCCGTGCTCGCGCGGCTCTCGGTCGCGCCCGAGATCCCGGACGATCTGCCCGGCACATGGCGCGCGATGCTGGCCGCGATGACGGCCGCCAACCCCGCGCGTCGCCCGACGGCCCTGCAGGTCGCCCTTGCGGGCACCGCTCTGAGGGAGCGGCATCCCTCGACCGGCGAAGTGCTGGCCGCCTTCATGGATCCCGCCGCCACGGCGCCCGAGGCGCTTCCGGCCCCGCCGGCCCCCGAATTCGACACACGCACGCTCGTCTTCGCGCCTCCGCCACCTCCGCTCCCGCCCGCGGCCGCGCACCACGCCACGCCGCGCAGCCGCGTCGTCCTGATCCTCGCGGGCGTCGTCGCGCTCGTGATCGCGGTCGCCTTCGCGATCGGCATCGCTGCAGCCGTGAACTCGGCCAGCCCCGAGCCGCTGCCGAGCCTGCCCGCGAACGAGGAGCCCCTCGGCACGCACCTGCACGACCTCCTCGAGTCGGTGACCCCGTGATCGGGCAGCGCTTCGCCGCCGCGTGCGCGGGTGCCGCCCTGGCCGTGGCGCTGGCGGGCTGCGCGCCGCAGTCATCCCTCGATTCCGCCGCGGGCGCGCAGATGCAGGATGCCGTGGTCAGCGTCGCTCAGGCCGCCGCCTCCGGCGACCCCGCCGGCGCGTCGACGCAGCTCGACGGACTCCAGGCCCAGCTCGACGCCGCCATACACAACGACAAGGTGACCGCCGCGCGGGCCGCACGCATCCAGACCGCGATCGACGCCGTGCGCGCCGACCTGCAGGCGCTCCTCGCCCCACCACCCGCTCCTGAGCCGAGCGCGACGCCCGCGGTGACCCAGCCGAGCGGCACAGATGACGGCGGCGGAGATAAGGGCGGAGGCAGCGACAACAGCGGCCCCGGCAACAACAACGGCAACGGCAACGGCAGCAACGGGAAGGGCAAGTCGGGCAAGGACTGACGACTCCGACACGCCTGCAGCGCTCTGGCGCGTCGCGAGTGGCCTCGCTAGTGTCCGAGGCATGACGCCCCGCATCGGTGTGGATGGTCCGGCTTCAGACGCGCTCCTCGCCACGGGGCGCTATTTCACTCGGTGGGAGCAGACCGACGACCACCGCGCGGCGTTCCTGAAGGGCGGCCGCGACGGCGACGTGTTCTACCGCGATCGCTGGAGCCACGACAAGGTCGTCCGGTCGACGCACGGCGTGAACTGCACGGGTTCGTGCTCGTGGAAGGTGTACGTCAAGGACGGCATCATCACGTGGGAGGCGCAGGAGACCGACTACCCCACCGTCGGCCCCGACCGGCCCGAATACGAGCCCCGCGGATGCCCCCGCGGGGCCGCGTTCTCCTGGTACACCTACTCCCCCACCCGCGTGCGGTATCCGTACGTTCGGGGCGTGCTGCTCGACGCGTATCGCGCCGCCCGATCCCAGGGCAAGGACCCGGTCGAGGCCTTCCACGCCGTGAGCACCGACCCCGACACGAGGAGGCGCTACCAGCAGGCGCGCGGCAAGGGCGGCCTCGTCCGCGCAACATGGGCCGAGGCGGTCGAGCTGGTCGCCGCCGGCTACGTCCACACGATCAAGGAGTACGGCCCCGACCGCGTCGCGGGGTTCTCCCCCATCCCGGCGATGTCGATGGTGTCGCACTGCATCGGCACGCGGTTCACGCAGCTCGTCGGCGGCGTCATGACGTCGTTCTACGACTGGTACGCCGACCTTCCCGTCGCGAGCCCGCAGGTTTTCGGCGATCAGACCGACGTGCCCGAGTCGGGCGACTGGTGGGATGCAACCTACCTCATGATGTGGGGCTCGAACGTGCCCGTCACGCGCACGCCCGACGCGCACTGGATGGCCGAGGTGCGCTACCGCGGCACGAAGGTCGTGACGGTGAGCCCCGACTACGCCGACAACACGAAGTTCGCCGACGAGTGGCTGCCGTGCCAGGCGGGCACGGATGCCGCGCTCGCGATGGCGATGGGCCACGTCGTGCTGACCGAGAACTACGTCGGGCGCCGCGTGCCGTTCTTCGTCGACTTCGCCCGCCAGTACACCGATCTCCCCCACCTCGTGCGGCTCGTCGAGCGCGACGGCGCGTACGTCCCCGCGACGTTCCTCACGTCGAAGGACCTCGGCGCCGCGGCGCCCGAGGAGGAATGGAAGACGGTGGTGCTGGATGCCGCGACCGGCGCGCCGCGCGTGCCGAACGGCTCGATGGGCTTCCGCTACGCCGAATCGGGCGAGGGCCGCTGGAACCTCGACCTCGAGGGCGTGCTCCCCGCCCTGTCGACGCGCGATGCGAAGGTGCTGCGGGAGGACGTCGAGGTGCTCCTCCCCCGCTTCGACTCTCCGGACGGCGAGGGCGGCGTGCTGCGCCGCGGCGTGCCGGCGACGCGAGTGGGAGGCATCCTCGTCACGACCGTCCTCGATCTGATGCTCGCGCAGTACGGCGTCGCACGCGAGGGCCTTCCCGGCGAGTGGCCGTCGGGCTACGACGACGCCGAGACGCCCTACACGCCCGCGTGGCAGGAGGACATCACGGGCGTCCCGGCCGCCGCGTGCACCCGCATCGCCCGCGAGTTCGCCGCCAACGCCGTCGAGTCGAACGGCCGCTCCATGATCATCATGGGCGCCGGGATCTGCCAGTGGTTCCACGGGGATGCCACATACCGGGCGATCCTCGCGCTGCTGATCCTCACGGGCTCGATGGGCCGCAACGGCGGCGGCTGGGCGCACTACGTCGGCCAGGAGAAATGCCGGCCGATCACGGGCTGGCTCTCGCTCGCGAACGCCCTCGACTGGGCGCGGCCGCCGCGCACGATGATCGGCACGGCGTACTGGTACATGCACACCGACCAGTGGCGGTTCGACGGCTACGCCGCCGACGCGCTCGCCTCGCCGCTCGCCGAGGGGCACCTCGCGGGCATGCACACCGCCGACACGATCGCGCAATCGGCCCGGCTCGGGTGGATGCCGTTCTACCCGCAGTTCGACGTCAACCCGCTCGATCTCGCCGACCGGGCTGCGCAAGCCGTCGCGAAGGGCGAGGCGACGGATGCGGCATCCTTCGTCTCCGATGCCCTCGTCAAGGGCGACCTGCAACCGGCGATCGCCGATGTCGACGCCCCGGAGAACTGGCCACGCCTGCTGACGCTGTGGCGCTCGAACCTCATGGGATCGAGCGCCAAGGGCAACGAGTACTTCCTCAAGCACCTCCTCGGCACGCACAGCAACGTGATGGCGTCGGACGAGGCATCCGTCCGCCCGAACGACGTCGTGTGGCGCGACGAGATCCCCGAAGGCAAGCTCGACCTGCTCGTGTCGGCCGACTTCCGCATGACGTCGACGACGCTCCTGTCGGACGTCGTGTTCCCCGCGGCGACCTGGTACGAGAAGCACGACCTCTCATCGACCGACATGCACCCGTTCGTGCACGCCTTCACGCCGGCGATCGACCCGCCGTGGGAGGCCAAGAGCGACTTCGACCTCTTCCACGCGATCGCGGAGCGCTTCTCGGCGCTCGCCCGCACCCACCTGGGCACGCGCCACGACCTCGTATCGGTGCCGATGCAGCACGACACGCCGGGCGAGACGACACAGCCCGGCGGCGCCGTGCGCGACTGGTCGCGCGGCGGCGGCCCCGCGATCCCCGGCAGGACGATGCCACAGTTCGTCGTCGTCGAACGCGACTACACCGCGATCGCCGACAAGCTCGCGGCCGTCGGGCCGCTGGCCGACAAGCTCGGCTTCACGATCAAGAACGTCACCTACGACGTCTCCCACGAAGTTCAGCGGCTCGCACAGAAGACGGGCGTCATGCTCGGCGGCGCCGCCGACGGACGGCCCGCGATGGACACCGACGTCAAGATGGCCGAGGCGATCCTCGCCTTCTCGGGCACGACCAACGGCGAGCTCGCGGCGCAGGGCTTCCGCACGCTCGAGAAGCGCGTCGGCAAGCCGCTCGCCGACCTCGCCGAGGGGTCGGAGGAGAAGCGCATCACGTTCGCCATGACGCAGGCGGCCCCGGTGCCGGTCATCACCTCGCCGGAGTGGTCGGGATCGGAGACGGGCGGGCGGCGCTACGCCCCGTTCACCGTCAACATCGAGCGGCTCAAGCCCTTCCACACGCTCACGGGCCGCATGCACTTCTATCTCGACCACGACTGGATGCGCGACCTCGGCGAGGCCCTGCCGATCTACCGCCCGCCGCTGGACGTGCACCGGCTGTTCGGCGAGCCGCGGCTCGGGCCCGACGGCGCCCAGCAGGTCGTCGTGCGGTACCTCACCCCGCACTCGAAGTGGTCGATCCACTCCGAGTACCAGGACAACCTCTTCATGCTGTCGCTCTCGCGCGGCGGGCCGACGGTCTGGATGAGCCCGCAGGACGCCGCGGCGATCGGCGCCGCCGACAACGACTGGGTCGAGTGCGTCAACTCGAACGGCGTCCTCGTCGCCCGCGCGATCGTGTCGCACCGGATGCCCGCCGGCGTCGTCTACGTGCACCACGCGCAGGAGCGCACGATCGACGTGCCGAAGTCGGAGGCGACCGGCCGGCGCGGCGGCATCCACAATTCGGTCACGAGGCTCCTCGTCAAGCCGACCCATCTCATCGGCGCGTACGCGCAGCTGTCGTACACGTTCAACTACCTCGGTCCCACGGGGAATCAGCGCGACATGGTCGCGACGATCCGCCGCCGCTCGCAGGAGGTGACCTACTGATGCGCGTCATGGCTCAGATGGGCATGGTGATGAACCTCGACAAGTGCATCGGATGCCACACGTGCTCCGTCACGTGCAAGCAGGCGTGGACCAACCGCGCCGGCACCGAGTACGTGTGGTTCAACAACGTCGAGACCCGGCCAGGCCAGGGCTATCCGCGCCGCTACGAGGATCAGGAGCAGTGGCGGGGCGGCTGGACGCTGAACCGGCGCGGCCGCCTGTCGCTGCGCACCGGCGGCCGGCTCAAGCGGCTCATCACGATCTTCTCCTCGCCGGTGCAGCCCAAGCTCGAGGACTACTACGAGCCCTGGACATACGACTATGAGACGCTCATCGACGCGCCGCTCGGCGACGACTTCCCCGTCGCGAGGCCGAAGTCGCTCATCACAGGCGAAGACACCAAGATCACGTGGTCGGCGAACTGGGACGACGACCTCGGCGGCGCGTCGGAGATGGGCCACCTCGACCCGATCGTCGAGAAGGTGCGCCGCGAGTCCGAGGACAAGATCAAACTCCAGTTCGAGCAGACGTTCATGTTCTACCTGCCGCGCATCTGCGAGCACTGCCTCAACCCGTCCTGCATGGCCTCGTGCCCGTCCGGCGCCATCTACAAACGCGCCGAGGACGGCATCGTGCTCGTCGACCAGGACCGCTGCCGCGGCTGGCGCCAGTGCATCACGGGATGCCCCTACAAGAAGATCTACTTCAACCACAAGACCGGCAAGGCCGAGAAGTGCACGCTGTGCTACCCGCGCCTCGAGGTCGGCATCCCGACGGTCTGCTCCGAGACGTGCGTCGGGCGCCTGCGGTACCTGGGCCTGTTCCTCTACGACGCCGACCGCGTCACCGAGGCCGCGTCGACGCCCGACGAGAAGGACCTCTACGAGGCCCAGCTCGACCTCATGCTCGACCCGAACGATCCCGAGGTCATCGCGGCCGTGCGGGCGCAGGGCGACATCCCGGAGGACTGGATGGATGCCGCGCGACGCTCACCCGTGTACGCCCTGGCGAAGACCTACCGCGTCGCGCTGCCGCTGCATCCGGAGTACCGCACGATGCCGATGGTCTGGTACATCCCGCCGCTGTCGCCGATCGTCGACCTGCTGCGCGACCAGGGACACGACGCCGAGTCGGCGGGCACGCTGTTCGGCGCGATCGAGGCGCTGCGCATCCCCGTCGAGTACCTCGCGGAGCTGTTCACGGCGGGCGACACCGACATCGTGACGAGCGTGCTGTGGCGGCTCGCAGCGATGCGTTCGTACCTGCGCGACATCACGCTCGACCGCGAGCGCGACGAGTCGATCCCGCAGTCGGTAGGGATGACGGGCGAGGCCGTCTACGCGATGTACCGGCTGCTCGCGATCGCGAAGTACGAGGATCGGTACGTCATCCCGACGGCGCACTACGAGCAGGCGCACGAGCTCGAGGAGCTCGGCTGCTCGCTCGACTTCGACGGCGGGCCCTACGAGTCGGGGCCGTTCGGCGAGGCGAGCGGCAAGCCGCAGCCCGTCGCGGTCGAGACGTTCCAGGCGCTGCGCGACCGGCAGACGTCGGACACGGCGGCATCCAGCGAGTCGTTGCGGGGTCGCGTGAACCTCTTGAACTGGGACGGCAACGGCGCGCCGCCGGGACTGTTCCCGCCTCGATCCGGGGGCGAGTCGTGAACGTCCGAGTGATCTACCAGGCGGCGTCGATCTGCCTGAGCTATCCCGACGACGCCGTGCTCGGCTCGGCGACCCTCATCGCGGCCGCGCTGCGCGAAGAGGCGCCGCAGGCTGCGGCATCCTTCTCCCCTCTGCTGGAGTGGTGGGCGACGACGCCGGCGTCGCTCGTGCGCACGACCTACGTCGACACCTTCGACATGTCCAAGCGGCACGCCCTGTACCTGAGCTACTGGACCGACGGCGACACGCGCCGCCGCGGACCCGTGCTCGCCGACCTCAAACGCCGCTATCGCGAGGCCGGCCTGACTCTCGCCGACACGGGCGAACTGCCCGACTACGTGCCGCTCGTACTCGAGTTCGCGCGGCACCACCCGCGCGACGGCGCGGCGCTCCTGCAGGAGTACCGCGCGAGCATGGAGCTCATCCGGCTCGCCCTCGCCGAGCGCGGATCGCCGTACGCGGGCGTCGTCGCGGCGGTGTGCGACACGCTCCCCGGCCGGTCGCCCGCGGATCGCCAGCAGGCGATGGCCCTCGCGGCGGCCGGACCGCCGACCGAGACCGTGGGGCTCGAGGCATCCGATCCGCGGCTCCTGCCGCTGCACCCGGTGGGGAGCCGCTGATGGAGCTGTTCCTCTGGGGCATCCTCCCCTACGTCATGGTCGCGGTGCTCGTCGGCGGCTCGATCTGGCGCTACCGCTACGACCAGTTCGGCTGGACGACGCGCTCGTCGCAGCTCTACGAATCGCGGCTCCTGCGGATCGGATCGCCGCTCTTCCATTTCGGCATCCTCGTCGTGATCATCGGGCATTTCGCGGGACTCGTCATCCCCAAGGCATGGACCGATGCGCTGGGCGTCTCGGAGGAGATGTACCACTTCGCCGCCCTCGCGTTGGGCACGGTGGCGGGGATCGCGACGCTGGTCGGCGTCGGCATCCTGATCTACCGCCGCCGCACGACGGGTCCCGTCTTCATGGCGACCACGAACAACGACAAGACGATGTACGTCGTGCTCGTCGCGGCGATCGTCGCGGGGCTCGCGACGACGGTGATCGGCGTCATCGGCCCGCACGAGGAGGTCACCTACCGCGACACCGTCGCGCCGTGGTTCCGGTCGCTGTTCGTCTTCCAGCCCGACATCCAGGCGATGAGCGAGGCATCCCTCGACTTCCAGATCCACACGCTCATCGGCATGGCCCTGTTCATGATCTGGCCGTTCACACGGCTCGTGCACGCCTTCACCGCGCCGATCCACTACCTGTTCCGCCCCTACGTCATCTACCGCTCGAGAGACGGCCGGCCCACGGCGGGGCGGGGCATCCGCCGCGGCTGGGCACCCGTCGGCACCCCCGACCGCTCGTCCGACAAGGCGGCCGGTCGCACGACAGGAAGGACACGCCGATGACGTCGACCGACGCGAGTGCCGTGCAGCCGGCGATTCTGCCGGGACGCACCCGCAATCTCCTGCTCGCCCTCCTCGCCTTCACGGTGACGTTCTGGGCGTGGAACATCATCGGGCCTCTCGCCGTCCAGTACACGGCCGACCTCGACCTCAACGCGACGCAGGCGTCGCTGCTGGTCGCGACGCCGGTGCTCGTCGGGTCGCTCGGCCGCATCCTGACGGGCGCGCTGACCGATCGCTTCGGCGGCCGGCTCATGTTCACGGTGCTCACGGCGGTCTCGGCGATCCCCGTCGTGCTCGTCGCGATCGCGGGCGCCGTCGGCTCGTACGGACTCCTGCTCGCGTTCGGGTTCCTGCTCGGCATCGCCGGCACGACGTTCGCCATCGGCATCCCGTTCGTCAACGCCTGGTACGAGCCCGCCCGCCGCGGCTTCGCGACGGGGCTCTTCGGCGCCGGCATGGGCGGCACGGCGCTGTCGTCGTTCTTCACGCCCCGCATGGTCGCGGCGTTCGGCTACGTGACGGCGCACCTCATCATCGCGGGCGCGCTGCTCGTCGTCGCGGTCGTCGTGTGGCTGTTCATGCGGGACTCGCCCGTGTGGAAGCCCAACACGACCCCCGTCATGCCCAAGCTCCGAGCGGCGTCGAAGCTCGCCGTGACCTGGCAGATGGCGTTCCTCTACGCCGTGACGTTCGGCGGGTTCGTCGCGTTCTCGACCTACCTGCCGACGTACCTGCACACGATCTACGGCTACGACCTCCCCGACGCCGGAGCGCGCACGGCGGGCTTCGCGATCGCCGCCGTCATCGCACGCCCTGTCGGCGGATGGCTCTCCGACCGCGTCGGACCGGCCGTCGTGCTGTCGATCTCGCTCGCGGGCGCGGCGATCATGGCCGTCGTCATCGCGCTGCAGCCGCCGCCCGAGCTCGCGGCGGGAGCATCCTTCGTCGTCATGGCCGTCTTCCTCGGCCTCGGCACGGGAGCCGTCTTCACGTGGGTCGCGCAGCGAGCGCCTGCGGAGAAGGTGGGCACCGTGACGGGCATCGTCGGCGCCGCGGGCGGCCTGGGCGGCTACTTCCCGCCGCTCGTCATGGGCGCGACGTACAACGCCGAGGCGAACAGCTACGGCATCGGCCTCGCGCTGCTGTGCCTCACGGCGCTCGTGGCGCTCGGGTTCACGATCTTCCTCGCCCGGCGGTACCGAGCCCAAGGCTGACTGCGGTCCGGGTTCCGCAGGTTCGGGATGCCGCGAACCTGCGCTACCCGGATCTCGAGCCCGCGCCCGAGCGCTGCGGGGAAATCGCACGGCGCACCGGCAGCGCCCGGCGCGCCATGCACTATCCCCGCGGATATGCACGGGATGCCTCGCACCGCGGCATCCACTTCCCCTCCCCGCGTGCACAGCTGCGGGGAAATCAGCCGACACGCCGGTGGCGCCCGGCGCGCCCTGCACCATCCCCGCGGATATGCACGGGATGCCGCGAACCTGCGCTTCCCGGCGCTCAGACGCCGGAAGGCACCAGCTCTGCGCCCGCATGCGCGAGTTCGGCGAGCGCCGCGTCGCTCGTCTCCGCCGCGACGCCGGCGACGAGGTCGGTGAGGATGCGCACGTGCCGGCCGTGCTCGATCGCGTCGAGTGCCGAGGCGCGCACGCAGTAGTCCGTCGCAAGGCCCGCGACGTCGACGTCGACGACGCCGGCCGACTCGAGCAGGTCGGACACCCGCTCGCCCTCGTCGGTCGTCCCCTCGAAGAGGGAGTACGCGGGGCGCCCCTGTCCCTTCTTCACGTGGTGGGTCACGGCCGACGTGTCGAGCCCCGCGTCGTACTCGGCGCCCTCCGTGCCGCTCACGCAGTGCACGGGCCAGGAATCGACGAAGTCGGGCTCGGGGTGGAAGTGCCCGCCGTTGTCGTTGTCGCCGTCGTGCCAGTCGCGGGACGCGACGATGACGGCGTACTCCCCCGCATGCCCCTCGAGGTACCGGGTGATGCGCTCGGCGACGGCATCGCCGCCCGCGACGCCGAGGGCGCCGCCCTCCGTGAAGTCGTTCTGGACGTCGACGATGAACAGGGCTTTGCTCATGATCCGAGCGTACGCGCCTCGCTTTCGACGAGGGCCGGAGGGGATGCCTCGACCGGGGT
Organism: Microbacterium alkaliflavum; assembly: GCF_044325405.1. Lineage (NCBI taxonomy): Bacteria > Bacillati > Actinomycetota > Actinomycetes > Micrococcales > Microbacteriaceae > Microbacterium > Microbacterium alkaliflavum. The sequence continues at coordinate 741,014 of NZ_JBIQWL010000001.1, read as the reverse complement.
CGCGGCATCCTTCCGCCACAGTCGCGAGGGCCACCAGATCGCCCGTCCGATGTCGTAGGTCGCGGCGGGGACCAGCAGCGAGCGCACGACGAACGTGTCGAGCAGCACACCGAAGGCGACGATGAACGCGATCTGCGCGAGGAACAGGATCGGGATGACGCCGAGCGCCGCGAACGTCGCCGCGAGTACGAGCCCCGCCGACGTGATGACGCCGCCCGTCGCCACGAGGCCGCGCAGGATGCCGGGTCTCGTGCCGTGCAGGAGCGACTCCTCGCGCACCCGCGACATGAGGAAGATGTTGTAGTCGACGCCGAGCGCGACGAGGAACACGAAGCCGTACAGCGGCACGGCGGGGTCCGCGCCCGGGAATCCGAACACGAGGTTGAACACGATCGCGCTGACGCCGAGCGCCGCGGCGAACGAGATGATCACACTCAGGATCAGCAGGACGGGCGCGAGGATCGCGCGCAGCAGCAGCATGAGGATCAGCAGGATCACGCCCAGCACGACGGGGATGATGAGCGTGCGGTCGCGGATCGACGTGTCGTTCGAGTCGATGTCGGTCGCCGTGACGCCGCCGACGATCGCGGTCCCCTCGCCGAGCGCCGTGTCGAGGTCGTCGCGCAGCTGCGTGACGGTCTCCTCCGCCGCGACGGAGTCCGCCGCGTCGGTCAGGGTGCCGACGAGGAGCACGTCGCCGTCGGACACGGTCGGCTCGGGCGCCGGGGTTCCGGGCGGCCCCTGCGCCGTCAGCACGGCCTCGCCGTCCTTCACCTCGACGGACGCCTGTCCGGTCGGAGAGTCGGCGGACGCCACGGCCACTGTGTCGATGCCGTCGCTGTCGTCGAGCACGGTCGCCGCCTCGACAAGCTGCTCCCGCGGCACGATGACGTACACGGGGCTGCCCGAACCGGCCGGGAAGTGGTCGGCGAGCACGTCCTGGCCGTCGCGCGCCTCGGAGTAGCCGAGGACGAGATCGCTCGACGGCACGCCGTCGGCCTTGAGCTGCAGCATCCCGGCCGAGGCCACGAGGAGCACGATCGTGCTGATGATCCAGACGGGCCGCGCGCGGCGTGCGATGAGGCGCGCCTGCCGAGGCCAGAATCCCTTGACGGGCTGCGTGAGGTCGTCGGGCAGGGGCTTGATCGGCTCCTTCGGGATGAACGGCCAGAACGCGGACCGGCCGACGACGGCCAGGAGCGCCGGAAGGAACGTCAGGGCCGAGAGCACGGCGAACGCGATGCCGATCGCGGCGATGGGCCCGAGCGCGCGGTTCGTCGCGAGGTCGGAGAGCAGGAGGCACAGCAAGCCCGCGATCACGGTGCCGCCCGAGGCGAGGATCGGCTCGAACGCTCCGCGCCAGGCGCGGGTCGTGGCATCCCATCTCCCGAGACCGTCGGCCACCGCCTCGCGGAACCTCGCCACATAGAGCAGCGCGTAGTCGGTCGCCGCGCCGATCACGAGGATGAACAGGATGCCCTGCACCTGGCCGTTGAGCACGACGACACCGGCCTTGGCGAGCCACCACACGGTGAGCAGGGCCACGCACAGCGCGAACGTCGACGTCAGCAGCACGAGGACCGGGAGCAGCGGCGAGCGGTAGACGATCACGAGGATGACGAAGACGGCGATCAACGCGACCAGGAGCAGCAGCCCGTCGATGCCGAGGAAGCCCTCGACGAGGTCGGCCGTGAAGCCGGCGGGTCCCGTGACCCACGCCTGGAGGCCGTCGGGCAGCTGCTCGTCGAGCAGCGTGCGGACCGACTCGACCGTCTCGCCGACCTCGCCCGTCGAGTCGATCGGCACGAAGATCTGCGCCGCTTCGCCGTCTTCGGAGACGATCGGCGGTGAGACGTCCTCCGTGACTCCGTCGAGCGCGGCGATGTCGTCGGCGATCGACTGCAGGTCGGCGAGCTGCGCCTCGGTGAGCGCCTGATCGCCCTCCACCACGACGACGGCGGGGATCGTGTCGTTGCCGAGGAAGTCGGGCAGCCGCTGGCTCACCTCGGTCGCGTCCGCACTCTGCGGCAGGTAGGTCGACTGGTCGTTCGTCGAGACCTCGTCGACCTTCCCGAAGTACGGGCCGCCGATCGAGCCGCCGACCAGCCACACCAGGATGAGCAGCACCGGGATGCCGATCCGCAGCCACCTCGTCGGCTGCCGGGCTGCGTGGTGGGCGGTGCGGAGCTCACGGCGAGTCGACATATCGCTAGCTTATCTAGCAATCGCCGCTCTCGTGCGAACGTATGCTGAGTCGGATGCTCGCCGCCGCCGTCGCCCTCGCCGGAGCCCTCGTCTACGGGTCGGCGGACTTCCTCGGCGGGCTCGCGGCGAAGCGGCTCCGCTCCATCGTCGTGACGGCCGTGGCCGCGGCGACGGGCCTCGTGCTGCTGCTCCTCGCGGCCTACCCGGTCGTCGGGGGCGAGTGGATCCCGGCCGACATCGCGTGGGGGGTGCTGTCGGGCTTCACGGGCGCCATCGCCATCGTGCTGCTCTACGCGTGCCTCGCGATCGGGCCGATGAGCATCCTCTCGCCCCTCACCGCCGTCGTCTCGGCGATCGCGCCCGTGCTGTGGGCCCTGCTCGTGGAGGGCGAGACGCTGTCGTGGATCGGCTGCGCGGGGCTCGCCGTCGCCCTGGTCGCCGTCGTGCTCGTGGGCTTCATCCCCGGCGAGAAGGTCGTGCGCCCGAGCGCGCGGGGACTCCTCCTCGCGATCGGCGCGGGTCTCGCGATCGGCGCCTTCCTCATCGTGATCGACCGCACGAGCGACGAGAGCGGCGTCGTGCCGCTGATCGTCAACCGCTCGGTCAGCACGCTCATCACGTCCGCCGTCGTCGGCGTGCTCGCCCTCGTGGCCGTCCGCGCCGGGCGCCGGGCCGCATCGGTGTTCGCGGCCACGGGCGCTCGCCTCGGCGCGACGCCCACGGGGCACGCCGACCTCGAGCATGCGACGGAGTCGCCCGAACCCGAGGTCCGCCCGGGCATCGCGTCGGCGTGGTGGCTCGCGGCGGGCTGCGGCGCCCTGGACGCCACCGCGAACCTCGTCATCGTCTTCGCACTGCGACTCGGCGACCTCGCGATCGTGTCGGCCCTGACCGCGATGTATCCCGCGGGCACGATCCTGCTGGCCGCCGTCGTTCTGCGCGAGCGCATCGCCGGCGTGCAATGGCTCGGTCTCGGCCTCGCGCTCGCCGCCGGGGCGATGCTCGCGCTCGCCTGAAGCCGTCAAGGTCGATTCGAGGTCCGGGAAACGCCGATTCCCGGCATCCCGAACCTGCGGAACCCGGACCGCAGACGTGCCCGCACCCACGGGCGGCGCGGCTCCGATCCGGGCGGTCAGCCCCGGACGAAGAGCAGCACCCACGACACGATCATCGCGATGATGCCGAGGGCGAGGAGGCCGCCCGCGAGCAGCGCGACGGCGCGGACGGCCGGGGAGCCGTGGGTGAGGCGCATGCGGTTGCTGCGGCCGCGGCGGTAGAAGATGTCGGCCATGTCGTGGTCGCCGATCTGGTGCGCCTGATCCGCCGTCAACACCGCGCCGTTGACGCCGCCGTCCTCATCGAACCAGCGCACGACCGTGCTGTCGTCGCCGTGCTCCACGACGGCGCGCGCCGTGAGCCACGTGCCGTCGGCGAGTTTGAGGATGAGCGCCAGCAAGCCGAGCAGGAGTCCTGCGCCGATGCCTACCCACGTGAAGATCTCGATCACGGCGTCGATCGCGTGCTCCATCGGCTCCTCACGGGGTTCGGCGGGTCAAATCTAACCGATCCCGCGGCACGCTCCCGTCCATGGGGAGCGAGCCGGAGCGGCCCGCTCCCCCGTCACGGGATATCGTGAGCACGCGGTCAGGCCCGATCGAGCAGCCCGAGCCGCGACGAATCCCCATGGACAGCAGAACCAAGAACCGTCAGCCGGCTGCCGTCATCGAGGCCATGATCGCGGCGGCCTACGGCGACAGCGAGGTTCCCGCACGGGCGGACTCGATCGCCGAACTGGAGCGCGGCTGGTTCAACGCCGTCTACGCGGTCCGGCTGCGCAGCGCCAGGCGCGTCGTGCTGAAGATCGGCCCGTCGCCGCGCACGCCGGTGCTCACCTACGAGCGCCGGATGCTTTCGAACGAGCTCGCCGCCCTGGACGTCATCGCGCGCTCGACCGACGTTCCCGTGCCGGCGGTCGAGTTCGCCGACACCTCGGGGGCCGTCATCGACGCGCCGTGGTTCTTCATGACGCGCATCGAGGGCGAGAACCTCGGCGCGCTCCTGGACGGCGGCGCGGTGCCGGAGCCCGAGGCCGAGGCGCTCCTGCGGGAGATCGGCGCGACGAACCGGGCCCTCAATGCCATCGAAGGGCCCGCGTTCGGCTACCTGACAGGACCGGCGTTCCCGACGTGGCGCGAAGCGTTTTCCGCCATGATCGCCGACCTGCTCGCCGACGCCGATGGCGCTCGCGTCGACCTCGGCCTGAGCGGCGAGCGCATCCAAGGCGTGGTCGCCGCGCACGCGGGGTCGCTCGACGCGGTGAGGCGCCCCCGCCTCGTGGAGTGGGACCTCTGGCCGGGGAATGCCATCGTCGACGGCGGCCGGATCACGGGCATCGTCGACCACGAGCGCGCCCTCTGGGGCGATCCACTCATGGAGGCCGGTTTCCTCGGGAGCGCAGTGCCCATCTATCCCGGCGGCGGCGCGTTCCTGCGCGGCTACGGAGACGCAGGCTTCGGAGTGGATGCCTCGACCCGGCGCCTGCTCTATTCGCTCCACCTCGTGCTCATCATGATCATCGAGCCCGCCTTCCGCGGGCTGCAGGACGTCGGGCAGGCCCCGTGGAGCCGGGGGCGCCTCGCGGCGATCGTCGAGCGCCTCGAGAACAGCGGCCGGCAGTGAGGACCGAGACGTTCGACTTCGTCGTCGTGGGTTCGGGCGCGGCCGGCTCGGTGCTCGCGCACCGGCTCTCGGAGGGTGGGCGCCATTCCGTCCTCGTGATTGAGAGCGGCTCCTCCGACCGCAATCCCCTCCACCGCGTGCCGAAGGGCTTCTTCTTCACCCTCCGCGGCACCCGCTACTCGCACCACTATCCGACCGAGCCGATCGAGGGCACCGACACGCGGGAGCTGTGGATCCGGGGGAACGTCGTCGGCGGCTCCACGACGGTCAACGGGCTCATGTACCTGCGCGGGTCGAAGGCCGACTACGACCTTCTCGAGGCACGCACGGGTTCGCCGCGGTGGGGATGGGTCGGCTTCCTGGCCGCGTACCGCGCGATGGAGGACCACGCCCTGGGCGGCTCACCCCTGCGCGGTGCCGGAGGGGAGCTGCCCGTGTCGATCCGCGGCGCCGACGACGAGCTGACGCGCCGCGTGTGCGCCTCGGCGGCAGAGCTGGGCTGGGGATTCGTCGACGACGTCAACGCGCACGACGCCGAGCGCATCGGCTTCGCCCCCGAGACATCCCGCCACGGAGTGCGCGCGAGCGCGGCATCCGCGTTTCTGCGCCCGGCGCTCCGCCGCACGAACGTGAGCCTCGTCACCGACACGACGGCGACCCGGATCGTCCTCCGCCGCGGGCGCGCCGTCGCCGTCCACGGCATGCAGCGCGGTGCGCCCGTCGAGTTCGCGGCGCGACGCGAGGTGATCGTCGCAGCCGGCACCGTGGAGTCGGCCCTGCTGCTCGAGCGATCCGGGGTCGGCCGCGCCGACGTGCTTCACGGCATCGGGGTCGACCTCGCCGTCGAGTCGCCGAACGTCGGCGAGCGCGTGATCGAGCATCACGGCGCCGCCAATGTGCAGGTCGCGCTCACGAAGCGCCTCGGCGCCACCGAACGCCTGAACACCGTCCTGAAGCAGGGCGCATCGGGCGCCGGCTACGTGCTGAGCCGCCGCGGCCCCGTCAGCACGGGGTTCGCCGACTTCGCATTCCTGTCGAAGTCCGATCCGGGCCTGGACCGCCCCGACCTCATGGGGACGATCAGCTCCATCGCGATCGACCCCGGCGCGCCCCGCCTGGAACCCGCATCGCACTCCGGGATCTCGATCTCGATGTGGCAGATCCGGCCCGACACGACCAGCTCCGTCCACGCGACGAGCGCCCATCCCGCGCGGCCGATCGTGCGGCCGCGGTACTTCGAGACGGATCGCGACCGACGCGCCGCCGGCAACGCGCTCGCGGTGGCGCGGCGGCTTCTCGCGCAGACGCCCCTCGCCGAGGTGTCCGGCGGCGAGGACTTCCCGACGAAGGCCGTGGCGTCCGACCCGGCCGCGGCGATCGACTACGCCCGCAGGCACGGGTCGACGATCTACCACGCCGTCGGCTCATGCGCGATGGGACCGGGCGACGCCGACGTCGTCGACGCCGACCTCCGCGTGCGCGGAGTCGACGGGCTGCGCGTGGTCGACGCATCCGTGCTCCCCCTCCACGTGTCGGGCAACACGGCGGCGCCCGTCATGGCGCTCGCCTGGATCGCGGGCGGGATGATCGCCGACTCCGCCTGACCGGACGCGGCGAGACGCGACACGGCGCGACCCGTCGCGGCGTGACGCGGCGCTAAGGCGCGGAGTCGCCGAAGACGGCGCGCGACTGCGCGAACGCCGTCTCGAGGACTGTCAGCAGGTCGAGATCGTCGTCGGTGAGCCAGTGCTCGTACCCCGCCACGCACAGCCCGAGACACGCCCATGCGATCGCCTGCGGTTCGAGAGCGGATGCCTGCGTCCCGAGGCGCGCCGCGGCGTAGTCGGCGATCGCCTGGCGCCACGCGGCGTACCGCAGCGTGGAGTGCGCGGCGAGGCTCGGCACGTGGAGCAGAAGTCGCATCCGCTCTCGGTGCAGCGGCACCTCGTGCGCGGGGAAGCGGTTGAAGTCGATGATCGCGCCGACGATCGCCTCGATCAGCGACTGGTCGGGCGGCGAGGCGGCGAGGCGCACGCGCATCGCGGCGATGAGGGCGTCGAAGTCTCCCCACGGCAGGTCGTTCTTCGAGGGGAAATAGCGGAACAGTGTGCGACGTCCGATGCCCGCGGCGAGCGCGACATCGTCCATCGTCGTCTCGTCGAAGCCTTTCGCGAGGAAGAGCTCGAGCGCGATCCTGCTCAGCTCGCCATGCGTCGTGACGGGCGCGCGCCCCGGTCGTCGAGGCCCTGCGACGGGCTCGCCCTGCGCGGAGAGGTCCACGACGAGGACGATAGCGGATCCGCTCGCCTTCCATTCGGCACTGAGTGCCATTGCTCTTCCATTTGGCACTTGGTGTCATTAAAGTACCGAGCACGAGGGTGCGTCGAGGTCGACCGCCCGCCCCGACGAAGGAGCATCCGTGAACGAGAAGACGCCGGCGACGCAGACGTCCACCCCCTCCGAAGACGTCGTCGAGGTCGAATCGCTCGTCGAAGAGGTCTCGATCGACGGCATGTGCGGCGTCTACTGAGCCCCCGCATGACCCCTGAGTCGGCCTGGAACCTGCATCCGCAGGTCTCCGTGAGGCCCGAGCCGTTCGGCGCCCTGCTGTATCACTTCGGCACGCGGAAGCTGTCGTTCCTGAAGGACCGCACGCTGCTCGCGATCGTCGAGGCGCTCACCGACGCACCGGATGTGCGCACGGCGTGCGAACGCGCAGGCGTGCCGGAGCGCGAGCAGGCCCGCTACCTCCACGCTCTCGACACGCTCGCCGCGTCCGCCATGATCACGGAGCGTGCCGCATGACGATCGCGCCTCCGGCCCCGGCATCCACCCGTCCCGCGCGCCTCGTCGACCACTTCGAACTCGGGTTGGACGCCCCGATCTGCCTCACGTGGGAGCTCACGTATGCGTGCAACCTCTCGTGCGTGCACTGCCTCTCCAGCTCGGGGCGGCGCGACCCCCGCGAGCTCACGACCGAGGAATGCAAGGCCGTCATCGACGAGCTCGAGCGCATGCAGGTGTTCTACGTCAACATCGGCGGCGGCGAGCCCACGGTCCGCCCCGACTTCTGGGAGCTCCTCCAATACGCCACCGAGCATCACGTGGGCGTGAAGTTCTCGACGAACGGCGTCAAGATCACGCCGGAGGTCGCGTCGATGCTCGCCGCGAACGACTACGTCGACGTGCAGATCTCGCTCGACGGCGCGACCGCCGACGTCAACGACGAGATCCGCGGCCCCCGCTCGTACGAGACCGCGCTGCGCGCGATGCAGAACCTCAGTGACGCCGGCATGCGCAACTTCAAGCTGTCGGTGGTGTGCACCCGCACCAACATCCCGCAGCTCGACGAGTTCAAGGCGATCGCCGACCGGTACGGCGCACAGCTCCGCCTCACGCGACTGCGTCCCTCGGGGCGCGGCGCCGACGTGTGGGACGAGCTGCACCCCACCCGCGAGCAGCAGCGCGAACTCTACGACTGGCTCGTCGCCAACGGTGAGAACGTCCTCACCGGTGACTCCTTCTTCCACCTCTCCGCCTACGGCGAGGCTCTTCCGGGTCTGAACCTCTGCGGGGCGGGGCGGGTCGTCTGCCTCATCGACCCCATCGGCGATGTCTACGCGTGCCCGTTCGCGATCCACGACGAATTCCTCGCCGGCACCGTCCGGGCTCCTGGCGGCTTCGCGGGCGTGTGGCGCGAGTCCGAGCTCTTCCTGCGGCTGCGCCGGCCGCAGTCCGGCGGGGCGTGCTCGTCATGCCAGTTCTTCGACTCCTGCAAGGGCGGCTGCATGGCCGCGAAGTTCTTCACGGGACTGCCGCTCGACGGCCCCGACCCGGAGTGCGTGCGCGGCTTCGGCGAGGAGGCCCTCGCCAAGCGCAAGGATGAGGGCGGCGGCATCCCGAAGCCGTCGGGCGACCACTCCCACCTCACCTCGCCGCCGCGGCCCCGGTCCGGATTGGGTCCCGTGCGCGTGACCATCCAGCGCACGAAGGAGCCCGCTCGCCCGCCCGTCAGCGCGTGCGAGGAGGATCCGCTCGCGGGCTTCAGCCGCCCGCCCGTCACCGACTGCGATGAGAACCCGCTCGCAGGCGTCGTCATGAGAACCACCGGCGCCGACCGGCGCCACCAGGAGGGCAACCGCTCCGACCCCGCGTAGACCGCGCACTCCCGACGCTCGCGAGGAGGCGAGCGCCGAAGTGGTGCGCGTCCCACGCCCGGCCGTTCCGGCGCGCCCTCGAAACAGAGGGAGGAACGAGATGGGACTGCTCGACGGCAAGGTCGTGCTCATCACCGGCGGCTCACGCGGACAGGGTCGCGCCCACGCCGTGACCAGCGCCCGCGAGGGCGCGGATGTCGTGATCGTCGACACGCTCCAGCAGATCGGATCGGTCGCCTATCCGATGGCGCAGCAGACGGACTTCGACGAGACCGTCAGGCAGGTCGAGGCGCTCGACCGCCGAGCCGTCGCGGTCGAGGGCGACGTCCGCAGCCAGGCCGATCTCGATCGCGCCGTCGCCGAGGGCATCGCGCAGCTGGGAAGGATCGATGCGCTCGTCGCCAACGCCGGCATCTTCTCGCTCGCGCCCGCACATGAGCTCACCGAGGAGATGTGGGACGACATGATCGCCGTCAACCTGACGGGGGTCTGGAAGTCGGCGAAGGCGGTGCTGCCGCACATGATGGAGCGCGGCAGCGGCTCGATCGTGATGACGTCGTCGATCAACGGACTCGAACCCGGCGCGAACTACGTCCACTACTGCGCCGCGAAGTTCGGGGTGGTGGGCGTGATGAAGACCCTCGCCCTCGAGTACGCCAGGCACGGCATCCGCGTCAACGCCGTGCACCCGGGCGCGATCCTCACTCCCATGACGAGCTGGCAGGGCGCGTGGGACATGATGTCGGGCAAGCCGGCCGGCGAGGGCACCGAGGCCGACATGCTCGAGGCGGGTTACTCGTTCCACGCCCTCAAGGGCGCGGGGTTCCTCGCACCGGAGCGGATCGCGGACGCCGCCCTATGGCTCAACTCGGATCTCGCATCGGCGGTGACGGGCATCTCGGTGCCCGTCGACGCGGGTCACCTGCTTCAGCCGGGCTACAACCCCGACCCGGTCAAGTAGTCCGGCCAGCGCCGGGCGTCAAAGGAGGAAACACATGGGAGTTCTCGAGGGCAAGGTCGCCTTCATCACGGGCGCCGCGCGCGGGCAGGGACGCTCGCACGCCATCCGTCTGGCGCAGGAGGGCGCCAGCATCATCGCCGTCGACATCTGCGAGCAGATCTCGACCGTCGGCTACCCGATGTCGACGCCGGACGACATGCAGGAGACGGTGGCGGCGGTCGAGGCACTGGATCGCCGCATCCACGCCGTCCAGGCCGACGTGCGGGACCGTGCGGCGCTTCAGGCCGCGTTCGATGCCGGCACGGCGGCGCTCGGTCCGGTCGACATCGTGCTCGCCAACGCCGGCATCGCACCGCTGTCGCTCGAGCCGTCGCCCGACGAATGGGGCGACGTCATCGCGGTGAACCTCACCGGCGTCTACAACACCGTCGAGGTCGCGAAGCCGTCGATGATCGAGGGCGGCCGGGGCGGCGCGATCGTCATCACGAGCTCGACCGCGGGCATCAACGGCATCGGCGGCGATACGCCGGGCGGTCTCGGCTACACGGCGTCGAAGCACGGCGTCGTGGGCCTCATGCGGTCGTACGCCAACACCCTCGCGCAGCACAGCATCCGGGTGAACACGGTGCACCCGACCGGCGTGAACACGCCGATGGTCGTGAACGAGGTGATGCAGCAGTTCCTCGAGCAGGACCCGCAGATGGGTCAGGCCATGTCGAACGCGCTGCCCGTCCCGATGATCGAGGCCGTCGACATCTCGAACGCGATCCTGTTCCTCGTCTCGGACGCCGGCCGCTATGTGACCGGCGTCACGCTGCCCGTCGACGCGGGCTTCACCAACAAGCGCTGAGGCGCGGCCTCCATCGTCCATTTCCACCCGAAGGAAGGAACACACATGGCAGGAAGAGTCGAAGGCAAGGTCGCCTTCATCACGGGAGCTGCACGCGGGCAGGGCCGGTCGCATGCGATCCGGCTCGCGCAGGAGGGCGCCGACATCATCGCCGTCGACCTGTGCGACGACATCCCGAACGTCGCCTACCCGTCGGCCACGCCCGAGGACCTCGCGGAGACGGTGCGCGAGGTCGAGGCGCTCGACCGTCGCATCGTCTCGAGACAGGTCGACGTGCGCGACGGCGCCGCCGTGAAGGCTGCGGTCGATGAGGGTGTCGCGCAGCTCGGCAAGCTCGACATCGTCGTCGCGAACGCGGGCATCTGCGTGATGACCCCGTGGGACGAGACCACCGAGGACGTCTGGGACCAGACGATCGACACGAACCTCAAGGGCGTGTGGAACACCATCCGCTTCGGCGCACCACACCTCGTCCAGGCGGGCGGCGGATCGATCATCCTCACCAGCTCGGCAGCGGGCCTCAAGGGACTCCCGTTCTTGACCGCCTACGTCGCCGCGAAGCACGGCGTCGTGGGGCTCATGCGGGCCTTCGCCACGGAGCTGTCCGAGAACAACATCCGCGTGAACTCGGTCCACCCGACCGGCGTCGACACCCCCATGGGTCAGCTCGCCGATCCCGAGGTCGGTGCGAAGCTGCAGGAGATCATGGGCGCCCACCCGCGGCTCATGCCGATGCTGTCGAACCTGCTGCCCATCGAGATCACGCAGCCGGTCGACATCTCCAACGCCGTGCTGTTCCTCGCCTCGGACGAGGCGCGGTACGTCACGAGCCTCGCGATGACGGTGGACGCCGGCAACACGCAGTACTGAACGACGGGTGGATGCCGGGGCCCCGCCGGGCCGCGGCATCCACCCGATCCACGACCAGGACACGAAGCGAAGGATCATGACGAGAAGAGTCGACGTCGACCCCGCGCGCCTGCGCGACAGCCGCGAGCGGATCGGTGCGCGCATCGTCGGCCGAGAGCGGGAGCTGGAGCTGACTCTCGCCGCCGTGGCGGCCGGGCGCGACATCGTGCTCGAAGGTCCTCCGGGCACCAGCAAGACGACGATGCTCACGGCGATCACCGAGGAGTGGGGCATCCCGCTGCTGTTCGTCGAGGGGAACGCCGACCTGACACCCGCCAAGCTGGTCGGGCACCACAACCCCGCGCGGGTGCTCCGCGAAGACTACTCCGCCGAGAACTTCGTACCGGGGCCGCTCGTGGAGGCGATGCAGCAGGGCGGCTTCCTGTACATCGAAGAGTTCAACCGCGCGCCGGAGGACACGCTCAACACGCTGTTGACGGCGATGGCGGACCGCTCGATCGCCGTGCCGCGCGTCGGCCGCATCAAGGCCCTGCCGACATTCCGCGTCATCGCGTCGATGAACCCGTACGACAACGTGGGCACCACACGACTGTCGACGAGCGTGCACGACCGCCTCAACCGGCTCGCGGTCGACTACCAGAGCGCGCACGCCGAGGAGCAGATCACGGCGCTTCGCACCGGAGCCTCGGGCCCGCTGGGTGATCGACTCGTCCCCGACGCGGTGGCGGTGACGCGCGCGACGCGAGAGCACGAGGACGTGCGCCAGGGCTCCAGTGTGCGAGGAGCGATCGACACGGTGCTCGTGGCGTCGCGGCTGGCCGACCTGCGAGGGCTGGACGATCCCGACGACGACGGCTACGCCGAACTGGTGTTCGACGCGATGATCGTGGCGCTGTCCGGGCGGATCCACCTCGATGAGGCGGCGGAGACGACGCCCGAGCGCGTGCTGCGCGAGCTGTGGGAGGACCGTTTCATCCTGCACCCGCATGAGGCCGCGCCGGGATGAAGAGAGATCGCCGCCGACTCGCCGATCCGCCGGCGTGACCGGCGGTCGCCCCCGACGCGCGGAGCACCGCTGCGCCGAAAGCCCAAAGAGCTCGACGCCCCGCCGCAGGCGTTCGACATGTCACGGGGCGCTGCCGGAGCGATCGTGCTCGGCGCCGGCGGTCGTCGGCACGCCGGGGGCGGTGCTCCGGGCGGTCAGGCGCGGGCGACGACGGTCGAGCGGGGATGCATCGTCCCCGTGCCCGACGAGTCGTCCGACCTCGACCCCGAGGTTCGCGCGCGGTCGCGGCAGATCGCGGCGCGGCTCGCCGTGCCCCGCGCCCGGCGGGACGCGACCTCTCGCCGCGGGGTCGGCGACCTTGCGAGCGTGCCGTACCGCGGAGCATCCGACGACATCGACCTCGATCGCACGATCGAGGTGCTCGCCGAGCGCCCGATGCCTGAGGACGAGGACATCATCGTGCGCGAGCGGGTGCGCACCAAGCGCTCGGTCGTGCTGCTTGTGGACGTGTCGGGATCGATGCGCGGCGAGCGCATCCGCACCGCCGCGGCCACCGTCGGAGCGCTCGCGGGCGAGCTGCACCGTGATGCACTGGGTGTGATCGCGTTCTGGTCGGACGCGGCGATGCTGCTCGGCCTCGGCAGCGAGGTGTCTCCCGACCGGGTGCTCGACGCGCTCCTTCGACTGCCGGCGCGGGGGCTCACGAACGTCGCGTTCCCGCTCGAGCTCGCGGCTCAGCAGCTGTCGCATGCGCCGGTGCGCGATGCCCGCGCGATCCTGCTCTCCGACTGCGTGCACAACGCGGGTCCCGACCCGCGACCACTGGCCGCGCGCCTGCCGCGACTCGATGTGCTGCTCGACGTCACGGGCGAGAACGATCTCGAGCTCGGTCGTGAGCTCGCCGCTCGCGGCCGAGGGCTGTGCCGCGTCATCCGGAGCCACCGCGATGTCGCGCCCGCGCTGAGCGCCATCTTCGCGTGACGGGTCGCGCGCCGCCGCGAGCGGAGTCCGCTCGAGTCCGTCATCGGCGGAAGATTCCTACAATTTGGCACTCAGTGCCATTACACTGGCGGAAGTCGACGAGGAGGTCACGATGGCAAACGCTTGGTTCGAGACTGTGGCCGAGGCGCAGCGGCGCGCGAAGAAGCGGCTGCCCGCATCGGTGTACAGCGCGCTGCTCGCGGGTTCGGAGCGCGGAGTGACGTACGAGGACAACCTCGCGGCGTTCGCGGAGCTCGGGTTCGCACCGCACGTCGCAGGGCTCTCCGGCGAGCGGTCGCTCAAGACGACGGTCATGGGCATCGACATCTCGTTCCCCGTGCTCATCTCGCCCACCGGCGTGCAGGCCGTGCACCCCGAGGGCGAGGTCGCCGTCGCGCGGGCGGCGGCGAACCGCGGCACGATCATGGGCCTCAGCTCGTTCGCGAGCAAGCCCATCGAGGAGGTCGTGGAGGCGAACCCGAACACGTTCTACCAGGTGTACTGGATGGGCACGCGCGACGTCATGCTGCAGCGCCTCGAGCGCGCCCGCGCCGCCGGGGCGAAGGGCATCATCGCGACGCTCGACTGGTCGTTCTCGAACGGCCGCGACTGGGGCAGCCCCTGGATCCCCGAGCGCCTGACGGTCAAGGCCGCCGCGCGCTTCGCCCCGCAGGCGATCGTGAAGCCGACGTGGCTGTGGAGCTTCGCGAAGACCGGGCGCGTGCCCGACCTCACGACGCCCAACCTGACGGTTCCCGGCGGTGAGGCGCCGACGTTCTTCGGTGCGTACGGCGAATGGATGCAGACGCCGCTGCCCACGTGGGACGACGTCGCGTGGCTGCGCGCACAGTGGGACGGCCCGTTCTTGCTGAAAGGCGTGTCGCGCATCGATGACGCCCTGCGCGCCGTCGACGCGGGCGTCACCGCGATCTCGGTGTCCAACCACGGCGGCAACAACCTCGACTCGACACCCGCTGCGATCCGCATGCTCCCGGGCATCGCCGACGCCGTCGGCCGCCAGATCGACGTGCTGCTCGACGGCGGAATCCGCCGCGGCGGCGATGTCGCCAAGGCGCTCGCGCTCGGCGCCAAGGCCGTCATGATCGGCCGCGCCTACCTGTGGGGCCTCGCCGCGAACGGTCAGGGCGGCGTGGAGAACGTGCTCGACCTCCTCCGCGGCGGTCTCGACTCCGCCGTGCTCGGGCTCGGGCGATCGTCGGTGCAGGAGCTGCGCCGCGAGGACCTCTGGGTGCCGCCCGGGTTCACGCGCGAGCTCGGCGTCCCGGCCGACGCGCTCCAGGCCACTGCTTGACGCCGGATGACCGGAACGCCGCTCCTCGCCCTGCGCACGTGGCCTGATGTCGTGCGCGCCGTCGTGCTCGTGCCGGTCGGCTCGACCGAGCAGCACGGCCCGCACCTGCCGCTGTCGACCGACACCGTCATCGCAGCCGCCGTCGCCGACGACCTCGCGGCGCGCTGCCGATCCGCGGGGCTCGAGGCGGTCGTCGCGCCGCCGATCGCGTACGGCGCGAGCGGCGAGCACCAGGACTTCCCGGGCACGGTCTCGATCGGCACTCCCGCGCTCGCGTTCACGCTCCTCGAGCTGGGGCGCTCGGCCTCGGCGTGGGCGGACCGGATCGTCTTCGTCAACGGGCATGGGGGCAACCTCGAGGCCCTCGCCGAGGCCGTGCCGACGCTCCGCTCGGAGGGGCGCGACGCCGCGTGGCTCCCGTGCGCTCCCCCGCGCGCGACGGATGCCCACGCCGGCTTCGACGAGACCTCCCTCATGCTCCATCTCCGCCCGCAGGACGTGCGGACCGAGCTCGCCGAGCCTGGTGCGAGGGCGCCGATGAGCGAACTCCTGCCGCGCCTGCGCGACGCGGGCGTGCGCGCCACCTCCCCGAACGGCGTGCTCGGCGACCCGACCGGCGCCTCCGCAGCGCACGGGACGGCTCTGTTCGCCGGAATGTGCGACGGCGCATGGGCGCGTCTGCGGCACGGCACTCCAGGGGCGGATGGATGCCTCCTCCCGCCGTCCGCGGAGCCGGCCGCCGCGCCCGCCCCGCAACGCGCCGACCAGCCCGCCACCGGGCCCGCCCCGCAGCGCGCCGACCAGCCCGCCCCGCAGTCCGCCGCGATCGAGCCCTCCGTGGAGTCCGCCCCGTGAGCGCCCTGCCCGACGGCTTCACGGTGCGCCTCGACCGCCGCACGCGCGTGGTCGACGGCGGACGCGTGCTGATCGGCGGCGCTCCGACCCGCGTCGCCCGGCTCAAGCCCGCCGCCGCGCGCGTCCTGCGGGACCGCGAGCTCGTCGTCCGCGACCCCGTCACGCGCGGCCTGGCCGAGCACCTCCTCGCGACGGGGCTCGGCGACCCCGTCGTCGCGACCCTGCCCGCCATCCCGCTCACCGAGCTCACGGTCGTCATCCCCGTCCGCGATCGGCCGACGCAGCTCGCGCGCCTCCTCGCGAGCGTCCCGCCGCAGGTCGCCGCCGTGCTCGTCGTCGACGACGCGTCGCGCCGGCCGCAGGCGGTGGCATCCGTCGTCTCCTGGCACGGTGCGCGACTCATCCCGCTCGAGGTCAACGTCGGAGCCGCGGCGGCGCGCAACGCGGGCCTCGCACAAGCCGCAACGCCGTTCGTCGCGTTCATCGACTCCGACGTCGTGCTTCAGGACGGATGCCTCGACCTCCTGCTGCGGCACTTCGCCGACCCCCGCCTCGCGATGGCGGCACCGCGCGTCCTGGGTCTCGACGCCGACGAGCCGAACTGGATCACCCGCTACGAGAACGCCCGGTCGTCGCTCGACCTGGGCGGCGATGCCGCGAGCGTCCGGCCGCGCAGCCCCGTCACGTGGGTCTCGAGCACGTGCCTTGTCGCGCGCATCGCCCACCTCGGCGCCGGGTTCGACGCCTCGATGCGCGTCGGGGAAGACGTCGATCTCGTCTGGCGGCTCGTCGACGACGGCTTCCGCGTGCGGTTCGAGCCCGCCGCGACCGTCCTGCACGAGCACCGCACGCGCCTGCGCACGTGGCTCGGCCGCAAGTTCTTCTACGGCACCGGGGCGCACCTGCTCTCGGTGCGGCACCCCGACGACGTCGCGCCTGTCGTGCTGCCGCCGTGGGGCGCACTTGTCCTCGCCCTGCTGCTCGCACAGCGGCGGTGGTCGATCCCGGCCGTCGCGCTCACGGGCGTCGTGGTGGCGGGGCGCATCGCGAAGCGGCTGGGGCACACGCGCCGGCCGTGGCCGATCGCGGGGCGCCTCACCGGCGAGGGCATGATCGCCGCGCTCGGGCAGGGGTTCGCGCTGCTGCTGCGGCACTGGTGGCCCGCGACGCTCGCAGTGGGGCTGTTCTCCCCACGCGTGCGCCGGGCCGCCGCGATCGCGGCGGTCGCTGACGTCGTGTGGGAGTACCTGCGCCTGCGTCCCCGCCTCGACCCGGTGCGGTTCGGCGCGGCGCGCCGGCTCGACGACCTCGCCTACGGCGCCGGCGTGTGGTGGGGCGCGTTGCGCGGCCGGTCGCCGAAGGCGCTCCTGCCCGCGATCGTCCGCAGCGGCCGCGCGCGTCGGTCCGCCGAATAGCCCGCCGCTCCGACGATCCGCCGAGAAGCGCCGGCGCCGGCCCGCGGCATCCCTCGCCTCACAGACCGCACGACACGGCGGTGCCCGCCCGGAGAACCGGGCGGGCACCGCCGTGGTCGGCGTCAGAAGCCGGGGCCTCGTCCGTCCGGCGCGACGTACTTGGTCGCACGCGCCTTGAGGCTGCCCGGCGCCGCCGGGTCGTAGGAGAAGATCGACGACGTGTCGGGCTGCAGGCGCTTCTCGACCGGGCCGTACGTCATGTCGCCGTTGAGGTCGAGGTAGCTGACCTTGTCGAGCTGGTCCATCGCGTTCATGAGCCCCGTGCCCGACAGGTCGCCGAGCTCGACGGCCTTCTCGAGGATCGTCGACGCCGTGATCGCCTGCATGAAGCCGTAGACGTTCTGCATCGTCGGCGTCGCACCCAGCTGCTTCGTGAGCATCTTGATGCCTTCGATCGAGTCGTCGTCGAGGTCGCCGCCGATGCCGGTGACGACGAAGTGGTCCTTCAGGTAGCCGGCGATGTCGGTGTCCTTGAACGACTGCGCGATCGCGAAGAACTCCGCGATCCACTTCGGCGAGTAGTCGAGCTGCGTCGCGGCCGCCACGAGGTTCGGCACGTTGTTGGTCGCGCCGCCGAACACGACGACGTCGCAGTCCGCGTTCTTGAGGGTCTGCACCTGCGCCGTGAAGGCCGCGTCGGTCGGTGCGAACTCCGCCTTCGGCCCGACGGTGAAGCCGAGCTCCTTGCCGGCGTAGTCGAGCGCGTCCTGCCGGGCCTGGCCCGACTGGTCGGCCTGGATCATCGAGCAGACCGTGGAGTCCTTCGTGATCTCCTTCTGCTCGAACATGTACGACAGCGCGTTCCAGACGTTCGACTGGTACGACGTGAACGTCATGCCGAGGTTCTCCTGCTTGGTGAACCGCGAGCTCTGCGTCGAGGGCAGCGCGACGGCTTCGTCCTGCTGGAGGATCGGCAGCAGCGCCTCGGTCGAGGCGTCTCCGAGGATGCCCGACAGCATGACGACCTGGTCCTTGACGCGCTGGTACTCCTGCACCGCCAGCTGCGGGTTGTACTGGTTGTCGGCCGTCGTGACCTCGACCTTGTACTTGCCGTCGATGCCGCCCTTGGCGTTGACGATGTCGTAGTAGGCCTGCTGACCGGCGACCTGCTCGTTCGACGACGGCGCGAGCGGGCCGCTGAGCGCCGTCATCTGCCCGACGTGGATCACGCCGTCGGCGAGGTCGAAGCCGGGCACCGAGGCCAGCTCCTTACCCGAAGCGGCATTCGTGGCGTCGCCACTGGGAGCTGTCTGGACGGCGCACGACGTCAGCAGCAGCGCTGCTGCGGCCATGCTGAGGACGCCGAGAGTGCGGATTCTCACGAACTGAGTCCTTCCTTCTGTGTGGGGGTTTCCCTTGATGCGGGTCGGGATGCCGCGTCCGTCGTCGTCGCAGAGGCCTTCGGCCGGCGACGCGTGGGGGCGCGGAAGAACGAGATGAGGCCTCCGCGGCGGAAGAGCAGGAAGAGCACGATGAGCACGCCGTAGACGACGAGGCCGAAGCCCGAGACGCTCACGCCGCCCTGCTCCCCCGGCTTGGAGATGAAGGGCAGGTAATCGGCCAGCCAGATCGCGAGCACGGGCACGAGCCCGATGAACAGGGCGCCCAGCACAGGACCCCAGATGCTCGCGAGCCCCCCGATGACGATGATGGCGACGTACTGGATCGACAGGTCGAGACCGAAGTTCTCCGGCCGGATGTACTGCAGGAGCACCCCGAGCAGTCCGCCCGCGATGCCGGCGAGCACCGACGAGACGACGAACGCGTTCATCATCGTGGGGAGGCGCCGCACGCCGAGCACCTCGGCGGCGAGGTCGTGGTCGCGGATCGCCTGCATCGCGCGGCCCGAGCGGGAGCGCACGATGTTCGCGGTCGCCAGCAGCACGAGCGCGAGGACCACCCAGCACAGGATGAACATGCCCTGCTCGCGGGTCAGGAGGAATGGGCCCACCTGGAGCCGCGCGAAGTCGACGGGTCCGATCGAGACGGGTGCCGTGACGACCGTGCCGTTGAGGCCGCCCGTGAGCGCGGGGAGGTTCCGCGCCGCGTAGATGCCGATGTAGACGAGTCCGAGCGAGACGATCGCGAGGTACGGTCCGCGCAGCCGCAGTGCGAACGGCGCGACGAGCGAGCCGAGCGCGCCCGCGAACAGCCCCGCGAGCGGCAGCCACACCAGGAACGGCAGGCCGAGCTGGCCGCCCAGCACCTGGCCGGCGAAGGCGCCCGCGCCGACGAAGAACGCGTGGCCGAGAGAGATCTGCCCCGCGTATCCCGTGAGCAGGTTCAGTCCCGTCGCGGCGATCGCCGCGACGGCCGCCGTCGCGAGGACGGTGAGCACGTAGCTGTCGGCGACGTTGAGCGGGATGGCGAAGATCGCGACGACGAACAGGGTCACGAGGATCTTCTTGGTCAGGGTGTCGAACAGGCGCGGAGCGCGCGCCTGCGCGCTGCGGGCGAGGACGGCGTCGGGGGTCGTGGTCGTGGCAGTCATGCGCGTCGGATCTCCTTGCGTCCGAAGAGGCCCGCGGGGCGGATGAGCAGGATCACGAGCATCACGAGGTAGGGCACGACGTCGGAGAAGCCCGACCCCCAGCTCTCGGGCACGAGCGACACCGAGAACTGCTGCACGATGCCGATGATGAGTCCGCCGACGACGGCGCCGAGCGGCGACTCCAGGCCGCCGAGGATGATGACCGGCAGGGCCAGGAACGCATAGACCTCGAGGCCGGGGCGCACACCGCCGCCCACTGTGGTGGACAGGACGATGCCGCCGAAGGCGCCGAGCGCACCCGCGATGCCCCACGAGATGCCGAACACGAGACGCGTGCTCACCCCCTGCGCCATCGCGGCCTCGCTGTCGATCGCGGTCGCGCGCAGGCTCAGGCCGATGCGCGTGTACCGGAAGAAGACGAAGAACCCGAGCAGCAGCACGGCGGTGATCGGGATGAGCGTCGCATCGCGCGACGTGATGCCGATGCCGCCGACGCGGATCACCTCGAGCGCCCACGGGTCGTCGAGATTGAGCGAGTCGCCCGGCCAGAGGCCGGTCACGATGGGCGCGACGGCGATCGTGACGCCGAATGTGACGAGCAGCGCCGCGAAGTGGTCGGTGACGCGGTGGAGCACGAACGCCTCGAGCAGCACGGCGAACAGGGCGACGGCCGCCATCGCGATGACGACTCCGATCCAGAACGGGAGGCCCATCTGGTGGATCAGCGCGAACGCGAGGTAGGCGCCGAGCACGACGAAGCTGCCCTGCGCGAGATTCAGGATGCCGGAGGCCCGGGCGACGATCACGAAGCCCAGCGCGAGCACCGCGTAGAGGCATCCGAGCGCGATGCCCGAGACGAGGGTCTGCAGAACATCGGTCATCGCCGTGCTCCCTTCGCGACGCGCTTGGGGATCTTCAGCGCGATGTTCCCGGTGAGTGTGGGGTCGTCCGCCTCTTCGGAGTCGTCACCGAGGTAGGCGGCGATGACCCGGGGGTCGGAGATCGCGGCGCGGGGCGACTCGATCGTGATGGTCGTGCCGAAGTCGAGCACGAGCGACCGGTCGCCGAGGCGCGTGACCAGGCCCATGTCGTGCTCGATCATCACGATCGTGAGTCCCAGTTCGCGCTTGGCGACGAGGATCCACTCGGCGAGCTCGTCGGTCTCCTCGTCGTTCATGCCCGCCGCGGGCTCGTCGAGGAGCAGGAGGCGCGGCTCGACCGCGAGGGCCCGGGCGAGCTCGATGCGCTTCTTGATGCCGTACGGCAGGTCCCGGATCGGACGCGCGAGGTAGTCGCCCAGACCCATGAGGTCGATGAGCGGCTCGCACGCCTGGCGCGCGATCGTCTCCTCGCGGCGGGCGCGGCCGAACCACACCGATCCGCTGAGCACGCCCGACTTCATGAGCCGCTGGCGGCCCAGCACGACGTTGTCCATGACGTCCATGTGCTCGAACAGCGCGAGGTTCTGGAAGGTGCGCGCGATCCCGAGGGTCGCGAGGGAGGAGCGCTTGGCTTCCAGCAGCGGCGTGCCGTCGAACATGACGGAGCCGCCTGTCGGACGGTAGATGCGGCTGATGACGTTCAGCAGCGAGGTCTTGCCGGCGCCGTTGGGGCCGATGACGGTGAAGAACTCACCCTCGCGCACATCGAACGTGATGCCGCGGAGGATGTGCAGACCGCCGATCGACAGGGCGATGTCGCGCACATCGAGCAGCGGCGTGGTGTCGCGGGTGCTCATGCGACGTCCTCCGCTCCGAGGCCGAGCAGCAGGCGCTGCAGGCCCTCGTCGGCGCGCAGGTTCGCGGCCGTGTCCTCGTGGATGATCCGGCCGTGCTCGATGACGTAGCCGCGGTCGGCGACCGAGAGGGCCATCGTGGCGTTCTGCTCGATGAGCAGGACGCTCGTGCCGGCCTCCTGGATGGCCCGGATCGTGTCGCCGACGAACGTCACGAGCTTCGGCGACAGGCCGAGCGTCGGCTCGTCGAGCACGAGCAGGCGAGGCGACGACATCAGCGCGCGGGCGACGGCCAGCATCTGCTGCTCGCCGCCCGACAGCAGGCCGGCGGCCTGGTCGCGACGCTCGTCGAGGCGCGGGAAGAGCTGGTACACCTGGTCGCGGTTCTCGCGAAGCTCGGCCCCGCGCACCGTCGTGCCGCCCATCTCGAGGTTCTCGGCGACCGTCATGGCGCCGAAGATGCGCCGGCCCTCGAGGGTCTGCGCGACGCCGTGCCGCACGATCGCGCGGGGCGAGCGCCGGGTGACGTCCTCGCCGAAGCTGCGGATCGTCCCCGACGCGATCGACCCGCCCTGCACGGGCAGCAGACCCGTCACGGCGCGGGCGAGCGTCGACTTCCCCGCGCCGTTGAGGCCCATGATCGTCACGACCTCGCCGGCGCGGACCGTGAGGCTCACCTCGCGCAGTGCCGTGATCGAGCGGCCGTACCGCACGCTCAGGCCTGCGACATCCAGTGCGTCCGCGCTCTGCGCGTCTCGCTCTTGCATCGTCACCGCGTAGGTCCTCCTCGACCTTCGGATGATCCGCGTCGCCGCGGATTCGGGTTCCTTCATTCTCAGGTAACCTGAGATTCAAATCAAGTGTCAGTTGGACTGAAATTCAGCCCGTGAAGGCGCTCCGCCCCGTCAGCGCACGCCCCACGATGAGGGTGTTGACCTCCCGCGTGCCTTCGAACGTGTACATCGCCTCGGCGTCGGCGAAGAAGCGCACGGCGTCGTTGTCCAGCAGGATCCCGTTGCCGCCCATGGTCTCCCTCGCCAGCGCCACGGTCTCCCGCAGGCGGTCGGCCGCGACGAGCTTGATGAGGCTGGGCGACACGTCGTCGGCGATCGGATGCGTCGTCGTGCGGACGGCGAGCGCGAGCGTCTGCGCGATGTTCGCGACGATCTGCACGAGTTTCTGCTGGACGAGCTGGAACCCCGCGATGGGCCTTCCGAACTGCTCGCGACGCTGCGCATAGTCGAGCGCGGCCGCGTACGCGCCCAGCTGCATCCCCGCCGAGCTCCACGCGATATCGGCGCGCAGGCTCCGGAACGCCCGGTTGATGTCGCGGAACGACTCGATCCGCGGCAGGCGCCGCTCCTCGGCGACGACGACGCCGTCGAGCACGATGTCGGCGTTGTGGACCATGCGCGCGGCGGCCTTGCGGGGGATGACGCTGCGCCGCACCCCCGGGGCGTCGGACGGCACGACGAAGGCGAGGACACGCGCGCCGTCGTGCTCCCGTGCCACGACGACGAGGTTGTCCGAGATCGTCGCATTGCCGATCCAGCGTTTCGCCCCGTTGAGCACCCAGCGGTCGCCCTCGCGACGCGCCGTCGTCGACATCCCGCCGGCCACGTCCGAGCCGTGCTCCGGCTCGTTGAGCGCGAAGCATCCCGTGAACGAGAAGTCCAGGATGCCGGGATCCCACGCCGCGATCTGCTCGGGGCTGCCGCCCTCGTGCACGAGCGTGCGGAACATGCCCACCTGGCCGCCGTAGGTGATCGAGATGGCGAGGTCGAGGCGGCACAGCTCGAGCGTCACGAAGCCCCGGTAGAGGGGCCTCGGCGAGCCGTCGACGCCGAGCACTTCGGGGTCGTCGAGCAGGTGCAGATCGGCGAGGGGCCGGCGGAAGTCGGCGAGCGACTCCCCCCGCTCCCAGCGGTCGGGCAGCACGGGCCGCACGTGCTCGTCGAGGTAGGCGCGCAGGCCCGCGAGCTTCGCGCGCTCGGCAGCGGTGAGGTCGCCCGCGAAGCCCAGCAGATCGCCGGGGTAGTCGAGCTCGGTCATTGCGCCGCTCCGTCGTCGAGGCCGAGCAGGCGCACGGCGTTGTCCTTGAGGACGAGCTGCTGCACCTCGTCGGGCAGCTCGAGCGCGGCGAAGTCGCGCAGCCAGCGGTCGGGCGTGATCGCGGGGAAGTCCGACCCGAAGAGCATCTTGTGCCGAAGGTATGTGCGCGTCGCGCGCACGAGCTCGGGGCTGAAGTACTTCGGCGACCACCCGGACAGGTCGATCCAGACGTTGGCCTTGTGCGTCGCGATCGACAGGGCCTCGTCCTGCCACGGGACGCTCGGGTGCGCGAGGATGATGCGGAGCCCGGGATGCCGCGCCGCGACGTCGTCGAGCAGCATGGGGTTCGACAGCCGCAGGCGCAACCCCAGTCCGCCGGGCACACCCGCCCCGACCCCGGTCTGGCCCGTGTGCACGACGATCGGCAGGTCGAGGTCCTCGATCGCCGCGAAGAGCGGCACGAATTCGGGTGCGGAGGGGTCGAACCCCTGCACCGTGGGGTGGAACTTGAACCCCTTCACGCCGAGCTCGCGCGCCTGCCGGTGCATCTCCTCGATCGCGGCGTCGCCCTGCAGGGGATCCACCGAGCCGAACGCGATGAGGGTGTCGGCGTGCCGTGCGGCGCCCGCGGCGATGTCGTCGATGCTGTTCGGCGCGTGCCCCGTGTTGGTCGTGGCATCCACCGTGAACACGACCGCCATGAGATCGCGCTCGCGGTAGTAGTCGGCGGTCTCGTCGATCGTGCGCACCGGCTCGCTGCTGCCGAAGTAGCGGTCCATCGCCTCGCGCTGCTCCGGCGACGCGCCGAACCGGCCGCTGTCGTCGATCTGGATGTGCACGTGGGTGTCGACCGCCTTGATCCGCTCGAGCATCATGCCGCGTCTCCCTTGTTGCGCGCGATCTCGTCGCGCAGCCGGGCGACGTCGACCTTGCCGGTCGGCGTACGGTCCATCGAGGCGCGGAAGACGATCTGCCGAGGCTTCTTGTAGCCCGCGAGCAGGGCGTCGACGTGCGCGATGAGCTCGTCGGGCGTGACGTCGCCGGCGCGCTCGACGACAGCGGTCACGACCTCGCCGAACCGGGGGTCGGGCGTGCCGAGCACGACGGCGTCGGCGACGGCGGGGTGCGACAGGAGCGCCTCCTCGACCTCGAGGGGGTACACCTTCTCGCCGCCCGTGTTGATGACGCCGCTCCCCCGGCCGAGGAACTCGATGTGCCGGTCGTCCTCCACGCGCACCCAGTCGCCCGGGATGACGTGGCGGATCCCGTCGATGACGGGGAACGTGGCATCCGTCTTCTCTTGATCGCCGTAGTACCCGAGCGGAAGTGCGCCGCGCTGGGCGAGCACTCCGAGCCGACCGGGCCGGTCCTGGATCTCGTTGCGCTGCTCGTCGAGCACGACCGCGGTGGGGAACAGCTTGGGTCGGCCGGGCAGGTCGTCTTCGCCCGTCGTCGTCGTGACGGCGAACCCGCCGCCCTCGGTCGAGGCGAGCATGTCGAAGATCGTCAGGTCGCCGAGCCGATGCAGCCCGCGCTTGGTCTCGGGGCTGAACCTCATGCCCGAGCTCATGATCGAGGTGACCGTCGACAGCGTCAGGCCGCCCCGCTCGGCGGCCTCGACGAGCGGCACCGCGACGGCGTCGCCCGCCACGATGACGCGGGTCGCCTTCGCGTCGTTCGCGAAGCGCAGCGCCGCATCGGCGTCGAGCCGCGCCGACGACGTCACGAGCACTGTGCCGCCGAGGGTGAGCGTGTTCATCGACGTCGTGAGGGCCGTCCCGTGCATGAACGGGGCGAGCGGCAGGTTGACCATGTGGGTCGTGGCGGGGTCGCACGCGATCGCGACGGCCTCGTCGGTCGTCCGCGGCCAATCCAGTCGCGACATCGAGTAGGTCGCGAACATCTGGACCTCGAACATGTCCTGCTCGTCCCAGCGCACCGCTTTGGGCCGGCCGGTGGTTCCGCCGGTGTAGATCCACAGCTCGGCACCGTCGGGCGCCGCCTCGGGCAGCGGGGCGTCGCCCGCGACGGCGTCGTCCCACGCGAGCCCGGGAGCGTCGGCGGCGCCGTCGTCGGCGACCGCGAGGAGGAGCACCTCGTGGTCGGCCTGTTCCGCCGCATCCCGTGCCACGTCCGTCAGCGACGTGGGGAAGATGAGCGCGGCTGCTCCCGAGTCGTCGAGGAGAGCCGCCGCCTCCCCCGCACGCAGCCGGAAGTTGAGCGGCACGGGCGTGATGCCGGCCGCGAGGCACGCGAACTGCGTGATGAGGAACTCGGGCCGGTTGTAGAGCAGCATGGCGACCCGGTCGCCGCGCCGCACGCCGTGGCGGGCGAGCGTCTCGAGCAGCGCGCCCGCTTCGCGCGCGAAGCGCGCATAGGTCCATTCCTGCCCGTCGGCCGTGATGATCGCCGGCCGGTCGGGCAGGGCGCGGGCGACGCCCTGCCAGATGTCGGCGTAGTGTGCCCGCACGTCAGTTCACCGGAGGGCCGGAGTGCTGGGCGTCCGACACGAGCTCGGCCCGCCAGGCCTCGTCGATCTGGTCGGGCGACCAGCCGCCGTCCTGATTCAGCGTGCGCAGCACGGCGGGGTGGGCGTACAGCGTGAGCCGGTCGCCGCCGATGCCGATGGCCTGGCCAGTGACGCCGGCGGAGGCATCCGACGCGAGCCACACGATGAGGGATGCCACGTCCTCGGGAGTGCCCAGCGCGTGGTCGCGCCGGTACTCGGCCGGGATGCCCTTGCCGTCGACGTAGTCCTCGTACACCTGCGTGTAGGCGGGGATCGTCGCCGTCATGGCCGACAGCGCCGTGGGGATGACGGCGTTCGCCGTGATGCCCGCGCGGGCGAGCTCGAGCGACCACGTGCGCGCCATCGCCACGAGACCCGCCTTGGCCGTGGCGTAGTTCGTCTGGCCGAAGCTGCCGAACTGGCCGGCGGGCGACCCGATGAGGATGATGCGGCCGCCCTCGCCCTGCTCGCGCATGCGGGCCGCTGCGGCGCGGCCGGTCGTGAACGAGCCGCGCAGATGCGTCTCGACGACGAGGTCGAAGTCGTCGTCGCCCATCTTCCAGAGCACGCGGTCGCGCAGCACGCCGGCGTTCGCGACGAGCACGTCGAGGCGGCCGAACGTGTCGACGGCTGCCGCGACGAGCGCGTCGGCCGTCTCGGTCGGCCCGACCGGACCGACGACGGCGGTCGCACGGCCGCCGGAGGCCTCGATGTCGGCCACCGTCCGGGCGGCGGTCTCGGCGTCGACGTCGTTGACGACGACGGCGGCGCCCGCCTCGGCGAGCGCGAGCGCGTACGCGCGGCCGAGACTGCGGCCGGCACCCGTGACGACGGCGACGCGGCCGTCGAGGCGGACCGTCTCCGCCGCGCTCACTTGTAGTACCTCAGCACGAGCTCGGCGACGCACGCCGGCTTCTCGGAGCCCTCGACGTCGAACGTGACGGGAACCTCGATCTGCCAGCCGCCGCCGACGTCGGTGACCTTCGCGACCGTGCCGTGGGCCCGGATGCGCGCCCCCGCCGGCACCGGCGCGGGGAAGCGCACCTTGTTCATGCCGTAGTTGATGCCCATGCTCGCGCCGTTGATCTGGAAGATCTCGCGCATGAGCGGCACGACGAGGCTCAGCGTGAGCAGGCCGTGCACGATCCGCGTGCCGAAGGGGCTCGCCGCGGCATAGTCCTCGTCGAGATGGATCGGGTTGTCGTCGCCCGAGAGCCGGGCGTAGAGGTTCACCTCCTCCTGGGTCACAGGACGCCAGCTGGAAGGACCGAACTCGGTCCCCTCCAGATCGGGCAGCTCATCGACGGTCGCAGACACGATGTTCTCGGCCATCACACCTCTCTCGCTTCATTGCGGCGCGCGGCACAGGGCCTCGCGGATCTTCCCGGGTACGAATATCAGGTTACCTGAAATTGCGATCGCGCGCCATGTGCGGGAGCGAGATCAGAACAGGATGCCGCCACGGATGTTGCGACCCTCGACCATGTCGCGGTAGCCCTCGTTGATCTCGTCGAGCGAGTACATGCGCGTGATGAGCTCGTCGAGCTTCAGCTGGCCCGAGTCGTACATCTGCAGCTGCTTGAGCACGTCGGCGCGCGGGTTGGCGTGGCCGTAGATCGTGCCCTGGATGCGCTTCTGGTAGCGGGTGAGCTCCAGCGGGCTGATCGGGATGCTCGACTCGCTGTCGGGGGCGATGCCCGCGATGACGGCGACACCGGCCTTTCGGATCGCCGAGACGGCCTGCGCCACGTGCTCACCCGACACGACGCCCACCGAGACGATGACGCGGTCGGCGCCCTGCCAGTTCGTGATCGACCGGGCGAAGTCGGCGGCCTCGTCGATGGTCGCGAAAGCGTGCGTCGCGCCCAGCTCGAGGGCCGCTTCGCGCTTGAACTCGACGGGATCGACGGCGATGACGGCGACCGCTCCCGCGTGGCGGGCGCCCTGCACCGCGTTGATGCCGATGCCCCCGATGCCCATCACGATGACGACGTCGCCGGGCTGGGTCTCGGCCGCGTAGACGGCGCTCCCCCAGCCGGTGCCGACGCCGCAGCCGAGCAGCCAGAGCTTTTCGAGGTCGCCGTTCTTCGGCAGCTTGATCGCGGAGTCGACCGACACGAGCGTGTACTCCGAGAACGAGCCGACCTGGCACATCTGGCCGACCTCGGTGCCGTCGGGCAGCGCGAAGCGGTAGCTGTCCTCGTCGTCGAAGCGGTGGCCGGCGAGCAGGTAGCGCCCGCGGTCGCAGAGGTTCGTCATGCCCGTCGTGCACCAGCGGCACTTGCCGCAGCTGGGGATCCAGGTGAACACGACGGCATCGCCGACCTCCCAGCCGGGCGTGTTCGGCCCGACCGACTCGACGACGCCGGTGCCCTCGTGCCCGCAGACCATCGGCAGGTACCCCGCGACGCTGTCCCCGGTCATCATGTGGTAGTCGGAGTGGCACATCCCGGCGGCCACCATCTTGACGCGGATCTCGTTCTGTCGCGGGTCGCCGACCTCGACGTCGGCGATCTCGAACTCTCCGGGTGCTTCGCGGACGATCGCGGCGCGGGACGTGATGGGCATGGCTCTCCTTCGGGCCGGTGCTGAGCGGCGTCGCTCAGCGTCAGGGAATCGATACGGGCGTGGGGGCGGGATGCCGCGCCCCGGTGCTCAGTGGAAGATCGAGGTGCTCTCGCGGTAGTTCTCGACCGCGTCGGGGCCGAACTCCCGGCCGAGGCCGGACGTCTTGACGCCGCCGAACGGCGAGCCGA
The DNA here is from genome assembly GCF_044325405.1 of Microbacterium alkaliflavum. Taxonomy (NCBI): domain Bacteria; kingdom Bacillati; phylum Actinomycetota; class Actinomycetes; order Micrococcales; family Microbacteriaceae; genus Microbacterium; species Microbacterium alkaliflavum. The sequence goes on along the minus strand of NZ_JBIQWL010000001.1, from coordinate 712,120 downwards.
GGTCGGGCCGATAGCCGTTGAGGCCGATCGTGCCCGTGCGCACGCGACGCGCGACGGCGAGCGCCCTCTCCTCGTCGGCGCCGAAGACCGCGCCGCCCAGGCCGTAGTCGGTGGCGTTCGCGATGCGCACGGCGTCGTCGACGTCCGCGTACGGGTGGACCGTGATGGCGGGGCCGAAGATCTCCTGCTGGGCGATCTCGGTGCCGGGCGCGGCATCCGTGATGACCCGGGGGGCGAAGAAGTACCCGTCCGCCGGGGTCGGGGTGTCGCCGGCCAGCACCGTCGCGCCCTCGGCCCGCGCGCGGTCGACCATCGCCGTGACCCGGGCGAGCGCCCTCGCCGAGACGAGCGGTCCGACCTCGGTCGCCTGGTCCCTGGGGTCGCCGACGCGCAGGTCGCGGGCGAGGGCGACGAGGGCGTCGACGACCTCCTCGTAGCGGTGAGCGGGAGCGAGGATGCGGCTCAGGGCGACGCAGTTCTGCCCCGTGTTGCCGAACGAGGCGTACCGGAGGCTTGCGAGCACGGTGTCCAGGTCGGCGTCCTCGAGCAGGATGCCGGCCGACTTGCCGCCGAGCTCGAGGGTCGCGGGGATGAGCCGCTGGCCGGCGACCGACGCGATGTGGCGTCCCGCGGCGGTCGAGCCGGTGAAGGCGACCTTGTCGACGCCCGGGTGGGCGACGAGCGCCTGGCCGGTCTCGCGGCCGCCCGTCACGATGTTGATGACACCGGGCGGGAGCCCGATCGCGCGGCTCGCCTCGGCGAGGTTGAAGATGTCGAGCGGCGATTCGGCGGCCGGCTTGATGACGACGGTGCAGCCCGCGGCGAGGGCCGGCCCGAGCTTGAGCGTCGTCGAGGACTGCGGGTGGTTCCACGGCACGATGAGCGCCGCGACCCCGAGCGGCCGGCGCAGGTGCAGCGTGCTGCCGTCGCGGTCGACGTTGGCGCGCTCCTGCTCGACGAAGAGCTCGCGCGTCACCTTGGCGTAGTAGCGCAGGTGCTGTACAGGGCGGATGCCGTTCATGGCTCGTGCGATGGAGATCGGCTGGCCGATCTCGTCGGTCACGAGGTCCGCGGTTCCGGCGCCGCGCGCCTCGACCTCGTCGGCGAGGCGATCGATCCAGTCCGCGCGGTCGGCAGGGCTCATCGTCGACCACGGCCCGTGGTCGAACGCCTCCCGGGCGGCCCCGACGGCTCGATCGACGTCGGCGGGCGACGCATCGGGCGCCTGCCCCACGACGGAGCGGTCGAACGGGTTCTCGACGGTGATCACGTTCTCGGCGTCGGCCTGGACGAACTCGCCGCCGGCGAAAACGCCTTCTTGGATCTTCGTTGCTTCGGGCACATCGGGAGGCTAACACCGCCTGGCGTCAAAGTGCACGCATTGCGACTCTTTGACCGCTATGCGTACACTATTGAGGCATATGGCGCTCCTGCGGTTCGGCGAGACGGGCGCTAGCCTGATCGGGCTGGACGAAGGGGCCGGATGGAAGACACCAACTTCACCTATGTCATCAAGCAGGTGGAGCTCGCCCTCCGCCCCTACATCGAGGAGGCGTGCGCGGCCGCCGGCATGACCACGGCTCAGTACACCGCGCTCACGGTGCTCGAGAGGCGGCCGGGCATCACGAGCTCCGAGCTGGCGCGCCGATCGTTCGTGCGCGCGCAGACGATGGCGCAGACGATGGACCCCATGCTCGAGGCCGGCCTCGTGCGGCGCGAACGCGACCCCCTGCACGCGCGACGGCTGCTGCTCTACCTCACCGACAAGGGCGCGGCGGCCATCTCGCAGGCCCGTCCGGGGGTCGCCGAGCTCGAGCGGCTCATCACGACGGGATTCACGGACGAGGAGGGCGCGGCCTTCGCCGACTACCTCCGACGAGTCCGCAACACCCTGACCGACGGAAGGATCCCCGCGCCGGCAGATTGAGCCAAGGCATCGGGATGTACGCATTGCGTTCACCCGATCGCGATGCGTACGATGAGTCCGCGCGTCGGTCCGCCGTGCGCGACGACGATTCGAGCGAGACGAGACGACGATGCCCGCGCTGCGCAGCAACCTGCCCCCCACCTCCGCCCTCGGCATCGCGCGGCGCGCGCAATGGCGCTCGCTCGGCATCGCGGCCGAGGACCTCACCAAGCCGAAGATCGCGATCGTCAACACGTCGTCGGAGCTCGCCGCGTGCTACGCGCATCTCGACGAGATCGCGGACGTCCTGAAGGACGAGCTCCGCGCGCTCGGCGTGCTCCCGTTCGAGATCCGCACGACCGCGCCGAGCGATTTCGTGACGAGCGCCGGCCGAGCGGGCCGCTACATCCTGCCCAGCCGCGACCTCATCGTCGACGACATCGAGGCGGCTGTCGAGGGCGCTCAGCTCGACGCGATGATCTGCCTGAGCTCCTGCGACAAAACGACCCCCGCCCACCTCATGGCCGCGGGCCGGCTCAACCTCCCCACCGTCGTCGTGCCGTGCGGCTACCAGCACAGCGGACTGGCGGAGGGCCGTGAAGCCGACGTCGAGGAGGTCTTCCTCCTCGCTGCCAAGGCCGCCGTGACGGGCGAGCCCGTCGACGACCTCGAGGAGCTCGCCGACGACGCGATCCTGGGTCCCGGCGTCTGCGCGGGCATGGCGACCGCCAACTCGATGCACGTCCTGGCCGAGGCGCTCGGCATGGCCGTGGCGGGCGCGGCTCCCGTGCGGGCGAACAGCCCGCGCATGTGGGATTCGGTGCGCCGCTCGGCCGCCGCGATCGTGGCGCTCGTCGAACGCGACGTGCGGCCCCGCGACATCATCACCGACGGCTCGGTCCGCAACGCCGTGCGCGCCATGCTCGCGGTCGGCGGATCGATCAACACGATCAAGCACCTGCAGGCGATCGCCGTCGAGTCGGGACTCGACATCGACGTCTGGGACGAGTTCCGCACGCTCGGCGCGTCGACGCCGCTGCTCGCCTCCGTCCGCCCCAACGGCCCACGGCTCGTCGAGGAGTTCGAGGACGCCGGCGGCGCCGCGACGATGCTCCGGTCTCTCCTGCCCATCCTCGACGGCACGCGGCTCACGGTGAACGGCGGGACGCTCGCCGACGACCTCCTGGCCGCCCGCAAGCCCGACGGCGACGTCATCCGCACGCTCGACGCCCCGTTCGGGACCGACCCCGCCATCGCGGTGCTGCGCGGCAGCCTCGCCCCCGGGGGCGCGGTCGCCAAACGCCCCGTGCCCGACCCCGGTCCGCGGCGCTTCACGGGCCCGGCGCGCGTCTTCGGCAACCGCGAGGAGGCGATCGCCGGGATCTCCAGCGGGCGCCTCCGCGAGGGCGACGTCGCCGTCATCCGCGGCATCGGTGTCACGGGTGCCCCGGGACTCGGGCTCACGAGCGCGTTCATCTTCGCCCTGCACGCGCGGGGCCTCGCGCACAGCGTCGCGCTCGTGACCGACGGGCAGTTCAGCGGCCTCGTGAATCAGGGCATGACGGTCGGCGAGGTCTCACCCGAGGCAGCCGCCGACGGCCCGCTCGGACGCATCCGCGACGACGACGTCGTCGACATCGACCTGGAGACTGGGCGCCTCGACCTCCTCGTCGACCCCGCCGAGCTCGCCGCGCGCCCGCGTTTCGTGCCACCGGCCGACCGCGACACGGGCGGTGGCATGCTCGACCAGTACGAGCAGCTCGTCCAGCCGCTGGGCTGCGGCGCCGTGCTGTGCGCCCGCTCGGCGGGCCCGTGCCAGCGGGTCGCCGACGACGCGTCCCTCGAGGCATCGGCGGCGGGGCGATGAACTCCGCCACGATCCACCTGCCCGCGCGCGACGTGCCGGTCTACGGCGAGTACGACGTCGTCGTCATCGGTGGCGGCCCCTCCGGCATCATGGCCGCGACCGCCGCCTCGCGCGCCGGCCGCTCGACGCTGCTCATCGAGCGCTACGGCTTCCTCGGCGGCGCCGGCACGATGGGCGGGCTCAGCACGTTCTGCGGCCTGCACGCGCGCGTGCACGGCGAGCACCGCCTCGTCGTGCACGGCTACGCCGACGAGCTCTACGACCGTCTGGCCGCACTCGACGGGCTCAACGAGCCGCACCTGTCCGTCGAGGACCGCATCCAGGCGCAGGCCTTCGACATCTCGGCCTACAAGATCGCAGCGGACGAGCTCGTGCTCGCCGGCGGCGGCGAGATCCTGTTCCACGCATCGGTCGTCGACGTCGTGCTGGCCGACGACGCGACCATCGACGCCGTGGTCGTCGAGTCGAAGTCCGGCCGCGCGGCCGTCCGCGGGCGCTTCTTCATCGACGGCTCGGGCGACGCCGACGTCGCCGCGTGGGCCGGCGCGCCGTTCGAGCTCGCCGAGCACCTGCTGTACCCGTCGCTCATGTTCCGCATCAACGGGGTCGACCATCAGAAGGCCGGCGAAGCGTGGCGCACGATCCGCCGCGCCATGGAGGCGGCCGAGGCCGCCGGCACCCACCGGTTCCCGCGGAAGAAGCCGATCGTGCGGCCCCAGCGCAATCCGCTCGAGTGGCGCTCCAACCTCACGCAGCTCAGCAACGAGGACGGCTCCGCGATCGACGGCACCGACGTCCGCCAGCTCACGCGCGGCGAGCTGCAGGGCCGGCAGCAGGTGAAGGACACATTCGCCTTCATCCGCGAGAACACGCCCGGATTCGAGGACGCGTACGTCGTCGACATCGCCCCGCAGATCGGCATACGCGAGACGCGCCGGGTCGTCGGGCCCTACCAGCTGACCGAGGACGACGTGCTCGACGGCGTCGACTTCGACGACACGATCGGCGTCAACGGGTGGATGGTCGAGGCGCACGTCGCCGGAGACGTCGAGTTCCGCTTCCCGCGCGCTGCCGACTCGCGAGGCTTCAACCAACTCCCCTACCGCATCCTCCTGCCGCAGGGGGTCGACAACCTCCTCGTCGCGGGACGCTGCGCCTCGATGACGCAGCTCGGCCAGTCCGCGGGCCGTGTCACGGGCCCGTGCTTCGTCATGGGGCAGGCCGCGGGCATCGCCGCCGACCTCGCCCTCTCCGCCGGCACCACGGCGGCTGACGTCGACGTGACGCTGCTGCAGGCGCGCCTCGTGGCCGCGGGTGCCTACCTCGGCAACGACCTCGCGCCCGACGTGGTCACGGCGCCCCGCGCGGCCGCCGTCAGCTGACGTCCGCCGCGCGGTACAGCTGCGGATTGACCGACCGGTAGGTCTGCCCGATGCGCTGCGCCGCCTCCCGCAGAACGGGGATGATGCGCGAGACGAGGGATGCCTCGTCCTCCCGCACCGTCGTCGACGAGACCGTGAGGCCACCGACGGCGACCTTGCCCATCATGATCGGCACCGCGGCGGCGACCATCCCCGGCACGAGCTCCTCGATCGACACGTCGTAGCCGCGCGCGCGGACGATGTCGAGCCGCGCCCGCAGGGCGGGCTCGGTCGTGATCGTGCGCGGCGTGTACTCCTCGAGCTTCGCGTCGTGGAAGTACGCCGCGAGCGCGGCATCCGTCTCCACCGCCAGCAGTGCCTTCCCGATCGCCGTCGCGTGCGCGGGGAGCCTCGTCCCGACGCGCACGGCGTCGGGCACGAGGGGGCGGCTCTCCTCGACCCGGGCGACGTGGATGATCTCGCCTGCGTCGAGCACTCCGACGCTGCAGGTCTCGCCCGTCCGCTCGACCACTTCGCTCATGATCGGATACGCGACCTCGGGCAGCGATGCGGAGGCGAAGTAGCCGGCGCTCAGCTCGAGGATGCGCGGGGTGAGGCTCCACAGGCCGTTGCGGAACTGGACGTAGCCGATGTGCTCGAACGTGAGCAGGATGCGTCGCACGACCGGCCGCGGCAGCGCGACGCGCGCCGCGATGTCGGAAGCGCGCAGGGCCGCATCGCGGCCTTCGAACGCGCGCAGTACGGCGACGCCGCGCTCGATGCTCTGAACGCGGTCGCGCGATCGGTCTTCGTCCAACGATCCACCTGCCGTCCTCGTGTACGCGATGCGTCCACGCTAGCGGAGCGCGCACGCGGAAACGCGCCAGTTCAGCTGAGCGGTGTCTTCACGAAGCCGGGAACGAGCACGTTCACCGTGACTGCGCGGGCTCTCGCATGCGATCGGAAGGCGGCTGGGCTCAGTCCGCGGGGTGACCCGGGCGCAGGCGGTCCGCCTGGCGCAGAAGGTGCTGTTGTTCGAGGACGCTGGTCGCGCGCCGTGCGGCCTCCGCGTACTCGGTGGCCGCGGCATCCGTTTCCCCTGCCCGTTCGTGAAGGTAGGCGAGTGCGGCGTGGTACCGCGGCACGTCGTCGCCCACGGCGTCGAGGGCGGCGAGACCCGCGCGCGGACCGTCTGCCTCGCCGATCGCGACCGCTCGATTCAGCCGGATGACCGGCGAATCCCCGAAGCCGAGTAGCTCGTCGTACCATTCGACGATCTGCAGCCAGTCCGTCTCGGCGGCTGTCGGCGCATCGGCATGCAGGGCTGCGATCGCAGCCTGCGCCTGGTACTGCCCCAGCTGATCGCGCGCGAGCGCCGACTGCAGGATGGCGACTCCCTCCGCGATCGCATCGACATCCCAGAGGGTGCGTTCCTGCTCGATGAGCGGCACGAGTCGCCCGCCGATCACGCGGGCCGGCTGTCGCGCATGGTGCAGCAGCATGAGCGCGAGCAGCCCGGCGACCTCGGGCTCGTCGGTGAGAGCGGCGAGCTGACGCGTCACCCGGATCGCCTCGGCGGCGATGTCGATTTCGCCGGAGTAGCCCTCGTTGAACAGCAGATAGAGCACCCGCATCACGCGGGACAGGTCACCCGGCTGGTCGAGCGGGATGCCGACGAGCCGCTGCTTCGCGCGACCGATGCGCTGCGCCATCGTCGCCTCCGGCACCAGGAAGGCGTCCGCGATCTGCCGCGTCGTCAGGCCGGCGACCGCCCGCAGCGTGAGCGCGATCGCCGACGTCGAGGTGAGGACCGGATGCGTGCACAGGAAGTAGAGCCCGAGCGTGTCGTCATGCTGCGGGACGAGGCCGGGTTCGGGCTCCTCCGCGAGCCGCTCCTCCCTGGCGGCGCGCGCCGTATCGCTGCGCATCTGGTCGAGGAACGCACGCCATGCGACCGTGACGAGCCACGCTCGAATGTCGCGCACTCCGTCGATGACCGAGCGCTCGAGCGCGCGCACCAGGGCGGTCTGGACCGCATCCTCGGCCGACGCGAAGTCCGCGCCGCGCCGGACGAGGATGCCGACGACCTCGGGGATCGCGCGGCGGAGCGCCGTCGCATCCGTCGCCGTCATCCGGCGTCGGCGGGCGGCGCGCTCATGACCTCACGCAGCTCGAGCCACTCGCCCAGAGGCGTGCCACCCGCCCACGGCGCCGCCGACAGCTCGGAGGCGAGGTCGAGGGCCCGCTGGTAGGAGTCGACTTCGATGAGCATCCACCCCGCGATGAGATCCTTCGTCTCGGCGAACGGACCGTCGACGACCGGCGGGCGCCCTTCGCCATCGAAGCGGACCCAGGCGCCTCCCATCGAGAGACCCTCCGAGGAGACCAATTCGCCCGACGCGAGGAGTCGCTGCTCCATGTCCTGCATGTACTGGATGTGCGCGGCCCACTCGTCCGGCGTGAGCTGGTCCATCGGGACCTCGTTCACCGCGGGACGTCCGCCTCGATAGTGCTTGAGCATCAGATACTTGGCCATCACAGCCTCCGTTCGGTGCGGCCCATTCTGACCGCTTCGGATAGGAGACGGAACCGACCCCGGCGATCTCTACATCGGGCGGCGAAAATCTCCCGGAACGGTGACGTTGCCCACTTCCGGGCGCGCGTGGGCTGACCTCGATCGGCGCGGTACCGGTTCACCCGCCGGGGCTAGCATCGGCGGTACACCTCAGGATTGGAAGCGAGCCCGCCATGATCAACCGTCCCCTCGGCGTCACCATCGTCGCGATCATCGCCTGGCTGTCAGGCTTCTTCCAGATCATCGCGTCGATCTTCGACATCCTCGGCGGCCTCTTCATCACCTGGCCTGCGATCGTGGGCTGGATCTCGCTCGTCGTCGGCATCATCACACTCGCCGTCGGTGTCGGCCTCTGGAAGGGCAACCCGGCCGCACGGACCCTCGCGGCGCTCGTCTTCGGCCTCACGATCGTGCTCGAGATCATCTCGATCCTCGGCGCCGGAACGATCTGGAGCGCGCTGGGCGGCAGCATCCTGCCCCTCATCGGCCTCGCGATGCTCTACACCAACTCAGCGAACCGCTACTTCGCCTCGATCCGCTGACGGTCTTCGGAGCCACCTCACGCAATCCGCGTGGGGCGGGACGACTCCGCCCGCCGCCCGATTGCGGGTCGTCTTCGGACGGCGCTGCGCGCCGGGTGTTGTATGGTTTCGGATATCCACACGGGGGCCCTCGCAAGGGCTGAGATCAGGCTGACGCGGCCTGTGACCGTTCGAACCTGTCCGGGTAATGCCGGCGAAGGAAGTCGGAGTCTCTCCATGGAATCTGTCCATTCTGCGCGCCCTCTTGCACACCTGCACGACGCGGATCACGACATCCACGTGCCGGTCAGCCGGATCGATCTCCAGCCGTCGCCGGACGGCTCGGCGAACGCGCAGGTCACCGTATATCGCACCGAGGGTCCGGGCAGCGACCCGGTCCGCGGCCTCCCCCCGCTGCGCGAGCAGTGGATCACGGCCCGTGGCGACACGGAGACCTATGTCGGTCGGGAGCGGAACCTCGAGGACGACGGGCGTTCCGCGATGCGTCGCGGCGAGGCATCCGCCGATTGGCAGGGCGCGAAACGGCCCCCACGCCGCGCCCTTCCCGGTCGCACTGTCACGCAGATGCGCTACGCCCGCGACGGGGTCATCACCCCGGAGATGCGGTTCGTCGCGCTGCGCGAGAACTGCGACGTCGAGCTCGTGCGCTCGGAGGTCGCGGCGGGGCGGGCGATCATCCCGAACAACGTGAACCACCCCGAGTCCGAGCCGATGATCATCGGCAAGGCCTTCCTGGTGAAGATCAACGCCAACATCGGCAACTCCGCCGTGACGAGCTCGATCGCCGAGGAGGTCTCGAAGCTGCAGTGGGCCACCACGTGGGGTGCCGACACCGTGATGGACCTCTCGACGGGCGACGACATCCACACCACTCGTGAGTGGATCGTGCGCAACTCCCCCGTCCCGATCGGGACGGTGCCGATCTACCAGGCGCTGGAGAAAGTGAACGGGGATGCCTCCGCGCTGACCTGGGACGTGTACCGCGACACCGTCATCGAGCAGTGCGAGCAGGGCGTGGACTACATGACCGTGCATGCGGGCGTGCTGCTTCGCTACGTGCCGCTGACGGCGGAGCGGGTCACGGGGATCGTCTCCCGGGGCGGGTCGATCATGGCCGGCTGGTGTCTCGCCCATCATCGGGAGAACTTCCTCTACACGCACTTCGACGAGCTCTGCGAGATCTTCGCGCAATACGACGTCGCGTTCTCGCTGGGCGACGGGCTGCGCCCCGGGTCGATCGCCGACGCCAACGACGCGGCGCAGTTCGCAGAGCTCGACACGCTCGCCGAGCTGACCAAGCGGGCGTGGGAGTACGACGTGCAGGTCATGGTCGAGGGGCCCGGCCACGTGCCGTTCCACCTCGTGCGCGAGAACGTCGAGCGCCAGCAGGAGCTGTGCGAAGGCGCCCCGTTCTACACGCTCGGCCCCCTCGTGACCGATGTCGCACCCGGATACGACCACATCACCTCCGCCATCGGGGCGACCGAGATCGCCCGCTACGGCACGGCCATGCTCTGCTACGTGACCCCGAAGGAGCACCTCGGACTGCCGAACCGCGACGACGTCAAGACGGGCGTGATCACCTACAAGATCGCCGCACACGCCGCCGACCTCGCCAAGGGGCATCCCGGCGCGCGCCTGCGGGATGACGCGCTGTCGAAAGCGCGGTTCGAGTTCCGCTGGCGCGACCAGTTCGCATTGTCGCTCGACCCGATCACGGCGGAGGAGTTCCACGACGAGACACTGCCGGCAGAGCCGGCGAAGACGGCGCATTTCTGCTCGATGTGCGGGCCGAAGTTCTGCTCGATGCGCATCTCGCAGGACATCCGCGACCAGTTCGGCGCCACCGCCGAGCAGCAGCGCACCGCCGGCATGGCGCAGAAATCCGCGGAGTTCACCGCGTCAGGCGGGCAGGTCTACCTGCCCATGCCGACCCTCGGCCGCAGCTAGGCGCCTGCGATGGTCATGCCGCGCGGCCGCTCCGAGAGGTCGGCCGATGTCGTCGTGGTCGGGGGCGGGATCGTCGGGCTCAGCATCGCGTGGCGTGCGGCGCAGACCGGCCGGTCGGCGCTCGTGATCGACCCCTCCCCTGCACAGGGTGCGACGTTCGCCGCCGCGGGGATGCTCGCGCCGGTGAGCGAGTTCCACGCTCAGGAGGCACATCTCCTGCCGCTCATGCTCGCCTCGGCGGCACGCTATCCCGCGTTCGTGAAGGACCTCACGATGAGGGAAGCGGATGCCGGGTACCTCCGCAGCGAGACGATGCTCGTCGGCGTCGACCACGGCGACCGGCAGGCGCTCGCCGACCTGCACGCCGCGCACCGCCGGGCGGGCCTCGACACGGAACCGATCACGACCGGAGCGGCGCGCACCCGCGAACCGCTGCTGGGCCCGCGGATGACGTGCGCCTATCGCGTGGGCGGTGACCACCAGGTCGATCCCCGGATGCTGTCGGCGCGACTCGTCGAAGGGCTCGGGAGAGGAGGGTTCATCCGCGAACGCGCGATCCGGCTTCTGCACGGCGATCCCTCCGACCGGCAGTCGCGGGTCGTCGGCGTAGGACTGTCCGATGGGACGAGCATCGCCGCCGGCGAGGTCGTGCTCGCGAACGGCCTCGGTGCGGCGACGATCGGAGCACTTCCGGAACGGCTCGCACTGCCCCTGCGAGCGGTGCACGGCGACATCCTCCGGCTGAGCGTGCCCGATGCCCTGCGCCCCCTGCTCTGCACGACGGTGCGCGCACTGGTCCACGGGGAGAGCGTCTACCTCGTGCCGCGCACCGACGGCACCCTCGTCATCGGTGCGACCCAGCGCGAGGACGGCCGGGCGGCCGTCTCGGCAGGCGCCGTGCAGCGCCTCCTCCGCGACGCGCAGGAGGTGCTGCCCGCCGTCGCCGAGCTCGACCTCCTCGAGGCGATCGCGCGGGCCCGTCCCGCGACACCCGACAACGCTCCCCTCCTCGGCAGAGTGCGCGGCCGGGACGACGCCGACATCGCAGGGCTCCTCGTGGCCACCGGATTCTTCCGCCACGGCGTGCTCCTCGCCCCCATCGCCGCGGACATCGCCGTCGGCCTCATCGACGGGCATGCAGACGACCGCGGGGACGCGTTCCGCCCCGACCGATTCGCACCAGAACACGCCGCCGTGCGCGCGGCAGAGAGGACGTGGTGATGACCACGATCATCGTGAACGGCGAACCCCGCGTCGCCCGCCCAGCCGAGACCGTCGCCGACCTCATCGCGGAGCGCCTGGGCGTCCGCGTCGCGACGGACGGGACACTCCCCCGCGGAGTCACGCTGGGCATCGCGGTGGCCGTCAACGCCGTCGTCGTCCCGCGCGCCGGCTGGGACGCCGAAGAATTCGCGGACGGCGACGTGGTCGAAGTCGTCAGCGCCACTCAGGGAGGATGACGATGGACACCGACATCCTGCGCATCGACGGCGTCGACCTCACGTCGCGGCTCATCATGGGCACCGGCGGCGCCCCCAGCCACACGCTGCTCGGCGCCGCCCTCGCGGCATCCGGAACCCAGCTGACGACCGTCGCGATGCGCCGCCACACTCCGTCGACCGAAGGCTCGCTCTTCCGGCTGATCGACGACGCCGGCATCCGGCTGCTGCCCAACACAGCCGGATGCCTCACCGCCCGCGAGGCCGTGCTCACGGCGGAATTGGCGCGTGAGGCCCTCGGCACGAACTGGATCAAGCTCGAGGTGATCGCCGATGAGGAGACCCTGCTGCCCGACGGCGCTGAACTCGCCGCCGCCACCGAACAGCTCGTCGCCCGGGGATTCGTGGTCTTCGCCTATACGAACGACGACCCCGCCCTCGCCCTGCGACTCGAAGAGCTCGGAGCGGCCGCCGTCATGCCGCTCGGCGCTCCCATCGGCACCGGCCTCGGCATCCTCAACCCGTACAACATCGCGATGATCGTCGAGCGAGCCGGCGTCCCCGTCGTCCTCGACGCGGGGATCGGGACCGCGTCCGACGCCGCGTTCGCGATGGAGCTCGGCTGCGACGCCGTGCTGCTGGCGACTGCCGTGACACGCGCACAGGACCCCGTCGGCATGGCCGAGGCGTTCCGGCACGCCGTCATCGGTGGGCGCCTCGCCCACCGGTCGGGGCGCATCCCGCGGCGCTCGGGAGCGCTCGCCTCATCGAGCATGGAAGGCCGGCCCGACCTGTGACCACCACCCTGCAGCCGCTCGTCCGGCCCGGTCCCCCGCTGGATCCCGACGAGGTCGAGCGATACTCGCGGCACCTCCTGCTGCCGGAGATCGGCATCATGGGGCAGCGACGGCTGAAGAACGCGCGCGTGCTGGTGATCGGCGCCGGCGGCCTCGGCTCGCCCGTGCTCCTCTATCTCGCCGCGGCCGGCGTCGGCACGATCGGTGTCGTCGACGACGACCGGGTCGAGCCGAGCAATCTGCAGCGGCAGATCGTCCACGGCGTCGAGGACATCTGGCGGCTCAAAGTCGACTCGGCTCGCGACTCCCTGGCGTCGATCAACCCGCTCGTCCACGTCGAGACCCATCCGATCCGGCTCACCGTCGACAACGCGATCGCCCTCTTCGGGCAGTACGACCTCGTCATCGACGGCGCCGACAACTTCGCCACCCGCTACCTCGTCTCCGACACGGCCGCCGTGACCGGCAAGCCCTGCGTGTGGGGCTCCATCCTCCGATTCGGCGCGCAGGTCAGCGTCTTCTGGAGCGGCCACGGACCGACTTATCGCGACCTCTACCCCGACGCGCCACCGCCCGAGTCGGCCCCATCCTGCGGGGAGGCGGGAGTGCTCGGGATGCTGTGCGGCGTCGCCGGATCGATGATGGCCGCCGAAGCCGTCAAGCTCATCACGGGAGCAGGCCGGTCGCTGCTCGGACGGCTCTCGATCTTCGATCTCGCCGACGCCACCTGGCGGGAACTGACCGTCTTGCCCGACCCCGCGCGACGCCTCGTCGCCCCTTCGGATGGACAGGAGGATTCGTGCGTCGTCGCCCCTCACGATCCCGACGAGATCAGCGTGCCGGAACTGTGCGAGGCGCTCCACGACCGCAGTGCCGGGTCGAGGTCGTTCGCGCTCATCGATGTCCGAGAGCCCTACGAGCATGCGAGTGCGCGCATTCCGGGCTCGCTGTCCGAGCCGCTCAGCCGACTTCGTACCGCCGGAATCGCCCTCGACACCCCGCGGGAGAGGCTTCTCGTCGTCTATTGCAAGGTCGGGCCGCGCGCCCGCGCCGCCGCGGAGATCCTCCGCGCGGCGGGGCATCCCGACGTCCGAGTGCTCACCGGCGGATTCGACGAGTGGCAAGCCCGGACAGGCGACCCGTCGGTCTGAATGCTTGCGGGCGGCACGGATGCTCGGTCATGCTCCTGGGGTGGCGTATGTCGATGGGTGCCAGGCGACCGGGCATGGGGCCGCGGTCGTCGCCGGCTTGAATCGGGCGCTCTGATGCTGACTCGGATCGCGGACGGCGTGAGCGTGCATACCAGCGAATGTCTCGAGACCAACTCGATCGTCGTGGATGACGGGGCGGCTGCGCTGGTCATCGACCCCGGCCTCACCAATGCCGAGCTGATCGATCTTGCGGCGAATGTGCGCGCGCTGGGCCTCGAAGTCGTCGCCGGATTCGCGACGCATCCGGACTGGGACCACGCGCTCTGGCACCCGAGCCTCGGCGAGGCGCCCCGCTACGGCACCGCTCGGGCCGCCGCCGTCCTTGACGCTCTGCGAGGCGACCCCGACTGGCGGGCACACGTAACGGAAGGCCTGCCGCCCGAGATCGCGCACGATGTGCCGTTGGACCTGTTCGGCATGTTGATCGGCCTGCCCGCGGGCGCGAGCACGGTGCCCTGGGATGGTCCGCTCACCCGAATCCTCGAGCACCAGGGCCACGCGCAGGGCCACGCGGCCCTGCTCATCGAGGAGCGTCGCGTGCTCGTAGCGGGCGACATGCTGTCCGATGTGCTCGTGCCGATGCCGGACCTGGACGGCGATGCGCCTGACCCCTTGCAGGACTACCTCGACGGGCTGCAGCTCCTCGAACAGGCCGCACTCGACGCCGACTTCGTGGTGCCCGGGCACGGCTCCCCCGGCGATGCCGGCGAACTCCGGGCACGGATCGTCGCAGATCGGGCTTACGTTGAAGGACTGCGCGACGGAGGGATGATTTCCGACCCCCGTATCACCGAACCGAAAGCGGGATGGGAGTGGGTGCTGTACGTCCACGAGGGAAATGTCGAACGCGCCGCCCGGGCGCGGAGTGACCGAAGGAAGGGGCCTGACTCGGCGCCCTCCGGAGCGAATGGCTGAGGAGCGACATGGACTACTTCGATCTGACCGGGCGGCGAGCTCTGGTCACTGGAGGCAACCGCGGCCTCGGCCTCGCGATCGCTCACGCGCTCGCAGCCGCCGGCGCCCACGTCGTCCTGGGCGTCCGCGATCCGGAAAGCGCGGAACCACCACTCCGAGCGATTCGGGCTGAGGGCGGTTCCGCGACCTCGATCGTCCTCGATGTCACTCGGCTTGATGAGGCTCGAGCGGCACTCGACGCGGCATCCCACGATGGCGCGTTCGACATCCTGGTCAACAACGCCGGCGGTGGGATAAACGCGCCGGCGATCGACGTCAGGGAGGCGGATTTCGATGCGGTGTGGTCGCTGAACGTCCGTTCGGCGCTGTTCCTCTCGCAGCACGTGGCGCGCTCGATGCCGTCCGGGAGTGCGATCGTGAATGTCGCGTCGCAAGCAGGCATCGTGGCACTGCCGGGCGAGTCGTCGTACTGCATCGCAAAGGCAGCGATGCTGCATATGACGCGCTGCCATGCGGTTGAGTGGGGCGACCGGGGCATCCGCGTCAATGCGGTCGCTCCCACGTTCATCGAAACCGACGGCACGGCCGAGGCGCTGTCAGACCCGACGTTCCGCGCCGACGTCATCGACCGGATAGCGGCGCTGCACCGGATCGGCAAGCCAACGGAAGTGGCTGGAGCCGTGGTCTTTCTCTGCTCTCCCGCAGCGTCGCTCATCACCGGTCAGACGCTGGTCGTCGACGGCGGGTGGACCATCCGCTGACTGGGACGCGGCGATGACACCGCGCGATGCGCGCAGCATCTGGCCAAGCGGACGGCAGCGGCTCGTACCCGGGAACGCGCGGGTCCGGCTTCCGGGCCGACCAACCTGCTAAAGCGCCTTGCGCATCTGCTGCGTCACGACGTCGTACCCCGCTGAGGCGTAGAGCAGGATGGCGGGGCGATTGGAGCCGAAGACGTTCAATTCGAGCGCCCTGGCGCCGGCATCCCGGGCTGCTGTTTCAACGGCCGACAGCAGTGCGCGTCCGAGACCCGTACCCCTCCGCGCCTCGACGACCTCGATGTCGTAGAGGAACGCGACATCGGGCGCCCCGCGCGGATGATCCAAGCTCACCCAGGCGCGACCCACCGGCTCACCTGCCGCGTCCACAGCCGTGAACAACAGCATCCGCTCTGTCTCGAGTCCGTCGGGAAGGGCCTGCGCGTTCTCCTCGCGCGCTCGTTCAACCGCTCCTTCCGCCGCCCATCGGCCCGCCTCGACCTGTTCCCCTGCATACTCCTCGGCGAGGACGAGCTGCCACTCGTCGAACTCCGTGCGGGTCATCGGCCGCACCGTCACCGTCGCCATTCGTGATCCTTCACTGCCTCAGACCGTTGGCTTCCGATACCAACGGTTGCACGCCGACCGACCGGTTGTCGCGCTCGTCGCTGACCTGGCCGGATGGATAGGGTTCGCTCATGGCATCGGACGTCACGCTGTACATCGGTCCGGAGACGGCATATCGGAAATTCCGCTTCGCGCACGTTTCCGAGTGGGAAGCTGTCCGCTCCCAGATCACGGCGGCCATGGACGCAGGCAAGGGGTTGATCGAGATCCCGTGGAAAGGTGACACGGTCGTCTTCGTCTACAGTCCGTATCTCATGGTGTCTTGGGTGGAGAAGCCCGCCGGGTAGCGGCCGTAGCCGACGCAGTCACTGAACGGTCAACGACCGCCTGTCGGTCGTGAAGCGTGCACCGGGGTCAGTTCCGCATTCGGATGACGGTCTTCCCGCCTCGCCGGCTCGTCGGGTTCAGGGCGGTGACGGCATCCTCGAGCGCGGCAACGGTGCCGATGTGCGAATGGAGGCGTCCGTCCCGCACTCGCTGCACGATCTGCGTCAGCTGCGCCGGAACGGACTCGACGACGAAATCCACAACCGTCGCGTCAACCGGGCGGGCTTCTACCGGGCCGACGACCGACACCAAGGTCCCGCCGGGACGGATGATCGCCGCGGAAGCCTCCTGGACGTCCCCGCCGATGACGTCGAAGACCAGGTCGACCCCGCCGATGTCGCGGATATCCTCACTGTCGAGGTCGAGGAACTCGTGCGCGCCGAAATCGAGGGCCGCCTGCCGACTCGTCGCCCGCCCGGTGCCGATCACGTAGGCGCCGAACTCTCGTGCCAATTGCGTGACGACAGATCCCACCGCACCCGCGGCACCGTGGGCGAGCACAGTCTGGCCGGGCTGCAGTCGGCCATGCTGGAACAGCCCCTGCCACGCCGTCAGACCCGAGATCGGCAAACTGGCAGCCAGCGTGAAGTCGATATCACCGGGAAGCGGTGCGAGATTGCGCGCTTCCACGGCGACGAAGTCAGCCAGGCTCCCGTCACGGTGCCAGTCCGCGATTCCGAATACCCGCTGCCCGAGGGAAAGACCGGTCGTGCCGTAGCCGAGGCCCGTGACCACGCCGGCGAGCTCGTGGCCGATGATCGGCTGCGTCCGCTCGTGGCCGGAGCGGTCGATCCAGGTCGAGGGCCACTCCCACTCCGCCGGAACGAAACCCGAGGCGCGGACCTCCACCAGCACGTCGTTGATCGCCGGCGCCGGCTCTGCAACGTCCGACAACCTGATCCCGGCGGCGACAGCGGAACGATCCGCCGCGATGACTGCCCTCATGAAGCGGTCCCTCCAGGAACCCGAACCGCGTGCACAGATCTGATGGCATACCTGGCGACAGCACGCTCAGCCCACATTCGCACCGGTACCCCCGCTTCGTCCCCCACGGCCGCAGTCTAGGATCAGCACGTTCCACCCGTAATACCCGGAGCTGCGGGATGAGGGACCCCGCTGCGCACGTGGGACCCCGCTCGCGACGTTCGGCTTCTGCGCGAAGCCCGTGCGGCGACCCACGCGGGTCGGCCCGGATTCAGTGGGGGTCGGTCAGCCATTGGACGACGACGGTCGGCGCGGTGTCCGCTGCCTCCAGAGCGAACGCGACGTGTGAGCCGTCCATCCAATGCACGTCGCAGTCGGGGATGTGGGCTTTGGCGTAGTCGGCGCTCGCAGGCGGGACGATCTTGTCGTGCCGGCCGTGGAGGACGAGCGTCGGACAGGTGATGCGGTCCAAGCGCGCCGGCTCGAAGATCTTGAAGTCATTGCGCATCCCCGGGCGACGTCTCGCGGAATCCATCGACGCCGCGAGCACCGCCTCCAACTGGACGGTGCACCCCGGGATCGCTGCGAGTGCGGTGCCGCGCTGGGCGGCTTCGGAGCGGGTGTAGGTGCCCGCGCCCTGGAGCAGCACGGTCAGGGTTAGCCTGGTCGCGTGGCGAAGGAGCCACAGCTGCGCTTTGGCGGTGATGTCACGGGCGGCGATGCTCGACAAACGGCTGGGGATCGGGCCGGGGATGCACACGCTGTCCACTTGCACCAGCTTCGTCACGCGCTCCGGATGCCGGGCGGCGAGCTCGTAACCGGCGGGTCCGCCGCCTGACACCGCATACACGATGACCGTGTCGATGCCCAGCACGTCCAGCAGAGCCGCGAGCGCATCACCCTGCTCAGCAAACGTGCGGCCCGTGGTCAACGGTGTGCCCAAATAGCCGGGCCTGCTGGGGGCGATGACCCGATACCCGTTCAGCCGGAGGAACTCAGCGCCCACCAATCCTTGATCCCAGCCGCCGAGAGTGCCATGCACGGCGAGTACCGGTTCGCCGTCACCCCGTTCGGCATACTCCATCGATCCAGCCGACGTTGTGACCGTGCGCGGCGTCTCCGCCATGCACGAGCGGAAGTCTTCCGCAGTCGGTGCGACGACCATGCCTCATCCTCGCAGCGCGAGGATGCGCAGACCAGATGAAGCTCATCGCCGAGCTGCCGGCTGAACGGCCGACGGAGAATGCCGATCAGGAGGTCCGCGCCATGAGGATCGCAATCAAGCGGACCCACTGACTCCCGCCGTCAATCCTCCGTGCTGGTGTTCTGCAGGAAGGCGAGCACTGCCGCTACCCGACGATGTACGCCGGATTCGGGCAGGCGCAGCTTGGTGAAGATCGCATTGACGTGCTTCTCGACGGTTGATGACGAGAGGAAGAGGGCGTGCTCGATACCGGCGTTCGTCTTGCCGAGCGCCATCTCGCGCAGGACGTCCAGCTCGCGCGGCGAAAGAGCCGCCAGCGGACTCGACGCGCCGGCCGAGCGCCTCCGCACCAGGGTGTCCACGACCTTCGGGTCGATCACTGAGCCGCCCGCGCGCGTCTCGCGAAGTGCGTGCACCAGGTCCTCGAGGTCGCCGATGCGGTCCTTGAGCAGATAGCCGAGGCCGGCTGAGCCGTCGGCGAACAGCGCGAGCGCGTAGCTCTCGTCAGCGTGCTGCGAGAGCACCACGACGCCGATGTGAGGATGCGAGGCACGGATGGTGCGGGCTGCCTCGATGCCTTCGGTCTGATGACCCGGCGGCATCCGGATGTCCGTCAGCACTGCGTCAGGGTTGAGCCGGCGGACGGCATCGAGGAGTTCGACGGCGTTGCCGGTCGAGCCCACGACGTCGATCTCGCCGGAGTCCTCGAGAAGTCGACGGAGCCCTTCGCGCACGAGGTAGTTGTCCTCCGCGATGACGACATTCAGAGGGACGGTCTCACCCATGACCGCCGCCGGTGGTCACGGGAAGCTCCACCCTGACGTGCGTGCCGGAGGGAGCGTTGGCGGTCACTGCGAGAGTGCCGCGCAGAGCGGCCACGCGGTCCCGGATGTTCGCGAGCCCGCCCCGCGTCGCACTGGCGGTGACCGTCGTCCCGAGGCCGCGTCCATCGTCGGTCACGTCGATCCGCAGATGCCCGTCTTCGCGCGTGAGCCCGACCGAGGCGTGTGTCGCTTGAGCGTGCTTGGCCGTGTTCGAAAGAGCCTCGCGCACCACGTAGTAAGCGGTCGTCTCGACCTCATCCGCGAAGCGCTCAGACCGCACGCTCGCATCCGCATCGACCGTGAGGGGGATTGGAAAGCGCGCGACCCCTGACTCGAGTGCGGCGACGAGGCCGTTGTCGCTCAACACGGGAGGACGGATGCCCTGAGCGAGTTCGCGCAGGTCGGTGAGCGTCTCCCGGGCGTGGTCCTGCAGCGCGACGAGTTCGTCGGGCTGGAGCTCGTTTCGCTGCAGCCGGTTGCGTGCGAGGCGCAGTCCGGCGATGAGCGCGACGACGTTCTGCTGGATGCCGTCGTGGAGGTCGCGCTCCAGGCGTTTGCGTTCGTCATCCTGCGCGGCGACGAGGCGCTCGCGGGAGGCCCGCAGCTCCTCGAGCTGTTCGGCGAGCTGTGCCGTCAGACGCACATTGTCGATCGCAGAGGTCGCCTGCGCGGCGACCGTGCGGAGGAGGGCGCGCTCGGCGTCGGTGTAGTCGCCGCGGCGGCGCGCGCCCAGCTCGACGCGTCCCAGCAGTTCGTCGCCACGGACGAGATCATGGGCGACAGCCGGACGTTCGGTCTCCGCGGCATCCGCTTCGCCCGCCCACCCCATGGGTGAGTCCAAGAGGGAGCCATCGGATGCCGCGAGGCGGATGTGCACCCACGAGGCTTCGAGCCCATCGCGGAGGGCCTGTGCCAACTCGGTGAGCAGTTGCGACGGGGCGACACTCTGCTCGAGTCTGGCTCCGAGCTCGCTCAGCATTTCGAGCTGGCGCTCCCGGTCACCCAACATGGCGCGCCGGATGGCCCGTTGTAGCCACCCGCGCACGGGGAGCAGAGCCACCGCGACCAAAGCCGTGATGAAGACGAGACCGACCCCGGCGATCTGCGCGCCGAGAAGCACCGCAGGGGCCGCCACCGCGGCTCCGTAGAGCACGGTGATGAGCACACCGGATGACCGCACGACGGCCACGCCACGGTCGCCTGCCGCCACGTCGAAGGCGCCGTACCGGAGGATGCCGTAGATGAAGACGGCGGGCAGCGCGATCTGACCCGCGAGTGCCAATGCGCCGAAGAGCCAGACCTCGGGCCAGGCGGTCCAGAGGGTCCAGCCGCCGATCGCTGCCAGAACCGAGACGAGCAGCGGCCGAAGACGTGACCGGGTTCCCGCGTCGCCGAATACGGCCCGGGGAAGGAAGATGATCAGTCCGACGACCATCGCAAGCCACAGCCCGGCCAGTGCGACCTCCACGACTGGGCCCGCCCAGGCGAGCCACGGCACGAAGAGCGGACTGGGTACCTGAAGGTCACCGGGGATCTCGGCGTACTTCGGCCACAGGATGTGCTCGCTCGTGACCAAGCTGAGCGGTCCGGCGACCACGACGATCCACGCGAGCGGCGGAATGATCCGGGCCCACCGGCCTCCTGGAACCCCGTTGGGGAATGCCGCGATCATGACGAGGTACGCGGCCGCTGACAGGGCGTCGCTCGTGAGGCCGACAACGTTGAGGTAAGGAAGCCACGGCTCCGAGATGGCCTGTGGGTTCGTCGCGAGGAACGTCTCGTATGCCGACGAGACAGCTAACGCTGTGCCGCCGATCGCGACACAGATCGCCGCGAGCGAGGGGGATGCTGTGAGCAGCCACACGCCGAAGGTGAAGATGGGAAGCACTCCGAGGAGCGGCCAGAGCAGCGCGTCCCCGCCGGTGGGCGCGACGAATCCCCGGACGATGAAGACGTAGGCGAGCGACGCGGTGCCGATCGGACCCAGCGTCGCGAGCCACACCCACCTGCGGACCACAGTTCCTATGATCCGCCTGTTCATTGTTCCCGGACAGGCGGCGTTCCGCGGGGCGCAATGGGGGTCAGCCCCCAGTGTTCCGGCGGCTGGCCGTGTACCGATCGGGTGACCCCGTCGCGAGTCTGGAGAGACGCGGACGCGACCGGCGTCCACGGCAACGCCGACAGAGCATGCAGACGGGGCGTTCGCAGCGCATATCGCACGGAGAGGTGTCAGTCATGCGAGTGGTCTATGCAGTGATCGCCTGGATCGTCGCCGGAGGAGTCGTCGTCCAGGCCGCCTCGATCGCTTTCGGCTTGGGCGGGATGGTCCATTTCGTCCAAGAAGGCGGTGTCATCGACAAGGCACTCGTCGAGAGCCGACAAGGGAGCTTCGAGGGGGAGCTCGGGTTTCCGATCCACGCGATCGTCGGCGGAGGCGTCATCCCCCTCGCGGCCCTGACCCTCGTCGTCGTCTCGTTCTTCGTGAGAGCTCGCGGGGCGAAGCTGTGGGCACTCGTCGTGCTCGGTCTCGTGGTCCTCCAGGTCTCGTTGGGATACAGCATCCCTGACGCTCCCTGGGCTGGTCTCGTGCACGGGGCGAACGCGCTCGCTGTGCTCCTCGCCGCAGTCTTCGCTGCGCTGCGCATTCGCAATGCCCCCGCTGTCCCCCGCCGAGCAGCAGGCTTGCACCGCACAGCCGATGCGACGCCGAACGCCGATGCCGTCTCGACGTGACGTCTTCCGCTGGGTCCTGACGGGAGTCGCGCTCAGCACGGCGGCCGCGCTGGGCGCGGTCGCGTGGAGCTCGACGCTCCGCGGCGAGTACTCGGTCATGGACATGGGCGGCGATGCCGCGGCCTCTGACGGCCATCACCATGCGGGGACGGCGTCGGCCATCTCGGTGACCTCGCTCACCGCGGACCCGGACCGACGGCCAGACGTGCGCATACGCCTCGTCGCCCGCGCCGAAACCGTCGACATTCCCGGCGTGGGCCCGATCGAGGGCTACACCGTCAACGGGACGTCACCCGGACCGACGATCCGGGCGCGGCAGGGTGATCTGGTCGAGGTCGAGTTCGTGAACGAATCCGTTACGGCGGGCGCCACCCTCCATTGGCATGGAATGGACGTGCCGAACGCCGCCGATGGCGTGGCCGGCGTCACGCAGGATGCGGTCGCGGTGGGCGAGTCATTCACCTACCGCTTCGAGGCGGCGGATGCCGGGACGTACTGGTATCACTCCCACCAGGTGTCCCACGAGCAGGTGGAGCGCGGGCTGTTCGGGGCGATCGTCATCGCGCCGGCCCGGTCATCCACTGCTGTCGGGTCACGTGCCGAGCAGGACGTCGTCGCGCTTCTCCACGTGTACGCGGGCCGGCATACGCTCAACGGCGCCGCACAGGACACGCATGTCGTCGCCGCACCGGGCGCACGCGTACGCGTTCGGGTCATCAACACCGACCAGGGCACGGCGTCGGTCTGGTCCAGCGGACCGTTCCGCGTCGTCGCGACAGACGGCCATGAGGTCGTGAGTCCGAGCGACGTGGAGGGACAGACGGTACGGATCCCCGCGGGCGGCCGCCTGGACGTCACGGTGGTCGCGCCCGAGCGCGGCGCGGTGGACCTGCACGTCGGAGGCGGCCGGGTCATCCACATCGGAGACGCAAGCGCGAGCACCCCGCCCGCTCCGCAGCCGAACCGCTCGCTCGATCTGCTCGCCTACGGCAGCTCGACACCCCTCGACTTCGACGCATCGACCCCCGACCGCATCTTCGACTATGTGATCGGACGCCGCTGGGGGATCATCGACGGACGCCCCGGCAACTTCTGGACCATCAACGGGCACATGTTCCCCGACGTGCCGATGTTCCACGTGCGCGACGGCGAAGTCGTCGTGATGCGCCTGCGGAACGAGAGCGGCGAGGTGCACCCGATGCACCTTCACGGGCATCACGTCGTCGTCCTGTCCCGCAACGGAATCTCGGCATCGGGCAGTCCGTGGATCGTGGATTCGCTCGACGTACAGGCCGGCGAGCGCTACGAGATCGCATTCGTGGCCGACAACCCCGGTATCTGGATGGATCACTGCCACACGCTGCCTCACGCGGTCGACGGGCTCACCGCGCATGTCATGTACGAGGGCGTCACGACACCGTTCACGATCGGCGGCGCGCGGGGGAACCGGCCGGAGTGAAGGCAACCGTCACTCCGCATTCCGACCGGCCTCGACATCGTGCGGCTCATGAGGTCGGTCCTCACACAGGGATCGATCAGGGATCCGTACTTATGGCCCGCCGCTGCGCTCGATCCGCAGGGCGTCACGATGCTGCGGTTTCGAGCGCCAGCTGCACGGCATCCG
This sequence comes from Microbacterium alkaliflavum, assembly GCF_044325405.1. NCBI lineage: Bacteria > Bacillati > Actinomycetota > Actinomycetes > Micrococcales > Microbacteriaceae > Microbacterium > Microbacterium alkaliflavum. Next base: position 688,536 of record NZ_JBIQWL010000001.1, on the reverse strand, counting down.
CCCGGCTCAGGCGGTGTCCACGGTCGCGGGCCGCCTGGAACCGGTCCGCTTGGGCCGATGCGAGGACACGCTCGACGAACGGCCCATACGTGACGTACGACCGCCGGTCGAAGATGCCGGTCCGACGCCGGATCGTCTCCGCCGCACCCAGGAACGTCCCCGCCCGCTCGATATCGCCCAGAACGATCTCGCACGCGGTGAGGCCCTCGAAGGCATACCCGATGCCGTCTTCGCCACCGAACGACAAGGTGATCTCGAGATGCCTGGTGAAGAACTCCGGATGCGCCTCACCGAGCGCGAGCCGGCTCCAGCCGACATTGGTGAGGGTGATGCCCTCGACGAACCGGTCGCCTGCGCGGACGGCATCTGCGAGCGCGGCCTCGAAGAACGTGAGCGCCTCCGCGGGGCGGCCGCGAAGAAGCTCCGTGGTCCCCATGACGCTTCGGAACACGGCGTTGAACGACGGGTCGACGTCGACTGGCACCAGCTCGAGCGCTCGGCGCAGGGCCTCCTCGGCGCGATCGAGCCTGGGCGGTGTCGACGCGTTGAACGCGATCGCCAGGATTGTGAGCGCACATCCCTCGCTGAACGCATCCTTCGCCTCATGCAACAGCGCGACGGCATACTCGATGGCTTCCACATCGACCATGGCGCCCGGCTGCCATTCCGACACCCACTCCGGGACCAGGCGCGCGACAGCGCGGGCGCGATCCGTGCGCGGAACCCCCGCCTGGAGCACGTCGCGCATCCATGCCTTCGCCTCCAGAAGCAGCTCCTCGATCCACCAATACAGCAGCAGCCGCCACACCGCGTCCGCCACGGCGTCCACATGACCCGCCGTGATGAGGTGTCGGAACCCCACACGCAGGTTGTCGCGTTCCGCGTCAAGCCGCTGGACCGCGGCGCTCTGTGTCGATCCACGTAGGAGCGGCTCGACCTCCGCGGCGAGGCGCACGTAGTACTCACCGTGCGCGAGACGCACCACAGCGGCATCCGTGCACCCATCGAACTGTGCGGCGGCGATCTCGCGCACCGGTGCGAGCATCGAGAAGATCGGCACCCCGTCGACGTCGTGCGCTCGCAGGAGGCTCGCGTCGACGAGCTCGAGCAGCGTCTCGAGAAGACCGGCCGTCGACGGGTCATCCGCCGTGACCGCTTCGGCGGCGTCCAGGCTGAAATCGCCGGCGAACACGCCGAGGCGTGTGAAGAGCGCCTGCGCATCCGCATCGAGAAGATCCAGGCTCCACTCGATGGTCGTCTGGATCGTGCGCTGGCGCTCCGGAGCGTCACGGTCGCCCGCCGGCAGCCTTGCGAGAACGCTGTCGAGCCGCTTGAGCATCGCCGCAGGCGAGAGAGCACGGATGCCTGCTGCCGCCAGTTCGATCGCGAGCGGAACACCGTCGAGTGCTCGGCAGAGCCGAGCGACGTCTCCACCGTTGCTCTCCGTCAGTTGGAACCGTGAGTCGGCAGCCCGAGCGCGATCGGTGAAGAGTCGCACCGCCGCGCAGTGGCCGATCTCCGCCAGTGGGTCATTCTCCGCGTCATGCGGGAGATCCAGCGGGTCGAGGTCGAAAACCTGCTCGCCATGGATGCGGAGCCGGGCGCGGCTCGTCACGACGACGGTGGCGTCTGCGAGCCGGGCGAGCAGCATCGCGACGTCCGGCGCAGCCTCGATGATCTGCTCGAAGTTGTCGAGCACGAGAAGGTCGCGCCGGCCGGCGCGCGCGCGGGCGAGTCTCTCGATCAGCGGCAGATCCTCGCCCGCGCGGACGCCCAGCTCCCGGGCGATCGCGGGAAGCATATCGTCGGGGTCGCGGATGTGCTCGAGCGGGACGAAGGTCACCCGGTCGAACCTCTCAGTCGCCAGCCGGGCAACTTCGATCGCAAGGCGGCTCTTTCCGATTCCGCCCGGTCCGACGAGGGTGATGAGCCGGCGCCTCTCGTCCGCCCGCGTGTCGCCGAGCCACACGAGCAGAGTGGAGACCTCCGCGCTGCGACCGAGGATGGCCGTGCTCGGCGTCGGCATGCGACCGGTGACCGGCTCGGCGACCGCTGCGGCCATCGTCGGACGACCGGCGTCGAACCGTTCAGCGAGAAGAGTCGCGAGGTCGGTCTCGAGCAGTCGTGCCAGCTCGTCCGCGTCTGCGAAGGACTTGTATGACGCGGTGTCGTCGTCACGGATCCGTGCCATGAGGACCGCCAGCCGTTCATCGCGCTCCGCCGGCTCCTTGACGTAGATGAGCTTCGGCATGTCCGAGTCGGCGAGCCGGTACTCGTCCTCGAGGCCGGACACCTCTTCGCCCGGCGCGACCCAGCCGTACTGCTCCCAGTACACGCCCACGAAGATGTCGCTCTGCGCAAGGTACGCCCGGTACAGCGCCCGGGGCGGATGCGGTCGAGCGCCCAGCTCGAACATCACCGGCGCGAGGTGAAGCAGCTCGATCGCCGCCCGAGCGGCCTGCCGTTCGGGCTCGAGCTCGCGCAAGGTCGAGCTGACGAACACCCGGATCCGTTGATCTGGAGTGCGGATGACGCGCGCAGGCAGGACGCCGCTCATCACGGCGCCTGCCTCATACGGGTCGGGCGAGGGCGGCGCCCCATGGCGTCATTGTCTGCCCGTTCCGACGTGCCGTCCAGTGTCGCGTCGCCTCGGTGCACATCGGGGTGCGAGTCACCGCTCGCCTCGGTCCGGCCATCCCTTGCTCAGCGGGATGTCACCGTGGGACCGCGCCCGTACTCTTCGTCGGTGACGTGGGCTCCCCAATCGGCGCTCGACTCGCCGTCAGGCGTCTCGTACATCGCGATGTGGGTCATGAAGCGGTCGGGGGCGGCGCCGTGCCAGTGCTCCTCGCCGGGCGGCGTGTACACGGTCTGACCCGGGTGCACCTCGATGACCTCGCCGCCGCGCGCCTGCACGAGCGCGACGCCTTCGGTGACGAGCAGCGTCTGTCCGCCCGGGTGCGAATGCCATGCCGTGCGCGCACACGGCGCGAACCGCACGACTCCCACGCTCATGCGCTGACCGGGATCCTGCGGCGAGGCGACCAGATCGAGCCACACGTCGCCGGTGAACCACTCGGGCGGGTTCTTGATGGTCTGCCGTTCGGATTCAACCTTCACGGACTGTTCCCTTCTCTCCGACAGGGGTCCGGCACACGTACGGCCGGACCCCTGAAATGTTGCGGATGCTCAGACGCGCAGCAGAGCCTTGATGGCCCGGCGTTCGTCCATGGCCTGGTACGCCTCGGCGGCCTGATCGAGCGGCACCTCGAGGTCGAAGACCTTTCCGGGGTCGATCTCGCCGTTCAGGATGAGGTCGATCAGGTGCGGCAGGTAGTCGCGCACAGGCGCCGGGCCGCCGTGCAGATGGACGTGCGAGAAGAAGAGCTCCTGTCCGTCGAGCGACACGTCGTGGGCGACGCCGACGTAGCCGACGTGTCCGCCGCGCCGCGTGGCGCGGATCGCCTGCAGCATCGACTCCTGGGTCCCGACGGCCTCGATGACCGAGTGTGCGCCGTAGCCGCCGGTGAGGTCCTTGATCTTCTGGACGCCGTCGTCGCCGCGCTCTTCGACGATGTCGGTCGCGCCGAACTCGCGCGCGAGCGCCTGTCGGTCGGCGTGGCGCGACATCGCGATGATGCGGTCGGCACCGAGCTGCTTGGCAGCCAGGATGCCGAGGAGTCCGACGGCTCCGTCGCCGACGACGGCGACGGTCTTGCCGGGGCCTGCCTCGGCGGCGACCGCAGCGAACCAGCCCGTGCCGAGCACGTCGGATGCCGCGAGCAGCGAGGGGATCTTGTCTGCCGGCGGAAGTTCGGGGGTCGCGACGAGCGTGCCGTCGGCGAGCGGGACTCGCATGTACTCGGCCTGCGACCCGTTGATGCCCTCGCGGTGCATGCAGCCGGACTGGTACCCCGCCTGGCAGATCTCGCACGTGTTGTCGGAGGTGAAAAACGAGCCGACGACGAACTGCCCGGGCGTGATGCTCGTCACGTCGGCTCCGACCTCCTCGACGATCCCGCAGTACTCGTGGCCCATCGCGATCGGGTCGGCGACTGCGTCGGTGCCGCGGTACGGCCACAGGTCGGAGCCGCACACGCACGCGGCGGCGAGCTTGATGATCGCGTCGGTCGGATGCTGGATCGTGGGCTTGGGGCGCTGTTCGACGCGAACGTCGCGCGGGCCGTACAGGATGGTGGCCTTCATGGTGGGTCTCCTTCGGATGAGTGGATCAGTGGATGCCGGCAAGCTCGGCGCCGGCGGCGGCGCTCACCATTGCCCCGCGGCGAGTGGTGACGACCGCGGCGATGGCGGCGAGGACGATGCAGGATGCCGTGACGATGCCCAGGGGAAGGATCGCGGCGGCGCCGGCGATGCCGACGAGAGGGGCCGCGATGCCGCCGAGACCGAACCGCACCATGCCGAGCACGGAAGAGGCGGTGCCCGCAATCTGAGGATGATCGGCGAGTGCCAGCGTTGTAGCCGGCGGACTTGTGATCGCGGCGCCGCTGACGAGCGCGAAGAGCGAGAGGATGACGACCCATACCGGGCTCGGCACCAGGCCGGCGAACACGAGTCCCGCCGCGCCGACGGCTGACATCGCGATGCCGAGCGCGAGCGTGCGGTGCAGGCTCCAGCGTTCCGCGGCTCGGCCGGCGAGGAAGCCGAATGCCATGAAGCCGGCCGAGTTGAGCCCGAACGCGAGGGCGTACTGCTGCGGCGAGAGTCCGTACACGCCCTGGAGGATGTAGGTGGCACCGGCGAGGTACGCGAAGATCGCGGCGTACATGAAGCCCTGGTTGAGGACTGCGCCGACGAAGCGCGAATCGGTGAGAAGGGTCCGGAAATCCCGGGCGGTCTGCGCGAAGCCGCCCGTGCGGCGCTCGTCGACGGGGAGCGTCTCGGGGAACAGCCAGATCGTCGCGACCAGCAGGAGCACTCCGATTGCGGCGAGTGCGACGAAGAGTCCGCGCCAGTCGGTGAGCAGCGCGACCTGTCCGCCCAGGAGCGGACCGATGATGGCGGCGAGTCCGCCGACGACCGTCAGGCGCCCGTAGAAGCGGATGAGCTGGGCGCCCTCATAGACGTCGCGTCCCGCGGCCTGCGCGATGACGATGCCGACGCCTCCCGCGAGTCCCTGCACGAGCCGGGCAAGGATGAGCAGGTCGATCGACGGGCTGAGGGCGCAGAGGAGCGACGTCGCGATGTACGCGACCACCCCCGTGAGGAGCACGCGACGACGCCCGAACCGATCCGAGAGCGGGCCCGCGACGAGTTGCCCCGCGGCGAGGCCGATGAGGCATGCGGTCACTGTCAGCTGGGCGGCCGACGTGACGGCGCCCAGCTCGGCCGTCAGCGCCGGGAGCACCGGCAGGTAGAGGTCCATCGAGATGGGACCGAACACCGTCAGCAGTAGGAGCAGGGGCGGGAGCAGGCGGCCGAAGCGCCGCGACGTATCGGTGACGGAAGAAGGCATGAATCCAGCATCCGGAACTCTTCGTACGCGAGGGAGTCACTGACAAGGGGTGTACCAGCAGGGCACCCCACGGCCAGGGCGATCGACTTAACCTTCATGCATGGACAACAAGGCGGAAGTGCGCGAGTTCCTCATGTCGCGCCGTGCCAAGCTCACTCCCGAGGCCGCGGGCCTCCCGGGTGGCGCCAACCGCCGCGTCCCAGGACTGCGCCGCACCGAGGTCGCGATCCTCGCGGGTGTCAGCGTCGAGTACTACGCCAAGCTCGAGCGCGGCGCGATCGCGGGGGCCTCGGCATCCGTCCTCGACTCTGTGTCACGCGCGCTGCAGCTCGATGACACCGAGCGGGCGCACCTGCTCGATCTTGCCCGCGCGGCCGACGGCATCCCGGCATCCGGACGCGCACGGCGCCGCAGCAGCCGACCGGCCGCTCCGCGACCGAGCCTCGAGTGGGCCCTCGCCGCGATCACCGACGCCGTCGCCTTCGTGCGCGACACGCATCAGAACCTGCTGGCGACGAATGAACTCGGCAGAGCCTTCTACTCACCCGTCATCGGCGACGGCGGACGGACGCCGAACCTCGCCCGCTTCCAGTTCCTCGATCCGGCCGCGCGGGACTTCTACCCGGACTGGGACCTCTTCGCGGCGATGTGCGTCAACATCATGCGGGCCGAGGCGGGCCGCGACCCGCATGACAAGGGTCTGCAGGACCTCGTCGGCGAGCTGTCGACGCAGAGCGAGACATTCCGCACCCTGTGGGCTGCGCACAACGTCCGCACGCACGGCTCGGGGACGAAGCGGTTCCACCATCCGGTCGTGGGCGAGCTGACCCTCGCCTACGAGGAGCTCGCGATCACGGCCGAGGCCGGACACATCATGATGGTCTACACCGCCGAACCCGGCTCGCCGTCGGCCGAGCGCCTGCAGCTGCTCGCATCCTGGGCCGCGAAGCATCCCACGACGGTCTGAGCGCGCACTGGCGGCGCCTGTGCTGTAAATGTGGAGCCACCTAAGGGAATCGAACCCTTGACCTATTCATTACGAGTGAATCGCTCTGCCGACTGAGCTAAGGTGGCGCACCTCGCTTGCGCGGGGCACGATGAACGATCTTACAGGGTCCGGAGAGTGCTCGCGAACCACGCCGGGTGTCGACGTGTTACGAAGCGATTCGACGGGCTTCCGCGGCCCCGGTTAGCGTCGAGGAGGCACCGCGACGTGGCGAACGCGGTACCAGTGATCGCGTTCGACCATCCACACAGCATCCCGCGGTGACCGTCGAACACCAGGAGTATCGCCATGCCCACCAAGAAGTCACTCGTCGCCGCATCCATCGCCCTCCCCCTCGCCCTCCTGCTCGGCGGCTGCGCCTCCGGATCGGCGGATGCCGGCAGCAGCGCCGACGCGAACGAGACCGTGAAGATCGGCGTCGTCGGGGCGGGCGACCCGTACTGGGAGACGTACAAGGACGCAGCCGCGGCTGAGGGCATCGACGTCGAGCTCGTCGACTTCAGCGAGTACACGCAGCCCAACCCCGCCCTGTCGGCCGGCGAGCTGGACCTCAACCAGTTCCAGCACATCATCTACCTCGCGACCTACAACGTGAACAGCGGCGACGACCTCGTGCCCGTGGGCGCGACCGCGATCTACCCGCTCGGCCTGTACTCGGCGAAGTACGACGACGTCGCCGACATCCCCGAGGGCTCCACCGTCGCAGTGCCCAACGACGAGTCCAACCAGGCCAGAGGCCTGCTCGTCCTCCAGTCGGCCGATCTCATCGAGCTCGAGGACGGCGGCTCGATCTTCTCGACCGTCGCCGACGTGCTGCCTTCGTCGAAGGTCAAGGTCGAGGCGCTCGACGCCGCCTTCACTGCGACGTCGCTCCCGGACGTCGCCGCCGCGATCATCAACAACGACTTCGTCGAGGACGCCGGCCTCAAGCCGGAGGACGCGATCGCGCAGGACGACCCCAGCGACCCCAACGCCCTGCCGTACGTCAACATCTTCGCGGCGCGCGCCGACCAGGCCGACAACCCCACCTACAAGAAGCTCGTCGAGCTCTACCAGAACACGCAGAGCGTGCTCGACGGCGTGCAGGACGCCTCCGGCGGCACGGCCGTCTTCGTGAAGACCCCGGTCAAGGACCTCCAGACGTCGCTCGAGGCCGTCCAGGACGACATCAAGGCCAACTCGTAGGCAGTACACCCCGTGTGCGGCCCGTTCTGCGGAACGGGCCGCACGCGCACGTCCAGACCAGAGGAGGCGCCGTGGCGCTCATCCGATTGCACGGCGTCACCAAGACGTTCCCCGCTTCGTCGAAGAAGGATGCCGCACCCGTCGTTGCCGTCGACGATGTGTCGCTCGACATCGCGGCGGGCGAGATCTGCGGCATCATCGGCTATTCCGGCGCGGGCAAGAGCACCGTCCTGCGCCTCGTGAACGCGCTCGAGACCCCGACCTCCGGCGCCGTGGAGATCGACGGCCGCGACATCACGCGTCTCCGCGAGCGTGAGCTGCGGACCCTTCGGGGCGACATCGGCATGATCTTCCAGCAGTTCAACCTGTTCGACGCGCGGACAGTGGCGGGCAACGTCGCGTATCCACTCGAGGTCGCCGGCCGCTCACGCGCCGACATCGCGACGCGCGTCGACGAGCTGCTGCGCTTCGTCGGCCTCGCCGACAAGGCGAAGAACTACCCCGAGCAGCTGTCCGGCGGCCAGAAGCAGCGCGTGGGCATCGCGCGCGCGCTCGCCACGAGCCCGCGCATCCTGCTCGCCGACGAGGCGACGAGCGCGCTCGACCCCGACACGACGCAGGAGGTGCTCACGCTCCTGCGCCGCGTCAATTCCGAGCTCGGCATCACGATCCTCGTCATCACGCACGAGATGGACGTCATCCGCACGCTCGCCGACCGCGTCGTCGTGATGGAGGCCGGCCGCATCATCGAGTCCGGCGAGGTGTTCGACGTACTGTCCGCCCCGCAGCATCCCGCCACGCGTCGCTTCGTCGCGAGCATCATCGAGGACGTGCCGGTCGGCGACCAGCTGCAGACGCTCAGGGAGCGGCATCCCGGTCGCATCGTGACCTTCACGATCCGCGACGGCGACGTCACGCAGTCCGAGGTCTTCTCGACGATCGCCGACCACGGCGTGCGCTTCGAGCTCATCCACGGGGGCATCAACGACATCCGCGGGCGGGTCTTCGGTCACCTGACGCTCGCCCTGCGCGGCGAGCCCGCGGCGGTGCAGCGCGCGATCGACGCGGCTTCCGCCTTCGCCCCGCTCATCGAGGAGGACGCCCGTGGATAGGCTCGTCGACCTGCTCCCCGAGCTCTGGGCGGCCACCGCCGAGACGCTCTACATCGTGACGCTGGCGCTGATCTTCGGCGGGCTCCTCGGCCTCCTGCTCGGCCTCGCCCTCTACGCGACGCGGTCCGGAAGCCTCTTCCCCAACCGGCCCGTCTTCGGCGCGCTGAACGTCGTCGTGAACTTCTTCCGCCCGATCCCGTTCGTGATCTTCCTGGCCGCCGTGCAGCCGTTCGCGCGCAGCCTCGGCATCCCGGGCATCGGACCGGAGTTCGCGGTCTTCGCGATCTCGATCGCCTCGATGTTCGCGATCAGCCGCATCGTCGAACAGAACCTCCTCACGGTGCGCCCCGGCGTCATCGAGGCGGCGCGTGCCGCGGGCGCGAGCCGCTCGCGGATCCTCTTCCGGCTCATCCCCCGCGAAGCCCTCGGACCCCTCGTGCTCGGCTACACGTTCATCGTCGTCGCGCTCGTCGACATGACCGCGATCGCAGGCGCGGTCGCGGCGGGCGGTCTCGGCGAGTTCGCGATCGTCTACGGGTTCAAGCAGTTCAACCCGGTCGTGACGTGGGCCGCGGTGCTCGTCATCGTGATCATCGTGCAGGCGGTGCAGTTCATCGGCAACGCGCTCGCGCGCCGCATCCTGCGTCGCTGAGCCGACGTGCGGCGGGCGGCGACCGGCCGTTGTCAGGTGAGGGATGCCGGGCGACCGGCATCCCTCACCCGCAGCGCAGCCCGTCCTGAGGGACGGTGCCCTTCAGCAGGTACGCCTCGACGGCGGAGTCGACGCACGAGTTGCCCTTGTTGTAGCCCGTGTGGCCCTCGCCGACGCGCGTGATGAGCACGCCTGACGAGAGCTGGTCGGCGAGCGAGACGGCCCACTCGTAGGGCGTCGCGGGGTCGTTGGTCGTGCCGACGACGACGATCGGCGCGGCGCCGTCGGCCGTGATCTTCTCGCGGACACCGGTCGGCGGATACGGCCAGACCTCGCACGGATCCGGGCCGAACCAGTACGGCGCCACCGTCGGCGCCTTCTCGTCGAGCTCGGCCTGCGCTTTGGCGAGATCCTCTGGCGAGGTGTCGACCGGGTAGTCCATGCAGTTGTACGCGCGGAACGCCTCCGTCGAATTGTCGGAGTACTGGCCGTTCTCACGGTTGTAGTAGAAGTCGGCGAGCTGGAAGGCGACGTCGGGGTTGCCCTGCAGCGCGTCGGAGAGCGCCGTGGTGAGGTACGGCCAGCTGTCCTCGGAGTACAGAGCCGCGACGATCGCCGTCATGAGCGTGTCCGACCCGAGCTTGCGCCCGTCCGATCCCCGCAGCGGCGAACGGTCGACGCTCGCGAGCAGCGTGCCGAGGTCTTCCATCCCCTCGTCGACCGTGCCGCTGAACGGGCACTTGTCGCCCTTGAGGCAGGAGGCCATGTACGCGCGGAGGGCGTTCTCGAACCCGATGCCCTGTGTGATGTTGACCTCGAGGCCCGACACCGACGGATCGATCGCACCGTCGAGCACGAGCCGGCCGACGCGCTCCGGGTAGAGCTTCGCGTAGGTCGAGCCGAGGAACGTGCCGTACGAGTAGCCCAGGTAATTGAGCTTCTTGTCGCCCAGCACCGCGCGCATGAGGTCCATGTCGCGCGCGGCGTTCTCGGTCGTGATGTACGGCAGGATGCCGTCGCTGTTCGCGTCGCACGCCTTCGCGAACGCGCTGTGCCGGTCGAGGAGCTCCTGGTTCCAGGCATCCGATCCGCGGGCATTCTTCGGCACGTCGAACAGATAGCCGTCCATCTGCGATGCGTCGTAGCAGCGCACCGCCGTCGACTCGCCGACGCCGCGCGGATCGAACCCGATGACATCGTACGACTGCTGCAGCGGCTGGCCCACGGCGTAGTCGAGCGAGTCGCGGATGAGCCCGATACCGCTCGCGCCCGGCCCGCCCGGGTTGGTCAGCAGCGAGCCGATCGCCTCGCCGCCCGTCGCGCGGTGCCGGATGAGGGCGAGATCGATCTCGCCCTTGGCGGGGTCGCTCCAGTCGAGCGGCGCCGTCACCGTCGTGCACTGGAAGCCCGAATCGCACGCCTTCCAGTCGATCTCCTGCGCGTAGAACCGCAGCAGATCGGCCGAGACGCCCTCCGTGTCGGGCGCCGCACTGGCGGTCGAGACCGGCGCGCTCGGTTCGGGGATGAGCTGGTAGAGGCATCCCGAGAGCAGGAGGGATGCCGCGGCCAGCGTCGCGACGAGAGCGGCGGCGCGCCGCGGGCGGCGCGTGCGGGTGGGGTTCACGGTGTCCTTCCGCTCGCGACGGTCACGAGCATGCTCTCGAGGGCGAGCGCCGGGGCGACGTTCTGCTCGAGGTTGCGGCGGGTCTCGGCGATGCGGTCGAGCACGGTCAGCGTGCGCTGCGGCGTCCACGCCTGCGCGACGGCGCGCAGCTCGGGCTCGAGCTCGACGTTGATGAGGTCGCCGCCGCGGCCGAACTGCAGCACGACGATGTCGCGGAACATCGACTGCAGGTCGGTGAGCACACGGTCGATGCCGTCGCGCAGGCTCCGAGTCGCGCGACGCTTCTGGTCGTCCTCCAGTGCGGACAGCTGTGCGCGCACCGCGGGGGGAACGGCGGCGCCCTCGGCGATGCCGAGCGTGCGCAGGAGCGTGGAGCGTTCGGCCTCGTCGCGCTCGGCAGTGAGGGCCTTCGCGTCGTCGGTCGCAACCTGCACGATCGTGCCTGCGACCTCGACGGCATCGCCGACGCCGCGCACCCGCAGCACCGCGCGGAGCGTCTCATCGCGCCGGGCCCGCGCGGCGGAATCGGTCGCGAGCCGCTGCGCCATGCCGATGTGGCGCTGCGCGTGGCGTGCCGACTGCTCGGCGATCGCGGGATCGACGCCCGTCCGCTGCACGATGAGCCGGGCGACGTCGGCGATCTCGGGATCGCGGAGCCGCAACGTGCGCACGCGCGAGCGGATGGTCGGGAGGAGATCTGCCTCGCTCGGCGCGCAGAGCACCCAGACGGTGCGCTCGGGCGGTTCTTCGAGCGCCTTGAGCAGCACGTTCGACGTGCGCTCGGCCATGCGGTCGGCGTCTTCCATGACGATGACGCGGTAGCGGCCGAGCGAGGGCGCGAAGTACGACCGCTCGACGAGCGACCGTGCGTCCTTGATCGAGATGATGACGCCCTCGGTGCGCAGCGCCGTGAGGTCGGGGTGCGTGCCGGCCAGCACCTGGCGCATCGCCTGCTCGTCGCCGGGCTCGGCGATGAGGGCCGCGGCGAAGGCGTGCGCGAGCGTCGACCGCCCCGAGCCGGGCGGGCCCGTGATGAGCCACGCGTGCGTGAGCGAGGCGGGATCGGATGCCGCGGCCCGCAGTGCCGCCACCGCGTCGTCCTGACCCCACACATCGCTCCAGGGCGGAGCGGAGATGTCCGCCGTGGCATCCATGGCGACCAGCCTAACCGCGGGTTCCGACGTTGCCGGGCGCCGCCGCAAGGGCCTCCACCCGGTCGCGGATCTCTTGCGCGAGCTGGTCCGCAGGCCGCGACGCGTCGAGAACGAGGAAGCGCTCCGGCTCGCTGTCGGCGATCGCGAGGAAGTGCGCGCGCACGCGCGCGTGGAAGTCCTCCTGCTCGGATTCGAGCCGGTCGAACGGCTTGTCGTCGGCGTCGAGGCGACGGCGCGCGACTCGCGGATCGAGGTCGAGGAGCACGGTGAGGTCGGGCAGGAGCCCCGCGGCGGCCCAGAGCGACAGCCCGCGGATCTCGTCGGCGTCGAGCTGGCGCCCCTCGCCCTGGTATGCGACAGACGAGTCGAGGTAGCGGTCCTGGATGACGACCTCGCCGCGCGCGAGCGCGGGCCGGACGACGGTGGCGATATGGTGCGCGCGGTCGGCGGCATAGAGCAGGGCCTCGGCGCGGGGCGCGATGTCGCCTCGATGGTGCAGGACGATGTCGCGCACGAGCACGCCCACCTCGGTGCCGCCGGGTTCGCGGGTGCGCACGACCGTGCGGCCGATCCCGGTGAGCCACTCCTCGAGGAGCGCCGACTGCGTCGTCTTGCCGACGCCGTCGCCGCCCTCGAGGGTGATGAACAGGCCCGTGTGCGGACGCCGATCGGTCGCGGCCGCCGGGATCGTCACTTCGCCGGCGCCTTGCGCGTCGTCGTCGTCTTCCTCGTCGTCGTGCGCTTGGGCGCGGGACCCTTGGCGCGCTTGTCGGCGAGCATCTGCACCGCGATCTCGAACGTGATGTCGTCGGGCGTCTGCCCGCGAGGGATCGTGACGTTGGTCACGCCATCGGTCACATACGCGCCGAATCGGCCGTCCTTGATCTTGATGGGCTTCTCGCTCACCGGGTCTGCTTCGAACTCCTTGAGCGCGCTCGACGCACCGCGGGCGCCGTACTTCGGCTGAGCGTAGACGGCGAGCGCCTCGTCGAGCGTGATGTCGAACAGCTGCTGCTCGCTCTGCAGCGTGCGCGAATCGGTGCCCTTCTTCAGATACGGGCCGTAGCGGCCGTTCTGGGCGGTGATGACGTTGCCCGACTCCGGGTCGGTGCCGACGACCCGCGGAAGGGACAGCAGCTGCAGCGCCGTCTCGAGATCGAGAGTGTCGACCGACATCGACTTGAACAGCGACGCCGTGCGAGGTTTCGGCGCGACCTCCTTCTTCGCGGTCGTGCGCTTCTTGGGAGCGGGCGCTGCAAGTTCGCCCGTGGCCTCGTCGACGGCCTCGGGATCGACGGGGTCGTTCTCCTGCACGTACGGTCCGAAGCGCCCGTCCTTCACGACGATGAGCTTGCCGTTCTCGGGGTTCTCTCCCAGCACGCGGTCGCCGGCGACGGGGGCGTCGATGAGCTCCTGCGCCTTGTCGGCGGTGAGCTCGTCGGGGGCGAGCTCCTCCGGGATGTTGACGCGACGCGGCTCGGCCTCGGGGTTCGCGGGATCGACCACCTCGAGGTACGCGCCGTACTTGCCGAACCGGAGGGTCGCGGCATCCGAGATCCTCGTGGCGTTGAGCTCACGGGCATCGATCTCGCCGAGGTTCTCGACGATGTTGCGCAAGCCTACCTGCCCGTCGGAGCCGAAGTAGAAGTCGTGCAGCCACGACCCGCGCTGCTGCTCGCCGCGCGCGATCGCGTCGAGGTCGTCCTCGAGCGCCGCCGTGAAGTCGTAGTCGACGAGGTCGGCGAAGTGCTGCTCGAGGAGCCGCACGACCGAGAAGGCGAGCCAGCTCGGCACGAGCGCCTGGCCGCGCTTGCTGACGTAACCGCGGTCGAGGATGACGTCGATGATGCTCGCGAACGTCGAGGGACGGCCGATGCCCTTCTCCTCGAGCGCCTTGACGAGGCTGGCCTCGGTGTAGCGGGGCTTGGGGCTCGTCGAGTGGCCCTTGGGCTCGACGTCCTTCATACGCAGGACGTCGCCGATCGCCATGATCGGCAGCGACTGGTCGTCGGCCTTGTCGGCATCGCTGCGCTTCTCGTCGTGGCCCTCCTCATAGGCCTCGAGGAAGCCCTTGAAGGTGTACACGGTGCCGGATGCCGTGAACTCGGCGCGCTTGCCGGCCGCGGCGACCTCGAGCGTGACCGTGGTCGTCTCGTACTTCGCGTCGCTCATCTGGCTCGCGACCGTGCGCTTCCAGATGAGGTCGTACATGCGCAGCTCGTCGCGGTCGAGCTCCGACGAGATCGACGACGGCGTGCGGAAGTCCTCGCCCGACGGACGGATCGCCTCGTGCGCCTCCTGCGCGTTCTTGGCGTTGTTGCGGTAGACCCGAGGGTTGAGCGGGACGGCCTTCTCGCCGTACAGGGTCACCGCCTGCGCACGCGCCGCTTCGACCGCCTGCTTCGACAGGGCGGTCGAGTCGGTGCGCATATAGGTGATGTACCCCTTCTCGTAGAGGCGCTGCGCGACGCTCATCGCGTGCTTCGCGCTCATCGAGAGTTTGCGGCCCGCCTCCTGCTGCAGCGTCGAGGTCGTGAAGGGCGCGCGGGGGCTGCGGGTTCCCGGCTTCGACTCGAGATTCGTGACGGATGCCTCGCCCGCTGCGGCGACCGCGTCGGCGAGCGCGCGCGCCGCGGCCTCGTCGAGCACGAGGACGGCCTTCTTGAGCGAACCGCTGTCGTCGAAGTCGGTGCCGCGGGCGAGCGCGGCGCCGTCGACACGGGCCAGGCGCGTCGTGAACGCCGCGGCGTCCTTCCCGGCGAGCGCCTCGACGTCCCAGTAGGAAGCCGAGACGAATGCCATGCGCTCGCGCTCGCGGTCGACCACGAGGCGGGTGGCGGCGGACTGCACGCGGCCCGCGCTCAGCGCCGCGCCTTCCCGGCCGCTGCCGACCTTGCGCCACAGCACCGGCGAGACGTCCCAGCCGTAGAGGCGGTCGAGGACGCGGCGCGTCTCCTGCGCGTCGACGAGCGCGAGGTCGAGCTCGCGGGTGTTCTCCGCGGCCGCCTTGATCGCGTCCTTCGTGATCTCGTGGAAGACCATCCGCTTGACGGGGACCTTCGGCTGGAGGACCTCCAGCAGGTGCCACGCGATGGCTTCGCCCTCGCGGTCTTCATCGGTCGCGAGCAGGACTTCGTCGGCGCTCTTGAGGGCGCGCTTGAGGTCGGCGACCGTTTTCGTCTTGCGATCGTTGACGACGTAATAGGGGTCGAAGTCGTTGTCGATGTCGATCGAGTACTTGCCGTACGCCGACTTCTTGTCGTCCGGGATCTCCTTCTTGCTCGCGAGATCGCGGATGTGCCCGACCGAGCTCAGCACCTCGTAGTCATCGCCGAGGTACCCCTGGATCGACTTCATCTTCGTGGGGGACTCGACGATCACGAGCTTCTTGCCTTGTGCCAACGTGGGTCGTCCTTTCTTCGAAGCACACCATACACACCGTGACCAGGGGTGGTCGCTGTGAGGACACCCAGGCGGAACGGCCCGCGAGGGCTCGCGTATTCCCGTCAGGGCGGCGGACCCGCCCGCGCCGAAGCCCGTGCGACGAGCCGGCCGAAGGGCGCCGAGACGGTGACGGTGGCGATCAGTCCATCGACGTCGCACGCCTCCAATGCCGCGCCGGAAGCCGCCGCGACCTCCACCGCACGCTCGCACGGGATGCCTCGAACGGCGCCCGACGCGGCGTCGGCTGCGGCGAGCGCCGCGGCGTCGGCCGCCCCCGCGAGCCGCTGGCTCGCGACGGCGGCGCCGGTCACAGCGCCGGCCGCGACGACGAGCGTCGCGGCGCACGCCACGATCCCGACGGCCAGGACGGAGCCCGGCATCACTGATCCCGGCTACGCGTCGGCATCACAGGCCGCCCGCGAGGGCGCACGATCGTGCCGACAGCGTCAGCGCCACGACCGCGGCGGGCGCGGTCGCCGTGACGCAGATCAGGCCGCCCTGCTCGTCGACGACGACCGATGCGCCCGCCACGGCGCGAGTGACGGCGTCCTGCGCCGCCGAGGCGGGCTCGTCGCGCGCGATGAGCCGCGCCGCGTCGGCCGCGGCATCTTGCAGGCGCACCTGTCTCGCGCCGGCCGCGAGCGCGCCGCCGCCGAGGAGCAGCACGAGCGCGATCGCGGGGAGCGCCACCGCGAACTCGGCGACGACCGAGCCGCGGTCGTCGCCGAGCCGCAGCCCGGTCATGCCACCGTGAGCGCGCGGCGCACGAGATCGGTGAGGATGCCGCGCACCTCGTCCGACCTCATGATGACGACGAGCAGCCCAGCGAACGCAACGGCCGCCATCGTCGCGATGGCGTACTCGGCGGTCGCGGCGCCGGTGTCGTCGTCGAAGAGCCGTGCGGCGCGGCGTCGGGTGATCTGTGGGATCGACATGATCTCCTCTTTCTCTGTGTGCGGGAATGTGGGGACGATCGGGGTCAGAGCGAGAGCGACATCGTCGACATGACGCTCAGCAGCATCGGCGCGACGCCGAGCAGAAGAAACGCCGGGAGCGTGCAAACGCCCAGCGGCAGCAGCAGTCGTGAGGCGAGCTTCGCGGCGCGCATCCGCCCCTCCACCCGCGAGCGATGCCGAGCCAGCGACGCCGAGGCGCGCAGCAGCTCCACGGCCGGAACCCCCGCCCTGCGCGACAGCTCGAGCACCCGCTCGACCTCCACGTCATCACACCCGCCGCCCAGGGCCTTGGACACGACGGTGCGGGCTCTATCCAGTGAGACGCCGCCCGAGAGCGCGATCGCGAGCAGCTCGGCCCGCAGCCCCGGGATGCCGGGAGCCGGCATCGCGCGGCGCACGAGTCCGCTCGTCCACCGGTGCGCCGCGACGATGAGGGCGGATCCCGCGGCGAGGCAGCCGAGGCCGAGCGGATCGAGCACGAGCGTCGAAAGGGTGTCGAAACCGAGCGCCGCGCCGAGGCCCACGGCCACCAGCGGGAGCCAGGACATCAGGCGGGCTGTTCCGGCAGGCTCCGCGAGGGCGATGCGCACGTCGTCGGCCGCCTCCTGCGCGTCGCGGATGGCAGCCGACACTCCGCGCAGGGTGTCGGCGAGCGGTGCGCCGACGGTGGCCGCGATCGACCATGCGGCCGCGATCTCGCGCCAGTCCCCGCCCTGAGCGGCGATCGCGCTCGTGAGGTCGGAACCGTCCTCGACCCTCTGCCGCACCCGCGCGGCCACGGCGTCGCCGCCGTCGGCGGCGAGTGTCCAGGCGCGCGCCGGGGCGAGTCCGGCCTGGAGGAGCACGGCGAGCTGGAGCACGCCGGCGGCGGCATCCGCTGACTCCTCCGATCCCGGGCGTCTCCGGCGCAGCCGCGCGATCATCGGCCCTGCTCCACGATCGCGAGCCGGCCCTCGTCGAGGACCGGACGACCCACCGCGGACAGCCGCCGCGCGCCATCGCGCTCGCGCGTCACGTGGAGCACGATCCCGATCGCGCTCACGACCTGCCGTGCCAGCGCGCGATCGTCGAGCCCCGCGAGCGCGCCGAGCGCCTCGAGCCGTGCGGCGACCTCGTGAAGGCCGTTGGCGTGCAGCGTCCCCGCGCCGCCGTCGTGACCCGTGTTGAGGGCCGCGAGGAGTTCACGCACTTCGGCGCCGCGGCACTCCCCCACCACCAGCCGGTCGGGCCGCATGCGCAGCGCCTCCCGCACGAGACGCGCGAGGTCGATGCCTCCGGCGCCCTCGAGATTGGGCTGCCGCGCCTCCAGCCGCACGTGATGCGGATGATCGATGCGCAGCTCGGCGACGTCCTCGATCGTGACGATGCGGTCGCCGGGGTCGGCACGGCCGAGGAGCGCCGCGAGCAGCGTCGTCTTCCCGGCGCCCGCGGCGCCGGTCACCAGGACGTTCGCGCGCCGTGCCACGGTCTCCTCGAGCCGGGCCCGCAGCGCCGTGTCGAACATGCCTCTCCGCTCGAGCTCGTCGAGCGCCGGCACGCCGAAGCGCGGCACGCGGATCGAGATCGCGGTGCCCTCGGGCGCGACGGGCGGCAGCACGGCGTGCACGCGGATGCCGCCGTCGAGCCGCACGTCCACGGCAGGCGACGCGTCGTCCAGGTGCCGATCCCCCAGGCCGATGAGGGCGACGGCGAGCTGGCGGACGTCTTCCTCCGTCGCCCGCCAGCCTGCGACGCGCCGTGCGCCGGCGCCCCGGTCGACGAAGAGACCGTCGGCGCCGTTGACGAAGAGATCCGTGACGTCGGGATCGTCGAGGAACGGCGCGAGCGGCTCGAGGACCGGATGGTGCGGGCGCACGGGCAGCGGCTCGCTCGGATGCTCGACCGGATCGGCGCGGCTCGGCGCGGCCCTCGAGTCCACCCTCGGCACCCACATGCCGAGGATCTGCGGTTCCGGAGCAGCGGGAGTGGGCACGCTCACCGGCGCGGCTCCACGCGGCTGGACGACGAACGGCTCGGGCATGCCACGACGCTAAGAGGACCAGTGCGCGCCGGCGGAGGCATCCCCCTCCCCCGTGCAGAATCCGCGCGAGACCGCGTCTGTGGAGGAGCCCGCGTGGAATCGCTCCCAAACGTGCGCACGCGTTCGGAAACAGAGGCGGCATCCCATGGGGGGAATGGGATGCCGCCACGCGCGACACCGCAGTTCGGGGGGTGCTTCGGGTGCCGCAATGCCAGAATCGAAGTTCGGCCGCGACCGAGCATACGCAACAGGACGCAACCTTCCAAACAAACCCGAACACGCCTCGAGTGATATATCGATGAGAGTTCTCACATCTTTCGATCACCAACTATCGGAGGTAGTGAGCGACACCGGCCGTGAGTAGATTGCTTGCGGCGTCGGACCATCTCCGCCACCAGCCCGCAAAGGAGCGCGCCGCATGAGCAGCCAGATCGACCACCTCCTCGAAGAAGATCGCCGATTCGCGCCGCCCGACGACTTCGCAGCGAACGCCGTCGGCACCCCCGAGCTCTACGAGCGCGCGGCCGACGACCGGGAGGGCTTCTGGGGCGACCAGGCGCGCGACCTCCTGCACTGGCACACGCCGTTCACGCAGACGCTGGACTGGTCGAACCCGCCGTTCGCGAAGTGGTTCGCCGACGGCGCACTCAATGTGGCCTACAACTGCCTCGACCGTCACGTCGAGGCGGGCAACGGCGACCGCGTCGCCCTCTTGTGGGAGGGCGAGCCCGGCGATGACCGCCGCGTGACGTACGCCGAGCTCACCGACGAGGTCAAGCGGCTCGCGAACGTGCTCGAGGGTCTGGGCATCGGCGAGGGCGATCGCGTCGCGATCTACATGCCGATGATCCCCGAGGCGATCGCCGCCATGCTGGCCGTCGTGCGCATCGGCGCCATCCACTCCGTCGTGTTCGGCGGCTTCTCGGCCGACAGCCTGCGCTCGCGCATCGACGACGCCGGCGCGCGCGTCGTCATCACGGCCGACGGCGGCTACCGCAAGGGCAAGGTCTCCCCGCTCAAGCCTGCCGTCGACCTCGCGCTCGCGGACCGCAACGGCTCCGGTGCGCAGGAGACCGTGGAAAAGGTCATCGTCGTCAAGCGCGGCGGCAACGACGTGGAGTGGACCGAGGGCCGCGACCTGTGGTGGCACGACGTCGTTCCGGCGGCATCGGCCGAGCATGACGCGCAGGCGTTCCCCGCCGAGAACCCGCTGTTCATCCTGTACACGTCGGGCACGACGGGAAAGCCCAAGGGCATCCTCCACACGTCCGGCGGCTACCTGACGCAGTCCGCGTTCACGAACAGAGTCGTCCACGACCTCCACCCCGAGACCGACGTGTTCTGGTGCACCGCCGACATCGGCTGGATCACGGGACACTCCTACGTCACGTACGGTCCGCTCGCGAACGGCGCGACCCAGGTGCTCTACGAGGGGACCCCCGACACGCCGCACCCGGGCCGGTGGTGGGAGGTCGTGCAGAAGTACGGCGTCACGATCCTCTACACGGCGCCGACCGCGATCCGCTCGTTCATGAAGATCGGCCGCGCCGTCCCGAAGCAGTTCGACCTGTCGTCGCTGCGCCTCCTCGGTTCGGTGGGCGAGCCGATCAACCCCGAGGCGTGGATGTGGTACCGCAAGATCATCGGCGGCAAGACGGCGCCGATCGTCGACACGTGGTGGCAGACCGAGACCGGCTCGATCATGGTCTCGGCCCTCCCCGGTGTGACCGAGACGAAGCCCGGCAGCGCGCAGGTGCCGCTGCCCGGCATCTCGATCGACGTCGTCGACGAAGACGGCGGGCACGTCGGTAACGGCAACGGCGGACTCCTGGTCGTCACCAAACCCTGGCCCAGCATGCTCCGGGGCATCTGGGGCGACCCGGAGCGCTTCAAGGAGACCTACTGGGACAAGTTCGCGAAGCAGGGCTTCTACTTCGCCGGCGACGGCGCGCGCCTCGACGCCGAAGGCGACGTGTGGCTGCTCGGCCGCGTCGACGACGTCATGAACGTCTCGGGCCACCGCCTCTCGACGACCGAGATCGAGTCTGCCCTCGTCGGCAACGAGGCGGTCGCCGAGGCCGCAGTCGTCGGAGCCTCCGACGAGACGACGGGGCAGGCGGTCGTCGCGTTCGTCATCATCAAGGAGTCCTACCTCAAGGAGCACTCCCCCGACGGACTCGCGCAGGGCCTGCGCGCGTGGGTCGGCGAGCAGATCGGCCCAATCGCCCGCCCGCGCGACGTGTACATCGTGGGCGAGCTGCCCAAGACGCGCTCCGGCAAGATCATGCGCCGCCTCCTGCGCGACGTCGCCGAGGGCCGAGAGGTCGGCGACACGACGACGCTGGCCGACACGGCCGTGATGTCGGTGATCTCCGCCCAGGTCAAGTAACGGCGCCGATTCCGTGAGCCTCCACTGGAGCGCCGAG
Source organism: Microbacterium alkaliflavum (assembly GCF_044325405.1). NCBI lineage: Bacteria > Bacillati > Actinomycetota > Actinomycetes > Micrococcales > Microbacteriaceae > Microbacterium > Microbacterium alkaliflavum. The sequence continues at coordinate 667,481 of NZ_JBIQWL010000001.1, read as the reverse complement.
CACGCGGGTGACACCCACGTGCTCGGCACTCAGGTGGAGGCTCACGGTCAGGGACGAAGGCCCCGCCGGGTCACTCGAAGCTGAAGACGACCTCGACCTCGACGGGGCTGTCCAGCGGCAGCACCGGGACGCCCACGGCCGAGCGGGCGTGGCGGCCGGCGTCGCCGAAGATCTCGCCCAACACCTCGCTCGCGCCGTTGATGACGCCGGGCTGTCCGGTGAACTCGGGGACGGATGCCACGAAGCCGACGACCTTGAGGACACCCGTCAGGCGATCGACCCCGCCGACGGCGTCGGCCGCCGCGGCGACCGCGTTGAGCGCGGACTGGCGGGCGTATCCCTTCGCATCGGCGGCGGGGACGAGCCCGTCCCCCTCTCCGACCTTGCCCGTCGCGGGAAGCGCGCCCGCGATCATCGGCAGCTGGCCGGCCGTGTAGACGAGGTCGCCGTGCGCCTTCGCCGGCACGTACGCCGCGACGGGGGGAACGACCTGCGGCAGCTCGATGCCGAGCTCGGTCAGGCGTGCGGAGATGCTCATTCCGGGGCTCCCTCGAACTGCTGCGCGGCGGTGGCGGCGGCATCCAGTCCCGCGTTCGCGGCACCGCCGCCGACGGGCCGCTTCAAGTACGCGACGAGACCGCCTTCGGGGCCCTGCACGACCTGAACGAGCTCCCAGCCCTGCTTGCCCCAGTTGTTGAGGATCGCGGCGGTGTTGTGGATGAGGAGGGGCGTGGTGAGATATTCCCACGTGGTCATCTGCGGCTCCTGGCGGGGTCGAGGCGGGCGGAGGGGGAAAGCCCTGATCAAAGGCAGAACAATTGCCCCCTCGCGGCACGCCGTCAAGGGATCTGCCAGGGTTCTCCCCTACGATCAAGCCTATGCCTGATACGAAACGGACGACCAGCGGCGTGCTCGGCGGACTCGCCGGCCTCGTTGGTCTGAGCGCTGTCGCGGGTGTGCTCGTCGCCGCCACGGTCACCCCGGCCATCGCCCTGTCCGGAGCTGCGGCATCGAGCGCGATCACGATGTTCGACAATCTGCCGAGCGTCCTGGAGATCGAGAAGCTCATGCTTCCCTCGACGCTCATCTACACCGATCCGTCGAGCGGACAGGAAGTCGAGTGGACGCAGTTCTACGACCAGAACCGCTCCCCCGTCGAGTTCGACCAGATCGCGCCCGTCATGTACGACGCGATCCTCTCGAGTGAGGACAAGAACTTCTACAAGCACGGCGGCATCGACCTCGTCGGCACCGTCAGCGCCGTCGTCGACAACGTGCGCGGCCGCGACACCCGCGGTGGCTCGTCGATCAGCCAGCAGTACGTCAAGAACATCCTCGTGCAGCGCTGCGAGAGCAACGCCACGAGCGACGAGGAACTGCAGAAGTGCTACACGGATGCCACGACCTCGGTCGGTGACGAGGGCCTCCAGCGCAAGCTGCAGGAGATGCGCTACGCCATCGCGCTCGAGCAGAAGTACTCGAAGAACGAGATCTTGCTCGGCTACCTCAACATCGCGGGCTTCGGCGGCACGAACTACGGCGTCGATGCGGCGGCCCGCTACTACTTCGGCGTCGCCGCGAAGGATCTGTCGCTCGCCCAGGCCGCCACGCTCGCGGGCATGGTGCAGAACCCGAACACGTACCGCATCGATATGAAGGGCGGGACGACGACCGACAAGGACGGCAACGGCGTCAACAGCGAGGCCGACGGGTACAAGCTGACCAAGGCCCGTCAGGTCTACGTGCTCGATCGCATGCTCGCCGACGGCAAGATCACGCAGGAGCAGCACGACGCGGCAGTCGCCGAGCCGCTCACGCCGAACATCACGCAGCCCACGAAGGGCTGCGCCTCGACGGGCTCCGGCGCCTACTTCTGCCAGTACGTCGTCTCGATCGTGAAGACCGACCCCGCCTTCGGCGCCACTGCCGACGACCGCATGCGCGCGCTTCGCCAGGGCGGCCTGAAGATCTACACGACGATGGACCCGCGCGTGCAGCAGGCCAACGAGGCGGCCGTCGCCCAGAACACTCCGAGCGCGATCGACGGCATGGACTTCGGCTCGACCTCCGTGAGCCTCGAAGCCTCGACCGGCCGCATCCTCGGCATCGCGCAGAACACGAAGTTCAGCGAGGATCAGAGCCTCGCGGGCGACCCGAACTACTCGTCCCTCGTCTACGCGGGCAACAGCACCAACGGCGGCTCGATCGGCTTCCCGGCGGGCTCGACGTTCAAGCTGTTCACGCTGCTCGACTGGCTCGAGAAGGGCAAGTCCCTCAACGAGACCCTCAACGGCGTCAACCGCGTCTTCCCGAAGATGACGAACTCCTGCTACGGCAACTGGGTGAACACGTCGAAGACGAAGATCGGCAACTACAACAACGTCGGCGGCCACGTCGGCACCCCGATGCAGTTCACGAAGGAATCGCTCAACTCGGGCTTCCTCGCGATGGCCGAGAAGCTCGACCTCTGCGACATCGCCAAGGTCGTCGCGAAGATGGGCGTCACCACGGGTGACGGCAAAGAGATCAAGATGCTGTACGCGCCTGAGGTCATCGGGTCGGACAACGTCTCGCCTCTCGCCATGGCGTCGGCCTACGCGACGGTCGCCAACAACGGCATCCGCTGCGAGCCCAAGGCGATCGACAAGGTCGTCGACCCCGACGGTCGTGAGTTCGCACCGCAGAAGACGTGCACGCAGGTGCTCGACCCGAGCATCGCGGCGACCGCAGCGTACGCCCTGCAGGGCGTCATGGCCTCGGGCGGCACCGGAAACCAGGGAAACCCCAACGACGGCACGCCCCTCATCGGCAAGACCGGTACCCACGAGGCGTGGCAGACCTGGCTCATCGAGTCGAGCACGAAGGTCACGACGGCAGTGTGGGTCGGCAACGCGGAGGGCGAGGTTCCGCTGGCCAAGCAGTGGTACAACGGCCAGACGCTTAACAACCTCCGGTACGCGATCAACAAGAAGATCATGAGCACCGTCGACGACCTCTACGGCGGGGATGCCTTCCCCAAGCCGAACCAGGATCTGCTGCGTCAGGTGCTGACCGATCTGCCGAACGTCGTGGGCCTCTCCGTCGATGACGCGAAGTCGCAGCTCGAGGGCGCCGGCTTCGAGGTCGTCGTCGGCGACCCGGTCGACTCGAACCAGGGCGCCGGGCTCGTGGCCGCGCAGAACCCGGCTGCGGGCAAGGTCGCGGGCGGCTCGGTCGTCACGCTCAGCCCCAGCAACGGGAACGGCGTGACCGTCCCCTCGGATGTCGCCGGCAGATCCGTCAGCGAGGCGATCAGCTATCTGCGCTCGTCCGGCTTCGGAAATGTCCAGCCGGGCACCTGTACGGAAGACGCCAAGGCGAAGGGCAACGGCACCGCGACCGGCACCAACCCGCCCGCCGGGACGGTCGTGAACCGCAACGCCACGATCACGGTCGACTACAAGAGTCAGCACTGCAGCCAGTGACGACGTCCGCCACTCGCACCGCCCTCACCGCGCTCGGCGCGGTGGGGGCGGTCGGTGTCGGTGCCGCAGTCTGGGGCATCGGCATCGAGCGCTACCTCTTCACGCTGCGTCGCCACGAGCTGCGTCTCCTGCCGCCGGGCTCCGCACCCATGAAGGTGCTGCACCTGTCGGACGCGCACATGGCGCCCTGGCAGAAGCGCAAGCAGCTGTGGATGGCCTCGCTCGCCGACCTCGAGCCCGATCTCGTCGTGAACACGGGCGACAACCTCGGCCATGAGGAGGGGCTGCGCGGGCTGCGCCGCGCGCTCGACCCGCTGCGCGGCATCCCGGGCGTCTACGTGCACGGGTCGAACGACCACGTCGCTCCCTCGCCCCGCAATCCCCTCCGCTACTTCCTGGGCCCGTCGAAGATCACCTCCACGGCCGAGCCGCTGGACACGCAGTCGCTCGATGCGTACCTCAGGGACGATCTGGGCTGGACGGAGGTCGACAACGTCGCAACGTCGATCGACGCCGGCGGCCTGCGCCTCGACGTCTTCGGCGTCGGCGACGCCCACCGCCGCTGGGACCGCGTGGGCGCGCTTCCCGACCAGCTCGAGGAGGTGCGGGGCTCGGGCGACGCGGATCTCACGATCGGCGTGACGCACGCCCCATATCGCCGCGTGCTCGATCCGTTCACCGACTTCGGCGCCGACATGATCTTCGCCGGTCACACGCACGGCGGTCAGGTGCGCGTACCGGGTTTCGGCGCCCTCGTCGCGAACTGCGACATCCCGCTCCGCCAGGCGCGGGGCCTGAGCGCCTGGAAGCACGGCGGCCGGTCGATCCCGCTCAACGTGAGCGCCGGGATCGGCCACTCGATCTACGCCCCGGTGCGCTTCGCGTGCCGGCCCGAGGCATCCCTCATCACGCTCCTCCCCCGCGACCGATGAGCAGGCGTCCTCGATTCGTCGCCTGCCCGCAGATCAGGTAGGCTAGGGGGGTTGCCACGGGGTGTGGCGCAGCTTGGTAGCGCGCTTCGTTCGGGACGAAGAGGCCGCAGGTTCAAATCCTGTCACCCCGACAGCAGGGAGGCTCCACCAGTATTGGTGGGGCCTTCCGCCGTATCAGGGCTGGACACGAGAACAGGAGCATTGGATGCCGGAACCCCGCCTCGTCGCGTTCGACCTCGACGACACCCTCGCCCCTTCGAAGAGCGCCATCGACCCCCGCATCGGCGACCTGCTGATCTCCCTCGCCGAACGGGTCGACGTCGCGATCATCTCGGGTGGCCAGCTCGCCCAGTTCACGACCCAGGTCGTCGACCGCCTTCCGGAGGCCTCTGCCGAGACGCTCTCGCGCCTGCATCTGCTGCCCACGTGCGGCACGCAGTACTACCGCGTGTCGGCTGACGGGGTCGTGAAGATCTACGCGCACAGCCTCACCGCCGACGAGAAGTCGCGCGCCCTCGGCGCCGTCGAGGAGGAGGCCAAGCGTCTCGGGCTCTGGGAGTCCGAGACCTGGGGCGACATCCTCGAAGACCGGGGCTCGCAGATCACGTTCTCGGCTCTCGGCCAGAGCGCGCCGCTCGAGGCCAAGAAGGCGTGGGATCCCACGGGCGAGAAGAAGAACGCCCTCCGCGCCGCCGTCGCCGCGAGCATCCCCGACCTCGAGGTGCGCTCGGGCGGGTCGACGAGCGTCGACATCACACAGCGCGGCATCGACAAGGCCTACGGCATGCGGCAGCTCTCCGAGCAGACCGGCATCCCTCTCGACGACATGCTCTTCGTCGGCGACCGCCTCGATCCCGACGGCAACGACTACCCGGTGCTCGCGATGGGCGTCGAGTGCCAGGCCGTCGACGGCTGGGAGGACACCGCGGACTTCCTCGAGGGCCTCGTCCCGACGCTCGCCGTCCGGGTCTGAGTCACCGCCCCCACGAACCGATACAGCCGGCGCGAGCCGATACGAGTTTCGCGGTGCGAGGCGTATCGGTTCGTCGAGGCTGTATCGGCTCGCGGCAGGGAAAGGACGTCAGGCCTGCACGCGGGGCTTGCCGCCCGCCGTCGCCTCCGCGGGGGCGCCCGCCAGCGGCAGGAGGCGCGTGAGCTGCGTCACGTGCTGCGGACCGAGCTCCTCGAGCGACGAGACGCCCAGGAGCTGCATCGTGCGCTCGATCTCGCCGCGGAGGATCGCGATCGTGCGGTCGACGCCTTCGCGCCCACCTGCCATCAGGCCGTAGAGGTAGGCGCGGCCGATGAGCGTGAACTTCGCGCCGAGGGCGATGGATGCCACGATGTCGGCGCCGTTCATGATGCCCGTGTCGACCATGATCGTCGCGTCCCTGCCGACCTCGCGCACGACGTTCGGCAGCAGGTGGAACGGGATCGGGGCGCGGTCGAGCTGGCGCCCGCCGTGGTTGGAGAGCACGATGCCGTCGACGCCGAGGTCGACGAGACGCTTCGAGTCCTCGACGTTCTGCACGCCCTTGACGACGATCTTGCCGGGCCAGATCTCGCGGATGACCGCGAGATCCTCATAGCTGATCGTGGGGTCCATGGCGGCGTTGAGCAGCTCGCCGACCGTGCCGCCCGTCGTCGACAGCGAGGCGAACTCGAGCTTGGGCGTCGTGAGGAAGTCGATCCACCACCACGGCCGCGGGATGGCGTTGATGATCGTGCCGAGCGTCAGCTGCGGCGGGATCGAGAAGCCGTTGCGCTTGTCGCGCAGACGCGCGCCGGCGACCGGCGTGTCGACCGTGAACATGAGCGTGTCGAAGCCCGCCTCGGCGGCACGACGCGCGAGGCCGTACGAGATCTCGCGGTCGCGCATGACGTACAGCTGGAACCAGTTGCGCCCGTACGGGTTGGCCTTCTTCACGTCTTCGATCGACGTCGTGCCGAGCGTCGAGAGCGTGAACGGGATGCCGGCGGCCCCGGCGGCCGAGGCACCCGCGATCTCGCCCTCGGTCTGCATGAGGCGCGTGAAGCCCGTCGGCGCGATGCCGAACGGCAGTGCGGAGGGTCCGCCGAGGATCGTCGTCGACATGTCGACGCTCTCCGCGGGCCGCAGGATCGACGGGTGGAACTCGACATCCTCGAACGCCTGGCGGGCGCGCGCGAGCGACAGCTCGCCCTCGGCGGCGCCGTCGGTGTAGTCGAACGCCGCCTTCGGGGTGCGGCGCTTGGCGATCGTGCGCAGGTCGGCGATCGTGAGGGCGCTCGACAGGCGCCGGCGCTTGCCGTTGAGGTCGGGCGCCTTGAACTTCATGAGCTCGAGGAGCTCGGACGGGACGGGCAGCTGGCGCTGAACCATGGGGTGGATCCTCTCGTCAGCCGCGGGTGAGGCCCGCGGCGGCGTAGTAGCCGGTGATGTGGTCGTGGACGAGCGATCGCGCGAGGTCGGCCTCGCCCGAGTCGATCGCCTGGAGGATGTCGCGGTGCTCCGTGCGCAGGCGCGCGGCCGCGGCATCCCAGTCCTCGATGCGTCTGGCGCCCGCCTGCACGTACGACTCGATCGCCGTGCGCAGGCCCGCCATGGAGGCGCCGACGACGGCGTTGCCCGACGCGTCGGCGAGTCCGAGGTGGAAGTGGGCGTCGAGGGCGAGGAACTCGTCGGCCGTAAGCGTGCGGTCCTCCATGGCCCGGAGCGTCGCCCGCACGTCGGCGAGATCGTGCGCGCCGTCGGTGGCGAGGTGCCCCACGACCCACTCCTCCAGCAGGAGGCGGGTCGCGACGACGTCGGCGAGGGGGAAGCCTTGCGCTGCGACCTGCAGGCGCAGGAGGGCCGCGAGGCCGCCCCGCGGAGTGGCGATGATGATCGCGCCGGAGGTGGGGCCCGAGCCCGTCGCGGTGCGGATGAGCCCCATGACCTCGAGCACGCGCAGCGCTTCGCGCACGCTCGAGCGGCCGACGCCGAGGGTCGCGGCGAGCTCGCGCTCGGGAGGCAGTCGGTCACCGGGGGCGAGCCGGCCTTCCAGGAGGTCGCTCTCGATCTTCTCGAGCACGACGCGCCACGCCCGGGCGGGTGCGGTGTCGGCAGCCACAGTGCTCCTTCTCGCAATGGTCTGACCACACTACACGCAGTGGTCAGACCACGCAATCCGGAGCCTCACGCGCCGTAATCTGTTGCGCATGGATCCCCTCCTCCTCGTCCTCATCGTCGCGGGCGTGACGTGTGCCTTCTGCTGGATCGCGTCGCTCATCACGAAGGACACCTCGTGGGTCGACCGCATCTGGTCGATCGTGCCGGTCCTCTACGTGTGGATCTTCGCGATCTCGGCGATCGGCGCGGGGATCGACGGCGTCCGGCTCGTCGTGATGGCGCTCCTCGCCACGGCGTGGGGTGCGCGCCTCACCTTCAACTTCGCCCGCAAGGGCGGCTACACGGGCATGGAGGACTACCGCTGGGCGATCCTGCGCGGCCGCATGCGGCCGTGGCAGTTCCAGCTCTTCAACGTCTTCTTCATCGTGCTGTACCAGAACGCCCTGCTCGTGCTCATCACGCTTCCGGCATACGTCGCGTGGCAGCATCCCGCGCCGTTCACGGGATGGGATGCCGCCTTCGCGGCGCTGTTCGCCGCGTTCCTGGTCGGCGAGTTCGCGGCCGATCAGCAGCAGTGGGACTTCCACCAGGCCAAGAAGGCCGCCGGCGGCACGCTCGAGCCGGGCTTCGCGACATCGGGGCTGTTCCGCTACAGCCGGCACCCCAACTTCTTCTTCGAGCAGGCGCAGTGGTGGGTGTTCTACGCGCTGGGAGCTGTCGCAGCCGTGGCATCCGGTCTCGGATTCTGGGGCGGCGCGCTCAACTGGACGATCGCGGGCGCGGCATTGCTGTCGCTCCTGTTCATCGGCTCCACGATCTTCACGGAGTCGATCACGGCCGCGAAGTACCCCGCCTACGCGGAGTACAAGCGCACGACGTCGATGCTCGTGCCCCTGCCGCCGCGCCGGCGCCCGGCCGAGGCGACGGCTTAGCCGAGCCGGCCGCCCGATTCCGCGAGGTAGTCCTCGGCGCAGAGCGCCTCATAGGTGACGCGCTCGGTCGTGAGCTCGTCGATCGCCACCTGGTCGCCCTCGAACACGAAGCGCCCGCCGACCAGGCGCGCGTTGAACAGCGCCTTGCGACCGCAGCGGCAGATCGTCTTGAGCTCCTCGAGGCTGTGCGCGAGCTCCATCAGCCGGCGCGATCCGGGAAAGGCGCGCGTCTGGAAGTCGGTGCGGATGCCGTACGCGAGCACGGGCACGCCGTCGAGCACGACGATGCGCAGCAGGTCGTCGACCTGCTCACGCGTGAGGAACTGGGCCTCGTCGATGAGGAGGCATGCGACGTCGACGGGATGCTCGTCGGCTTCGGGAATGAGGGATGCCGCGGCCTCGCGCCGCACGCGAGCGCGATGCTCGGCGAACACGGCGCGCAGGTCGTCGCCGGGCGCGACGAGGAAGTCGACGGGACGCGTCACGCCGAGGCGGCTCGAGATCTCGTCGGCGCCCTTCGTGTCGATCTCAGGCTTGGCCAGCAGCACATGCTGACCCCGCTCCTCGTAGTTGTACGCGGCCTGCAGCAGGGACGTCGACTTGCCGGAGTTCATCGCCCCGTAGCGGAAGTAGAGCTTGGCCACCAGGCGAGTCTAGAGGCGGGCCGATCCCGCGCTCATCGCCCGCCGAAGCCTCCCCCGCCCCCACCGCCGCCCGAGAAGCCGCCGCCGCTCGAGCCGCCCGACGACGACCAGCTGCTCGAGAAGGATGAGCTCGACGAGCTCGACGAGCCGCCGCTGGACACGGGTGTCGCGGCGAGGTGCCCGATGGAGCGCGAGGCATCGGAGAGGGAGTCGGTGCGGATCGAGTCGAAGAGGGCGAGACGCGACGTCGTCACCTCGATCACCGCCGCCGACCGGATGACCTCGATCCACTGCCGCTCCATGCCGAACAGCACGGCATACGGGAGGAGCCGCTCGTACAGGTTCACGACGTCGACGCCCGGGCGATCAGCCGCATCGCCGAAGGCGCGGCGGCCGCTCGAGACGAGGTCGGCCGTCTGCGGCGACTGCGCCGCGCGCAGGCGGTCCTCCTCCGCAAGACGCAGGTACTCGCGGATGCCGTCGAGGTACGTCTTGTGCCTGCCGCCGGCCCGCGTGAGCGTCGTCTTGGGCATCGAGAAGAACGGCAGGAGGATGAACGCCCCGAAGGCGCTGACGATCGACAGCAGGTTGATCCAGCCGCCGAGCACCCCGAGATCCGTGAGCACCGACGGAACACCGCTCTGGAGGAACAGCAGCAGCATCGCGACGATGAAGCCGCCGAAGGTCAGGATCCCCCGCACGACGCCGACCCAGCCCGGCGTCTTGCCGCGGTAGCCGCGGTCGACCGTCGCGTCGTCGATGCGCCGCACATAGGTGACGGCACGGACGGGCGGGTTGGAGGCGAACTCGCCGAGGTCGACGCGGTCGCCGGGCGCGGCATCCTTTCCATACAGGGTGGTGATGATGCGGCGGTCGTCATGCTCGAGACCCCCCGTGTCGCGGAGCACGACGCTGAAGTCGTCGGGCTCCGCGCGGTCGCCCTTCGCCGTGATCTCGACCTTGTCGCGCACCGCAAGGTCGACGACGTGGGCGGCGAGCGCGCGCGCCGGCACGCCGAGCACACCGGCCGAGAGGGTCGGCGACTCGTCGACGGGCGGCGTGTACTGCACGACGACCGGGGAGTCGTCGGGGTTCCGCCGCAGGAACGCCTTCATGACCAGGATGAACACGAGGCCGCCGAATCCGGCGAGCAATCCCAAAGCGGGCAGGACCCACTCCCACCACGGATAGGGCGGAGGCGGGGGCGGCGTGGGCGCGGCGAAGGTGCGCTGCGCGAAGCCGATCGCGGCGGTCATCGCCTCGTCGGGGCCGAACTCGGTGTCGGTCGCCGTGAACAGGACGGCGCCGGGCGCGGCATCCCTCCCGCTCTGCGAGAAGGCCCACGCCGAGACGTCGTCGGGCCACGCGACGTCGGGTTGCGGTCCGTCGATCTCGCACCGGTTCGTGGCGCCGACCGGCCCGCGGTAGCAGAACACGCGGCCCGCCATGAGGCCGTCGGCGGCGTCGCCGGCGACGTGCACGCTGGCCGTCACCGTGCCGAACGGCTGCGCGTGGTCGGTGCTGAGGACGTCCCAGTAGAACTCGTCGGCGCCCGTGTCGGCGTAGCGCAGCACGACGTCGTGCATCGTGTACGAGATGACGTACGTCTGCTGGCCATGCACGTACGAGTCGTCGCCCGTGAGCACGTAGACGTTGTCCTCGTCCTGCTCGGTCCACCAGGCGATGGGCGCGCCACCCGCCCCCGTCACGTTGACGACGGACGTGCCGAGATCGATGCCCGATTCCGACAGCGGGATGCGCCGCACTATCCCCTTGTTCTGGTCGGCTTCGGGGAACCGGGCGACGATCGTCTCGGTCGTGTACAGCTCGGACTCGCCGTCGGCCGCGCGCACGAGCCAGTAATCCGCGGTCAGCGAGTCGTAGGTGAAGTCGTCGACCCCGGCGCGCACGGCGGTGTCGAGGGATGCCGCGGCTGGCGCGGCCGTGGCATCCATCCCGATCGCACGTGCGGTGGGCTCTGCCACTGCCGACGCAGCGGGCGAAGCGACCAACGCCAGAACACCGGCGAGCACGACGACAGCCGACGCGCGCGCGGCGGTGCTGAGCCCCATCGGGCCAGCGTAGCGGCGCGGACGACTAGGCCGTGAGGGCGAGCGCCTCGGCGGTCTCGGTGAGGGTCTCCTCGGCGACGGCGGGGCGCGGGTTGAGCGTCTCTCCGTAACTCGGGATGAGCTCCTTGAGCGCGGGCTGCCAGCCGTCGATCTGGTCGGGGAAGCACGACTTCAGAAGACCGAGCATGATCGAGACGGCCGTCGACGCGCCCGGAGAGGCTCCGAGCAGGCCCGCGATCGAGCCGTCCTGGGCCGTGACGACCTCGGTGCCGAACTGCAGCACGCCGCCCTTCTTCGGGTCCTTCTTCATGACCTGGGCGCGCTGGCCGGCCTGGATGAGCGTCCAGTCCTCGTCCTTCGCGGTCGGCATGAAGATCCGCAGGCTGTCGACCTTCTTGGCGTGGTTCTTGACGAGCTCGCCGAGGAGGTAGGTGATGAGGCTCGGGTTGTCCCACGCGACCCTGAGCATCGGCCCGAGGTTGCCGGGGCGCACCTGGGTCACGATGTCGAGCATCGAGCCGTTCTTGAGGAACTTCGGGCTGAACGTCGCGAACGGTCCGAACAGGAGGGATGCCTCGCCGTCGACGACGCGCGTATCGAGGTGCGGCACCGACATGGGCGGAGCGCCCACCGACGCCTGCGAGTAGACCTTGGCCTTGTGCTGCGCGACGAGCGACGGGTTGGTGGTCTTGAGGAACTGGCCGCCGATCGGGAACACGCCGTACCCCGAGATCTCGGGGATGCCGGAGCGCTGCAGCAGCTTGAGCGCCCAGCCGCCCGCGCCGACGAAGACGAACTTCGCGTTGGTCGTGCCGGGCGTGCGACCGATCGTGTTGCGCCAGCTCACGTTCCACGTGCCGTCGGCGAGCTTCTTGAGCCCCCGGACCTCTCGGTTCGTGACGACCTCGGCGCCGCGCGCCTCGAGTCCATCGAAGAGCTGGTGCGTCAGCGCGCCGAAGTCGACGTCGGTGCCGGCGGGCACGCGCGTCGCGGCGAACGACTCGCCCGCACGGCGCTTCTGCATGAGCAGCGGCGCCCACTGGTTGATGACGCGCGAGTCCTCGCTGTACTCGATGCCGGCGAACAGCGGCTCCTGCTTGAGCACCTCGTAGCGCTTGCGGAGGTACTCGACGTCCTTGTCGCCGCGCACGAACGTCATGTGGGGCGCGGAGTTGATGAAGGTCTTGGGTGCGTCGAGCACGCCCTTCTCGACCAGCGACGACCAGAACTGACGACTCTGCTGGAACTGCTCGTTGATCGAGATCGCCTTGGCGGGGTCGAGCGTGCCGTCGGAGCCTTCCGGCATGTAGTTGAGCTCGCACAGCGCCGCGTGGCCCGTGCCCGCGTTGTTCCACGCGTTGGAGCTCTCGAGGGCGACGTCGGAGAGTCGCTCGTAGACGACGATCTTCCAGTCGGGCTGCAGCTCAGAGAGGAGGGTTCCCAGGGTGGCGCTCATGATGCCGCCACCGATGAGCAGGACGTCGACCTTTTCTGTCACCAGATAAGTTTAGGCGCCGCGGGGTTGCCGCCCGGACCTCTGGGCCCCGCTGAAGCGTCAAACTCCGCGGTTCTTATCGCGGGCGAAAGGCCTCAGGCGGTGACGCCGAGGTTCGCCGCGACGACCTCCGCGATCTGCACGGCGTTGAGGGCCGCGCCCTTGCGCAGGTTGTCGTTGCTGATGAAGAGCACGAGGCCCTTGCCCTCGGGGGCCGACTGGTCGGCGCGGATGCGGCCCACGTAGCTCGGGTCGCTGCCGGCGGCCTGCAGCGGCGTCGGCACCTCTTCGAGCACGACGCCGGGGGCGCCGGCGAGCACCTCGCGGGCGCGCTCGGGGGTGATGTCGCGCGCGAACTCGACGTTGATGCTGAGCGAGTGGCCCGTGAAGACGGGGACCCGCACGCACGTGCCGGCGACGCGGAGGCCGGGCAGCTCGAGGATCTTGCGGCTCTCGTTGCGGAGCTTCTTCTCCTCGTCGGTCTCGTTGAGACCGTCGTCGACGAGGTTGCCCGCGAACGGGATGACGTCGAACGCGATCGGCGCGACGTACTTCTCCGGCTGCGGGAAGTCGACGGCCGAGCCGTCGTGCACGAGGTCGATCGCGTTCGGCTGTGCGACGACGGCCTCGATCTGGCCGAGCAGCTCCTGCGCACCGGCGAGCCCCGAGCCGCTGACGGCCTGGTAGGTCGACACGATGAGGCGCTCGAGGCCGGCTTCGGCATCCAGCACCTTCAGAACCGGCATCGCGGCCATCGTCGTGCAGTTGGGGTTGGCGATGATGCCCTTCGGCGGGTTCGCGATCGCGTGCGGGTTGACCTCGCTGACGACGAGCGGAACCTCGGGGTCCTGGCGCCACGCGCTCGAGTTGTCGATGACGACGGCGCCGGCCTCGGCGAAGCGGGGCGCGTGCGCACGGCTGCCGGTGGCGCCGGCCGAGAAGAGTGCGACGTCGATCCCCGACGGGTCGGCCGTGGCGACGTCCTCGATGATGACGGTCTCGCCGCCGAACTCGACGGCGGTGCCGGCGGAGCGGGCCGTCGCGAACAGGCGCAGCTCGCGGATCGGGAAGCTGCGCTCGGCGAGGATCTCGCGCATGACGGTGCCCACCTGGCCCGTGGCGCCGACGACGGCGACGGAGAGTCCGGAGTCTGAGATGCGGGTCATGGTGATCCTCGTTCGTTGCGACGGCGTGCGGCTGCCGGGCTGTGCAGGGTTTGCCCGATTCTACCGGGCGACATATGCGCCACGGAGCGTGTGACGACCGCCGGGCATCGCAGGATTCACGCCAAGGTCAGGGCGTTCCAGTGTCCGGGCTCGTCGAAGGCCCCGTATGCGACTTCGACCCCGTCGGGTCCGATCGTCGCGGCGCACATCAGGAGAGACAGCGTCGGATACCCCAGCGGCCGGTTGTCGCGGATGATCGCGCGATCGTCGGTGGGCGGGAGATCGGCGGATGCCTCGAGCAGAGCGAACCACGGAGCGAACCAGTCGATCGGGGCGGCGGCATCCCCCTGCGGGCTTTTCGCGTGGGCGTCGGCGAACGTCGTCAGCCAGTGCGCGATGCGCGGCGTCGCTTCGTCGTCGACGTCGTCGTGCGCGATCATATGCGTCCCGGGCTCGAGTCGAGCGGTGCGGAGGGCGCCGCCGTCCCACGTCGTGACCACGACGCTCGCACCCTCGACCTCGACGAGGTTGAAGCCGTGCGTCGGGGGTCGCTCGCCGGGCGCGCGGCCCGCGACGGCCTCGAGCACGACTCCCCCGCGGGACTCGAGGCCCTCCTCGGGCAGGTCTTCGATGTCTTTCCGGTTGAGCAGGACCGCGAGGCGTCGCGAGTCGGCGTCGGCGGCGAGCCACGCTCCCCCGGCGCGCGCATCGCGCACGCCGACGACGCCCGGGTAGGTGTCGGGCCACCACGGACCGACGGGATCCCACGGCCGCCCCGGATCCTCGTCGCGGACGGCGAGGAGTCGGACGGGGTCGTCGGCGGCCTGGGGCACGTGGACGATCACGGTGCACATTGTTCTGGCGCCCTTCTGCCCGATACCGCTCCGGATCAGCGCCGCGTGGGAGGATCGGGGAATGTTCATCGTAGTCGGCGTGACGGGTGGCATCGCCGCCTACAAGACGGTTCAGCTCGTGCGCCTCCTCGTGACCGGCGGACACGACGTGCATGTCATCCCCACGCAGGACGCGCTGCGCTTCGTCGGGCTCACGACGTGGGAGGCCATCAGCCGCAACCCCGTCACGACGTCGGTGCACGAGGACGTGTCGGAGGTGCGCCACGTCGCCCTCGGGCGCAAAGCAGACCTCATCATCGTCGCACCGGCGACGGCCAACACGCTCGCCTCGATGACCGCGGGCCTCGCCGACGATCTCCTCGGCACGACTCTCCTCGCGACGTCCGCGCCCGTCGTCGTGGCACCCGCGATGCACACCGAGATGTGGCGCCACCCCGCGACGGTCGCGAACATGGCGACGCTGCGCGATCGTGGAGTGCACGTCGTCGGGCCGGCCGACGGGCCGCTCACGGGCGGCGACAGCGGGCCGGGACGCATGTCGGAGCCCGAGGACATCGTGGCGTTCGCGTTGGCCCTGTTCACGGGCGACCTCGACGGTCTCGAGGTCGTCGTGTCGACGGGCGGCACGCGCGAGCCGATCGACCCCGTGCGCTACATCGGCAACCGTTCGAGCGGGCGTCAGGGCGCCGAGGTCGCGGTCGCGGCGGCGGCGCGCGGCGCGCACGTGCGGCTCGTCGCGGCGCATGTCGACGGCGGAGTGCTCGACGAGGCATCCCGTCACCCTCGCATCGAGGTGACGCGAGTCGGAACCGCCGCTGAGCTCGGGGCTGCCGTGACTTCTTCCGCGGGCGACGCCGACGTCGTCGTGATGGTCGCCGCCGTGGCCGACTACCGCGTCGCCGAGGTGTCGGACAGCAAGCTGAGCAAGGAGGACGGGCCGCTGCAGTCGATCGCGCTCGTGCAGAACGACGACATCCTCGCGGGGCTCGTGGCATCCCGGCGCGCGGGGCAGACGGTCGTGGGGTTCGCGGCCGAGACGGCGACGGACGGCGCGGAACTCCTCGCCCGCGCGCGCCGCAAGCGTCAGCGCAAGGGCGTCGACCTGCTCGCCCTCAACGAGGTCGGCTGGTCGGCGGGGTTCGAGGCATCCGACAATCACATCGTCGTCATCGGCTCCGACGACGAGGTCGCCGCAGAGGCATCCGGAACCAAGCGCGAGGTCGCCGACGCCCTGTGGGACGCCGTCCTCGCCGTGCGGGACGCACCGGCCTGACGTTCGATGCGCCGATCTGCGTCTGTCGGACGGGGATGCCGTTCAGTTGCGACGAATGGCGCCCGGCCCTGCGGATCGACGCAGGTGAAAGTGTGGGATGCCGTTCAGCTGCGGCGAATGGCACCCGGGCCTGCGAATCGACGCAGGTGAAAGCGACTCAGCGGCCGGAGCCGGCGTAGACGGTCGCGTCGGCGTCGCCGTCGAGCCCGTAGGCGCGGTGCACGACGCGCGCGGCGGCGGCGAGGTCGTCGCCGCGCACGACGACGGAGATGCGGATCTCCGACGTCGAGATCATCTCGATGTTGATGCCCGCGACGCTCAGCGCCTCGAACAGCGTCGCCGAAACGCCCGAGTGCGTGCGCATCCCGGCGCCGACGACCGACAGCTTGCCGATCTGGTCGTCGTGCACGAGGCTCTGGAACCCGACCTCGGACTGGTCGCCGGCGAGCGCCTTGAGCGCGGCGGCGGCGTCGCCCTTGGGGAGCGTGAAGGAGATGTCGGTGCGGCCCGTGGCGGCGGCCGACACGTTCTGCACGATCATGTCGACGTTGGCGCCCGACTTCGCGACGATCTTGAAGATCTCCGCTGCCTTGCCGGGAACGTCGGGCACGCCGATGATCGTGATCTTGGCCTGGCCGAGGTCGGTCGCGACTCCGGCGACGACGGGCTCTTCCATGGGACCTCCCTGGTCGGGGCGCGACGTGCGCTGCTTCTCGTTGAGGACGTACGTGCCCTCCCCCGAGCTGAAAGTGGAGCGGGCGTGGATGACCACGCCATGGCGGCGCGCGTACTCGACAGCGCGGATGTAGAGGACCTTCGCGCCGTTGGCCGCGAGCTCGAGCATCTCCTCGCTCGAGATGCGGTCGAGCTTGCGCGCCTTGGGCACGACGCGGGGGTCGGCGGTGAAGATGCCGTCGACGTCGCTGTAGATCTCGCAGACGTCGGCGTCGAGCGCCGCGGCGAGGGCTACAGCGGTCGTGTCGGAGCCGCCGCGGCCGAGGGTGGTGATGTCGCGGGTGTCGCGATTGAAGCCCTGGAAGCCCGCGACGATGACGATGGCGCCCTCGTCGAGCGCCTCGCGCAGGCGCACCGGCGTCACGTCGACGATGCGCGCCGACCCGTGGTCGGCGGTCGTGATCATGCCGGCCTGGCTGCCCGTGAACGAGCGCGCCTCGAAGCCCATCGAGTGGATCGCCATCGCGAGCAGCGCCATCGAGATGCGCTCGCCGCTGGACAAGAGCATGTCGAGCTCGCGCGGCGCCTGGATCGGCGCGACCTGCTGGGCGAGGTCGAGCAGCTCGTCGGTCGTGTCGCCCATGGCGCTCACCGCGACGACCACCTCGTGGCCGGCGCGGCGCGTGTCGACGATGCGCTTCGCGACCCGCTTGATGCTCTCAGCGTCGGCGACGGACGAACCGCCGTACTTCTGGACGATCAGCGCCACGATGGAACTCCCCGGGATGCGCCGCCGCTCGGATCGACGGCGGAGGGCCAGCGGATGCCGCGCCCAACGGACCATCTTACGGACGGGCTCATGCCGACCCGACCATGTGTCGGGTGAACTCCAGCCCAACGCTCGACCACGCGGTGGGCGCATATTGTCGCCTCGACCACCGCACGCGACGCATTGCGCCCCCCGAAGCCGGCTGCGGGCGGAGCGGTAGCATCCGGGCATGGGTGTGGTGGAGGGCTGGAGCGAGTTCAACGTCGCGATGATGGGCGCCACGGCGGCGCTCGCGGGTCTCGTGATCGTGGCGGCGAGTGTCAACATCCGCGAGATCATCGATGCGCCGTCGGTCGCAGCGCGGCTGGCGTCCGCGATCGCGGGGCTCGTGCTCGCGATCGTCGGCTCGGCCGTCGGGCTCATCCCGGGCATCACGGCGCTCGGCTACGGCGTCATGATGATCGTGTTCGGCGTCGTGACCGCACTCTTCTCCACGCAGGCCACGCGCCGCATCTATGAGAACCACCACCCCGCGAACCGCCTGAAGCTCGCGAAGTCGGTCGTGGGCTTCGTCGCGCCCCTCGGCTACGTCGCGGGAGGCATCCTGCTCGTCGCGGGAGTGGATGCCGGTGTCTTCTGGTTCGCGGCGGGTGCCATCGCGGCGATCGTCGCGGCGGTGCTCATCTCCTGGATCGCGCTCGTCGAAGTGCTGCGCTGAACCACGCGTCTCAGTCGGCTTCGCCGAGTGGCGCAGGCCCGGGTCGCGCACGGCGGACCACGACACCGCCCGTTGCGGCGAGCCAGCAGCCCAGGATGACGAGCGGGAAGCCGATGAGCAGTCCGGCACTCAGCTCCTCGCCGAGCAGGATCGTGCCGAGGATGATCGCGACGACGGGGTTGACATAGGTGAACAGCGGCGCGCGGGCCGGCCCGACCTCGGCGATGAGCGCGAAGAAGGCCATGAAGGCGAGCGCGGTGCAGATGACGCCGAGCGAGACGAGCGAGACGGTGCTGCGCATCGTCGGCACTTCGTGCTGCGTCAGCACGCCGATCGGCAGGTAGAACAGGCCGACGGCGAACAGCGACAGCGTGATGGTGCCGAGCGACGGCACGTCCTTGAGCTTCGTCGCGACGATGAACGGCGCGATGGCGTAGCAGACCGCGACGAGCAGCACCTCGCCCACTGCGAGCAGGCTCGCCGATCCGCCGACGGCAAGACCGGGCCCGGCGACGATGACCGCGACGCCGATGAAGCCGACCAAGAGCCCTCCCGCTCGCGCGGGGCGCAGCATCCCTTTGTCGCCTCTCGTGAAGGCGATGACGGCGGCGAACAGCGGAACGGTCGCCACGAGGAGGCCGGTCAGGCCGGAGGGAAGAGTCTGCTCCGCGTGCCCGAGGAGCAGGAACGGGCCCGCCATCTCGATCGCGCCGAACGCGAGCACCCACGGCCAGAGCTTGAGCGCCGGGCGCAGCGCGCGGCGGTGGATCGCGAGCGGCAGCAGGATGACGGCGCCGATGAGCGTGCGCCCGGCGACGACGGCCGCGGGCGAGTACGAGTCGACGGCCTCCTTGATGAAGAGGTACGGCATGCCCCAGACCAGCGCCATGACGGCGAAGAGCACCCAGCCCTTGGAGCTGAACCGCGACGGCGCGGCGAGGGGGTCGGCGCTCACAGCGTGCGGCGCCCCTCGAAGGCCCGGCCGAGGGTCACTTCGTCGGCGTACTCGAGGTCGCCTCCGACGGGCAGCCCCGACGCGAGACGCGTCACCGTGATCTCGAGCGTGTGCAGCAGGCGGCTGAGGTAGGTCGCGGTCGCCTCGCCCTCGAGGTTGGGGTTGGTCGCGAGGATGACCTCCTGCACGGTGCCGTCGGCGAGCCGCTGCATGAGCTGCGCGATGCGCAGGTCGTCGGGTCCGATGCCCGCGATGGGGCTGATCGCCCCGCCGAGCACGTGGTACAGCCCGCGGAACTCGCGCGTGCGCTCGATCGCGGCGACGTCCTTCGCGTCTTCGACCACGCAGATGAGCGCGGGGTTGCGGCGCGGATCACGGCAGATCGCGCAGCGCTCCTGCTCGGAGACGTTGCCGCAGATCTCGCAGAAGCGCACCTTCTCGCGCACTTCGGCGAGCAGCTGCGCGAGGTGCGAGACGTCGAAGTTCGGGGTCTGCAGGATGTGGAACGTGATGCGCTGAGCGGACTTCGGGCCGATGCCCGGAAGTCGCCCGAACTCATCGATGAGATCTTGGACGATGCCGTCGTACATGGGTCAGTTGAACCTCGTCGGCGGCTCGTAGGGCTCTTCGCGCACGAACGTCGCGCCGAGCACCTGGCGCACGACGGCCTCGCCGTAGCGCTGCGGCCCGCCGTTGCGCGCCGCCGCCTGGCTGCGCGGAGGCGTCAGCGGCGGAGCGACGACGGGCGGCACGGGAAGATCGGCGGATGCCGGGGGCTCGAGCTCATCCTCGTCATCGTCGTCGTCGCGCTCGATCGACGGGGCGACGTCGCGCTCGGGGATCACGTCGCCGTCGCGCGCCGGCGCGAGCGTCGCGGTGTGAACGCGGGACGCCTCGCTCTCGGCCTCTTCAGGCTCGTCGTCGATCGCGAACTGGCCCATGCCGGCGGGTTCGGACGGCCGGGATGCGGTCGCGGCAGGAGCCGTCGGCGCCGGAGGTGCCCAGGTCGCCGCCGAAGCGGTCGGCGGAGCCCACGCGCCGCCCCGCGCGGAGGCCGATGGCGCGTCCTGACCGGAGTCGCCGCCCGCCGAACCCGGAATGGGTGCGACGGCCCATTCCGTCACGGGGGCGGCCGAGGCGCGCGCCGGTGCCGCAGAGCGCTCCGCGGGACGCTCGGCGGTGGCGCGACCGCCCGGCACGGACGAGCGCTCGCTCGGTGCCGCTGAGGCGCGAGCAGCGCCGCCGGCACCGCTCGTGGCGCCGCCGAGGGCCGACGTGCCGCCACCGGGGCCTCCGGGCGAACCGTCGCCGGGTGCGCCCCCGGGATCGCCGGGCGCGGCATCGGACTCCTTGCGGGCGATGTACTTCACGCGGATGCCGAGCACGGCCAGGATCGCCGAGCGCAGGTCTTCGCTGGGCCCGGCGCCGGCCGAGAGTTGCTTGAACTTCGCGACGTCGCTCTGGCTGCGGAACGTGAGCGTCAGGACGTCGTCGGTGAGCGCCGCGATGCCGGCCCCCGACGCGATCATCCACGAGGCGCGGCTGATGTCCTCGAGGCGGGCGAGCACTTCGGGCCACGCGTCCCGCATGCGCTGCAGCGTCACCGGCCCCGACGGGACCGGCGGGGCGGCGGGAGGCGCAGGGGGGGCGGCGGCCGGCTCAGCGATGCTGTTCGACCCCTCGACACGCTCGGGGGGCGAAGCGGGCGCGGCGGCCGGCACCGGAGCGACGGGCGCCACCGCAACCGCCGGCGCCGGAGCGACGGGAGCAGCCGCGACGGGCGCCACCGCAACCGCAGGCGCCGCCGCGACAGCGACCGCGGGCGACGCCGCCAGGACACGCGCGACCATGAGCTCGAGCTGCAGGCGGGGCGACGTGGCGCCCGTCATGTCGTCGAGCGTCGCGATCACGAGGTCGGCCGTGTGCGACAGGCGGGCGGCGCCGAACGCGGCGGCCTGACGCTCCATGCGCGCGAGCTCTTCTTCCGAGACGCCGCGGAGCACGGCGGCGGCGCCCTGACCAGTCGCGTCGACGACGATGAGATCGCGCAGTCGCTCGAGGAGGTCGTCGACGAAGCGACGGGGGTCCTGCCCCGTCTGCACGACGCGGTCGATCGCCGCGAACGCGGCGGAGGCATCCCGCGCGCCGAAGGCGTCGACCACCTCGTCGAGAAGTTCGGCGTGCGTGTAGCCGAGGAGCGCGACAGCCCGCGCGTAGGTGACGACGGCGCCCTCCGACCCGGCGATGAGCTGGTCGAGCAGCGACAGCGTGTCTCGCGGCGATCCGCCGCCGGCGCGTACGACGAGGGGCAGCACGCCCGACTCGACCGACACCCCCTCGGTGGTGCAGAGCTCCTCGACGTAGGCGAGCATGGCGCCCGGCGGCACGAGCCGGAACGGGTAGTGGTGCGTGCGCGAGCGGATCGTGCCGATGACCTTCTCGGGCTCGGTCGTCGCGAAGATGAACTTGACGTGGTCGGGCGGCTCTTCGACGAGCTTGAGCAGGGCGTTGAAGCCCTGCGGCGTCACCATGTGCGCCTCGTCGAGGATGAAGATCTTGAAGCGGTCGCGGGCCGGCGCGAAGATCGCCCGCTCACGCAGGTCGCGCGCGTCGTCGACGCCGTTGTGCGAGGCGGCGTCGATCTCGACGACGTCGAGCGATCCGCCGCCGCCGCGACCGAGCTCGATGCAGCTCTCGCATTTGCCGCACGGGACGTCGGTGGGCCCCTCGGCGCAGTTGAGGCACCGCGCGAGGATGCGCGCCGAGGTCGTCTTGCCGCACCCGCGCGGACCCGAGAACAGGTAGGCGTGACCGACGCGATCGCTGCGCAACGCGGTCATGAGCGGGTCGGTGACCTGCGACTGCCCGATCATCTCGCCGAACGCCTCGGGCCGGTAGCGGCGGTACAGGGCGGTGGTCACCTGAACAGCCTACGGTGCCCCACCGACACGGCGCCGGTCGGAATGTCCTGCTACATTGCTCGGCAGTGACACGGGGTGCTCGCGACCGGCGAGCTGAGATCACACCCGTCGAACCTGATCTCGTTAGGACGAGCGAAGGGATGTCCCCATGAACGCGCGTGTGTCCACGCACCTGGCCCCCGCAGAGGCCCTCGATGCGCTGCGCGACGTCGCGCCGCTGACGCAGTGCATCACCAACGCGGTGGTGACGAACTTCACCGCGAACGCCCTCCTCGCGCTCGGGGCCTCGCCCGCCATGTGCGACCTGCCGGGCGAGGCCGGCATGTTCGCCGGCATCGCCGGAAGCGTGCTCGTGAACCTCGGCACGCCCACGGCGGAGCAGCGCGAGGCGGCACGGGAGGCCGCGCGGGCCGGCACGCCCTGGGTGCTCGACCCCGTCGCCGTGGGCGTGCTCCCGGTGCGCACGGCGCTCGCCGAGGAGCTCGTCGCGCAGGCGCCGACGATCGTGCGCGCCAACGCCTCGGAGGTGCTCGCGGTCGCGGGCCGCGCGAGCGGCGGCCGCGGCGTCGATGCGACCGACGACCCCGACTCGGCGGCGGACGCCGCGTTCTGCCTCGCACGCCGGACGGGCGGTGTCGTCGCCGTCTCGGGCGCCGTCGACCTCGTGACGGACGGCACCGACGTCGTCCGGGTGCACGGCGGCAGCGCGCTGCTGACCCGCATCACGGGCGGCGGATGCTCCCTCGGCGCGGTGATGGCCGCGTTCCTCGCCGTCGCGAGCCCGCTGTCGGCGGCGGTCGCGGCATCCCTCCTCTACTCCGTCGCCTCCGACGCGGCGGCGCGGGTCGCGCACGGACCGGGATCGTTCGCCGTCGCGTTCCTCGACGCACTGGCCGCGACGACGTCGGAAAGACTCCAGGACGCCGAGGACCGCCTCGCCTGGGCGACGATCGAGGTCGCACGATGACCGCGCGCGACCTGTCGCTGCACCTCGTCACCGACGAGCGCCTGTCCTTCCCGCGCCTGACGGCCGTCGTCGACGCCGCGGTCGACGCCGGGGTCACCGTCGTGCAGCTGCGCTCCAAGGCCGCGGATGCCGGTGAGCTCCTCGTGCAGGCGATCGTCCTCTCGCGTGTCATCGCGGGACGTGCCGCGTTCGTCGTCGACGACCGTCTCGACATCGTGCTCGCGGCACGGGATGCGGGTGCGCGGGTCGACGGCATCCATCTCGGGCAGCGCGATCTGCCGCCGGTCGCGGCCCGCCGCCTGCTCGGCGCGGAGGCCTTGATCGGGTGGACGGCGAACACCCCCGCGCACTTCGCGGCGGCCGCCGAGCTGCCCGAGGGCACGCTCGACTACCTCGGTGTCGGCGTCATCCGGCCCACCGCGACCAAGCCCGACCATCCCGCGCCGCTCGGGGTCGCCGGTTTCGCGGCCCTGGCCCGGTCGACGGACTTCCCCTGTGTCGCGATCGGAGGCGTGACGGCCGCGGATGCAGCCGCGCTTCGGGATGCGGGCGCGGCGGGCATCGCCGTCGTCTCGGCGATCTGCGGCGCCGACGACCCGGGAGCCGCCGGCCGCGCGTTCGTGGACGCGTTCGCGGGAGCGGTGGTCGGAGCGTGAGTGTTCCCCGCGTCTTGAGCATCGCGGGGACCGATCCGACCGGCGGCGCGGGCATCCACGCCGACCTCAAGTCGATCGGCGCGCTCGGCGGCTACGGCATGGCGGTCGTCACGGCGCTCGTCGCGCAGAACACGCGCGGCGTGCGCTCGGTGCACGTGCCGCCCGCGGCGTTCCTCGACGCGCAGCTGCGCGCCGTCAGCGACGACGTCGACATCGACGCCGTCAAGATCGGGATGCTGCAGTCCCGCGCGATCGCGGAGACGGTCGGCGAGTGGCTCGACGAGGTCGCACCTCCGATCGTCGTGCTCGATCCCGTCATGGTCGCGACGAGCGGAGACCGCCTGCTCGACATCGAGGCGGAGGCCGCCGTGCGAGATCTCTGCACCCGCGTCGACCTTGTGACGCCGAACATCCCCGAGCTCGCCGTGCTGACGGGCGAGGCTCCGGCCCGCGATTGGGCGGCCGCGCTGCGCCAGGCCCGCGCGCTGCACGACTCGTCGGGAGCCGCCGTCCTCGTGAAGGGCGGCCATCTCGCGGGCCGGCTCTGTCCCGACGCGATCGTCGACGGGGACGGCGTGCACGAGGTGACCGGCACGCGCGTCGACACCCGCAGCACGCACGGCACGGGATGCTCCCTCTCCTCCGCGATGGCGACCCTGCGTGCGTCGGGGCTCACGTGGCACGCCGCGCTCGAACGCGCCAAGGAATGGCTCACGGGCGCCCTCGCTTCGGCGGACGTCCTGCGGGTGGGTCGCGGCCGCGGTCCCGTCGACCACTTCCACGAGCTGCGACCCGTCGAGTCGTGGACGGATGCCGCGTGGCGGCGCAGCGCCGAGGTGCGGACCGAGGTCGACCGGTGCGACTTCGTCCGCTCGCTCGCCGACGGGAGCCTCGCCGAGACGCGCTTCCACGACTACCTGGCGCAGGACGCGCTGTACCTCCGCGGCTACTCCGCCGTGCTCGCGCGGGCGGCCGACCTCGCCACCGCGGCAGCCGATCGCGCGTTCTGGTCGGCCTCCGCCCAGGGTGCGCTCGAGGAGGAGGCACGTCTGCATCGCGCGCGGATCGGCGCGGCGATCTCCGAACCCGCACCCGCGACGCTCGCGTACCTGCGTCACCTCGACGCCGCCGCGGCACGCGGCGAGTACCCCGAGATCGTCGCGGCCGTGCTGCCGTGCTTCTGGCTCTACAGCGACGTGGGCATGCGCCTGCAGGCGCATCCCCGCCCCCGGCATCCCTATGCGGACTGGCTCGAGGCATACGGCGACCCCGCGTTCACGGTGGCCACGGAGCGCGCGATCGCCTGCGCCGACGCGGCGGCTGCGGCGGCATCCGTCTCGACCCGCTCCCGCATGGCGGAGGCGTTCGCGCGGTCGATGATGCACGAGCTCGCGTTCTTCGACGCGTTCTGAAGCCGTTCACCGGGTCGGGAAGGGTCCCGACCCGGTCGAAAGCTCAGCCGGCGATCGTGGCGCCCGACTCGAAGTCCTCCGTGATGATCGGGATCGTCGCGGTGACCGTCGGGACGGATGCCGAGAGCAGCGTGCCGTCTTCGCGACGGGCGTCCTCGAGCTGCCGGATCGTCGGCCGACCGGGGATCTTCGGTCCCTGATGCGCCAGCGGGACGACGATGTCGGACCCCGCCTCTACCGTGTACGGCACGCCGCGCACACCGAACCGGACGGCCTCGTCGCCGGTCGCAACGATCCGCAGCTCGGTGCGGGTCACCGTGACCTCCAGACGCGTGCCGTGCCAGTGCACGTTGTACGCGAGCTCGTCCCACGACGCAGGGAGGCGCGGATCGAATGTCAGCTCGCCGAAGTGATCGCGCATGCCGCCGAATCCCGAGACGAGGGCGGTCCACACGCCCCCCGCCGACGCGACGTGCACGCCGTCCTGCGCGTTGTGGTGCAGGTCGCCGAGGTCGACGAACGCCGACTGCCGGAAGTAGTCGAGCGCGAGGTCCTGATATCCGACCTCCGCCGCGAGGATCGACTGCACGACGGCCGACAGCGTCGAGTCGCCCGTGGTCAGCGGGTCGTAGTACTCGAAGTCGGCGAGCTTCTCGTCGTCGGTGAAGTGGTTGCCCTGCAGGAACAGGGCGAGCACGACATCGGCCTGCTTGAGCACCTGGTACCGGTAGATCACGAGCGGGTGGAAGTGCAGGAGGAGAGGCCGCTTGTCGGGCGGCGTGTGCTCGAGGTCCCAGATCTCGCGCTCGAGGAACACGGCGTCCTGGGGGTGGATGCCGAGCGCCGCGCTGTACGGGATGTGCATCGCCTCTGCGGCACGCTCCCACGCCTCGGGTTCCTCCGGGTCCAGGGCGAGCCGGTCGACCATGACGCGATACGCCTCGGGGTCGGTGTCTGCCATGTCGCGCACGGTCCGCGCCGCGAAGCGCAGGTTGAAGCGCGCCATGACGTTCGTGAAGAGGTTGTCGTTGACGACGGTCGTGTACTCGTCGGGTCCGGTGACGCCGTGGATGTGGAAGGTCTCGACCTCGGTGCTGCCGTCGCTCGTGCGCCAGAAGCCGAGCGTCGTCCACAGCCGCGCCGTCTCCACCGCGATGTCGACGCCCTCGCGGTGGAGGAACTCGGTGTCGCCCGTCGACCGCACGTACTTCGCGAGGGCGAAGCTCACGTCGGCGTTGATGTGGTACTGCGCCGTGCCGGCGGCGTAGTAGGCCGAGGCCTCCTCGCCGCTGATGGTGCGCCAGGGGAAGAGCGCGCCGGCCTCGTTGAGCTGGAACGCGCGCCGCCGCGCCGCGGGCAGCATGAGATACCGCATGCGCAGGGCGTTCCGCGCCCACAGCGGCGTCGTGTAGGTCAGGAACGGGAGCACGTAGATCTCGGTGTCCCAGAAGTAGTGGCCGCTGTAGCCCGAGCCGGTGACGCCCTTCGCGGGCACACCCTGGCCATCGGCGCGCGCCGTGGCCTGCGCGAGCTGGAACAGGCACCAGCGCGTCGCCTGCTGCAGGGAGTCGTGTCCGGCGATGCGCACGTCGGAGCGCGCCCAGAACTCGTCGAGCCAGGCCCGCTGCCGCCTGAAGTGCTCGTCGATGCCGACGGCGAGCGCGCGGTCGAGCGTGCGGCGGCAGCGGTCGACGAGCTCGCGCGCGGGCACGCCGCGCGACGTGTGGTAGCTGACGAGCTTCGTGACGGTGATCGGCACGCCCGCCTTCGCCTGCACCCGGAACACGTTCTTGGCGATGTCGCCCTCGATGAGGCGCCGGGCCGAGTACTCGTTGTCCGTCTCGACGACGTGGTCGGCCGCGACGGCGAGCGTCATGCCCGACTGGGTCACGCGGTACGACAGCGCCGAGCGCAGGTCGTCCTGCCAGAACTCCTGCGGCTGCAGCACGCGCTCGTGGAACTTCTCGGTCTTGCGCGGGTCGAACCCGCTCCGCTTCGTCGCCACCGGCGACCCGCCGTAGACGTCTTCGCCGTCCTGGCGGTTGATGATCTGGCAGCTGACCGTGACGGGTGCGTCGTCGTTGAGGACGACGACCTTGACCCGCATGATCGCGAGGTGCTTCTCCTCGAACGACACGAGCCGCTCGAACTCGATGCGCACCTCTTTGCCCGACGGCGTCACCCAGAGCAGGCTCCGGCGCAGCACGCCGTCGCGCATGTCGAGCACGCGCTCGTAGTCGCGCACGTCGGCGACGTCGAACGAGAGCGGCTCGTCGTCGACGTAGACGCGCATGATCTTCGCGTCGGGCGCGTTGATGATCGTCTGGCCGACCTCGGCGAAGCCGTACGCCTGCTCGGCGTGACGGATCGGGAAGATCTCGTGGAAGCCGTTGATGAACGTGCCGTGCTCATGCGCGTGGCGACCCTCCGGCAGGTTGCCGCGCAGGCCCAGATAGCCGTTGCCCACGGCGAAGAGCGTCTCGGTGACACCCGCGTCGGCGAGGGAGAACTCCCTCTCGACCAGGCGCCACGGGTCGACGGGAAAGCGGTCGCGGTCGATCACGGAACGAGCTCCTCGAGGTCTGCGACGACGATGTGCGCGCCGGCCCCGCGCAGGTCTTCCGCACCCACGCCGCGGTCGACGCCGACGATGAGAGCGAAACCGCCGGCGGCGGCCGACTTGACGCCGCTCAAGGCGTCTTCGACGGCGACGCTGCGTGCCGGATCGACCTGCAGCATCTTCGCCGCCTCGACGAACACGTCGGGCGCGGGCTTGGAGGCGAGGTGGTCGCGCTCGGCGATGACGCCGTCCATGACGACCGGGAAGCGATCGCGGATGCCGGCGACCTGCAGCACCTCCTCCGCGTTCTTCGAGCTCGACACGATCGCGACGGGCGTACCGGCGGCCGCGAGCACGTCGAGCAGGGCCACCGACCCCGGATACGGCTCGATGCCGTCGGCGCGCAGGACGCGCGAGAACACCTCGTTCTTCCGGTTGCCGATGCCGCAGACCGTGTCGGCGGCGGGCTCATCCGACGGGTGTCCCCACGGCACCTCGACGTCGCGGCTGTGCAGCAGGCTCGCGACTCCGTCGTAGCGCTTCTTGCCGTCGAGGTAGTCGAAGTAGTCGCGGTCGGTGTAGGCCGGTTCGATGCCCCACGCCCCGAACAGCTCCTCGAACATCGCCCGCCAGGCGTGCATGTGCACTTCCGCGGTCGGTGTGATCACCCCGTCCAGGTCGAAGAGGACAGCGTCGTATGCGGTCAGGTCGGGCAGGGCGTCAGCGGGCACAGAACCTCCTGGCGAGGGCTGAACGGGTCGAGGAGTCGGCTCTACGTCGCGCCGTCATGCAAGCGTAGTCGGCACGACTCGGCGCGTGGGTGTCGGAACGATGACGGTTTGTCAGGAGGCGGCCGACAGGGTCTGGCGGGCGATCTCGAGCTCCTCGTCGGTCGGCACGACGAGCACGGTCACGGCTGAGGCGTCCGTCGAGATGATCCGGATGCCGCGGCTCCGCGCCGTGTTGCGCTCGGGGTCGACCTCGACCCCCGCGAACCCGAGGGTCTCGAGCGCCCCGGCGCGGACCTGGGGGGAATTCTCGCCGACGCCGGCCGTGAACGAGATGACGTCGACGCCCCCGAGCTGAGCGAGATAGGCCCCCGCGTAGGCGCGAAGTCGATGCAGGTAGACCTCGAACGCGAGGGCGGCCTCGGCATCCCCCTTCTCGACCCGCTCCTGGATGTCGCGCATGTCGGACGCGCCCGCGAGGCCGAGCAGGCCGCTCTGCTTGTTGAGCAGCGTGTCGAGGTCGGCGATCGAGAGGTCGGCGCGTCGGGCGAGGTGGAAGAGCACGGCGGGGTCGATGTCGCCCGAGCGGGTGCCCATGACGAGACCTTCCAGCGGCGTGAGGCCCATCGAGGTCTCGACGGAGCGCCCGCCGTCGACAGCCGTGACGGACGCGCCGTTGCCGAGATGGAAGACGATCTGCTTCAGATCTTCCAGCGGACGACGGAGGAAGGCGGCTGCCGCTTCGGAGACGAACTTGTGCGACGTGCCGTGGAAGCCGTAACGGCGGATGCGGTGCGTCTCGGCGAGCTCGCGGTCGATCGCGTAGGTGTAGGCGGCGGGCGGCAGCGTCTGGTGGAAGGCCGTGTCGAAGACGGCGACGTGCGGGAGGTCGGGGAACGCGTCCTTCGCGGCGCGGATCCCCTGCAGCGCGCCGGGGTTGTGCAGCGGCGCGAGCACCGACAGCTCGTCGATGTTGATCTCGACGAGGGGCGTGATGACAGTGGGCTCGAAGAAACGCGCTCCGCCGTGCACGACGCGGTGTCCGACGGCGACGGGCGACCGCTCGTCGAGCGAGGGTCCGTGCTCGGCGAACGCGTCGAGCATGACCCGGAATCCGACGGTGTGGTCGGGGATCGGGAGCTCCCGCGTGTACGTGGCGTCGGTGGCGGTGATGGACCCCTCGACAGGCTCGGGGACAGCCTCGCCCTCCCGGCCGCGGAAGAACACCGTGTGCCTCGACTCGCCCATCTCCTGGCCGATGCGCTCGACCAGGCCCGAGGCGAGGACCGCCTCGGCCTCCATGTCGATGAGCTGGTACTTGAACGACGACGAGCCGCTGTTGACGACGAGCACGACGCTCACGAGGCATCCCCCTGCGCCTGGATCGCCGTGATGGCGATCGTGTTGACGATGTCGTCGACGAGGGCTCCCCGCGACAGGTCGTTGATCGGCTTGTTGAGGCCCTGCAGCACGGGGCCGATCGCGACGGCGCCGGCCGAACGCTGCACCGCTTTATAGGTGTTGTTGCCCGTGTTGAGATCCGGGAAGACGAACACCGTCGCGCGGCCGGCGACAGACGACCCCGGCATCTTGGTCTTCGCGACAGCCGCGTCGGCGGCGGCGTCGTACTGGATGGGGCCTTCCACGAGCAGCTCCGGTGCACGCGACCGCACGAGGGCCGTGGCATCCCGCACCTTCTCGACCTCGGCGCCCGAGCCCGACTCCCCCGTCGAGTACGAGAGCATCGCGACGCGGGGCTCGATGCCGAACTGGGATGCCGTCGCCGCCGACGAGACCGCGATGTCGGCGAGCTGCTCGGAGGTGGGATCGGGGATCACGGCGCAGTCGCCGTAGACGAGCACTCGGTCGGCGAGCGCCATGAGGAACACCGACGACACGACCGAGACGCCCGGCTTCGTCTTGATGACCTCGAACGCGGGCCGGATCGTGTGCGCCGTCGTGTGCGCGGCGCCCGAGACCATGCCGTCGGCGAGCCCCAGGTGCACCATGAGCGTCCCGAAGTAGGAGACGTCCGTCACGGTGTCGGCGGCCTGCGCGTAGGTGACGCCCTTGTGGGCGCGCAGGCGCTCGTACTCCCGGGCGAACTTGTCGACGTGCACGGCGTCGAACGGCGACAGGATGTCGGCGCCCTTCAGGTCGATGCCGAGCTCGAGCGCCCGGTTTCGCACCTCGATCTCCTCACCGAGGATCGTGAGGTCGGCGATGCCGCGCGAGAGCACCGTGGCCGCGGCGCGCAGGATGCGGTCGTCGTCGCCCTCGGGCAGCACGATGCGCCGGCGGTCGGACCGTGCTCGCTCCATGAGCCCGTACTCGAACATGAGCGGCGTCACGACCGTCGCGCGGGCGAGGCCGAGCGATCGGGCCAGTCCTTCGGTGTCGACGTGCGTCTCGAACATCGCGAGCGCCGTGTCGTACCGGCGCTGCGAGTCGGCGGCCAGGCGCCCGCGCGTCGAGACGACCTTGACTGCGGTCTCGTACGTTCCCGCGTCGGTCGTCATGATCGGGATCGTCACGCCGAGGCCGTCGATGAGCCGATCGATGTCGTCGGGCAGCGGGAAGGGGCCGTTGAGCACGATGCCCGCGAGCGAGGGGAACGTCCCGGACCGGTGTGCGAGGAGGGCTGCGAGAAGCACCTCCGTGCGGTCGGCGGCGAGGATCAGCAGCGCACTCTCGAACAGGCGCGGCAGCACGTTGACCATCGACATGCCCGCCACGACCACGCCGAGCACTTCGCGGGTGAGCAGATCGGGGTCGCCCTTGAGCAGCTTCGCATCGAGTGCGCGCATGACCCCGCGCACCGACGGGGCGACGAGGAAGCGGTCTTCCGGAAGCGCCCACACCGACACCGTGCGGTCGGGGGCGGCGCGCTCGGGCGCCGGCGAGGCGTCCACGACCGACTGGATCGACTCGACGATGTCGACGAGCTTGTCCGGATCGGCGCGATTGGCGACGACGGCGAGCAGTCCGGCGCGGCCGTGCGCGAGCTCGGCGAGCGCGAGCGACGTGATCTGCCCCATCTCGTCGGGCGTTCGTGCCGGCGACAGGCCCAGCTCGCCCTGGCCCGCACGTCCGCTTAGCACGAGCAGCACGGGCGCGCCGAGGTTCGCCGCGATGCGGGCGTTGTAGCCCAGCTCGGCGGGGCTGCCGACGTCGGTGTAGTCGCTGCCCACGATCACGACGGCGTCGCACTTCGATTCGACGGCCTTGTAGCGCTCGACGATCGTCGCGAGCGCGGCATCCGGATCCCTCCGCACGTCGTCGTAGGTGACGCCGACGCACAGGTCGTAGTCGAGGTCGACGCCGTCGTGTGCGAGCAGCATCTCGAGCACGTAGTCGCGCTCGGCCGTCGACCGCGCGATGGGTCGGAAGACCCCCACACGCGGAGTCGCATGACTCAGCGCGTCGAGCACCCCCAATGCCACCGTGGACTTGCCCGAGTGACCTTCCGAAGACGTGATGAAGATGCTCTGCGCCACGGGTTCCAGCCTATGGGCGGGCCCGCCGCCACGGCCATGGATATCTCGCCGGCGAGGGAGATCGGTAGGCTCGCGGCCATGTCCCCGACACCCGGCGTCGACGTCCCCGACCACCGCGGCCGCACCGGCCTCGACCGCACGGGCCGCGACCTCGACCGCAACTCCAACGTGCGCGTCACCGACGTCGAGCTGCTCGCGGCGGCGTGGCATGTGCTGCGCAGGACGACGTTCGAATACACGGATGCCGCGGGCTCCACATCGACGCAGCAGCGCGAGACCTACGACCGCGGCAACGGCGCGACCGCGCTCCTCTACGACGCCGACCGCCGCACGGTGCTGCTCACACGGCAGTTCCGCTACCCCGTCTACGTCAACGACCACCCCGACGGCATGCTCGTCGAGACGGCGGCGGGCCTGCTCGACGACGACGATCCCGAGACGGCGATCCGCCGCGAGGCCGCCGAGGAGACGGGCCTTCAGATCGGCGAGGTCGAGCACGTGTACGACGTCTACATGAGCCCCGGCTCGGTCACCGAGCGGCTGCACTTCTTCGCGGCGCCGTACGAGGCATCCGCTCGCATGCACGACCGTGCCGGGCTCGCGGAAGAGGGCGAGGACATCGAGCTGGTCGAGCTGGGCATCGACGAGGCGCTCGCGTGGATCCGCGACGGGCGCATCCAGGACGCCAAGACGATCATGCTGCTGCACTGGTCGGTCCTCGAGGGTCCGTTCGCGCGATGACGGTGCGGCGCCGGGTCACGATCGCACTGCTCGTCGTGTACTCGGCGTTCGTCGCGTACCTGACGCTGACCCCGACGGGCCCGGACGATGGCGCGACGACTCGGCTCCTCAAGCGGCTCCTGGACCAGCTCCACGCGCAGGGCGTCCTGCTGTGGATCGACTTCCTGACGATCGAGTTCCTCGCGAACATCGCGATGTTCGTGCCGCTGGGGGTGCTCACGGCGCTGCTGATCAGCCGAAGGAACCGGTGGATGCTGCTCGTGATCGGCACGGCGGCATCTGGCTTCATCGAGCTCATGCAGCTGCTGTTCCTGCCCGAGCGCTATGCCGACTGGCGCGACCTCGTGTCGAACACGATCGGGTTCCTGCTGGGCGCCGGTCTCACCCTGGCGATCAGCACCCGTGCCCGTGCCCGCACCCGCGCGCGGGCAAAATAAGACTCTCCGCGAACCCGGCAGAGCCTGGTTACCCTTGCTACGTTTCCGTCCTGGGGGAGTTGGCCTGGATGCCGCCTCGCGGAGAGCTGTGAACAGTCTACCTGTCCCGCAACGTGTGAATGTCAGGGCCTCCCCTGATTCGCAGCCCGCGAATGTCAGGGCCTTCCCAGGCCCGCCCGTCACAGGGCACGGTTAGGATCGATTCACGGGCATCGACGCCCGGGCGCGACGGTGGGACGAGGGAGTCGCAGTGGCAGATACGGCGATGACGGATGCTTCGACGGAGGCTCCCGCAGATCTCGATGCAGACGGGTTCGCTCGCACCACCGAGCGCATCCTCGCGTCGGTCGGCAGCGTCATCGACGGCAAGCCCGACGCCGTGCGGTCGGCACTGGTCTGCCTCCTCGCCGAAGGTCACCTGCTGATCGAAGACGTGCCCGGCGTCGGCAAGACGATGCTCGCGCGAGCACTCGCGGCATCCGTCGACGCGACGGTGCGCCGCATCCAGTTCACCCCCGATCTGCTGCCCGGCGACGTCACCGGCGTGAGCGTCTTCAACCCCGTCGAGCGTGAGTTCGAGTTCAAGCCGGGCGCCGTGTTCGCGAACCTCGTGATCGCCGACGAGATCAACCGCTCCTCCCCCAAGACGCAGTCTGCGCTGCTGGAGGCGATGGAGGAGCGCCAGGTCACCGTCGACGGGCGCTCGCACATGCTCCCCGACCCGTTCCTCGTCGTGGCGACGCAGAACCCCCTCGAGATGGAGGGCACGTACGCCCTCCCCGAGGCGCAGCGCGATCGCTTCATGATGCGCATCTCGATGGGCTATCCCGACGCCAAGTCGGAGGCCCTCATGCTCCGCCAGCGCGACACCGTCAATCCGCTCGAGGCGATCACCGCCGTCGTGTCGGCCGTCGAGGTCGCGGCGCTCGTCGCGTGGGCGCGCGCCGTGCACGTCGCCCCCACGATCGAGGACTACGCGGTCGCGCTCTCGCAGGCGACCCGCAGCCACTCCGACCTGCGCCTGGGCGCGAGCCCCCGCGCGACGCTGCAGCTCGTGCGCGCCGCCAAGGTGTGGGCCGCTCTCGACGGCCGTGGCTTCGTCATCCCCGACGACATCACGGCCCTCCTCCTCCCCGTCTTCGCGCACCGCCTCATTCCGACGCGGTCCGCCGGCGGCTCGCGCGCCCGTTCCGGCGCCGACGCCATCACGGCGATACTCGAGCGCATCGCCCAGGGCGTGCGCGTTCCCATCGCAGCGAGGTAGGAATGAGGCGCCTCTGGCCGTTCACCCCCCGCGGGACGGGGGCGCTCGTGCTGGCGGTCGTCTGCTTCGTCGTCGCCAACGAGGTCGGCGTCGTCGAACTCCTCTATTTCGGGATGCTGCTCATCGGCGTGCTCGTCGCGAGCCTCGTGTCGCTGCACCTCGTGCGCCGCTCCGACCGCGTCACCCGCTCGCTCTCCCCCGACGTCGGCACCGTCGGGCGCCCGACCACCGTCATCGCGCAGATCGGCGTTCGCTCCCCCTTGCCCACGGCCCCCGGGAGGTGGGAGGACACGCTGCCCAAGGGCGTGCGGGGTGGCGCGGGGGGCACCTTCCCGGCGCGCGGCTCGGGCCTGAGCGGTGCGGAGCGCACCGTCGAGCTCGAATACACCGTGACCGGGGTGCGGCGCGGCATCCATTCGATCGGCCCGCTCTCGGTGACCTCGACCGATCCGTTCGGCCTCGCACGCCGGCGGACGGTCTTCACCGACGACACGCGCATCACGATCGCGCCCGCGATCCTCGAGCTCTCCGCTCTGACGAACCTGCTCGGCGACGCGGGTGGCACGCTGCACACGCAGAACAACCAGCTCGGCCAGGGCGCCGACAACCTCGTGGCGCGCCCGTACGTGCCAGGCGACTCGATGCGGCGCATCCACTGGCGTGCGTCGGCCCACCGCGGCGACCTCATGGTGCGACAGGAGGAGCAGGAGTCGACGCCCGACGCCGTCGTCGTGCTCGACCGCGGCGTGCTGCGCTACACGGCCGAGGCGATGACCTCCACGGGTGCCGACCCCGGATTCGAGGCCGCCGTCACGGTCGCGATCTCGGTCATCTCGCGGCTCGTGCATGACGGCTACGCGACCGACGTCGTCGACTCGGACGGCACGCCGCTCGTCGACCGTCTCGACGGCGGCGACATGACCGAGGTCGAAGACGTGCGCACGCTGTTCGCCAACGTCATGGCGCGCCGCGACGACCACCTGCACCACCTGCCCAAGCTCTTCGCCGGCACGATGACGGGTCCCGTCGTGCTCATCACAGGTCGCTTCGACAAGGCCGACGCCGATGCCATCGCACCCGTCGTGCACCACAGCTCGCTGCCGATCCTCTTCGCCGTCTCGCCGACGCCGGAGGCGCTCGACCGCGCGCTCGACGTGGGCTGGCACGCGGCATCCATCGATCCCGACGCCGACATCGCGCACGCGTGGACCGGCGCCGTCGAGCGGGGGGTGAGCCGTGCCTACCGCTGAGCCCCGCCTCCGCGCCGAGCCGCGCGGCGAGGCCCGTCCCGAGGAGTCGCGCCGCCCGCCCGACCTGCCGTTGACGATCGGCTTGTTCGTCGCGGTGTTCGCGGCGCTGCTGCCTGTACTCGGAGTCATCGAGGCGGGGCCGTGGCTCGCGGGGGCGGTGCTCTTGACGGCGCTCATCCTCGCCGCGGGCTACATCGCGCGGCACAACCGCCTGCCCGCCGTGGCGGTGAGCCTCATCGAGCTCGCCGTGTGGGTGCTGACGCTCACGTTCTTCTTCTTCCGCGACACGGCGCTGCTGTGGCTCTTCCCGACACCCGAGACGTTCCGCGCGGTGCCCGACGCCCTGGCCGTCGCGGGCAACGACATCGCCCTGGGCGCCGCCCCCCTCACGGCGGGCAACGAACTCGCGTTCATGATCGTCGGCGCGACGGGGCTCCTCACGATCATCGTCGACCACGTCGTCTTGACGGCACGGATGCCGCTCCTCGCCGCCGTCGGACTCATCGCCGTCTCGCTCATCCCGGCGATCGCCGTGCCGCGCGGAGTGGAACTGCCCGGATTCATCCTGCTCGCGGCCGCGATCCTCTTCCTCATCCGCTCGGAGACGCGGTCGCGCGAGCCGAAGGTCCAGCGCGACGCATCCCGTGCCGCCGGCGTGCCCGCTACGGCGCTCGGAATCGGCGCGATCGCCGTCGTCGTCGCGATCGTCGCCGCACCGCTGCTCCCACAGCCTGCCGCCCAGCCGGGCGCGGGAGGCATCGGCACCGGGCCGGGAATCGACGTGTCGCTGCAGCTCGGCGACGACCTGCGGCGCCCGCGCGAGACCACCGCGCTCATCGTGCGCACCGACGAGCCGTCGCCGCCGTACCTGCGCGCCGCGACGCTATCGTCGTTCGACGGCTCGGTGTGGGAGCCCGACCGACTGCGCTCGGTGCCACTCACGAGCGACTTCGCCCTCAACGACGTGAGCGTCGGGACGGGCGTGCGAGTGACGGAGTACAAGACCGAGGTCGAGGTCAGGGAACTCGTGTCGCCGTGGCTGCCTGTCGCGTTCCCCGCCGTCGCGGTCAACGGGCTGCAGGGCGACTGGGAGGCCGTGCCGTACAACCGCACTGTCGTGTCGCGCACGAGCTCGAGCGCGGGTCAGAAGTACGAGGTCGTGACGCACGATCCCCGGCCGACCCTCGAGCAGATGCGCGCAGCGCACTCGGGCGGCCCCGAGATCCGCGACGACACGACGAAACTGCCCGACAATCTGCCCGCGATCATCCGCGACACGGCCGCGCAGGTGACGGAGGGAGCCGAATCCGACTACGACGCCCTCGCGATGCTGCAGCGCTGGTTCCGCAGTGGCGACTTCACGTACTCCCTCGAATCGCCCGTCGAGCAGGGTTTCGACGGCAGCGGCGCCGACGCGGTCGCCAAGTTCCTCGAGGTGAAGAAGGGCTACTGCGTGCACTTCGCGTCGGCCTTCGCACTCATGGCCAGGACGCTCGGGATGCCGTCGCGCATCGTCGTCGGCTACCTTCCCGGCACGGCCACCAACGATTCGGTCGACGGCGAGACCGTCTACGAGGTCATGAGCAGCCAGCTGCACGCATGGCCCGAGGTGTACTTCGACGGCATTGGCTGGATCCCGTTCGAGCCGACGACCGGCCTCGGCGTGCCCACGACGTTCGCGCCGGCATCCACGCTCAACGGCTCGGGCGACGATTCGAACGACGTGACCTCGACCCCTTCGCCGTCGTCGTCGTCGCAGCGCCCCGACGAGGGTCAGGACCCGGGCTCGGTCGACCAGTCGTCGGGCAGCCAGTCGACGACCGCCATCAACGCCCTCCCGACCGCCGCGATCGCGTTCGGCGTGCTCCTCGCCCTCGCGATCCCGGCGCTGCTGCAGTTCGCGCGCACGCGGCGACTGCTCGGGGCGGCTGCGACCGGCGACGCCGTCGCGGCGTGGGTGATCGTGCAGGATGCGGCGATCGACCTCGGCATCCCCGTGCCAGGCTCGGACTCTCCGCGCGTGCTGGGCCGAAGACTCATCGACGAGTTCGGCGCTCCCCTGGCCGAGACGACTCTGCTCGTGAGCGCGATCGAGCGCGCGAGCTATGCCGGCGGGCTCCCGTACACGCCCGTCGCGGGACTGTCGGAGGCGGCTGTGGCCGTGCGCTCGGCACTTTTCGTCGGGATGCCGTCGGCTCGGCGGGCGTTCGCCGTCATCGTGCCGCGGTCGCTCGTCGTGCGGCCCGGGTCGGTGTATGCGGGGGCCGGGGCACGGACGCGGTTCTGACCGGTTCGGTCGGGTGCCGCTCAGCAGGTAGGATGGCCTACGGCCCTTTGGGGCCACGGAGGATTCGCCTAGTGGCCTATGGCGCACGCTTGGAAAGCGTGTTGGGTGAAAGCCCTCGGGGGTTCGAATCCCCCATCCTCCGCACGGTGATGAGTCGCGACATAGGAGACATCTGAGTCGCGTCATGGGAGACATTTCGTCAGGGAGAGCTCGGCCATCGGCCGGGCTCTTTCTGCGTGTTGCGGCAGTAGGTGCGGGTGGGGTCGATCGTGTCGGTCGCGAGGATCTCGCCGGTGTCGAGCGGGATCACGGTGACGGTGTGTTCAGCGGTGAGGGCGAGGATCTCTCGGGCGATGAGTCTCTTCACGCAGGGGATGATCTCGCGTTTTGCTGGGTCCTTCGGCGGTGCGACGTTCGACGTAAGCGCGCCGACTTGACGGCGGACTCCGGCCCGGGATGTTGTGCGCATCCCGGGCCGGGTCGTCGCTACGCGTCGTTGAATGGGCCGATCACAGTCCCAGTCCGGTGAGGAGACGGTTCAGCAGCGCGCCGATTCCATTCAGCGGGCCGCTGTTGTCGAGAAGTCCGGCGACCGCGCAGAGAAGGTTGCCGAGGAGGTTGCCCGCGCCGGGAACGGCGGTGATGTCGAGTTGGACTTCGTTGAGGTCGACGACCAGTCCGAGCAGGTCGAGGTGCAGCGGGCCGAGGTCCAGGTTGAGGATAGAACACGATCCGCCGACTGCGAGGTTGTCGATGGTTGTGGTGAAGGGTGTCGCGGCGATGGGTACGCCGTTCAGGACTCCTTGGATGGTTCCGGTCAACTGGAGAACGCCGTCGACGGTGCGGACGGTGAGATCACTGATCTGTCCGACGAAGCCAGTTCCTGTCACGGGCAACGCCGTGGGAGCGGCGGGCGCTTGCGCCACCGCGGCCGGCGACGTCGTCGGCGGTGCGGCGTTGGCTGCCATGGCGGGCAGCACACCCAACGTGGTTGAAAGGGCGAGGGCGACTCCTGCGCTGGCGAGTTTGCTCCTGCGCAACATGGTTTGCACTTCCTTTCATCGCGTCTCGCGGCAGGGTGCTGCGAGCCGAAGTGTCCACGGTAGATCGATTGCGAGGAACGAAGCTTCCGGGTTCAATTCAGGGCATCGCGGCGCTATGATCACGCTCCGGCGAATGCCCTCCCCTGCTTGGTGTGTGCGGTCACGGGGTGCGAATGTCGTTGGGACTCCGTTCCCACGACCGCGCCTCCTCCGGGAAATCCAGCCGTTCGCTCGATGCTCGCCCACGCGGGTGCGGCTGAGCACGTTCGGCGCTGACCGCAAAGGGGTTCAGGTGCACGAGGGCGCGATCCTCGATATGAATCGGCGTCGCCGACCCTCCGCAGTGGATGGTGCCCACATCGCTCACCCCAAATGCTCGCCCCATACGGTGGATGAGATTCTTCTCACCCCGCGACCCCTGCCGCGGCGCAGCCTGGGCGGTCCCTCGCTCGCGGGATTCGCCACGCGAGCGAGGGGCCTGGGCGAGGGCGTCAGCCGTCACGGACTAGGGGAATCACCCGCGGGGGTTCGGGCCACCACTGTTCAAAAGCGGAGCGCAACGACGCGCACGATCGCTTGCCGCCCAAGCTAGAGGAACGCGTACGAGGCGAGCGTGGGGTGGACACCGCGGCGCGTATGCGCTATCCCGCCCGGCTCGGTCTGGGGCTGTCAAGTCCCCCCCGATATTCGGGCGCCGGGGTTAGGTTTCCGAGATGAACGACGCGTTGCCGCACTTGGGGCGGAGAGGACGAACAGCGTGACTCAGGGCACCGATCAGCCTGACACCGCCGCCTTGCTCGATGGCCGCTACCACCTTCACGAACGCCTCGGCGTGGGCGGGATGGCGGAGGTCTTCCGAGCTGACGACGCCATGCTCGGCCGCACCGTTGCCATCAAGATGCTCCGGTCGGAAAGCGACGCGCTGGCCGCACCAGTTCGCGCTCAACGTGAAGTCAGCGCACTTTCACGCATGACGCATCCGTCCCTGGTGACCCTGCTCGAGGCGCAGATCGAGACGAATCGCGCGCGCTACCTGGTGATGGAGTTCGTCGATGGCCCCACTCTTGCCCAGCGGCTGCATGAAGGACCACTGCCGCTGGCACAAGCCCGCCACCTTGCGATCGAGCTCGCCTCCGGATTGAACGCCGTTCACGAGGCCGGCCTCGTTCATCGCGACGTCAAGCCGTCGAACATCCTGCTCGCACAGGCGTCCGGAGTTTCGGCCCACTTCCACGTG
The DNA here is from genome assembly GCF_044325405.1 of Microbacterium alkaliflavum. Lineage (NCBI taxonomy): Bacteria > Bacillati > Actinomycetota > Actinomycetes > Micrococcales > Microbacteriaceae > Microbacterium > Microbacterium alkaliflavum. The sequence continues at coordinate 627,441 of NZ_JBIQWL010000001.1, read as the reverse complement.
AAGCTCGCTGACTTCGGCTTGGCACAGCTCGCCAGCACGGCGGCCGTGACCACGCCCGGCCTGGTGATGGGCACCGCCGAGTACCTCGCGCCCGAGCAGGTGCGCGGCGAGGCGTGCAGCCCCGCCTCCGACATCTACGCTTTCGGGCTCGTGCTGCTGGAGTCGATCACGGGCGAGCGAGCGTTTCCGCACGCCTCCGGCATCGGCGCCGTCATTGTCAGGCTCATCGAGTCTCCCGAGATCCCTGCCTCCCTCGACCCGCAGTGGACAAACCTGTTGCGAAGGATGCTGGCGACCGACCCAGCGCAACGCCCCACCGCCCTCCAACTCGTCCACACCCTCACGTCGCTACCGGCTACAGACGCCAGCCACCCCAGCTCCGAACTCGCCCACACCCCGGAGGTCCTGCGATCCGCGACGGAAACGGATCTCGCGCGCTCTCGACCCCTGGTAGGCGACGCTCGGGTGCGTCCGGTCCGCCACGGTCGAGCGTGGCGCTTGCCACGTCCACTGCTCGCGATCGTCTCGGTGGCGGCAGCCGTTGTGCTCTGCTCATCCGCGATTTTGACTAATCTCGCACTCCCACCCGATGGCTCAGCGTCAGCCGACGTGCCGACCAGCCAGCGGGGAGTGCCAGGAACTCTGCCCGGCGCGGCAACCATCGACGCGGTAGTCCAGTCGGAAACGATCGACACCGTCGATGCGCCAGTTCCGCCGACCACGGATTCGGTCACCCCCGGATCGCCCGGGACGCAGGGAATCCACCCCCCGGCCCACGAAGACAAGGGCGCGCAACAGGACGCTCACAGCACACAGAAGCAAGCCGACCAGGCCGCGCGACAAGCGGAGAAGGACGCAGCGAGCCAGCAGCGTGACGCCGACAAGGCCGCTCGCCAGGCGGATCGTGGAGCCAAGAAGAATGGCTGAGCCAGGTCAGCGCCCCCAACTTGGGTGGCACAGTTAAGGCACATTCACTCGCGACGTGCCGTGAATCCTGAGGCCGATTTCTGCAGGTCGGGCATCCGGCGGCATTCCGAAATCCGCGGAATCACCGGAAAGGAGCCGGGTCATTCGCCCGGGAAGACGAGAGTTCGAATCCCGCATCCTCCGCCAAATGTTCTTTGGGTACTGCTCTTCGGCCTCGCACACAGATGCGACGTTGCCGACCCATCCCTCTACTCCGCCGCCCTCAGGCGGTGAGGGTGAAGTCGTAGCGGGCGCGGCCGCCGAGGCGGGGGGTTCGGGTGGGGTCGACGTGGGTGGGTGGGATGAACCAGACTTTCGCGGTCACGCCGGCGCCGTCGATGTGGATGTCCCAGTCTTCGTCGTGGACGCGGTGGTGGCAGCGGGTGCAGAGCAGGATGCCGTTGTCAAGGTCGGTGGGTCCGGTGTCCCGGTCCCACCATTTCAGGTGGTGGACCTGGGTCATCCCGGGTGGCAGGCCGCAGCCGGCGCAGCCGCCGTCGCGTTCGGTGAGGGCGAGTTTCTGGGCCCGGGTGAACAGGCGTTTGGATCGTCCGTAGTCGAGGATGTCGCTGTCTCCACCGAGGACGAGGGGGATGATGTGCGCGTCGGCGGCCATCCGCCGCACCGTGGCGACCGAGACGGGCTGGGCGATGCCGTCGATGGTGCCGTACCCGCTCCCCGTTTCGAGCTGTTCCAGTCCGATCCGGACGATGATGGTGGCGCCGCCGGTGGGGATGTCGGCGTGGTCGCAGTCCAGGACGTGCCGGCACAAGGTGGCCAGCGCGTCGGCCTGCAACTGCGGGATCGTCCGCCGGTCGTCGTCGCCGATCGGGCCGCTTCGGTCGCCGGTTGCGCCGGTTCGCTGATCGTGCCGCCGGCGGAGCTGTTCGCCGACGAGCGCGTCGATGGCGGTTTTGACGGGTGCGCCGCGTTCCGGGTCCAGGCGCGCGTCGATGACGATCGACCCGTCCTGCTCTTCCCGGATGTGCAGGTAGGCGGCCGCGCGGAGGTCGTCCTCATGCGGGGCGACGCCGTCGGGGTTCAGCCAGGCTTCGGCGCGGGTGAGGATCTTGCGCAGCTGATCCATTCCCAGCCCGTGCGCCTGCGCGACCAGCACCCGCTCCGCCTCCCGCAGCGCCTCCCGCAGCGCCTCCCCATCCGCGCGGTACGCGACCCGGTCCAGCAGCGCGACGATCGCCGCCGCCGCCGCCACGCTGAGCCGCCCACCGGACAAGCCGGCCGCGACCTCGGGATGCTTGGGTGGCGCCTGGGCGCCGGTGAGGGTCATCCGGGGCGCGGTGGCCTCCCCGACGGCGACCAGCCGGGCCGCGTCCCCCACGTTCGCGCCCGTCGCGGCGGCGATCATCGACGTCGGGGTGCGGTATCCCTGCTGCTTGGCCAGCCCCGCACTGCCCAGCTCCACCCGGGACGCCCGCGCGATCTCCGCGGCGATGGTGGCGTGCATCGCGTCCACATGCCGCCGCAGCACTCCCATCGCCGTGTTCAGCACCGCTAGCGGCGCACCCTCCACCCCATCCGCGGAGGCGACTCCGCCGACATGCGCGGCATCCCACGCCGTGCGGGCGGCCGCGAGTGCGGCTTCCACACCGGCGAAAGGATCTGTCATGCCACTATAGTACATACGTTCGAACCAAGTGTCTAGTATCAATCTTCGATTACCCACCCAATCAGGGCCGAAATCTCGGGACTGCCGCATTAGCGGGCTCACGCACCGTCGATCGATCATCGTATCTTTGTTCTATCCGCCGCTCTCGGGCATCTCGCCCATTACGCCACTTCAGTCGATATCGCCAGGGGGTCCCCGGAGGTTCGACCGCTTCCTAGCGTGGATGTCAGGGCGACCAATCCGGCCGCCGTTCGAATCCCTCGCAGGAACACGAAGGAGAGAGGCATGTCCTCAACTTGGGACGCCTGGGACTACCGTGAGTCGGCCGACCGGGGACCCGGATCGCGCGATGTGGTGGGCTACCACGTGCACGCCACCGACGGCGACATCGGCAAGATCGATGAAGCCAGCAACGAGGCGGGCAACAGCCGCCTGGTCGTCGACACCGGACCGTGGATCTTCGGCCGGAAGGTGATCCTCCCCGCCGGCACCGTGCAGCGGGTCGACGACGAAGACCAGAAGGTCTACGTCGACCTGACGAAGGATCAGATCAAGGACTCCCCGGAGTGGGACAAGAACAATGCGGAGACGGATGACGCCTACCGCGGCCGACTCGACTCCTACTACGGCGATCAGTACCGGTCATAAGCCGATCGGAGGGATGGGTGCTCAGCCCCGGCTGGGCACCCATCGCTTTGCGGTCGGCGGCCTCGCGAGTTGTTGCAGAATCTGCAACAACTGCCTGCAGGTCCCCTTCGAGGACGACAAGACCGCAAGAATCTCCGGTCGACCCGGAGACGACGACTGATCGTCAGCCTCTGGGCTTGGGCGAAACGCTCAAGACGGGTCGTCGGCGAGCGTCGGCTCCTCGGAGAGCATGCCGACGATCAACGCGATCATCAGGTGCTTCTCCTTCGGGTCGCTCATCGCGACCATGAGGGTGATCGCTGCGAGCGCGTTGTTCGAGATCCGCGGGACGCCGTGTGCGTCATCCAGCGCCCTGTTGCGCACGAGGAAGTGGGCGAAGAGCGCCGCAGCGCTGCGCTTGTTGCCGTCGGTCAGCGGGTGGTCCTTGACGACGAGGTAGAGCAGGTTCGCGGCCTTCTCCTGCACAGTCGGATAGAGCTCCTCTCCCCCGAACCCCTGGTAGATCGCGTCGATGATGCCGTCCAGGGCATCGCCTCGTTCACCGCCGAAGAGCGCGTCCTGCGGGAACGCGGCGGCGACCTGATCGATGACCGCTCGAGCCCCGTCATACGTGAGGAACCATGTGGGGCTGTCGCCCTCACCGGCTGGGATCTCGCCTTCGTCGTACGCGCGCAGGATGCGGAGACTGGGGAGATAGTTCGCGACGACCCTCGCGACGTTGGCGATCAGTTCATCGCTGGACTGGGAAAGCTCCTGCACGATCGATCTCTGCTGCGCGAGTCGTCGCTCGTTGAGAGCAACGCCCTCGATCAGGTACTGGCGCAGCACCTGCGTCGCCCAGCGACGGAAACTCACGCCCTCGGGCGACTTCACGCGGTATCCGACCGAGATGGCGACATCCAGGTTGTAGTGCGCGACCTGGTAGGTCTTGCCGTCGGCAGCAGTTGTTGCAAAATCTGCAACAGCTGCCTCGCGCTCCAGTTCACCGTCGTCGAAGACGTTGCGCAGGTGCCTCGAGATCGTCGACTTGTCGCGACCGAACAGCTCGACGAGCTGGTCGGCCGACAGCCACACGGTCTCGGCGTCGGCGCGCACGGCCAGCTCGAACTCGCCGCTCGCCGATCGGTAGAGCTCGACACCCTGGGCTTCCGGCACTCGTCGCCTCCCGCTGCGTATGGGGACGGAGGCGATCGGGCCGCCTCGCCAACACGATCAGGCTATGTCGGCTCGCGGAGGTCGGGCAGATCACGCGCCGGGCGACCGTGTGGTCCGGGATGCCTCGACCCGTGTTCCACACAGGGGAAGCGCGCGAGTCGAACGAGGTCGAGCGCGGAACCTCCGGCGTGGCCGGTCAGCTCCAGGTGTGCACAGGCTCGTTCGTGTGCATGGCCTCGCGATACTCGAGCAGCGTCGCCCGCAGCGCGTCATACCGGTCCATCCCGGCCCGGCCGTGCATCCGGTCCACGAACCAGCCGGCGCCCGTCACGCCCGACAGGCAGCGCCCCTCGATGATGCCGAGCAGGCGATCACGAACCGACGCGTCGACCCCCCACTTCTCGAGCCCCACGTGCGCCATCGGCAGCAGGCGCCGCAGCACGAGCTCGGTCGCGGGCACTTGACCGACGCCAGGCCAATAGAGCTGGGCGTCGATGCCGTCGCGGGCGGCGGTGTGGAAGTTCTCCTCGGCGGCCGTGAACGACAGCTGCGACCAGAGAGGCCGGTCGTTCTCGGCGATCGCCCGCACGAGCCCGAAGTAGAACGCCGCATTGGCCATGATGTCGACGACGGTGGGGCCCGCGGCAAGCAGCCGGTTCTCGACCCGCAGGTGCGGCACGCCGCCGGCGACGTCGTAGATCGGCCGGTTCCAGCGGTAGATCGTGCCGTTGTGCAGGCGCAGCTCCGCGAGGGACGGGATGCCGCCTGACTCGAGCACTTCCATCGGGTCGTCGTCGTGCACGATCGGCAGCAGCGCCGGGAAGTAGCGGACGTTCTCCTCGAACAGGTCGAACACCGACGTGATCCAGCGCTCGCCGAACCACACCCGCGGCCGCACCCCCTGCACTTTGAGCTCCTCGCTGCGCGTATCGGTCGCCTGTTCGAACAGCGGGATGCGCGTCTCGCGCCACAGCTCCTTGCCCAGCAGATACGGCGAGTTCGACGAGACCGCCAGCTGCACGCCCGCGATCGCCTGGGAGGCGTTCCAGTACGCCGCGAACGAGTCCGGCGACGTCTGCACGTGCAGCTGCGTGCTCGTGCACGCGGCCTCGGGAAGGATCGAGTCGGCGGTGGTCCGCAGTCGCTCGGGCCCGTCGATCGAGATCGCGATGTCCTCGCCGCGCGCGTTCAGGATCTGCTCGCTGAGCAGCCGGTAGCGCGGATTCGCGCTGATGCTGTCGGGGCGCAGATGCCCCTCGGCGAGGGTTGGCAGGATGCCGATCATCACGAGGTGCGCGCCGACAGTCGACGACCGCAGCTCGGCATTGTTGAGGCTGCGCCGCAGCCCCTCCTCGAAGGTCGTGAGCCCCCCTTGCCGCGGCCGGGCGGGTGGCACGTTGATCTCGATGTTGAACTGGCCGAGCTCGGTCTGGAACGCGGCATCCGCGATCGCCTCGAGCGCCTGCGCATTGCGCAGCGCGGGGTCGCCCTTCTCGTCGACGAGGTTCAACTCGACTTCGAGCCCCGTCAGCGGGTCGTCGGTGTCGAAGTGCGCTTCACGCAGCATGCGCGCGAACACATCGAGATTGCGCCGGACCTTCTCGCGATGCCGCGTGCGATCGGCGCGCGTGAACTCCAGTGCCGGGACGTCCTCCCCCATGGCGCAAACACTAGCGAGCAGCTCCCCCGCCATCCAGAGAGTGGATGCTTCAGCGCCGGCGTTCGCTCCATTGCGCGGGCTCCGGCATCCGGGATGCCGCCTGCTCCTCCCCCTCGGAGATGAGCGTCGCGAGCCGCAGGCGGGCGAGAACCTCGGTGCGCACGCGGCGCACGCGGGCCTCGTTCCGCTGCAGCGCCTCATGGCCGGCGGTGGACCACCACCGGTCGAGCGCGTCGTAGACCTCGGCCGCATCCTGCTGATCGACGAGGTCGCCAGTGAGCCGGGCGATGCCCGTCTGGCGCCCCGAGCGATCGGCGCGGAAGGCGTGGAACCAGAGGATGAGCGCCGCGACGCCCGCGCACGCGAGCAGCGTGAGGCCGGACGACGCCGCGAGGGACGGGTCGGCCGCGCCCCAACGGAAGACCACGACGTACGCCGCGGCCAGGAGCCACAGCATCCCGAATATGAGGTGGATCACGGCCGGAGCGCGCGAGCCCCACAGCGATCCGTTCGCGCGGCGCGGTTCGAGCCACCAGAACAGCGCCACCGAGACCGCCGCGCACAGGCCCGAGGACAGCATCCCGCTCTCCAGCGAAACTCGCGTCGTGAGCGCGAGCGCCACGGCGACTGCGCCGAGGAGGAACGCGAGACCGAGCAGCCAGCGGTGCAGCGAGGTCGACGTGCGCACTCTCGCGGCGATGGGGTCGCGACGCTCGTTCGCGGCCCGCACGGCCGCGGCACGCGTGCGCTCGTGGTCGGCGAGCACGCGGGCGTCGGAGGCGAGCACGGCGACCCGCCAGGCGTCCTCGATTGCGGCCCGGCTGTCGCGGTAGTCCGCGTCGAAGAGGATCAGGTCGATGCGGCCGAGCGCGCGGTCGTCGAGTCCCGTGACGGAGTCGTGTCCGGATCCGGCCATCGCACCCCCTCACCGTGAGGATCCGCGTCTACACCCCAGGGTAGGACGGCACGTCAGACCGCGTCAGGCGTCGGCTCCGACTCGGACTCGGTCATGTCGCTCGCGTGGAGCACGATACCCCTGCGGGTGGACGCGTCGGCGAGCTTCTGCAGCCACGTGGCGTCCAGCGGCTCTCCTTCGGGCTCGTCGAAGACGAAGCGCATCGGGATGGCGGGCTGCACGCGGATGGTCGTGCTCCCCCACATCTCGGCGGCGGGATGAGGCCAGGTGATCGTGAAGCTCTCGTTGCGCCGCAGCTTGGCGGAGATCACCACCTTGAGATGCGCGAGCAGGCGATCCGGCATCCACACCGGGGTGGCGACGACGCCGTAATAGAGGTTTCCCATGCTTCTTCCCGCGGCGCGCAGGCGACCCCCGACCTGCGCACGGCCATTGTTTGTGGACGCCCGCCGAGCGCTGCGAGTCGGCAGCGGAAGTCCCCCCAAGCGGCGGGCGTCCTCGATCGGTCGCAGCGTCTGTTCCGACCCCGCAGGTCAACCGATATAGGGATTCTATCGCGGCCCTATACCGTTTCTAAAGATGTGGAGCGGTTTCCCAGGGAGGCGCCGTCAGCCGTCGGCCGCCCACGACAAGCCCGGCGACAAAGGGGCCCCCGCGGGGGCCGAGGCGTGTTGCGCGGGGTGACGCGGCTGCGACCTCGAGTGGTGGTCGCGGGTCGAAGATGGAAGACGTGCCCGAGACCGCAGCATCCCTCACCCTCGACAGCCCCCACGCGGACGCCACCGTGCTCGACAACGCCGCGTGGCACGCGCTGACGGGCCCGCACGCGCGCTTCGCGATCGGCGGCGAGCTCGTGCGCCGCTATCCGGAAGACGTCGCCCCGTTCGTCGCGGTGCGCTCGTGGGACGACCCGGACGTCTGGGACGCTCTCATCGATCTCGTCGGTCCGGACGCCGAGATCGGCCTGTCGGCCTTCGACGGCGCGCTCCCCCGCGGCTGGGAGGTCATCGGCCAGGGCGAGGGCGTGCAGCTCGTCGAGACCGATGCCCTCGAGACTCGGCCCTACGACGAGGCCGTCGAGCTGGGCGCGGATGACGCCGCCGAGATGCTCGCGATCGTCGAACGCAATCAGCCCGGTCCGTTCCGGCCCCGGACGTACGAACTCGGCCGGTATATCGGCATCCGCCGCGGCGGCCGACTTGTCGCGATGGCCGGCGAGCGCCTGCACCCGCAGGGCTGGACCGAGATCAGCGCCGTCGCGACCGACGAAGACCACCGCCGGCAGGGACTCGCGTCGCGGCTCGTGCTCGATGTGGCCTTCCACATCCAGCAGCGTGGCGACCGCGCCCTGCTGCACGCCGCCGCAACCAACACGGGCGCGATCGCCGCTTACGAGCGGCTCGGCTTCGCGCTTCGGCGGCGCACGGTCTTCTCGGCGGTCCGCACTCCCGCGTAGCCGGGGTCTTCACCCCGCGTCCGCGCCGCTCCCCGGCATCCGATTCGGGATGCCGGGGAGCGGGGTGGTCGGTCAGTTGACCGGGGCGACCTCCGACGTCACTGCGGCGACCGCCGCGTGGATCGCGTCGAGGGTCGCCTGCGGCTGCGAGACCATCGAGACGTGCGAGCCCTCGACCTCGGTGATCGTCGAGCCGGCGCGCTCGGCCATGCGGCGCTGCGTGTCGATCGGGATCGTCAGGTCGAGCGTTCCCAGCACTGCCCAGCTCGGGATCGTCTTCCAGGCCGGCTCCCCGGACGGCGTGACGTTGGCGATGAGGGATGCCGGGCGCTGCGTCGCCGCGATGAGCCACCGGTCGGCTTCGGGGAGATCCTGGGCGAAGGCGGTGTGCACGGTCTCGGGCTTGAGGAAGGCGTCGAAGACCCCCTCCGGCGCTCCGGGATACGCGGCGAAGTCGAGCACGGTCGTCGGGTCGGCGACATCGAGCGCTGAGCCGGACCCGGCGAGGATGCCGACGATCGTCTCGCCCTCGTCGGGGAGGAACGCGTCGACGTAGACGAGCGCACGCACGTCGCCGCCCTTCGCGCCCGCGTTGGTGATGACGGCGCCGCCGTAGGAGTGGCCGACGAGCACGACGGGACCCGACGTGCGCTGCGCGAGGAACGATGCGATGTACGCGGCATCCCCTTCCAGTCCGCGCAGTTCGTTCGGCGGGGCGAGCACCGTGAATCCCTCTGCCTGGAGCTGCGGGATGACGGCGTTCCAGCTCGCCGCGTCGGCCCACGCTCCGTGGACGAGGACGATGGTGGGTTTGGTGTCCGGCATTCGACTTCCGATCTTTCGCGCCGCGTCGTCGCGGCAACCGATGGGGTGCGCGTCCCGAGTGCTGTGCCGGACGCAGTCCACACATTAGGAGCGCTCCCACGGTGCGCGGGAGTGCGTTTACAAAGAATTCACACGGTCCCTCGCGCCGAGATTCACGCTATCCGGAGCACGATGGCGCCCGGCATCCGTCTGACGACGAAGCGCACGAAGGGCCGGGCCAGTTCCGTCGCCTCCGGCGAATCGACGATCCGAGGGTCGGTTGTCCGGATGGTGCGTCCCTTCCACGTGAGGTCGGCGCCTCGCGCAGCGACGACGTTGCGCGCCCAATTCGTGTTCGTCCCCCACGGCAGGCCGATGAGCACGATGCTCTTGTCCGCAGTCGGGATGACCGCGATCGGCGTCGCGTACTCCGTGCCGCTGCGGCGGCCGTGGTGGTGGATGACGGCCCACAACGGGAACCAGCGGCGCCCCGCCAGCGCGCGCGCGACGGGTTCAAAGGCGCGCTGGGCGGCGGGTCGCTCGGCCATCACGCCGCCGTCACGCTCGAAGGATCTTCTGCATCGGGCGGCCCTTCGCGAGCTCGTCGACGAGCTTGTCGAGGTAGCGGATCTTCTGCATGAGCGGGTCTTCGATCTGCTCGACGCGCATGCCGCAGACGACGCCCGTGATGAGCGTCGCGTTGGGGTTCAGGTCGGCGTCGGCGAAGAAGTCCTCGAAGGTCGTGTGCTCGTCGAGATGCTGCTGGAGTTCGGCGTCGTCGAAGCCCGTCAGCCACTCGATGACCTCGTCGAGCTCGGCGGTCGTGCGGCCCTTCTTCTCCACCTTCGTCACATAGTGCGGGTAGACCGAGGCGAAGCTCGTCGTGAAGATCCTGTGCACCTGGCCAGCGTACGTATGCGCCGCTTCGATGTCACCCGGCCGCGGCGCGCGCGTACCGCGCTGCGAGGTGTGCGAGGTTGTCGCGCAGCTCGGCCGGCGACTCCACCGTGAAGTCGATGCCGAGCATCCCGATGTAGACCGCGATGGTCTCGAGCGAGTCGGCTCCCGTGACGAGCACCGACTCGTGCTCGCCGATCGCCTCGACGACGCCGACCGCCGGGTTGATGCGCTCGAGCACCGCGTCCGCGGCCGCGGCGATGCGGAGACGGGCGTGCACGTTCCAGCCGCTCGCCGCCGCCGTGCGCATCGTGAAGGCGGTGTAGTCGCCGCCCGGCACGAGCCGCGGTGAGAAGGCGCGATGCGTGCGCATGCGCGGATGCAGGCGGTCGACCCGGAACACGTCCCACTCCCCCGAGTCCGGGTCGCGCGCGACGAGGTACCACCGCCGATGCCAGGCCAGCAGGCGATACGGCTCGACGAGCCGCGGCACCTCGTCGTAGTCGAACCGCAGCCATTCGACGGCGCGGATCGCCGTCGCGACGGCCTGGAGCACGACGGGATCGACCTCGGGATCGGGCGCATCGGTGCCGGTGTTCTCGGGCGCGTGGTCGATGACCGTGGCGAGCGCCTCGACGGTGGGGCGCAACCGGCTCGGCAGCACCTGCTCGAGTTTGCCGAGCGCGCGCCCCGCGGCTTCCGAGACGCCGGAGACGGATGCCGCGGAGCGGAGGCCGATCGCCACCGCGACGGCTTCCTCGTCGTCGAGCAGCAGCGGCGGCAGGCGCCCACCCGCGCCGAGCCGATAGCCGCCGATCGAGCCGCGCACGGAGTCGACGGGATAGTCGAGGTCGCGCAGCCTCTCGATGTCGTTGCGGATCGTGCGGGTCGTGACGCCGAGGCGCTCGGCGAGCTCGGGGCCCGACCAGGTCGGACGCGATTGGAGGAGGCCGAGGAGGGCCAGCAGCCGCCCCGCGGTGTCCGTCATCGGATTCCGCTCATCAGGAACGATCCTTTCCGCTATCGACCGTACCTTCGGTCACATGAACACCACCACCGCCATCCGCCCCTTCACCGTCGAGGTGCCGCAGGCCGACCTCGACGACCTCGCCGACCGCCTCGCCCGCACACGCCTCCCCCAGCCGGCGCCCGGCGACGACTGGACGACCGGCACCCCCAACCACTACCTGCGTTCGGCCGTCGACAGGTGGCGCGAGTTCGACTGGCGTGCTGTGGAAGCGCGAATCAACGCCGTGCCCCATTTCCTGACCGAGGTCGACGGACAGACCATCCACTTCATCCACGTCGTGTCGCAGCATCCCGATGCCACTCCGCTTCTCCTGGCGCACACGTATCCCGGCTCGTCGGTCGACTATCTCGACGTGATCGACCGGCTCGTCGACCCCGTCGCCTACGGCGGTCGCGCCGAGGACGCCTTCGACCTCGTGATCCCCGACGCGCCCGGCTTCGGCTTCTCGAACCCCGTCGTCGAGTCGGGCTGGACCGTCGCCCGCGTCGCGCGCGCATACGACGCGCTCATGCGCCGCCTCGGATACGAGCGCTATGGCGTGCACGGCTCGGACAACGGCGCGATGGTCGCGCGCGAGCTCGGCCTGCTGCAGCCCGACGGGTTCCTCGGCCTGCACGTGCTGCAGCTGTTCTCGTTCCCGTCGGGCGACCCCACCGAGTTCGAGCGGCTCACGCCTGCCGACTACGCGGGGCTCGAGCACATGCAGTGGTTCCAGAAGGTCGGCGGCTACAACACGATGAACGCGTCGCGCCCCCAGACGATCGCCGCGGCGCTGAGCGACTCGCCGGTCGGCCTGCTCGCCTACAGCGAACTGTTCGAATCGTTCGGCAACGGGACCTCGCGCGTTCCCCTCGACTCCGTGCTGACCGAGGTGAGCATCGCGTGGTTCACGAACGCCGCCGCGGGCATGAGTCGCGCGTACTGGGAGAACGCGGCCGCCGACGGCGAGCCGGCGGTCAACCACGCCCCGACCGGTGTCGCCGTCTTCGCCGACGACTTCCAGACCATCCGCGTCTTCGCCGAGCGCGACAACGATGACATCGTGCACTGGAGCCGCTTCCCCGAGGGCGGCCACTTCGCGGCGCTCGAGGTGCCCGACGTGCTCGCCGACGACATCCGGGCCTTCTTCGCGGGGCTCCGCTGACCCCCGGGTGTGCCGCATCTCGGCTGGCTGTGTCGACGCGCCGTCGCCACGGCCTCGCGGCGCCTCATCGGCACCAGCGAGCCGAGCTGCGGCACGCCGGCGTTCCTCCCGACGTCGCCGTCGACTCCTCGACGCTCAGGGGCCCGGGGCGCGGGGCCGTGAACACGGCTGCGGGGATTTCGCATGACGCACCGCCGTGCCCCGGCGCGTCTGCCGAAATCCCCGCGGTTGTGCACGCCGTCGGGGAGGGGCGATCGAGGCGGCGATAGCAGGTCACGCTCCGGATGCCAATCCCCATCGCCGTCGGACCCGGGCGCCCGTATCGTCCATGCACCGCGTCCGCATTTCGCCGGCGCGAGAGCGATCGGAAGACCCCATGACTTCGTTCGGCTACACCCTGATGTGCGAGCAGAGCGGCCCGCGAGAGCTGATCGGGTACGCGGAGGCCGCGGAGCGGGCCGGATTCGACTTCGAGGTGTCGAGCGACCACTACACGCCGTGGCTCGTGAGCCAGGGCCACTCGCCCTACGCGTGGGCGCTCCTCGGCGCCGTGGCGCACGCGACGTCGCGGGTGGAGCTCATGACCTACGTGACGTGCCCGACGGCGCGGTACCACCCCGCTGTCGTCGCGCAGAAGGCCGCGACACTGCAGATCCTCAGCCAGGGCCGGTTCACCCTGGGACTGGGATCGGGCGAGAACCTCAACGAGCACATCGTCGGCGAGGGGTGGCCGAACGTCGGCGTGCGCCAGGCGAAGCTCGTCGAGGCGATCGAGATCATCCGCGAACTCCACACCGGCCAGCTCGTCACCTACGACGGCGAGTACTTCCGGGTCGACTCGGCGCGCGTGTGGGACGTGCCCGATTCGCCCGTCGGGATCGGCGTCGCGGTGTCGGGCGAGGAGTCGATCGCTTCGTTCGCTCCCCTCGCGGACCACATGATCGCCGTCGAACCCCAAGCGGAGCTGGTGCACAAGTGGTCGGAAGTCCACGAGGGCAAGTCGCGCAAGATCGGGCAGGTGCCGATCTGCTGGGATCCGGATGAGGATGTCGCGATCCGGCGCGCGCACGATCAGTTCCGCTGGTTCGCGGGCGGCTGGGCTGTCAACAGCGAACTGCCGCACCCCGGGTCTTTTGCCGCGGCGAGCCAGTTCGTGCGGCCCGAAGACGTGTCGGGAAAGATCGCATGCGGCCCGGATCTCGACAAGCTCGCCGCGTCCGTCCGACCCTACGTGGACGCCGGCTTCACCGACGTGGCCCTCGTTCAGATCGGCGACGAGCAGCAGGACCGGTTCCTCGACGAGGTCGCCGAGCCGCTCCTCGAGCGGATGAGGGCCCTGGCCTCCAGTCGGTGAGCGAGCCGTTCGGGCTCGACCCCTCGACAGGCTCGGGGACCAGGGGCCTTCAGCGGACACGACTGCGGGGATTCGGCACGACGCGCCGGCCCGCGTCGGCATGTCGGTCGAAATCCCCTCAGTTGTGCGCGGGCGGATCCGCGGCGAGCTCAGCGCCCGGTGTCGGGCGTCTCGAGCGGGATCTCGCGGGAGTGGTCCCAGGGCTCGGTCCAGCCGAGGCGGTCGAACAGGCCGTCGAGCAGCATGCCGGTGAAGCCCCAGACGAGGTGCTCGCGCTCCCCGTCGCGCACGAGGAACCCCGGTCCACGCCACTCCTGACCGTCGCGTCGGATCACGGTCACGCCGCGGTTGCCGGGATCGAGCAGGTCGGCGACCGGGGCGCGGAACACGTCGGCCGACTCGGCCTCGTCGACCACCCGGACAGGTGAGGGATGCCGCCACCAGCCGAGCACGGGGGTGACGAGATGCTGTGAGAAGGCCAGGGGCACGTTCACGAGCGTGCCGAGCACCTCGACGCCTGCCGGGTCGAGTCCCGTCTCCTCCTGCGCCTCGCGCAGTGCCGCAGCGATCGGACCATCGTCGCCGGGGTCGACGCGACCGCCCGGGAACGCGACCTGGCCGGGGTGAGCGCGGAGCGTCGTGGCGCGGGCGAGGAGCAGCAGGTCGAGGTCGCGCGATACCGCCCTGGCCTGCGCGTCATGGTCGCTGGGCAGCGAATCCAGCACGCCGAAGAGGATCAGCACCGCCGCGTCGCGGGCATCCGCGCCTTCGGGCAGCTGCACGAACGACGTGAACTTCGCCCCGTTCTCGGCGAGCGCCGCGAGCTGCGCCCGCGCGGACTGCGGGGTCGATGGGGCGAGCACCCGTTCAGGTTACGCCGCCCCACGCGCGGGAAGACCGGGAAGCGGCATCCACTCTTGTCCTTCGCGCGCGTAGCACCCACCCATGCCGTCCGCAATCCCAGGGCGACTCGGCGCGAGCCGCCCTAGCGTCGAGGGACCGCACACGGAAGGACATGACGATGGCTGCGACCGCGACGAAGGCCCCCACCACGAAGACTCCCCCGAAGAACCGGCGGCGTCCCGCGAAGGGCGGTGCGATGCTGACCGACGAGCAGAACGCGGAGAACGGGTTCCGCGCCTCGGAGGAGCTCAGCGAAAGCCTGCAGCGCGTGCTCGTCGACCTCGTCGAACTGTCGATCCAGGGGAAGCAGGCGCACTGGAACGTCGTGGGCAAGAACTTCCGCGACACGCACCGCCAGCTCGACACGATCGTCAAGGCTGCTCGCGAGTTCAGCGACATCGTCGCAGAGCGGATGCGGGCGCTGCACGCCCTCCCGGACGGCCGCAGCGACACCGTCGCCGAGACGACGAGCCTTCCCGAATTCCCGCAGGGCGAGATCGACACGGCAGAGGTGATCGACCTCATGACGGAGCGGCTCGAGGCGACGACGGGCACCTGCCGGGACGTGCACGACGCCGTCGACGAAGAGGACCCGACCTCCGCCGACATCCTCCATCAGATCCTCGAATCGCTCGAGCAGCTCGCCTGGATGACGAGCGCCGAGAACCGCACTCCGGCGTCGCGCTGACGCGGAAACCGCATTCTCACAGCCTTCTCACCAACCCTCGAATTCGCGCGGAATTCCGGGCCGGGGAAGGCCTCCTGAACGTCGCCTGAGTGGCCCATGTCCAGGTAACGTTCAGATAACGCTCAGAAAACACCTTCAGGATCTGGGTTTTGTGTCGCAGCAGCGGCCGTACGCGTCGACCTCGCCGACGCCGACTTACTGACACGAAACCCGAATTCATGCCTTCGAACTCTCCCGCCTCGCCTGCCCGCAGAACCCGCCGACTCATCGAGCGCCGCGCCCGTCGCCGCCCCGCACTGGTCGCCGCGGCGGCCGCCGTCGGAGTTCTGACGGTCGTCGGCATCGCCCAGGCCGTGCCCGTTTCGGCCGCTGATGCATCCGGATCCACCCCGAGCTTCGCCCTCGCGTCGTACAGCACGCCGATTCACTCGGACGCCGTCGCCGCGCCCGCCGAGAGCTCGGCCACGACCGACGCGCACGCCGCCGTCGACGCCGCTGCCGCCGCCGTCACGGCCGCGCAGAGCGTCACCGCCGACATCGCCTCGTCGGGCCTCGACGTGGGCGTCGCCGACACGTCGGTCGACACGACCGACCTCCAGGCCGCATCCGACCGGCTCGAGCTCGGCATCGGCCACCTCCCCGAGCCGCTGCTGCCCGATGTCACCGACGACGTGACGACCCTCGTCACGTCGGCGAACGACGAGACCGCGAGCCTGCGCGGCCGCCTCGACGCCGCGAAGGCGCTGAAGGCCCAGCAGGAGGCCGAGGCCAAGGCCGCCGCCGAGGCTGCCGCCGCGAAGGCCGCCGCCGAGGCTGCCGCCGCGAAGGCGACCACGACCAAGAAGTCGTCGGGCGGCTCTGGATCGGCCCCGTCGGTGCCGATCCCCTCGGGCAACGGCAACGGCGACAACAGCCCGGCCGGCGCGCAGGCGTTCGCGCACTCGCAGTTCGGCAACTACGGCTGGGGCGACGACCAGTTCGGCTGCCTCGTGTCGCTGTGGAACAAGGAGTCGGGCTGGAACTACCAGGCCTACAACCGCGGCAGCGGTGCCTACGGCATCCCGCAGGCCCTCCCCGGCAGCAAGATGGGCTCGGCCGGCGCCGACTGGCAGAGCAATGCCGCCACGCAGGTGCTGTGGGGTCTCGGCTACGTGTCGGGCCGCTACGGCACGCCCTGCAACGCGTGGGGACACTCGCAGTCGACCGGTTGGTACTGACCCTTCGCGACTGAGCGCTTTCAGGGGGTGGATGCTGCAGCATCCACCCCCTTCTGCTTTTCGGTCCACCAGCCCCCCTGTCGCATGTCGCAGGCCAGAGCGACACTGGGACGGGGAGAGGGGTACCGACAATGACAGACCCGAACTACACCGCGCTGCTCTTGGTGATCGATCGCAGCGGGTCGATGGCGACCATTCGCGACGACATGGTGGGCGGCATGCAGGAGCTGCTGCGCGACCAGGCGGCTCAGCCCGGCATGCTCACCGTCGATGTCGTCATCTTCGACAACGTCGTCGAGTGGCAGCACGCGTTCGCCGATCCGAAAGACGTCGTGATCGAGCTCGTCCCGCGCGGATCGACGGCGCTGTACGACGCGCTCGGCGGCGCGATCGCCCAGTTCGGGCAGAGACTCGCCGAATTGCCGGAGCACGCCAGACCGGGTGTCGTCACCGTCGTCGTGGTGACCGACGGCGAGGAGAACGCGAGCGTCGAATGGACGGCCGAGACGGTTCGCGGCTCGGTCGCGCACCAGCAGGAGGTCTACGGCTGGCACTTCGTCTTCCTGGGCGCGAATCAGGATGCCGCGCTGTCGGCCGGCCGCATCGGCATCGCACCTTCGTCCGCGATGTCGTATTCGGCGGCGCCCGCCGCGGTCCGGTCGACGTCGGCTTCGCTGGGCCGCTTCATGAGCGACCTGCGCGCGGGTCGGGCGAAGGGCTTCACCGACGCCGAGCGCTCGTCGGCGATGACGGGCGAGGAGGACGATCCCGACCGCGCCTGACGACCCGGCCGGCGACGCGTGGGGTGGTGGGTCGAGCCGGGCCATTGACGGCTCGAGCCGCCCCTGGGATGCTGACGACATCGCGTGCCATCGTTTTGGGGACGAGGGTGACTGCCATGGTGATGTCGGTGCGTGCGACCGAGGCGAAGGCGTCGGTCGACATCGTGACGAACTTCTATGCTCGCGTGCAGGCGGTGGCCGACGATCCGGCGGCGCTCGACTTCACGTTCGGGAATCCGCACGAGTTCCCACTGCCGGGCCTGTCGGCCGCGATCAAGGCGCAGATCGATCCGAAGTCGGTCGAATGGTTCGCGTACAAGACGAGCGAGCGCGAGGCTCAGGATGCCGTCGCAGCAGGCCTGCGCGCAGAGCTCGGCCTCCCGTTCGAACCCGACGACATCGCGATGACGCAGGGCGCGTTCGGCGCGATGTCGCTCGCCTTCGCCCTTCTGGCCGATGTCGGCGACGAGGTCGTCATCCCGGTTCCCGGATGGTTCTGCTACGAGCCGATGCTGTACGCGGCCAACCTCGTGCCGGTGGGGGTGCCGCTCGCCGAAGGCAACTTCGAGCTCGACGTCGAGGCGATCTCCCGCGCGATCACGCCGCGCACGCGCATCGTCGTCGTGAACTCCCCCGCCAATCCGACGGGTCGTGTCTATCCGAAAGGCGCATGGGACGCGCTCGCCGAGGTGCTCGAGGACGCATCGCAGGCGAACGGCCGGCGCATCTGGATCCTGTCCGATGAGCCGTACCGGCGCATCCGCTTCGACGGCATCGCGTTCGCGACGCCCGCCGCGTCCTACGCCAACACGATGATCGACTACAGCTACGCGAAGGTCATGCTCGCGCCCGGCCAGCGTCTCGGCTACCTCGCGCTCTCACCCCTTCTCCCGCCCGCCGAGCGCGCCGAGCTTCAGGAGGCCTTCATGCCGCTCGGGCTCGCGATCGGGTGGGGATTCCCCGACGCGATCATGCAGTACGCGGTGCCGGCGCTCGAGACGGTGTCGCTCGACCTGGCCGAACTGACCCGCAAGCGCGATCGCATGTACGACGCGCTCATCGGCGCCGGCTTCGAGGTCACCAAACCCGAGGGCACCTTCTACCTGTGGGGCCGGGCTCCCGGCGGCGACGCGAAGGCGTTCTGCGACGCCCTCGCGGCACGCAGCGTGTACCTCATGCCCGGGACGCTGTTCGGCCAGCCCCACCACTTCCGCATCTCGCTCACGGCGACGATGGACATGATCGAGGCAGCGCTCCCCCACATCCTGGAGGTCGCGAGCGACCTGTCTTAACCGACGAGACTGCCGTCGGTCAGCGCGCGAGGCCGCCGCGCAGGCATTGCGTCTGCGCGACAGCCTCGGGAAGGACCGGATCAGGCGGCCGGGCCCTCCGCGAGCGTGACGTCGGCCGACCGGGTGTGGCCGGAGGCGTCGACCCAGGTGATCGTCACGGTGTCGCCCGGCTCGTGGCCCGAGAGCAGCGTGCTGAGGGACGAGGCATCCGTCACCGCCTTGCCGTCGACCGCCGTGATGGTGTCACCGGCCGTCAGGCCCGCCTCCTCGGCCGGGGTGCCGGTGTAGACGCCCGCGATGAGCGCCCCGCTCGCGGTGGAAGTGCCGCCGTAGACGCCGTAGCGGCCGCGCGCGGTGCTCTGCTGGGCGAGTCCGACACCGAGGAACGCGGGGTAGCCGACGGTCACGCCGTCGGACTCGTCGCCGTTCACGATCTGCTGGGCGATCTTCAGGGCGTCCTCGATCGGGATCGCCCACGCCGACGTCGTCGCCGAGCCGGTCGAGGCCGCCGTGGTCATCCCGACGACCTCTCCCTGCGCGTCGAGGAGGGCACCGCCCGAGTCGCCCGAGACGACGTCGGCGGCGATCTGGATCATGCCGTCCAGCGTCTCGCCCGCGACGCTTCCCTCCGACGACGTCGTGACCGTCGTCTCGAGGCCTGTGATCTGCCCGTCCGCGGCGAGCAGCTCTCCGCCGCCGTTCGCGTTGCCGATCGCCGTGACGGCCTGGCCGACTGTCTCGGCATCCTGATCGATCGTGACGGTCGCAAGCCCCGATGCGCCCTCGAGCTGCAGCAGTGCGACGTCGTCCTGCGCGTCGGTGCCGACGACCTTGGCCGTGTAGGTCTCGCCGGTCGAGGCGACCGTCACCTGGATCTTCGTCGAACCCGAGACGACGTGGTTGTTCGTGAGCACGAGCCCGTCACTGGTGAGCACCATGCCGGTGCCGGCGGCCGCGGCATCCTGATATCCCAGCACGGTGTCGATGAGCACGACGCCCGTGGATTCGTCGGCCGTCGCCGAGGTCGCGTCGGCGACCGTGGACCGGCTCCGCGAGCCGTACGAACTGTAGGGATCCGAGCCGTAGCCGGACTGCGATCCGGGGTAGGACGGGATGTAGGCGGCGGTAGCCGTCGCGGGGGTGGCGTTCGCGGCGATCGGGATGCCGAAGCTCAGCGCTCCCGCGCAGACGAGGGTCGTGGCGGTCGTGGCGAAGAGCCATCGCCGACGGCTGTGAGCGGGGACGGCGGTGCTGTGCTGCGGGGCGGTGCTCTCGGACATGGGTTCCTCTTTCTCGTGGAACCGATGTCAGCAACCCACGCTCGGAACGGGCGAGCGAACAGCTATGGCCGAGCTATGTCTCGCGGGCTTCGGGCTGGTCGGGGGAGGAATTCACAGCGCGCTCCCAGCCTCGCGGGACCAAAACAGCCGAGGCATCCGTTCTTCCTCTGTGACGCCGCAGCCAGCCGCGTCTTCCCAAGGAGGAACCGTGACCGACCACGACTACCGCAAGACCCCCGAGGCGCTCAGCCGCCTCACCGCCGCCCAGTACCGCGTGACCCAGGACGACGGCACCGAGCCGGCGTTCCGCAACGAGTACTGGAACAACCACGACGCCGGCATCTACGTCGACGTCGTCTCGGGGCAGCCCCTCTTCTCGTCGATCGACAAGTACGACAGCGGGACGGGCTGGCCGAGCTTCACGCGGCCGATCGAATCCGACGCCGTGCGGACGAAGACCGACTGGAAGCTCATCGTCCCGCGCACCGAGGTGCGCTCGACGGGCGCCGACAGCCACTTGGGCCATGTGTTCCGCGACGGCCCACGGGATGCCGGGGGCCTGAGATACTGCATGAACTCGGCCTCGCTGCGGTTCATCCCCGTCGCCGACCTCGAGACCGAGGGCTACGGCGCGTACCGAAACCTCTTCACCACCGACCAGGAGAACGCATCATGACCAGCGGACCTTTCGACACCGGCGAGATCACCCGCACCCCCGGCACCGAGACGGCCGTCCTCGCGGGCGGATGCTTCTGGGGCATGGAGGACCTCATCCGCCGCCAGCCCGGCGTGCTCGACACCCGCGTCGGCTACACGGGCGGCGAGAACGCGCACGCGACGTACCGCAAGCACCCCGGCCACGCCGAGGCCGTGGAGATCGTCTTCGACCCGTCGAAGACGTCGTACCGCGACATCCTCGCGTTCTTCTTCCAGATCCACGACCCGTCGACCCGGAACCGCCAGGGCAACGACATCGGCACGAGCTACCGCTCGGCGATCTTCCCGCTCTCCCCCGAGCAGGCCCAGGTCGCCCGCGACACGATCGCCGACGTGGACGCCTCGGGCCTCTGGCCCGGCAAGGCCGTCACGACGATCGAGCCCGAGGGCCCGTTCTGGGAGGCCGAGCCCGAGCATCAGGACTACCTGATCACGTACCCGAACGGGTACACCTGCCACTTCCCGCGCGCGGGATGGGTGCTGCCCAAGCGCGCCGAGACGACCGCGTAGTCCTCGGTTCAGGATGCCGCGGCCCCAGTGCGGGTCGCGGCATCCGTCGTCTCTGCGCCCTCCTCGTCACGCGCGGCGGTTGCGGCCGCGGCTCTGCCTTCGTCGAGACAGGGGATCTCGCCGAGACCGGGGGTCGCGTCCCCAGGTTTCGGCGAGATCCCCTGTCTCGACTGCATGGCCTGGCTCCCGCGGCAGGCACGGGGGGTGCGGTTGAAACGTCTTAGCCGAGGGCTTGACCTGGCTCACTCACTGAGACGAGGATGGGAAAGCGTCTTATCGGGAAACGCTTTCCCGCATCAGGCTCAAGCCGGAGCGGGGTGACAGCACAGATCAAGGGAGATTCCGTGAGTCATACTCGTCGTCCCCAACGATGGAGGTCGATCCTCACCGCGATCGTCGCGTCGGCGCTCGTCGCATCGGGCGCCCTCGCCGCCGCGACACCCGCGAACGCCGCGGGCGAGGTCGACTATTCGTTCGACTTCGGCGGGCCATCGAGCCCCGTGGCGACCGGCTGGATCGGCGTCAACCCGGGCACCGCGTACAGTGCGGCGCAGGGCTACGGCTTCACCACGGCGCCGGCGAGCAACGGCTTCCGCGACCGCGGCGGCGACGACCTCATGGCGCGCGACTTCACGATCGGCACCACGCAGGTGTTCGCGGTCGACGTGCCGAACGGCACCTACGAGGTCACGACGTGGGCAGGCGACCTCATCGCCGGCAACGCGACGAACTTCGACGTCGAGGGCACGGCGTTCGCAGGTCCCCGCACGACGACGGGACAGGTGCACGAGCAGTTCTTCCCGGCGATCGCCGTCGCCGACGGGCAGCTCACCGTCCGCGTGACGGGCGGCGACGGCCGCATCAACGGCATCCGCGTGCAGACGCCGCTTGCGGCGCCGGCCGGAGTCGCAGCATCCGTCGACGCCCAGCATGAGACCGTCGGCCTCAGCTGGCGGCCCGTGGCGGGTGCGACCGGCTACGCCGTCTACCGTTCGGCGCCCGGCGGCGAACTGGCCGAGATCGGACGCGCCGACGGCACGACCTTCTCCGACACCCAGGTCGAGCTCGGCGAGTCGTACGACTACGCCGTCGCGACCGTCAAGGGCGCACGCGTGTCACGCGCGGGTGACCGGGTCGCGGCATCCGTCGTCGACTCCTCCGTCACGAAGCCTGCGACGCCGACCGGCCTCATGACCTCGGCCATCGACCGCAACACCGTCACGATCGGGTGGGATGCCTCGCCCGACGTCCTGCAGTGGCGCGTGCTGCGCTCGACGCGGGCGGACATCCCGTTCGAGCTCGTTGCGACGGTGACCGAGCCGACCTTCACCGACACCGACGTGCTCACGACGCGCCCGTACCTGTACAAGGTCGTCGCGCAGAACGCGGGCGGATCGTCGGACGCGACCGAGGCGTATGCGACGGCGGTCGCGACGACACTCGTGCGGCAGGCCGAGTACCTCGACCGCTCCCCCGTCGCCGTCAAGACCGACGACGGCATCTACCTCGGCTGGCGACTGCTCGGCCTCGATGACCGTGCGCTCGCGTTCGACGTGTACCGCGACGGCGTGAAGATCACGGAACAGCCGATCACCGACACGACGAACTACACCGACGCCGACGGCACCGTCGACTCGAGATATCTCGTGACGGCGCACGTGGGCGACCGCGAGGTCAGCGTCACCGACCAGTTCACGGTGTGGGACCAGAACCACCTCGACATCCCGCTGAACAAGCCGGCCGACGACACGCTCCCCGACGGCAAGACGGTCACCTACTGGCCCGGCGACGGGACCGTCGGCGATGTCGACGGCGACGGACAGTACGAGCTCGTCTTCCTCTGGCAGCCGTCGATCTCGAAGGACAACTCGCAGTCGGGCTACACCGGCAAGGTCTACGCCGAGGCCGTGGAGTTCGACGGCACGAGCCTGTGGCGCATCGATCTGGGCGTCAACATCCGCGCAGGCGCCCACTACACGCAGCTCGAGGTGTACGACTTCGACGGCGACGGCAAGGCCGAGGTCGCCTTCAAGACCGCCGACGGCACGACCGACGGCGTCGGCACCGTGATCGGCGACGCGAAGGCCGACTACCGCAACTCGAGCGGCTACATCCTGAGCGGCCCCGAGTTCCTCACGGTGTTCGACGGACAGACCGGCGCCGCCATCGACACGGTCGACTACGTGCCCGGTCGCGGAAGCGTCGCCGCATGGGGCGACTCGTACGGCAACCGCGTCGACCGCTTCCTCGCGGGCGTCGCGTACCTCGACGGGCAGCATCCCTCGCTCGTCACGAGCCGCGGGTACTACACGCGCACCGTCATCGTCGCGTGGGACCTCGTCGACGGGAAGCTCGTACAGCGCTGGAACTTCGACTCGAACGTCGCGGGCAAGCAGTACGAGGGCCAGGGCAACCACCAGTTCGTCACGGCCGACGTCGACCGCGACGGCCTCGACGAGATCGTCTTCGGCTCGATGACGATCGACGACGACGGCACGCCGCTCTACAACACGAAGCTGCAGCACGGCGACGCGCTGCACGTGGGCGACTTCGTCATCGACCGCCCTGGGCTCGAGGTCTACGCCGTGCACGAGGATGCGACCTCCAACGGCAACGTCATCGCGTCGATGCGGGATGCCGAGACCGGCGAGGTGCTCTGGTCGAACCCCGGCACCCGTGACACGGGCCGCGGCGCGGCGGATGACATCGACCCCACGTCACCCGGCGCCGAGGCGTGGAACATCGGGGGCGACTTCGCGTGGAACTCCAAGGTCGGCTCGCTCAACGCCGCCGACGGCACGCTGCTGTCGAACGACATCCCGGCCGCGAACTTCGTGACGTGGTGGGACGGCGACCTCACGCGTGAGATCACCGACCACGACTACAGCGAGGCGAATGCCTCGGGCGTGCCGACGATCTCGAAGTGGGATCCGGCGACCAAGAAGTCGGTGCTGCTCCAGCGGCTCGACGGCACCCTGACGAACAACACCACCAAGGGCAATCCCGTGCTCCAGGCCGACCTGTTCGGCGACTGGCGCGAAGAGCTCGCGGTGCGCCTGGAGGACGGCAGCGGCATCCGGATCTACACGACGACCGACGTCACCGAGGCGCGTCTGCCGACCCTCATGCACGATTCGCAGTACCGGCAGTCGGTCGCCGGCCAGAACTCGGCCTACAACCAGCCGCCCCACCCGTCGTACTTCATCGGCGCGGGCATGGGCGCGGCTCCGGCCGCGTCGATCCGCTACCTCGGGGCGCCCGCGGCGGATGAGTCGGCTCCGTCCGTGTCGGGACTCCCGTCGGGGACCGTGGTCACCGACAAGCCGCTGCAGCTCGCGATCGCGGCCGCCGACCCCGAGAGCGGCGTGCGCACGCTCGCGGTCACGGTCGGCGGCAAGGCAGTCGCACCCGACGCCGCGGTCGACCTCGCGAAGCTCGGCCTGTTCGGCGACGTCGAGGTCACCGCGACCGCGACGAACCATGCGGGACTCGTGACGACGCAGTCGTCGCAGATCCTTGTGGTGCGGGCGGATGCCTCGGCCAAGACCGCGCCCGGACGCGGGACACTGTCCAACACGAGCGGGTGGGAGTACGGCCTGCACGACGGGAACTACGACGTCGTGATGAACCTGTGGTCGGGCACGCCGGGGAGCATCTTCCGGCTCTACGAGAACGGCACTCTCGTCGCGACGAAGGTGCTGCCCGCGACGACGGCGACGTCGCAGACGACCGGCGTCACGTTCACCGGCAAGCCCAACGGCACCTACGTGTACACGGGCGAGCTCATCAACGCGAAGGGCAGGACCGCGACGACGTCGACCACCGTCAAGGTCACGAACGCCGCACCCGCGGTTCCCGTCGTGTCGCACGACAACCAGGACAAGGACGGCTCGTTCGCGGCGACCGCCGACCTCTGGTGGGGCACGAACGCCACGTCGTACCGCTTCGAGCTCGACGGGCACGTCGTCGGGTCGGGCGACCTCGTCGCCAAGACGCCGGGCGCGCAGCGTGCGAGCGTCGCGCTGACCGGCGTCGCAGCAGGCAAGCACACGCTCGTCGCCGTCTTCGCCAACACGAACGGCGAGACGGCGTCCAAGCCGGTGACGGTCGAGGTGCGCTGACCGTTCGGTCGGAGGGTGAGGGATGCCGCGGCCCGCGTGGGTCGCGGCATCCCTTTGCCTCTTCGGCGCGGTCGGGCATGACTCGGCCGCGGTGATGTGCGAGTCGCCCGGCATCGCACCCGCAGTTCGCCGCGGGCGAGCGCGGCCCGCCATGGTTCGCCCGCGGCACTATGCGGGTGCGGCCAGTTGCACCCGCACTTCGCCGCGGGCGAGCATCCGCACGGCGATCTTCGAGGCGGCTCGCGTAGACTGCGCGGGTGTTTGCTTTCGCGAGGCCTGCGGGCGTGAGGGGGCTGTCGACGCGCGCTGCGTCGGCGGGCCACAGAGCCTGAGGCTCATCCCCGCATCACTCGGCGAGCGCGTTCCGCGCTCCGAGCCCCTCCTCACGAACATCGTCGCCTCATGGGCGACCGCACAGAAAGAACGCGCATGCGTCCCCTCACCGACGCCCAGATCCGGGCATCCTTCGTCAACGCCTCGCGCAGCGAGCGCAAGAACCTCACCCTCCCCGCCGACTTCGCCGAGCGCCCCTGGGACCGCCTCGACTTCCTCGGCTGGCGCGACCCGAAGCTGCCGCAGGTCGGCTATCTCGTGCTCGACCTCGACGGCGAGCTCGTCGGCCTGCTCCTGCGCCAGACCGAGACGCGCACCCGCGCACGTGCGCAGTGCTCGTGGTGCTCCGACATCCACCTGCCGAACGAGGTCGTGTTCTACATGACCAAGCGCGTCGGCGACGCCGGCCGCCGCGGCGACACCGTCGGCACCCACGTGTGCGAGAACTTCGAGTGCTCGCACAACGCGCGCAAGCTGCCGCCGTCGGCCTACCTCGGGTTCGACCGCGAAGCCGCGCGTGACCGCCGCATCGAGCAGCTGCGCGAGCACGTCGCCGGCTTCGTCCGCGAGGTCCGCGGCGGGGTGTGATCGAAGAGTGGATGCCGCGGCCCGGCCGGGTCGCGGCATCCATCCCCTCTCCCTTGCTTCGTCGAGACAGGGGATTCTCGCCGAAACCCAGGGCGTCGCCCTCGGGTTCGAGTCGAATCCCCTGTCTCGGTGAAGATCGGACGTCAGCCGGCGGCGTTCTCGAGCAGCGCGGGACACGCGCCGCCCGGCTCGGTTGCGAGCTCGAAGTGCCAGCGCTCGTTGGCGTAGATCTGGCAGAGGCCCCACGCCGCGCCGTGCGCGATGAGCCACGACTGCGCATCGAGCGGCCCGATGTCGACAGCGCGGCCCGTCACGTGGTGAGAGCGGTCTGGAGCGGCCACCCACTGCAGGGCGATCTCCGTGCTCCCGTACTTCTTGACGGCGTCCTCGAGGAGCCACTGCTGATACCGCGCCGTGCGCCAGCCGCTCGTCACCTCGAACGAGACTCCGTCGACGGATGCCGCGGCCTCCGCCTCGCGGACGGCGGCGAGCAGCGCCGGATCGAGGTTCGAGATCGCCGCGACGTCCGCGTCGCCGAGGGTCACGGGCTCCGCGAGGAAGCCGTCATCCACCCGCGGCGCGTACGGTGCGGCGAGCACCCCGGCCTGCACGAACATGACGGCCCACAGCCCTACGGCGAGGGTCACCGCGACGACGGCACCGACCGCGACGAAGGCGACGCGTCGACCCGGCGGGTTCGAGCGGACGAGGGAGGGGCGGAGAACACTCATGCGAGCCATCCCACGCGTGCGCGTGTTGCGAGGGCGTAAGCAGAGGACCATATGCCCGCGATATGCCGTCCGACCTAGGCTTGCTCGCATGCGCGTGCTGATCGTCGAGGACGAGCTCTACCTCGCCGAAGCGATCCGCGACGGGCTGCGGCTCGAGGCGATCGCCGCCGACCTCGCGGGCGACGGCGACACCGCGCTCGAGCTCCTCGCCGTCAACGCGTACGACGTCGTCGTGCTCGACCGCGACATCCCCGGTCCGAACGGTGACGAGATCGCGCGCCGCATCGCGGCTCGTCCGCCGGGTCCGCGCATCCTCATGCTCACTGCCGCAGACCGGCTCGACGACAAGGCGACGGGCTTCGAGAGCGGCGCCGACGACTACCTCACCAAGCCCTTCGCGCTGCGCGAGCTCGTGCTGCGGATCCGCGCCCTCGGCCGCCGCCCGGCGGACAGCACTCCCCCCATCGTCGAGTTCGCCGGCGTCCGGCTGGATTCCTTCCGTCGCGAGGTGTATCGCGATGGCCGGTATGTCTCGCTCACGCGGAAGCAGTTCGCCGTGCTCGAAGTGCTGATCACGGCGCGCGGCGGCGTCATCAGCGCCGAGGATCTGCTCGAACGCGCGTGGGACGAGAACGCCGACCCGTTCACGAACGCCGTGCGCATCACGATCTCGACGCTGCGCAAGCGGCTCGGCGAGCCGTGGGTCATCGAGACCGTCCCGGGCGTCGGGTACCGGATGTCAGTCGATGCTGCCCTCTGAGTCGACACGACGTCCCGGCCTGTCGGTGCGCGTGAAGCTCACGCTGAGCTACGCCGCGCTCGTGGTCGTCGCGGGCATCGCGCTGTTCGCCGTGGGACTGCTCCTGCTCCGCTTCGTGCCCGAGGGGAACATCAGTGTCGACGGCGGCGGCTGGGCGCCCAACCGCTCGAACCTGCTCGAGGTCTTCGTGCGCTACACGTGGTGGGCGATCGCGGGGCTCGCGGCGTTCGGCCTCGTCGGCGGATGGGTGCTGGCCGGCATCGTGCTCGGGCCCCTCGACCGCATGACCCAGGTCGCGCGCCGCGGCGACCTCGACGAGCGCATCGCCCTGCCCGGTTCACGCGACGAGCTGACCGACCTCGCCGATGCCTTCGACGCGATGCTCGCGCGCGTGCAGCACACGCTCGACGAGGAGCGCCGCTTCGCCGCCAACGCCTCGCACGAACTGCGCACTCCGCATGCGATCATCCGCACGATGGTCGAAGTGGCGCAGGCCGACCCCTCGGGGCGCGACGTCGACACTCTTCTGGCGCGCATCGCGGCGACCAATGAGCGGGCGATCGCGGTCACCGAGTCGCTGCTGGCACTAGCCCGCGTCGGACGCGGCGGCGAGATCTCGCGGGATCCCGTCGACCTGGCCGGGGTGGTTGCCGGGGTGGTCGAGGAGGAGTCTCGGGATGCCGCGGGCCGCGGCATCCATCTGCTCGTGTCGTCGGCACCCGCGACGATCGCCGGCGACCGCACGCTCGTCGAGCGGCTCGTCGCGAACCTCGTCCGCAACGCCGTCGTGCACAACACGCCGGGTGGGAGCGTGTGGCTCGCAATCGAGGCCGACGGGTCTCGCGCGGTGCTGAGCGTCGAGAACACCGGCCCCGTGCTCGATCCCGCCGTCGTTGCGACGCTGACGGAGCCGTTCGTGCGCGGCGCGGGGCGCTCACGCGGCCCGGAGAGCGCCGAGGGGTCGGGACTAGGACTCGCCATCGTCGCCGGCATCGTGCGGGCGCACGGCGGATCGCTGCGCCTCTCCGCACGCGACGGCGGCGGACTCGTCGTGCGGGTCGGCCTGCCGTCGGCCTGAGCACGACCGAGCCCGGCCTGCAGCGGCGGCCGTCCTGCAACTCGGGGGGGTGGGGCTGGAGGGGCGTGCGTACGCGCAGAGCCCCGCGTGTCGTCTCAGCCGGCCGAGGTGGGGCACGGGTCCGGTTGCAGCCGGGCGCTCCCCGTCGAAGGGTCGACTCGGCCGTTCGAGGGGCACCGGAGACCGACTCCCGGCCTCGGTCGCTCTCGCGCCGCGGCTTCGTCCGAGCGCGCTGGATCTCGACGCCGCGGATGCCGGAACGGCAGCGGTCGATCAGCGACGGCGGGCGCGGCGCAGGACGGCCCGGAGGGCGAAGAAGAGGCCGACCGCGAGCGCACCGACCGCGGCGCCGGCGGTGTTCGCGAAGACGTCCTGCGGGTCGGGCACACGACCGGGGATGCG
The DNA here is from genome assembly GCF_044325405.1 of Microbacterium alkaliflavum. NCBI lineage: Bacteria > Bacillati > Actinomycetota > Actinomycetes > Micrococcales > Microbacteriaceae > Microbacterium > Microbacterium alkaliflavum. Next base: position 598,382 of record NZ_JBIQWL010000001.1, on the reverse strand, counting down.
CGCTTGGGCGAACTCGACTGCTGCCGAGACCGCGATGCCGAGCGGGATCGCGAGCAGCCAGAGCCGCTGGCCGAGGAGCAGCGCCACCGCGACCCCGAGCGGCACGAAGAGGATCGCATTGAGGATGCGTTCGACCTCGAGTGTGGACAGCTCCTGGAGGAGCGGGCCGACGGCGAACTCCGTCGCACGCATGAACAGCGCGCGGGTGGGTGCCACGATGCTCCGCGGGGCGAGCGTGAGCGCGACGACGACGCACGCGGCCGCCATCGCGGCGACGACGGCCCAGGGGCGCGTCGCGGTGCGGGTGCGGACACCGGTGAGGTCCGTCATGGTTCGCCTCTCGATCGGGGAGAACCAGTCCATCGGCCCTGTTGTTGCGTCAGCGTATGGTCCGCTCGATGAATGCTGAGCGTTCCCTCACGCTTCCCTGACGACGCGAGCGCGCGCGTGCCAGAATGCGCCGGAGGGAGGGCGAGCGTGCGACAGATCGCGGTCATCCGCAGCGGCGGCCAGACCGGCGCCGATCGCGGCGCGCTGGAGGCCGCCGTCGCCGCGGGCGTGCCGATCGCGGGCTGGTGCCCCCGCGGAGGTCTCGCCGAGGACTTCCCCGATCCGCCCGGACTGCTCGCGGTGTATCCCACCCTCGTCGAGACGCCGTCGGACGATCCCGCACAGCGCACGCGGTGGAATGTGCGCGACGCCGACGCGACGCTCATCGTCGTACCCGGAAGCGCGTGGCACTCCCCCGGCACCGACCTCACGCGCCGCGTCGCGCTCGAGCTGGAACGCCCGGTGTTCACCCTCACCGGCGACGACCTCTCCGGGCTCCGCGCCTGGCTCGAAACGGTCGGGGGCGCGGTGCTCAACGTGGCGGGGCCGCGCGAGAGCCAGGCGCCGGGCATCCAAGAGCGCACGCGAAGAGTCGTGGCCTCCTTGCTGGGCGGTCAGCCGGCATAGTGACCGGCGCGGATGTCGCCTTCGGCCTGTGGATCGCCGACGGCGAGGGGGCGACCTCGACGAGATCCAGCGCGCAGTGGTCGGTGAGCTTCGGGGCGCGGTCGCGGGGCAGCTCAGCTGCCGGGAAGGCGGGAGCGGATACCGCGCAGCCCCTTGCCGCCGCGCATGACGTCGCCGAAGTGGAACGCCAGGATGAACGCCATCCCCGAGGCGGCGATGCCTGCCCCGACCCACTCCGCCGGGGTTCTGATGCCTCGCGCCATGAGCAGCGCGCCGGCGACGGCGTTGGCCGTACTCCAGGCGACGTTGACCCCCGGCGCTGAGAGGCCGACGCCGGGCGGATCGGCGAACGGCGTCGGGAAGGGTCTGCCTTGCACTCCGGCGACTCCGTGCGGCACGGCGTTGACGAGCAGGGCGGCACCGGCGGCGGCACGCAGGACCGAGAGCGCGGACATGCGGCAACCTTACGGCCGGCGCCCGGCCCAGCCTGCGAACAGGGCGTGCAGCAGCGCGGGGATCGAGGCGATCATGAGGATCGTGCCGAACACGGCGTCCTGCCCGCGGAGCAGGATGCCGCCGATCAGCAGGCCGGCGAAGAGCGTCGCCGAGATGACACGGCGCCCGGTGCGTTCCAGCGCGCGCATGCGCTGGTCGAGGCGCGGAGTCTCGACGGCGACCCGCCCATTCTCGACGCGCGTCGCGAGGTCATCGAGCCGTCGGGGCAGGCGCGCGACGATGCCGGCGACGTCGGCCGCCTCCTTCCCGAGCGCCTGGACGATGTTGCCGCGCTCGTCGCGCAGCAGCTGCGCTGCGTAGGGCTCGACGGCGCTCCACATGTTGAACTCGGGGTCGAGCGCGCTGCACATCCCCGACGTGATCGAGATCGCCCGGATGATGAGGAGGAAGTTCTCCGGCAGCTGGAAAGGCAGCGCGCGCACGACGTCGCCGAACTCGACGGCGAAGTCGCGGAACTCGCGCGGATCGACGCGCTGGAGCTCCGCGAACCCCATCCCTCCGAAGCGCGAGAACAGCTCCGTCATCGCCCGCTCGAGCTCGTTCGTGTCGGCCGACGGCAGGAGCACGCCGACGTCGCGGATGCTCTCGACGAGCTGCCGGCCGTTGCGCGCGGCGACGGCGATGAGGAGCTGCTGCAGTCCGTGCCGCAGCCGGTCGGGAACCTCGCCCATCATCCCGAAGTCGATGAACGTGAGCCGCCAGGGCGGGGATGCCGCAGCCGACCCATCGGCACGGACCGCGGCCGGGCCCCGCCCGGAGGCTCCGCGCGGCGCGCCGGCGCCGCTCAGAGTGGCCGCGGCATCCCTCTTCAAAGGGGTGACGAAGATGTTGCCGGGATGCGGGTCGGCATGGAAGTAGCCGTCGACGAACAGCTGGTCGAACATGACCGTCGCGAACGTGTGGGCGACCTCGGCGGGATCGATGCCGGCGGCGCGGAGCGCGTCGACGTCGTTGATCTTGATCGCCGTGACGTCGGCGAGGGTCAATACGCGGCGGGTCGTGCGCTCCCAGGCGACCTGCGGCACGTCGACGCGCGCGTCGTGCGCGAAATTCGCCGCGAAGCGCTCGGCGTTGCCGGCCTCATGCAGGTACTCGATCTCGAGCATGCTCGTGTGTGCGAACTCGGTGACGAGGCCCGGCAGGTCGACGTGATCCGAGATGGCCCGCACGCGGTTGAGGTAGCCCGCGACGCGACGCAGCGCGTGCAGGTCGACGTCGACGATCTCGTCGATGCCGGGGCGCTGGATCTTGACGATGACGTCGGCGAAACCGGTGTCGGCGGCATCGCTCGGCAGCAGCCGCGCCCGGTGCGCTTGCCCGAGGGATGCCGCGGCCACGGGGTTCGGATCCACCCACTCGTAGGCGCGATCGAGCGGCAGGCCGAGTTCAGCCTCGGCGAGCTCGCGAATCGCGGGGAAGGCCACGGGCGGCACTTCGTCCTGCAGACCCTCGAGCTCTTTCGTGATCTCTGGCGGCAGTACGTCGAGACGCGACGACATGAACTGCCCGACCTTGATCATGAGGCCGCCGAGCGAGATCGCGAGCGTGTGGAAGTTGCGTGCGATGTCCGTCAGCCGCGCTGCGCGCCCGCGGGCCGCGAACCGACGCAGGCCGATGCGCGGCAGGATCAGCTCGAACCACCACGCTTCCAGCATGTACCGGATCGCGAACCGCATGATGCGGCGGTACCGGGCGCGCGAGCTGGCGACGTCGGGCATCGAATCTCCTTGATGCCTCGACAAGCTCGGCACAGGCGCTATCTGCGGCGTGGGCGCGGTATGCGGTGGTTCCTCCGCCCCACTCAATCCTCGGCGAGGATGGAGTAGAGCCTACGCCGGGCCTCGTCGAGCACCTCCACGGCCTGCTGCACCTGCTCGGGCGTGCCCGTACGACCGACCTGCGCCGCCGCCTGCGCGAGCTTCATGCCGGACTTCGGCAGGGCGCCCATGCGGGAATCCTGCGAGGAGGACGACTCCCACGGCGCAGGCTTGCCCTCGCCGGCGTCGACCTCGGCGCGGCCGGCGTCGGTCAGCGAGTAGGTCTTCTTGCCATTGGACTCCTCGGCGCTGATCAGGCCCTCGTCGGCGAGCATCTGCAGCGTCGGGTACACCGAGCCGGGGCTCGGCTTCCAGGAGCCGCCGCTGCGCTCCTCGATCTCGTGGATGATCTGGTAGCCGTGCATCGGCTGCTCGGCGAGGAGCGCGAGCACCGCCGCGCGGACGTCGCCGCGCGACATCCGTCCGCCGCCGCCGGAGACGACGCCCCCGAACCGCTGCTCGAATCCGTCGCGCAGCTGTTGCAGGGTCTCCCACAGATCGGGGCCCGGCCGACCGGACCCCGGGCCGCCGCGATGGCGCCCGCCGAAGGGATCTCCCGGGAACGGACCGCTCATGATGGACCTCCTTGCGATGGATGCGTCCGACAGTGGACGACACCTACCGATATATCGCTGACGGGATGCCGAGTCCAGAGGTCAGGCGGAATTCACGGTGCGGATTCAGGTTCAACGACTGTTCCGCCGAAGCGCTCTGCGGAGGCGACCTGCTCGGCGACGCGGCGGAGGGCGAGGAGCAGCGGCTCGATGAGGACGGAGCCGAGGACGACGTATCGCACCGCGGCCTCGGGCGACTCGGTCGGCACGTTCGCGATCTCGGCCTGGGCGAGCGTGCGCACGGATTCGAGGTACGCCGCCATGACGGCATCCGGAATCCGGAAGCCGGCCCGCTCGACGCCCTGGAGCGCTCGCGCGACCCCCGCGAGCACCTGCTCGTCGCACAGGCCCGGCTGCCAGCCGAGGTCTCGCGCGAGCCGCTCTGCGTCGACGGTGTCGATCTGGCCGTCGGCGGGCGGCATGACGGCGGCGTGCGCGGCGCCGAGCAGATCGTGCGGGCTCGCGGGCGGATCGTCGAGGGCGTCGAGCACCTTGCGCGTCTCGGCGACAGTCACGCCGGCGCCGATGAGGGCGCGGATGACGCGCAGCCGCTGCTCGTGCTCCGAACCATAGGTGGCCTGCGTCGGCGACGTGCGCTCCCCCTCGGGCAGCAGACCTTCACGCAGGTAGTACTTGATCGTCGCGACCGGCACTTCCGTCTGCGTCGACAGCTCCGAGATCCGCATGTCTCACCCCTTGACTTCGATAGTACTGCTATCCATTATGGATAGTGTTGCTATCCAGTAAGGAGATCATCATGGGCAAGGTCATCGAAGGGCGCATGACACACCGTCACGAGGGCGAACTCGTGGTCTTCCACATCGGGATGCAGATCAACCGCTGGTGGCGGCCCGATCTGTGGGGTCCCGCCTTCTTCGCCATGCCGGGCATGCTCAAGGAGCTCAGCATCGATCCCGACTCGGGGCTGCTGGGCTACGAGCTGCTCTTCGGCTCGGGCGGTCCGTACATCGTGCAGTACTGGTCGTCGATCGAGAAGCTCTATGCCTACGCCTCGAACCCCGCCGCTCAGCACCGCCCGGCCTGGGCGCGGTTCAACAAGGCCGCGCGCAAGACCCCCGGAGCCGTCGGCGTGTGGCACGAGACCTACCTCGTGGATCGCGCCGAGAGCGTCTTCGTCTCGACGAAGCCCATGGGCCTGCCCAAGGCGACGGAGCTCGTGCCGGTAGGACCCAGCCACGATCGCGCGCGAGCCCGATTCGAGGATGGGCGGACGGCCGCCGCCGAGCCGACCGCATGACGTGCGGGCGCGGGTAGGCTCGGCGCATGGCGGCGGAGCCCGGATGGTACGACGACGGCACCGGCGTGCAGCGCTGGTGGGACGGCGTCCGTTGGACCGAGCACTACGCCGACCTGTCGACAGCGCGCGTCGAGCTGCACGCCGGCGCGAACTCCCCGGGGAGCCCGGACGAGTTCGGCGGCATCGTCGTGGACGCCCGTGTCATCCGCTGCGGACGGCTGACCCAGCCCATCGGCGGGGTCGTCGCACTCGTGGCCACGGCCGACGAGATCCTCAAGCGTCCCGCCTACACGACAGCCGCACACACGCGTTCGCTGTTCAGCTCGGCCGGCCCGATCAAGCCTCGGTACTTCGCCCGCCTCGACCGGCGCACGCTGCACGTCGCGGTGGAGAGCGCGCAGCAGCTGTGGCTCGCGCCCGTCGGCGCTCACGACGAGGCGAGGGCGCGCCAGTTCGCGTCATGGGTCAACGCGAGCGCGCAGCATTACCGCTACGGCTGAGTCTGGGCCGGCGCCGGTGTTGCGCGGATGTTGACGACGCGGTGCGGATCCTCCCCCATCGCGAACTCGAGCCGCACGGGGTCGCCTCCGGGGTTGTCGTAGAGTCGCACGCCATCGCCCAGCAGCACCGGCGCGATATGCAGATCGAACTCGTCGAGGAGACCGCGCTCGAGCAGCTGGCGGCCGATCGACGCCGAGAGCACCTCGACGTTCCTGCCGCCCGCGGCATCCCGAGCGATCTCGAGCGCCTCTGCGACGTCGCAGTCGAGGACCGTGATGCCCTTGCTCGGCGGCGCGTCCTCCGGGTGGTGGGTCAGCGCGAAGACCGGCCCCGTCCAGGCGCCGCCGTACAGCGTCGCGGCGTCGGGGAAGGCATCCATCCCCGCTCGACCGCCGAGCACGGCGCCGGTCGTCGCGAGGTACTCGTCGATGAGGCCGGACCGGGCCGTGAAGCCGTCCATCCAGTCCATCGAGTGACCCGGGCCGGCGATGAAGCCGTCGAGTGACATCGTGAAGTGGCAGATCGCCTTGCCGGCCGCCGTCTGAGGCGCGGTGTCGGCCATGATCAACTCTCGCCCGGTCGGCGCACGCGATAGCGCACGTGCGTCACGACCGACGCCCCGCGGGTGCTGAGGAGCTCGAGGTCGACCGGCCCGACACCGTCGAACAGGCGGAGTCCCCCGCCCACGATGGTGGGCGAGATCTGCAGCATGAGCTCGTCGATCAGCCCCGCGCCGACGTACTGGTTGATCGTGCTGACACCGCCGGCGATGTGCACGTTGTGGGTGCCCGCGGCATCCCGCGCCTGCTCGAGAGCCGACTCGATGCCGTCGGTGACGAAGTGGAACGTCGTGCCGCCCTCCATCTCGATCGTCTCGCGCGGATGGTGCGTGAGCACGAACACGGGCGCGTGGTACGGCGGGTTCGGACCCCACCAGCCCGTCCAGTCGCCACGCCACTCTCCGCGGATCGGACCGAACATGTTGCGGCCCATCACGAAGGCGCCGGCGTCGACGATCGCATCGATCTCGGCGCGGTTCTCGTCGGGGGTCTCGAACATCCACTGGTGCAGGAGATCGTTGGGGGCGTCGCCGAACGGACGCTCCTCGGTCTGGTTGTGTCCCGAGCCGATCCCGTCGAGCGAGATCGACATCGTTCCGATGACTTTCTGCATCTTCCACCTCCGGTTGCAATCTGCAACTGGTTCCACACGGTACGCCAGACCGGTTGTAGAATGCAAGCAGTATGGTGGAATCGCAGCGCTCGGGATGCCCGATCAACCTCTCGCTCGAGGTGATCGGCGACAAGTGGTCGCTGCTCGTCATCCGCGACATGATGTTCGGCAACCGCCGGCACTTCCGCGAGCTGCTCCTCGGTTCGGAGGAGGGCATCGCCTCCAACATCCTCGCCGACCGCCTGCAGCGGCTGACCGAGCAGGGCCTCGTCTCGCGACGCCCCGACCCGACGCACAAGCAGAAGGTCATCTACAGCCTCACCGAGCCCGCGATCCAGCTCGTGCCGGTGCTCGCCGCGCTCGGCTCGTGGGGCCGCCGGCACCTGCCCGTGTCGCGCGAACTCTCGATCCGCGCCGAGCTGCTCGAACGCGGCGGCCCCGAGATGTGGGATGCCTTCATGGACGAGCTGCGCGAGCTGCACCTCGGCACGGCGCGACCGGACGGCTCACGATCGGTCCTCACCGAGCTCCGGGAGGCCTACTTCGCCGAAGTCGCGGCGGTGGCGGCGGAGACCGCCGAGGCAGAACCCGTGCCGGAGCTCGGCTCGCTCTGACGACACGCCGAGTCGACGGCCCGACGAAGCGACTCCTGCACCGATCAGCCGAGACCCGGCACGGTTCGAGGCTCAGCCGAGCCGGGCGAGCAGCGCCCGCGCGACCGATGCAGACGACTGCGGGTTCTGCCCCGTGATGAGCGCGCCGTCCTCGACGACGAAGTCGGCCCACGGCTCGGCCGACTCGATCGTGAGACCGCGGTCGCGCAGCGTCGACTCCAGCAGCCACGGCGCCTTCGGCGCGAGGCCGCCCTGGATCTCCTCGGCGTCGGTGAAGGCCGCCACGGTGCGCCCGGACGCCGCGAGCGACCCGTCGGCGCGCGTCGCAGCGAGCAGGGCCGCGAGTCCGTGGCACACGAGCGCGACCGGCTTGCCGTCGTCGAGCGCGGCGACGAGGAGTGCCCCCGACGCGCCGTCGCGCGCGAGGTCTTCCATCGGACCATGCCCGCCGGGGTAGAACACCGCGTCGAAGGCGGAGAGGTCGACGTCGGCGAGTGTCGACGGTGCGGCAAGTCCCGGCACGACGGCGAGTCTCTCGCGCAGTGCGTCGCGCTCAGCCTCCGTCGCGCCCAGCGACCCCTCGTCGGCGACGGGCGCGACGCCGCCGGGCGTCGCGAAGACGACGTCGTGACCCGCGGCCGTCAGCAGTTCGAAGGGCGTGAGCAGCTCCTCGGCCCAATAGCCGGTGGGATGAGCGGTGCCGTCGGCGAGCGTCCAGTGACGGGCACCGGTGACGACGAACAGAACGGTGGACATGAGATCTCCTCTGGTCGGGCGGCCTCGGGGCCGGCACTGAAGAGGAACGGATGCCGCTCCCAAGCACTTCCGATAGCTTGGTGATGTGGTCCATAACGATCCTGATGGGTTGAGTGATCTCGCGCTGTGGCGTGCGTTCCTGGCCGTCCATACGACGGGCAGCCTGACGGCCGCCGCGCGCCGGATGGGGATCACTCAGCCGGCGGTGTCGGCACAGCTGCAGGCGCTCGAGCGCATCGTGGGTGAGCGCCTCTTCGAGCGCACGGCGCGCGGTGTCGTGCCCACTCCCCGCGCGGACGCCCTCGCGGGGCGGCTCGCCGGGCCCTTCAGCGCCGTCGCGGAGGCGCTGTCCAGCCCCGGGCGCGGCGCACGTGGTGGCTCGGAGCCCGCGGTCCGCCTCGGGGGCGCGGCCGAGCTGCTCGGCGAGGTCGTCGCCCCGCTGCTCGCACCCCTGGTCGCGGACGGCGTGCGCGTGCTGATCGTGCCCGGCATGACCGGCGCGCTCCTCGACGGCGTGCGCGCCGGAAACCTCGATCTCGCGATCCTGTCGGAGCGGCCGCGCGGGCGCGCCGTGCGTGCGACGCCGTTCGTCGACGAGACGTTCGTGCTCGTCGGGGCGCCGGCGCTCATCGGCGAACACGGACTGGCGCCGAACCGGCCCGCGGCATCAGGGTCGATCCTCTTCGAGGAGGTCCCGCTCCTCGCATATGCGCACGACGTGCCGATCCTCCGGCGCTTCTGGCGCCATGTCTTCGGCGCCCGCCTCGACAGGGAGCCTGCCCTCACGGTCCCCGACCTCCGCGCACTGCGCGATGCGGCCATCGCGGGCGCCGGCGTCACCGTGCTGCCGGCCTACCTGTGCCGCGCCGCCCTCCACGCCGGCGCCCTCGTCGACCTGCAGCCGACCGACGACCCGCCGATCAACACGCTCTACCTCGCGGAGCGGACCGGCGCCGCTGCACGGCCGCACATCGAGCGGGTGCGGCAGCTGATCGTCGGCTCGGTCGCGGCCGTCGTGGGCGACGAATCGCGTTGAGCGAGGGCGCACCCGTGCCGCATCTCGGCTCGTCACGACGACACGCCGCGTCCGAGGCCGTTGGAGGCCACTTCTCCACCACTCAGCCGAGATGCGGGACGGGTTGAGGCGTCCCTGCCGGTCGATGCGCGTGACCGGCCCGAGGCTCCGCGCATGCTCGGGCTCGACCCCTCGACAAGCTCGGGGACCGGAACCGGCGAAGGGGACGGAACCGTCGATCGGGACCGGAACCGGCGAAGGGGACGGAACCGTCGATCGGGACCGGAACCGGGGAAGGGGACGGAACCGTCGATCGGCACCGGAACCGGCGAAGGGGACGGGCCCCGTCGATCCGCACCGGAACCCGCGGAGTGCGCCCGAACCGGCGAAGGGCACCGGAACGGGCGAAGGGCCGCCGAACCGGCGAGCGTCAGTCGAGCCGGGTGACGTCGATCTGGAGCTCGTGCGCGAGCCGCTCAAGCTCTGCCACGAGCCCGTCGACCTCGACGGAGGCCGGCACGACGGCCGAGATCGTCGCCTCGAACAGGCGACCGCCGGCCATGGCGGCATCCTTCGTCTCGCTCGTCATGCGCTCGATCGACACACCCTGCGCACCGAGGGTCGACGAGAGCTCGCGCACGATGCCGGGGTGGTCGTTGCCGAGCACCTGGAAGGCGAAGCGGCGGGCGGGCGCGGCATCCGTCGCGGCCGGCGTGCCGGGGATCGCGACCGTCACGAGCCCTTCGACCTGCGTCAGCGCCGCGCGCAGCGCGTCGGCGCGGTCGCTCGCCACCGAGACCTCGACGATGCCGGCGAACGCCCCCGCGAGTTCGGCGAGCTGGCTGTTCTCCCAGTTGCCGCCATGCCCCTCGATGACCTCGGCGACAGCGGCGACGAGTCCGGCGCGATCGTCGCCGACAATCGTGAGCACGAGAGTTGTCATGGCCCTCAGCGTAGGCCAGGCGACCCCGGCGCGGTCAGGACTTCGGCGGCAGGAGCGGCCGCAGCGCGTCGCCCATGACCCCCGCGAGCTCGGCGCTGAACGCCGCCGTCATGTGATGCGAGTCGCGGTACACGAGGGTGTCGCCGAGGATCGGCGGGCACCAGTCGTCGGTGCAGAGGTAGTCGGTGAAGTCGAGCAGCGGGATGCCGCGCGCCGAGGTCGCGTGCACGGCGGCCTCGCGCGAGACGTCCGACAGTGCGACCGAGCGCGGCTGGCCGCAGGCCTCCGCGTTGCTCAGGTGCGCCGAGAGGCACGGAGCGGGGTCTTCTCGCAGATCGGGGGTGTCGGCGATCATCGCCTTGGGTGCCGTGATCGCGTCGAGTGTCTCGCCGTACGCGTCCTCCCATGTCGCCACGTCGTCGTCGACGCCGGGCGCGAGATCGGGATCGCTGTAGCCCGCGAGCAGCACGAGCGCCGGCTGCTCATCGTTGAGGGCCTTGATGACCGCCGCGCGCCAGTCGGCGCACTGGGGGTACGGCGTGCCTCGGCGCGTCGAGTCGATCGTCGCGACGGGGCACGAACTCTTCGTGTGCACCTCCAGCGCGTAGCCGGCAGACAGCGCGAAGGCCTCGACCGCAGGGAACCAGTGCGCCGCGTGCGAGTCGCCGAACAGCACGATGTGCGGCGCCGACGGGTCGCCGTAGACGCAGTCGCCCGCGTCAGTCGCCGCCGTCCCGCGCATGCAGTGGTCGGCATATACCGTCGGGAGGCTGTCGTCGGCAGCGCGCAGTGACGGCTTCAGGTTCTCCGGCACGAAGTCCGTGACCTGCGGCGGCGCTTCGATCGCCGGAGACGAGGCATCCTGCCCCGTACTCAAAGTGCGCGTGTCGGCGTAGGCGTAGGCGCCCGTCGCGACGAGCAGGCACGCAATCGAGCCCATGGCGGCGCCGATCAACGTGCGGCGCGTGCGAGCCCGAGTGAGCCACGGTGCGCGCCGGATGGGGTCTTCCACGAACCGGTACATCGCCCACGCCGCGGGCACGCACGCGACGGCGATGAGCAGGGTCGCCCACAGCGGCAGGCCGTTGCGGGCGATCGCCTCGGGGATCACGAGTGCCGGCCAGTGCACGAGGTACAGCGAGTACGAGATCGTGCCGATGAACACCATTCCGCGGGTAGACAGGATGCCTGTCGGCCCGAGCCGATGGCCGGACGCACCGGCCGCGATGACGAGCGCCGTGCCGAGCACGGGAAGCGCGGCCCACGCGCCGGGGAAGAGTGTGTCGCCGGTGAACAGCACGACCGACCCCGCGATCGCCGCGATGCCGAGCCATCCGAGGGCGGGTGCGAAGCGGTCGGGCACGATCCGCTCGCGCCGCATCAGCGCGTAGGCGATCAGTCCGCCGACGCCCAGTTCCCACGCACGCGTCGGCAGCCAGAAGAAGGCGATCGGCTGCTGCACGAATGTCAGCCAGACGCACGCCGCGAACGATGCCGCGACCATGGCGAGCAGCATCCCGAACAGTGCGCGACGCGAGCGCACGACGGCCCACGCGAGTCCCAGGAGTGCGGGCCACACGAGGTAGAACTGTTCCTCGACGCCGAGCGACCAGTAGTGCTGGAAGAGTGACGGGTTGGTCGATTCCGCGAGGTAGTCGGTCTGGTCCATGGCGAACAGGTAGTTCGGCACGTACAGCGCCGTCGCGACGGCGCCCC
>NZ_JBIQWL010000001.1:149571-586439 GCF_044325405.1 Microbacterium alkaliflavum | reverse complement strand
CCCCCCCCCCCCCCCCCCCCCCCCCCCCCCCCCCCCCCCCCCCCCCCCCCCCCGCCACACCTTCTCCATGAGCAGCGGCGGGTACCAGAGGAGCGCCGCGGCGATCGAGAGCACGAGCACGAGGAACGACGCGGGAAGGATGCGGCGAGCGCGGCGCGCGTAGAACCTGCCGAAACGGATGCGTCCCTCGCGTTCGAGGCTCCCGAGCAGGTGCGTCGTGATGAGGAAGCCGGAGATCACGAAGAAGACGTCGACGCCGACGTAGCCGCCGGGCAGGAACGGAATCCCCGCGTGGTACAGCACGACCGCCCCCACGGCGATCGCGCGGAGTCCCTGGATGTCAGGGCGGAACCCGGAGGTGTCGGCCCCGATCTCGGTGCGCTCTGCCACGATCAGCGACCCTACGTGGCGATGGTGAACCTGAGGAGGGTCTTGACAGCCCCGTCCGCGATCGTCGGCTGACAGGCGCGCCGAGACGGTTCTAGGCTCTGATCAGGCCTCCCCCGACCCCGATCGAGGTCCCGATGACCGCGCCCGTGATTCTCAGGTTTCCCTTCGAAGGGCGGTGGATGGCGCTCAACAGCCCCGCCGATCGCGTGCCGAGCCACGGCAGCGACCTCTTCGGCACGACATATGCGATCGACTTCGTCGCGGTCGGCGAGCGCCGATCGACGGGCCCGCGCGACTGGCGGACTCTGTTCGGATCGGAGCCGCCCGAGCGCTTCCGCGCCTTCGGCCGGCCGATCCTCGCGCCCGTCGCCGGACGCGTCGTCGCCGTGCACGACGGCGAGACCGACCACGAGGCGCGCCGATCGATCCTGACGCTCCTCCCCTACCTGCTCACCCAGGGATCGCGCGCGGCACAGGGCCCACCCGCCATCGCCGGCAACCACGTCGTGATCGCCGCCGGTGAGGACGGGCCCTTCGTCCTCGTCGCGCATCTGCGACGCGGGACGGTCCGCGCGCAGGTCGGACACGACGTCGCCGCGGGCGAGACGCTCGCCGAGTGCGGCAACTCCGGCAACAGCACCCAGCCGCACGTGCACGTGCAGGCGACGGACTCGATGCATTGGGACACGACGCGAGGGCTGCCGATCGCGTTCGCGGATCGCGCGGGAGAGCCGTGGATGCCGCGCACCCGCGAGGTCTTCGAGACGGCCTACCCGTCGACGGCGCGGTCGGCGGACCGCTAGCTTCGGACCCATGCTCGGCCTCGAGATCGCCGTCATCCTGGGGCTCGCGGTCCTCGCCGGAGGACTCGCGGGTCGCTATCTGCGCTTCCCCGCGCCCTGGGCATGGCTCGTCATCGGGGCTGCGCTGAGCCTCCTTCCGGGCCTGCACGAGGTGAGCCTTCCACCCGAGGTCGTGCTCTTCCTCTTCCTGCCGGCGCTCCTCTACTGGGAAGCGCTCAACACGTCGCTGCAGCTCTTCCGCTACGACCTGCGCGTCATCCTGCTCCTCAGCGTCGGACTCGTGTTCGCGACGGCCGCCGTCGTCACGGGGCTCGGGCAGCTCTTCGGGCTCGGCGTCGCAGTCGCGCTCGTGCTCGGCGCCGTGCTGTCGCCGACGGATGCCACGGCGGTGGCGGCGATGGCTCCGCCACTCCCTCGCCGCATCGACACGATGCTCAAGGGCGAGAGCCTCGTCAACGACGGCAGCGCCCTCGCCCTCTACTCCGTCGCGATCGCCGCCGTCGTCGCGGGGCGCGACGTCACGATCGGCGAGATCTCGCTGCGCTTCCTGCTCGCGGTAGGCGTCGGCATCGCGGCCGGGCTCGGCGTCGGCTATCTGCTCTACCTCCTGCGACGCCTGGCGCAGCATCCCTCCCTTGCCGGAACCATCTCGGTCATCAGCCCGTTCGTGCTCTACCTGCCCGCCGAGGTCCTGCACGGATCGGGCGTCGTCGCCGTCGTCACAGGCGGCCTTCTGCTCGGCCGCCTCATGCCCCGCACGGTGTCGGCGCAGTCCCGCGTGCAGGGCTTCGACTTCTGGCGCGTCGCGACCTATGTCATCAACGGCGCGCTCTTCGTGCTGATCGGGCTCCAGGCGCGTTCGGTCTTCGAGACGTTCGCGGACGACGGCTGGCAGCAGGTGCTCCTGCTGTCGGTACTGTGTGCCGTGACGGTGTTCGCGGTGCGCCTCATCTGGGTGCTGCTCATGGCACCGGTGATCCGTCTGCTCGATCGGCGCCCCTCGCAGAGAGCGCGTCGCGTGCCGCTGCGTACGCGGCTCGTGCTCGTGTGGGGCGGATTCCGCGGCGCCGTCTCGCTCGCGGCCGCCCTGGCCGTGCCGTTCGTCACCGATGCGAACGAGGACTTCCCGGGCCGGGAGACGATCATCGCCGTGACGTTCGCGGTGATCGTCTTCATCCTCCTCGGCCAGGGTGCGACGATGCCCCTCATCGTGCGCGCGGCACGCATCCCGCCCGAGCACGAGGATCGCGACGAGCACCGGCTCGCCGAGGTCGAGGCGATCGAGCACGCTCTGGCGCATCTCGACCACGACGCGGACGACGTCCCCGACGACACCCGGGCCGAGGTGCGCGACCGACTCGAACGCGACCTCGGGCGCGCGCGGCTCTCGGTGTCATCGCCGGACGACGAAGAGGAGACGGATGCCGCGCTCCGGCGCCTCCTTCTTCGCACGGTGTCACGCAAGCGAGAGGCTGTCACGCGGCTGCGCCGCGAGCGCCGCATCGACGACGCCGTGTTCCTCGACGTGCAGCGTGAGATCGACCACGAGGAGCTGCGCCTGCGCGAGCCCGAAGACGACTGAGGCGACGGCCCTCTGGCGGTGCGGTCGCGCCATCCGTAGGGTCGGAGCACCACTCCCCCGCCCCGATCGGATCGACGGATGCCCGCTACGCGCCGCACGATGCCGTATGCCGCCGGGTTCTGGGTCGTCGCGGCGGGCTTCACGACCGTGACGGCGTACGCGACCGTCCCCACGCCGCTCTATCCGCTCTACCAGGCGCAGGACGGCTTCCCCGTGCCGGTCATCACGCTGATCTTCGCCGCGTTCGCAGTCGGCGTGGTCGTGAGCCTGTTCCTCGTGGGGCACATCAGCGACTGGGCCGGGCGCCGCCGGATGGTGCTCATCGCCGTGTCGATCTCGGCCCTCGCCGCGGTGGTCTTCCTGCTCTGGAACTCGGTCCCCGGGCTCATCGTCGCGAGATTCGTCGACGGCGTGAGCGTCGGCACCCTGACTGCGGCCGCGACGGCGCATCTCGCCGAGCTGCGTGCGCACGCTCGTCCCGCCGAGGCGCCGACTTTCGCGGCCTCCGTCGCCGGCGCCGCCAACCTCGGCGGCCTCGCGCTCGGGCCACTCATCGGCGGCCTGTTCGCGGAGTTCCTGCCCGATCCGCTCGAACTGCCGCACGCGATGTTCCTCGTGCTCTTCGTCGTCGCCTTCGTCGCGCTGCGCGGCGTGCCCGAGACCGTGACGCCGCCCGACGCACGGCCCGCCTACCGCCCTCAGCGCATCGCCCTGCCGCCCGCCTCGCGCTCGGCGTTCGCGGCCGCGGGTGTCGGAGCGGCGGCATCCTTCGCGCTCTTCGCGCTGTTCACGTCGCTCGCGCCGACGTTCCTGCACCAGACATTCGCGATCACCGACCATCTCGTCGACGGGGCTGCCGTGTTCGCGATCTTCGGTGCGGCGACGGTCGCGCAGCTCGTGCTCGCCCGCGTCGCGCAGCGCCGGCAGCTGAGCATCGCGATCGGATGCTTCGCCCTCGGCCTCGCCTGCATCGCGGTCGGCGCCGTCGCGCCGTCGCTGGCGCTGTTCCTCGTGGGCGGCATCGTCTCGGGAGCCGGCGCGGGCATCATGTTCCGCTCGGCGATCGCGACAGCGGGATCGGTCGCCGAACCGGGCCGACGGGGCGAGACGCTCGCCCTTCTCTTCCTGATCGCCTACACGGGACTCGTCGTGCCTGTGCTGCTCGTCGGCGTGAGCCTCGCGTTCGCCCCGCAGACGACGGTGCTCCTCGCCTTCTCGGCCCTCGTCTTCATCGCGACCGTGGGCGCGGGATTCGTCATGCGGCGGCAGGCGGCGGAGAAGCGCTGAAGGCGCGAGCCGAGTCGCACACAGCTGACTCACAGGATGTCGGCGGGGTCCGATAGCTTGGAGGTGACCGGTGGGGGCGCCGGGCGGGACTGCGGCGAAGACGCTTCGCGTCGCCATGTCTCGCGGCACACGACACGATCGCGTGCGCTCGTCGCGCCCGCGGTCGCGCACTCAGCTGCGCCTGTTCCAACCCCGTGAGACAAGGAATCACATGTCCGATCCCACACGCCCCGACAACAGCGACGCGTCGAACCAGACGCCCGACCAGCCTGCCGGCACTCCCCCGACTCCGCCCGCCGATCCCGCGCCGGTCGCACCGGCCGAGCCGACCGCACCGGCCGCAGCGGCCGACCCGACGCACGCGCCGGCCGCGCCGACCGCACCCGCGGAGCCGGCCTATGCCGCCCCCGCTGCTCCTCACTCCGAGGGCTACGCCGCTCCCGCCGGCTACCTGGGCGCGCCCCAGTCGCCCTACGCCGGCACGCCCGGCCAGTCCTACGGCGCGGGCCAGCCCTACGGGAGCGCCCAGCCCTACGGCGCGGGCCAGCCCTACGGGAGCGACCAGCCCTACGGCGCGGGCCAGCCCGACGCGTCCGGCCAGCCGTACGGCGCGCCCGGCGCCCCGGTGCCCGGCGCACCCGACACGCGCCGCAAGACCCTCGCGATCATCGGCCTCTCGGTCGCGGCGCTCGGTCTCGTCCTGTCGTTCATCCCGTTCGTGACGTGGTTCTCGGGCGTCTTCCTGCTCGCGGGCTTCGTGCTCGGCCTCATCGCGCTGATCAACAAGAAGCAGGGCGGCAAGGGCTTCGCCATCGGCGCGGTGGCCATCTCGGTCGTGGGCTGGATCGTCTCGGTCGTCGTCTCGATCGCGTCGTTCGGAATCATCGGCCAGGCGGCGCAGAACGCCCTCGACGAGAGCCGCAGCTCCGAGATCGCGGGCGGCGAGGCGAGCGACGACGAGGACGCCGCCGAGCCCGCCGCCGACGCCGAGGAGATCACCGTCGTCGAGTCGGCGTTCGGCCGCGACGCGTTGACCGACACGTGGTGGTACGTCGTGATCCTCGACAACCCCAACCCCGATCACGTCTTCGACTTCGCGTCGGTCGACGTCGAAGCCCTCGACGCATCGGGAACGATCCTCGACACGGCGAACGACTACGTCACGCTCCTCTCGGGACAGACGGCCGTCACGGGCAACTTCTTCGACGTCGGTCAGGGCGAGATCGCGAAGCTCGACGTGCGCGGACCTGAGGCATCCGACGCCATCTCGTCCCCCGCCGACGAGACCGGGACCTTCACGATCGAGGGGCTCGCCGCGACGTCCGACGACTACAGCACGAGCGTCAGCGGGACTGTCGCGGGCACGTTCCAGGACGAGCAGGAGCTCGTGAACATCGTCGTCGTCGCACGTGCCGCGGACGGCACGATCATCGGCGGCCAGCAGACGTACGTCGACCGCCTGCCGTCCGACGGCACGAAGGTGCAGTTCGAGGTCACGTTCTTCACGCCGCTTCCCGCCGACACGAAGTACGAGGCCTACGCGTCGCTCTGACGCCCTCACGACAAAGAAGGGGAGTGGATGCCTCGGGTCGAGGCCTCCACTCCCCTTTCGAGTCTGTCGCGTCCGGGCTACAGCGCGACGAGCTCGACCTCGCGCAGCGCGCCGTCCTCGACGACCGCCGTCATGTAGGTCGCGTGCGGCTGCCTGCGCCGGTCGGTGGGCGACCCGGGATTGAGCAGGCGGATGCCGCGCTCCGACGTCGAGTCCCACGGGATGTGGCTGTGGCCGAACACGAGCACGTCGACATCGGTGAAGATCGTGTCGACGAGCTTCTCCCGCCCCTTCGCGGGCCCGATCTCGTGCGAAACGGCGAAGCGCACGCCCTCGAGGTCGCGCCGAGCGACCTCGGGCATCCGCGCGCGCACGCTGGGGTCGTCGTTGTTGCCCCACACGCCCAGCACGTCGGCGTGCTGCTGCAGCTCGTCGATGACGGCCGCCGTGACCCAATCACCGGCGTGCACGACGAGGTCCGCATCGTCGGCGGCGCGGAGCACGGCATCGGGGAGGCCGCGCGCCCGACCCGGGATGTGGGTGTCGGAGATGAGAACGAGGCGAGTCGACATGTCTGGATTCTGCTCTCGCCCGCCGCCTCACGCCATCCCCACCACCGGCATCCCGAGCCATGCGCCGAGCTCTGCGATCTCTGCGCGCACCATCTCGTGCTCCTCAGGCGCGAACGGGATCAGCTCGTGCACGGCCGTGACGCGCAGATTCTCACGGGCCTTGTCGACCTCGGCGTCGAGCAGCCCCACGAAGCGGTCGCCGATCAGGATGGGGTGCGCGAAGTAGCCGTAGACCCGCTGCGCCTTGGGCTTGAACTGCTCGAGGACGTACGTGAACTCGAAGACGTCCTCGAGGCGCGGACGATCGAAGAGCATGCCGTCGTAGGGATTGAGCAGCGCGACCCGCCCATCGACGTCTTCGTCGAGCGCGGCGAGCGCCTCGGGATCGACCCGCCACTTCGCCGTCGAGCCCTCGACGGCGACGGGCTCCCCGGCCTCGCCGACCGGGGTCCACGGCGACTTCTGCTTGGCGAGCCCCGCCGCCTGCAGGCGGCGCTGCTGCAGCATCCGCTCGGCCTCGACGTCGTCGTACACGGGAAGGTCGGCGGGCCACACCCGCTCGGCGAGGTCCCAGACGCGGCGCCGTCCCTCCCGTCGCACGACGGCGACCTCGCCGCGGCGCGCGAGCAGCTCGAGCATCTGCGGCACCTGGTTCGGGCCGTACCAGCCGCTCTCGTTGTCGCGCGCCACCTGCGCCGTGTCGGGGATGTCGCTCGCCTGGAGCGGGCCCTCCGCGCGGAGGCGCGCGAGCACGTCCTTGCGGAACCGCTGGTTGGCCTCGAGCCACTGGCGGGGGCGCTCGTGCCGCGGATACCCACGCATGCCGGGGAGCATGAGCGGGAGCACGCTCATCGGCCGGAAGGTTCCGTCGTACTCGAACAGCAGCCGGTCGATCTCGACGGCCTTCTGCAGCTGCCCCGGCTCGTACGACCAGCCGATGCGCGACCAGGGCACCGTCTGCTCGCAGGGCGCGATCGTCGCCGTCGGGTCGATCTTGATGTAGCCGAGCTGCTCGGCCACCTCGACGACGTCACCCGGACGATGGGCGTCGAGCAGCTGCGCTCGCACGATGATGCGGCGCGCCTCGTCGCGGGTGAGCGTGCGGGTCACGATTGCCGGGGATGCTTCGAATCCGACGATTCGGGCGCCGCTGGCTCGTCGGACTGCCCCGCGCCCGCAGACGATTCCGACTTGCGCGCCCCCGCCTCGAGCACGTCACCCGCGGGCAGCTCCTGATGCCCGCCGAACTGGAGGCGCATCGCGGAGAGCACCTGATTGGCGAAATGGTCCTCGCCGCGCGACGCGAACCGCTCGAAAAGGGATGCCGCGAGCACCGGCGCGGGAACCCCGATGTCGACGGCCGCCTTCACCGTCCAGCGACCTTCGCCCGAATCGGAGACGCGGCCGGCGAGGCCTTCCAGGGTGTCGTTGTCCTGCAGCGCGGCCGCCGTGAGGTCGAGGAGCCACGAAGAGATGACGGAGCCGCGCCGCCAGAGCTCGGCGACCTTGGGCGTGTCGATCGAGAACTGGAAGAACTCCGGCTCTTCCAGCGGCGCGATCTCGGCCGAGTGCTCGGCCTCGCGCACCCCGGCGTCCGCGTGCTCGATGATGTTGAGCCCCTCGGCGAGCGCGGCCATGATGCCGTACTCGATGCCGTTGTGCACCATCTTCACGAAGTGCCCTGCCCCCGCCGGTCCGCAGTGCAGATAGCCGAGCTCCTCGGGGGCGAAGTCGCCGGAACGGCTCGGCGTGCGCGGGATCTCCCCCGCACCGGGGGCGATCGTCCGCAGCACGGGCTCGATGCGCTCGAACGCCTCGTCGGGACCGCCGACCATGAGGCAGTACCCGCGATCGAGGCCGAACACGCCACCGCTGGTGCCGACGTCCACGTAGTGGATGCCGGAATCCTTGAGCTTCGCCCCGCGCCGCACATCGTCGCGGTAGTTGGAGTTGCCGCCGTCGATGATGATGTCGCCGGACTCGAGCACCTCGGCGACCTGGTCGACGACCTTGCCCGTGAGTCCCGCCGGGATCATGAGCCACACGGCGCGCGGCGCCTCGAGCTTCGATGCGAGGTCGGCGAGGTCGGTGGCACCCGTCGCGCCCTCGCCGGCGAGGGCGTTCACGGCATCCTGGTTCACGTCGTAGACGACGCATTCGTGACCGTCCCGCATGAGGCGTCGCACGATGTTGGCGCCCATCCGCCCGAGTCCCACCATTCCCAGCTGCATTCCGACTCCTCTTCCCGGATCGACCGCGAACGAGCGCGGGCGGCTACGGTCGCAGTCTAGGCATCCGTCGAACGCTGCGGGATGGGTCTTGTCGGACGACCGTCCGCGTGCATCGGCGCGTCAGAACATCCACGGCTCGAGGCCGCTCATCCCGCCCTGACGCGGCGGGTCGGCGATGACGGCGGGAGGGATGCGGCGGCGCCGCAGGCGGCGCACGAACACGTCGCGCAGCACGCCGGCCGCCCCCGTCGCGCCGACCCGCACGCGCATCAGGTCGCGGGCCCGCGGACCGGTCGGGATGTCGTGGGGCAGTGCGTTCGCCGCGACGATCCAGTCGGGCATCCCGAGCAGTCGCAGCGCACCGCGCAGCCGCTCCGACTCGAAGACGCTGTCGGGATCGAGCTCGTCCTCGAGCAGCTCGGCGAGCGCCTCGGCAGCGTCCGGCCGCTGCGCGAGCTCGGCGAAGGCGGAGGCCGAGTCGCTCCCGACCGGCTCGGCGGCGACATCCGCGTCGGCGCCCGGCTCGAGCGACGGGTCGCTGCAGTACCGGCCCGCCTCGTCCCCGCCCCGCCATGCGACGATCGCGAGCTGGCGGTCGCGCCGCACCTGCACCGCGACGACCGCGCCGGGCAGGCGACGGGCGAGGTCGGCGCCGACGTCGATCGCCCCCCGCCGGTCCTTCGCGACGACGCCCGCGCCGTGGTCGCCGAGCAGCACGATCCAGCCGCGGTCCGACGGCGCGATCCAGCCCGAGAAGCGGAGGCCGCGCAGCACCTCCTCGACGTCGGGACGCAGGCCGTCGTCGCCGCGGACGAGCACGGCGCCGTAGGAGTAGCCGTCCGGACCGTCCGTCTCGCCGGCCGCCATCCCGACGGGAGGGATGCCCACCATCTCAGCGGACGTCCTCGATGAGATGCAGCTGCGTGCCGTCGACGTCGATGAGGTACCCCGCGCGCTGCCCCCACTCCTGCAGCGCGATCGGGATGAGCCGAGGGATGCCGCGCGGCACCTCGGGCACGCCGCTCGAGCGCACGGCCGCGAACAGCGCGTCGAGGTCGGCGACGCGGATGCTCGCCATGAACCAGCTCGCGTACGGATCGTGCTCGGGCGCGAGGAAGAACTCCAGCTCGAGCGCGCCGCGCTGGAGGATGAGCCAGCCGCCGTCGCGGTAGACGACGTCGAAGCCGAACCCGCCGTAGAACTCGACCGTCGCGTCGAACGAGCGCGACGGGAGGTTGGGGACGGCCCGATCAGGCATGGCGCACTGTCACTGGAAGTCCTCGGGCTCGACGTCGTCGAGGAACTTCTTGAACTCGTCGAGCCGCTCGGCCGTGTTCGTCTCGGGCTCCGCGTCGGTCACCGTGTCGGGCATCCCGGCTTCGGACATGACGTCGTCGGCCACCCAGATCGGCGCGCCGACGCGCGACGCGAGGGCCACGGCATCCGACGGTCTCGCATCGACGAAGCGCTCGCCGGCCGCCGTCGAGAGCGTTATCTCGGCGTAGAAGGTGCCGTCCTCGATGCGCGTCACCTCGACGCGCACGACCTCGGCCCCGAGGGTCTCGATCATCGAGCGCATGAGGTCGTGCGCCAGCGGGCGTGGCACGTCGGCCCCCTCGATGGCGATGAGGATCGAGGTCGCCTCCTGCTGCCCGATCCAGATCGGCAGGATGGGCCCTGCGCCGGGAAGCTCGTCGATGGGCTTGAGCAGGATGACGTGCTGGCTGGCCGCGTCGAGCGCGACGCCGGCGACTCTGACCTGCACCATCTCGCCTCCTCCCACCCGCGGGATCGCTTCCTGCCATGGTAGGCACCTCGCGGGGCCCACGGCATGGGCCACCGGTATGCATTCACCGGAATGGATGCCGGGCGCGTACCGTTGCAATCACCGTGAAACGCTTCGGAACCCTCTCGTTCGGACACTACGGTCCTCTGGGCGGCGGGCATCAGCTCACCGCCCGCGACTCGATGCTGCAGGCGATCGACCTCGCGCAGGGCATGGACGACCTCGGCGCGAACGGCATCTACTTCCGCGTGCACCACTTCGCCCGCCAGCAGTCCTCGCCGATGCCCCTGCTCGCCGCCATCGCCGCGAAGACGGAGCGCATCGAGATGGGCACCGGGGTCATCGACATGCGCTACGAGAACCCGCTCTACCTCGCCGAGGAAGCGGCATCCGTCGATCTCATCTCCGACGGCAGGCTCGCGCTCGGCGTGAGCCGCGGCTCACCCGAGACCGTTCTGCGCGGGTACGAGGCCTTCGGCTACACCGGGTCGGAAGACCCGCGCGGCGCCGATATCGCCCGCGAGCACTTCTCGACGTTCCTGCGAGCGATCGAGGGCGAGGGAGTCGCCGAGCGCGACGCGCAGAGTCCGTTCGGCGCAGGGACCGGGCTGCAGCGTATCGAGCCGCACTCCCCGGGACTGCGCTCGCGCGTCTGGTGGGGCGCCGGCAATCGCGACTCCGCCGAGTGGGCGGGGCGCACGGGCGTCAACCTCATGTCGTCGACCCTCCTGACCGAAGACCGCGGGCTGCCGTTCGACGTGCTGCAGGCGGAGCAGATCGACGCGTTCCGCACCGCGTGGCGCGAGGCCGGCCACGAGGGCGAGCCGCGCGTGTCGGTGAGCCGGTCGATCTTCCCGCTGACGACGGCCGAGGACGAGTTCTATTTCGGCGGCCGGCAGGACGGCGAAGGCGTCGGCTACATCGACGGCATGCGCTCGACGTTCGGCAAGACCTACGCGGCGGCACCCGACGTGCTCGTCGAGCAGCTCAAGGAAGACGCCGCGATCGCATCGGCCGACACCCTGATGCTGACCATCCCGAGCCAGCTCGGCGTGGAGTTCAACCTGCGCATCGTCGAGGCCTTCGCCACGCACGTCGCCCCGGCGCTCGGCTGGGAGTCGACCCGCGTCTGACTTCGATTCCGCGAGACTTCACGAATGTCACGCAGCGCTCCGCGCCGGCGTACAGACGTGAAGTCTCGCGCAGGGCGGAAGGGTCAGCGGGAGGCGCGGCGCCGGGCGATCAGCGCGGCGATGCCGCGCCAGCCGACGAGGAACGCGAACAGCACCATGCCGGCGACGATGATGAAAGCGATGGCCACGCCCTGACCTGAGACGGCGCGCAGCAGCATCCCGCCTGCGAGCGTCACCGCCCAGACCGGGAGCCCCGTGCGCAGCGGCGCGGTCGGCGCGAGCCACCCGCGCGTCAGGAGCCAGCCGAGGGCGAGGCCCGCGAGGAACGGCCACGCCGTGATCGCCAGTCCAGGGAACACGGACTCGTCGTGGCTCGCGCGGCCGATCGCGGCGAACACGACGACGAGCACGGCGTCGATCGCGAGCGACCCGACGATCAGGCGCGTCGACACAGGGCGGGGAGCAGAGGTGGATGCCACCCCTCCAGCCTACGGAAGCGGCCCGGGACGATCGCCCCGGGCCGCGTCACGCACGACGGTCAGACCGCCGCGGGAGTCCACTCCGACACACGCGTGAGGTCGGCGACCTCGTCGGAGGTGAGCTCGACGCGTCCGCCGTCGAGGAGGTCGGCGACGTGTGCGACGCGCGACGCGCTCGCGAGAGGCGCGACGACCGTGGGCTGCGCCCGCAGCCACGCCAGCGCCGTCGCCGCGACCGAGATGCCGTGAACCTCGCCGATGCGGGCGAGCGCGTCGACGATCTCGAGGCCCTGCGCGTTGGCGTAGGTCGACGCGGCCGCGGCGCGCGGCGACGCCTGGTCCGACGCGGTCCTGGATCGGTACTTGCCCGTCAGGAAGCCCTTCGCGAGCGAGAAGTACGGCACGAGCGAGAGGCCGAACTCCTGCGCGATCGGGATGATCGTCTCCTCGACCTCGTTGCGGTGCACCAGGTTGTAGTGCGGCTGGATCGCGACCGGAAGGTCGACGCCGGTGCTGCGCGCGATGTCGATCCACTCGCGGATGCGTGCGTCGCTGTAGTTCGAGAGCGCGACGTGGCGGACGAGACCGTCGCGCTGGAGAGCCGCGAAGGCGGCCACCGTCTCGGCGAGCGGCACCGACTCGTCGTCGTAGTGCGCGTAATAGAGGTCGATCGCCTGGACGCCCAGGCGCTGGAGGGATGCCTCCGCCGCGGCGCGCACGTTGGCGGCGGAGAGTCCGGGGAACTCGGGGTGCTGGCTGACCTTGGTCGCGACGACGAAGCGCTCGGGCTTTCGGGAGGCGAGCCATTCTCCGATGATCGACTCGCTCTCGCCGCCCGTGTTGCCGGGGACCCACGCGCTGTACGAGTCGGCGGTGTCGACGAAGTCGCCGCCGCCCTCGCGGAACGCGTCGAGGATCGCGAACGACTCGTCGCGGTCGGCCGTCCAGCCGAACACGTTGCCGCCGAGGTTCAGGGGGAAGACGTCGAGGTCACTGTTTCCGATGCGGGTCATGCTGAGCGCAACCTGCGCCCGCGGGCGCCCTATTCCGACGCCGCGCCGGATGACGCCCGATGACGCGGCCCGCCGCGCGCGTCGCTCGGCGCACCGATACGCTGCCACCTCTACGGTGACACCATGGCCGTCAGCCGCACCCGCCGTGCCCGCGCACAGCGCCGGCGCGCGAAGCGCGTCGCGGCGGCCGACAACGACCTCACGACGGCCGAGTGGTCGTCGATCCGGGATGCCTGGGCGGCGTGCGCCTACTGCGGCGCGACCGCCGTGCCGCTGCAGCGCGACTGCGTCCTGCCGATCTCGCGCGGAGGCCGCTACACGCTCGAGAACGTCGTGCCGGCGTGCCGCTCGTGCAACGCGAGCAAATGCAACGACGAGGTGACGTCGTGGATGCGGCGACGGCGCCTCGACGAGCCCCGATTCCTGCTGCGCCACTACGAGGTCGTGACACAGCTGCTCGCGCAGCGCGCGTAGCGGCGGCTACGCGCTCGCGAGCTCAGCGGGAAGCAGCGAGAACGTACGCGCATGCGCGACGCGCGCGTTCTCGGTCACGTAGCCGACGAGGATCCAGGGCGCCGTCACGACGGCGGACTCCTTCACCACCGAACCCCTCGTGACGGTCTCGGCCGTCGTCGTGATCTCCAGGGTGCAGCCCGGCGCGGCGCGGACCCGCCCCCGGATCGACCTCCGGGACGTGCGCGTGATGCGCGACGGATAGCGGAATGTATAGGGAATCCCGAGGAACTTGAGGCGGTCGACGACTCGCCATTCGCGCCACTCCCCGTCGGAATCGCGTCCGGTCGCGACGACCTCGGCGGACTTCATGAACGCATGAAGTCCGCGGTGCCGGGAGAGATCGGAGAGGAAATCGATCGCGGAGACGGGATCTGCGGGCACGATCGTCGTCAGCTGAAAGCGTCGGGTCGCCATGCGCTCATCATGGCCCTCGGATCCGGGTCGCGCACCATCCTCGCCGTACTCCCGTGCGGCGCCCCCTGTCAAGGGTGCTGCTCGCGGCGGCTTCCGTCTCTACCTTCAGGATCATCCCGAGCACGAAAGGATCGACGATGACTCTTGCGCGGGAGATCATGACCCCCAGTCCCCAGTGCATCGGCGAACATCAGACCCTCGTCGAAGCGGCGCGACTGCTCGCCACGCTCGACGTCGGCGTCCTCCCGATCTGCGGCGACGACGGAAAGCTCAAGGGCATGCTCACGGATCGCGACATCGTCGTGAAGGCGATCGCCGAGGGCCGCGACCCCGGCACGACGACGGCCGACGACCTCGCCGAGGGCAAGCCCGTCTACGTCGACGCCGACGACGATGTCGACGAGGCCATGAGCCTCATGAAGCAGCATCAGGTGCGCCGTCTTCCCGTCATCGAGGACCACCGTCTCGTCGGCATCATCAGCCAGGCCGACATCGCCCTGACCGCATCGCCGAAGCAGACCGGTCGCACGGTCGAGCAGATCTCGGAATGAGCCCGCCGATGCACACCCTCGTCGAGCCCCCGCCGGTTCAGCCCCAGGCCGCGCTGCAGACCCCCCGACGGCGTCGGTGGCTGGTGCCGGCCGGGGTGCTCGCCATCGTCGCGGTCGTCCTCTTCGTGCTCGCCTTCGCGCTCAACCCGCCGATCGCGGTGACGGGCATCGTGCTGGTCGCGCTCTTCTACACCGCGATGCTCGTGTGCGCCGTCGCGGTCGAGCGCCCGCACATGCGCAATGTCGCGTTCGCTTGGCTCGTGGGAGGCATGGCCGTGGCATCCGGCCTCCTGCTCCTGTTCATCCTCGCCATCGAACAGATCAGCTGAGAGGAGCCTCGACCCAGACCCGTCCACCGCCGCGAGCGCGTAGTCGGCGCGCGCACCGGGATGACGCACACGACCTCAAGATGCGTCCGGCGGACGGGTCCGCAACTCCACGGGCCGGCGATCGCCCTCTCCCCCGCGCGGTCGTCGGCCCGTCGGTCAGTCGATCGAGCGGAAGACGACGCCGCTCAGGCGGTCCTCCGCCTCCCACGAGTCCCCTTCGCCGCACAGCGCCGCTTCCAGCGGTGACGGATACTCCCGCCCGCAAGACGTGCACTCGGTCACGCCGCACCACCCCCTCGCACAGAAAGGTCGCCTCCCCGCATCAGGGCGCGACCTTTGGGTCGAGGCTAGCGATCGCGGACCGGCGACCGGCAGTGCCGCGATCACAAGAGTTGCGGGTCGCGATGGGGGGATGCCGACAATTCCCGTGCGCTGCCCGAAACACACCTCGGGCGGACCCCGTCGCCCGGTGCCGCATCCCTCGCCCTTCTCACCCGTCGGGGAGGAAGCGGAATCTCCGGACGCGGCGGCATCGCTAGGCTCATCCGCATGGCCACCAAGAACTCGCACTCCGAAACCACCGCCTGGGAAGACGACGACCTCGGCAGCAAGTCCACGCTGTGGGGTTTCCTCGCGGGCCTCATCGTCGCCGCGTTCATCGCGGTCCCTCTGTCGGCGGCGTTCTCGTTCGCGACGCACCCCAACACGCAGCAGCTGTTCGCCGGACGCCTCTCCGACGCGTCGCAGGGCGGCTACGTCACTTTCTGGTGGCTCGTGACCGCGCTCCTGGTCGCACTGCCCTTCCTCGTCGGCTTCGCCGTCGCGAAGCTCTCGGGCCGCACGCTCGCGATCGTCGGCGCCATCATCGCGCTCCTCGTGATCGCGATCCTCGTCGTCGGGCAGATGTTCGTCTTCTGACGCACGTTCCGCAGGGTCGTCTGACCGGATGCAGGGCACGCGACGCGCCCCTGCCGACGGTCAGACGCCCGCAGGCTGCGGCACGGTGATCCGGTCCGCACGCGAGTAGACGTTCATCGCGTCTCCGCGCAGGAATCCCACGAGGGTGAGGCCCGAGGCCTCGGCGAGCTCGACGGCGAGCGACGACGGCGCCGACACCGCGGCGAGCATCGGGATGCCGGCCATCACGGCCTTCTGCACGAGCTCGAAGCTCGCCCGACCCGACACCTGCAGCACGGTGCCGCGCAGCGGGAGCCGATCGTTCAGGACGGCCCAGCCGACGACCTTGTCGACGGCGTTGTGGCGCCCGACGTCTTCACGGAGCACGAGCAGCTCGCCCGTCACGGCGTCGAAGAGCGCTGCCGCGTGAAGGCCGCCCGTCTTGTCGAAGACGGTCTGGTCGGCGCGGAGCAGTTCGGGGAAGCGGACGAGGGTCGCGGCATCCACTCGCACGTCGTCGGTCGCCACGTCGTATGCCGATACCGTTTCGACGGCCTCGATCGACGCCTTGCCGCACAGCCCGCAGGAGCTCGTCGTGTAGAAGTTGCGGGTGAGATCGGAGGACGGCGCCGGCACGCCCGCGGCGAGCGCGACGTCGAGGACGTTGTAGGTGTTCTCGGCCGTGCCGGCGAGCGGCCCGCCCGTGCCCGGGCCACCGCAGTGGATCGCGGAGCGGAACTGGTCTCCCCGGGAGATGACCCCCTCCGACACGAGGAAGCCCGCCGCGAGCTCGACATCGCTGCCCGGCGTGCGCATCGTGACGACGAGAGGCGCGCCGCCGACGCGGATCTCGAGGGGCTCCTCGACCGCGAGCGTGTCGGGGCGCCGCGTCTCGCCGACTCCGAGTCGGATCCTGACGACGGGCCGCCGTGCCGTGATGCGTCCCATACCTTCCAGGGTAGGGCCGTCTGCGCAGCGGGGCTCGGGGTGAGCCGGCCCCCGAGCCTGCCGAGCAGTTGGGTCAGCCCCCGATGGCGTTCATGCCGCGCGCGGGCTGGAGGAAGCCGGGGTCGTTGATCGCGTGACCGGGGAGCTTCCCGTGCACGCAGGCGCGCAGCATCCCGTCGATCTCCTCGTCGGCCGACTCGCGTCGCAGGATCGGGAGGAGGTCGTACTCCGTCGTCGAGAAGAGGCAGTTGCGCAGCTGCCCGTCGGCGGTGAGGCGCAGGCGGTCGCAGTCCCCGCAGAAGGGCGCGGTGACCGACGCGATGACCCCGACGGTGCGCGAGCCGCCGTCGAGCGTCCACCGCTCGGCGGGTGCTCCCCCGCGGCCCGGCACGGGAGTGAGGCTCCAGCGCGTCGCGAGCACGTCGAGGATCTCCTCGCGCGTCACCATGCGCGAGCGGTCCCATGTGTGGCCGGCGTCGAGCGGCATCTGCTCGATGAAGCGCAGCTCGGCGTCGTGGTCGAGGGCGAACTGCACGAGCTCGACGAGCTCGTCGTCGTTGACGTCGCGCATCGCGACGGCGTTGAGCTTGAGCGGACGAAGGCCCGATGCCGCGGCGGCGGCGACGCCCGCGAGCACGTCGTCGAGCCGATCGCGACGCGTGAGGTCGCGGAATCGGTCGCGCCGCAGCGTGTCGAGGGAGATGTTGAGGCGCTTCAGCCCCGCGTCGACGAGCCCGGGAAGGAGCTCCGGCAGCCGGATGCCGTTGGTCGTCATCGCGAGTTCGACCGGTCGCCCGTCGGGCCCCGCGATCGCTGACAGGCGCCGCACGACGTCGACGATGTCGGTGCGCAGCAGCGGCTCGCCGCCGGTCAGGCGGAAGGTCGTGACGCCGTCCGCCGCGGCGATGCGCGCGACCCGCTCGATCTCGTCGAGGGTCAGGATGCTCGAGCGCGCCAGCCACTCGTTGCCCTGCTCGGGCATGCAGTACGTGCAGCGCAGCGAGCAGCGGTCGGTGAGCGAGATGCGCAGGTCGCGATGCACGCGGCCGTACGTGTCGACGAGAGGGTCGCCGGGCACCCCGAGCACGCCCGACCGGAGGTCGGCAGCCGCGCGGGGGCGCGGCATCCCGATCATCACCGGCACCGTGCTCATGCGCCGCCCCGTCCTGCCATCCATCCAGGGTAATCTCGTCGGCTCCCCCCTGTGTGGTCAGACCATCTGTCTCGACGTCGAACCATTCCTGGCCAGCCGCCTCGTGGCGCGGAAACTTCCTGTGTACCGTGGGCCGCAACCGCACCTGTGGAGGACGCATGGACTGGCTCGATCCGCTGCTGCTCGCCCGATGGCAGTTCGGTCTCACGACCCTGTACCACTTCCTGTTCGTCCCCCTCACGCTCGGCATGGCGCTCACCGTGTCGATCTTCCAGACGGCGTGGTTCCGCACGGCGAACGTGAAGTGGCTGCATCTGACGCGCTTCTTCGGCAAGATCTTCCTGATCAACTTCGCGATGGGCGTCGTGACGGGCATCGTCCAGGAGTTCCAGTTCGGCATGAACTGGTCGTCGTACTCCCGGTTCGTGGGCGACGTGTTCGGCGCCCCGCTCGCCTTCGAGGGCCTCATGGCCTTCTTCTTCGAGGCCACCTTCATCGGCTTGTGGATCTTCGGCTGGGACAAGCTGCCCAAGGGCCTGCATCTCGCGAGCATCTGGATCGCCACGATCGGCGCGTGGTTCTCGGCGTACTTCATCCTCGCGGCCAACGCATTCATGCAGAACCCGGTCGGCTACCAGATGTCGGTCGACGGCAATCGTGCCGAGATGAACGACTTCTTCGCGGTGCTGACCAACCCCGTCGCGCTCGCAGCGCTCCCGCACACGCTGTTCGCGGCGTTCATGATGACGGCCGGCGTCATCATCTCGATCTCGGCCTGGCAGCTCGCCCGCAAGCAGAACGTCGAGATGATGCGCTCGTCGCTGAGGTACGGACTGTGGGGCATGATCATCGCGTTCGCGGGCGTCTTCCTCTCGGGCGACCAGCTCGGCCTCGTGATGGTCGAGACGCAGCCGATGAAGATGGCGGCGGCGGAGGCCATGTTCAACAGCGCGTGCGGGGCGGATGCCTCGTTCTCGCTGTTCTCGATCGGCACGCCGGACGGCACGGGCGAGGTCTGGTCGCTGCGTGTGCCCTACCTTCTGGCGCTCCTGTCGACGCACTCGCTCGACGGCTGCGTCGAGGGCATCAACGACCTCAACGCGCTCTACACGAACGAGATGTTCCCGCAGTTCGCCGACCAGGTCGACGGCAACTTCGCGCCCGTGCTGTGGGTGACGTACTGGTCGTTCCGCTGGATGATCGGCCTCGGCGGCATCGCGGCCCTCACCGCTGTCGTGGGCCTGTGGCTCACGCGCAAGAAGGCCAAGCGGGACGTCCCGCAGTGGGCGTGGAAGCTCGCGATCTGGGCCTGGCCCGCCTCGCTGGGCGCGATCCTCGTCGGCTGGATCTTCACCGAGATGGGCCGCCAGCCCTGGATCGTGTTCAGCCTCATGCTCACCCAGGACGGTGTCTCCCAGAGCGTGCCGGGCTGGACCGTGCTGATCTCGCTCCTCTCCTTCACCGCGATCTACGCCGCCCTCGCCGTCGTGGAGATCGGGCTCATCATGAAGACCGCGAAGAAGGGCCCCGATCCCCTGCCGGGCCCTGACGACCCGCATCCCCACGAACTGGCGCTCGAAGAGACGCCCACGACGGTGTACTAGGAGTTCGCCATGGATCTCGCCTACCTCTGGTTCTTCATCGTCGGCTTCCTCTTCGTCGGCTACTTCGTGCTCGACGGGTTCGACTTCGGCGTCGGCATGTCGCTGCCGTTCCTGGGCAAGGACGACATCGGCCGCCGGCAGATCATCAACACGATCGGCCCCGTCTGGGACCTCAACGAGACGTGGGTCATCGTCGCCGGCGCGTGCCTGTTCGCGGCGTTCCCGGAGTGGTACGCGACGCTGTTCAGCGGCTTCTACCTCGCGCTGCTGCTGATCCTGCTGACCCTCATCCTGCGCGGCGTCTCGTTCGAGTACCGCCACCAGCGCGACGGCCTGCGGTGGAAGAAGGGCTTCGACCGGATGATCGTGATCGGCTCCGCCGTCCCCGCGTTCCTCTGGGGCGTCGCGGTCGCCAACATCGTGCACGGCGTCCCGATCGACGCCGACCACGAGTTCACGGGCTCGCTCCTCACGCTGCTCAACCCGTACGCGCTCGTCGGCGGCCTCACGACGCTCCTGCTCTTCTTCACGCACGGCGTCTACTTCGTCGCGCTCAAGACCGATGGGCAGGTGCACGACGACGCACGCAAGCTCGCGCGGCGCAGCGGCATCCTGACCGTCGTCGTCGCGGCGGTCTTCCTCGTCTGGACGATCCTCAACGCCTTCGAAGCGGGTGCGCCGGCGGTGTGGGCCGTCGTGCTGCTGTCGGCGGTGGCGGCGCTCGCTCTCATCGGGTCGCTCGTCGCCAACGCCCGCGACCGCGAGGGCTGGGCGTTCGGTCTCGGCGCGGCGACGATCGTGACGGCGGTGCTCGCCCTGTGGTTCGCGCTGTTCCCGAACGTCATGGTGTCGTCGACGGATGTCGCGAACAGCCTCACGATCGAGAACGCGTCGAGCACCGACTACACGCTGACGATCATGAGCTGGGCGGCGCTCATCTTCCTGCCGCTCGTGCTGGCGTACCAGGCGTGGACGTACTGGATCTTCCGCAAGCGCGTCTCGCGCACGCGCATCGAGCGCGCCGCGGCGGTCGCACACTGACCCCTCTTTCCCCCGAAACCACCCTCCTGTGCGCGAAACCACCTTCCCGTGTCGGTGGTTTCGGCACACAGAGGGTGGTTTCGAGAGACGTGGGTAGGCTCGAGAGCGGATGAGTGACCCTGACACCGGGCGGCGAGCGAAGCGGACGCCTCCGGTCGATCCCCGACTGCTGAGATACGCGAGCGCGTCGCGCGGCTTCTTCGTCGCGGTCGCGGCCATCGCCGTCGGCCAGACGGCCGTCATCGTCGCGTTCTCGTGGCTGCTCACCTCCGCGATCGTCGGTGCCGTGAACGGGATGCCGGTCGCCGACCTCGCTCCCACGCTCGGCCTCCTCGCCCTCGTCGTCGGACTGCGCGCCGTGCTCCTGTGGGCGCGCGAAGGCGTCGCCGCGCGGGCGGCCGCACGGGTCGAGGCGCAGCTGCGCGACAACCTCGTCACCGCCGTCGGCGAGCTCGGACCGGAATGGCTCGGCCGGCACAACTCGGCGCAGCTCGCAGTCACGGCCGGGCGCGGCCTGTCGGCGCTCGAGGCGTACTTCGGCCGCTACCTGCCGCAGCTCGTGCAGACGATCATCGCGACCCCCGTCATCCTCCTGGTGATGTGGTGGCAGGACTGGATCTCGGGCCTCATCGTGCTCGTCACGCTGCCCCTCATCCCGATCTTCATGGTGCTCATCGGCCTCGCGACCCGGTCGGTGCAGCAGCGCCAGTGGCGCACGCTCCACCACCTCGCGGCGCGCTTCGCCGACACCGTGCAGGGCCTTTCGACGCTCAAGGTGTTCGGCCGGCAGCACCGGGCCGCGGCCTCCATCTCGTCCGTCACGGAGCGCTACCGCGGCGAGACGATGAAGGTGCTCCGGGTGTCGTTCCTGTCGGGGTTCGCGCTCGAGTTCCTCGCGTCGATCTCGGTCGCGATCGTGGCCGTGTCGATCGGGTTCCGCCTGCTCGACGGGTCGATCGCGCTCATGGTCGGACTGTTCGTGCTGCTCCTGGCCCCCGAGGCGTACCTGCCGGTGCGTCAGGTCGGGGTGCAGTTCCACGCGGCCGCGGAGGGCGTCGCGGCGACCGACGACGTCTTCGCGGTGCTGGATGCCGCACGGCGGCGTGCCGCAGAACCCGGCGTCGATGGCCCCGGCTCTCGCCGAGCGCCCGCGCTCGGCACGTCTGTGGTGGGTGCTCTCGGCGAGAGCACGGGCTCCGGATCGGACGCGACGCTCACACCCGACCAGAGCACGGGCTCCGGACCGGAAACGACGCTCACACCCGGCCAGAGCACGGGCTCCGGGCGCCGAGGCGGCGTCCTGACCCTGGAGGGTGTCCAGGTGCGCCGCGGGGACCGCCTCCTCTCCCCCGTCGACCTCGTCGCGCGTCCCGGCGACGTCGTGCTCGTCGAGGGGCCGAGCGGATCGGGCAAGTCGAGCGCGCTCGCCGCGCTCCGCGGCGCCGCGACCTTCGAGGGCCGCGCGACCTACGGCCACCGCGACCTCCGCGCTCTCGCACCGTCGGACTGGCTCGCCTGGGCCGGGCAGCGGCCCGGGCTCGTCTCCGGCCGCGTGCGCGACAACGTCGCCCTCGGAGACGACTCCCTCGAACCGGCCGTCGTCGCGCGTGCCCTCGCGCTCGCCTGCGCCGACGACCTCGATCCCGACCTCGAGCTCGGTGTGCAGGGGGCCGGACTCTCGGGCGGGCAGGCTCAGCGCGTCGCCGTCGCCCGCGCCTTCGCGCGCCATCTGGCCGGCCGCGCCCCGGTCATCGCGCTCGACGAGCCGAGTTCTGCATTGGATGCCGCGACCGAGACCCGCCTCTGGGCTTCGGTGCGCGCGCTCGCCGACGCGGGCGCCGCGGTCGTGCTCGTCTCGCACCGTGTGAGCGCGCGCGACATCGCCGACACCGTCGTCCGCCTCGAACCCGCCGGGGTCCCCGCATGAGCCGGCCGCCGATCCGCGAGACGACATCGGTGGGACGAGACGGTGGGGATTACCCGCGGTCTCGTCCCACCGATGTCGTCTCGCGGTCCGGGGCGTCGGCCGCGGGCGTGCTCCGCGGCGCGATGCCGCCGGTGCGGCGATTCTGGCCGGGTGCGGCATCGGCGTTCCTCTCGGAGGGATCCGCCGTCGCGCTCCTCGCCGTCAGCGCCTGGCTCATCGTGCGCGCGAGCGAGCAGCCGCTCGTGCTCTACATCTCGGCGGCCGTCGTCGCAGTGCGCCTCTTCGCCCTCACGCGGGCGGTGTTCCGCTACCTCGACCGGCTCGCGAGCCACGACGCCACCCTGCGCCGGCTCGCGCAGACGCGCACCGATCTCGTGCGCCGGCTCATCCCGCTCGCCCCCGACGGCCTTGCCCGCACGCGCCGCGGATCGGTGCTCGGCGCCCTCGTCGACGACGTCGACGACCTGCAGAACCTGCCGCTGCGTGTCGTGCAGCCGCTCGTCGCCTCGGCCGCCGTCGCCCTCGGCGCGGTCGTGCTGGTCGCGTTCGTGTCGTGGCCGGCGGCGCTCACGCTGCTCGCGTGCCTCGTGCTCGCCGGTGTCGCCGCGACACTGTGGGGCTGGGCCGCGGGCGCGCGCGCCGAGCGATCCGTCGCGCCGCTGCGGGCGCGGCTCGCCGACGCGATCCTCGACCACCTCGGCAGCCTCGACGTGCTCGTCGCCTACGGCGCCGAGGCCGACAGTCGCCGCCGGATCCGCGCCGCCGACGCCGAGTTGCGCCGCGCCGTGACGCGCCGCTCCGCGGCGCAGGCCGGCACGGCCGCCGTCGTTTCGCTCCTCGCGGGTTTCGCCTCCATTGCGGCGGTCGTCGTCGCGGCGCCCGCGGTGAGCGGCGGGTCGCTGACCGGTCCCGCGCTCGCGGTCGTGGTGCTCGTGCCGATGGCGGTGTTCGAGGTCTTCGCCGCCGTGCCGCTCGCCGCGGCCGCGTGGCGGCAGGTGCACGCGTCGGCCGAGCGGATCGCCGACGCCCTTCCCGCGGAGCTGCCCGACGGCCTTCCCGCCGAAGAGATCGAGCCCACCGGCGACGCCCCAGCGCTCGGCGAGGGTCTGCGTCTGCGCGGCGTCTCGGCGCACTGGCCGCACGCGGCCGGCGCCGCGCTCGACGGCATCGACCTCGACGTGCGACCCGGCGAGCGCGTGCTCGTCGTGGGATCGAGCGGCGCGGGCAAGACGACCCTCGCGCACGTCCTCGTGCGCTTCCTCGACGGCGACGGCGAGTACACGATCGGCGGTCGGGCCGTGCGCGACCTCGCCGGCGACGACGTGAGGCTGACCGTCGGGCTGTGCGAGCAGCATCCCATGCTCTTCGACGAGGACATCCGGCAGAACCTGCTGTTCGCGCGCGACACCGCGACCGACGCCGAGCTCCTCGCCGCCCTCGACCGGGTCGGGCTCGGCACCTGGGCGGCCGAGCGCGGAGGCCTCGACGCGCGCGTCGGCGAGCGCGGCGCGCTCGTGTCGGGCGGCCAGGCGCAGCGCATCGCCCTCGCCCGCGCGCTGCTGCGCGGCTTCCCCGTGCTCGTGCTCGACGAGCCGACGGCGGGCGTGGACCCCGAGGCCTCCGATGCCCTCCTCGCCGATCTGCTCTCGGCCGTCGGCGACGATCAGGCCGTGGTGCTCATCTCGCACGTGACGGTGCCCGGCGGTCTCGTCGACCGGGTCGTGCGACTGGAGCGAGGCCGGATCGCCGCCTGATCCCCCGGCTCGCCTGCGTCGAAGGATGAAGACCGTCGCACCGTGCCCCTCGTTCCACGCAGGCCGGCACGTGGCATAGCGTGAGGCCATGACCGTCGTCGTGCGCACCGCGACGGGCGCCGACGCCCGCGCGATCGCGACGGTGCGCATCGAGACGTGGCGCGTCGCCTACGCGGGACTCATCGCGCAGGAGGTGCTCGACGGGCTGGATCTCGAGCGCGAGACCGAGCGGCGGGCGCTGCACTGGGACGAGAACCACGCCGATCCGCGCACCCGCGAGTTCGTCGCCGAGGTGGGCGGGGAGCTCGCCGGCTGGGCCGCCGTCGGACCCTCGCGCGACCCCGATGCGGGCGACACCGGCGAGGTCTACGCGCTCTACGCGCTTCCCCGCCACTGGTCGACCGGCGTCGGACACGCGCTCATGGTCGCCTCGGAGCGCTTCCTGATCCGCAGCGGCTTCCACAGCGCGCACCTCTGGTATCTCGAGGGCAACGAGCGCGCGGCATCCTTCTACGAGCGGCACGGCTGGATCGAGGATGGCGCGGCCAAGGTCGATGACCGCATCGTGGGCGGCCGCCAGGCGCACGCGCTGCACGAGCGGCGGCGCGTGCGCGACCTGGGTGATCGCTAGAGCGCCATCCCGAATGCCTGCACGCCGTCGTGCGACGGCAGCGGCGAGAACCCGAGACGCGGGTAGAACACGAGCGCCCCCGTGTTCCCCGACGAGGCGACCAGGTGCAGGCCCGTCACGCCGCCCTCGCGCAGCGCGGCGATCAACGTATCGATGAGCCGGCGCCCGAATCCCTGACCCTGCAGCTCGGGCAGCAGGTCGATGTGCAGATGCGCCGGGAAGCCCTGCGAAAAGGGCTCGGCACGGGGGCGGCGGCCGTAGGCATAGAGGAGGATGCCGTCCTGGCGCGAATGCTCCGCGGCAGGCTTCGGCCATCGCTCCGCGAACTGCGGCCACCACTCTCCTGAGAACCACTCCTCGAACCCGTCGGTGTCGGGCGCGCACACGATGTAGCCGACCACGCGCTCGTCATCGGTCTCGACGACGAAGGCGAGATCCGGATGCCGCGCGACGTACGGCAGCACGAAGATCTCGGCCCAGATCGCATCGTCGTCGAGCACTCCCGTCGCATCGACGCCGTCGTCGGCGGTCTTGAGGCAGATGTCGGCGAGCGCCGGCTCGTCGCCGGGTCGGAAGGGGCGGATCCGCGTCACGCGGCGAGTCTAGGGCAGTCGGGATGTGCTGTGGGAGCGATCCCACAGCTCCCGCAGGAAGCGCACGTCGGCGGGATCGACGCGCAGCCGCACCCGCGCGCCCGGAGCGAGGCCCGCGGCGCGATCGGCTGTGAGGTCGGCGGCGACGTCGGGATCGCTCGTCCGCACACGTACACCGCCAGGCGTCTGCTCGAGGCGCACGACGGTGGCGATCCACTCGCCGACACCGGATGCCGCATCCCGGTCCGAGGCACGCTCGAGCCGCACCGCCCCCGGCGCGAACACGGCAGCCGACGGGCCCGACGTTCCCGGCTCAGGCGGCGCCGGCCCCGCAGCCGACGAGTCCGAGCCCGGCTCAGGCGGCGCCGGCCCCCACGCCGACGCCGCCCCCGACGTTCCCGCCGCGACGGCTTGCCCCCCGGCCACCGTCACGGCGGGCGCCGGGGCGCCCGATCCCGCAGGAGCAGACGCCTCCGGTGGCGCGGCGAGGACCAGCGCTCCGCTCCGCCACCACCCCCCATCGGCTCTCCCGAGCACCCGATTGAGTCCGGACACCGACGCGACGAATCGCGACGCCGGCGCGGCGAGCACGTCGCGGACGAGCCCGGCCTGGGTCACACGCCCGGCCTCGAGCACGACGAGCCGGTCGGCGACCGACACGGCGTCGACGGCGTCGTGCGTGGCCACGACCGCAGTCGTCCCGGTCGCGGTGAGCTGCTCGCGCAGCATCGCCCGGATGTCGCCCGCCGTCTCGACGTCGAGCGACGTGAACGGCTCGTCGAGCAGCAGCGCCGAGGGCTCGGTCGCGAGCGCGCGGGCGATCGCGACCCGCTGCTGCTGGCCCCCGGAGAGCTGTGCCGGCCTCCGATCGCCCATCCCCCCGAGTCCCACGCGGTGGAGCCACTCCTCGGCGGCCGAGGCGGCCGAGGCGCGGACAACGCCCCGCGCGATCGGACCGAACGCGACGTTGTCGCGCGCGCTCAGGTGCGGGAACACCCGCGGGTCCTGACCCAGCAGCACGACACCGCGCTCCGACGGCGTGACGTGGGTGCGCGGGCGGGGCGCGGCATCCAGTGTCCGCTCTCCCAGCCGGACGTGCCCCTCGTGGATCGCGACGAGACCCGCGAGCGCGCCGAGGAGAGTGGACTTGCCGGCTCCGCTCGGACCCATGATCGCGACGGCCTCGCCCGCCTGGGCCGACAGAGCCGCATCGAGCTCGAACCCGTGCCGGGCGACGACGATCCGCGCGTCGAGCGCTGCGCCGGTCATCGCGGGGTCTCCGGGCGCCACGCGCGCACGAGGAGGAGCACGGCGATGGCGGTGACGAGCAGGAGCAGGGACAGCGCGACCGCTGTCCCCTGCGTCACTCCTGCGCCGTTGAACGCCGTGTAGATCGCGAGGGGCATGGTCTGCGTGATACCCGGCGCGTTGCCCGCGAACAGCGCCGTCGCGCCGAACTCGCCGATCGCGCGGGCGAAGCACAGGATGACGCCTGCGATCAGGCCGGGGCCCGCGAGCGGAAGCGTGATGCGGCGCAGGATCGTCCAGCGGCCCGCGCCGAGCGCCGCAGCGGTCTGCTCGTAGCCGACCCCGGTCGTGCGCAGCGAGCCCTCGACCGCGAGCACGAGGAACGGCAGCGCGACGAACGTCTGGGCGAGCACGACGGCGGTCGTCGTGAACGGGATGCGGATGCCCCATTCGCCGAGCACGCCGCCGAGCCAGCTCGACCGGCCGAAGAGGAAGAGGAGCGCGATGCCGCCGACCATGGGCGGCAGCACGAGCGGCACGGTCACGACGGCCCGGAGCACGCCCGCCGTCCGGGTGGAGCTGCGCGCGATGACCAGCGCCAGCGGAACACCGAGCACTACGCAGACGAGGGTCGCGGCCAGCCCCGTGCCGAGCGACAGCAGCAGCGCCGAGATCGCCTGAGGCGAGGTGACGTCGGCCCAGAGCGTCGACCAGTCCACCCGGGCGACGAGCGTCACAAGGGGCAGGACGAGCAGTGCGAGCCCGAGGATCGCCGGCAGAAGGAGGATCTGCGGGACGAAGCCTCGGGTCTCGCCGCGACTCACGGAGCTCCGAATCCGAGCCCCGCGAGCACCTCCTGGCCCTGGGTGCCGAGCAAGAACTCGGCGAACGCGGCAGCCGCGTCGGGGTTCGCGGCATCCTTCAGCGCGACGATCGGGTACTTGTTGACGACGTCGGACGCGCCCTCGGGGACGATCGAGTCGACGTCGTCGCGGCC
Organism: Microbacterium alkaliflavum; assembly: GCF_044325405.1. Classification (NCBI taxonomy): domain Bacteria; kingdom Bacillati; phylum Actinomycetota; class Actinomycetes; order Micrococcales; family Microbacteriaceae; genus Microbacterium; species Microbacterium alkaliflavum. Next base: position 559,008 of record NZ_JBIQWL010000001.1, on the reverse strand, counting down.
CTTGACGTCGGTCACGTAGACGAGGCCGGCGTCGGCCTCGCCCGCCGCGACCTTCGTGAGCACGGCGGTGACGTTCTGCTCGTAGCTCGCGGGGGTCACCGTGAGGCCGGCGTTGGAGATGAGCTTCTGGGATGCCGCACCGCACGGCACTTCTGGGGCGCAGAGCACGACGGTGACGCTGTCGTCGGCGAGGTCGCTGAGGTCTTCCACGTCGCCCGGGTTGCCCTTCGGCGTCGCGATGACGAGCGTGTTGGTCGCGAACAACTCCGGCCCGCTCGCGAGCCCCGCATCGACGACCTTCTGCATGTTCGCCTCGTCGGCCGACGCGAAGACGTCCGCGGGGGCGCCCTCGATGAGCTGCGTCGCGAGCGTGCTCGAGCCGTCGTAGACGATCGGCACGACATCGACACCGGGATGCTGCGCCTCGAACTCCGTCGCCAGCTCGTCGAACGCCGTCTTGAGCGAGGCCGCCGCGTAGATGGTGAGCTGCCCGGTCAGGTCGTCTGCTGCGGGCGTCGAGGCCGTGGCCTCGGGCGCGGCCGAGGGCTGGGATGCGCAGCCGCCGAGCACGGCGATCGAGGCGAGGGCGAGGACGGAGGCGATGCGCTTCAACGGGTCTCCTTGGGGGTTTCGACGATGACGTTCGTGGCTTTCACGACCGCGACTGCGAGCGATCCGACTTCGAGTCCGAGATCGCGGACGGCCTCGGCCGAGAGCAGCGAGACGACCCGGTGCGGGCCGGCCTGGATGTCGACCTGGGCCATGATCCCGTCGGCCTGAACCCGGGTCACGAGACCGACGAAGCGGTTGCGGGCGCTGGAGAGCACATCGGTGGGATCGGATGCCGTGCGCGCGACCTCGACGGCCCGCTCGGCGAGCGCCTCCCCCGGGATCTCTGCGGGGATCGCGTCAGTCGTCGCGAGCACGCCGTGATCGATCCAGCGCCGCACGGTGTCGTCGCTGACACCCAGGAGCCGCGCGGCCTCGGCGATCTTGTAGCTGGGCATACAGCGACGGTATCACCGCAGATACGGTGATTTGCGCTCGATTTCACCGCATCTGCGTCCGATATTCGACAGTACCGACCGTATCCTCGCTCACTCCGAACTCGGTGTCGGCGGTGGCGATTACCCTGGTGCCATGGCCCTTCCGCCCCTGGTCGAGCCCGTCGCCGCGCTGAGCGACGCGGAGCGCTCGCGCACGGCCAGGCACACTCGCCTCGCAGGGTTCGGTGACGTCGCCCAGCGCCGCCTCGCCGCTGCCCGGATCGCCGTCGTCGGCGCCGGCGGTCTCGGCTCCCCCGTCGTGCTCGCCCTCGCGGCCGCGGGGGTCGGCGAGCTCGTCGTGATCGATCACGACAGCGTCGAGCACTCGAATCTGCAGCGGCAGCTCCTCCACCGCCTCGACGACCTGGGCTCTCCCAAGGTCGACAGCGCCGTCCGCGCCGCCGCCGGACTCTCCCCCGAGACGGTCGTCCGCCCCGTGCGGGAGCGGCTCACGCCCGACAACGCGACGCGTCTCCTGGCCGGGGCGCACCTCGTGCTCGACGGCACCGACACGTTCGACACGCGCGAAGCCGTGGCATCCGCCTGCGAGACGCTCGGCGTGCCGCTCGTGTGGGGCACCGTGCAGGGCTGGGACGCGCAGGTCACGGTGTTCTGGAACGAGCCGCCGCTCGGGGTCGCGCCGGTCTCGCTGGGCGACCTCTACCCGCCTGGAAGCGTCGGAGACGTTCCAACCTGCTCCGACGTCGGCGTGCTCGGCGTGCTGTGCCTGCAGATCGGATCGCTCATGGCGACCGAGGCGATCAAGCTCGTGACGGGTGTCGGCGAGCCCCTGCTCGGACGCGTGCTCGTTGTCGACGGGCTGCGCGCACGCCAGCACGAAGTGCCGCTGCGCGCTTCGCGCATGCCGGTCTCGGCCCCGCCCCCGGCCGCGGCGGCGCGGGTGCCGCACGTCGACCCCGATGCCCTCGAGGGCGCCCTGATCCTCGACGTGCGCGAGCTCGACGAGGTCGCGACGGGCATGATCCCCGGCTCGCGCCATGTGCCGCTCGGTGCCGTGCTCGCCGATCCGACCGCGCTCCTCGGCGCGGATCGGGTCGTCGTCGTCTGCCAGGCAGGGGTACGCGCGCGGCGTGCCGCCCAGGCCCTGCGCGACGTCGGCATCGACGCCGCCGTGCTCACGGGCGGCATCGAGGCATGGGCGGGCGCGACGCGGGTCACCGCGTGAGCGCCGACGGACTGCGCGAGGTCGAGGAGCAGCAGGCGCTGATCCTCGCGCGTGTCTCCCCCGTCGAGGCCGTGACGATGCCCGTGCCGGCCGCACTCGGGCGCACGCTGCGCGAGCCCGTCCGAGCCCTCGTCGACATCCCGGTCTTCGACAACTCCGCCATGGACGGCTTCGCAGTGCGGTTCGCGGATGTCCGGGATGCCGCGGCACAGCCTGTCACGCTGCGGGTCGTCGCCGACCTTCCTGCCGGGACGAGCCTCGACCCTGCGCTCGAGGCCGGGGAAGCGGCGCGCATCATGACGGGGTCGCCCGTCCCGGCGGCGGCCGATGCCATCGTGCCCTTCGAAGACACCGCGGGCGGCCTCGCCGACTCGCTCGGGTCGATCACGGTGCGCACCTCTCCCAAGGCGGTGGGTGCCCATATCCGCCGTCGCGGCGAGGATGCCGTCGTGGGCGACGAGCTCATCGCGCCGGGCGTCGTGCTCGGGCCCCTGCAGCTCGCGGCCGCGGCGGCTGCCGGAGTCGCCGACGTCGTCGTATCCCGCGCGCCACGGGTCGCGGTCGTATCGACGGGCTCCGAGCTCGTGCCGCCCGGATCGTCTCTCGCGCATGGGCAGATCCCCGAGTCGAACAGCGAGCTGCTCGCTGGGCTCGTCGCCGGCGCCGGCGCCGAGGTCGTGCTGCGGCTCACCGTCCCCGACGACGGCGATGGACCGCTGCGCGCCGTGGCGGAGGCATCCCTTCTCGGCGCCGATGCCGTCGTCTTCACGGGCGGCGTCAGCGCGGGGGCGTACGAGCCCGTCAAGACGACGCTCGCCGGAGCGATGGAGTTCACGAAGGTGCGCATGCAGCCCGGCAAGCCGCAGGGCTTCGGCGTCACGGACGACGGGATGCTGCTCTTCGGCCTTCCGGGCAACCCGGTGAGCGCGGCGGTCTCGTTCGAGGTCTTCGTGCGCCCGGCGCTCCTCGCGCTCCAGGGGCGTGCCGACCTGCACCGTCCGCTGCTCAGGCTGCCTGCCGCGACGGCCTGGCGCACCCCGCCCGGACGCCGACAGTACCTCCCCGCTGCGATCGACCGCACCGATCCTGCGCGATGGACGGTGCGCCCCGCGACGGCGGGCGGCTCGGGGTCGCACCTCGCGGGCGGCCTTGCGCGCGCCGAGGCGTACGCCGTGGTGCCCGCGGAGGCCGACGCCGTCGAGCCGGGTCAGCTCGTCGATGTCATGCTGATGCCATGAGCTTCACCCACCTCGACGAGTCCGGCCGCGCCCGCATGGTCGACGTCACCGCGAAGCAGCCGACCGTCCGCGCCGCGACGGCGCGAGGCTTCGTGCGCTGCTCCCCCGACGTCGTCGCCGCTCTCCGCGATGGGACCGTGCCGAAGGGCGACGTGCTCGCCGTCGCGCGGATCGCCGGCATCCAGGCGGCCAAGCGCACGCCCGACCTTCTTCCCCTCGCGCACGTCATCGGCGTGCACGGCGCGGCCGTCGACCTCGTCATCGTCGACGACGGCGTCGAGGTCGAGGCCACCGTGCGCACCGCCGATCGCACGGGCGTCGAGATGGAGGCCCTGATGGCCGTCTCGGTCGCCGCTCTCGCGATCGTCGACATGGTGAAGGGCCTCGACAAGGCGACCTCCATCGAGCACGTGCGGATCACGGCGAAGGAAGGCGGCCGGTCCGGCTCGTGGACCCGCCCCGACGAACGATGACGGGTCCCACGTTCGGCGCGATCCTCCTCGCCGGCGGACGCGCCAGCCGCGTCGACGGGGCCGCAAAGCCCCTGTTCGAGGTCGGCGGTCAGACTCTGCTGGCCCGCACGATTGCCGCGGTCGTCGCCGTCGGTGCGAATCCGGTCGTCGTCGCCGCACCGCGGCCCGACACCGGGCCCGCCACTGGGCGCGACGGAGCCTCCGCGGTCACCTGGGTGCGCGAGGACCCGCCCTTCGGCGGACCGGTGGCAGGCGTGGTCGCCGCATTCGCGCCGGTCGCCGCGTGGGAGCCCGAGCCCGAGTGGACGTTCCTGCTGGCATGCGACCTCCCTCGCGTCGACGCCGCCGTCGAGCGGCTCAGTGCAGACATCCTGCTCCTGCCCTCCGACACCGACGGCGCCTGCCTCGCCGATCCCTCGAGCAGGCCGCAGTGGCTCACCGGCCTCTACCGCACAACGGCCCTGAGGGCCGCCGCTGCCGCCATGCCCGACGCGGGCCGCGACGCCCCGGTGCGCGATCTCGTGGCCGATCTCGCGATCGCGGCGATCGCGGCATCGGCGGACCTGACCGACGACGTCGACACGTGGGAGGATCTCAAGAGGGCCCGCGCGAGAGCGGGCGACGCCGTCGAGGAGGAGTCATGACCGAGGCATCCCGCACCCTTCCGCCCGAGGCGCTCGACGCATGGGCCGCAGCCCTCAGCGAGCGATTCGGACTCTCCGACGGCGAGGTGCCGATCAGCCTCATCCTCGACCTCGCCCGCGACGTCGCGAACGGCGTCGCGCGCCCCGCCGCACCGCTGAGCGCATTCGTCGCCGGACTCGTCGCGGGACGCGCCGGCGGCTCCCAGGCCGACGTCGAGGCGGCCGTCGCGATCGTCACCGAGATGGCCAAGGGCTGGGAGGCCTGATGGCGCGCGTCCGCTACTTCGCCGCCGCCGCAGAGGCGACCGGCCTCGAGGTCGAGCAGCGTCCGGAGACGACGCTCGGCGCCCTCCGCGCCGCCGTCGCCGCCGACCACCCGGGGCTCGGCGGCATCCTGCCGCGCTGCGCCGTGCTCGTGGGCGGTGCCCGCGTCGACGACGACACGGCCCTCGCGTCCGACGAGCTCGTCGACGTGCTGCCGCCCTTCGCCGGCGGCTGACCCGAGGCGACGGCTCCCCCGCGGCATCCCGCGGGTCGACACCCAGCACACCCGCACAACGCCGCGGGCGAACTCACGCTGACCCGAGGCGACGACTTCCCCGCGGCATCCTGCGGGTCGGCGCCGAGCACACCCGCACAACGCCGCGGGCGAAGCCCAAGCCCGCACGCAGAACGTCGCTCCCCCGCGGCATCCCGCGGGTCGACACCCAGCACACCCGCACAACGCCGCGGGCGAAGCCTCAGAACCCGGCTACCCGCCGAGGCCCTTCCACGCCGTCGTGCCGTCGGACTCGACCTGGCGCTTCCACACAGGCAGGTCGGTCTTGATCGTCTCGATGATCGTGCGGCACACCTCGAAGGCCTCGGCGCGGTGTCCCGACGATACGGCGATGACGACGGCGGCGTCGCCGACGGCGAGCCGGCCGATGCGGTGGCTCACGGCGACGACCGCGTCGGACGAGCCGATCGCGTCGGACGCGATGCGGTACAGCGCGGCCTCCGCGTCGGGGTGCGCCGAGTATTCGAGCGCGACGACGGCGGACGCGGCATCCGGATCGTGATCGCGCACGCGACCGACGAACGACGTCTCGGCGCCCATCGTGGGATCCGAGACGGCCGCAAGGTGCGCCTCGATGTCGAGGGGGCGATCGCTGATCGCCGCGAGCCGCACGCCGCTCATGCGTGGTCTCCGCCCGCGAGCTGTTCGATGACGTGGCGCGCCACGGAGATCACGACGGGGATTCCGGATGCCACGGCCTTCGGCGATCCCGGGAGGTTCACGACGAGCGCACCCTTCGTCACACCGGGCACGGGGTCGACGATTCCCGACCGGCCGCGCGACAGCATGCCGCCCGGCGTCTCGGACGCGCCGATGCGCCGCAGCTCCTCCGCGATGCCGGGAACCTCACGGCCGATGACGCGCGCACTGCCCTCGGGCGTCTCGTCGCGAGGCCCCACACCCGTGCCGCCCGTCGTGACGACGAGGCGCGCGCCGCCCGCGAGAACGGCCCACAAGGCCCGCTCGACGCTGTCCGCGCCGTCGGGCACGACGATCGCCTCGTCGCACGAGAAGCCGGCGCGCACGAGCTCGGAGACGGCGACGGGTCCCGCCGTGTCGGCGCGCTGTCCCGCGGCCGACCGGTCCGACACGGTGATGACGGCAGCCGGATAGCTCATCCCCTCAGCCTAGATCCGCCCGGCGAGCGGCCGGGGCCCGGGAGGATAATCGAAGCGTGCCCCGTCGTGTCGACGACTATCGCGGTCTGGCTCAGCCCAGCCGGCTCCATGTCATGCACGAGCTCCTCGAGAGTCCGGGGCAGAGCCTCGCACAGCTCGCGGCGGCCACGGGCCTTCACGAGAACACGCTTCGCGATCATCTCCGCGTGCTCGAGGCGGAGGGTTTCGTCGTGCGGGTCGCCGAGCACCGCGGCACCCGTGGGCGTCCGCGCGACATCTTCGAACCAGCGCGTGCGGGGCAGGAGAACCCCGTCGCCGACAAGCGCATCGAAGACGCCAAGCGGCACGGCGACCTCATGCGCACCGTCATCCTGCACGAGGGCGACGCCGCGAGCGCCGACGACGACGCCGTGACGCACCAGCTCGACGCCCTGTACGAGCACCTCGACGACGTCGGACTCGAGCCGCAGATCGACGAGAAGACCCTGACGGTGGAGCTCGCGCCGTGCGCGTTCCACGACCTCGTGAGCGACCGCATGACCGTGCTGTGCCACGTCCACGCCGAGCTCGTACGCGATGTCCTGCATCGCGCCGGCGGGCCGCTCGAGGTCGATCGTCTCCTTCCCCTCGTGACGCCCCACACGTGCCGGCTCATGCTCACGCGGATGGATGCCGCACCCGGCGCCGCCGCCTCGGACGAGGCATCCGGCGACTCCTGATGCGCTGTCGGACGGTGTGACCGGCGGCGCCGCCGACTCACCTGCCGAGAGCCCGTGCTCTCGCCGAGCGCCCACGATCCGCGCTGCACACAACGTGTGACCTCGGCGAGAGCACGGGCTGCGGCCGATCACGCGACCCGGATTTCGGGAGCCGTGAATTTCCACGGCGGAACGGCGGGCGGCGCGCCAAGTCGCGGCGATTCAATGAGGGCACGGCCCAGCGGCCGTCCACCGAGGAGGCGCGCGATGTCCGCGATCACCAGCCCAGCACCCGTTGATCTGACCACGTGGGATCCGGAGAACGAGGCCACATGGGACTCCCGGCTCGCCTGGCGCACGCTCTGGATCACCACCTATTCGCTGCTGCTCGGATTCGCGACGTGGTACCTCGTGAGCGCCATCGCACCGCGGCTCACGGCGATCGGCTTCGACCTGAGCACGGTGCAGCTGTACTGGCTCGCGGCGATCCCGGGCCTCGCCGGCGGCCTCCTGCGATTCGGCTACATGTTCCTGCCGCCCATCGTGGGCACGCGCAGGCTCATCGGCTGGAGCTCGCTCCTGCTCGCGCTGCCGATGATCGGCTGGACGCTCGCCGTCCGCGACACGTCGACGCCCTATTGGGTGCTTCTCGCCCTCGCGTTCTCCGCCGGCATCGGCGGCGGAGTCTTCGCGGGGTACATGCCCTCGACCAGCTACTTCTTCCCCAAGCGGCTGCAGGGCACGGCGCTGGGCCTCCAGGCGGGCATCGGCAACTTCGGCATCGGACTCGTGCAGGTGCTCGTCCCGTGGGTGATCGGGTTCGGCCTGTTCGGCACGTGGTTCCTCGACCCGCAGACGACGACAGCGGGCGCGAACATGTGGCTGCACAACGGCGGCCTCGTGCTCATCCCCTGGGCCGTGCTCGCGTCGATCCTCGGGTTCGTCTTCCTCAAGCGTGTGCCCGTGAAGGCGAACATCCGCGAGCAGATGGACATCTTCCGCCTGAAGCACACGTGGATCATGACGGCGATCTACATGATGACCTTCGGCGCCTACGCGGGCCTCGCCGCGCAGATGGGTCTCATCATCGTCAACGTTTACGGCGGATTCGAGAACGCCCCCGACCCGCTCACCTACGCCTGGATCGGCCCCGCCGTCGGCGCCGCCGTGCGCGCGGCATCCGGCCCGCTCTGCGACAGGTTCGGCGGCGCACCGTTCACCCTCATCTCGGGCATCGGCATGACGGCCGGCACGATCCTGACGCTCTTCTTCCTCACGCCGACCGACGTCAACGAGTTCTGGGGCTTCCTCGCCGGCATGATCACGATCTTCGTCTTCGCTGGCTTCGGCAACGCCGGCACGTTCAAGCAGATGCCGATGATCTTCCCCAAGCGCCAGGCGGGCGGCGTCGTCGGATTCACGTCGGCTGTCGCGGCGTTCGGCCCCTTCATCGTCGGAATGGCCCTCTCGGCCGTGAGCCCGACCGTGTTCTTCGTCGTCTGCGCCGTGTGGTGCGTCTTGTGCACCGGCCTCACGTGGTGGTTCTACGCGCGGCCGGGCGCCGAAGCGAAGAGCTGACTCCCACAGACCGCGTCCTGCTGGATGCCGCAGCGATGCGTTGACGCCGACCCCGACCGCCCGCCTCCGAAGGAGACACCCATGACCCCCGACGCGCGAGCGATCCACCCCGCGACCGACGGGCCGCTCACCGACCCGCTGCTCAGCATGGGCCGGTTCCTGCGCCGCGGCGAGGTGTCGCCCGACCTGCGCGCCCTCTTCCTCGAGGGCGGGCGCAAGGGCGACGTCTTCTACCGCGACCGCTGGGCGCACGACAAGGTCGTCCGCTCCACCCACGGCGTCAACTGCACGGGCTCGTGCTCGTGGAAGGTGTACGTCAAGGACGGCATCATCACGTGGGAGACGCAGCAGACCGACTATCCGTCTGTCGGCCCCGACTCGCCCGAGTACGAGCCGCGCGGCTGCCCCCGCGGCGCCGCCTTCAGCTGGTACACGTACTCCCCCACGCGCGTGCGCTACCCCTACATCCGCGACGCTCTCGCCGAGCTCTACCGCGCGGCCAAGCGGGTCCACCCCGACCCCGTCGACGCGTGGGAGTCGGTCGTCGAAGACCCTGAGGCATCCCGCGCTTACAAGAGCGTGCGCGGCAAGGGCGGGCTGATCCGCACGACGTGGGACGAGGCGCTCGAGATCGCCGCGGCGGCCCACGTCTACACGGTGAAGAAGTACGGACCCGACCGGGTCGCCGGCTTCTCGCCGATCCCCGCGATGTCGATGGTGTCGCACGGCGCGGGCGCGCGGTTCCTCAACCTGCTCGGCGGAACGATCCTGTCGTTCTACGACTGGTACGCCGACCTGCCGGTGGCCAGCCCGCAGGTCTTCGGCGATCAGACCGACGTGCCCGAATCGGCGGACTGGTGGAACTCGGGATACCTCATCATGTGGGGCTCGAACGTGCCCGTCACCCGCACGCCGGACGCGCACTTCATGGCCGAGGCCCGTTATCGCGGTCAGAAGGTCGTGACGGTCTCGCCGGACTACACCGACAACACGAAGTTCGCCGACGAATGGGTCGCGCCGCATCCCGGAACGGACGCCGCGCTCGCCCTCGCGATGGGCCATGTCGTCCTGCGCGAGCACTTCGTCGACAAGCGCACGGCACGCTTCGAGGACTACCTGCGACGGTTCACCGACGCTCCGTACCTCGTGACACTCGAGCGCAACGGCGACCGTCTCGTGCCCGGGAAGTTCCTGACGGCGAGCGATCTGGGCGGTCAGGATGCCGCTGCTGCGCGCGCCGATTTCAAGACGGTGCTGCTCGACCAGGCGGGGAGGCCGGTCGTGCCGAACGGGTCGCTCGGGCACCGGTTCACGCCCGAGGACGAGGGCCGCTGGAACCTCGACCTCGGCGACGTCGTGCCGCCGCTGTCGATCGCCGACCTCGGCGACGCCCGGACAGCCGAGATCGCGCTCCCCCGCTTCGACGTCGCACCGGACGCGGGCGACGAGCACGCGGGCGGCTCCGGCGTCATCGTGCGGGGCGTCCCCGTCCGCACGGTCGCCGGGCGCCTCGTCACGACGGTGTTCGACCTGATGCTCGCGCAGTACGGCGTCGGCCGGCCGGGCCTGCCGGGCGTCTGGCCGACGGGCTACGACGACCCGTCCACCCCCGGAACGCCCGCGTGGCAGGAGGAGCTCACCTCCGTGCCGGCCGTCCAGGCGACGCGCATCGCGCGCGAGTTCGCCGACAACGCCGAGCGATCCGGCGGCCGCTCCATGATCCTCATGGGCGCCGGCACGAACCACTGGTTCCACTCCGACACGATCTACCGCACCTTCCTCGCGCTCACGACCATGACCGGCTGCCAGGGCGTCAACGGCGGCGGCTGGGCGCACTACGTCGGGCAGGAGAAGGTGCGCCCGCTCACGGGCTACTCGCAGTACGCGACGGCCGCCGACTGGAACCGCCCACCACGGCAGATGATCGGCACGGCCTTCTGGTACCTCGCGACAGACCAGTGGCGCTACGACGGACTGCCCGCCGACAAGCTCGCGTCCCCCCTCGCGCGCGGCGCCTTCGCCGACCGCACGACGGCGGACTGCCTCGTCGAATCGGTCAAGCGGGGGTGGATGCCGAGCTACCCGACGTTCTCGCGGAGCTCGCTCGACCTCTGCGACGAGGCCGAGGCCGCGGGCAAGGAGCCCGCTCAGCACATCGTCGACGCGCTGCAGGACGGGTCGCTCGCCTACGCATGCGAGGACCCCGATGCACCCGTCAACTTCCCGCGCATCGTGACGGTGTGGCGCGCCAACATCCTCGGCTCGTCCGGCAAGGGCAACGAGTACTTCCTCAAGCACCTGCTCGGCGCCGACTCGGCTGTTCGCGCGCCTGAGACGCCCGACGGGTCGCGGCCGCGCGACATCGTCTGGCACGAGGAAGCCCCTGCCGGCAAGCTCGACCTGCTCATGACGGCGGACTTCCGCATGACGTCGACGACGCTCTTCAGCGACCTCGTCTTCCCCGCCGCGACGTGGTACGAGAAGCACGATCTGTCGTCGACCGACATGCATCCCTTCCTGCACTCGTTCAACCCCGCCATCAACCCGCCGTGGCAGACGAAGACCGACTTCGACCTCTTCGGCGAGCTCGCTGAGCGGTTCAGCGCGCTGTGCGAGGGACATCTCGGCGTGCGGCGCGACCTCGTGGCGTCGCCGCTGCAGCACGACACCGCCGACGTCATGGCGTACGCGCACGGCGCCGTGCCGGACGATCCGCCGCTCGTGCCGGGCGTCACGATGGCGAAGCTCATCGTCGTCGAACGCGACTACCCCGCCCTCGCTGCGCGGTGGAAGTCGCTCGGCCCGCTCACCGAGAAGCTCGGCATGACGACGAAGGCGATCACCTACCGCCCGGATGCCGAGATCCGCCGACTCGAGCGCCTCAACGGCGTCGTCTCCGGCGGCGCGACGGCCGGCCGCGTTCGTCTGGATTCCGACAAGCGGGTGTGCGAGCTGATCCTCGCCTTCTCGGGGACGAGCAACGGCCGCCTCGCCGTACAGGGGTTCCGCCAGCTCGAGAAGCGGACGGGACAGCGCATCGCGCACCTCGCGGAGGACCACGAGGGCTCGCACATCACGTTCGCCGACGTGCAGGTGCAGCCGCGCGCCGTCATCACGTCGCCGGAGTGGTCGGGCTCGGAGCACGGGGGGCGCCGCTACACGGCGTTCGCGATAAACGTCGAGCACCTCAAGCCCTGGCACACCCTCACCGGCCGCCAGCACTTCTACCTCGACCACGACTGGATGGAGGAGCTCGGCGAGAACCTGCCGATCTACCGCCCGCCGCTGGACATGCACCGCCTGTTCGACTCGCCCGTGGTCGGCGCGACGAAACGCGCTGACCGCGCCCCCGGTCAGATGGAGGTCGCCGTGCGGTACCTCACGCCCCACTCGAAGTGGTCGATCCACTCCGAGTACCAGGACAACCTCTTCATGCTGTCGCTCTCCCGCGGCGGCCCGACGATCTGGATGAGCCCGCAGGATGCCGCGAAGGCCGGCATCCGCGACAACGACTGGATCGAGTCGTACAACCGCAACGGCGTCGTGGTGGCGCGGGCGATCGTGTCGCACCGGATGCCGGAGGGGACCGTGTACATGTACCACGCGAAGGACCGCACGGTGGACGTGCCCGTCGCCGAGACGAGCGGCCAGCGCGGCGGCATCCACAACTCCCTGACGCGCATCCTCCTCAAGCCCAGTCATCTCATCGGCGGCTACGCGCAGCTCGCGTGGGCCTTCAACTACCTGGGCCCGACGGGGAACCAGCGCGACGAGATCACCGTCATTCGCCGGCGCGGCCAGGAGGTCGAATACTGATGAAGGTCATGGCCCAGATGTCGATGATCATGAATCTCGACAAGTGCATCGGATGCCACACGTGCTCCGTCACGTGCAAGCAGGCGTGGACGAACCGGACAGGCGTCGAGTACGTGTGGTTCAACAACGTCGAGACACGGCCGGGCGTCGGCTACCCGCGCACGTACGAGGACCAGGAGAAGTGGGGCGGCGGCTGGGTGCGCACGAAGCGCGGCCGACTGAAGCTCCGCAGCGGCGGCCGGTTCGCCAAGCTCGCGAACATCTTCTCGAACCCCAAGCTGCCCGAGATCCAGGACTACTACGAGCCGTGGACGTACGACTACGACATGCTCCTGAACGCACCGCGCGGCGCGCAGGTGCCCGTCGCCCGGCCGAAGAGCCTCCTGACCGGCAAGGACATGAAGATCTCGTGGTCGGCGAACTGGGACGACGACCTCGGCGGCTCGCTCGAGACGATGCAGGACGACCCGATCCTGCAGAAGATGAGCGAGAAGGTCGAGGCGGAGTTCTCCAAGGCCTTCATGTTTTACCTCCCGCGCATCTGCGAGCACTGCCTCAACCCCTCGTGCGTCGCCTCGTGTCCCTCGGGCGCGATGTACAAGCGTGCGGAGGACGGCATCGTCCTGGTCGACCAGGACCAGTGCCGCGGCTGGCGCATGTGCGTCTCGGGCTGCCCGTACAAGAAGGTCTACTTCAATCACAAGACCGGCAAGGCCGAGAAGTGCACGATGTGCTACCCGCGCCTCGAGGTGGGCCTGCCGACGGTGTGCTCCGAGACGTGCGTCGGGCGGCTGCGGTACCTCGGCCTGGTCCTGTACGACGCCGACCGCGTCGCCGAGGCCGCAAGCATGGAGGACGAGAAGGCGCTCCTCGCGGCGCAGCGGAGCATCCTGCTCGATCCGCATGATCCCGCCGTCGTCGAACAGGCCCGTCGTGACGGCATCCCGGAGGACTGGATCGAGGCTGCGCAGCGCAGCCCCATCTGGCGGCTCATCCAGGAGTACGAAGTCGCGCTTCCGCTGCACCCGGAGTACCGGACCATGCCCATGGTCTGGTACATCCCGCCGCTCTCGCCGCTCGTGGACGTCGTGAGCGAATCGGGCAACGACGGCGAGGACGCGCGCACGCTGTTCGCCGCGATCGACAAGATGCGCATCCCGATCGGCTATCTCGCCGAGCTCTTCAGCGCCGGTGATGCGCGACCCGTCGACCACGCCCTGCGCCGCCTCGCCGCGATGCGGTCGTACATGCGGGGCGTCAACCTCGACGGCGAGCGCGATGAGCGCATCGCCCGGGCGGTCGGGATGACGGGAGACGAGGTCGAGGCGATGTACCGGCTGCTCGCCATCGCGAAGTACGAGGACCGATACGTCATCCCGACAGCCCACGCCGAGCAGGCGCACCAGCTCGAGGAGATGGCGTGCTCGCTCGACTACGACGGCGGCCCCGGCATGGGCGGAGCCGGCCGGTTCGGCCTCTCGAGCGGGCCGAGCGTCCCCGTCGCGGTGGAGAACTTCCATGTGCTCGCGGACCGTCAGACGGCCGACCGGCCCTCGACTCCAGGCCGCGTCAACCTCCTCGACTGGGACGGCGACGGCATCCCCGACGGCATCTTCCCGCCGTCGCAGCCCGGCGCGATCCGCACGACGAGCAAAGGCCGGCGGGCAGCGGAGGAGCGGAGTTGAGCATCGTGCTGCCGCGCGTGACGCCGCGTCGCGCGCTCCCCGACGAGCTCGCCGCGATCGAGCTCGACCCGTACCGGCGGGCCAGGGTCCACATGATCGCGTCCCTTCTCCTGGACTACCCCGACGAGGCCTGGTTCGCGCGCCTCCCGCGCCTGCAGGCGGAGCTGCGCGATCTTCCCGCGCCGATCGTGGAGCCGCTCGAGGACTTCATGGATGCCGCGGCCGCCGCGGGTGTCACGGAATGGCAGCGGCGCTACGTCATGACGTTCGACCTCAAGCGGAAGTGCAGCCTGTACCTCAGCTACTACGCGACAGGCGACACCCGGAAGCGCGGCACCGCGCTGGTGACCTTCCTCGAGGCGTACCGGGCGGCGGGGTGGGAGTTCGACGCGCGCGAGCTGCCCGACTTCCTCCCGGTCGTGCTGGAGTTCTCCGCACTGAGCGACTCGCCGATCGCGGCCGCGCTCATCGCGTCGCACCGCGACGGCATCGAGGTGCTGCGCGCGGCGCTCGAGGCGATGGACAGTCCCTGGGCCGCCGCCGTCCGCGCCGTCACGCTGTCGCTGCCGCCCATCGACGATGAGACGCGCGAGCGCTTCGTGCGGCTCGTGACCGAGGGGCCGCCCGCCGAAACGGTCGGCCTCAGCTTCCTCGGCTCGCTTCCGCCCTTCCAATCTCTCTCCCAGCGAGGAGTCGCATCGTGAACGCCCTCGACGTCATCCTGTGGGCCGCCCTCCCCTACGCCGCCGGCGCGGTCTTCATCGTCGGACACCTCTGGCGCTACCGCTACGACAAGTTCGGGTGGACGACGAGGTCGAGCCAGAGCTACGAGAGCCGCCTGCTGCGCTGGGGGTCGCCGATGTTCCACATCGGCATCCTCATGGTCATCGCGGGACACGTCGTCGGCCTTCTCGTGCCGCGAGAGTGGCTCTACGCCATCGGCATCTCGGAGGAGATGTACCACTTCGGCGCGACCTTCCTCGGTACGGCGGCGGCGATCCCCACGCTGGCGGGGCTCGCGATCCTCATCTACCGACGCCGGACGGTCGGGGCCGTCTTCCTGGCGACGACCCGGATGGACAAGGTCATGTACATCTTCCTCGGCGTGACGCTCGGGTTCGGCACGCTCGCGACGGTCGTGTACCAGGTGTTCGGGCCCGGGTTCCACTACCGCGAGACGATCTCGCCGTGGATCCGCAGCATCCTCCTCTTCCAGCCGCAGCCGGAGCTCATGACCGAGGTGCCGCTGCTCTTCCAGCTGCACGTGCTGTCGGCGTTCGCGCTGTTCGCGCTCTGGCCCTTCACCCGGCTCGTCCACGTGTTCTCCGCACCGATCGGCTACCTCACGCGCCCGTACATCGTCTACCGCTCGCGCGACGCGCAGCGCGGCGCGCGCCCCGTTCGCCGCGGGTGGGACCCCGTCCGCACGCCCGACCCCGAGCGGCTCCGGCGGCCCTGATCCGCCGCCTGCGCCGGAACCGGAGTTTCGACGCAGGCAGGACGTCCCGGCGAGCGTCGGCCTGCGGCGGCGAAAGCCCCTGTTCTGGTGAGTGGATGCCGCGCCGCGGCGTCAGCCTCGCGCGAAGACGCGGACCGGCAGCGCCCGGAAACCCGCGAGGGGCGGCTCCTCCCGCACGACGGGCCCGGCGAGGTCGATCTCTCCGGCGGCCAGGACGGCCCGGAGCAGCACGCGCAGCTCGCGTGTCGCGAGGCCGCGGCCGGGGCACGCGTGCACGCCGGTGCCGTAAACCAGGTTGCGCGCAGCGTGCCCGACCGGGTCGAACGCGTCGGGATCGGCGAACGCCTCGGGATCGCGGTTCGCCGCCCGCCAGTCGAGGACGATCGTCTCGCCGGCCTGGACGGGGCATCCCGAGACCTCGGCGTCAGCCGTCGCGCGCCGCCGGCTGGAGACGAACGGGTCGTCGAGGCGGAGGATCTCGTCGATCGCAGCGTCCATCGCGGCATCGTCGGCCGCGGCGAGGTGAACGCGATGCCCCGGATGGGTCGCGACCCAGTGCACGACCGCCGCGACGCACAGCGCGAGCGACGACAGGTCGCCGCCGGTCCAGTTGCGCAGCACCGAGACGACCTCGTCGTCGGAGATGCGACGACCGTCGTCCCAGCGCAGCGACATCAGCAGGCCCGTCAGGTCGTGGAGCTTGCGGCCGCGACGCTCGGCGATGAGCACGCGGATGATGTCGTCGAACCTCGCCGCCGCGCCGGCTGCGGCGTGCGGATTCCCGCTCCGCCCTGCGGCGCGATGCTCCCCCACCCACTCGACGAGGTCGTCCTCGAGCACCCCGCCCCAGCCGAGCCACGCCGACTGCGCGCGGACCGCATACAGCACACCGAGATCGGCGACGGCGTCGAACGGCCGGGCGCCGAGCGTGCCCACGAGTGTGCCCGCGATCTGCGCGAGGCGCGGCTCGAGCTCGTCGAGGGCGGGCGGGTGGAAGAAGGGGGCGAGCAGCCGCGTCGCGCGGGCGTGCTCGGCGCCGTCGAGCCCGTTCGGGATCTGCAGATGCCGCGACACGGCGTTCGAGAAGCGTTCGGGATCATGTGCGATGCGTGTGGCGTCGGCCTGCGACGAGACGACGAGCCGTCCGTGCCCGTCACGCGGGCACTCAGCCGACGTGGAAGACACCTCGCGCGCCCTTCTCGGCGTCGCTCATCCGGTGGGTGACGAACGGGTAGTCGCCCGGCTCGGGGAAGACGAGCTCTGCGAAGCCGCCTTGCGCGGGCTGCAGCGCGAGCGCCTGCGATCCGCCGGGGTCGTCCGGCCGGAGGGTGTACGCGCCTTCCAGGTAGACCGTGTCGAACTGCCCGCCGACGATGTGGAATGACGACGGGCCGTCGGGCCCGGCATCGAGCACCCAGACGCGCACCCGCTGGCCGGCCGTGGCGTCGAGCGGGCGGTGCACGTACTGGTCGGCGTAGCCGTTGAACGCGACCAGATCGGGCGTCCCGGCCGCGATCTTGGCAGCATCCGCGGGCGCGCCTGGCGGCCCGAGGTACAGCTCGCCCTGCACGAGGACGTACTCCCGGTCGGCCGGCGCGAGGTCGGGCGGGTCGATGATCACCGCGCCGTACATGCCGTTCGCGATGTGCATCGACATCGGCATCGTCGAGCAGTGGTACATCCAGATTCCCGCCCGTGTGGCCGTGAAGGCGTAGGTCAGTGTCTGACCCGGCTGAATCGTGCGCATCGGCCCGTCGGGCGCGAGCGAGCCCGCGTGGAAATCGATCGAGTGGCCGATCGATCCGTCGTTGACGAGCGTGATCTCGAAGCGGTCTCCGACCTTGCCGCGCAGCACGGGCCCCGGTGCGGTGCCGCCGAATGTCCATCGCGTCTGCGAGACGCCCGGTGCGACATCCGTCACGACCTCTTCGACGTGGAGGGTGACACGGTGCACCGCCTCGTCGGTGGCGGGGGCGAGAGCCGCGGGCCAGGCCTCGAAGTCGTCGGCCGGTGCGCGCTGCAGGTCGACGTCGGCGGCAGCGCTTCCGGACGCCGCACCCGCACCCGCCGCCATGCCGGCGTGGTCCGCGGTGTCGCCGGATGGTGCGCCGACGGCGTGCACCGTGAGCGCCATCCCCATCTGGCGGTGACCCGCGATGGAACACCAGCCCTCGAAGTCGGCGCCGACGAGTCCGACGTCGATCGTCTCGGAGGCGCCCGGAGCCAGCCGCTGGGTGCGCACGCCGTTCGCGAAGGTGAGGTCGTGCACGTCGGATCCGGTGTTCTCGAATGTCACGACGAGGCGGTCCCCGTACGGCACCTCGATGACGGCGGGATCGAAGTGCATGGCCTGCACGCGGACCGTGACCTCGGTCGTCGCGCCTGTCGCCACGACGTCCTGGCTCGCCGCGACCGTCGAGATCCCCGCCGCCGCGGGGTCGACCGCGATGCCCGTCCCGACACACAGCACGAGGATGCCGGCCGCCGAGAGGGTCGCGACGACCCTCGGCCGCCGCGGCTCGGGCGGCGTGGCCAGCGGCATCCCGATCGAGACCCGGCCCCAGCGGCCGGGACTGTCGCCCTCGGAGCGACGCACGCGACGCCCGACGACGATCGCCCGCACCGCGAGCCCGACGAATGCGACGACAGTCCCCACCGCGACGAACGAGAGGAGCACCCTCGCGAGCGACGGCAGGGGCACGAGGGAGAGCGCGATGGCGCCGTTGAACGCGATCACGCGGAAGGCGGCACCGCGGTCGAGCACATGCGCGCCCGCCTTGGCCGCCGCGGGGCTGCCCAGCGCCACGACGGGGAGCAGATAGCTCAGGGCTCCCGTCACGATCTGCACGGCGAAGCCGACGACGAGCGGGCCGAGCATGACGAGGTAGCCCGAGCGGAGCGTCGCCCAATCCGGCGCTCCCGCAGCCTGGATCGCGAGCACCACCGCGGCGACGACGACCCAGCAGAATCCGGCGGCGAGGCTCCATCCGGCGAAGCTCGCGGGCGGCATGGCGCGCGCCTCGCGCCATCCGTCGACTCCGAGCCGAACGGCGCCCGCGAGCCAGACCGCCATCCCGACCGCGACGAGCAGACGAAGATCGGCGATCGGCCCCGCGGCGGCGATGAGGAGCCCGGCCACCAGTACGGGCAGCGCGTGCCGAGCCGCGGCATCCGCAGTCTTGGGCATGCGTGCATGCAGGACGGTCGGCCACAGCAGCACGAGAGTTCCGAGCACGGTGAGGCCGATCCACCCGTACGCGTTGAGGACGAGGTGCGCCGTCACGAGGCGATCGGCGAGGTCGGGCCGCGTCGCCGTGACGACGCCGACGGCGATGCCGGCGAAGAACACGCCGCACGCAGCGATGTAGTACTGCACGAGGGGTGCGAAGCGCGCGGGGAGCGCTGTGTGCGTCTGCGTGCCCAGGACGATCGCGTGCGCCACGACGGCGATCGCGACGATCCCTCCGCCCACGGCGACGAGCGTGATCGCTCCCGTGAGCATGCCGACGACGACGAGCGCCGCACCCGCTGTGTGCAGCGCGAGCCGCGCGCCGAGGCCCACCCGGCCGCCCGGTGCGGCGCGCCGCAGCAGCGTGTCGGCGAAGTGCTGCGACCAGATCAGGATCGCAGCCGTTGCGGCGCCGAGCAGCGGAACGTGCACCAGCAGCCACAGCGGCTGGTCGACGAACCGGTGCACGCCGACGGCGACGAGGGCGAGCACGATCCAGGCGAGCACGACGGAGTTGGTCAAGAGGTACCAGTCGCGCCGCGACAGGGCGGGGCGGCGTGGGGGCGCGGCATCCACTCTTCGACGCTAGAACTCCGCCGTGGCGCGCGTTCCGCTGACGACCGTGCTTATTGCTCGGCGGTCGCGCTGATGCTGCTCCCCTGCTCGGCGGTTGCGGTGATGCCGTCCCCCTGATCCGCGGTCGCGCTGACGCTGCTCTCCTGCTCCGCGGTCGCGGTGATGCGGTTCGCCATGCCGCGGAAGATGAAGCCGTGGAACGGCAGCACGGCGAGCCAGTAGAGGCGGCCGGCGAGACCGAGCGGGAAGAATACCGCGCGCTGGTCGTAGCGCGAGCCGGCCCCGTCGCCGCTCGCCCGCAGCTCGAGCCAGGCGAGCCCGGGCACTTTCATCTCGGCGCGCAGCCGGAGCAGCCTGCCCGGCTCGATCGCCTCGACGCGCCAGAAGTCCAGGGCGTCGCCGACCTCCAGCCGTGACCGGCTGCGTCGTCCGCGCGCGAGCCCGACACCGCCGACGAGTTTGTCCATCCACCCGCGCGCCGCCCACAGCAGCGGCTGCGAGTACCAGCCGTTGACTCCCCCGATGCCCTCGATCACGCGCCACAGGTGTTCGGGGCTCGCGGTGGTGTGCGCCGTGCGCACGTTGGTGAAGACCGTGCGGCCGGCCCATTCGGGGTCGCTCGGCAGCGGGTCGCTCGGAACGCCGAGCACTTCGGCGTCGCGCCAGCTCGTCTCGACGATGTCGGCCTCCTCGCGTCCGAGCGCGAGCACGACGGCACGACGGTACGGGGTGAGTCCTTCGGCGGGCGGCGGGATGAGCGTGTCGACGTCGCGGTTCTTCACGACGCAGTCGTTCTGCAGCGACTCCACGAGCGGCTGCGCGATCGACCGCGGGATCGGCGTCACGAGGTTGACCCAGTGCGAGGCGAGCCGCGGCGTGAGCACGGGCAGCGCGGCGATCGGACGCTGCGGGAGCCCCGCCTCGACCGCGTAGCCGTTCATCATCTGCCCGTATCGCAGCACGTCGGGCCCGCCGATGTCGACCGCGCGGTTCACGTCGGCCGGCACGCGGGCCGCCCCGAGCAGGTAGTGCAGCACGTCGCGCACCGCGATCGGCTGGATGCGGTTGCGCACCCACTTCGGCGCCGGCATGTACGGCAGCACTTCGGTGAGATGCCGGACCATCTCGAACGAGGCCGACCCGGAGCCGATCACGACCCCCGCCTGCAGCACGAGGGTCGGTGCGCCCGACCGGAGGAGGATCTCGCCCACTTCGACCCGTGACCGCAGATGCGGCGAGAGTTCGGCATCGTCGGGATGCAGTCCGCCGAGGTAGACGATGCGCTTCACGCCCGCCGCGCCGGCGGCCTCCGCGACCGTGCGCGCCGCGTGCCGGTCGGCCTCCTCGAAGCCCCGCCCGGCCGACATCGAATGCACGAGGTAGTAGAGCACGTCCACGTCGTGCACGGCATCGCCGACGGCCGCGGCATCCGTCGCATCACCGACCTTCGTCTCGACGCGGGTCGCCCAGTCGAACGTCGCGACGCGGGCCGCGCCGCGCGCGAGCACCCGCACGCGGTACCCGGCGGCGAGGAGGCGGGGCACGAGGCGTCCGCCGATGTACCCCGTCGCCCCGAGCACGAGGGCGACGGGTGGCGAGCCGTCCGCGCGAGGGATCGCACGCAGCTCGGGCTCGTGCCCGGTGGGCGCCGTGAAGTCGATCACGTCCCCGACGTTAGGCGGGGACGGGATGCCGCGGCCAGGCCTTGTGCGGGGCCGCCCGTCGTGCAACGGGTCGGTGCTACGCGCGGTGCTCGAGCCGCACGACGACGGACTTCGAGGTCGGCGTGCCGCTCACGTCGGCGACCGAGTCGAGCGGCACGAGGACGTTCGTCTCGGGGTAGTACGCCGCCGCGTTGCCGCGCGGCGTGCTGTAGGCGACGATGCGGAACTCCTCCGCGCGGCGCTCCTGCACCGCGCCGTCGGGCCCGATCCACTCCGACACGAGGTCGACGATCTCGTCCTCGGCGAAGCCGAGCACCTGGATGTCCTTCGCGTTGACGAGCACGACGCGGCGGCCGCCCGAGATGCCGCGGTAGCGGTCGTCCTTGCCGTAGATCGTGGTGTTGTACTGGTCGTGCGAGCGCAGCGTCTGGAGGAGCAGCCGGCCCTTCGGGATGCGCGGGTACTCGAGCGGATTGACCGTGAACCGCGCCTTGCCGTCGACCGTCGCGAAGGTGCGCGCATCGCGCGGCCCGTTCGGCAGGAAGAACGTGCGGCCCTTGTCGATCCGCTGCTCGTAGTCCTCGAAGCCCGGGATCACATTCTGGATGTGCGTGCGGATGAGCGCGTAATCGTCCTCGAGCGCGGTCCAATCGGCCTGCGGCACGTTGAGCGGATGCCCCACCGCGGCACTGTCGGTCCGCTGGCCCTCTCGGCCGGGAGCCCGTTCGACCTGCGAGTGCTCGATCTCCGCACGGTCGTGCACGCCGGTGCCGACGGGCACGGGCCGGGGCCCGCTCGCCCCGAACACGAGCGCGCACAGGCGCGCGACGATCGCCACCTCGCTCAGCAGGTCTTCCGAGGGCGGTGCCAGGCGTCCGCGCGACGAGTGCACGGCGCCCATCGAGTCCTCGACCGACACGCGCTGCTCCTTGCCGCCGCGCTTGTCGCGATCGGTGCGGCCCAGGGTCGGGAGGATGATCGCACGCTTGCCCGTCACGACGTGCGACCGGTTGAGCTTCGTCGACACCTGCACCGTGAGGTCGACACTGCGCATGCCTGCCTCGACGACCTCCGTGTCGGGGGTCGCCGAGATGAAGTTGCCGCCCATTCCCATGAAGAAGCGCACGCCGCCGTCGCGCATCGCGCGGATGGCCTCCACGGTGTCGTAGCCGTGCTCGCGGGGCGCGGCGAACGCGAACTCGGCGTCCAGCGCGTCGAGGAACTTCGCCGACGGCTTCTCGTAGATGCCCACCGTGCGGTCGCCCTGCACGTTGGAGTGGCCGCGCACAGGGCACACCCCTGCGCCGGGACGCCCGATATTGCCCTGCAGGAGCAGCATGTTGACGACGTCGCGCAGGGTCGGGACGGAGTGCTTGTGCTGCGTGAGTCCCATCGCCCAGCACACGATCGTCGACTTCGAGTCGCGCACCGTCTCTCCGACACGGCGCAGCACCGACTCCGGCAGGCCCGTCGCGGCGACGAGCTCACGCCACGAGACATCCGCCATCGCCTGCGTGTAGGCGTCGAACCCGCTCGTGTGCTCCGCGATGAACGCGTGATCGAGGACGCCGCCATCGCGCTCTTCGATCTCGAGGAGGTGCTTGCCGATCGCCTGGAAGAGCGCCTGGTCGCCGCCGAGCCGGATCTGCAGGAACTCGTCGGCGAGCTTCGTGCCGCCGAACGCGACGCCCCGCACCGTCTGCGGGTTCTCGAACCGCATGAGCCCGGCCTCGGGAAGCGGGTTGACGGCGATGATCGTCGCCCCGTTGCGCTTGGCCTTCTCGAGCGCGCTCAGCATGCGCGGGTGGTTCGTGCCGGGATTCTGACCCGCGACGATGAGCAGGTCCGCCTCGTGCACGTCTTCGATCGAGACGGTGCCCTTGCCGATGCCGATCGTCTCGGTCAGGGCCGAGCCCGACGACTCGTGGCACATGTTCGAGCAGTCCGGCAGGTTGTTCGTGCCGAGGCCGCGCACGAGCAGCTGGTACATGAACGCGGCTTCGTTCGACGTGCGGCCCGACGTGTAGAAGACGGCCTCATCGGGGTCGTCCAGACCCCTCAGCGCTCGGGCGATCTCCAGCAGCGCACCCGCCCACGTGATGGGGCGGTAGTGCGTGTCGCCCGCCTCGAGCAGCATCGGCTGGGTGAGGCGACCCTGCTGGCCGAGCCACCAGTCGTCGTGGGCCTCGAGCTCGGCCATGGAGTGCTGCGCGAAGAAGTCGGCACCCACGCGGCGCAGCGTCGCCTCCTCGGCGACGGCTTTGGCGCCGTTCTCGCAGAACTCAGCGATGTGCCGTTTGTCCTCCTCGGGCCACGCGCAGCCCGGGCAGTCGAAGCCGTCCTTCTGGTTGACGCGCAGCAGTGACTCGACGCTGCGCTTCACCCCCATCTGGTCGTTCGCGATCTGCAGGGCGTGCAGCACCGCGGGCACGCCGACGGCGACCTTCTTGGTGCTCGAATGCCGGACCTTCGACTCGTCGATGTCGGCGGTGGGGGCGCGCTTGGCCATGATGCTTCCTCGCGTGGCAGGGGCCGGGCACCAGATGCCGGGGCCTTCTCCCATGCTAGGTCTGCGTCACCCCTCGGGATCCGCAGGCTTCTGCTGAGCGGGACGAAGCGCCGAGGTCAGCGCCGCCCGTTGCCGAACACGCCGCGGATGACGCTCGACAGGATCGCCTCTGTCGACCGGGAGTTCAGGATCGACTCGAGGGGCGACTTCTCCTGCTTGCGCGACGTGCGGGTCGTGCCGGACGTCTTCTTCATGAGCCGCTCGTACTCGGCCTGCGCCTTCCTCTCGGCGGCGGCCTGAGCCTTGTCGGCCGCGGCCTGCTGCTTGGCGTAGTCGGCATCGGCCTTCGCCTTCGCGATCGCGGCCTCATCGGCGGCGGCGGCCTCGGCTGCCGCGTTCATCTTGGCCGTGAGGATCTCGCGCGCCGACTCGGGGTCGACCGCCGTGCCGTACTTCGCGAGAAGAGGGGATGCCGCGACCGCCGCCTCGATCTGCGCGTCGGGTGTCGGCGACATGAGTCCCTGCGGCGCGCGCAGGCGCGTCCACGCGACAGGCGTCGGCGCGCCCTTCTCGCTCATGACCGTGACGATCGCCTCGCCCGTGCCGAGCTCCTGCAGCGTGCGCTCGAGGTCGTAGCCCGACTTCGGGTAGGTGCCGACCGTCGCCCGCAGCGCCTTCGCGTCGTCGGGAGTGAACGCGCGCAGGGCGTGCTGCACGCGCGAGCCGAGCTGCCCGAGCACGTCGGACGGCACGTCCTTGGGGGTCTGCGTCACGAAGAAGACGCCGACGCCCTTCGAGCGGATGAGCCGCACGGTCTGCACGATCGCCGCCGTGAAGTCCTTCGACGCGTCCGTGAAGAGCAGGTGCGCCTCGTCGAAGAAGAACACGAGCTTGGGCTTGTCGAGGTCGCCCACCTCGGGCAGCAGCTCGAACAGCTCGGCGAGCAGGTACATGAGGAACGTCGAGAAGAGCGCGGGCTTGTCGGCGACACCGGGAACCTCGAGGAGCGAGATGATGCCCCTCCCGTCGGGCGCCGTGCGCAGGAACTCCCCGACCTCGAACTCGGGCTCGCCGAAGAACACGTCAGCGCCGGCGTCGGCGAAGGTGATGAGCTCGCGCAGGATCACCCCGGCGGTGGCAGCCGAGAGCCCGCCGAGCGTCTTGAGCTCGGCCTTGCCCTCGTCGCTCGTGAGGTAGGTCAGCACGGCGCGGAGATCGGACAGGTCGACGAGGGCGAGGCCGTGCTCGTCGGCGTAGTGGAAGACGAGCCCGAGACTCGACTCCTGCGTCTCGTTGAGGCCGAGCACCTTGCTCAGCAGCAGGGGGCCGAAGCCGCTCACCGTCGCGCGGACGGGCACACCCTTGCCGATTCCGCCGAGTGCGAAGTACTCCGTGACCGACGCCTCGGGCTTCCAGTCCTGGCCGATCGCGGCGGTGCGCGCGAGCAGCTTGTCGTTCGGCACGCCGGGCGTCGCGACGCCCGACAGGTCGCCCTTGATGTCGGCCGCGAACACGGGCACGCCCTTCGCCGCGAGCTGCTCGGCGAGCCCCTGCAGCGTGCGCGTCTTGCCCGTGCCGGTCGCGCCCGCGACGAGGCCGTGCCGGTTCATCATGCCGAGCGGAATGCGGATCTGCGCCTCTTTCACGGGATCGCCCCCATTGAGGAGAGCGCCGAGGTCGAGAGTCGTTGCTTCGAACGTGTACCCGGAGATGATGTTCGCGATTTGATCCGCGTTGAGAGGACCGGATTCGGTCTCCGATCGTGCGGGGGAAGCACTGGGGGCCTGGGCAGCGGAGGGTTGGGTGGGCGCTCCCGCGGGCCCTGGGGCCGTGGAACCGGACGTCGGGTCGCCGAGTGTCGCGTCGCTGGGCGACGGCGCCGGGTCGCCGGGCGCCGCGTGGGAGGGTGCCGGCGTCGGGTCGCCGGGTGCGGGTGCGACGGGAGCGGGCGCCGGCTGCGCCGGCGACGCGGGGCTCGCGACTTGGGCCGGGGCGGCGGCGCGGGCCTTGGCGGCGGCGGCCTCGGCGGCGGCGAGCGCCGCCTTCGCCTGCGCGGCTTTCAGCTGGGCTTCGGCGGCTTCCGCCTCTGCGCGCAGGCGTGCGAGCTCGGCTTCAGCGGCGGCGACAGCGGGATCTGCGGAAGCGGCATCGCTCATGGGCACAGCCTAGCCACGGCCCCGACAGCGCCGGCCGGCCGCATGCCTCAGCCCATGCGGCGGCGGGCCGCGGCCGGGCCCACGCGCCCACAGGCTCCACCCGACGCGTCAGCGGCGAGTGGAGAGGGCGGGGGTACCCTCACCGGTTGGTCTCCTTCGGAACCGTCACGCGCGGCACGGGTTCGCGCCGGACGAGCCCGATGAAGATCGCGGCGAGCACGAGCGCGACGCCCGCGCCCGCCATCGCACCGCCGAGGGTGTCGCTGAGCCAATGCGCGTGCAGGTACGTGCGGCTCAGCGCCATGAGCAGCACATAGACGGCGCCGCCGATGAAGACGACGAGGCGCGGGAAGACGATCGCGACCGCGGTGGCGATCGTCGCCGCGTTCGCGACATGGCCGGAGGGATACGACCCGTAGTCCGAGACCACCTGGATGTCTTCCGGGCGGGCGCGACCGAACGTGTGCTTGAGGAGCTGCACGAGCAGGGCCGAGGCGACCGACGACGCCACGAAGTAGGCCGCCGACCACGGCCGACGCAGGAAGACGAGGGTCAGAGTGATGGCGAGCGGCACGGCGAAGACGCCCACCCACCCCCCGCCGAGGAAGTTCATGACGAGCGAGAAGCCCAGCATGAACGACGACCCCCAGCTCAGAAGCAGGTCGTTCCACCAGACGTCGACCGCGAACGGCGGTGTTCCGCGCACCAGGATCCACGCACCCAGCGCCGTCGAAGCTGCGATCAGGACGAGTCCGATGACGAGCAGCCGCCCGCGGGGCAGGCGAGCCGTCTGAATTCCGGTGGCAACAGCCTTCACGTCCTCCATCGCCCCATTCTGCGGCGGTTCGGTCCGAAGCGATGGGGGTTGACAGGTGGTTTCGCAGATCCACCCGCGAGAAGATGTGCTCATGCCCCGCGTCGTCGATGTCGTCCGCGCCGTCGTCTCGCCGCTCACGCGCACGCGCGTCTTCCGCCGATGGATCGGGCCGCAAGCGCTCCCCGTCGTCGAGCGCGTCGTCTCGCGGCTCACGCACGGGCGGGTGCAGGTGAGCGCGCTGCTCGTGCCGTCGCTCGTGCTCCATACGATCGGCGCGAAGTCCGGCGAGGCACGCGACGCACCGCTCATGTACTGCCCGGACGGGCAGGGCCGGGCGATCGTCGCGGGCACCAACTTCGCGGGCGCGCGGCATCCCGCGTGGACGACGAATCTGCTCGCACATCCCGACGCGGAGATCACCGTGCGCGGCCGCCGCATGGCGGTCTGCGCGACGCCGATCCCCGAGGCGGAGCGCGACGCGACGTGGTCGCGCATCGAGCAGCAGTGGCCCGGATACCGCAACTACGAGCGCGCGTCCGGCCGCACGGTGCGGCTCTTCCGCCTTCAGCCGGTGCGCAAGGCGGAGTCATGAGCATCGTCGATGTCGTCCGCGCGGTCCTCGCACCCGTCACGCGCACGGGCCCGTTCCGACGGTTCGCGACCACCCTGCTCCCGTCGCTCGAGCGGTTCGTCGCCCGTATCTCGCGCGGCCGTGTGCAGCTGACCGCGTTCCTCGTGCCGTCGCTCACGCTGCACACGATCGGTGCGAGGTCGGGCGAGCCCCGCGATGCGCCGCTCATGTTCACGCCGGACGGCAAGGGGCGCGCCCTCGTCGCCGGCACGAATTGGGCCGGTGCGCGCCACCCCGCGTGGACGGCGAACCTGCTGGCGCATCCGGATGCCGAGATCACCGTGCGGGGTCGGCGCATGGCCGTCCGCGCGACGCTCGTCCCCGACGAGGAGCGCGACGCCGCGTGGGCTGTCATGGAGGCGCAGTGGCCCGACTACCGCGACTACGAGCGGGACTCGGGCCGCACCGCGAGGATCTTCGTCCTCCAACCGGTGCACCGCTGAGGCGTCACCCGCTCCGCCCGTTCACCCGTTGTTCACGGGCATCGATCATTCCCGACGGATGAGGATGCGGCCGGACGTTCCTGTCCGGCCCTAGCTTTGCGCTGTCCGGCTCTTTCGCGTTGACATACGAGAAGGGGGCAGAGCATGGACGATCTGGACCTCGCACGGATCCAATTCGCCTTCACCAGCATCTATCACTTCCTGTTCGTCCCGATGACGATCGGCATGTCGATCCTCGTCGCGATCCTGCACACGCGGTGGCACCGCAGGGGCACGCCGGAGCTCAAGCGCGTTCTGCGCTTCTTCGGCGGACTCATGCTGATCTCGGTCGCGGTCGGAGTCGTGACGGGCCTCGTGCAGGAGTTCCAGTTCGGCACGAACTGGTCGGCCTATTCGCGCTTCGTCGGCGACGTCTTCGGCGCGCCACTCGCGATGGAGGGCCTGCTCGCCTTCTTCCTCGAGTCGACGTTCCTCGGGCTGTGGCTGTTCGGCTTCGGCGTACTGCCCCGCACCGTGCACCTCGTGACGGCCTGGATGGTCCCGCTCGGGGCGTGCCTCTCGGCGCTGTTCATCATCGCGGCGAACTCCTGGATGCAGCATCCGACCGGCTACACGATCAATCCGGACACGGGCCGCGCCGAGCTCACCTCGATCGGCGACCTGTTCACGAACCGGGTTTTCGTGTGGAGCTACCTGCATGTGCTGCTCGTGGCGCTCATCTTCGGAGCCTGCCTCATGCTGGCCGTCTCGGCGTGGCAGCTGCGCCGCTCACGCAACGTCGCCGAGTTCTCCTCGACCGCGAAGCTCAGCATCGTCGTGCTCTTCATCGCGGCGCTCCTGCAGATGCAGGTCGGCGGACAGCTCGGCATCAACGAGACGACCTATCAGCCGATGAAGATCGCGGCGGCCGAGGCCAACTGGATGACCTGCCAGCCCTGCTCGTTCTCGCTGCTGCAGATCGGCGGATGGACGGCCGACGACCCGCCGACCAAGATCATCGAGGTGCCGCACCTGCTGTCGCTGCTGGCGACGGGTACGTGGGACGGCGAAGTGCAAGGGCTCACTCCGCTCAACGAGCAGTACCAGCAGCAGTTCGGCGACGGCGACTACATCCCCCCTGTGTTCATCCAGTACTGGTCGATGCGCGTCATGGCATACGGCGGCGCGCTTCTCGTGCTTTTCGCCGCATGGGGACTGTGGGCCATGTGGCGGCGCAAGCTCCCGACCTCCCGCGTCTTCCTGTGGGTGGCGAGCTGGATCATGATCACGCCGTTCTTCATGGCGACTGCGGGGTGGCTGCTCACCGAGAGCGGGCGGCAGCCATGGATCGTGCAGGGTCTGATGATGACTGCGGACGGCCTGTCCGGGTCGGGCACGGCGACGCAGATCATCATCAGCCTCGTCATCGTCGCGACCCTTTACCTCTCGATCGGCGTCGTCGCCGCCGTGCTCATGATCCGGCACGCGCGTCGCGGGATCCCGGACGAATCCTCCGAGGCGGACGCCGCAGACCGCGAGCACGCCGACGACACGACCCCGTCACTGACCTACTGAGAGGAGCCGACGATGGAGCTGCAGACCTTCTGGTTCATCGCCGTCGCCTTCTTCTGGACGGGCTTCTTCGTCCTGGAGGGGTTCGACTTCGGCGTCGGCGCGCTGCACAAGCTGATCGGCCGCGACGATGTCGAGCGCCGCGTCGTCATCAACACGATCGGCCCGGTCTGGGACGGCAACGAGGTGTGGCTCATCGTCGCCGGCGCCGCCATGTTCGCGGCCTTCCCCAACTGGTACGCGACGTGGTTCTCCTCGCTCTATCTCGCGGTGTGGCTGCTCCTCTCGGCGCTCATCCTGCGCGGGGTGTCGTTCGAGTTCCGCGGAAAGTTCCAGGGCGCGTCCTGGCGGGGCCTGTGGAGCTGGACGCTCACGATCGGATCGATCGCGGCGCCGTTCCTGCTCGGCGTGGCTCTCGGGGATCTGCTCGCGGGGCTCCCGGTCAACGCCGACGGTGACTTCACGGGGTCGTTCGCCGACCTGTTCACCCCGTTCGGGCTCCTGTTCGGCGTGACGCTCGTCGTCCTCTGCCTCGTGCACGGCGCCGCGTTCCTGGGCCTGCGCACCACCGGAACCGTGCTGGCCCGGTCGCGCATGATCGTGCGGGCCCTCGCGATCCCCGGCGCGGTCCTGGTCATGATCCTCTCCGTGTGGATCGCCGTGCTCGCCCCCACGGGAGTCTGGGGCATCATCGCGGTGGCGATCCCGATCCTCGCCGCGGCTGCGGCGGCCAGCGGCGCCGTGCTCCGCCGCTCGCGCCTCGTCTTCATCGCGACGGCCGTCACGATCGGCGGCGTCATCGTCGCGCTCTTCGCACACCTCTACCCGACGCTCCTCGTCTCGACCGACCCGTCGGCGTCGCTCACCGTCGAGAACTCGTCGTCGAGCGAGTACTCGCTCCAGGTCATGACGGTGGTCGCACTCGTCATGGTCCCGATCGTCCTGGCCTATCAGGCGTGGAGCTACGTCGTCTTCCGTCGGCGCCTGACCTCGCCCGTCGTCGCCCTCGCCGGGGTGCGCGACCCGCGCGGCACCGCCTGACGCTCTGCCACCATCCCTCCCCATCGCCTCGAAGGAGTCCTGACATGCCCGACATCCCCGCCTCGCGAAGCGCCGCCGCGAAGACCGCGGAGGGCGTCCGCCTCGCTGCGACAGCAGACGTCGCGTGGCGGGACTGG
Source organism: Microbacterium alkaliflavum (assembly GCF_044325405.1). NCBI lineage: Bacteria > Bacillati > Actinomycetota > Actinomycetes > Micrococcales > Microbacteriaceae > Microbacterium > Microbacterium alkaliflavum. The sequence goes on along the minus strand of NZ_JBIQWL010000001.1, from coordinate 528,754 downwards.
GGACCATACCTCTCCGAGCGGGCCTGGGGCACCGTGCGCGAGGACTACAGCGCCGGCGGCGACGCGTGGGACTCGTTCCCGCACGACCACGCTCGGTCGCGCGTCTACCGCTGGAACGAGGACGGCATGGCCGGCTTCAGCGACGAGAGCCAGACCTGGTGCCTGTCGCTCGCTCTGTGGAACGGCGTCGACCCGATCCTCAAAGAGCGCATGTTCGGGCTCACGGGTCCGCAGGGAAACCACGGGGAGGACGTCAAGGAGTACTGGTGGTACCTCGACGGCACCCCGACGCACTCCTGGAACACGTGGCGCTACCACTACCCGCAGCGCGAGTTCCCGTACGGCGACCTCGTGGCCGAGAACGCGCGTCGCGGCAAACTCGAGCCCGAGTACGAGCTCGTCGACACCGGCGTCTTCGCCGAGGACCGCTACTGGTCGGTGACGGTCGACTACGCGAAGGAGGGGCCGCACGACCTCCTCATGAACATCACGGTCGAAAACGCCGGACCCGAAGAGGCGACGATCCACGTGCTCCCGACGCTGTGGTTCCGCAACATCTGGTCGTGGGGCTACCCCGAGAACGACAAGCCCGTGCTGCGTGCCGAGGGCGGCCGCATCGTGGGCGAGCACTCGCGCTCAGGGCCGCTCGTGCTCACCGGCGACGGCTCAGCCGAGGCCCTCTTCTGCGACAACGAGACGAACACCGAGCGGCTCTACGGCTCTCCGGGATCCCCCTACCCCAAAGACGGCATCAACGACCACGTCCTGCACGGCGCGCAGACGGTCAACCCCGACCAGGTCGGCACGAAGGCTGCTCTCCACTACGTGCTGACGGTCCCCGCGGGCGGCTCCGCCCGTGTACGGGTGCGGCTCGTCGGCGCCGCGACGCTCGGCGTGGACACCCCCGCCGAGGCGCTCGCGAACACGCCCGTCGACGTCGCGAAGGACTTCGACCGCATCCTCGAGCGCCGCCGCAACGAGGCCGACAAGTTCTACGACGCGACGATCCCCGCGGCGCAGGATTCAGAGGAGTACCGCGTCGCGCGGCAGGCGTTCGCGGGGCTGCTGTGGGGCAAGCAGTTCTACCACTACGACGTGGCGCGCTGGCTCACCGGCGACCCCGGCAATCCTCCGCCCCCGCCTGGCCGCGGCGACGTCCGCAACGGACGCTGGCAGAACCTCAACAGTCACGACGTGATCCTGATGCCCGACCCGTGGGAGTACCCGTGGTTCGCGGCATGGGACCTCGCGTTCCACTGCGTCACGCTCGCGCACATCGACCCCGCGTTCGCGAAGGATCAGCTGCTCCTGCTCCTGCGCGAGTGGTACATGCATCCGGGCGGCCAGCTCCCCGCGTACGAGTGGGACTTCTCCGACGTCAATCCGCCCGTGCACGCGTGGGCCGCGATCCGCGTCTTCGAGATCGACGGCCGCACCGACTTCGACTTCCTCGCGCGCGTCTTCCACAAGCTGCTGATCAACTTCACGTGGTGGGTCAACAGCAAGGATCGCGAGCGCGACAACCTGTTCGAGGGCGGGTTCATGGGCCTCGACAACATCTCACCGCTGGACCGATCGAGCCTCACGCCAGACGTCGGCTACCTCGAGCAGGCCGACTCCACGGGCTGGATGGCGATGTACGCGATCGACCTGCTCGACATCGCCCTGCGCCTCGCGCTGCACGATTCCGCGTACGAGGACATCGCGACGAAGTTCCTCGAGCACTTCCTCGCCATCGCGACGGCCGCCAACAGCGGCATCATGTGGGACGACGAGGATGCCTTCTACTACGACGTCTTCCACCGCGCCGACGGCGTGGATCTGCCCGTCAAGGTGAAGTCTCTCGTCGGCCTCGTCCCTCTCCGCGCATCGCTCGCATACGACATCGACCTCGTCGGCGACGCGCTGCCGGGCTTCCGCGAGCGAGGCCTGTGGTGGCTCGGGAACCACCCGGGCGACGCGAGCCTGTTCCACACCCGCGACATCGACGGCGTGCGGCACCGCCTCCTCGCCCTCATCCCGCCTGACCGGCTCGTGCGGCTGCTCGGCAACCTCTTCGACGAAAGCGGGCTGCTCGGGCCCTACGGCATCCGCTCGATCTCGGCCTGGCACCGCGACCACCCCTTCTCGCTGCAGGTGGGCGACCAGGTCGCGACCGTCGACTACGAGCCGGCCGAGTCGACGACCAACCTCTTCGGCGGCAACTCCAACTGGCGCGGGCCCGTATGGATGCCCCTCAACGTCATGCTCGTCGAGGCGCTCCGCGACTACGACAAGCTCTCGCCCGAGGAGTTCGCCGTCGAGTACCCCGCCGGGTCGGGCGTCACCCAGCCCCTCCGCGATTCCGCCGACGACATCGCGCGCCGGCTGATCTCGATGTTCCTCCCCGGCGAGGACGGACGCCGGCCGGTGCACGGCTGGTACGACCTGCTCGCGACCGACCCCCGCTGGAAGGACAACCTGCCCTTCCACGAGTACTTCCATGGCGACACCGGCATGGGGCTGGGCGCCGAGCACCAGACGGGGTGGACGGCGCTCGTCGCCCACCTCGTCATGACCACCCCGGCCGCATCGTCGGCCTCGAAGCGGAAGGACGCATCGAAATGACCCTTGAAGGAAAGGTCGCCATCGTCACGGGCGGCAACAGCGGGATCGGGAAGGCCATCGTGCTCGAGCTGGTGGCTCAGGGCGCGTCGGTGGTCATCGACTGGGTGACGCACCCCGAGGCCACCGACGAGCTCGAGCAGCAACTCCACGCGCTCGGCGACGACAAGGTCACGGGCGTCGAGGCCGACGTGAGCAAGGTCGACGACCTCGAGAAGCTCGTGGATGCCGCGGTCTCGACGTTCGGCCGCCTCGACATCATGGTCAACAACGCGGGCGTCGAGACGCGGACCGACGTGCTGTCGACGACGGAGGAGCAGTACGACTTCGTCCTCGACGTCAACCTCAAGAGCGCGTTCTTCGGCACGCAGCTCGCGGCCAAGCAGATGATCGCGCAGGGCGGCGGCGGCGCCATCATCAACATCAGCTCCGTGCACGAGGACTGGCCCATGCCCGGCAACACGGCCTACTGCCTGTCGAAGGGCGGCGCGCGGATGCTGACCCGCACGGCCGGTCAGGAGCTCGGCCCGCACGGCATCCGCATCGTCAACGTCGGCCCCGGCGCCGTCGCGACACCCATCAACACGTCGACGATGGCCGACCCCGAGAAGATGAAGACGCTCGACGCCGCCATCCCCCTCGGCCGGATGGCCCAGCCCGAGGAGATCGCGAGCGTCGTGGCGTTCCTCGGGTCGGACGGCGGGGCGTACCTCAACGCGACGACCGTGTTCGTCGACGGCGGTCTCATGCACTCGAGCCCCGGCCTCTGATCCGTCCCGATCGGCCCGGTCGCGTCGCCGGCGCGGCCGGGCCCTCGTCGTTCGGGCGAGCGCCCTTCGTCGTTCCGGCCGGCGCCGGACCCTCAGGCCAGTGCGACGAGCACGAACGAGCGTGGGCCGATCGTGATCGACCCCGAGGCTGTGGAGCCCGCACGGCCCGGCTCGAAGCTGTCGGATTCGACGGTCACCGCGTCCGCCCACGGCAGGGCGACCTCGAGCGGCTCCCACCAGGCATTGACGAGAACCGCGACGTCCACGTCGAGGAGCGGCTCACCCGCGTCGTCGTGGTCGGCGTCGAGGGTGCCCGAGAGCACGAGTGCGGCGCTCTTGGCTGCGGCATCCGACCAGTCCGCATCCGTCATGAGGTCACCCGCAGGGGTGAACCACCGCACCGCCTCCGGATGCGCGGGATACCGCGTGCGGCGCAGCACGGGATGCCGGTGCCGGAGCCGGATGAGGTTCGCGGTGAAGGCGTTGAGGTCGTGGTCCACGTGGTCCCAGTCCCACCACGTGACCTCGTCGTCGAGACAGTAGGCGTTGTTGTTCCCGCGCTGCGTGCGGCCGATGTCGTCTCCGCCCAGCAGCAGCGGCACGCCCCGCGAGAGCAGGAGCGTCGACAGCATCGCCCGCTGCTGTCGAGCCCGAAGAGCGCCGACGGCGGGGTCGTCCGTCGGTCCCTCGACGCCGCAGTTCCACGACCGGTTGTCGTCGGTGCCGTCGTGATTGTCCTGCCCGTTGGCCTCGTTGTGCTTGCCGTCGTACGACACGAGGTCGGCGAGGGTGAATCCGTCGTGCACGGTCACGAGGTTGACGGAGGCATCCGGCCCCCGCGAATGGCGCGTGTAGAGATCGGGCGAGCCGGTGAGCCGGGCGGCGAGGTCGGGGAGCATGCCGTCGTGGCTGCGCCAGAAGTCGCGCACCGTGTCGCGGAAGCGCCCGTTCCACTCGCTCCAGCCCGCGGGGAAGCGGCCCAGGTCGTAGCTGTCGCCCTGCCCGACATCCCACGGCTCGGCGATGAGGATCACCTGCGCGAGCACGGGATCCTGCGCGACAAGGTCGAAGAAGGCCGACACGGCCGAGAACGAGCCGTCCGAACGGGCGAGACTCGGCGCCAGGTCGAAGCGGAACCCGTCGACGCCCATCTCGGTCACCCAGTATCGGAGGGAGTCCATCATGAGCCGCAGAGTGAAGGGTTCGCCGACGTTGAGCGAATTGCCGCAGCCCGTGGTGTCGACGTAGACCAAGGGGTCCGAAGGCGACAGGCGGTAGTACGTCTTGTTCGCGATGCCGCGGAAGGCGATCGTCGGCCCGTCGGCGCCCGCCTCCGCCGTGTGGTTGTAGACGACGTCGAGGATCACCGAAAGCCCGGCTGTGTGCAGCGCGTCGACCATCTCGCGGAACTCGGTCACCTGGCCGCCGGGTCGCCCCGCGCGCACCTCTGCCGAATACCCCGCGTGGGGCGCGAAGTAGCCGATCGTGTTGTAGCCCCAGTAGTTGGTCAGACCCGCCGCGACGAGGAACGCCTCGGGCACGCTGTGATGCACCGGCAGCAGCTCGACCGCCGTGACCCCGAGCGACGTGAGGTGCGCGATGGCGGCGGGGTGGGCGAGTCCCGCATACGTGCCGCGGAGGGATTCCGGAACACCGGGATGCGTCGCCGTGAAGCCCTTCACGTGCACTTCGTAGATGACCGCGTCGGCGAGCGATCGGCGTGAGGGCGACTCGGTCATCGTCTCGCCGGCGGGCGGCAGCTCGGTCACCACGATGCTCCGCGGCATGACCGCCGCCGAGTCCGCCGTATCGGGCTGGGTCGGGTCGGACGCATCATGACCATAGGCCGCAGGCGTGAACGTGACGTCACCCTCGATCGCCCGCGCGTACGGATCGAGGAGCAGCTTCACGGGGTTGAACCGCCGCCCCGCCGCGGGATCCCAGTCGCCGTGCACGCGGTAGCCGTAGCGCTGACCCGCCTCCACGCCGGTGACGAGCCCATGCCAGATGCCCGCGTCGCGCGCGGGGAGCGCGATCCTCGTCTCGGTGCCGTCCGGGTCGAACAGGCAGAGTTCGACAGCCGTCGCCCTCGGCGCCGCGAGGGCGAAGTTCACGCCGGCGCTGGTCGCGCGGGCACCGAGCGGATAAGGACGACCGGGGCGCACCGTGACCTGCACGAGGCCAGGCTAGGGCCGATCAGCGGCCCGCCGCGAGGGTGATTCCTCGAGGCAGCGGGCGACCTCACCGTGCGCAGGTGAGCCCGCCCCGCGGCATGGCACTCAGGGGGCGAGTCGCTCCACGGTCCGGGGCTGCACGACGAACCACAGCGCGAGCACCGCCACGACGGCGCACGCGACCATGACCACGGCCATCGTCGTCGCCGTGATGCCGGCATCCCGGGCGATCCATCCCACGAGCGGCGAGATGATCCCCGCGACGCCGAAGTTCGTTGCGCCGATGATCGACTGCGCCGTTCCCGCCGCCTTGCCGTGGCGGTCGAGCGCCAGCACCTGCACGCACGGGAAGGTGAAGCCGCACGCCGTGATGAAGACGAACAGCGGCACGACGGTCCCCCACAGCCCGAAGCCGAGCTGGTCGAACACGATGATGGTGGATGCCGCGACCACGAGCACGGCGGTCGACCAGCCCATGACCCACTGCGGCCCGAAGCGGGCGGCCAGGCGCGACGCCGTCTGCACGCCGAGCACGATGCCGAGCGAGTTGACGGCGAAGAGCAGACCGTACTGCTGCGGGTCGAAGCCGTAGCCGAGCTGGAAGAGGAACGACGACGACGAGAGGTAGGAGAACAGGCCGCTGAAGGTCATGCCGCCGATGATCAGCACGCCGACGAAGACGCGGTCGCTGAAGACGCTCCGGTACCGCTGCCACACCGTGGTCGAGCCCCGGTCGCTGCGCCGCGCGCGCGGCAGCGTCTCGGGCAGGAAGATCGAGGCCGAGATGAGCATGACGAAGCCGTAGACCGAGAGCACGACGAACACGCCGCGCCACGGCATGACCAGCAGCAGCGCCGATCCCAGCAGCGGCGCGAGAACCGGCGCGACCCCCGACACGAGTGCGAGGCGGGAGAGCATGACCACGAGCCGGCGGCCGCCGAACAGGTCGCGCACGATCGCGGCCGCGACGACGCCACCGGCTGCGGCACCCGCTCCCATCAGGACGCGGGCGATCGAGAGGGTCACGAGGGTCGGCGCGAGGGCGGCGCAGATGCTGGCGACGACGTGGAGCGCCGTCACCGACAGGAGCGGGATGCGGCGCCCGACCTTGTCGGACAGCGGGCCGACGATCAGCTGACCCAGGGCGAAGCCGATCATCGTGCCGGTCAGCGTCAGCTGGATCGCGGCCGCCGTCGTGTGGAAGTCGGCCTCGAGCACCGGGAACGCCGGAAGGTAGAGGTCGATCGTGAAGGGCCCGAGGGCGGTGAGGGCGCCGAGCAGGATGATGTAGAGGACGCGGCGCCTGTGGGGGATCGAGTCCCCCGGGTGCAGCATGATCGGCGCGGTCGCCGGGTTGGGTCCGAGCGTGCGGATGGCGCCGGTGGCGGACGGGACCCGGATGGAGCCGGTCGCAGACGGGATGCGGATGCCGGCCGTCTCCGTGCGGGGAGGGGTCTGCGTCGGGATGGAGTCGGTATCGAGCAAGGCAGGCTTCACTTCAGTGACGATGGGAGATCTCGAATCGATTCGAAAGATCCAGGATACCCGAAACGATTCACCGCGGTAGACCCCGCTCTCTGGGCCTTCCCAGGCCCGCGACCCATGCGCTCGAATAAGCTGGACCTTCCTGCACCGCAGCCCGACGCACATCACGGGCCCGAGCCGAGATCAGGCATGACCCCGACAGCACCCGATGACAAGCGCACGAGCGGCAACCCCGCCACTCAGGCCAGGATCAACCAGACCGTCAAGCAGCAGCGCGAACAGAAGCGCCAGGAGAAGCTCGCCGAGTACCAGAAGCAGCTCGCGAAGCGACGCCGCAGCAAGGTGGTCTGGTGGGTGGTCGGCTCCGCGGCCGCCGTCATCGTGATCGCCGCGATCGTGGCATCCATCGTCTTCGCACCCAAGCCGGCACCCACCTACGACGCGGGCAGCAGCACGGGTGCCGAGATCGACGGCGTGCAGACCTTCGAGAACACGGCGACCCACACGGAAGACCCCGTCACGTACCCGCAGACGCCGCCCGCAGGCGGGCCGCACAACCCCGTCTGGCTCAACTGCGGCGTCTACGACCAGCCCGTGCCGAACGAGAACGCGGTCCACGCCCTCGAGCACGGCGCCATCTGGGTCACGTACGACGCCGACAAGATCAAGGGCGACGACCTCGCGAAGCTGAAGTCGTACCTGCCGTCGACCTACGCGGTCCTCTCGCCGTACGACGGCCTCGACTCCCCCTTCGTGCTGTCGGCGTGGAACCACCAGCTCAAGCTCGACTCGGTCGACGACCCACGCATCACCGAGTTCTTCAAGGAGTACTGGCGCAGCCAGAACGCCCCCGAGCCCAGCGCCCTCTGCACGGGCGGCCTCGACGCTCCGGGCAAGGTCTCCTGAGCGGCATGACCGACGCCGAGGAGGTCGAGACGGACCAGGTCGCCGGCCCGTCTCGGCCGCGGTGGTGGGTGTACGTGCTCGTCGCCGTCGGCATCGCGGCGCTCGCCTTCGCGATCGGACGCTTCTCGACCTTCGGATCGTCGCCGACCGCCACGCCCAACGCGGCTGATGTCGGCTTCGCCCGCGACATGCAGGTGCATCACACGCAGGCGATCGAGATGGCGATGGACATCTATCGCAAGACCGACGACGCCGACCTGCGCAGCCTCTCCTACGACATCGCGACGAGCCAGGCCGGCCAGCGCGGCGAGATGTACGACTGGCTCGTGCAGTGGGGGCTGCCGCAGTCGGGTGCTCCCCTGATGTCGTGGATGACGGATGCCGGCCACGGCGAACACGCCGACATGGGGTCGACCGCCCGCTCTCAGACGGATGCGGAGCTGCGCGCCGCGATGGGCATGGCGACCGAGGACGAGATGGCCCAGCTGCAGGCGGCGACCGGCTCGCAGGCCGATTGCCTCTTCCTCTCGCTCATGATCCGCCACCACCAGGGCGCGATCCCGATGGCCGAGGCCGTGCTCGAGCTCGGCAGCATCCCTCGCGTGCTGACGGTCGCCGAGAGCATGAAGCAGGGCCAGACGGCCGAGGTCGATGCGATGAAATCCATGCAGGGCCGGCTCGGCTGCACGCAGTGAGCGGCATCCCCAGTCTTGTTCTCCCCGCATAAGAGAGGGCCGGCACGCCCCCCGGCGCCAGCCCTCTCTCGTCTTGCGGTCGGTGTCAGCCCTTGGTCGCCCCCGCCATCAGGCCGCGCACGAAGAACCGCTGCAGTGCGAAGAACACGATGAGTGGTGTGAGGATCGTCAGGAACGTGCCCGCCGCCTGCAGATACCACTGGTTGCCCCACGTCCCCGACAGCCCGGCGAGGGACTGTGTCATGGGCAGTGAGGAGGGTGGCGCGAAGATCGTCGCCACGAGCAGGTCGTTCCACACCCAGATGAACTCCAGCACCGCGAACGAGGCGAGCGCCGGCGTTGCGAGGGGCAGGACGATGCGGAAGAACATCTGTCCGTGCCCGGCCCCGTCGACCTTCGCGGCCTCGATGACCTCACTCGGGATCTCCGAGATGAAGTTGTGGAGGAGGAACACAGCGAGCGGCATTGCGAAGATCGTGTGAGCGATCCAGACCGTCGCGAAGCTGTGTTCGATGTCACGCAGCTCCAGCCCGGGGAAGATCTGCACGCCGTTGATCGTCAGGCCTCTCGAGAAGAGGCTCAGGAGCGGGATGAGCGCCATCTGGATCGGCACGATCTGCATCGCGAACACCGCGATGAACAGGAGGTTCTTGCCCTTGAAGTCGATCCAGGCGAAGGCGTACGCCATGAGCGAGGCGACCGCGAGCGCGAAGAACACGACCGGGATCGCGATCGCGAGCGAGTTGAGGAAGGACTCACCCAGGGTCAGGGTCGTTCCCCCCGACGTGAGCGCCAGCCTGTAGTTCTCGGTCGTGAAGGCGGGATTCGTGAAGACCGTCCACCAGCCCGTCGTCTGCGAGTCCGCGGCGGGACGCCACGACGTGACGAAGAGGCCGAAGGTGGGGATCGTCCAGAAGATCGCGATCGCGAGCGCGGCGATCGTCGCCCCCTTGGACGACAGCCGTCTGCGGGCCATCTCCTCGTTCTTGCGCGTGTCGCGGGCGACCTGGCGCGCGGAGCGCGGGTCGACGACGGGTTCGATCACCTCGATAGTCATCGGATCTGCCTCTGCTTCCGGATCTGGATCACGTTGAACACGATGATCGGGATGACGAGGATGAACAGGAGCACCGCGAGCGCCGCCGCGTGCCCGTAGCTCTGGAACCTCTGCTGCTGGTTGACCATCTCGAACGCGAGCACCGTCGAATTCGAGCGGCCGCCCGTCATGACGGCCACGACGTCGTAGATCTTCAGAGCCCCGATCGCGATGGTCGTCAGCACCACGACGATCGAGGGACGGATGCCCGGAAGGGTGACGTTGCGGAACCGCTGCCAGGCGTTCGTCCCGTCGAGCGCCGCCGCCTCCATCTGCTCAGGCGGGACGGCCTTGATCGCCGCGGAGAGGATGACCATGGCGAGGCCCGTCTGACTCCAGATGAACACCGCCATGATGAAGAAGGTGTTCCACAGCGGCGTGAGCGACAGCCACGGAACCGGCTCTCCCCCGAATGCGACCACGATCGCGTTCAAGATGCCGATCTGCTCGCCCTGGCGGTAGTCGTACTGGAGCTCCCAGATGATGCCGGCGCCCACGAACGAGATCGCGAAGGTCATGAAGATGAGGATCTTGAGCGTCTTCTCGCCACGCGCCCGATCGATAAACACGGCGCACGCGAGTCCGATGGTCGTCGCGATGACGGGGGCGAACAGCACCCACAGGATCGTGTTGATGATCGACCAGAAGCCCTGCGGATTGGTGAACGCCCAGACGTAGTTGTCCCACCCCACGAACGTCTCGCCCGTCTTGTCGAAGAACGACTGGACGAACGTCGCGATCGCCGGGTACACGAGGCCCATCAGCAGCAGGACCGCAGCCGGCGCCATGAACAGGACGAGCTGGAAGAGGTACCCCGCTCCCGCCCGCGCCCGGTAGTCGGCGTAGAAGAGGACGCCCCCGAGGATGACGGCGATCGCCAGGACGAAGAACACCGCACCCTGGTAGGGCCGCAGCAGCATGAAGGCGACGATCGGGATGACGAAGCAGGCCGCCAGCCGCAGCCAGAAGTAGCCTCGGCCGGCGCGCGGCGCGTATTCGATGAGCAGCAGCAGCACTCCGACGACGATCCCGAAGACGATCAGGACTATCGGGATCTGCACGATCGGGCCTTGGCTGCCGATCCACTGGAAGAAGCTGTTGAACGAGAACCCGAGCGAGGTGGGCAGCGCTCCCTCCGTCGGCGGCCTCGTCACCATGAAGAAGAACAGCGCGAGCGCGAGGATGAACGCGAGCGTCACGACGATCGCCGTCGTCCGCCTTCGCTTCCCGTAATAGACCTCGCGGGCCGCGGCATCCATCTCTTTTACGTCAGGTGCGCCCGCCTTGGCGTCCTTCACCTTTGTCGTATCGGCCATTTGTGCCCTCCGAATGCTTCTTCGCAACCGGATCGATCGCGATCAACCAGGGACGTGATGTGGTGGTGCGGTGGAGCCGCCCGTTCTGACGGACGGCTCCACCGCTCCGGGTGGGTGTCAGTTCTCGTAACCCGCCTGGATGTCGCTCAGAACGGCGGCGGTGTCCTTGCCGTCGATCCAGTCGACCATTCCGCGCCAGAACGAGCCCGAGCCGACGGTCGCCGGCATGAGGTCCGACGCGTCGANGACCGCCCCCCCCGCTCCGGGTGGGTGTCAGTTCTCGTAACCCGCCTGGATGTCGCTCAGAACGGCGGCGGTGTCCTTGCCGTCGATCCAGTCGACCATTCCGCGCCAGAACGAGCCCGAGCCGACGGTCGCCGGCATGAGGTCCGACGCGTCGAAGCGGACCGTCGTGTTGGCGTCCTGGACGAGCTTCATGGCGTCCTGCAGGAACGGGCTCGACGCGTTCATCGGGTCGGCGCCCTGGTTCGCCGAGATCACGCCGCCCAGCCCGACACGCGTGTCGGCGAATTCGGGCGACGACATGTACTCGAGCACCTTCTGCGTGTTCGCGTCGTCGGAGAACCCGGCGACGTACTCGCCACCGACCTCGATCGCCTTCGATCCGCCGGTCTCGAATCCGGGGAGCACGAAGGCGTAGACGTCGCCGTCAGGCGCGACCGTCGGCGCGTTGCCGTCCTTCGTCTTGACGTCGAGGAAGTTCGACGACAGGAACGACGCCTGGTGGGTCATCGCGCAATCGCCGTTGGCGACCGGTGCCGCGACGTTCGCGAAGGCCGTCGAGTTGATGCTCGCGACGTCGCCGAAGCTGGCGTTGACGTAGTCGGGGTTCTTGAGGATCTCGCCGACGTGGTCGAAGGCGTCCTTGATCGGGGCGTCCGTGAACTTCACCTCGTTCGCGACCCACTGGTCGTAGACGTCGGGACCCGAGTTGCGCAGGACGAGGTCCTCGATCCAGTCCGTGCCCGGCCACCCGGACGCGTCACCCGACTCGAAGCCGGCGCACCATGGAGCCTTCCCGGTCTTGTCGCGGATCGTCTTGGTGAGTGCGATCAGCTCATCCCACGTCGTGGGCACCTGGACGCCCCACTCCTGGAACGACTTGGGCGAGTACCACACATAGCCCTTGACGTTCGCGAGCATGGGGGCCGCGTAGAAGGTGTTGTCGATCGTGCCGTAGGTCTTCCAGTCCTGCGACCAGTACTTGTCGACATTGGACTCGACCGCAGAGGTCCCGGCCTTCACCTCGCCGGTCTCGACGAGCGACTTCAGCAGACCCGGCTGCGGGACGATCGCGATGTCGGGAGCGCTGCCGCCCGCGACCTTCGTGACGATGTTGCCCTCGAAGGATTTGTCGCCGGTGTACTCGACCTTGACGCCGGTGTCCTTCGTGAACTGGTCGAACGACTGCTGGAGCAGATCGGCCTCCGAACCCGTGATGCCGCCCGAGATGCGGACTGTCTTGCTCGAACTGTCGGTGGAGGCGCTGTCACCGCCCTCGGTGCATCCGACGAGCACGAGCCCCGCGATCGTCATGACGCTCAGTCCCACCGCGAGCCGCCGCGGTGTCGAACCTGCACTCATTACTGCCTCCTCAATCGAGACCCGGCAGGGCGCCGAAGTCACATGCGATGATCAGGAACCGATTCCAGACTCACGGTAGGGGACGACGTTCCCACGCACAATCGGTCCCCGATCACAAATCCGTAACCTCAATGAAGAAGTGTGGCAACAGCATCGCCCCACGCGCAATGATGGCCCGGAACCGGTTCCAGCACAGAGCCCGTGTACGCAGCGAATGCAGACACGCGAGGAGGTGAAGGATGGTCGGTATCGCCGATGTCGCACGCGCCGCCGGAGTGTCCAAGGCGACGGCGAGCCGCGCCCTCACGGGCAGCGGCTACGTGTCGGACAGCACGCGGGAGCGCGTGCTGCAGACCGCGGCATCCCTCGGATATGTCGCCTCGACCGCCGCGGTGAGCCTCGCGACCGGCAAGACGCAGAACGTCGGCGTGGTCATGCCGTACATCAGCCGGTGGTTCTTCGCGGAGGTGCTCGAGGGGATTCAGGATGCCCTGCTCCGCCACGGCTACGACCTCACTCTGTACGACGCTCGACCGGGCACCGACGGCAGGCGGCGCGTGTTCGAGGACTTCCTCGCCCGCAAGCGGTTCGACGGCCTCATCGCCGTGGGGCTGGAGCCCAGCGACAACGAGCTCGAACGGCTCATCGCCGTGGGACGGCCTCTCGTGAGCGTCGTCGGGCCGAGCAGCGATACGAGCACGATCGGGCTCGACGACCTGCACGCCGCCCGTCGAGCGACCGAGCACCTCGTCGAGCTCGGCCACACACGCATCGCCTTCGTCGGGGGCGGAGGCCAGCATTGGGCGCATGTCGACCACATGCGGCTCGTCGGGTACCAGCAGACGATGGCGGATGCGGGGCTCGCCCCGATGCACGTCTTCTCCCCCGTGTCGCTGCCCGGCGGCTACGCTGCAGCGGTCGACCTGCTCGGCGACGTGCGCCGCCGGCCGACGGGCATCGTGGGAACGTGCGACGAGGTCGCGATCGGCGCGATCATCGCGGCGCGGCGGCTCGGACTGCCCGTGCCGAGCTCGCTGAGCGTGGTCGGGATCGACAACCACGAGTACGCCGACATGTTCTCCCTGACGACGCTCGAGCAGCAGCCGCACGCGCAGGGCACGCAGGCCGCCGAGATGCTCCTGCGCCAGCTGCGCGAACCGAACACGCCCATCATCGAGCTGCGGCTGCATGCGACGCTCATCGTGCGCAACTCCACGGCCCCGCCGACGGGCGTGCCCTCCGCCGCGGTGGGCGCGGCGGGCGCCACGGGGGCGGGCTGAGCCGGACGTCGGGTGAGCCGGCGCTCGGCTCCGCCGGCGCCGTTCCGGTCGGCGCTGGCTGAGCCGGCGCCGTTCCGGTCGGCGCTGACCGGCGCGGCATCCCGATCATGCACGAAGCCCCGGGAACCGAAGTTCCCGGGGCTCCGAAAGCGAGATTCGCTCGATTACTTGAGGGTAACCGTCGCGCCGGCCTCCTGAAGGGCGGCCTGAGCCTTCTCGGCGGTCTCCTTGTTGGCGCCCTCGAGGACGGCCTTGGGAGCACCGTCGACGACGGCCTTCGCCTCACCGAGGCCGAGCGAGGTGAGCTCGCGGACGACCTTGATGACCTGGATCTTCTTGTCGCCGGCGGCCTCGAGGATGACGTCGAAGGAGTCCTTCTCCTCAACCTCTTCGGCGGGGGCGGCGGGGGCGCCGGCAGCGGCGACCGCGACGGGGGCGGCGGCGGTGACGTCGAAGGTCTCCTCGAACGCCTTGACGAACTCGCTGAGCTCGATGAGCGTGAGCTCCTTGAACGCGTCGAGCAGCTCCTCAGTGCTGAGCTTTGCCATTTCTGTCTCCTTGTGTGGGGTTGTTCAGCCGCGGGCCGGGAATCAGGCCGCGGACTCCTGCTTCTCGCGCAGCGCGTCGACCGTGCGAACGGCCTTCGACGGAAGCGCATTGAAGACGTATGCCGCCTTGGTCAGCGAGGCCTTCATCGCACCGGCGAGCTTCGCCAGCAGGACTTCACGGCTCTCGAGATCGGCGAGCTTGTTCACCTCTTCTGCGCTCAGGGGGTTTCCGTCAAAGAAACCGCCCTTCACGACGAGAAGAGGGTGTGCCTTGGCGAAGGCACGCAGGCCCTTCGCGACGGCGACCGGGTCACCGTGCACGAACGCGATGGCCGACGGACCCTTGAGGTCGTCGTCCAGCGACGTGATCCCCGCGTTGTTCGCGGCGATCTTGGTCAGCGTGTTCTTCACCACGGCGTATTCCGCGTCCTGACGGATGCTGTTGCGCAGCTCCTTGAGCTGCGCAACCGTCAGACCGCGGTACTCGGTCAGCAGAACGGCGGTCGAGTCCTCGAAGTTCTTCGTGAGCTCGGCGACCGATGCTTCCTTCTGCGCCATGGCCACTCCTTGTGTGTACGAGACGCTCCGCGATGGCGGGGCGTCGGCCGGGGCATCCGGTTCGCCCTGGGAATGAGAAAAGCTCCGGCGCAAGCGCACGGAGCTTCATTCCTGATCCAGGAGAATCTGTTCGTACACCTGCGCGGGCCCCTGCATTCGCAGAGCTTCGATCTCGGTGCGCAAGCGCACGTCGATGACCGGCGGTCTTCGGCTTGGTTTCTAGGTTACCTGACGCTCCCCTCCTGCCCAAATCGGCGCCCCCCTCCGTGCATCGAGGTCGTATGCACTCGCCGAGCCCACACGTCGTTTACGCGGATGTCGTGTGCGCTCGGCGAGTTCGTACGAAGTTTGCGTCTCGGGCGATCAAGGACGCGGGGGATGGATGCCGAAGCCGGCCAGCCGCGCCCCGAGAGCTTCGGGCGTCATGATGTGCTCGTCCTCCACGCGGGCGAGTCGCTTCTGCGTCGTGCCGCGGATCCAGTCCTCCCGGCGCTTCTCGTCCAGTAGCACTACTTCGAGCGTCCGGCCGGAGCGCAGCGCCTCGTCGAGGTACTTCCCCTGACCGTCGAACTCGAGGAGCGCGCCGACCTCCTCGAGCTCGAGGTCCACGAAGTATTCGGCTCCGCTCGGGCCTGGGACGGGCACCTGCAGTCCGACGCGCCCGTATCCGAGCCGGGCGAGCTGGAGGCGGGTCACGCTCTCGCCGGGCAGCTGCGCCCGTCCGTCCGCGAAGCGGATCACGTCCTCGGCCTGGCGCACTCCGCGCGCGCCCCGCGCCAGCACGACCCGCTCGAGCATCCGCGATCGCCATTCTTCGGCGGCATCCACCTCATAACGGCGACCGGCCAGCGCAACCCGCCGAAGCGCGGCATCCGCGAATGCGACCGCGGTCTCGCGGCCGACGACCCGGATGACGTCGAACGTCGTGCGCTCGAGCGTCGTGCAGAGGATGCCGTCGTGATCCGCGACGTCTTCGTCGGGAAGCGATTCGCAATGCCGCGCGAGGCCAGGCCGGCTGCCCGAGCGAACGGGCGCGGGGAAAGTGGCGTGCACGCGGGACGGCACGTGCCGATACAGCGGCATCCCGAGCGCCACCCCCGCGGACATGTAGGAATGGACTCCCCCTCCTTCGCGCATCTCCCCCTGCGCGGCGACGACTTCGAGAAGGTGACGCGACTCGGGCCAGAGTTCCCGCCACAGCGCCTGGAGCACATAGCGGTTGCGCTGAAGCCGCCGGAATTGCCCCGATGCGACGGCGCGGCGGATTCGGCGATCGCTCCAGCCCCGCGAGAGCAGCTGGGCTCGCGTGCGCACGGACATCCGCGCTTCCTCCGGCGTGAGATGTCGACTCATCTCCACACCGTTGCAGCCCGCGCTCGAGTCATCTTTCCCCTGCCTGCTCTCGGTGGACTGCCCCGCCCACAGCGCTCCCTGTGGAGGCCAGGGCGAGAGCACGTCCGCGGTGCTGCCGACTTCGTATCCAGTCGCCGAGCGCACACGATCTCGACGCGAACAACCTGTGCGCTCGGCGAGTACCTACGATGCCGGCAGGGCGGGGAGGGTCAGGCGCGGGAAGGGATGATGTCGACCTTGTGACCTGCGGCGTCGGAGAGCGTCCACCAGCGCGGCGCCTTGCTGTCGTCGGCCAGCGTGCCGCCCGCGGCGAGCGCGGCGGCGACGCGCTCTTCGGCCTCCTCCCGCGGCACGATGATGTCGACGTGCGAGCGGCCGCGCAGCGGCTTGTCGACCCGCTGCATCCAGATGAGGGGGCCACGGCCCGCCGGGTCGCGCAGCTCCAGGTCGCTGATCGCCTCGTAGCCGGTCACCGCCTGCCAGAACGGCAGGACAGTCGCGGGATCTTCCGATGCGACCGCGATCATCAGCCGCTGCGGGGTGGTGGCGTCGACTTCGATGCCCAGGTCGCGCGCCGCTTCCGCGATCTGCCGGGCGAGGTCGACGTCCTTGCGCGTCAGACCCTTCGCGGAATGGGTGAAGAGACGCAGACTGACCGTCGCGTACTTGACTTCGACGTCGGGGTGATGGTTCGCCGCATCGGCGAGCTCTGCGATCCGGGCGAACAGCCGCGCACCGGTCGCGAAATCGCGGGACGTATAGGTGATGTGCGCACCGTTGGCACCGGCGTGCCAGCCGTCGTCTCCCATGGCATCGCGGAACTCTGCAGCGCTGATGGTTTCCATGCCACGACTCTTCGCCGCCCCGCGCCTGCACCGCAAGGGCCTGGCGGCGCATCCGGACGTCTGTTCGACCGCGAGTCGGTTCCGCTCTGTCGCCACCCGGGGCTAGCCTCGAACAGTGATCCCAGACTCCGTGCCGCGCTCGTCCGAGCTCGCGGCACGGGCACCAGAACTCGCCGCCCGCATCGTCGCGGACTCCCGCGACAGGGTCGCCTGGGTGCGCGCGCGCTCGCGCGGGATCACCGCGACGGATGTCGCGACCCTCACCTCGAGCAACGCGATCCGTCGCGCCGCCGACGCCAAGCTCATGGGCTCGGGCTTCTCGGGCAACGCCTACACGGCCCACGGCCGGCTGCGCGAACCGGAGATCGCCCGCTGGGTCGCCGCGACCCACGGCATCGAGCCCTCTTCGGCGCTCTTCCACGCCGTCGTCGAGAAGCGGCACCTGGCGACGCCGGACGGCATCGCGGTCGATGCCTCGGGTCGCGTCATGCTCGCCGAGATCAAGACGACGAACAAGGAGTGGCGCAGCATCCCACGCT
This sequence comes from Microbacterium alkaliflavum, assembly GCF_044325405.1. Taxonomy (NCBI): domain Bacteria; kingdom Bacillati; phylum Actinomycetota; class Actinomycetes; order Micrococcales; family Microbacteriaceae; genus Microbacterium; species Microbacterium alkaliflavum. The sequence continues at coordinate 510,980 of NZ_JBIQWL010000001.1, read as the reverse complement.
CCTACCTCCGTCAGGTGTGGTGGCAGCAGCACGTGCTCGGCGCGGAGCGCACGCTCGTCGCGTGGGAGGAGCACGTCGACTTCGTGCCCGTCGGCGACGAACCGCGCTGCGCATGGGTCGACCGCGACGAGGCCGAGATCGCGAAGCTCGTGCGACTGGCGACATCGCTCATCGATGAGCTCCACCGGCGACACCTCGCCGGTCGCGCAGTCGAGCGCCCCGCACCGGAAAGGCCGAGTCAGCCGTTCCGCGCCCTCGCCCTCGCCGACTGAGCAGAATCCGTCGCGCCGGCCGCTTCCGCGCCCGCGCCGTCGCCGACTGAGCAGCCGACCGACCGGATCCGCCTCAGCACAGTGTCGTGATCGTTCGAGTCTCGGCATTCCAGACGCGCAGCCCCGTCGCCTCCCCCACGATGTTCCGGGCCCGCACGGTGCTGAGAGCCTTGGCGACGCGCACAGCGACGAGTCCCCGCGCCACCGTGATGTGCGGCGTCCACCGATCGATGCCGGTGTTGGAGTAGTGGGGCTCGGGAGGCCCGGCGATCTCCGCCACCGCACGATGAACCCTGAGCAGTCCCGTCGTCACGACGACGTGGCGCGCGAGGATATACCGATCCCGATGACCCAGCAGCAGCGAGCCGCCCAGCTCGAGCGGGATCGGCAGCAGGTCTGTGACCGCCGAGAAGGCGGACGGCTCGAGATCGTCGCGCACGGCGAGGGTGATGTGCGGCCGATTGCTCGGTGCCGGATTGCGGCCCGAGCTCGGCAGATCCGCGGCGAGGAGCCGGTCCCAGTCGTCGCGCACGACCGCCTCGGTCTCGTCATCGAGCACGAGCTCAACGCTGAACATCTCCTCATCCTGCCCCCACCGGCGCAGCTCGGTCCTCGAGCAGCTGCGCGAGACTCGCGAGATCGCGTTCCAGGCTGCGCTGCACGTCGTCGCCCATCCGCGTCGCCCATTCCGCCGCGGCCGGCCCCTCGAGGAACGCGGTCAGCTCGACTCGCGTGACACCGCCGTCCACGACCGCCTCGTGGCGCACCGTGAGCTCGGCTCCGGCCAGCTCGGTCGTATCCGCATAGACGAACCCCGGCCCGACCTGCGCGACGCGGAACGGAGCTTCCTCACCGCCGATCGCCCGGAGCACTCCTCGGGCGCCGACGCCGAAGGGCTCGGCGAGGCGGAAGTACTCCATGCTCGGCGCCCACTCCGGATGTGTCTCGAGGTCGCACCAGCGATCGAAGAACGTCCGAGGCGGAGCCGACGAGGAACGGGTCGTCCGTGCGATCTCGATCACTCCCCGACGCTATCGATGACCCCCGACAGACACGCCAAACGGGAATAGTTGACATACGTCAACGATTAGGCATATAGTTGACACTTCTCAACTGTTGACCATCGTCAACCATCTTTGCGCCGCTGTCGCCGCACCTCCCTTGAACACCATCGATCCGAAGGATCTGCATGTCTGCTGTCTCCTCCTCTGCGCCGAGCGCGGTCGAGAGCGCTCCGCGCCCTGCGCGGGAAGTGCTTCCGGCCCTGTCCGGCCTCCTCCTCGGCATGTTCGTGTCGATGCTGGCCTCGACGGTCGTCTCGACGTCGCTGCCGGTCATCATCCACGACCTCGACGGCAACCAGACCGCGTTCACGTGGGTGGTCACCGCCACACTGCTCACCACGGCGATCTCCACCCCGGTCTGGGGAAAGCTCGCCGACCTCGTCAACCGCAAGCTGCTCATCCAGCTCGCGATCGCGATCTTCGTGCTGGCCACCGCAGCCGCGGGCTTCTCGCAGACACCGGAGATGCTGATCGCATTCCGGGCCGTGCAGGGCATCGGCGCCGGCGGCCTCGCGGCGCTCAGCCAGGTCATCATGGCCGACATCATCAGCCCGCGTGAGCGCGGTCGCTACATGGGCCTCTTCGGCGCCGTCATGGCCGTCGCGACCATCGGCGGACCGCTGCTCGGCGGCGTCATCACCGACAACTGGGGCTGGCGCTGGAACTTCTTCGTCGCGCTCCCCTTCGCCGTCCTCGCGCTGATCATCCTGCAGCGCACGCTGCACCTCCCCCCGCGGGCCAAACGCAAGGTCCACATCGACTACTTCGGCATCGTGCTGCTCTCGGTCGCCGTGTCGCTCCTGCTGATCTGGGTGACGCTCGCGGGCGACTCGTTCGACTGGTGGAGCACCGAGACGATCCTCATGGTCGGCGGCGCCATCCTCGCGGCGGTCCTGTTCATCGTCGTCGAGCTGCGCTCGAAGGAGCCGCTCATCCCGCTCGCGATGTTCCGCAACCGCACCTTCACGCTCGCCGTCATCGCGTCGATCGCGACCGGCATCGCCATGTTCGGGGCATCGGTCTTCCTCAGCCAGTACATGCAGCTCGCCCGCGGCGCCACGCCGACCGAGGCCGGCCTCATGACGATTCCGATGATCGCAGGTCTGCTCCTGTCGTCGATCGGGGTCGGTGCGCTCATCACGCGATTCGGACAGTGGAAGCCCTACCTCATCGTGGGCTCGGTACTGCTGATCGCCGGCTCGTACCTGCTGTCGACGATCCACTACGACACCAACTTCGCGCTGGTCTCGCTCTACATGTTCCTGCTCGGCGCGGGCGTCGGCATGACGATGCAGAACCTCGTGCTCGTCGTGCAGAACACGTCGAAGCCGAGCGAGATCGGCGTCGCGAGCTCCGGCGTCACGTTCTTCCGCAGCCTCGGCGGCACCATCGGCGTCTCGGTCATGGGCGCGGCGCTCGCCACGAGCGTCACGAACCTCGTCGCGGATGCGAAGGACGACCTGACCGCGGCCATCGTGAGCCTCGGTGCGAAGGGTGCCGAAGTCGCCCAGCAGCTGCAGAGCGGCTCGCTGCCCAAGGTGTCGGCGATGCCCGAAGTGGTCCGCGTGATCTTCGAGGACATCTACGCCCAGGGCATCTCGCACTCGTTCCTGATCGCCGTGCCGTTCGCGGTCGTGAGCCTCATCGCGGTGCTGTTCCTCCCGAACAAGCCGCTCACGCGGATGACCACGAGCGAGCGCATCCAGGCGAGCGAGGCCGACTTCGCGACCGTCTCGGTCGCCGAGGGCATGGAGGTCCTCGCGCACGTCGAGGACGAGTCCGAAGACGATGCCGCAATGGATGCCTCCTCCGAGGCATCCAGCCGCCGCTAATGTCGATCGCGATGACTGAGATCTCGCCCCTCGGGGCCCGTGCCGAAGCGGTGCGGGCCCTCGAGGCCGAGTTCGGAGAGCTCATCACGCAGTTCCGCCGTGTCATCACGGAGAACGCGCACCGCGTGAACCCGGGGATGCTGCCGGGCGCCTACAAGGTGTTCACGACGATCGTGCGGCGCGAGAGCATCACGATCTCCGCCCTCGCCGAGCAGCTGCTGATGGACAAGGGCCAGATCAGCCGCACCGTGCGCGAGCTCGAGCAGCTCGGTCTCGTCGCCCGCACGCCCGACCCGACCGACGGCCGGTCGAGCCTGCTGTCTCCGACGCCCGAGGGACTGGAGCGGCTCGATGCGGCCCGGCATCCGCGTGAGAGCGGGCTCGCCGACGCGCTCGACGGCTGGAACGTCGAAGACATCGAGCGGCTGACGCAGCTGCTGCACGCCCTCACGAATGGCACCACGCCCGACCCGCTCCCCTGACGCTTATCGGTCCGGTAGCACCCGCGTAACACCCGCGAGACAATCTCGGGGTTGACTGGACTCCACCCAAGGCATCAAGTGCTGCCAACGCCGACACGCACAGGGAAGGAGCGACCGATGCGATTCCGGCCGCTGCGATCGACCTCCGCTCCGAGCGGCGAGGCGATACCTGTCCCCGATCCGCCGGCGGCGATGCGCGCCGCCGTGATCGACGCCACCGGCGATCCCAGCGCCCTGCGCGAAGCATCCCTCCCCGTCCCGAAGCCTGTGCTGAGCGAACTGCTCGTGCGCGTCGTCGCGGCCGGCCTCAATCCGATCGACGCGAAGACGCGGGGCGGGGCCGGCCTGTCGGCCGAGATCGCGGCCTATCCCGCGACACTCGGCTTCGACTTCAGCGGCATCGTCGTGAAGTCCCCGTACGAGTCGCATCCCTTCCCGCCGGGCACCGAGGTGTTCGGCATGCTGAACGTCCCGCGCACGGGCGGCTCGTACGCCGAGTACGCCGTCGTGCCGACGCTGTCGGTCGCGCGCAAGCCGTCGTCGCTCTCGCACGTCGAGGCGGCCGGCGTGCCCCTTGCCGCCCTCACGGCGTGGGGCCTCGTCGTCGAGACGGCGCACGCGCACGAGGGTCAGCGCATCCTCATCCACGCCGCGAGCGGCGGCGTCGGCCACTTCGCCGTGCAGATCGCCGCCTACTTCGGCGCGAACGTCATCGCGACGGGGTCGACCCGCAACGCATCATGGCTGCGCGAGCTGGGCGCGTCGACCGTCATCGACTACACGTCGACGAGATTCGAGGATGCCGTCGCCGACGTCGACGTCGTGATCGACCTCGTCGGCAACGTCCACGCCGACACGGGGACGCGCTCGCTGCGCGTGCTCCGACCCGGCGGGCTGTACGTCATCGTTCCGACCGGGTCGTTCCCGGGATACCTCGACGCCGCTGCGGACGCAGGGGTGCGCGCGACGAGCTACAAGGTGATCCCCGACGGCGGCGCGCTCGCCACGGTCGGCCGGCTTCTCGACTCGGGGGCCGTGCAGGTGTACATCGACCGCGTCTTCGACCTCGCCGATGCCGCGGAGGCGCACACCGAGCTCGAGAAGGGGCACACGCGCGGCAAGATCGTGCTGCGCGTCAGCGACGACTGACACTCGCTCCCGCGCGGGTCGGCGACGACTGACGCACAGCACTGCGAGGCGACGCCTGACGCACAGCACTGCGAGGCGACGCCGGGTCACAGCACGCGCCTCCCCTCGGCGATGATCTCGTCGGCGATGGCGTCGAGCAGCGGCGAGCGCAGATTCCACTGCTGCCAGTACAGCGGCACGTCGACCGGAGCTCCCCCGAGGCGCACGAGTCGCCCGTCGGCGAGCTCGTCGGCCGACTGGAAGCCGGGCAGCAGCCCCCACCCCAGCCCGAGCTTGATCGCCGTCGCGAAGTCGTTCGACGCCGGCACGTAGTGGCGGGGCGGTGCGGTGGGCTCCACGCCCATCGCGGCGAGCCACTGGCTCTGCAGGTCGTCGCGGCGATCGAAGTCGACGAGCGGCGCGACGGCGAGCGCGTCGGAAGTCGCGCCCTCGGGAAGCCGGCGGGCCAGATACGCGGGTGTCGCGACGGCCTCGTAGCGCATGACGCCGAGCAGGCTCACGCGGCACCCTGCGACGGGCGTCGCGCGGGACGTCACAGCGCCCATGACGCTCCCCGACTCGAGCAGGCCCGCGGTGAAGTCCTGGTCGTCGCGATGCAGCTCGAAGACGACGGGATGCCGCAGCGCGAGCCGCGCGAGCGGCTCGAGGAACCACGTGCCCAGCGAGTCCGCGTTGACCGCCAGGGCCACCGACATGAGCGCGCCGCTGTCATCCGCCTCGCCGAGGCCGGCGAGCGCGTCGTGCTCGAGCAGCGCGAGCTGCCTCGCCAGCCGCACGACCGCCGCGCCGGATTCCGTCGCCCGCACGGGCTTCGAGCGGACGAGCACGACCCGGCCGAGCTGCTCCTCGAGCGCCTTGATGCGCTGGCTGACGGCGGACGGCGTGACATGCAGCCGGCGGGCCGCGGCATCCAGAGATCCCTCGTCGACGACGGCAGCCAGCGTCTCGGCAAGGTCGAACGGAATCCTCACCTTAGCCACGCTAATGCACCTGAAGAAGAGTTAGCTGGACTGCAGACACCGCGATGCCTACCGTCGAAGCGTGATCTCCCCCGTGCTCGCTGGTCTGGGCCTCGGCCTCTCGCTCATCGTCGCGATCGGAGCGCAGAACCTCTTCGTGCTGCGCCAGGGCCTCCGTCGCGAGCACGTCTTCGTCGTCGCCGCGATCTGCGCCGTGTCCGATGCTGTGCTCATCGTGCTCGGTGTCTCGGGCGTGGGCTTCGTGCTGCAGGCCGTGCCGTGGCTCATCGACGCCGTCCGCTGGGCGGGCGCCGCGTTCCTCGTCACGTACGGCGTGCTGGCCGCGAGGCGTGCGTGGCGCCCGAGCGGCGAGGCTTTCGCCGTCGCCGAGGTCGACAGCGTCGAGCACGAGGACGGCGGCGGCTCGGTCGCGACCCGCACCCGCCTGCTCCCCGTCATGCTGACCTGCCTCGCCCTCACGTGGCTCAACCCGCACGTGTACCTCGACACCGTCTTCCTCCTCGGCACCGTCGCCAACACGCACGGCGACGACCGGTGGCTCTTCGCGGCCGGGGCGATGCTCGCGAGCGTCGCCTGGTTCTTCGGTCTCGCGTTCGGCGCCCGCTTCCTCGGTCGCCGGCTCTCGACGCCGCGGGCCTGGCGCATCCTCGACGCGATCATCGCGGTCGTCATGATCGCGCTCGGCATCTCGCTCGTGCTCCCGCACTGAGCCGGAGGGGTGCCCCGCACGATCACGCGGCACCCCACCGGATTCAGGAGCGGGATGCCGCGAGTGCGACCTCGTCGAGCACGCTCGTGTGCACCGGAACCCAGCCGAGCGACCGCGCTCTCGCGCCCGAGGCACGCTGGTCGAGGAGCAGGGCATCGGCGAAGGCGACACCGAGACGCTCGTGCGCGGCCGCGACGGTGCCGGCGACGACGCCTGCCTCGCCCGCGGCGCGTTCCGCGACCGCACGGACGGTCGTCGGAGATCCGTCGGAGGCGATAACCCGGCCGACCGGCTCAGGCGCCGTGAGCACGAGCTCGTAGAGCCGCGCGAGGTCGTCGACGTGCACCCAGGTCCAGTGCTGCGCGCCGTCGCCGATGAGCTCGAGCTCGCCCGAGGGAGTTCGAGGTCCGTCGACGACGAGGTCGAGCAGGCCCGCTCCCCTGCCGTAGACCACTCCGGGCGCGACGACGGCCGCATCCACGTCCGATGCGAGCAGCCGTTCCTCGATGGGCGCCCGCCACGCGACGAGGGCCGGCGGATCGAGGGGCGCCTCCTCCGTGATTGCTCCCGCACCCCACAGCCAGATGCCGCTCGTCAGGACGAACCGCTTGCCCGTTCTCGAGAACGCCCTGATCGCGGCATCCACGACCGCCGTATTGAACCCGGCGGCGCCGGCGGAAGGGGCCGCCGTGTGCACGGCGGCGTCGACGCCGGAGAGCCGGTCAGCGAACCAGGCCGTGTCGGTGACGTCGCCGAGCGCAGCCTCGGCTCCCTGTTCGGCGATCCGCGTCGCCGCCTCGGGCGTGCGCACGACGGCGACGACCTCGTGTCCCGAGTCGACGAGATGCTCGAGCAGGGCCGATCCGATGTAGCCGGTGGAACCGGTCAGTAGAATCCTCATACGCCAACGGTATGGATTTGATACCGGTTACTTCAAAGGAACTTCCCTTGACGTAACGAAGAGCCCGCGTGGAGGTCTGATGAACGACCAGCCGACGGCGCGCGTCGTCACCGAGATGGACGTCCTCGCGCCCGACTGCCCGAGCCGTGTCGTGTTCGGGCGGATCGGCGAGCGTTGGACGATGTTCGTCATCCTCGCGCTCGCCGACGGGCGGCCGCTGCGATTCACCGACCTCAAGCGCCGGATCGGGGTCGTGACTCCGAAGGTGCTCACCGAGACGCTGCGAGCGCTCGAGACCGACGGCCTGATCTCCCGGGAGGCGTATCGCGAGTCGCCGCCGCGGGTCGAGTACGCCCTCACGGAGCTCGGCCTGTCGCTGCTCGAGCCGATCCAGACGATGCGCGCATGGGCCGAGCTGCATGTGCCCGAGCTCCTCGCGGCGCGGGAGAGGGCCGCGCCGGCGGACTGAGCTCGGTGCTCAGCCGTCGATCTGCTGCCGGCGCGCCAGCACGAGCGCCCGCACGATGTCGTCGGGGAGCGGATCGGTCGGCTGGAACCGCACCGTGCCTTTGTCGAGGCCCGTCCCGGGCACCGCGCCCACGGCGTCGGCGACGGCGGAGACCGCTGCGGGGCTGAAGGGGTAGATGCCGATGTGCTTCTTGGCGCGCATGACCGAGATGAGCGGCTTGCCGCGATAGACGAGCGCCGGCATGCCGTAGCCCTTACCCTGCTCGGCTTCGGGCACCTCGTCGCGGGCGATCGCGTAGACCTTCTCGATCGCGGAGCGGTCGCCGGGCGCGAGCTCGTCCAGGTAGTCGTCGACGGTTCCCATGGAGGCATCCTGGCATCGCCGCCGCCGCCGGCGCATCCGGATAGTGTCGAACCATGATCCGGCACACGGTGTCCTTCACGCTCGTCCACCCGGCGGAGTCTGCCGACGAGCGCCGCTTCCTCGACGACGCCCAGCGCATCCTCACATCGATCGAGGGCGTGCAGGACTTCGTGATCTCGCGCCAGGTCAGCCCGAAGAGCGCGCACCGCTTCCAGTTCTCGATGGTCTTCGCCGACTCCGACGCCTACGCCGCGTATGACGCGCACGCCGCGCACCAGGACTTCGTCGCCTCCCGGTGGGTGCCCGAGGTGGCGGACTTCCAGGAACTCGACCTCGTCCCCTGGAGTTGAGCGCCGTGCGCCGCGTCCACGTCATCGTCTCGGGCGACGTCCAGGGCGTCGGCTACCGCTACACGATGAAGATCGTCGCGATGGAGGCCGGCGTCGTCGGCTGGGTGCGCAACCGCCGCGACGGCAGCGTCGAGGCGGAGTTCGAGGGCGACGACGGCCCCGTCGACGAGGTGCTCGCGTGGATGGCCGAAGGTCCTCCCGGTTCGCAGGTCACCGGCGCGCAGGTGACGGATGCCTCCCCTCGGAGCCCGTCCGCGGAGTCGGGCTTCGAGGTGCTCCGAACCGCCTGACGGCGCTGCTTCAGCGCGGCACGCCCGCCCGGAGCTCGGCGAACACGTCCGCGGCGTCGTCGCGCGTCGCGAGCGCTGCGGCCTGCCCTGCCCACAGCGAGAGCAACTCACCCTGGTCGCGTCGGGCCGCGGCGGCGCGGAAGACGCCGGTCAGCCAGTTCTGCGCGGGGAACGGGGCGATGATCCCCGTCGTCTCGATGTCGCGCATCGCACGATTCGGGATGCCGCGCGCGAGCCGTCCGCTCATGGCTCGGGTCAGCACGGTCGCGGTGTCGCCCGCGGCCGCGATCGCGCGCCGGTGTGCTTCAGGGGCAGCCGACTCGCGGGTGCGCAGGAACGCCGTTCCCACCTGCACCCCCGACGCGCCGAGCGCGAACGCCGCGGCGACGCCGCGTCGATCCGCGACGCCTCCCGCCGCGATGACCGGCACGCCGACCGCGTCGACGACCTGCGGCACGAGCGCGAACGTGCCGACGAGCGAGTCCTCGGCGCGCCGCAGGAACGACACACGGTGGCCGGCCGCCTCGGCTCCGGTCGCGACGATCGCGTCGACGCCGGCGTCATCGAGCTCACGCGCCTCCGCGACGCTGGTCGCGGTGCCGATGAGACGGATGCCGCGTGCCCGCGCCGCCTCGACGAGCCACGCTGCGGGGATCCCGAAGACGACCGACAGCGCCGCCGGCCGCGCCTCGAGCACCGCCTCGAGCTGATCGCGGATGTCGGGGAGGAAGGCGGTCGGCGGGCTCGGCGGCTCGACGTCGACGGCGTCGTAGAGGGGCTTCAGCGCGGCGAGCGACGGGGTGAGGTCGACCTCCGCGGGCGTCGCCTCGTCGCCCGTGGGCAGCCAGAGGTTGACGGCGAAGGGCTGGGAGGTGGCATCCCGGAGCTGCGCGATCGTCTCGTGGATGCGCTCCGGCGCATAGCCGTAGAGGCCGTACGAACCGAGGCCCCCCGCTTCGCTCACGGCGGCCGTGAGCTTTATCGACGAGAGCCCGCCGAACGGCCCGAGCACGATCGGCTCGTCGATTCCGAAAAGGTCCTGGAGTCGCTCCGTCACGAGTTCGACGCTACTCGCACCGCCCGGACGGCCGCGCGGCGCCGTTCGGCGGGGTGTCGACGCCAACCCCTGTCGTGCCCTCGCCGTCCCCGTTCGTCACGAGCGGGGACGGCTCAGGGATTGAGCGCGATGTACTTCTCCTCGAGGTACTCGAGGATGCCCTCCGATCCGCCCTCGCGCCCGAGTCCGCTCTCCTTGGCGCCCCCGAACGGCGCCGCGGGGTCGCTGAGGACGCCGCGGTTGACCGCGACCATGCCCGTGTCGAGGCGCAGCGACACCCGCAGCGCATCGTGCTCCGGGCCGAAGACGTAGGCGACGAGCCCGAACTCCGTGTCGTTGGCCATCCGGACGGCGTCGCCGACCTCGCGGTACGAGACGACGGCTGTCACGGGCCCGAAGATCTCGGTGCGCGTGATGGCGTCGCCGTGCCGGACTCCGTCGAGCAGGGTCGGCTCGTAGAACGCGCCGCCCTCGATCGACGCTCCCCCGACGACGACGCGGGCGCCCTCGGCGACAGCCGTCTCGACGAGTGCGGCGACCTTGTCGCGCTCGACGGCCGACACGAGGGCGCCGAGCTGATTGTCGCGGTCGAGTCCCGGCCCGGTGGCGACCGTCGACAGCTCGGCGGCCATCCGCCGGACGAACTCGTCGTGGAGGCTCTCATGGACGTAGAAGCGGTTCGCGGCGGTGCACGCCGCGCCGCCGTTGCGCATCTTGGCGAGGAGCGCCGCGGGAACGGCCTCGTCGAGGTCGGCGCCGGGCAGCACGATGACGGGCGCGTTCCCGCCGAGCTCCATCGACGTGCTGACGATCGTGTCGGCGCACGTGCGCAGCAATTCGCGACCCACCTCGGTCGAGCCCGTGAACGACAGCTTGCGCACGGCGGGATCGGCGATCATGGCGGCGACGAGGGGCCCGGTCGGGACGGGCGTCACCAGATTCACGACGCCCTTCGGCGCGCCGGCGCGGTGCAGCACATCGACGATGAACGCGGCGGTGAGGGGCGTCTCGCGCGCCGGCTTGAGGATCGCCGTGCAGCCGGCGGCCAGCGCCGGCCCGAGCTTGCGCGTGGCCATCGCAGCGGGGAAGTTCCACGGCGTCACGAGCAGCGCGACGCCCGTGGGCTGCCGCGCGACGACGATGCGCTTGTCGCCGGCGGGAGAGAGCCGGAAGTCGCCGGGCACGCGGACCGCCTCCTCGGCGAACCAGCGGAAGAACTCCGTCGCGTAGTTCGCCTCCGCGATCGCGTCGGACCAGGCCTTCCCATTCTCGCGCACCATGATCTCGGCGAACGTCTCGCGCTCGGCGCGCAGGATCTCGAAAGCGCGGTAGAGGAGTTCGGAGCGCTCGCGCGGCGACGTCTGCGACCACGCCGGGAACGCGGCATCCGCTGCCCGCACGGCCGCCTCGCAGTCGTCGGCCGTCGCGGCGGCGAAGTCCGCGATCGTGTCGCCGGTCGCCGGATCGACGACGGGGAAGGTCGCTCCGTCGGCGCCGGCGCGCCATTCGCCGTCGATGAAGAGCTCGGCGAACAGGCGCGTGGTCTGGGTGAGCGGGGTCATGAGCGATCCTCCGATGAGTGGATGCCGGGGGTCAGGGGTGTGTCGGGACGGAGCGGAGCGCGGCGCGGTCTCCCGCGATCGCGGCGTCGACGATCGCGCCGACGACCTGCACGTCGGCGGGCACGGGCGAGATGCCGATGAGCCGCCGCGACTGGAGCGCCAGCTCGACGATCCGGTCGCGATAGGCCGGTGTCACGCCGAGCTCGGTGAGCGAGACGGGCAGGCCGATGCGCGCGCAGAGGTCGGCGACGGCGTCGACGGCCGACTGCGCGCGGTCAGCGAGGTCTCCGCCCGCGTCGAGGCCGAGCGCCTGCCCGAGCTGCGCGAGCCGATCCGGGACGACGTCGCGGCAGGCCTGCAGGACGTACGGCAGCAGCGCGCCCGTACCGAGGCCGTGCGGCGTGTGCGTGAGGGCGCCGACCGGGTACTGGATGGCGTGACTCAAGTGGGTGCCCGCGGCGCCGAACGCCATGCCGGCGAGGAGGCTGCCGTGCGCCATGTCGGCACGGGCCTCGCGGTCGCCGGGCTCGTCGAGCACACGCGGGAGGGCCCGGAAGATGAGGCCCGCGGCCTGCAGCGACACGGCGTCGGTGAGGTCGTTGCGGCCGACGAAGACGGGGATGACGGCGTCGTGGCCGATGTCGAGGGGCGCCGCCGTGAACGACTCGACGGCGTGGACGAAGGCGTCGATTCCGGAGTGGGTCGTGACCCCCCGCGGCGCGGCGAGCGTCAGCTCGGGATCGACGATCGCGATCGTCGGGATCAGCCAGGGGCTGGAGATCCCGACCTTCATCTCGCGCCCCGGGTCGGAGACGACAGCGACGGGGGTCACTTCGCTGCCCGTGCCCGCGGTCGTGGGCACCGCGATGAGCGGCACGACGGGCCCCGGCACGGCATTCTCGCCATAGTAGGCGTCCACCGGTCCGGGGTGGCTCGTGAGCAGCGCCACGACCTTGGCCGCGTCGAGGGCGCTCCCGCCCCCGTAGCCCACGATGACGTCGGGCGCGAAGTCGCGGACGGTGTCGGCGGCCGCGACGACCGCCGGGACGGGAAGCTCGGCGGGCACGTCGGTCACGACAAGCGTCCGGGCGCCTGCGGCCTCCATCGCCGCGACGATCTCGCGGAACTCGGGCGTCGCCGCGAGGAACGGGTCGGCGACGACGGCGATACGAGACCCGAACCCCGTTGCGAGCGCCGGCACGGCGTGTCGCTGCCCGAACCCGAGACGCACGTCACGCGGAAGGCGCAGGACGCCGATGCCGGTCATGCGCGCACCCCTGTCGGAGCCTCGCGGTGCTCGTCGGCGAGCCCCTCCAGCCCGAGCCACAAGTCGTCCAGGACGTCGAAGCCGTCCGCGACCGCGTGCGCGCGGGCCGCGCGCGAACGGTCGCCGGGTACCGTGACGCGACGGCCGTCCGTGCCGCTCGCCCGGATCAGTTCGAGGTATGACGCGAGCTCGGTGGAGCCGGGCCGCTGGCCGAACGCCGCGACGTCGATGGCGCAGATGATGTCGCCTTTCGTGACGGGGTGGGTCTCATCGAGCGTGCCCTTGACGTCGGGGCCGTACGCAGTGCCGGTGAGCACCCCCACGATCGCGCCGAGGGTGAGTCCGAGCGCGTAGCCCTTTGCGCCGCCGAACGGCGAGATCGCGCCGCGAGTCGCGGCATCCGCGTCCACCGTCGCGCGGCCGTCCTCGTCGACGGCCCAGCCGTCGGGGAGCGGAAGACCGCGTTCGGCGAAGTCGAGGATCTTGCCGGCCGAGACGGCGCCGGTAGACATGTCGAGCGTGACTCCGCCGTCGGCGGTCGGGACGGCGACGCCGAGCGGATTGGTGCCGAGAAGCGGGCCGACGCCACCCCACGGGTGCACGAGCCCCTCGGTGGACGAGAGGACGATGCCGATGAAGCCGTGCTCGCCGAGGCGCTCGACGTACGGCGAGAGCATGCCCAGGTGGTGGGTGCGCCGCAGCGCCGCGATCGCGACGCCGGTCTCGCGGGCGCGCTCCTGGATCGCCTCGATCGCCGCGTACGCCGTGACGGGGCCGAAGCCGCGGTTGCCGTCTACGACGAGCGCGGAGACCGAGCCCCACGTGAGGGTCGGCGTCGCATTCGGGTCGAGCAGTCCCGCGCGCATGCGCCCCACGAGAGTCGGCAGGCGACGAAGCCCATGGGAGGGATGCCCGCGCAGCTCGGCCTCGACGAGGTGCGCGGCCTGCAGGCCCGCCGCCTCGGGTCCGGCTCCGGCACCCATCAGCGCCGCCGAAGCGATCTCGATCGCGGTGCCGGCGTCGATGTGCCGCACTTCCGTCCCGGATGCCATACCGCGTCCGCCTTCCTGTCGTCTCGCGGAGGCATCGGCGCGCCGACCGCGACGGCGAGGCGCCTCGTGGCGGCGCCTCATCGCCCGGCAATTGTCACCACAAGGGCCCGCGGCATCGAAGGCCGGGTCCCACCATGCAGGACGCCCGTGCCAACCCGAGCCCTGTGGCGCGGGATCATAATGAGGGCAGCCCGGAAGGAATGCACGATGTCTTCGCCTGACCGCCGTGAAGCGGAATCCTCACTCACGAGGGGTCTGACCCTGCTCGAGCTGTTCTCCCCCGACGAGAGCGAGCTCTCGATCAGCGAGATGGCCCGGCGCACGGGAATGCCCAAGTCGACGACGCATCGGCTCGTCGGCGATCTGCTCGCGTGGGGCGCGCTCGAAAAGGGGCGAAACGGGGTGCGGCTCGGGGTGCGTCTTTTCGAGCTCGGCCACCTCGTGCCCGATCACGCCCGCCTGCGCGAGCTGGCGATCCCGTTCGCGCATTCGCTCAACGAGATCACCCACCTGACCTCCAACCTCGCCGTCCGCGAGGGGAGCGAGATCATCTACATCGAGAAGATCAACAGCCGCGACCTCAAGGTGCCGCACTCGCGCGTCGGCGGACGCCTCCCCATGCACTGCACGGCGCTCGGCAAGGCGATCCTCGCGTACAGCAGCACAGCGTTCGTCGACTCTGTGCTGGAAGGCCCGCTCACACGCCTCACGCCGAAGACGCTCACGGATCCCGACGCGCTGCGGCGCGAGCTCGTCGGCGTGCGCAACTCGCGCGTCGCGTACGACTTCGAGGAGTCGCAGCTCGGCCTCTTCTGCGTCGCGGCGCCGATCTTCGCCCGCACCGGCCGGGTGGTCGGCGCCCTCTCGGTGACGGGTGCGACCTCGCGCAGCCAGGCGCGCAGCTTCTCGGGCGTCGTCCTGGCGTCGTCGCGGGCGCTCTCGCACGCGCTCGGCGCCCCGAGCCTCGTCTGACACGCGCGGCGCCCCACGCCTGGTCCGACCCGCTCGGCGCCGCGCGCCTGGTCTGACCCGCTCGGCGCCCCGAGGCGGGTCCGAGTCCCGGCACGCGTCGATCCGGAGAGCGGGACGCCCCCTGGCCGCCCGACGCGGGCGGCCGTGAGGATGACCCCGTGGCACAGCGCATCGAATCCGTGACCCTCCGCAAGATGAAATGGGAGGCGACCGGCCGCCGGCAGGAGGCCGGGTTCTACCCGACCGCCTACGACGGCGGCGTCACGCCCCAGACGGGCTACGTGCTCGAGATCCGGACGGATGCCGGGATCACCGGCGAGTACACGTGGACGACCGGCATCAACGGCCACGCCGCCGACCACATCGCCTCGGTTGCGTCGTGGCTCGTCGGCCAGGACGCCTTCGAGCGCGAGCGCATCTGGAACGACCTGCGGCGCGTGTGGCGGAAGTACGACCAGCTGGGTCTGGGCCCGCTCGACTGCGCCCTGTGGGACATCGCGGGCAAGACGTACGGCGCACCGCTGTGGGAGCTGCTCGGCGGCTACCGCAAGCGGCTCCCGGCCTACGCGTCGACGCTGTTCGGCGACGATGCCGGCACCGGCCCTCTGGGAACCCCGGCGAAGTACGCGGAGTTCGCGCGGCACTGCGTGTCGCTCGGGTATCGGGCCATCAAGCTGCACGGCTGGAACGACGGCGACATCCGGCGCGAGATCGAACTCGTGCACGCGGTCCGGGATGCCGTGGGCCCCGACATCGCCCTCATGCTCGACCCGTCCGGCGCGTACCGCACGTTCGGCGACATCCTCACGGTGGGTCGCGCGCTCGACGAGGCGGGCTTCTACTGGTTCGAGGACCCGGGCATGGAAGGCGGCACCTCCGCCTTCGCATACCGCAGGCTGCGCGAGCAGCTGAAGACGCCGTTCCTGCAGGGCGAGCACATCCGCGGCCTGCAGCCGCACGTCGACAACGTGCTCGCCGGCGGCACCGACTTCATGCGCGCCGACGCGGGGCTCGATGGCGGCGTGACCGGGGTGCTGAAGATCGCGCACGCGGCGGAGGCGCTGGGGATCGACGTCGAGCTGCACGCGACGAGTCCCGTGCACCGGCACCTCATGGCCTCACTGCGCAACTCCAACTTCTACGAGCTCGGGCTCGTCGCCCCGAGCCTCGCCCTCGTCACTCCCCCGTTCTTCGCCGACTACGCCGATCGCCTCGACGAGGTCGACGCCGACGGCACCGTCGGCGTGCCGACGGGTCCGGGTCTCGGCACGCCGCTCGACCGCGACTGGATCGCGGCGCACGAGGTCGACGTCCTCACGATCGACTGACGCGCACGCGGAGAGGGCGCCGCGATCCGGCGCCCTCTCCGCGGGGTCGTCTAGCGCCGGACGCGGGGCCAGGGCGACCCGGCCTCGCCGGGGAACTGCGCGGCGAGCCGCTCCTCGTCGACCGCGACCCCGAGCCCCGGCGCATCGCCCAAGCGCGCGCGGCCGCCCGCGACGGTCACCCCGCCCGAGATGACGTCGTGCCGGAACGGGTTCACGGCGGTCGGGTCGGCCTCGAAGAAGTCCTTGGAGCCGACGGCGGCCATCGCGGTGAGGGTCGCGGCGTGGTTGAGCGCCGTATGCGAGATGTGCGGCACGAACCGCACGCCGTGGGCCTGCGCGAGGTGGCCGACCCGGATCGCCTCTCTGATCCCGCCGACGCGGCTCACGTCGGGCTGCGCGACCTGGATGGCGCCGGAGGCGATCCACTGCCCGAAGGCGTCGGCCCCGAAGATGTTCTCGCCGGCCGCGAGGGGGACGCGGCGGAGCGCCGCGAGCGCTTCGTAGGCGTCGCGCCGTCCGGGCGGATACGGCTCCTCGAGCCAGTCCGCGCCGGCCTCTCCGAGCACCGTCGCGAGCCGCGACGTGTCGTAGTTCAGCCCCAGGTTCGCGTCGGTCATGAGACGGAAGCCGTCGCCCAGCGCCTCGCGGGCGGCGCGCACGCGCGCGGCATCCGCCTCGAATCCGTCGCCGACCCGCACCTTCGCGGCGGTGAACCCGCGTTCGGCGAGGCCGGCGAGGTCGGCGACGAGCAGCTCCGGCGTCGAATAGCCGAGAGTGAACCCGCCCGCGTACGCCGGAGCATCGGGTTCCGCGCCGCCGAGGAGCCGCCACGCGGGCTGACCGGCCGACTTGCCGAAGGCGTCCCACATCGCGATGTCGATGCCGCTCAGCGCGAACACGAAGCCGCCCATGCCGCTTGCGAGGAGGAAGCGCTCGCGCGTCTCCTCGCGCACGGCGAGCATCTCGTCGGCGCGCCGGCCGACGACGACCTCCTGCATCGTCGTGTTGACGATCTCGGCGACCGCGGTGCCGGCGTGGCCGTGGAAGGCCTCGCCGTAGCCGACCGTGCCGTCGGCGAGGTCGACGCGGACGAGCACGAAGTCGCGGCGCAGGATGCTGCCCGTCCCGATCTCGCGCGGACGCTCGCCGAAGCGCCAGGTGTGGACGCGCGCGCTGAGCGCGACGATCTCCGATGCCATGGGGCATCCTCTCTTCAGTCTCGCGGCGGCTGCCGGGTCCTCAGACCGCGAACGTGGGCGGGTGGGCCCGGATCGCTTCCTCGTTCACTTCGCAGCCCCAGCCCGGGGCATCGGTCAGCACCATGGCACCGTCCTCGATGACGGGAGGTGTCACGAGTTCGTCGCGCCACGGCACGCCGTCGACGTCGATCTCGAAGATCGAGAAGTTCGGGATCGCCGCGCCGAACTGCGCCGACATGTGCGTCATGAGGTGGCTCATCGGGTTGTGCGGCGAGACGTTGAGGTCGTATCCCGCCGCGAGATCGGCGATCCGCTTCGCCTCCGGCGTGCCGTTCCAGGCGACGTCGACCTTGACGATGTCCATGGCGCGCCGCTCGAAGAAGCGACGGTAGTCGCGCACACCTGAGAGGGCTTCACCCGAGACGATCTTGAGCTTGCCGTTGCCGCGGGCCGCGAACAGCTGCTCGGGGTCGTTCGTGTCGGCCTCCAGCCAGTCGAGCGATGTCTGCGCGAGCCGCCGGGCGAGCCGCGGGATCGCCTCGCCCTTGACGGTCCACACGGTGTCGAGGAAGATCCGGATGCCCTCGCCCGTCCCCTCGCGGAATGCCTCGACGAGCTCGGCGACGCCCTCGATGGTCGCGTCCGCGAGCTCGAGCGACGGCTCGCCGTACGGGTCCCACAGCGGCAGGTAGAGCTTCGCCCCGCCGTTCTCGAAGAGGATGACGTTCGTCTTGAGCGCGGTGAAGCCGCGCTCGCGCACTTCGCGGCCGAGGGCGGTGATGTCGTCGAGCGAGCGGATCGGGGGGTGCACGCCGGCCTGCGACATGCGCACCCGGCCGAGGCCGCAGTGCGACCAGTACACCGGCAGCCGGTCGCGCAGCCGGCCGCCGAGCAGCGCCGAGACGGGCACGCCGAGCGCCTTGCCGCGGATGTCGAGGCTCGCATTGAGGATCGCGGCGGTCGCCCGGCGGTTGAGCCCCTCCTCGGCCTCGTGCGTGGCCGAGCGCAGGATCGCCTCGAGCCGGTTCGTGTTCATGGGGTCCTGGCCGACGACCAGCTGCGCGTACCGCGTCACGACCTCGTGCGTGCCGCGCGACGAGTAGGCGCCGTCGGTGAACTCGGCCCAGCCTGTGACGCCCTCGTCGGTTTCGAGTTTGAGGAACGCCCAGACGCGCGTTCCGGCGGCGCAGTGCAGCGTCTCGGCGCGGGCGATCCGCACGTCACTCCCCCGCGGCGGGGACGAAGTGCACGTCGCGAGCCCGAACGCCGACCGACACCTGGTCGCCGGCCGCGATCTGCACGTCGGCAGACACCTCGGCGCGGATCACGCCGCTCGGCAGCCGCAGCGCGACATCGATGTGCCGCCCGAGGAACGCGACGCGCTCGACGGTCGCGGCCCAGGTGTTCTCGCACGCCTGCGCCTCGGCGCCCACGACGACCCGCTCCGAGCGGAACACGGCCGTCACTCGCGGTCCGGTGCCGCCGTACGGCTCGTGCGCGACGACCTTCACCCCGCCGTCCGCGGTCACTGCGAGCCTGTCGGCTGCGATCTCGCCGCGCACGAGGTTGGCTCGGCCGATGAAGTTCGCCGCGAACTCGCTCGCGGGGCGGCGGTAGATCTCGCGCGGCGAGTCGAGCTGCTCGATGACGCCGTCGCGCATGAGCGCGACCCTGTCGGACATCGACATCGCCTCGGTCTGGTCGTGCGTCACGTAGACGCTCGTGATGCCGACGGTGCGCTGCAGCTCGAGGAGCTCGAAGCGCATCTGCTCGCGCAGGCCCGCATCGAGGTTCGAGAGCGGCTCGTCGAAGAGGAGGAGCTTCGGACGCGTCACGATGGCGCGCGCGAGCGCCACGCGCTGCTGCTGGCCGCCGGAGAGCTCGGTGCCGTAGCGCTTTGCGTACGGTGCGAGCCCGACGAGCTCGAGCACTTCGGCGACCCGGGCGGCGGCATCCGTCCTGCCCAGGCCCTTGAGCCCGTATCCGACGTTCTTCTCGACCGTCATGTGCGGCCACACGGCGTACGACTGGAACACCATGTTGATGCCGCGCTTCTCGGGCGGCAGCTGCTTGTCGGCCGACGCGATGGGCTTGCCGTCGAGGGTGATCGTGCCGCCGGACGGCGCCTCGAGTCCCGCGATGCAGCGGAGGGTGGTCGTCTTGCCGCATCCGGAGGGTCCGAGGAGGGTCAGGAACTCGCCGGGGTTGATCGTGAAGTCGATGCCCTTCACGGCCTCGACCTCGCCGTATTTGATGCGCAGGCCCGAGACGACGAGCGCCGCGCCCGCGGCGGCCTTCGCCTGGGTCGGGGGCGCCTGCTCGATGGTGTTGCTCACTGGGGTTTCCTTCATTCGTGGACCGCCGCGGCGGACCTAGAGGTTGGACGAGTCGAGCTTCGCGCGCAGCACGAAGCGGGCGAAGAGGATGCCGATCACCATCACGATCGTGAGGATGAGCCCCACGACGGCGGCGTTGCGTATCGATCCCTGCTCGACGTAGTTCCAGGCGAGCACCGAGAGCGGCCGCGATTTGGGACCGGCCAGGATGACGGCCTCGTTGACCTCGCGCGTCGCGAAGACGAACAGGAGCGTCCACGCCGACAGGAGCGACGGCCGCAGGAGCGGGAACGTCACCGTGGCGATCGTGCGGAGCTTGCCCGCGCCGTTCATGCGGGCCGCCTCCTCGAGCGACTTGTCGACCTGGATCAGGCCGGCGCTGGCGAACCTCGCGCCCTGCGGGATGTACGCCCCGATGAGGGCGATCATGATGAGCAGGACGGTGGCGTAGATCGGCGAGCGCACGTACATCCAGACGATGCCGGTCGCGAAGACGATGCCGGGCACCGCGATCGGCAGGGTGCCCAGGTAGTCGGCGACGGCTCCGAGCCGCCCGCGCTCGCGGACCACGACGTAGGCGACGGCGAGGCCGATGAGCACCGTCACGGTGGGCACGACCACGCCGAGCCAGATGGTGTTGCCGAGCGCCGTCATCACGTCGGGGGCGCGCAGCACCTGGAAGACGCCGTCGAACGAGAAGGTCATGCGCCGGAAGTCGGTGATCGCGAACGGCGTGAGTGACATGATGACGAGCACCGCGTAGGGCAGGACTGCGGCAAGCAGCACGTAGATGCCGAAGACGACCGTCGCGATGTGGCGGCCGGCGCGCATCGGGACCATGCGGGGCCGTGTGCCGCGTGCGCCGAGGGTGACGAAGCGGTTGGCGTGGCGCACGGAGCGGCGATAGAGGAAGACGCCGGCGAGCGTGAACCAGAAGAGCAGCGTGCCGAGGGCCGCGGCCACCGGCGGTCGCGACGGGAAGACCGTCATGGCGCGGTACACCTCGACCGCGAGGGGCGAGAAGCTCGTGTTGAGCCCCAGGACCGCTGGGATGACGAAGACACCGGTCGCGAGCACCGCGACGAAGAAGAACGACGCCACGAGCGCGGGCCGCATGATCGGCAAGGTGACCTTGAGCGCGGTGGCGAAGGTGCCGCGGCTGTTCATGTACGACGCCTCCTCGAGCGACGGGTCCATGTTCTTCAGCGCCGACGAGATGAACAGGTACGCGTACGGGATGTAGAAGAGCAGCATCACGAACACGACGCCGGGCAGCGTCATGATGTTGACGTACGTCGCGTTCGTGCCCAGCATCCAGCGGAGGTTGACGTTGATCATGCCCGAGTTGGGCGCCGCGAGCATCATCCACGCGAGGGCGCCGACGAACGGCGAGAGGAACAGCGGCAGGATGAGGCCGAACTCCCACACCTTCCGCAGCGGCACCGCGACGCGCGTGAGGAACCACGCGGCGAGCCCGCCGAAGACGGTGGAGAGGGCCGCGACGCTGACCGCCATCAGGAGGGTGCCGATGAGCGACGCGTAGTACTCGCCGCTCACGTACACGGTGTAGATCGCATCGAGCGAGAACGTGTTGCCGGGAAGGCCGGGCGCGCTGCTCTGCACCGCCCCGACGAACACCATCGCGGTGGGACCGGCCACGAGGCCGAGCAGCACGATGAGGACGATGACGCCGAGAGCGGAAGGACGTCGCCAGAGCGCCCGGCGCCGGCCCGCGGGCGGCACCGCGACCGAAGTGGTCGCGGTGCCGTCCGCCTGGCCGATGACGGGTTCGGCGCGGTCGAGGATGGTCATCCCGAGTACCCGAAGACTTCGTTCCAGTGCGACAGGAAGTCGCCGTCGGCCGACGAGGCCTTGAGGAAGTCCGAGTCGGAGGTGAAGTCGAACCACACGTTCGCGACGTCGGGCGCCTTGTACCAGTCGAGTCCCGTGATCTCCCGCTCGTCGGGTACCTCGCTGTTCGCCGGCACCGTCTGCGTGATCTTCGTGTACGCCGCGTTTGCCTCGGGGGTCGTGGCCCATTCCATGAAGAGCTTCGACGCATTCGGGTGCGGGGCATCTGCCACCGAACCGACGGCGAAGTAGCCTCCCGTCGTGTCCTTCGGGTAGACGAATTCGACGGGGGCGCCCTGCAGCGCCTGCGGCGCGGCGAGGCTGTCGGTCAGGGCCACCGCGACCGCGTACTCGCCGGCGATGAGGTTCTGGATGAGCGTGGCCGAGCTGTAGAACAGCGGCTTGTTGTCGGCGATCGCCTGGAGGGCGTCCCATCCGTACTCGTCGGCCGCGTCGCCCTCGGCGTAGCGGTAGTAGAACGCCGCGGCCTGCTGCGACGACTGCGGCATGTTGACGCCGACCCGTCCCTTGAACGCCGGGTCGCCCGCCGCCTTGATCGGGTCCTTCTTGATCATCTTGATCTCATCGGCCGACAGGAGCGTCGGGTTGTACGCGACGGTCTGGAAATAGCCGTTCTGCACGGGGTAGAAGTAGCCCGCCTCGGACTGGTCCGCAGGGTACAACCCGGCGTTCTCCGGCGTGTACTCGGCGATCCATCCGTTGTCGACGGCTGTCTGCATCGAGACCCGGTCGGCGACGCTGAACACGTCGGCCTGGTGCTGATCGGCCGACATCTCCTGGCTGAACCGCTGGAACAGTTCGCTTCCCGGCAGTCGCAGGATGTTGACCGTGATGCCGTACTTCTCCGTGAACCCCTGGGTCCACGACTGCAGCGACGTCTCGTTGGCGTCGCCGTAGAACGTCAGCTCGCCCTCGGACTGCGCCGCCGTGACGAGCTCGGCGAGCTTGTCCGACGCGGGCGTCTGATCCGCGGGGGCCGCCGAGTCTGCGGCGCACCCCGTCGCGAGGACGAGAGCGGATGCGGCCACCGCAGCGGCCGCGACCCTTCGGAAGTGCTTCACAATAGCTCCTTTGCCATCTCCTGGTGTCGTGGGTCGCCGGGCTTGCTGGGCGTGTGCCCGTCGACATCACCCGCGCCGGGAGTGTGACGCGATGCGGGGGTGACTCCATTTCACGATGCGCATAGGGAACCGGCAACGGGGCGTCCCGCATAGGGGAACGACCGGCACGACCCTTGGAACACAGAAGGGGCCCCGCCGTTACGGCGGAGCCCCTCCAGAAGCGTGATCCGTGGATCAGAGAGCGTTGACGTCCAGCGGGATGCCGGGGCCGAACGTGGTCGACACGGCGCCCTTCTGGATGTAGCGGCCCTTCGAGCTCGACGGCTTGAGACGCACGATCTCCTCGAGCGCAGCCTTGAAGTTCTCGTCCAACTGGTCGGCCGTGAACGAGGCCTTGCCGACGACGAAGTGCACGTTGGCGTGCTTGTCGACGCGGAACTCGATCTTGCCGCCCTTGATCTCCTCGACGGCCTTGGCCGCGTTGGGGGTCACGGTGCCGGTCTTCGGGTTGGGCATGAGGCCGCGGGGGCCGAGCACCTTGCCGAGTCGACCGACCTGGCCCATGAGCTCGGGCGTCGAGACGGCCGCGTCGAACGCGGTCCAGCCGCCGGCGACCTTCTCGATGAGCTCGGCGCCGCCGACCTCGTCAGCGCCTGCGGCGATGGCGGCCTCGGCGGCCGGGCCCGTCGCGAAGACGATGACGCGGGCGGTCTTGCCCGTGCCGTGCGGGAGGATGACGGTGCCGCGCACCATCTGGTCGGCCTTGCGGGGGTCGACCGACAGCTTCAGCGCGACCTCGACGGTCGAGTCGAACTTCGCCGAACCGGTCTCCTTCGCCAGGGCGACGGCCTCGGTGGGCGTGTAGAACTTGTCAGCGGCGATCTTGGCCGCGGCGGCCTGGTAGGCCTTGGACTTCGTAGCCATTGTGGTTATCCCCCTCAGTCCTCGACCGTGATGCCCATGGAGCGGGCGGTGCCGGCGATGATCAGCGAGGCGGCCTCGATGTCGTTCGCGTTCAGGTCGGGCATCTTCGTCTCGGCGATCTGGCGGACCTGCTCCTTGGTGAGCTTCGCGACCTTGACCGTGTGAGGCGTCTTCGAGCCCTTCTGGACTCCAGCGGCCTTCTTGATGAGCTCAGCCGCCGGCGGGGTCTTCAGGATGAACGTGAAGCTGCGGTCCTCGTAGACGGTGATCTCCACGGGGATGACGTTGCCGCGCTGCGACTCCGTCGCGGCGTTGTACGCCTTGCAGAACTCCATGATGTTGACGCCGTGCTGACCGAGCGCGGGGCCGATCGGCGGGGCCGGGTTGGCGGCGCCGGCGTTGATCTGGAGCTTGATCAGGCCGGTCACCTTCTTCTTCGGTGCCATTCGTTTTCCTTTCTCGAGCGGTGCGGCGACAGACTGAGCAGTCCGTCGGGCATCCGTTCTCCCGCGGATCCGGCATCTCCGGAGCGCGGTTCCGTTCGCGCGCACGCCGAAGCGGCACGCAAACCACACAAGTCTACCTGATCAGCGCGAGGATCCCGATTCGCCTACGAGGACCCCTGTCGACGCGATCGGCGCAGCACAGCACCGGTGGCGATCAGGGCGCCGCCGGCGAGCGCCAGGAGCACCAGCCACGCTGACTGGGCTGCTGAGGCGCCCGTAGGCGGCAGCGAACCGTCATCCACCGCGGGCGGCGTCGACGGACCGGGAACGACGGTGACCACGGCCGTCGAGTCCGCACACTGCTGGGCAGCGGCGGGGTCCGCCGGGTTCAGCCAGCAGACGGTCGCGGTGTTGCCGATGCTCTCGCCGGTCGCGGTCGATGCGACCGTCACAGCCAGGGTGATGGCGGGAGCGGATGCTGCGGCACCGAGGTCGCCCGACAGCTCGCAGGTGAGCACCCCGCCGAAGCCGCTCGCGGCGGCGCCCGCGACCGCACAGTTCTGCCAGTGCGGCGATCCCGTGTCGGCCGTGATGACGCTTGTCACCTTCAGAGTCGACGGGATCGCGTCTGAGAGGGTGACCGTGCCGGCGGCACCCAGCGTGGAGACGTTCTCGACGTCGAGCTCGTAGTCGAACGACGTCCCGGGCGCGACGGACGTCACGCCGGCCGTCGCGGCGATCCGCAGGTCGGGCACGGGAAGGGGCGGAACCTGGTGGGTCGTCGTGCAGTCGGAGGCGTTCGCGCAGCTGCCGGCCGGCACCGTCGGGGTGGCGAGATTGGTGATCGCCACGCCCGCGACGTCGGGATCGACCGTGACCGTGTACTGGACGGAGACCGCTCCGCCCAAGGGGATCGTCGGCACCGTCCAGGTCAGGAGGTGCGTCGTAGACGAATACGAGAGCCCTTCCGCCGCGAGCCCGGCCTCATCGAGGGTCGCGTACGGCACCACTGCCGAGAGGTCGTCCTGCGCCGCGGCATCCGTCACCGCCACAGGGCCCACGTTCGTCGCCGTCAGGGTGTACGTGATCGTGTCGCCCGGCGTCACGTCCTCCCCCGAGGCCGGATCGGAGGTCTTGGACAGGACCCATCCGGGCGTGCGGAGCGTCGACGTGCACTGCGCCGCGGTCGTGCAGCTTCCTCCCGGCGACTCGGGCGTCACCGAGCTGGTCATGACGACGCCGTAGGCTCCCGCATTCACGGTCACCTGGTAGCTGAGCGTCGCGGTTCCCCCGGGCGCGATCGTGGGTACCGTCCACGTGAGGGTCGTGCCCGTGACCACGGCGCCCGCTCCGAGCGTGCCCAGCGTCGCGTTCGACAGCAGGCCGCTGAGGTCGGCCTGCACGAGCGCACCGGAGACGCCCGAATCACCGGTATCGCTCACCGTCATCGTGTAGCTGATGGTGTCTCCGGGCTGCACCGTGGACCCCGAGGCGGGCTCCGACGTCTGACTCAGGGTCCATGTGGCCGGCGTGGCGGCCGCGGCGCTCGTGGCCATCGTCATCGAGGAGAAGAGGGCGGCGACGACGACCAGCGCGGCGACGATCCGCCTCGGCGATCCCGGCCGTGTGTATCGTGCGGCCGCACTGCGGCGGAAGATCTCGGACATGAGTGGACCCCCAAGACGTGACGACATCGTCAGCGCCGGCCCCCTCGGTGCGCTTCGCGTCTCTTTGTACACCCGAAGCGCAGCGTCGCGCACGGTGCGTGTCGACAGGCGCATACGACGAACCCTCGCGCGCGAGCTTGTCGCGGCCGGAGAAACGAGAAGAGCGGATGCCGACGGCATCCGCTCTTCGCGTTGACGCTCAGTGCGTCAGAGCTTGGTGACCTGGTCGAAGCTGAGCTCGACCGGCGTCTCGCGCTCGAAGAGGGAGACGAGCACCGTGAGCTTGCCGCTCTCGGGCTTGATCTCGCTGATCGTGCCGGGAAGACCCGCGAACGAGCCCTCCTTGATCGTGATGGTCTCGCCCACCTCGAAGTCGACCTCGGCCGGGATGACGCGCGCGGCGGCCGCGGCGCCCTTCTTGGCGGCGCCGGCCTTGGCGGGCGCGGTCTCCTTGATCTCGACGAGGCTCTTCAGCATGTTGAAGGCCTCCTCGAATCGGAGGGGCGTCGGGTTGTGCGCGTTGCCGACGAAGCCCGTGACGCCCGGCGTGTGACGCACGACCGACCAGGTGTCCTCGTTGAGCTCCATGCGCACGAGCACGTAGCCGGGGATGCGGACGCGCGTGACCATCTTGCGCTGCCCGTTCTTGATCTCCACGACGTCCTCCATGGGGACCTCGATCTGGTAGATCTCCTCCTCGACCTCGAGCGTCGACTTGCGCTGCTCGATGTTGGCCTTGACCTTGCGCTCGAAGCCCGCGTACGAGTGGATGACGTACCACTTGCCCGGCAGCAGGCGCAGCTCGGCGCGGAAGGCCTCGTAGGGGTCTTCCTCTTCCGCGTCGACCTCGGCCTCGGCGTCGGCGAGCTCGCCGAGGAACTCCTCGCCGAGAACGGACTCGTCGGGGTCGCCGTTGACGTCGGGGCCGTCGTAGGGGTCGATGTCTTCGGCCGCGGCGGCGACGCGCGCGGCGGCCTCCTCGGCGATGGAGTCGTTGAGGACCTCGGCGGCGGCTTCGGTCTCCGCGGCCTCGTCCAGGTTCAATGCGTCGTTCACGATCGCGTCCGCCTCAGGGTCGTCGATGTCGATTTCGTCCAGGTCGGCGAGGTCTTCGTCGTCGTTGTCGTCGACGACGTGCAGCGCGACGTGCTCCGCCGGCTCGACCGAGTGCTCCTGCCCGGAGAGCACGTTGCCCTCCTGCGCCTCGTCGTCCTCGGAGGACTGCTCAGCGGCGGTCGCCCAATCGGCGTCGTCGACATATCTTTCAGACACTTCGTTCTCTTCCGTTCGTGGGCGCCGGATGACTGATCCTCGCCCGCGTCGCGACAGTGGGTGCTTACGCCCCAGCCGGAACGCCGAAGACGACGGTCGTCAGCCAGACGAACAGCAGATCGAGACCGTAGACGAGCGCCATCATGACGACGACGAAGCCGAGCACGACGCCAGTGAACTTGAAGAGCTCCTGGCGCGTCGGAGTGACGACCTTGCGAAGCTCCGCGAAGACCTGACGGATGAAGAGCGCAATGCGCGCGAAGAAGCCGGGCCTCTTCTCGCGGGGAGCGGCCTGTTCGCTCTTCGCGACGACCTCGCCCTTCGGCTCGTCCTGAACCATCGAACCCACCTGATTACCTTCCATGTGCCAGCTTCCGCTGACGCGCAGGGCGGACAGGAATCGAACCTGCAACCTGCGGTTTTGGAGACCGCTGCTCTGCCAATTGAGCTACCGCCCTAGAGACCCGGAGGCCTCGGGATGTCCACACTTCTGCACCGCGTCCTAGCTGTAAAGGGCTTGGCCCGGGACCCGGGCGCGGCGAAGAATTGCAGACTTCAACTGCATGATCCAGTGTACGGCATGCCCTCCCGCCCCGCGAACCGAGGCCGGCCGGCCGCGCAGAATCCGTCAATAATCCGAGACGCCATACCGTTCCGGCTCCGGCCCGCGCTGGAACGCACGGCCGCTGACGGTCGTCGGCTCGATGCGCACGTAGTTGTACTTGAGGGTCGGCAGCCAGGGCTTGAGCCCGAGCGTGTCGGCCCGCGCAACCTCGTCCGACGTCGCGAGCTTGCGCGCGTGCCCACGCACGACGACGCTCCACGCGTCGGTCTCGGTGTGATCGTCGACCTCGAAGAGCACTTCGTCGTTGACGGTCAGTTCGAACAGCTTGCTGCCCTCGGCGGTGCGGAAGACGATCGTGCCCTGGTCGACGACGAAGTTCACGGGGAAGATGTCGAGCACGTCGCCCACATGGGTCACGAGCCGGCCGAGCTCCTCGTCCGACACACGTGCCCAGCACTCGTCGGCGCTCAGAACGTGGAGGGGGTCGTCGGCTTCGCTCATGCTTCCATCCTGTCGTGCGGGCGCGCTCGTCTCAACGGTCGGAGGGCGCGCCTCCGACCGTCGAGTTCCCGCCGAGCGGGATCTTCACGCGCCGATGCGGATGAGCTTCTTGTTGACGAACTCGTCGGCCGCCAGGAGCCCCATCTCGCGCCCCGTGCCGGAGCGCTTGACGCCGCCGAAGGGCAGCTCGGGCGAGTCGGCGAGCACGACGTTGACATAGACCATGCCGGCGTCGATCTTGTTCGCCACGCGCTCGGCCTGCTGCTCGTCGGTCGTGAAGACGTACGACCCGAGTCCGAACGGCGTGTCGTTCGCGACCTTGACGGCCTCGTCCTCGTCGGCGACCTTGTAGACGACGCCGACCGGTCCGAAGAACTCCTCGCGGTAGGCATCCATGTCGCTCGTGACGTCGGCGAGCACGGTCGGGGCGTAATACGCGCCGTCGCGGGTGCCGCCGGCCACCAGGCGCGCGCCCTGCGACACGGCCTTGTCGACCTGGGCGCCGAGCCGCTCGGCGGCCGTGAGCGACGAGAGGGGCCCGAGGTCGGTGTCGTCCGCGAAGGGATCGCCCACCTTGGCAGCCGTCATCGCGGCCGTGAACTTCTCCAGGAAGGCGTCGTAGAGGCCCTCCTGCACGATGAAGCGCTTGGCGGCGTTGCACGACTGACCCGTGTTGTCGAGGCGCGCGTCGACGGCCGCCTGGACGGCGCCGTCGAGGTCGTCGGTCGAGAGCAGGATGAACGGATCGGACCCGCCCAGCTCGAGCGCGACCTTCTTGAGGTTGCGCCCCGCGATCTCGGCGACGGCCGCACCGGCGCGCTCCGAGCCCGTCACCGACACGCCCTGCACGCGCCTGTCGGCGATGATCGTCGCCGCCTGGTCGTTGGTGGCGTACACGTTGGTGTAGACGCCCTCGAGCCCGGCGTCGTCGTACATCTTCGCGATCGCGGCCGCCGACTCGGGGCACTGCGGAGCGTGCTTGAGCAGGATCGTGTTGCCGACGACGATGTTCGGCGCGGCGAAGCGGGCGACCTGGTAGTACGGGAAGTTCCACGGCATGATGCCCAGCAGCACGCCCAGCGGCGTGCGGCGGATGACGGCGGTACCCTCGCCGAGGATGTCGATCGGCTGATCGCCGGTGACCCTCTCGGCGTTGTCGGCGTAGTACTCGGTGATGTCGGCCGCGAAGTCGACCTCGCCGAGCGCCGCGGCCAGCGGCTTGCCCATCTCGCGCACGATGATCGCGGCGAGCTCGTCGCGGCGTTCGCGGTGCAGCTCTGCCACGCGGCGGATGCGGGCGGCGCGCTCGGCGACGGGCGTGTCCCGCCACGTGCGGAAGGCGGCATCCGCGCCCGCGATGACGGCCTCGACGGCGTCGTCGGCGAGCGTCGGGTAGGTCGCCAGGGTCTCGCCCGTGGCCGGGTTGACGACGGCGTAATCGCTCATGCTGATCTCCGTTTCGGTATTTCTCAGACAGTCTGACGGGTGCGGCGAAGGCTGGGCGGGGCATCCATCGACAGCGTCTGCCCGCGGAAGAACTCGGGACGCTTGATGGCCTGCCAGATCATGATGACGACGCCGGCGAGGATCACGGTGACGCCCAGCACGAAGACGAGTCCCAGGCCGAAGATGTTCGAGCCGCTGCCGTAGGCGGGGTCCATCGAGTCGATGAGCGTCGTGACGAACAGCACCGCGAGGATGGCGCCGCCCACAAGCGGGAACAGGAAGGTGAAGAAGAAGCTGCGCACCGAGTCGAACCACTGCTTGCGGAAGTACCAGACGCACGCGAACGCGGTGAGGCCGTAGTAGAAGCAGATCATCATGCCGAGCGAGAGGATCGTGTCGGTCAGGACGTTCTCGCTGAGGACGCGCATGACGGCGTAGAACACCGACGCCACGACTGCCGAGACGATCGTCGCGTAGCCAGGGGTGAAGAACCGCGGGCTCACCCGCGCGAACTTCGACGGGAGCGCGCCGTAGTGGCCCATCGCCAGGAGCGTGCGGGCGGGACCGACCGCCGTGGACTGCAGCGACGCGGCGGAGCTCGAGAGCACCGCGAGCGAGACGAGGAACGCGAGCGGTCCGAGGATCGGGTCGGACAGCGCGAAGAAGACGTTCGCCGAGATGTCCTCGTTGGCCAGGCCCAAGGGGCCCGTGCCGACGCCGGCGAACATGATGAGCCCGATCGACAGCAGCAGGTAGAGCGCGACGACGATGACGACGGTGAGCATCGCGGCGCGGCCCGGCGTCTTGGCCGGGTTCTTCGTCTCCTCGTTCATGGTCAGGACGACGTCCCAGCCCCAGAAGATGAAGATCGACAGCGACAGTCCGGCGGCGAAGGCGCTGAACGTCGGCACCTCGAGCGGGTTGAACCACGACCACGAGAACGCGGTGGGGTCGGGCGCATCGCCCTGCACGGCCTTGACGATCGCGACGATCGCGAACAGCAGCAGCACGACGACCTGGAAGCCGACCAGGATGTACTGGAACTTCTGCGTGGTCTGCATGTCGCGGTACGACACGAGCGTCGCCCCGAGCATGAAGAGCAGGCAGACCGTGACGTTGATCACGGGATTGAACGCGAGGTCCGCGATGTCGGGATTGCCGGTCAGCTGCGAGATGAGCAGGAACAGGAACTCCACGGCGATGCCCGCGAGATTGGACAGCACGATGACGGTCGCGGCGATGATGCCCCAGCCGGTCATCCAGCCGATCCACGGCCCGAAGGCGCGGACGCCCCACGTGAACGACGTGCCCGAGTCGGGCATGGCGCGGTTGAGCTCGCGGTAGCCGAAGGCCGTCAGCAGCATCGGGATGAAGCCCACGAGGATGATCGCGGGCACCTGCGTGCCGACGACGGCCACGGTCGGCCCGAGCGACGCCGTGAGCGTGTAGGCCGGAGCGATCGTCGAGATGCCGATGACGACGGCGCCGACGACGCCGACGGCGCCGGCGCTCAGGCCCTTCTTGGACAGCTCGCCCGCGTGGGCTCCGGATGCGGGGGCCAGCGGCGCGCCCGAGGTCTGTGATGAAGCGCTCATGCGCGTGCACCTTCCTGACCGCGCGTGCGGGGCACCACGACCATGGGGACGGGAAGCTCGTGCAGCATCTTCGCTGCCGTCGAGCCCAGGAACAGTCGGCGGGGCT
This sequence comes from Microbacterium alkaliflavum, assembly GCF_044325405.1. Lineage (NCBI taxonomy): Bacteria > Bacillati > Actinomycetota > Actinomycetes > Micrococcales > Microbacteriaceae > Microbacterium > Microbacterium alkaliflavum. Next base: position 479,891 of record NZ_JBIQWL010000001.1, on the reverse strand, counting down.
GCGCGAGGCGGCTCGAGCCGACGACCGCCAGCTCGCCCGGCTCCCAGCTGAGGTGGCGGACAGCCTCCTCGACGCTGTCACCGCGTGCGACGACGACGTCGGCCTCGACCGCCTCGGGAAGCGCGTCGAGCGCCTTGCCGAGCACATCGTCGGCGTGGGCGGCACCCGCGACGCGGATGACGCCGGTGTCGACGGTGGCGGGCAGGTCGACCGAGACGAGCGACAGCAGGCGCAGGTGCGCGTGGGTCGCGACGGCGAGCGCGACGCTCTCCTCGAGGAGTGCCTCGGCGCCCGGACGCGTGCCGATCGCCACCGTGACGCGGCTCACGCCCTTGACGTCGACGCGGCGCGAGCCCTCGGGCGCGAGTGCGACCGGCACGTCGGAGGAGTGCAGCAGCTCGCCCGCGACCGTGCCGAGACGGTGCCGGCCGCGCAAGCCGCCGTTGGCGGCGCCGACGACGATGAGGCCGGCCTGGAACTCGTGCGCCGCGCCGATGAGGCCCTCTGCGAAGGAGTCGGCGAAGCGCACGTGCGTGGCCCGGGTCACGGCATCCGGGATCGACTCCTCGGCAGCGGCGAGCCAGGACTCGGCCTGGCCCTGCAGGTAGCGGTCGTACCCGGCGTCGGGCGGCGTGATGACGCTGCGGTCGTCGGCCGGGAGCACGAGCACGAGATCGAGCTGGGCACCCGTCGCCGCGGCCAGCCGCGCGCCGAGTGCGACGGCGTCCTCGCCCGCCTCCGTTGCCGTGTAGCCGACGACGATCCGGCCCGTCACGCGTGGGCCTTGTCGAGGATGTTCGCCGCGACGAAGCGGCCCATGCGGATGGCGCCGTCGACGTGCTGGTAGCCCGCGCCGGCCATGTCGCTGCAGGCGAAGTGGATGGGTCCGACGGCGGTGCGCAGGTCGGCGCCGTAGCGGTGCAGGCCGCCCAGGTCGAAGCTCGCGGCGTACGCGCCGCGCGTCCACTCCTCGCTGCCCCAGTCGCTCTCGTAGTAGACGACGGGGTTCTTGGCCTCGGGGCCGTAGTAGTGCGACAGCGACTCGAGGATGCGCTCCTTGCGCTCCTCGGCCGACAGGGTGAAGACGTCGTCGGCGTTCTGGTCGGAGACGAACCCGACGAGCGTGCCGCGCTCGTCGCCGTGGTTGGTGTTGTCGTAGGCCTCGTGCGAGAGCTCGTAGGGGCTGAACGCGGTGCCCGACAGGCCCTGCTCGCGCCAGAACGGCGTCTCGTAGACGGCGTGCACCTTGATGACGAAGCCCATCGAGAGGTGCTGGTGCAGCTGGTGCTGTCGGCGCGGCAGCGCGGGCACGAACTGGATGCGGCTGTAGAGGATCGGCGCGTGCGCGAGGATCGCGTACCGGGCGTGCACCGTCTGGGTGTCGGTCGTCGCGGTGACCCCCCCTTGCCCTGAGCCTGTCGAAGGGTCGGACCACTCGAGCGTGCGCACCGGCGAGCCGAGGAAGACGTCGTCGCCGAGGCGCTCGGCGAGGAGGAGCGGCACCTGCTGGAGGCCGCCCACGACGCGCTTGTCGAGGATGAAGTCGGCGTCGACGAGGTGCGAGTAGGAGCCGGCGGATGCCGCCATCAGAAGCGACTGCAGGAGCGAGAACGCGTGCGTGGGCTTGGTCAGCATGGCCGAGCCGGTGGCGAACGCGAGGTTGCGGACGGCTTCATCGTCGTCGGTCTGTGCGCGCAGCCAGGCATCCCACGAGATCGAGTCCCACTCCTCGGCCTGAGGGTGCGCCCACGGACGGTCGGGGTCGATCTCGGCGACCATCGCATCGAGACGCTCCGTGATGTCGGCGATCGCGCGCTCGGTCTCGGGCGAGACCGGGAACATCTCGCCTGTGAAGCGCGAGACCTCCCCCGTCGGGCCGACGTAGACCGAGTCGCCGTCGCGGTACCGCTCGTACGTCTCCAGGCCCAGCTCGTCGATCGTCTCGATGAGCGCGTGCTGGTCGGGCGAGACCCACTGGCCGCCGATCTCGAGCATCGCGCCGTCGATCACGTCGGTCCACAGGCGCCCGCCGACGCGGTCGCGCGCCTCCAGGACGGCGACGGACAGGCCCGCCTTCTTCAGCTCGTTGGCGGCCGTCAGGCCGGCCGCTCCCGCTCCGATGACGACGACGTCGCGCGTCAGCTCCGACATGAGTGCTCCTTTGCTCGAATGGGGGATGCTTCCGCCGATGGCGGAGCGAAGTTCCGCGGACGACGGACCCGGCCTCCCCCCGGCGCCGGGTCCGTCGACCGCGCTGTCAGTTGGCCGCGAGCGCCGCGGCCACGACGTCGATGCCCTCGTGGAGCAGCGCGTCGGGAATGGTGAGCGGCGGGAGGAAACGGATCACGTTCCCGTAGGTGCCGCAGGTGAGCACGATGACGCCGTCGGCGATGCACGCCTTTGCGATGGCCCCGGTGAGGGCCGCGTCGGGCTCGCCCGTCTCGGGGTCGACGAACTCGGCGGCGATCATGGCGCCGTGTCCGCGGACGTCGCCGACACGGGGGTCGGATGCCTGCAGCTCGCGCAGGCGGGTCGTGAGGATCTCGCCGATCTCGTTCGCGCGCTCGACGAGGCCCTCGGTCTCGTAGACCTCGATCGCGGCGAGCGCGGCGGCGCACGCGATGGGGTTGCCGCCGTAGGTGCCGCCGAGGCCACCCGAGTGCGAGGCATCCATGATCTCGGCGCGCCCCGTGACCGCGGCGAGCGGAAGGCCGCCGGCGATGCCCTTGGCGGTGGTGATGACGTCGGGGACGATGCCGAAGCGCTCGCTCGCGAACATGGCGCCCGTGCGGGCGAAGCCCGTCTGGATCTCGTCGGCGATGAAGACGACGTTGTTGGCCCGGCACCAGTCGACGACGGCGTTCAGGAACCCGTCGGCGGGGACGATGAAGCCGCCCTCGCCCTGGATGGGCTCGATGATGACGGCGGCGAGGTTGTCGGCGCCGACCTGCTTCTCGATGATCGAGATGGCCTTCTTCGCCGCCTCGGGACCGGTCAGGCCGTCGCGGAAGGGGTAGGAGAGGGGCGCGCGGTAGATCTCCGACGCGAAGGGCCCGAAGCCGCTCTTGTAGGGCATGGCCTTGGCAGTGAGTGCCATCGTGAGGTTGGTGCGGCCGTGGTAGCCGTGGTCGAACGCGACGACCGCCGACTTCTTCGTGAACTTGCGGGCGATCTTGATCGCGTTCTCGACGGCCTCGGCGCCCGAGTTGAACAGGGCGCTCTTCTTGGCGTGGTCGCCCGGCGTGACGCGGTTGAGCGCCTCGGCGACGGCGACGTACGACTCGTACGGCGAGACCATGAAGCACGTGTGCGTGAACTGCGCGACCTGCGCCTGAACGGCCTCGACGACCTTGGGGTGCGCGTTGCCGACGGTCGTGACGGCGATGCCCGAGCCGAGGTCGATGAGCGAGTTGCCGTCGGCGTCGACGATGACTCCCCCGCCGGCCGCGACGGCCTCGATGGGGGCGGTGTGTCCGACGCCCGCCGCGACGGCGGCGGCCTTGCGGTCCAGGAGCTGCTGCGAACGGGGGCCGGGGATGCTCGTGACGAGGCGGCGCTCCTGCGGCAGTGAGGGCCCGCCCAGCGGCGTTGCGGTGACGGTGTCGATGGCGGTCATGAGGGCGAGCGTACGGAGGCCCACCGGGCGCGTGCACTCTCCGCGGTGTACATTCTGTTGCGCCGCCTGTACGCCTCGTACAGCGCGACTTCGGGAGGGTCGATGGATGCCACCGCCGAGGCGCCGACGCTGCGAGCGCTGCTGCACCGCCGCGAGCTGCAGCTGCGGCTCGAGGGCGACGAGCACGACCTCGAGTCGGGAGCCCTCGATCGGCACGTGCGCTGGGTGCACAGCTCCGACCTCGCCGACCCCACTCCGTTCCTGTCGGAGGGCCTCGCGCTGCTGACGACGGGCACGCAGTTCCGCGATGCCGGCGACGACGCGTTCCGCTCGTACGTGCATCGCCTGTCGGCACGCGGCGTCGTCGCGCTCGGGTTCGGCACGGAGGTCGTCCGCGACGGCATCCCGCCCGCCCTCGCCGAGGCGTGCCGGGCGGAGCGGATGCCGCTGTTCGAGGTGCCGTACCGCACGCCGTTCATCGCGGTCGCCCGCGCGAACGCCGAGGCGATCGCCGCGCAGGCCTATGCGCGCCGCAGCTGGGCGCTCGCGGCGCAGCGCGCGATCGCCCTCGCGGCGCTCCGCCCGGACGGGCTCGGCGCGACGCTGGCAGAGCTGTCGCGCCAGCTCGACACGTGGGTCGGCCTCTTCGATGCGGCCGGCGTGCTGAGCCGGGAGCATCCCGCGCGCGGCCTGGAGAGCGCCGTCCTCGACGAGCTCCAGGACGAGGTGGGCGCCGTGCTGCGCCGCGGCGCGCGCGCCGGGTCGTCGCTGCGGATCGGCGGCGCGCCCTTCACGATGCAGACGCTCGGACGCGGCGGACACCTCCGTGGCGTCATCGCGATCGCCGCCGCCGAGCTCGACCAGGAGGGTCGCGGCGTCGTGACCTCCGTCGTCGCCATGGCGGGGCTCGCGTTCGAGCAGCAGCAGAGCCTCACCCGCGCCCACGACCTCCTGCGGGCGGGACTCGTGCAGTCGCTCCTGGCCGGCGACGCCGCGCTCGCCCGGCGCATCGCGCGGGACCTGTGGGGCGGGCTGCCCGCGGCTCCCGTGCACGTGGCGGTGACGGATGCCGCGGTCGCGCGGTCCGACGCCGTGTCGGAGTGGCTCACGCTCCGCGCCGCCGAGACGCGCGGCGCGGTCTTCCACGGCCGCGCCGACGACGCCCTCGTCGTCGTGTCGCGCGACGACGACGTGTTCGACGACCTGGCGACGCGGTTCGAGGCGCGCCTCGGAGTCTCGGAGGCCGTGCCCTACGCGGAGTTCGGCGACGCGCACGCCCAGGCGGTCACGGCGCTGCGCCGCGGGACCGAGCCCGTCACGAGGTTCCGCGAGATCGCGGCATCCGGAGTGCTGTCGGCCCTCGACTCGGAGGCCGCCCGTTCCCTCGCCGCCGCGCGGCTCGCGCCGCTGCGCGAGCACGACCTCGAGGAGGGCACGGCCCTCGTCGAGACGGTGCGCGTGTGGCTCGAGAACGACGCGCGCATCGACACCGCCGCGACCGCGCTCGGCGTGCACCGTCACACCGTCCGGGCGCGGATCGGCCTCGCCCAGCGCCTCCTCGAGACGGACCTGACGTCGTTCGCGGCGCGCGCCGACCTGTGGGCCGCCCTGCAGGTCTCCCGCCCCGGCTGACGCGCGCGTGCACAACCGCGGGGATATCGACCGACGCGCCGACGCGCCCCGGCGCGCCGCGCACAATCCCCGCGGCTGTGCACGCGCGCGCGAGGCCGCTCGCGCCGCCGGACGCGGTCAGCGGGGAGCGTGGGCCTCGAGGAACTCGTACACGTCTGTCGTGTCCACGCCCGGGAACGCGCCGGTCGGCAGCGTCGCGAGCAGTGTGCGGGGCGTGCGCACATTCGGCCACGACTGCTCGCGCCATGCGGCCTCGAGGTCGGCGGGGGCGCGCCGGCAGCACACCTCGACGGAGTGCTTGGAGACGCCGCGGTTGGGGGTGTCACGGCCGAGGAACCACTTGGTGTCGTCGAAGCGGACGCCCACGCTGATCGAGTGCGCACCCTCGCTGGAGAGCTCCACGCGGGCCGTGCACCAGTAGGTTCCGTTGCCGGTGTCGGTGTACTGGTAGTACGGGTTGAAGTGGTCGTCCACGTCGAAGACGACGCGTGAGGTCCACTTGCGGCAGCACATCTGTCCCTCGATCGCGCCGAGGCGGTCGGTCGGGAAGTTGACGTCGTCGTTCTCGTAGACCTTGGTGATGACGCCCGACTCGTGCACCTTGAGGAAGTGCACCGGCAGGCCGAGGTGCACCGTGGCGAGGTTCGTGAAGCGGTGCGCGGCGGTCTCGTACGACACGGAGTACGCGTCGCGGAGGTCTTCGATCGAGATCGAGCGGTCCTTCTTCGCCTCGTCGAGGAACGGCACGGCGTGCGCCTCGGGGATCAGCAGCGCGCCCGTGAGGTAGTTGGTCTCGACGCGCTGGCGCAGGAAGTCGGCGTACGACGTCGGCTCTCGGTGTCCGAGCATACGGCTCGACAGCGCCTGCAGCACGGCCGTGCGCGGATCGCCCTTCGTGGTCAGCCGGCTCGACAGGTACAGGCGCCCGTTCTTGATGTCGGCGACGCTGCGGGTCGTCTGCGGGAGGTCGGGCACGTAGTGGAGGGTGAAGCCGAGGTGCGCCGCGATGTCCGACGCGGTGCGCTGCGTGAGCGGCCCGCCGGGGTGGTCGACGGCGTCGAGGATGCGCCGCGCCTGCTGCTCCAGCTCGGGGAAGTAGTTGTTCTGCGTGCGCATGAGCCGCCGCAGGGCGACGTTGGCGCGCCGCGCCTCTTCCGGCGTCGCGGCGCGCTCGTCGCGGAGCCGTTCGATCTCGGTCTGCAGCGAGAGCATGGCCTTGAGCGCGTCGGTCGGCACGGTCTTGCCGATGCGGAACGGCGCGATGCCGAGCGCCTGGAACGTCTGGCCCTTCATCGCCCGCTCGAGCGCGATCTCGAGCGTCGCGCGCTCATCGAGGGGCTCCGATTCGAGCAGCGCGTCGAGGGTCACGCCGAGCGAACGGGCGATCGCACGCAGCAGTGTGAGCTTGGGCTCGCGCCTGCCGTTCTCGATCATCGACAGCTGGCTCGGCGCGCGATCGACCGACGTCGCGAGCTCTTCGAGCGTCATGCCGCGCTCGGTGCGCAGCTGCCGGATGCGGCGGCCGATCGTGAGGGGATCCACCTCTTCATCGTCCGGGACTTCACCGCGCACATCCGAGGTCAACGTCGTCGTCATGGCCCGATTCTGTCACGGAAACAGAAATCCGCGAAAAGTTCACTGCCGGAATCGCCGGGTCGACCCCCCAACTTCACCGCAGAGTGGTCTCACGACCTCCCAGCGATCCACCCAGAACGCGGATCACGGGATGCCTCGCCCCGGAGCACACGCCGGGTCGAGGCATCCCCCTCACTCTCAACACACTCGTTCACAGGAAGGCAGGACCATGACACCTGCGACCGCCGCCCCGATGCGTACACGCACCGGGCCCATCCCCACTCAGACCCACGAGCCCACGATCGAGATCGCCGGGCGCCTCGGACCCCGCTACGACGAGATCCTCACGCCCGAGGCGCTCGCGTTCCTCACCGCGCTGCACGATCGTTTCGCCGCCCGCCGCCACGACCGGCTCGCCGACCGCATGCGCCGCCGCTTCGAGGTCGGCAACGGGCACGACCCGCAGTTCCGTGACGACACCCGCCACATCCGCGAAGACGCGCAGTGGCAGGTCGCCGGCGCCGGCCCGGGCCTCGAGGACCGCCGCGTCGAGATCACGGGTCCGACCGACCCGAAGATGACGATCAACGCGCTGAACTCCGGCGCGAAGGTGTGGCTCGCCGACCAGGAGGATGCCACCAGCCCGACTTGGACCAACGTCATCGAGGGCCAGCTGAGCCTGCGCGACGCGATCCGCGGCGAGCTGAGCTTCACGAGCCCCGAGGGCAAGCACTACGAGGTCACCGCCACCGAGACGCCGACGATCGTGATGCGTCCGCGCGGATGGCACCTGCCCGAGCAGCACATCCGGTTCACCGACCGCACCGGCCGCACGATCGCGGCGTCGGGATCGTTCGTGGACTTCGGACTCTACTTCTTCCACAACGCGCAGCAGCTCATCGCGAACGGCCGCGGCCCCTACTTCTACATCGCCAAGCTCGAGTCGAGCGAAGAAGCGCGACTGTGGGACGACGTCTTCACGTTCAGCGAGCAGTACGTGGGCATCCCGCACGGCACCATTCGCGCGACGGTGCTCATCGAGACGCTGCCGGCCGCGTTCGAGATGGAGGAGATCCTGTTCGAGCTGCGCGATCACATCGCGGGCCTGAACGCGGGTCGCTGGGACTACATCTTCTCCATCATCAAGAACTACCGCGGGCGCGGGGCGCGGTTCGTGCTGCCCGACCGAAGCGAAGTCACGATGACGGTGCCGTTCATGCGGGCCTACACCGAGCTGCTCGTCAAGACGTGCCACAAGCGCGGTGCCTTCGCGATCGGCGGCATGAGCGCCTTCATCCCGAACCGCCGCGACCCCGAGGTGACCGAGCGCGCGTTCCAGAAGGTGGCGGCCGACAAGAAGCGCGAGGCCGGCGACGGCTTCGACGGCACGTGGGTCGCCCACCCCGACCTCATCCCGGTGGCCCGCGCCGAGTTCGACGCCGTGCTCGGCGACCGTCCGAACCAGCTCGACCGCCAGCGGCCAGAGGTCCACGTGTCGGCGGCCGACCTGATCGACGTGCACATCGGACGCCCGGTGACGACGGCCGGCGTGCACGGCAACGTGTCCGTGGCCATCCGCTACATCGAGGCCTGGCTGCGGGGCCTGGGCGCCGTCGCGATCGACAACCTCATGGAGGATGCCGCGACCGCCGAGATCTCGCGCTCGCAGGTGTGGCAGTGGATCCACCAGGACCAGACCACCGACGACGGCACCGCCATCACCCGCGAGTACGTCGAGGGCCTGATCACCCAGGTGCTCGGCGAGGTCGACCGCCGGGACGGCGACCGCTTCGACGACGCCGCGGAGATCTTCCGCGAGGTCTCGCTCGGCCAGGACTTCCCCGCGTTCCTGACGCTGCCGGCCTACGCGAAGTACCTGGTCGAGTCCGACTGAGCCCGAAGACGACGAAAAGGAAGACGACATGACTGCGTATCAAGAGGACATCGAAGCCATCCAGGCGCTCAAGGAGCGCAACGGTTCCAGCTGGGATGCGATCGACCCCGAGTCGGCCGCCCGCATGCGGGCGCAGAACCGGTTCCGCACCGGGCTCGAGATCGCCCAGTACACGGCCGACATCATGCGCCGCGACATGGCCGAGTACGACGCCGACTCGTCGGTGTACACCCAGTCGCTGGGCGTCTGGCACGGCTTCATCGGGCAGCAGAAGCTCATCTCGATCAAGAAGCACCTGAAGTCGACGAACAAGCGCTACCTGTACCTGTCGGGGTGGATGGTCGCCGCGCTCCGTTCGGAGTTCGGCCCCCTCCCCGACCAGTCGATGCACGAGAAGACCTCGGTTCCCGCCCTCATCGAGGAGCTCTACACGTTCCTCCGCCAGGCCGACGCGCGCGAACTCGATCTGCTCTTCACGCAGCTGGACGATGCGCGCGCCGCGGGCGACGAGACGGCTGTCGAGTTCATCCAGTCGCAGATCGACAACTACGAGACCCACGTGGTGCCGATCATCGCCGACATCGACGCGGGCTTCGGAAACCCCGAGGCGACGTATCTCCTGGCGAAGAAGATGATCGAGGCGGGCGCGTGCGCCATCCAGATCGAGAACCAGGTGTCGGACGAGAAGCAGTGCGGCCACCAGGACGGCAAGGTGACGGTGCCGCACGAGGACTTCATCGCGAAGCTCACCGCGGTCCGCTACGCGTTCCTCGAACTCGGCATCGACAACGGCGTCATCGTGGCCCGCACCGACTCGCTCGGCGCCGGCCTGACGCAGAAGCTCGCCGTCACGCACCAGCCCGGCGACCTCGGCGACCGGTACAACTCGTTCCTCGACGCCGACGAGATCTCAGGCTCCGACCTCGGCAACGGCGATGTCGTCATCAAGCGCGACGGCAAGCTGCTGCGCCCGAAGCGTCTCGCGAGCAACCTCTACCAGTTCCGCTCCGGAACCGGCGAGGAGCGTTGCGTGCTCGACTGCATCACGTCGCTGCGCAACGGCGCCGACCTGCTGTGGATCGAGACCGAGAAGCCGCACGTCGAGCAGATCGCGCGAATGGTCGACGCCATCCGCGAGGTCATCCCGAACGCGAAGCTCGTCTACAACAACAGCCCGTCGTTCAACTGGACCCTCAGCTTCCGTCAGCAGGCGTACGACCTGCTCGAGGAGCAGGGCGAGGATGTCTCGGCCTACGACCGCGGCGACCTGATGAGCGTCGAGTACGACGACACCGAGCTGGCGCGGCTGGCCGACGAGAAGATCCGCACCTTCCAGCGGGACGGGTCGGCTCGGGCCGGCATCTTCCACCACCTCATCACGCTGCCGACCTATCACACGGCCGCATTGTCGACGGACAGCCTCGCCAAGGGCTACTTCGGCGACGAGGGCATGCTCGCCTACGTGAAGGGCGTGCAGCGCCGCGAGATCCGCGAGGGGATCGCCACTGTCAAGCACCAGAACATGGCGGGAAGCGACATCGGCGACAACCACAAGGAGTACTTCGCCGGCGACGCGGCCCTCAAGGCCGGCGGCCAGCACAACACGATGAACCAGTTCAGCTGAGACCCGGCGACTGAACGAGAACGGATGCCTCGGACCGACCCCGGTCCGAGGCATCCGGCGTTTCCGACCGCCGAAATTCTTCGACGACGTTCTGTCGAGTTCATGCCGCACCGTTCGACGCCCTGAGCAGTAACGTCGCTCGAACGGAAAGGACAGCGCGATGAAGTACCTCATGCTCGTGGTGGTCGACCCCAGCCTGGAGAAGAACGGGGAGCCGCCGCTCACGATCGAAGAATGGGTCGGCGAGACCTACGGCAACGGCAAGGCGACCGATGGCGATCGCCTCCGCCCGCCCGCCGACGCGAAGACCGTGCGCCGCCGCGGCGGGAAGGTCATCGTCACCGACGGGCCCTTCGCCGAGACGCACGAATGGATCGCCGGCTTCGACATCCTCGAGTGCGCCGATCTCGACGAGGCGCTCGAGATCGCATCGCGGCATCCCATGGCCACCGGCGGCATCATCGAGCTGCGACCCGCCTGGCCGCTCGACCTCTGAGCCGGCGCCCTCCCGGGCCGCCGGGGCTCGCCCGGCCGGGGCATCCGTCGTCGGCGTTCTGCCGTCGGAAAGTCGCCATCAACAGCTGATTCCCATGACGGGTGCGGGCTCGTCCCGCGCATTACACTGACGCGCGTGGACTCGCTCTCCAAAACACTGGTCATCGTGCCTGCGTGGAACGAGGCGGGCGTCGTCGGCGACACCGTGCGCGAGATCGCGCAGCGGTGCCCTGGGGTGAGCATCATCGTCGTCGACGACGGGTCGACCGACGACACGGGCGACGAGGCGCGCGCCGCGGGCGCGATCGTTCTGACGCTCGCGATCAATCTCGGCGTGGGCGGCGCGATGCGGGCGGGGTTCCGGTACGCGATCCGCCACGGCTTCGAGCAGGCCATCCAGATCGACGCCGACGGACAGCACAACCCCGACGACATCGCCGCGGTGCTGGCGGGGCTCGAGCGCGCCGACATCTCGATCGGTGCGCGGTTCGCCGACGTGGGCGACTACCGCGCCCGCGGTCCGCGCCGCTGGGCGATGCGCCTGCTCGCGCGCGTCGTGTCGCGCTCCGCACACACCCGGCTCACCGACGTCACGAGCGGCTTCCGCGCGGCGAACGCACGCGCCATCGCGCAGTACGTGAAGTATTACCCCGCCGAGTACCTCGGCGACACGATCGACTCGCTCGTGGCCGCGGTGCACGCGGGACTCACGGTGACGCAGGTGCCCGTCGCGATGCGCCCTCGCGCCGGCGGCCACGCGAGCCAGAGCCTCTTCGGCTCGACGGTCTACCTGTGCCGCTGCGTCTTCGCGCTGGGACTCGCCCTCATGCGCGGAACCTCGGCGCAGGAGCGGGTCGCATGATCGTCGTCGCGGGCCTCACCTTCGCGGTCGCCGTCCTCGTCATCATCCTGACGCTCCTGGTGCGTCGGCAGCTGCGTGAGAAGTACGCCGTCCTCTGGCTGACGATCGGCCTGATACTGCTGATCCTGTCGATCTTCCCGGAGCTGCTCGTCGGGCTGACCCACCTCCTCGGCGTCCAGCTGCCGTCGAACCTCATCTTCGCGCTCTCGATCGTGCTCCTCGTGGGGGTCTGCCTGCACCTGTCGTGGGAGCTCTCCCGGGCCGAGGACGAGATCCGGCGTCTCGCCGAGGAGACGGCGATCCTCCGCGCCGACGTCGACGAGCTGCAGGCGGAGCGCGGAACGACGCCCCCGCCCGACGACGATCTCGCGGTCGGCGAAGATCAGGCGCGCGGCTGAGGCGTGGCGTGCGACGATCCGTGCCCTCGCGCTCGAGGCGCGAACACCCAGTACCGATACGCGAAGTAGTTCCAGACGGTCATCGCCACGACGGCGAGCAGCTTCCCGGCGAACCACGAGCCGCCCAGCGCGTCGACGGCCGCGACGATCCCCGTGACGGCGAAGGTGTTGGCGATCACGAGCAGCGTGTATTTGACGGCGCTCGAGGCGACGCGACCCTCGAGGCGGAATGTGAAGATGCGCTGCAGCAGATAGGTGACGCAGAAGCTCGTCAGGAACGCCACCGGGGTGCTGATGGGCAGGGGGATGCCGAGCACCTCGTGCAGCACGAAGAGAAGACCGACGTCGAACGCGAATGCCACTCCGCCGATCACGACGTAGCGGATCGCGCTCCGCGCCCAGACGCGGCGTCCGAACGCCGTCATGCGCTGGGCGAGATGGGCGGGCACGGCCCCCATTCTGACACCCCGCACGTGCAGGATCCCGTACACCGCAGGAAGGGCCGCGCGGCATGACGTGGCTCGACGCCCTCCCCGAGATCGCGATCGCGATCGGCGTGCTGATCCTGCCCGGGCTCGTCGTCGTGCGCCTGTTCGGGGCGCGCGGGATCGTCGCCCTCGGCGCCGTGGCACCGATCTCGGCGGGCATCGTCGCGGTCGCCGGTGTGGCGGCGGGGCTCGTCGGGTCGGCATTCTCGCCGTGGTGGGTGCTCGCCGTGTGGACGGTCGCCGCAGTGATCGCTTTCGCACTCCCGCGGCTGGTTCCGGCACTGCGCCCGCCGGCGCGCCGCACTCCGGCACTGCGCCCGCCGGCGCGGGGCACTCCGGCGGTGCACCCCCCAGGGCGCCGGGAGCCACGCCGAGTGTGGTGGGGCTGGCTCACGGGCCTCGTGGTCTCGGCGGTCCTGCTCACGTGGCGTGTCACGACCAGCCTCATCGCACCGGAGAGCTTCTCGCAGCGCTTCGACATCGTCTTCCATCTCAACGCCGTGCGCCGCGTGCTCGATGGGGACGGCTCGTCCCTCACGATGGGGCGGCTCGCATGGAACACCGACGCCGAGTCGTTCTACCCCGCGGCGTGGCACGACATCGCGGGCCTCGTCGCACAACTCTCCCCGGGGCACGGGATCTCCACCGTCGCGGTGGCTGTGAGCGCGACGAACCTCGTCATCGCGGTGGTCGTGTGGTCGCTCGGCGCGCTCGCACTCGTGCGGGCGATCGCCGGTCCGCGACCCCTCGCGCTCGCGTTCGCCGGCGTCTTCGCCGCCGCATTCGGCGCCTTCCCCCTCCGGCTCCTCGAGTGGGGCGTCGTGCTCCCCTACTTCTTCGGAGTGGCGCTGCTGCCCGGAATGATGGCGCTCGTCATCGCCGGGTGCCGACTGCGCCCATCCGCCGGGCTTCCGTCAGCGCAGGCGTGGGCGCTCGCGGCCGTCGCCGGTGTCGGCGTCGCTCTGGCCCATGCGAGCGTCGTCGTCGCGCTCGCGGTGCTCACGATCCCACCTGTTGTGACGTCTCTCGTCGGATCGATCCGCTCGCGTCGCCATCGCGGCCGTTCGACCCTGCCGGTGTGGATCCTCGTGGCCGGGTATCTCCTCGTGCTCGCGGCGATCTGGATAGTCGGCCGTCCGAGGAACGGCTTCCAGGGGTGGGACACCCCGCACTCGTTCCTCGTCGCCGTCGCCGCGTTCTTCGCCAACGCGCCACTGGGGGGAACCGTGCCGTTCGCGGCTCTCGTGCTCATCGCGATCGCCGTCGTCGTGCTGGCGATGCGGCGGGAGCGGTGGTGGTTCCTCGGCATCTACGCCGTCACGGGCATCCTCTACATCGCGGTCGCCGGCGTGCCGCGATCGCCCCTGCGCACCTTCCTGACCGGCCCCTGGTACGAGGACAGCTACCGCATCGCGGCGTTCGTCGTCATACCCGGCGTCGTCGCCGCGGCGATCGGCGGCGACCTGCTCGTTCGACGCATCGCCCTGAGCGCGCGGCGCCGCCGCGCCGGCGGCCGGACGCTCGCGATCGGGCTCACGGCGGTGCTGATCGTCCTGATGGTCCCCTCGACGCAGTTCGCCGTGACGCGAGATGCCGACCTCACCCGCGCGGCGTACGTGCTCGACGGCTCGTCGCCCCTCATCACACCGAACGAGCTGCGTCTGCTCGCGCGTCTGCCCGACAACGTGGCCGCCGGAGACGTCATCGCCGACAACCCGTTCGACGGGAGCGCGCTCGCCTACGCCTTCACAGGCCGGAAGGTGCTCTTCGCGCACCTCATGCACGACGACACGCTCGACCAGCTCCTGATCGCGCGGCGGCTGCGGGACGCCGCCGTCGACCCCGCCGTCTGCGAGGCACTCGAAGACACGCGCGTGCGGTGGGTGCTCGACTTCGGCGCGTACCTGGCCGACAACCCCGGTGCGAACGAGTACCCGGGGCTCGATGATCTCGTCGCCGCCGGGGTCGCGACCGAGGTGGACCGCGAAGGCGATGCCGTGCTCTATCGCATCACCGCCTGCGGCTGAAGCGCAGGGGTCAGCGCCCGATGCAGTCGGGGCCCGCGTCGGACGGGACCGTGCCGCGGCAGGTGTACACCTGCCCGTCGACGAGGTCATAGCCCGACAGCAGCTGCGGCACCGTGACGAACGTGTAGCCGCGGTCGCGAAGAGTGGCGATGATCGTCTCCTGCCCCGCGACGGTCGAGGGGTAGATGTCGTGCATGAGCACGATGCCGCCGGGGGCGATGCGGTCGAGCACGCGGGGCACGAAGACGTCGGGGTCGAGGCTCTGCCAGTCGAAGGCGTCGACGCTCCAGTAGATGAGCGGATGACGGACGGATGCCGCGACCGCCCCGCCCGCGGAGCCGTAGGGTGCGCGGGCGAGCGTCGGCTCGGGAACGCCGGCGGCCACGATCGCCGCGTCGGTCGAGCTGATCTGCTGCTCGATGTCGGGACCGGCGAGGGTGGCGAGATCAGGGTGCGACCACGTGTGGTTCTCGACGGCATGTCCGTCGCGATGCTCTCGCGCGACGATGCCGGGATCCGTCTGCACGTGCTGGCCCTCCACGAAGAAGGTCGCCGCGACCTGTTCCTTCGCGAGGAGGTCGAGCAGACCCGGCGTCGTCTCGGGAGACGGACCGTCGTCGAAGGTCAACGCGACGCACGCGACGAGCGAGCAGGGGACGTGCTGCGCGCCAGGCGTCGCGACGGGGACGAAGGCGGCACCGGAGGATGCGGCATCCTGAACCGACCGTCCCGCATCGGACAGAAGGGGCCGGGCAGCCTCCGCCGGGACGCGGGCCGGCTCGCCGTCCCCCGAAGCGAGGAGCACGGCGCCGTCGGTCGCGATCGCCAGCGACCCGAGGGACTCGGGCGGCGCTCCGCCGGCGGCGGCGAGCAGCGCGTCCCCCTGCGCAGGATCGACCAGAGCGTCACCCGGATACGCGGCATCCGTCGTCCCGTCTCCGTAGATCGTCCACTGCGCGATCGCGACGCCGTCCTTCTCCGCGCGCATGCGCACCCCGAGCCACGATCCCGATGCCAGCACGACGTTGGTCGCGACGCGGAGCCCGTCGCCGGCGGCGGCGGAGTCGCCGAGCCTCAGCCCGTCGGGCGGCAGCGCCACCTGGAAGCCTGCGGGCGCCCGGTCGCCGAGGTATTGGTCGACGCGCGCGAGCGCTATCGAGTCGACGAGGTTGTTGAACGACTCGACCCCGTCGAAGTAGACCGGCTCGATGGCGATAGCGGCATCGCCTGCCCGCGCCATGGACAGGGCGGTGATCCCGTCGAGCGTCGATGGCCGGATGCTGGGTACCGACTCGACCGTCGCGTCAGGCTCGGGCGTGAGAGTCGGAAGAGGTGGGGCCGGCAGCGCGCAGCCCCCGAGCGCGACGGCGGCGAGGATCGCGCCGACGAGGCCGAGTGCGCGGCGGGCGAGAGGCACGTCCGGATCATAAGCCCGGCGCGGCGGGATACCCCGGACTCTCACGTGCCTCCGGAGGATTCCGTGGTCCGATGCCGCCCAGTGCGAGGCCGCCCTGTGCGAGGCCGGAAGCTGGGCGTCGCTGAAGGGAAAGGGTCAGGCCCGGGGTGCGGCGCGGCGAGCGCCGACCAGGGCCTGCGCCTCGGCCTCGGCCTCACGCGCGAGGCGCTGCGCGCGGATGCCGCTTGCGAGCACCCAGCCGAGCAGCCAGACGACGGTGGCGACGAGGATGACGAAGGACGTTCGCAGCGCGACGTCCTGATCGGGCATGACCAGCAGCGGCACGAGGGAGAGAATCCCGCCGACGACGGTGCCCACGGCGCCCGTCAGGGCACGCCCGCATGAGCCCCAGAGCCACCACACAAGAACGCCGGCCGCGACGAGCACGACCGACGAGATGACCGCTCCCCACAGCAACTCGTCCATTTGCCCTCAGAGTACCGCTGATTCGTCCCTGAACGGCGGGTCTCCGGAGACGTAACGGGATCTGACGGCCGCCACGTCCGCCCGCCTGCCCGGGTACGCTCGAAGGCGTGACCGAACGCGCTCCACTGTCCCGCAAGCTCTCCGCGATCGCCGAGTCGGCAACCCTCAAGGTCGACGCCAAGGCCAAGGCCCTCCAGGCCGCCGGTCGACCGGTTATCAGCTACGCGGCGGGCGAGCCCGACTTCGCGACGCCGCAGTTCATCGTGGATGCCGCGATCGAGGCGCTCCACGACCCCGCGAACTACCGCTACACGCCCGCCGTCGGCCTTCCCGTGCTGCGCGAGGCGATCGCCGCGAAGACCCTTCGCGACTCGGGCCTGGAGGTGCAGCCGTCGCAGGTCGTCGTGACCAACGGCGGCAAGCAGGCCGTGTACCAGGCCTTCCAGGCCGTCGTGAACCCGGGCGACGAGGTGCTGCTCCCCGCCCCGTACTGGACGACCTACCCCGAGGCCATCGCCCTCGCCGACGGCGTTCCCGTCGAGGTCTTCGCGGGCGCCGACCAGGACTACAAGGTCACCGTCGAGCAGCTCGAGGCGGCGCGCACCGACAAGACGACGGCGCTCGTCTTCGTCTCGCCCTCCAACCCCACCGGCTCGGTCTACACCGCCGACGAGACGAAGGCGATCGGCGAGTGGGCCGTCGAGCACGGCATCTGGGTCATCTCCGACGAGATCTACCAGAACCTCGTCTACGAAGGCACGCGCGCCGTGTCGATCGTCGAGGCGGTTCCGGAGGCCGCGGGCCAGACGATCCTCGTCAACGGCGTCGCCAAGACCTACGCCATGACCGGATGGCGCCTCGGGTGGATGGTCGGCCCCGCCGACGCCATCAAGCTCACCGCCAACCTGCAGTCGCACCTGAGCTCGAACGTCAACAACGTCGCGCAGCGCGCAGCCCTCGCGGCCCTCACGGGCCCGCAGACCGAGGTCGAGGAGTTCCGCCTCGCGTTCGACCGTCGCCGCAAGCTCATCGTGTCGGAGCTGTCGAAGATCGAGGGCGTCACGGTGCCGAACCCGCTCGGCGCGTTCTACGCCTACCCCGACGTGACCGGCCTCCTCGGCCGCGACTGGCGCGGCAAGCGCATCGAGACGTCGCTCGAGCTCGCCGACCTCATCCTCGACGAGGCCGAGGTCGCCGTCGTGCCCGGCGAGGCCTTCGGCCCCTCGGGCTACCTTCGCCTCTCGTACGCGCTCGGCGACGAAGCGCTCCTCGAGGGCGTGCGCCGCATGCAGGAGCTCTTCGCGTAGCGGCCATGAGGATCACCGAATCAGCGGACTGGCGGGACGCCCTCCCGTTCGAGTCGCCCGTCGTGCTGGCCGACGTCGTGCCCGGCGAGCCCGCCCGCTGCGCGGGCTGCGGGCCCGACGTCGACCCGCGGCCGCGCACAGAACTGTGGGCGTACAAGCACCGGCATCCCAACAATCACGCCGGATTCGTGAGGTTCTACTGCGTCACGCACGTGCCGGCCGCCCGGCGCCCCGCGCCGTCACCCGCCGTCACCACCCGGTCGCGCCCTGAGCGCGCGCCCCGCCAGGCGCTGGTGCGCCGGCCCGCCCAGCCGGAGCGCCAGGCGGTGCTGTGCCCCAACTGCTTCGTCGAGGTTCCGCCGACCGGCGTATGCGGAATCTGCGGCGAAAAGGTCGGCTGACCCGGCGCATTCGCCCGGGGCGAATTGCGGGTCATGCGACGTGCACCCGCAACACGCCGCGGGCGAATCGGGGCGCGATCTGGTCGCCCGCGTCATCTGGCGGGTGTCGTCGGAGCGCACCCGCAACACGCCGCGGGCGAAGCGGGCGGGGCTAGAGCTCGACGCCGATCAGCACGGGCTCGGGCTGCAGGATCAGGCCGAACTCCGACTGCACGCGCCCCTGGATGAAACGCGCCAGCTCGGCGAGCTCGCCGGCCGTGGCTCCGCCGCGGTTCGTGAGCGCGAGGGCGTGCTTCGACGACAGGGCGGCGCGCGAGCGCGGCAGCTTGAAGCCCTTGCCCACGCCGGAGTGCTCGATGAGCCACGCCGCGCTGACCTTGACGTCGGGCTGCTGCGTGCGCGCAGGCGGGATGTAGCCGTCGAACGCTTCGAGCGGGATGACGAGCACGGGATCGAGGTCGGGAGCGACGGGCCACCGGGGGCACTCGTCGGGCAGCGTGCGCGCGAAGGATGCCGAGACCACGGCGTTCTGGAAGAACGATCCGGCGCTCGAGGTGTCGGGGTCGGTGTCGTCGAGCACCATGCCCTTGCGCCGGCGCGTCTCGAGCACGTGATCGCGGATCCACGCGACCGAGACCGCCTGGCCCTCGGCCAGGCCGAGCGCGGTGCGCAGCTGCGCGCCGGCGATCGGCCGCTCGGCGTGGCCCACCTCGGCGAGCTCGAGCGTGACGGAGAGGATGACGGCAGAGCGCAGCGGCGCGGAGCCGTAGTGGTGCTTGAGCACCGACGTGCGGAAGCCGAGGCCGAGCTCGGCGGCGGGAACGGCCGACACCTCGCGGGTCGCGTGGTCGAGCAGCTCGACCTCGATGAGGGTCTGCACGATCTCCTGGCCGTATGCGCCGATGTTCTGCACGGGTGCCGCGCCGACGGTCCCAGGGATGCCCGACATCGCCTCTATGCCGGCCAGGCCCGCCTCGACGGCGTACGCGACGAGGGCGTCCCAGTCGTGGCCCGCCTGCACCTTGAGCCTCGCGAAGCCGGGCCGCGGCGACGGCATCCACTCGACGCCCTCCGTCAGCACGCGCACGACCGTGCCGTCGAACGGCTCGTCGCCCATGAAGAGGTTCGAGCCTCCGCCGAGGACGAGCCAGTCGTCGCCGTCGCCCCACACCTCGAGAAGGGCCGCGACGAGTTCGTCGGTCGTGTGCGCGTCGATCATGCGCGCGGGGATGCCGCCGGTGCGCAGCGTCGTGAGCTGCGCGAGCGGGCGTGGCTCGACGTCGGGCATGCGTTTACGCGAGGCGGACGCGGACCTGCGCCTTGACCAGCACCGTGGTCTCGTCGAACGACACCGTGAGGTCGATGCGGGCGGTCTCGTCGTCGACGGCGCCGACCTTGGCGACGATGGTGACGTCGGCGCCGGTCTCGGGGTCGACCACGACCGGCTTGGTGAAGCGCACGCCGTACTCGAGGATGCGGCCGGTGTCGCCGACCCACGACTCGATCGTGCCGACGGCGAGGCCCATCGTGAGCATGCCGTGGGCGAGCACGCCCGGCAGGCCGACGGCGGACGCGACGTCGTCGCGGTAGTGGATCGGGTTGAAGTCTCCCGAAGCCCCCGCGTAGCGCACGAGCGACTCGCGGGAGAGGTGCACGGTGCGCTCGGCGACGATGTCTCCGACGGTCAGCGACGTCACTTCTCGCCCTCCCCCACCAGCAGGACCGACGTCGTGGTGACGACGTGGTCGCCCGCGGCATCCGTGATCTCGGACTCGCTCGTGACCATCGCGGCCGCGCCCATCGCACGGATGCCCGTGACCGAGAGCTTCGCGGTGAGTTCGTCGCCGGCGACGATCGGCCGCGAGTAGCGGAACTTCTGCTCGGCGTGCAGCACGTTCTGCAGGACGATGCCCGAATCGGGCTCGCCCAGCAGCTGCTGGAGAGTCGCGTCGGTCACGACGATCGCGAACGTCGGCGGCGCCACGACGTCGGCGTAGCCGAGCGCCTGCGCGGCGGCCGGATCGGTGTGCTGGGGGTCGTCGGCGAAGACGGCGCGGGCGAATTCGCGCACCTTCTCGCGGCCGACGAGGTAGGGCGACGTCGGCGGGAAGTCCCGCCCGACGAGCTCGGGGTTCACTGGCACCGTGCCATCCTACCGAGCGCGCCCGACCGTCCCGCCCCGCGGCCGGAGCCCGTGCTGTGGCCGAGCGCCCATGCTGTGCACGGCGCGAAACACGGGCTCTCGGTGAGAGCACGGGCTATGGACAGGGAAGAGGGATGCCTCAGGCCCGGCGCCCGCGCACCGCGCGGACCCCCATCTGCGTCGCGATGAACGTCAGGAAGATCGCGAACAGCACGTTGGCGGCGAAGGGGTCGAGCAGGGTCGCGATCCAGGCTCCGAGCGCGGTCGTCGTGCAGGCGGCGAGGCCCACGGTGACCCCCGCGGGCAGGTCGACGTTGCCGCGGCGGAGGTTGCCGACGGTCCCCGAGATCGCCGTCGGGATCATCATGAGCAGCGATGTGCCCTTCGCGACGAGGTCACTCGTGCCGAACAGCATCATGAGCGCCGGCACGACGATGATGCCGCCGCCGACGCCGAGAAGGCCGGAGAGGATGCCGGTGACCACGCCGAGCGCGACGAGACCCGAGATCGTGAGGATCGTGAGCGGCAGTTCGGCGTCGCGCGAGGGGATCACGAGGAAGAGGTTGACGATGACGACGACGAGGAACGCGACGAAGCCCCAGCGCAGCACCGTGACCGAGACGCGCGGCAACAGCCACGTGCCGATCTGCGCGCCGACGACGGCACCCGCGGCGAGGATCAGGGCGGGGATCCAGGCGACCGAGCCGTGCACGGCGTAGGAGATGACGCCGACGGTCGCGGTCGGCACGATCGCGGCGAGCGACGTGCCGGCCGCGAGGCGCTGGTCGAACTTCAGGATGAGCACCAGGAGCGGCACGATGACGGTGCCGCCGCCGACGCCGAACAGCCCCGACATGAGGCCGGCGAGCAGGCCGATGCCGATGCAGACGAGGAAGAACGAGGGGGCGCGTCGCGCCTTCACGGGCGCGTCGCTCACGGCAGCGACACGTTCGCGTCGTCGATGGCCCAGTCGGTCTCGGTCGCGACGACGACGTAATCGTAGGCGCGTGTCATGGGCTGAGGCGCGGTGAGCGGCGCCCCGCTGTCATCCACGAGCGAGACGTACGTTTCCGTGGTCGAGACGATGATCTTCTTCCCTTCGCGCGAAACGGCGACGACCTCAAGATGGTAGTCGTCGCTCCCGTCCGCGAACGACTTCGCCTCCGCCGTGAAGCCGGAGCATTCGGGCAGCAGGAGCAGCTCTCGGAACGCGGGGGTCGTCGACTCCTCGTACTCGGCGCAGTCGATCTGCTGCCAGGCGTCTTCGTAGCGCTCGACCGTGCGCACAGCCGCCTGCTCGGGGTCGAGGGTGGCGCTCGGCGCGGGCGATGTCGCCTGCTGCCACTGCGGGACGAGCACGGCCGCGCCGGCGACGAGCACGATCGCGATGATCCCGAGCAGCGCCCACAGACCCCGGCGCCGCTTCCGCCTCGGCTGCTCGGCTGCGGGGTCGAGGGGGGCCGTGCGCATGAGAGAACCCTAATGGCGCGACATGACGCGCCCGTTTCGTGAGCCGCGTCACGCCACGAGCGACGCCATCAGGCTCGGGTTCGGGTCGCGCCACTTCTGCGCCGACTGCAGCAGCCAGAAGACCATGAACAGGCCCAAGGCGATGAACTCGCACACGAAGATCGGGGGGATGGCGGCATCCGGGACCTCGTCCCTCGTGATGAACACGACCACCACCAGGATGTCGAGCACGAGCGCCGCCGCGATGACGATGTTCGTGATCGCGAGCGCACGCGACGGCTGCACCCACAGCGGATCGCCCGGATGCGGGAAGGCGTTCCATACCGCGACGGCCGCGATCACCAGGAAGAACAGGCCCGACGAGAGGAAATGCCCGTAGGACAGCATCCACTCGCGCGCCCACATCCAGCCGGCGAACACGGCGGCCAGCACGACGACCGAGACGATGACGGATGCCGCGATCTGCCGCCACGTGAGGCCCTGACGGGTCCGGATGACGAGGGCGACGATGACGAGCAGGCCGCCCACTACGAGGTACGTCGACACGCCGTTGCCGACCGCGGGCCGATATTCGACCGGCACGCACGGTGCACCCTCGGGGCACGTCGCGACGACGCCCGGGATGCCTCCCGGATGCATCGGCGTCGGGATGAACGCGATGAGCGGAGCGAGGAGCGCCGCTGCATCGAGCAGATTGCGCTCGACCCCGCGACCCGACAGCGCGAACAGCCCGAAGGATGCCGCGACCAGCGCCGCGACGAACGCGTCGCCCGCGGGCGTGTAGTAGTAGGCGCTGATCGACGGGAGCAGTCCGACGTCGGCGAACGCGAACCCGACCGCGGCGGCGATGACGACGACGGTCGCGGCGATGCCGAGGCGCACGTAGCGGTAGGTGCGCATCAGCGAGGTCTCGACGGGAACGGCGGTCACGGCATCCCTCCTCGGCGTCCACGCTATCGGCGAGCGCCGACGCCGCCGTCGCGGCGCGACGCCGCACGACAACGGCGTGTTACGGGTTTGCTACGTCCCGTCGATTCGCGGGCGATCGGGGACGCCGCGTCCCTATCGTGGAGGACAGACCCGCAGTCGCGTCTGTCGCCGGAACCCCCAGTTCGGCGAGCCTGACCCCAAGCGGGCGTTCTTCCCGCGGCGACGGGTTCAGGCCCCCTCGGGAGTCCGCCTCGATCTGCGATCCCGAGGGGGTCGTCCATCCGGCATCCTCGGCGAGTCCGGCCGCCCCTTCACCTCGTCCGCCGTCGGGGGTAAGACAGGAACAGGATTCGTCGAAGGGCGCGAGGATGAACGATGCATCTGGTCCGGCGGCGCCGACGGGTGTCGAGCACCTGAGTGCGGCGGATTGCTGGTCGTTCCTGCAGGAGAACGAGCTCGGCCGGCTGGCGGTCGTGCGCGACGACGGGACGCCCGACATCTTCCCCGTCAACTACGTCGCGCACGAGGGGTCGCTGTACATCCGCACGGCGCGCGACAGCAAGCTCCTCCACATCGCCCACCACCCTGTCGCGGCCTTCGAGATCGACGGCGAGACGGAGGGCCGGTATTGGAGCGTCGTGGTGAGAGGTCCCGCGGAGCGCGTGACGAGCGACGCCGAGATCCGCGCGAGCGGAGTCACGGAACTCGGTTCATGGAGCCCCACGACGAAGCATTTCGTCGTGAAGGTCACGGCGCACACCATCACGGGCCGCCGCTTCGTCAGACGCGGAGCACGGAGGGAGGCCCTGCAGGCATTCGAAGCGGATGCCGCGATCGCGGCGCCGGAGAGCGAGCCGCGGTCACGGGCGCAGCGCCCCGAGCCGATCCCGCACCGCAGCCCGTCGCACGACCCCGCCTGACAGACCAGACCCTTCACCCAGCCGAGGGAAGCGGGGTCCCGCGGTCCGAAGACCGTGAGACCCCGCTCGTGATCGGGTTGTGCGGTGATCAGCCGCAGCTCGTCGCGGCGATCGTCGCCTCGGTCACCGACGTGACCGGCTTGCCGTCGACCGTCGCCGATGCCGTGACCTGCACGGTGCCTGCGCCGATGCTCACGGCCTTCGTCGAGAAGCCCTGCGACACCGACTTGCCGGGCGCGACCCCCGCGATGGTGGTCTTGCCGTAGGGCGTCTGCACCTCGACCGACACCGTGACGTCGTCGAGGTTCTTGACCGTCGTCGTCAGGTAGACCTTGCCGACGACGCAGCGCGTCGTAGTGGTGACCTGCACCTCGGGACCCGAGGAAGGCAGCGTGATCGTCTGCGGAGCGACGCTCTCGAGCGTCGGCTTGACGGTCTTCATGAGACCGTCCGCACCGAACTCGACCTTGTCGATCGTCGTCTCACGGTGCGTGCCGTCGCCTCCGGGCATCCCGAACCGGTGGTACGCGATGTACCAGTCGTCGGTGCCGGGCACGTTGATGATCGAGCTGTGGCCCGTCGCCTTGATGCCGAGTGACAGGTCCTTCTGCAGGATCACGCCGCGGTAGGTCCACGGTCCGTTGATGCTCGTCGCCGTCGCGTAGCCGATGCGGTAGTTCTCCGAACCGGTGTCGTCGATCGAGTAGGTGAGGTGATAGAGCCCCTGGCGGTAGTTGAGGAAGATGCCCTCACGGAAGTCCGTGAGACCCGTGATCCGCTGGTACGTGCCGGCCTTGATCGACGCCATGTCGTCGTTCAGTTCGGCGATGACCGGCGAGCCGTTGCCCCACGCGAGGTACCACTTGCCCGTCACCGGGTCGTGGAATGCCGCGGGGTCGATCGCCTGACCCGACGTGACAGCCTCGTTGTTGAGGATCATCGCGGTGGGCTGCGCGATGAACGGACCCTCGGGGCTGTCGGCCACGGCGACGCCGATCGTCTTGCGGTTGTACGTCGGGTTTTGGCCCGAGAAGTAGAAGTAGTACTTCCCGTCGCGCTCGATGATGGTCGGCGCCCACGCGTTGCCCGTCGCCCATGGCACGTTGCCGTTCGCCCCGTCGAGCGTGAGGAACGGCTGCTCCGAACGCGTCCAGTCGACGAGGTTCTTCGACTTCCACACGTAGAACGTGTTGCCGCCCCAGCCGGCCAGACCGTCGGTCGTGGCGTAGATGTAGTACGTGTCACCGAACACCGCGATGTTCGGGTCCGCGTAGTACCCGGGCAGCACGGGGCTGTTCACGACCCGCGCCTCGAACTTCCACGTGACGGTGGTGCCGTCGGGCTTGGTCAGCGTGTAGTTCACAGGCTGCGTGAGGTTCACCGTCGTTCCCGAGGCGGGCGACACGGTCGCTCCCGGTACGGCCCCGAACGTCGGGGCGAGAGCCGTGACATCCGTCCCCTTCTTGACCGGCAGGACGACCGAGTGGGCCGTCGAGTCGACGATCGGCGCCAGCTTGAGCGCGTCGGCGTTCGCAAGCGAGACGTCGAGGAGCTGGTCGGTGACGCCGGCGTTCGAGAGCACCTCGGTGGCCGACAGCGCGCGGTTGTAGACCTTGACGTTGTCGTACCAGCCCTGGAAGTAGCCGTCGGCCGAGTAGAGCGACTTGCCGAGGTACGCCACGAGGTTCGTCCCGAGGTCGCTGACCTTGGTGCCCAGTGTCGCGTTCTGCCCCATGCGGACGCCGTCGGAGTAGACCGTCATCGTCGTGCCTTCGAAGACGACGTCGATGTGGTGCCACTGCCCGGACGTCACCGAGCCGGTCACGGCCGACTCCGTCTGGTACGAGGCCTGCGTGATCGCGCTGCGCACATCACCTCCGCGCACGCGCAGGAAGTAGTACTTGTTGGAGTCGGCACCGAACGTGAACGTGAAGAAGTTGCCGCTCGTCTTCTCGCTCTTGACGTCCATCGACACGGTCATGGTGTCGCGCTTGTCGAAGAAGCCGGCCGGGAACGCCGCGAAGCCGTTCGTCGAGCCGTCGACCTTGAGGGCCTTGCCCTTGTCCGCGTCGGTGGCGACCGCTGCGGTGCCGCTCTTGGTGAGGTTCGCCGTGCCGATCGAGTCGTTCAGCGTGCCGTCGTCGAACGTGTACTGGGCGATCGGCCCCTGCTGAGGCTCCTCCGGGTCGGTCGGGTCGGTCGGCTGGTCGCCGTACGCGGCGAGCAGGCGCTGCTCCTCGGCCGCCGAGAGGCGCAGCACCGAACCGTGACGGAACGGCTGGTCGAACGAGTACTGGTTCGCACCCGATCCCGTGCTCAGCTGCGTGAACTGCAGGCTCGCGAGGGTGTCGGCGGTCTGCGCGTAGTAGCCGCTCTGGTCGCCCATGACCGTCCAGCGGCCGTCGGGCCGCTGGTAGGCGGTGAGGCCCTCCATCGAGGCGCGCATGCCGTGGGCGGCCGCCTCGCCACGGGCGATCACGGTGGTCCAGGGACCGTCGAGGCTCGTCGCGGTGTCGACGACCGTGAACCAGTCCGACGTCGCGAAGCGGTAGTAGGTGTTGCCTTCCTTCGCGATCGTCGTGTCGATGATGTTCGGGCCGGTCAGGCCGTCGCCCTTGGCGTTGAGCGACTGCCAGATCTCCGGCTTCGTGAACGTCGTGAAGTCGCGGGTCTTGGTGAGGTAGACGCGCAGGGCCCAGTCGTTCGTGCCGTTGTCGGTCTTGTCACGCGCCGACCAGTACACGTAGTACTCGCCGGTCGCCTCGTTGTAGATGGCCTCGGGCGCCCACACGCAGCCCGCCTGGTCGAAGCCCGCGAACACGA
The DNA here is from genome assembly GCF_044325405.1 of Microbacterium alkaliflavum. Classification (NCBI taxonomy): domain Bacteria; kingdom Bacillati; phylum Actinomycetota; class Actinomycetes; order Micrococcales; family Microbacteriaceae; genus Microbacterium; species Microbacterium alkaliflavum. The sequence goes on along the minus strand of NZ_JBIQWL010000001.1, from coordinate 453,404 downwards.
TGCGCTGGTCGCTCCAGTGCACGAGGTCGGTCGACTCCCACACGACGAGGTTCTGGCTCGCGTTGAGCTGGTCCCAGCCCGATCCGCCGGCTCCGCCGCCCTCGGCGTGCAGGTCGGTGCCGATGATCCAGTACTTGTCACCCTCCGGCGAGCGCACGAGGTGCGGGTCGCGCACGCCGAGATCGCCGGCCAGGTTCTGCAGGATCGGTGCATTGTCGTTGAGCTTGTTCCAGTGCAGACCGTCCTGGCTGTAGCCGTAGAAGATCTTCTCGTAGCCGCCCTGCGCCGCGAAGTGCGTCCAGAGGTAGCCCGCGGTGTAGTTCTTGTCGAGCCCGACGGGCGCCGCCTTGACGGTCACGGGGATCGTGCGCTGCACGCTCTGCGACGCGACCGCAGCCGTGAGCGTCACGACGGTGTCGGCCGCGGGGCGCGTGACGACGCCGGCGGCCTTGCCGCCCTGGGCCGTCGTCGTGATGATGCCGGCCGGAGAGGCCGACCACGTGATGGCGCTGCCGTTCTTCGAGCCGGTGGCAGGCAGCGTGATGTTGCCGCGCACGTCGGTCGCGTTCGGGATCGCGATGGCGTCGAGATCCTGCTGGGCGAGGGCTTCACCGCCCGGCTGAGGCAGGACGGTCGCCGCGAACTGCTTCGTCTGGGTCGACGATCCCTTCGTGAGCGTCGCGGTGAGCGTGACGCTCGCCGAGGCCTGGCCGGCCGCGGGACGCGTCACGACGCCGGTCGCCGAGATGACGCCGGCGTTGCTCGTCGCCCATGTGACGCTCGAGCCGTTGGCCGCGGTAGCCGGCAGCGTGAGGTTGGCGGTCACGCCGCTCAGATCGCCGAGAGACAGGGATGCCGCATCGCGCTGCACCTTCGTCGCGTCGGTCGGGTTCAGCGCGGCGACCTCGGTCGCGGTCAGCGCCGCGTCGTAGATGCGCACCTCACGGAGGCTGCCCGAGAGGTACTTGTCGGCGGTGTACACCGAGCGGCCGAGGTAGTTCGCAGTCGTGACACCCGCGCCGATGGCGCCGGGGGTGATCGTCACGCCGGTCTGCTGGCCGACCTGCACGCCGTCGAGGTAGACGCGTGCAGTGTCGCTCGCGTCGTCGAGCGTGTACGTGATCGTCTTCCAGACGTCGCGGGCGAGGTTGGCGCTGCTGTTCGCCGTCTGCTCGGTCGTCCAGTTGCCCGTCGCGATGGAGGTCTTGTAGGTGTTGCCCGTCGAGTAGAGGTACCCGTTGCCGACGCCGGAACTGTCGGTGTTGCCGAAGCCGTAGATGAAGTACGGCGTGCCCTGCGAGGAGCGCACGAGCACTTCGGCGCTCACGGTGATCGAGGTGAGGCCGGCGAGCAGGTTGTTCGGCAGCTTGACGTGGTCGTCGGTGCCGTCGAGGCGCACGCCTTCACCACCGGTGAGGGTGGCGCCCCCTACGTACGTGCCGTTGCGACCCGCGCCCGAGGCATCCGTCGCGACTGTCCCGGTCGTGTCGTTGAGCGGGTAGTAGGCGACGAGGCTCGGCGCGGCCGCGACGGCCGGCTGGGTGGCCACGACTGCGCCGGTGAGGCCTATGGCGGCGACGGAGACGCCGGCGACTAAGCGGCGAACGACACTCTGCTTCATTGCACATCCTTCTTGTCCGCATCGTCGGCGGACAGTCCTTTCGAAATGTTATCGCTCACATTGATGTGGATGCAACGAAGCGATCAGACTCGATCAGCAACGCGCCGACTCCCGAGCGCGATCGCGCCCGGGAGTCGACCCTGACCCCCGCGATGCGCTCGCGCGGCTGCGCGCCTGATCAGCCGCGCAGCGGCTCGAGCAGCCGGTGCGGCTCGCGCAGCGCGATCGCGAACGGGTCCTTCGTCTCGGCCGTCTGGGGCTTGCGGATCACGACGTCGGCAGCGACCGGGATGGCGCCGCACACCGAGCACGACCCGTTCGCCTCGAGTGTCCCGCCGTCCTCGCGGTGCGTGTAGACCATGCGGCGCTCGGGCGGCACGTAGTTCTCATTGCCCCACTGCGCCAGGCTCGAGATGACCGGCCACAGCGTCTCGCCCTTGGCCGTGAGCACGTACTCGTCGCGCGCGCCGACGCCGGGAACGCGGTCGGCCACGCCATGTTCGACGAGCCGGCCGAGCCGATCCGTGAGCGTCGCGGGCGGCAGGCCGATGTGCTTCTGCAGATCGGAGTAGCGCCGGATGCCGTACATGAGGTCGCGGACGATCAGCAGAGTCCACCGCTCCCCCACGACCTCGAGTGCGCGCGCCACGGCGCAGTCCTGTCCCGCATAGTCGGTTCCCAACGGCATGCGCCCATTCTACACAAAACTTCATTCATTGATGCTTGTTACTTCATTGATTGATGTGCATACTGATTCTCATGAGTACGTCAGTCGCCACGCCCGTCGCTTCGAGGTCCACGACCCGATCGGGGGCGCGAGTCACGCGGCGAGTCGCCTTCGTCGGCATGTCGGCCTCGCTCCTGGCCTTCTTCGTCGCGGCAGGAGCGCCGACGCCCCTCCTCCCCCTGTACGAGCAGCAGTGGGGCTTCGCACCGCCCCTGCTCACGGTCGCCTTCGGGGTCTACGCGTTCGCGATGATCGCCGCCCTCCTCGTCTTCGGATCGCTGTCCGACTACGTCGGCCGCCGTCCCGTGCTGATCGGGGCGCTCGCCCTCGAGCTCGCCTCTATGGTCGTGTTCCTGTTCTCAGCGTCGATCACGTGGCTCATCGTCGGACGGGTGCTGCAGGGAATCGCCACCGGCGTCGCGTCGAGCACCTTCGGCGCCGCGATCGTCGAGCTCGCCCCCGAGAATCGGAAGAAGCTCGGCACCGTCATGTCGAGCCTCGCCACCACCGCCGGGCTCGCGATCGGCGCCCTGTTCTCCGGGCTCGTCGCGTACGCCATGCCCGGCGCCGCGGCATCCACCGTCTGGCTCGTGCTCGTCGTCGTGATGGCGGCCGGCACCGGGCTCGCCGTCCTCGCCCCCGAGACCTCGTCCTCCAGGCGGGGTGCCCTCGCATCGCTCGTGCCGCGCGTCTCGGTCCCGCGGCCGGTGCGGCCGCTCTTCGTCCGCACGTCGCCGAGCATCGTCGCGGTCTTCCTGCTGACGGCGCTCTACCTCGGACTCGTGCCGACAGTGCTGTCGGCCGTGCTCCACGTGACGGCGCCGCTGGTCGGAGGCGGCGTGAACTTCGTCCTCTTCGCCGCAGGAACGCTCGCCGCCGTCATCACGAGCGGCGTTCATCCGCACCCGCTCAAGACCTACGGCAACGTCGGGATGATCATCGGCGTCGCACTGTTCGTCGCGGGCGTCGCGACCGACGCGCTGCCGCTCGTCTGGGCCTCCGCGGTGGTCGCGGGCACGGGCGCGGGCGCGGCCTTCGCGGGCAGCAACCGCGGGCTCATCCCCGAGGTCGCGCCGCACGACCGGGCGCGACTGTTCTCGGCGATCTTCGTGCTGGCCTACGTGACGTTCGGCGGATCGGCGATCCTCGCGGGGCAGATCGCGACGGTCATCGGCGTCGAGGCCATGGCGATCGGGTTCGGCCTGACGGCGGGGCTCGTGGCGGGCGCCGGCGTGCTCGTCGGCGCGCGGCGGTCGCGCTGACGGCGGAAGCGGTCTCGCCGAGGGCAGAAACACGGGGGATGCCGCGAGCAGCCCCAGCCGCGGCATCCCCCCTTCCCCCACCCGGTCAGCCCCCCAGCTCGATGACCGGAGCCGTCTGCACGGAGCCGAAGATGTCGAACAGCGTCGAGATCTGCGTCCACGCGATGCCGAACCACACGTCGTCGCTGCCCGACCACCGGCGGATGCGCACGTCGTACGTCTCGCCGGCCTTCGCGTCGAACTCGGCGATCTCGTAGCTGTTGTCCCACGAGGCGCTCGAGGCAACGAGCGAGCCCGCCGAGTCGCGCACCTCGAGGTCGAGGTCGACGGTGAGCGTGTTCTGGTAGATCGACAGGAACAGGATGTCGGTGCGTGTGGCCTGGGAGTCCCAGGCGAGCGCGACCTTGACATGCGACCCGAAGAACAGCGGCGTCCGCGGCGTCGTGATGCGGTAGCGGAACGTCGTGCGGCCCGACCCGTCGAGGTCGGCCGACCGCAGGGTTCCGACGTCGAAGCCCCGCAGCGCGCCCGCGTTGTCCCGACCCTGGCGCGACCGTGCGATCGACGTCGACCGTTCCGCGTCCACCGTTCCCGCGCCGTCGCGCCCATCGACTCCCGCGACGAGATCGGCGCGCCAGCGCCCGCCGCTCGGGTTGCGCCACGCCGAGGCCATCAGCACGGCCCGCGTCCCCTCGGGCCAGGACTGCAGGACGGGCGCCGCCTGCTGCACGCACGCGGCGATGCCCGCGACGGCCGGTGCGGCGAAGCTCGTCCCGCTGTCGGTGAGGCTGAGGACCGAGACGCCCACGCCGTTGCCGGCGACTTCGGGCAGCTCACGATCGGCGTGCGAGGACTTCGGGTTGCGGAAGACCGAGTCCGACGCCATCGCGCTCGCGCTGTCATTGTGGCTGCCGACGGTGAGGCGGTTGTAGCCCTTGTGGTTGACGAACTCGGTCGAGCCGCCGTTGCCTGCGGCCTCGACGATCGTCGGGTAAGGCCAGTGCAGGGCGAGCCAGTCCTTGTAGTTGTCGTCGTGCGACAGGGAGTCGCTCGTCTGCTCCGCGTCGCGATGGAAGCTCTGGCTGATGACGGTGCAGCCCTGATCCTGCGCCGCCCAGCGGATGGCATCCAGGTCGTAGCTGTTCGCCGAGAAGAGATTGGCATCCGGCGCGTGCCCGTGGGGGCGGTTGCGCTCGGAGTTGCGGATGATCCCGTGCGTCATGCGTGCGTGGCTGCTCGTCGATCCGCCCGCCTGGTAGCGGGCCGAGATCGTCAGGTTCGTCGTGACGTCGGGACCGGGCTCGTACACCGCGACGTTGACGCCCGAGCCGGTGAACCCGGCCGTGTGGGCGTCGTCGCTGTTGTGCACAGCGATGGAGTCGCCGAGGTCGTCGAAGCCCTCGCGGTCGTAGCGGAAGACCCCCGCGACGAGTTCGTGCTCCGCGAGCTTGCGCACGGCGTCGGCCGGCAGGCGCCCGTAGACCACGGGTGCGGCCTGATCGACGCGCTCCGGATCGAGCCCGAACTGCCGCGAGACCTCCGCGAGCTTCTCTCCGAGCGCATTCCACTCCTTCCGCCTCGCCGCGTCGGCGCGGCCGGCCTTGCCGGCCGCCCGCCGGTCGGACTTCTCGGGCTCCGGCAGATCGACGTCGCGCGTCGACGCCCACACCGCGACCTCGACGTCGCCGCCATGTTCGAGCCGCTCGAACAGCGCGGGCTCGACGCGGCCGTAGCGCTCCTGCCTGCGCTTCGCGAGGGCGGCGAGCTCCTCGTCGATGTCGATGCGCTCGCCGATCTGATCGAACGCGAGGGTGACGGCCTTCTCGCCGTCACGGCTGATCGCCTTGAAGACGTCACGGAACACCCCTTCGGCCCCCGCTCCCATCGGCAGCGACTCGATCTCGAGGTCGCCGATGCGCATCCGGGTCGCGTGCAGCACCGCGAGGTCGTCATCGACCACGGCGGGCGTGTCGACGACGACGACGTCGAAGGAGGCATCCTGCCTCCCCTTGCCCTTCCCCTCCGCAGGGACGCCGTCGACGCGGATCGTGTGCCCGCCGATCGAGAGCCGCGACGTGTCGACCACGAGGGCGTCGCCCTCGAACGACACGTCGGCGCTGCCGCCGCCGCTGACCGTCACGGCGTGCGCGTCGCGGTCGCCGAACTCTCCCGTGATGCGGACGGGTCGTCCCCGGCGCACGACCTCGCCCGACACGATGTCGGCGACGGGAATCGAGCCTTGGATGTTTCGGGCCATTTCGAGCTCCTCACGCATGGCACGCCTCGGACAGCGCGCATCTCCTCGTAAGAGTCGCTTCCGCCGCGCCTGATACAGCCGGGATGTATCAGGCGGGCACTATCGCTCTCTTCTCAGCGTGGACACAATGGGCCCTATGACGCACGCGGACGCCACGGCATCCGTCGACTCCGTCGAGCCCGCTCGATGGGAGCGCGCGGCCGAACTCTTCCTGCGATGGCGGGAAGGCGACAGCCGTGCGATGGACGACCTCGTGCGTCTCATGACCCCCGCGCTCTGGCACCTCGTGCGCTCGTACGGGCTCGATGCCGCTCTCGCGCAGGACGTCGTGCAGACGACGTGGCTGACGCTCGTGCGACGGCACTCGTCGATCGTCGACCCGCAGGCGGTGTCGGGCTGGCTGACGATGTGCGCCCGCCGCGAGGCATGGCGCGTCGGCAAGGCGCACCGGCTCGCGAGTGCGACGGAGGCCGAGGCGCTCGAGCCGCACCTTCCCGTCCACGAGTCCGCGGAGCAGACCGCGGTCGATGACGATGCGAGGCAGCGCCTGTGGACCGCGGTGGGACGGCTCGACGAACGATGCCGCCATCTGCTGCGGATCGTCGCGTTCGACGACCGACCCGACTATGCGCGCATCGCGGAGGATCTTGCGATGCCGGTCGGATCGATCGGACCCACGCGCCAACGCTGCCTCGCCAAGCTCCGCGCCGAACTCGAGGGCGCCGGAATGGGAGATGATCATGGACACTGACGACTTCAGCGCCGATAGGGCGCTGTTCGCGCGACTGCGAGAGATGTGGCAGGACGCCGACCCCGTGCCGGCCGACCTCGCCGACCGCATGGTCGCGGCGGTCGCCGTCGAAGACCTCTCGCGGGAGTACGCGCTGCTGACTCTCGTCGAGGGGTCGATGCCCGCCGCCGTGCGCGGCGAGAGCGACACCGCGACGCTGCAGTTCAGCGACGGCGAGACCAACGTGCTCGTGCATGTGACGGCCACCGAAGACGGCTCGCGACGGGTCGACGGGTGGGTGGATGCCTCCGCCCTCGCGATCCGGCTGGTGCAGGGAGATCGGGACTGGTCGGCAGAGGCGGGCGAGCATGGGCGATTCGCGTTCGAATCGATCCCGCCCGGGGTCTCCCACCTGCGCATCGTCGTGCGCGGTGCCGACGGCGACGTGCACGACTTCAGGACACCGCAGTTCGAAATCTGAGCATCGAGAGATGGAGCTTCGAAGGATGCGCATTGCCAGACATGGGCACTTCGACAGATGGGCTTGGAGAGATGAGCGAGGAGCGATTGTGAGCGATACGAGCAAGCACACCACCGACAGGCCACGCTGGCGGAGAATTCCACGATTCTCCGTGCTCGATCCCGCAGGCGAACCGCCCAACTCGGTCTTCCCGACGATCTACGTGACCGACGAGCTGCTGATCGATCGGAACTTCATCGACGAGGCCGCATTCGCGCAGCTCACGACGTGGGCCGCGCGCGCGGGCTGGACGCTCGAGATCGTCCGCCCGGCTCCGACGATCGAGGTCGCCGCGTCGGAGCAGTCTGGTCTGACGGCGTCGCGGCCGCCCGTGCGGTCACGAGGCGCGAGCATGACGGTGCGCGCTCGGCTGCGCCTCGCCCACGACGGCGAGCGTGTCGTCGCCGACCCCGACGCGTGGGCTCTCGTGCGGGAGGTGCGGCGCACGGACTGGGGTCGGCGCGGCATCGGCCTCAACCACGTGCTCTCGACCGACTCCCTGGGTCTGAACCCGTTCACGGCCAACCCCTTCACGGCCAATCCGTTCACGGCCAACCCCTTCACAGCGAACCCGTTCACGGCGAACCCCATCGCCAGCTACGCCCAACCCGGCTTCGGCGGGCTCCAGCCCGTGGCCTACCTCGGGCAAGAGCCGATCCCCGGCAATCCCAAGGTGGTGCCCATCGTCGCAATCTTCGATACCGGCTGGGGCGACCACCCGTGGCTGAAGGACTGCATCATCCAGCCGTTCCTGGCAGGCGGCAACCCGATCGGCATCGATCCGGATTCCGACACCGACCCCGAGAGCGAGCCGTCACTCGCAGAGCCGCTCGAGGGCATCTTCGACCACGCCGCGGGGCACGGCACCTTCATCGCGGGCATCGTTCGGCAGGAATGCCCCGACGCGATGATCCTGCCCGTGCGCATCGCCGACGGCGAGGGCCTCATCCTCGAGGACGACCTGCTCGGCGCCCTCGGCCGCCTCGTCGAATTCATGGACGACACGACCCTGGAGCAGAAGCGGAAGGGGTCGAAGGTTTCCGTGCTGAACCTTTCCTTCAGCTACTACCACGAGACCCCGGACGACCCGGACACCGTCTCGGAGATGGCGAGCCTGCTCGACAAGATCCGGGATCGAGGCTGCGTCGTCGTCTGCTCCGCGGGGAACGACGCGACGGACAGGCCGACCTTTCCCGCAGCGATCCCGGCCCTCGATCCGAACCGGCACGTGTCGGTCGGTGCGCTCAACCCCTCCGACCGCTCGGTCGCGCTGTTCTCGAACATCGGCGACTGGGTCGAGGTCTACGCGCCGGGCGTCTCGGTGCTCTCGACGCTCCCCGTCACGTTCGAGGGCGGCCTCCAATCCGGAACGCGCGACGACGAGGAGGGGCGCCGCCGCGAGACCCTCGACCCCGACGACTACCAAGGCGGATTCGGCGTGTGGAGCGGAACGTCGTTCGCGGCCCCTGTCGTGGCGGGGCGGATCGCGGCCCAGATCGCGAGCGGTGAGGCCCCCGAGACGGCGAAAGACGTCGTCGCGAAGCGGCTCACGGCACAGGACCAGTCGCGGATGCGGTGAGAGCCCGCCATTCTGAGTAGGTGAGGCTTTCCGCGGCAGAGCTGCATCGTCGGGGCCGCGCTCACCTGAACGCGGGCCGCAATGCCGCGGCGCGTCGCGTGCTGGTGGTCGCGGGGCAGCGAACGGACGACGCCGATCTGCAGGCCCGGATCGCCGGCTCGCTCGCGGCGCTGGAGATCCGGCAGGGGGATCCGGAGGCCGCGGACCGGCGCTGTCGGGAGGCGCTCGAGCTCGCCGGGGTGTCGGACGGCACGAAGGCCATCCTCTACGGCCAGCTCGGCCTCCTCGCCCTCGAGCGAGGCGACCTCGACGACGCCGTGGCGTTCCTCGATCGAGGAATCGCGGGCATCGGCGACGATGCCGAATACCGCGCGCCGATGCTCGTGAATCGCAGCGTCGCCCACAGCCAGGCCGGTCACCTGGCGACGGCTCGTGCAGATGTCGAGGCGGCCGCGCGCGCGTACGAGACGGTGGGTGGTGAGATCGAGCGTGCGATGGCCGTGCACAATGCGGGTTACATCGCGCTGCTCGAAGGCGACCTCGTCGCAGCCCTCGAGATGATGGGCGAGGCACGGGGCGCGCTGGCGACGGCGTCAGCGGTCAACGCCGCGATCTGCGACCTCGATCGCGCCGAAGTGCTGCGCGATGCGGGACTCGTGCGCGAGGCGGAGCAGAGCCTCGAAAGGGTCGTCGGAGTCTTCAGCGCCCACCGGATGAGCAAAGCGAAGGGAGAAGCGCAGTTCCATCTCGCACGGTCGCTCCTGACGCACAGCCCCGAGCGGGCCTCGACCGTCGCCGCCGCAGCGACGCGCACCTTCCGCGCGATCGGCAGCGAGTGGTGGGCGCTGCGCGCCGACGCCGTGCGGCTGCGTTCGCTGTTCCTGTCCGACGAGCCCGGCGGGCAGCGGCGCCGCGTGTCGCCGGCGGCGGTGAGACAGGTCGACCCCGTCGTCCGCGCGCTGGAGGCGAAGGAGCTGCGCAGCGAGGCGGCGGCGCTGCGCCTCACGCGCGAGCTGTGGCTCGCGGACGGGTCGCCGGCGGCGCCTTCGCCTGCGATCCGCACTCCCCCGGACGCCCCGCTCCCGGTGCGCCTGCTCGCACACGAAGTCCGCGCCGCGCGCTCGGCAGCACAGCATCGCGAGTCCGACGCGAGGCGGCACGCCGCGAGCGGGCTCGATGCGCTCGCCGAGTGGCAGCGGTCGTTCGGCAGCCTCGATCTCGCGACCTCTCTCGTCATGCACGGCAGACGCCTCATCTTCGCCGGACTCGGCTCGGCGGCCCGGTCGGGTCGAGCAGACGTCATGTTCGACTGGTCGGAGCGCGCCCGTCAGCTCAGCCAGCAGACGATCCCCGTGCGGCCGCCCCGCGATGGGGCGCTGGCAGCCGACCTCGCCGAGCTGCGCATGCTCAGCTCCGAGTCGGGAGCAGGCGACTGGCTGTCGATGCCTCGCGCGGCGGAGCTGAGCGAACGCGTCCGCCGTCGGCATTGGTCGTCGACCGGCGCCGCCGGAACCCGGCCGCGCATCTCGCTCGATGAGCTGCGCTCCGCATTGGGACCGGAGACGGCGGTCGTCTCCTACGTCTTCGACGGCGTCGACCTGACGGCTCTGGCCGTGACGGACGACGACTCCCACGTCGTCGAGATCGGAGCGTGGAAGCGGCTCAGCGCCCTGTACACGGGGCTGCGCGCCGATCTCGATGTCAGCGCGTCGGTCACGTCGGGCCCGCTCGTCCGCGTCGTCCGCGAGTCCCTCGAGGAGAGGCTCAGGGCGCTGTCGGCGGCGCTCATCGACCCCGTGCTCCCCGCGATCGGCCCCCGGCGCGCGGTGATCACGGTTCCCGGCATCCTGGGGGGAATCCCGTGGGGGATGCTGCCCGCCATGCGGCGTCGCCCCTTCACGATCGCGACCTCGGCGAGTCAATGGGCCGCCGACCGCGGAGGAGCCAGCACCGCTGGGGTCGGGTTCGCCGCGGGCCCGCGCGTCTCGCGCGGCATCGAGGAGATCGCCCGCGCCGCGACCGCGTGGGATTCCGCCACGATCCTGAGTCCCGCGACGGCGACCGTCGACCAGACCGAGCGGCTCGCGTCACGCGTCGGACTCCTCCACATCGCGGCGCACGGCCGGCACTCGGCGGAGAACCCGCTGTTCTCGGGTCTCGAACTCGCCGACGGAGCCCTGTTCGGCTACGACATCGACCTCATCCCCCAAGTCCCCCATACCGTCGTGCTGTCGGCGTGCGAGCTGGGCCGGTCGTCGGTGCGGTGGGGCGAGGAGGCGATCGGGATGACCCGGGCGTGGCTGCACGCGGGCACGCGCTGCGTCGTGGCATCCCCCGTCATCGTCTCCGACGACGTGGCGTGCGACGTGCTCGGTGCGATGCACGAGCGCCTCGCGGCGGGAGAGTCGCCGTCGGCCGCGCTCGCGCAGGCCGGCGAGCAGACGGGGATCGCGGCTCCGTTCCAGGCGCACGGCACGGGGTTCTAGGCGTCCGCGCCGACGGGCGCGACCGACAGCATGAGCCAGTGCTGGAGCGTCTCGAGGTGCTCCACGTCTTCGTCCCAATCGGGCTCTGTCAGCGCCCAGCGGTGCATCAGGCGGGCTGCGGTCCTCGTGCGGTGCCCGGCGTCGAGCACTTCCGCGAGCGCCTCCGCCTCGGCGAACTGCAGGCTGCAGACGAACTCCTCCGACCCGTGCAGGAGACCCTCGACGATATCGGCGAGGTGGTCGACGGTCTGCTCGAGGTTCATCACAGTCCTCCTTGTTCGGGGCGGGGATTCCGCTGCTGGATAAGAGGCGGAAGCACCCGCCCTGATACGCGGGTCTCGTGTATCACCACCCGCGCATCGCGCTCCTTGATAGCGAGGGGGCCTCGGAGATCTGGGGCGGTTCGGCACCCCGAAAGTGAAAGAAGCTGTCATGCCTCGTCCTTTCCCGCTCGGTGACGTCCCCGATGACGTCGTCAAGCACCTCGCCGCCGAACTCGGCACGCCCAAGGCCCGCGTGATCGCGGCGACCGAGACCCGCCTGCCCACGGGTGAGCTGGCGCGCCTCGTCACAGCGGCAGATCCGGACAAGCCCAACACCGTCGCGGAGATCACCGTGACCGAATCGGGCGTCACACGTCCGCTCGCCGAGCTCGAGCGGATGTTCCCCGGCGGAAAGCTCTTCGTCCCCGACTTCCCCGGGACCCCCGAAGCGCCTCCGACCCACAAGGATCCCATCACGATCGATCCGACGACGAACGACTGGCGGCTCAACCGCTGTGAACGCGTCACCGAGAAGATCACCGTGACTGTGCCGAAGTCGTCCGCGCCGCCGAAGGCGGACGTCTACCTCCTCGCCGACACGACCGGGAGCATGACCCCCGTGCTCGCCGCGGTGAAGGCCGGCGCGAGCGCCATCCTGAACAACCCCGCCCTCGCCGGCTTCGACGTCGCGTGGGGTGTCGGCAACTACCGCGACTTCCCCGTCGACGGCGGTCTGCACAACTCCTATGCGTTCGCGCACCAGGTCTCGCCCACGACGAACCACGTGACAGTGGATGCCGCGATCTCGGCGTGGAGCGCGAACGAGGGCTCCGATCTGCCGGAGGGCCAGCTCTTCGCGATGCACCGCCTCGCGACGGATGCCGCCATCGGCTGGCGCACCGACGCGCGGCGCATCCTCGTGTGGTTCGGCGATGCGCCGGGCCACGACCCGATCCCCACGGCCCTGAGCGGGCTCGCCGCGGCCATCACCGAGGCCACCGCGACCGCCGACCTCACCGGTGCGAAGATCACGGTCGTCGCCGTGAGCACCACGACCGGATTCGGTGCCGGGCTCGACGATGACCCGAACGCGTTCTCGGTCGACTACGCGCCGTCGGTGCCCGCGGGCGCCGCGGGCCAGGCGACCCGCATCACGGCCGCGACGGGCGGCTCGCTCACGAGCGGCGTCAATCCGGGCGACATCGTGGCGACGCTGTCGACACTGATCGCTGCGGCGGTGACGTCGATCGGGTCGGTCTCGCTCGTGCCGACGGGCGCCACGGCGGCGTTCGTCGAATCGATCACGCCCGCGAGCTACGGTCCGCTGCCCGGTGACGAGGAGCACGTGCTGACGTTCGAGGTCACGTGGGTCGGCATCAAGGACTGCCGTGATCGCGACCAGGTGTTCACCGGCACGATCGACGTCGTCGCCGACGGCGTGGTCGTCGCGCAGAAGCGCGTGCGGGTCACCGTGCCGGCGTGCAAGTACCACTACTCGGTCGAGTTCGTCGCGGGCTTCGCGAAGGACGGTCGCGAGCCCGGGCCGTTCCTGCCCGGCCGGTACGCGACGGCCGTGACGATCTACAACCCCGGCACGTGCCCGGTCGAGATCGAGAAGCGGTTCGCGATCCTCGTGATCGAGGACAAGCCGATCGGCCGCGAGCCCGAGAAGCAGCCCGCGAAGCGGTTCGCGACGATCACGCTGCAGGCCGGCGAGGCGACCTTCGACGACCGCACAGCGCTGCGCGACATCGCTCCGCCGACGCCGGGCCTGCTGTTCGGCGTGCTCGACATCGTGTCGGACCGGCCGCTCTCCGTCACCGCGACGCACACCGTCGGGGGCAAGGAGTTCGCCACCGGGATCACCTCGCGCACGATCGAGGCGCATCGCGCTCCGTGACACGTGTGCTCTGAAGACGTCCCGGCCGGGGATGGCCGACTCCCCGGCCGGGACGACCCGCGTTCAGGGGGACGACCGGGTGCCGGCCGGGCGACCCGCGTTCAGGGCCGGGCGACCCGCGTTCAGAGCCGGGCAGGCCCGCGTCCGGGGCCGGGCACGCGCGCGTCCGGGGCCGCCGTTAGAGTCGGACGATGCAGTCGCGCACCCGGACCACCTGGATCGCGGCGGCTGCGGCAGGGGTGCTCTGGCTCGCGAGCGGTCTGCTGAACGTGCTGGCTGCGTCGAACGTCTACGTGGGGCGTGTGCTCCGGCTCCTGGTGCCCTCGCCCACGAACGCCCTGTTCTGGTCGTGGCCGGCACCGTGGTCGTTCCTCACCCTGCTTCTGGCCGCAGCGACCGTCGCGACGCTCGTCTTCCTGTTCACGACGCTGGCCTCCAGGCCGGGCGCGATCTTCTCCGGTGCGTGGCTGTCGACCGTCGCGGCCGGCGCGATCACGGGTCTGGCGCTCGACGCCATCATGGTGCTGAGCTCGGTGCCGGTCGTCGGATGGCGGGGACTCAGCACGGCGACGATCGAATTCGCCGTCATCGGCGCCTACTGGGGGCTCGTGCAAGGCTGGATCCCGGCCCTCATCGCTTCCCGCTCCCGGGAGGGGGATGCCGCCGCGCCCGCGCCGCGGCGAAGGATCACGTGGATCGTCGCCGCCGGCGCCGCGCTCGGGCTGCTCCTCGTCGCCGGTGTCGCCGGCGCCGAGGCGAACCGCCGCGCGATCGTGCAGGAGCAGGCGATCGCGGAGGGCTTCACGCCCGACAAGGGCGCCGCACCCGACCCTGCCGCGCCGGGCACGCCTCCCGCGACGGTCGCGCCGACCACCGTCCGGCGCGATCCGTCATGGTGCACTTCCGAGCAGGCGATGCTGCTGCTCGGCACGCAGGACGCGGCCACGGGGCATCGGGTGCTCGGCATCCGGCTCATGAACTTCTCGGACGCGCCCTGCGTCGTCGAGGGCTACCCCGACATCGCGTTCGCCGATCAGAACGGCCACGAGCTCGATGTCGAGATCGGGCGCGGCAGCTCATTCATGGCTCAGGATGCCGGACCCCAGCCGATCGAGATCCCGGCGGGCGGCTACGCCATCGCGTCGATCGGATGGGACGCGAACTCGACGCAGGGCGCCCTCGTCGCACGGACGCTGTTCGCCGCGCAGGTCGCCGGCGACGATCGGGGTTCGTGGCCGGTCGAGCTGGACGTCGTCGAGGGATCCGGCGTCGAGCTCACGGCGTGGCAGCTCGACGGCGTCGGGCCCGTCGCCGAGTGAGCCGCGCCCGGCGCGGCCGGGACGCTGTCAGCCGAGCGGGATGCGGTCGCGGTTGTAGGTGATCTCGGTGTAGCCGTGCGCAAGCGGTCGGCCCTCGGCATCCAGGCTCACGAACACGATCCGGTCGATCGTCAGGATGCGGTCCCGGGTGATCATGTTGCGCACCTCGGCGCGCATCGTCAGCGACGTGCGGCCGAACGCGGTCGCCCGGATGCCCAGCTCGATGAGGTCGCCCTGCCGCGCGGAGCTGACGAAGTCGATCTCCGACATGTACTTCGTGACGGCGCGCGCGTTGCCGAGCTGAAGGATGGCGTAGATCGCCGCCTCCTCGTCGATCCAGCGCAGCAGGCTCCCGCCGAACAGCGTGCCGTTCGCATTGAGGTCTTCCGGCCGCACCCATCGCCGCGATCGGAAGTTGATGTCGCCGTCCGTCGCCGCCTCGGCGCCCTGTGCCATGGAATCGCTCATTTGTCCGAACATTCTACCATGGCCACCGTCAGCGACGGTCAGCGCTTACGGGCGTGGTCCTCCACATCGGGCTCTGCGCGCAGCACGTCGGCGATCTCCTCCTCAGGGCGAGGGGCGATGTTCTCGTCCTCCTCGAGCTCCGGCACGCTGGGCTCGTCCGGCGCGGGGATGTGGTGCGGGAAGGACCTGTCGTGAGGCGTTGACATGGCCGCTCCTCTCCGTGCTCTCATCCACACCGTACCCTCGACCGTCACGGCAGGCGGCTCGCGACGATCGAGTCCGTGGGCGCGAGTCGAGGCCTGGGGCTCGGGTCGAGGCGGCGTGCGGCTCGACCCGGACCCCGCAGCTCGACTCGCCGACAGATCACGAACCAGCATGCGTCTGGGGCTGATGACCCCGAGCGTCAGTCGACGCGCTGGATGCCGGGCCGGGTCGGCACCGCGCGGTAGCCGTCGCGTGCGACCTGGACGAGCGTCGCGACGGATGCGACGAGTACGAGAACGGCGATGGCGATGAGCAGGAAGATGGCCATGATGAGCCTCCGATGGCGGGATTCTGACAACCCCGAGACTCGTCTCTGAGGTGGCCTGCGCACATGAGGCATCAGCCCTAAGTTTCCGGCGGCCCGCGGCGACGCGGCTAAGGCGGTCAGCGCGCGGAGTTGGCAGACAGGTAGGCCGCTTCCGTGCGGGTCGTGGCGCCCGTCTTGCGGAGGATGTTCGACACGTGAACGCTCGCGGTCTTGGTGCTGATGAAGAGCTGCTCGGCGATCTGGCCGTTGCTCAGCCCACGTGCCACGAGGTCGAGCACCTGACGCTCGCGCTCGGTGAGGAGGGCGTCGAGGGATGCCGCATCCCCCGGCGCATCGCGGTGATCGCCGCCGACCGCGCCGACGCGACGCTCGAGCTCCGTCACGCTGTCGACGATGAGTCCCATGCCGATCGCCTCGGCCCACGTGCGTGCCGTCTGCGCCGCCGCGCGTGCGCCGGCGCGATCGCCGGCGTTCGCCAGTGCCTCGGCGAGCCGGAAAGCCGCATACGGAGCGAGCTGAGCCGGGGCGATGCCGTCGCGCGCGGCATCCACTGCCCCCTGCCAGAGCACGGGATCGGTGCCCGTGCCGCGGGGACCCGCCAGTTCGGCGTCGATGATCGCCGCATATGCGGGCGCCGTCGGCCACACGGCCGCCATCGCGAGCGCTGAGCGCACCTCGAGTTCGAGTTCGTCGGTCGAGCGGGGCTCTTGGTCATGGCCGGACAGCGTCATGCCGGTCACCCGCGCGGCACCGAGCACGCGTGCCGCGAACGCGATCAGGGGGAGGTCATAGGCGGGGAACGAGCGACGCTGCGGATCGATCAGCACGCTGACCTCGCGCCACGCCTCTTGGATCTCACCCCGGGCGAACGCGAGCTGGCCGCTCACAAGGGCGAGACCGAGCTCGGCCTGCACATCCAGTCGGCTCTGCTGCCGGAGTGAACCCTGCCAGCCGCGGAACAGCCGCTCCGCGAGGGCATGGTCGCCGGACCACAGCACCGCCTGCACCTTGAGACGTCGGAGCGGCGCGCTGAAGCCGATCGGGGCGTCGAGTTCGAGGGCGCGGTCGAGCATCTCGCCGGCCCGGTCGGTCTGCCCGAGGGCGTAGAGCGGGCTGATGACGTTGGACTGCAGGATCGCGCCCGAGGTGCGTTCGACACCGCGCTGCCGTGCCCGCTCGGCGCCTTCCTCTGCGGTGTGCACGGCCTCCTCGTAGCGGCCGAGCAGGTTCAGTGCGTCGGACTGGTTGACCCAGTACCGCAGCCGCGCAGAGTCGTTGCCCACGGCAAGCTCACCCGCCAGCGCGAGGTCGGCGAGCCCGGCGGCGATGTCGCCACCCGCCAATCGGGAGAAGCCCCGGATATTGGAAGCCACCGACCTGCGCGGCCGGTTGTCGACCGCCGTCGCCTCGGCGAAGGCCCCATCGGCCATCTCGATGGCCTCGTCGAAGCGGGCGAAGATCATGAGGCGAGCCGCCAGCTCGCCCAGCACATTGGCGCGCAGCACGCTGCGCGGCTGCCCCTCGAGCACGACGAGCGCCTCGCGCAGCAGCTCGATCGAACCAGGCAGGCCGATGTTGGCCAGATACGACGCCTTGTTGCGGAGCAGAAGCGCGAAAGTGGCGGCGTCGGCCGGGTCGCACAGCGAGATCGCCTCGTCGATCAGCGCGATCGCCCGCTCGCTCTCCCCCGCATTCCGCAGCACATACGACGTCTCGCTCAGCAGCTCCACCTTCGTGCGACCGGCGAGTTCGGCGGCGTCGGGCACCTGCTCCCACAGCTCGATGGACCGCTCACCCATCGTCGCGGCGGTCGCGAAGGCGAAGGAGGCTCGCGCCTGCTGGTACGCGGCGATCGACGCGATGAAGGCCTCACGGGTGTTGTGCGCCGCCATCCAGTGATACGAGATGGCCGTTGCATCCACACCGTTCGCACCGGACTGAGCGGCGAGCGACTGTGCGTACCGCGTGTGGAATCGCACCCGCTCACCGGGGAGCAGCTGATCGTGGATCGCCTCCCGCACAAGCGCGTGCCGGAAGGCGTAGGCGGTGCCGTCGACCACGAGCACGCTCGCCGCGATCGCCTCGCTGGCCGCGAGGTCGATATCTTCGAGCGAGTCGTCGCACACGGCGACGAGCAGCTCGTGCTCGACGCGCACGCCGCCGGCAGCGATCAGGCGCAGCATCCGCTGGGACGATTCGGTGAGCTGGTCGTAGCGTGCCAGCAGGATGTCGCGGAGGGTGTCCGGGAAGCTGTCGATGCTGCCCACTCCGCTGCAGCAGACCAGCTCCTCCACGAAGAACGGCACGCCCTCGGTGCGCTCGAACACCTGCGCCAGCTCGTCTTCGTCGGGCGGGTGGTTGAGGATCGCGGTGGCCATCTCGCGCACCTGCCGACGGTCGAGGCGGGCGAGCTCGACCCGCACGACCCGCCGGTTGCGATCGAGCTCGGGCAGCAGTGCCCGCAGGCCGCTTCCGCGCTTGAGCTCGTCGCTGCGGAAGGTGAGCACGATGAGCAGCCGCGCGCCTTCGATGACCCTGATCAGGAAGCGCAGGAGCCCCAAGCTCTGCGGGTCGACCCAGTGGAGGTCTTCGATCACGAGCACGACCGGCCGAACGGCGGCGACGTTCTCGAGCACCTCGGCCACCGCGTCGTAGAGACGGTCGGCCCCGCCCCGCACGGGGGGATCGTCGATCGGCGTGCCGGCGGTGAGCTCGGGGAGCAGCAGCGCGAGGGCATCCCGCGCCGGGCCCGAGGCGTCGAACAGCGCTTCTTCACCCACTTCCTGGGCGAGCGACCGGAGCGCCGAGAGGATCGGAGCATAGGGAGGCGCGTCGCGATCGAAGTCGACGGACTGCCCGCGCAGCACGATCGCCTCGTCGGGCAGGGACCGCAGGAACTCGCCCACGAGGCGCGTCTTGCCGATGCCCGCCTCCCCGCCGATCAGCACCGACCGGGTCGATCCGGCGATGCTGTCGGCGTAGGCGTCGTGGAGCGCATCGAGGTCGGCCTCGCGGCCGACCAGCGATGGGCTGACCGTCGCTCGCATGTATTCATCGTCCCACCGACCTCCGACATCGGACACGGCCGATCGAGGCGCGGGCGGGACGAGAAGCGGGCCCGCGAGCGAGGCCATCACACGTGCGAGATCTGCCTCGGCGAGAGGTGCAGCAGGCGACGGAACCGCCGGGTGCGAAGCCGCAGGCCGCGAGCACCGGTCGTCGCGGTCTCAGCGTCCTCGATGGCGCGCCGGCGGTACTCGAGCTCGCGGAGCAGGCGCTCCTCGGCGGCCTGGCGAAGGTGGGGGAACATGTCCTCACTGGCGTACATGGTGTCTCCTCAGGTGGTTTGACCTGAGTGAGATTCCTCCCTAAGGCATCCCTCCCCCATCGGGCGGATGCCTTATTTCCCTGAGGCGGCAGTGCCGAAGTCTCAGATAGGCCGCCTCAGGCCTGAATACAACCGACCCGACGCTCCTACTCCCAGGGGCTGATGAGTTCCACTCCGGCCTCGGCGAGCTGGAACGCGGAGAAGCCGCCGTTGGCGACCGTCATGCCGACGTCGACCCAGAACTCGGTGTCGGGATCCTCGATCCACCCGCTGGTCAGCGCGGCGTAGCCGATCCGGGCACAGCACGAGAAGAGCATGCTGATCTCGTCGAGGATGGCGGACGAGCGATCCCAGCCCTCCTCCTCGGACGCGAGCTCGACGATGTGCCAGATCGAGCCGGCCATCGAGCACAGCGCCAAGAAGGCGTCGCAGCGCGCTCCCCACTTGCGCGGGTCCTCGACGAGTTCGAGAGGGGGCCGCCAGTAGTCGTGCGTGGACCAGAAGAACTTGTTCAGCAGGAACGGGATGGTGACGGCGACGTTGAAGACGAGCAGGCGGCCGTCCTTGACCGGGCACCGCGGCACGAGGTAGTTGGCCAGGGCACGGGATCCGCCGCCCAGCAGCGCGCTTGCCCCGCCCGCAACGGCCAGCTTGCTCGAGACCAGCTTGCTCGGGGTCACGGCCTCGCCGAAGTCGATGAAGGCCGAGCCGGCGCCCCCCAACGCGGCGGCAGCATGCAGCAGGAACGAGACGCCCTTCTTCTGGTTGTGCGTTAGCGTGACCGGTGAGCCGCCGGCCTGCACGAGGGAAGCCTCGCGGAGCGCGGCACGCTCGGTCGACACTCCGAACGCGCGCTCGAGCAGGGCGAAATCCGAAACCGTGATCAGGAACGTCGTCTCCGGGCTGTCGGGGAACGGCGAGGTCTCTCCCCGACCGGCGACGGTCATCGCGATCTTGTAGACGATGGTCACCGGCACGGCGACGATCCAGCAGAGGATGTCGAGGAACGAGAAGTCGGGGATGCCGAAGGCGTTCAGGATGTCGGAGACGACCGGGATGTGGATGGGGTAGTCGATCAGATCGAGCGCAGCCTTGGCCATGATGTGGATAACGTCGAACAGGGCGTCGATCACGATCTTGGAGCTCGTGAGCGCGAGCGAGCCCACGATGCCCACCAGCTCCGTGAGGATCTTGAGCGCACCCAGCGCCTCGCCCTCCTGGACGAGCTTCGTGAGCTGGTCGAGCGCCTTCTTGAGCGCTGCGGTCTGTTCCTCCGAGGCGAGCTCCAGCGCCTCCAGCACGGTCGACGGGGCCGGAGGGGTCGATCCCGACGGGTTGTAATCCGCGCGAGACGCATTGCCCTGGTAGTGGTGGGACAGGAGCGTCTCCGGCGCGGTCTTGCCGAACGCGGATGCCGATGGATCGGGGAGCTTGCTGTCTTTGGTGTGGTCCACCCAGTCGAAACCGCCGATTCCCGCCCAGTCGTCGATGGCCTTGATCGCGGCGTTCGCGGCGACGTCGAACGTGCCCTTGACGACCTCGATCTGCTCGACCTGCTCATAGAGGAAGAGCTTGAGGACGTTCTTGAAGACGTCCTTCGTCCGCTTCATGTCCTCGACGTCGAAGAGGAACTTGACGAAGTCGATGACGTCCTCGATCACCTCGACGATCTTGTCGAACACGTATTTGAACGCGGCGTACACCTTCTCGACCACATCGAGCACCGCCTCGTAGATGGCCTCGCCGATGCGGACGATGAACCGCCACACCTTCTTGCCGAGATTGAGGAACCAGTCCACGAAGGCGTCCCAGCCCGACTCGCCCAGGCCGCTCTCGGCCGCGGCAGCCGGATCGGCGAGCGCCAGCGCCGCGCGCTGCTGCGCGTTAGCGTCGAGCATCATGAACAGGTCGCCGGCGTCGACGGGGATGGGCGTCTGATCCCCCACGAACCGGCGATACGCGGACAGGTCCGGCGCCTCCAGCGGTTCCGCGCTCACCGCGGAGGGGTTGTGCAGCGCGTCGTGGGCCTGCCAGAGACTCTCCACGTTCGTCGCCGCGGCGGCGACGTCGGAGGGGTCGGCGGTGCTCTTCACGAGCTTCTTGGGCGGATTCTTCGCGGGGTCCTGGTAGTGGATCACGGCCTCACCGAGCCCTGACTGCGTATTCAGCGTGCGCAGCTTGGTGTTGACGGTGGGCGAATCCTGCATGGGGTTCACCTGAAGATCCGAGCCGCCGACGACCGATGCGGTGAACCGCGTGGCGTCGAGTCGGGACACCGACTCGACGATCGTGATCGTCCCGTTGGCGTCGGTCTCCACCTCGACGGGCGCCTGACCGAGCACGTAGTACAGGTGGTTGATGTACGCGGAGGTCACCGCCTGGTTCTGCGTCGCGAGGCTCACGGCGACTCGGGCGGTGGGGCGTCCTGCCGCATCCGTGACCTGGATCCGCGTGGTGTACGAGCTGAAGGAAGCGGCCGGCTGCGTCGACGAGATGGGCGGCAGGACGACGTCGCGCAGCATCCATGTTCCGACGGGACCGGGAGACTTCACGGCGATCTTCAGCTGATTCGCTCCGGCGTGCGCGAAGAAGGTCAGCGCATCGCTGCTGCGATTGACGAAGGGGGCGACGCTGTCCACTGCGCTCATGACGGGCACCGGAACCGTCCAGGATGCCTGCGTCCGCACCTCGCTCGCCGGGCAGCGCAGCTGGAACACCTGATTGGCGGCGTTCAGGCCCCACACCGTCACGACGTCGTTCGCCACGGACGCGAACAAGCGCGTCACTCCGACGAAGAACGGGCTCTTCAGGAGCGCGACCGCCGTCGCACCGTCCTTCTGGTTGTCGCTCGCGAAGTAGTACAGCGTCCCGTCGGCGGTGGCGAAGAGATCGGACGTGTCATCGGGCTTGCGGCACGCTGCGATCGCGGACGGTATGCGGTCGTCGCCGTCGGCCAGACGCAGGCGGCGCACCGCGGTCGGCGCGCTCGGGTCGAAGACGTCGTACAGCGGCCGGTAGATGAACTGGGACTCCCCGCTGATGCTGCCGCTGGTGTACAGGCCGTCGACCGGGTACTTGCGCTCCGTCGGAGTGTTCGGGTCTGGACGACCGAGGCACGTGGAGTACTTCGACACCTCGATGTCGAAGGGAAGGTCGTGGGGATTCCAGGTGGGGTGAGCGGGATCGGTGACGTCGATGAAGTAGCGCGACACCAGGGCGACGGGGCTCTGCGGGTTGCGTACCACGTCGACCACGATGTAGTCGTTGTCGCTCGCCTCGCTGAGGAAGACGTCGACGATCTTCAGCGTCGACGCCCCCGCCGACAGATCACCGTCGCCGGCATCGAACGGACACGCCGTCCAGTTCGGCGACTTCGACCACGTGGTGTCGTGGTCGGAATTGTCCAGACTCAGGTAGAGGTGATCGGCGGCGCCGTCGCGGACCACCATCGCGAGCCGCAGCGAGCCGGCGGAACCGCCGTGGGTGGTCTGCGCGACGGAGAAGTTGGTGACGTCCGCGCCCTTCGGGAAGTCACGGCGGACCAATGCGCCGCTGAGGTCGGAGCGCCTCCAGCCGTACTGATCCTGCGGCGATTCCGCCGTCAGATAGAAGGCGGGGCGGCCATCCGCGGCGCCCACCGAGAACAGCAGGGCGGAGCCGGTCGTGGTGCACAGCGCCTCGAACTTGCTCTCGGGGGGAGATCGCGTCGGCCTGCAGATAGTTCTGCATCAGCTCCGAGCACGATTCGACGGTGTAGGTGGTCATGTGGCTCTCCTGCGCTTGCTCGCCGAGACGGATGGATCTCGCGCCCGTCAGCGGGCGCCGATGAAGGTCGTGTGGGTGATGAAGTCCAGATAGTCGGAGAACGCCACTTTGCCGAAGGCGTAAGTCTCGGAGCCCGGGAACACCCAGCTCTGCGTGTTGTTCAGGATTCCCTGCAGCTTCGCCGCGATGTCGGTGAATGTGCCGTTGACAAGCGCTTTGATCTGCGTGTGGACGGGGTTCACTCGCGCCAGGATGTACTGCTCGTATTCCTTCGACAGCCCGTAGATTCCCTCTTTGTAGAAGTACCATGGCGTCGATGAATCGGTCACGGACGGCTTCGCATTGTTGACGACGAGTTTTCCGTCGTCGGTCACGCTGATCTGGAAGAGCACCTCGACCAGGTAGTCGATGTAGTTGGCGCCCGGAAGGTCGTGGTACGGGGCGATCCAGGCCTCGGTGTGCCGGAATTCCTCATAGAAGGTGGCGCGGAGCCGCAGCCTGACGCACGGAGCATCGCCTTGCACCAATGCCGAGACGTCACCCGTCAGCTTGTAGTTCAAGGTGTACGAGAACCAATCCCCCCAATACCCCACCCCCGCGGGCGAGATGGAGCCGGTCGCAGGCTTGTCGAATTCCAGACTCAGGATCTGCGTCGGACCCGTGATCTTGCCGTTGACGGGCTTCGCGGCGAATTGCGCTCCACCCCCGGCGGGAATGCCGATGTTCAGCGAGACGTAGCCGTTGGACTGAGGCTGGCTCCACGAGACGGCCGGCGTGAAGGAGATCGGGGCGACCAGGTCGTTGAACACCGACTGCAGATACGCGATGAAGACGTCGCGACGGACGGACTGGATGCCGGCCCAGGTGCCCGTCTCGGTGGACTCCAGCCAGTTCCAGCGGAACGCATGGGCGACCGGCTTCGTGGTGCTGGTCGTGCACAGGTAGTTGAAGGTCGTCGCATCCTGCTGGGCCTTCGTGGGGTCCACCACGGGGACTCCGGAGGAATCGACCAGCGCACAGCACTCGTGCACCAGCATGCGGATGGGAAGCGTCCCGGGCTTGGGCTTGTCGACGGTGCAGGAGTAGCCGAGAACCGGATGCCCCGTCTTCCGGAGCTCACCGATGTAGGCGTCGAGGAAGACGCTGGACAGGAGCGCCCAGACCGGCCAGTCCTTCGACGAGATCCCGGCGATCGTGGGGGCCGAGAGCAGCATCGCCGTGGACAGGTCCAGGAACACCTTCTCGATTGAGAAGGCGCCGGCGCCGACGCTGTCGATGAGCTCCTGGATCTTCTGCTGAACCGCCGGCGGCACCGGCGAGTGAGGATCGATGACGTCGTTGTTCAGCTGCACCTGGGAGACGAAATACCAGGGGTCGTCGGCCGGCTGCGCGGCGTTGATCCATTTCGACGACCCGCGCGGCCCGTAGTTGAATCCCGCAATGTCGAATTCACTGCAGAGCAGGTTGAAGGTGACGGGCGCGGTAGGACCGTTCCCGAGGGTCACCACGGGGGGCAGCTTCAGCGGCGGCATCTGGGGAAGCCCGGCCTTCGCGCGGAAGCCCCCCGCGAAGTTGGCCGCAGCCAGGTTCAACAGGTCCTGGTCCGTCTTCGGGTCGCTGCCGCCCGGGACCGAGAAGGGATCGGATCCTTTCGCGTCGGCCTTGAGCTGCTCGTACGAGATCGGCACCAGATTGTTGTCGTTGTCGTAGACATAGCAGGCCACGACGAGTGGGCCGCCGAGCCCGTCCAAATACGCCTTGAGCGCGACATTCATGCTCTTCTGCGTCGTCGCGACGACGAGGTCGTACCCGTATTGAGGGTCGGACAGATTGGATTCATTCGCGCTCATTTGAGGCCCCGATCTCAAGCGACGGAATCAAAGAAGGCACGCCGAAGAGTGCATTCACCCGAAGCGCCGCCGAATGGATTGCGCCTTCTCGAAATGCGCGAACAGCCAGCTGAGGGGCGGCGATGAGCCGAGTGTAACCACGGTCGCCGCGGGAAATCCAGAGGCCCCACGGCGGGGTCCATTCCGACGACGAAAAAGGGTGCACGCCCGGCGAGGCAATCTCGCCGGACGCGCACCCTTTCCGATCGGGATCAGCCGCAGCTGCGCGCCGAGTACTCCGCCGTGTAGGTCTTCGTGACGGGCTGGCCGTTCACGGAGCTGGTGACCTTGGCCGTCAGCGAGCCCGCCTCGATGCTCACCGCACGCGTGGTGAACGTGACGGACTTGGTCTTGCCGGCGGCGAGGCCGTTGCTCTGGCTGCTTCCGAACGACGACTGCACCAGCACGTCGACCGGCGCGTCACCCGTGTTGGCGAGCGTCGCGACCAGGGTCACCTTGCCAGCGGCACAACGGCTGAGGGCGGTCACCTCGAACGTCGGCGCCGCGGGCGCCTCGACGGTGACGGTCGTGCTGACGGTGCGGTTCGCGGCGGCGAGCCACTCGGCATCCGTCATGTCCAGGATCGGGCTGCCGTCCTGACGGAAGTACACCATCCGCACCCCCGCGTCGCGGGTGCCGCCCGAGGTGAGCTTCGCGTGGAACACGTTGAGCAGATTGCCGTCGTCGTCGTACGTGTACGAGTTGTGACCCGGCCCCCAGTTGTTGGTGATGGGGCCCTCGTAGTGCCAGATCGGGTAGTCGCGCACCTGCCACGTCTTCGCGTCGAGCAGGTCGGCACCGGATGCCGCGGTGGCAAGGCCCACCGCGTAGGTCTGGTCGACTCCCGAGCCCGAGAACGTGATCATGATCTTGCCGTCGCGCTGGATGATGAACGGACCCTCGACGACCTCCGTAGTGTTGTCCGACCAGCCGCGATCCGGGAACGCGATGGTCGAGCGGTTTCCGGAGAGCTGCCAGCTGCCCGTCTTGGACGGCGTGACCTTCGAGATCTTCAGCACGGCCGGGCCGGTCGCCGGGGTGATCGCGCGCTCGGACCACACGACGTAGTCGGTGCCGTTGTCCTCGAAGTGCGTCATGTCCAGCGTGATGCCGGCGCCGTACGTCGTGAGCGGCTGACCGCTCGCGTCGAGGACGCGCTGCGGCGCCTCCCAGTCGGCGCGCACGATCGGGTTGCCGCCCGGCTTGAGCCGCATCGTGAACGACTGCACGCCGTTCCACGCGTTGACGTTGTTCGGGTTCGCCGCGAACAGGATGTAAAGGTCCCCGCCGACGATGTGCAACTCCGGGGCCCACAGCTGCGACCCGACCGGCGCCGTGCCGGAGAGGCCGAGACCGAGGATCCGGTTGTCGGCCGCCGTCGCGATGCCGGCGATCGTGTCGGACTGTCGGATGAAGAACTCATCCTGGCCGTTGTCGTCGGTCGAGATGAACAGCCACGTCTTGTCGCCGTTCGGCAGCGTGTAGCGCAGCATGTGCGGGTCGGCGCGGCGCGAGATCAGCGGGAAGATCGAGTCGGTGGCCTTCAACGTCCCCGTCACGGTGTACTCGCCGGGGGTCGCGGTGTCGACAGCCGAGGTGTCCCAATCGACCCGGAAGTCGTGGGTGCCGCCGTCGGAGTAATCGGCCGTCACCTTCTCGGGCAGCGTGACCGTGCCGCCGGTTGCGATCGTCACGTCCTTCGGCGCTTGGACACCCGTGTTGCGGACGCGGCCGAGCAGCTGGTCGGCCGAGCGCGCCTCGGCCGCCGTGAGCGGAACGATGGTTGCCGTGTCGGCGTAGGTCACACCGATGCTGCCGGTGCGGCCGGTGGGCTGCTGCCCGCTCTTGACCGAACCCACCGATGCGAAGTCGGGTGTGGTCCCGGTCAGCGCCGAACCGGCGGCACTGGTCCACACGATGCGGTACGCGTCGACACGCGAGTCCCACTCCGCCGAGACGGCACCCGCGGTGCCCTGGCCCGGAAGGGCGAGGTAGCCCACCTCGGTCCAGTTCACGAGGTCGGGCGACCGGAAGACGACCGCGCCGGCGGCGTCTGCCGCGCCCGCGGCGTCCGTGCGGCGCGCGATGAGGCCGAAGCCCTCGTCGCCCTTGAGCCGGAACGCGTAAGGCTGGGCGAGGTAGCGCTTGGTGCCGTTGTTCGTCTCGGTCATGTTGCTGACCTTGGGGAACACGATGCCGGCGCCCGAGTTGAGCGCGGTGTACGTGACACCGTCCGTGCTCAGAGCGAGGTGCCCCGTGCGCGTGAGCTCGGGGTCGTCGCCGCCCCGCGTGTTCTTCGACGTCGTGTAGGCCGCGAGACGCGAAGCGCCCGCCTCGGCGATGCGCACGTCGATCTGCGTCGTGGCGGCGTCCGCGCCGGCACCGACGACGGCCTGCAGCTTCGCCGCGCCGAGCCCCGTCGCGGGTGCCGTGGCGATGGCTCCGCCCGCGATCGATCCGGCGCCGGACACGTGCGACCAGACGACCGGCAGGCCGAGCGCCGTCGTCGGCAGCACGTAGCCCTTCTCGAGCACGGACGGCAGCAGGAGCGACTCGGCGGCAAGGGCCGCCTGCTCGGCAGCCGTCGGGGCCTTCAGCACTGTGACCGAGAAGTTCTTGGTCGCGCTCTGCCCGCGCACCGTCGCGGTGGCGGTGAGGGTGACCGCGGTGTCCGCCGCGGGCCGCGTGACCTGGCCGTTGGCGGCCACGATCCCTGCCGGCGACGACGTCCACGTGACCCCGCCGGTCGTCGGCAGCGCGAGGTCCGTCTGGACCTGCGCGAGGTTCTGCGCAGCGTTGGCGGCGGCGAGGTCGATCGCGTTCACCGTCTCGGAAGCCGATGCCGCGGCATCCGTCGCCGATGCGGCCGCGATGTCCGTGGCCGACAGCGCCTCGCTGTAGACCCGGAAGGTCGAGACGCCGCCCTGGTAGAGGGTGTCGCCGGCGTATGCGCTGCGGCCGATGAAGTTCATCGTGTGCGTCGTGATATCGCTCAGGCTGACGGTCGAGTCGGCCTTCTGGGCGACCAGCGCCCCGTCGATGTACAGCTTGAGCGTCGACGTCGTCGCGCCGGCGTTCTTGGAGATGGTCGCGGCGACCGACTGCCACTTGCCCTCGACGAGCTTCGTCGTCGAGGTGACGGACTGCTCGCCCGACCAGTTGGTCTTGGAGATCGCGACGCGCGGCGCGACGGGCTGGATGAAGAACTGGCCCGTCGACGAGTCGCCCGATCCGCCGATGTTCCACAGGAACTTGTTGCCGGACAGCGCCGTGGGGCTGGTCTCGATGACGATCGTCGCCGCGCTCTGCCCTGCGAGGAGGTTGTTCGGCAGCTGGACGTGGTTCGCCCCGTTGAACTGCATGTAGCCGCCGCGCCACGCCGCACCGCCGGCGACGGTGGCGTCACGGCCGGCGCCGGAGATGTCGTGCAGCACCGTGCCGCTCGACTCGGAGAAGTCGTACGAGGCCAGCAGCGAGGCCGGCTCGGCGGCCGTCGCCGGCGCCGTCACCCCGATCGTTCCTGCCACCAGCGCGACGCCGAGCGCGCCGGAGAGCACCTTCGCTCTCTGCGCCCGCCGTGCGGGACGCACGGCTCTGTCCGTTCGATTCACTGCATCTCTCCTTCTGTGTGGTCTGGGATGGCCCGGTCGATCAGCCGCATGTCGTCGTGGGATAGGTCGCCGTCACCGGTGCGGAGACGCCGGCGATGGTCACCGAAACGGTTCCGGATGCCACGGATGCCGCCTTCGTGCTGAAGGTCTTCGAGGTCGACTTCCCGGCCGCGAGGTCGGCGAACGTCGCTGTTCCGTATGACGTGACGACCGCGCCGGAGGCCGGGGTCGCGGCCTTGTTGGTGAGCGTCGCGACGATCGTGACCTTGCCCGCGACGCAGCGCGTCGTGGCGGTCGCCTCGACGCCGGCGGGTGCCGCGGCGACGACGACGCGCACGGCGACCGTCCGGTTCGCCGGGGCGACCTCCTGCGAGCTCGACAGCGACAGGTCGAGCATGCCGTTGGCGCGCACGTTGACCGCCTTGAACCACGTGTTGCGGTCGGGGTCGAACAGGCCGCCCGCGGCGCTGCCGGTGTGCAGCTCGGGGTACGGACGCGCATGGTAGGCGAGCACGAGGTTGCCCGATTCGTCGATCGCGAACGAGTTGTGGCCCGTGCCCGCCTGGCCCGTCCCGCCGATCCGGCCCTGGAAGGTGTCGTTCGTGGTGAGCACCGGCGACGGCACCTGGGTCCAATTGGCCGGGTTCGTCAGGTCGGCGTCCTTCGGCGCGCGCAGCATGCCGAGGTCGTAGAACTTGTCGACCGTGCCGCCGGAGTACGTGAGGTAGACGTAGTCGCCGTACGTGATCATGAACGGCGCCTCGACGATGCCCTGGTCGGCGCCCTCGGTGGTGTCCGACGGTGTGGGCGCCTGCTTGCCGTACTCCCACGGCTGGCTGAGCGCGTACACCTGGCTCAGGGCGCCGTCGATCAGCGGCACGGTGCCCTTCGCGCCCATCTTCGCCTTGCCGATGTACAGCTTGGCTCCGTTCGGCATGACCCAGTAGCCCTGGGTCGCGCCGTTCTCCTGGCGCTCGAGGTACGACACGTCGAACGCGGCGCCCTCGAGGATCGTCGGCTCGCCCCAGTTCTCCTGGTTCACGAGACCGCCGGCGCGCAGCGACTCCTCGGTGCCCACGTACGGGATGAGCACGGTGTTGTCGCACCAGCCGCCCGTCGGCGCGTAGCCCTTGTTCATGCCGGCGACGATCCACCACTGGCCGTTGATCTTGTGGAACTCCTGCGCCCAGATGTAGCCGCCCCACCCGTAGAAGGTGTTCGGGTACTGCGCCAGCTTGCCCGGGGTGCCGCCGTCCGGATCGATGACGATCTGCTCGGGGGCGTCCTTGAGGCCCGCAATCGTCTTCGCGCGCTTCAGGCCGATCTTGCGGTACGAGTAGGCGTCGATCAGCTGGCTCGTCGGTGCCGTCGACGGGATCGCGTAGTGCGAGCCGGTCAGGTACCAGTAGCCGTCGTCCTCGTTGAAGAAGAGGTCGGGATCGGCGCGCGCGTCGTTGACCATCTCCTCGGCGGTCTGCTGCACGAGACCCGACACCTCGTAGGTGCCCGGCTTGCTCGTGTCGATCGCGGCGAGGTCCTCCTCGTCCCACGCGATCGGCAGGTTCTTCGTCGAGCCGTCGTTGTAGGCGAGCGTCGCCTTCGCGGGCAGGTCTGCGGCATCCACCGACTGCCCGTGCTCGACGGACACGTCTGCGAGCGCCGCGACGCCGGTGTTCTGCAGGTCGACGTAGTTCTTGTAGAAGACGCCGAACTCGGCCTTCGACAGCGCGAATGAGCGCGCCTGCGCCTGCGCGGCGAAGCCGGGGAGGCCGGCACCGGCGACGCCGAGCGCCGTCACGTCGGCCTTCGTCGCCGCGGTCGGCGTGCTGCTGCCGGTGAGGCCGTCGAGCTGGGCCACGCGTCCCTCGCCGGTCAGCTCGTCGGTCCAGAACGCCTTGTACTTCTGCGTCGCGCCGTCGAAGACGATGCGCGGGTCCTTGACGATCGACCCGTCCGACGACACCTTGACGGTGCGCTGGTTGCGGAAGGTCGCCCCGTCCGCGGCATCCCACACGTACACCGAGTCGGTCGCGTTGTTCTGCGCGGCCACCGCGCCGAGCGTCCCGTCGGCGAAGCGCACGAGCGACGGCGAGCCCATCTGCGCGTTGGGGTTGGCGGCCTGTGTGCCGTTCCAGGTGACGTAGAGGATGGCCTGCGAGCGGTTCAGCGGCTCCCAGGCCGAGGCGCCCGCGGGGCGGGCCGAGACGAACAGCGCGTCCGAACGGCGGTCGTCGTTGTACGCCAGCGGGTCGTCCTTCACGCCCGCCGTCGTGGTGACCGTCTTGACGTACGTCGCGACGTCGCCGCCGGCGTCGAGGATCTGCGCCGCGCCGGTGATCGGCGTGGCGACACCCGCGATCGTCGCCGTGAGCGAGACCGCGACGGGTCCGGACGAGGGGCGCGTCACTTTTCCGTCGGTCGCGACGAGCGCGGCGCCGGGGCCGCTCGCGGTCCAGGTGACGGCGCTGCCGAGCACCGACGAGGGGAGGTCGCCGGTGATGCGGGACGGGATGCTGAGGGCCGCGGCCGGGTCGCTGGCCACGGTCCCCACGCCCAGTTCGGCGGGCGTGAGCGCCCGGTTGTAGACGCGGACGTTGTCGAGGAGGCCGGAGAAGTACTCGCCGGTCCCCCAGTTCGCCTTGCCCAGCTGCAGCACGCCCCCCGTGGAGCTCAGGATCGTCGACAGGGTCTTGCCCGTCGTGTTCGTGGAGACGAGCTTCTGGTCGACGAACAGTCGGGCGGTGGCGCCCGAGATCACGAGGTCGACGTGCTTCCACGCGGTGTTCGTCGCCGTGTAGGCGAGGTTGCCGGTCGTGACGCGGCTGCCGGAGTTGTCGTAGCGCTCGACGGTGATGCCCGTCGTCTTGTCGAGGTAGCCGAGATAGTGCTCCTGCGCGTACGTCTGGGTCGCGGTGCTGCGCGCCGCGAAGACCGTCCAGCCGGTGTTGCTCGCCGCGTTCGGCCTGCTGTCGTACGAGATCGTGACGTCGTCGAGCCCGGCCAGCAGGGGCGAGCCGTCGGACTTCGTGACGTTCAGCCAGAACGCGCTGCCCAGCTGGGCGGCGTTGCCGGTCGGCCCGCTGACGAGGGTGGCCGTGCCTTGGGTGGTCGCGGTGGCGCCTCCGCCCGTGAAGCTCGTCGTTCCGCCCTCGAAGGTGAGGTCGGCGATGAGCCCATCCGTCGTCGTCGGTCCGGCGGCTGCGCTCGCCGGATTCGGGGCGAGCAATCCGGCGCAGAGCGCGGCCGCGATCGCGGTGCCCCACATCGTCCTGGTGTTCCGCTTCATCACGGTGCGGCTCCTCATCTCGTCAGTGCTCGGTTGTCGGGTCGGGTGCGGGCATCCGGTGATCGGCGGTGTCGCTCGCGGGGAGCACCGGCAGACGTCATCCGTCGGCGATGCTGCGGGTGCGGCGAGGGTCGACGAGGTTCGCGATGGCCCCGTCGGTGCGGTGGGCCGGCAGCGGTGATCGAGTGGTCGTCATCGACGCCCTCGAGGCGCGGCGGCAAAGCCTTGTAACCCTTGCGCCCGTCGCCGCACCATCGCAGTCCTTACCTCGCCCCGTCGCCGATGGCGGTTCATCCGCCGAACGTCATGCGCAGCGATGTGCGCCGACGAGTCGTGATGTTAGCGAGAACATTCCGTGGGCGTCAACCAACAAATTTCGCATTTCGGCGAGCGGGCGAAGATCGCGAACCGGACAGCATGTACACCTGGGACTTCAGCGACGGCGGGCTGTGGCCGGCGGAAGGGTCAGGAGCAGCCGATTCGCGCGGGCACAGTTCAGACGCTGAGAGCGCCGCGACCCGTCCGAAACCGGACACCCCGACGGAAGCATTCGGGATCAACGCGGGCCGCAAGGCGTCGTTCACCTCAGTGCACCGTCAAGGCACCAGACGGGCACGAGCGGCCGGATCAGCCGCCTGGCCCCGGTTGGTCGATCGGCGCGCCGTCGCCGTTCTGGGGGATGTCGCCGCGCTCGACCGGCGGCCCGGTCGGGACCTCGGGCGCGTCCGAGAAGAGCAGTTCGAGCTCGGCCGCCGACGGCACGTGCGCCGCCTGCGCGGCCGCCTGCAGGTCCTCGGGCGGAGCGCCGCTGCCGCTCACGCGGATGAGCACCCCGCCACGCGTCGCGACGTACTCGTGCGCGTCGCCCGCCGATCGGTGCCACAGGCCGTCCTCGACCTGTTCGCACGTCACCGCCGCGTCGTATGCCTCCTCGAGCGGGGTCGCGGGACACGTCGCGGCGGTGAGCTCTCCGCGGTCGGTGCGGATCGTCAGCATCCCGCCCGTGCTGTTGTCGAACCACGTTCCCTGCAGCCCGTCGGAGCCGTTCGGCCCGACGGACTGCACGGCGAGGTCGTATCCGTCGACCTCGGTCGTGTACACGAGCTCGGGCGCGATGCCGAGCGAGCGTGCGCTCTCGGCGATCCGCCCGGAGTCCGCCGGCGCTCCGGCGCCCGCGCCGGTCGCGCATGCGGTGAGTGTCAGAGCGACCGCTGCCGCGAACGCGACCGCGAGCGCGGGCCGGAGCGGGGCGGAGAGGCGCACGACGCCATCCTGCCTCATGTCGCCTCGCGGCCGAGCGCCGCAGCGACACCCCGCCCGGCGCAGGGGGCCGCTCGCCGCGGCCCGGTTCGCCTCGCGTTCGTCTTCCTGACGGGTGCTGTTCACGCCGGTTGCCGACGATCGAGGAGCCCGAAGGAGCCCGATGTCCCCCCATTCCCGTCGGCGCCCGAGCAGGTCTGTCATGCCGCTCGCCCGCGTCGTCCTCGCCCTGTCCGCTCTCGTCGCCGCGCTCACCGCCACGACCTTCCTGAGTGCACCCGCTCTCGCCCACGGCTTCTCGAGCGTCGTCTACGTCGACGCCTCGGAGTCCGGCGACGACACGGTCCGCACCACGATCGATCTCGAATACGACCTGCTCGTCGTCTCCGTCGCCGAGAACGAGGGCGCCCCGACGTTCTTCGACGACGGCATGGACGCATTCGACTACGGCGACGAGACCGAGCAGGCGGCCGCGCTCCAGGCACACGCCGATGAGATCGTCTCGTACGTGACCAAGCGCTTCGCGGTGAGCTCCGCCGCGGCCACGTGCGAGCCGGAGCCTTCCGACGACATCGCCCTGACCTCTCACGACGATGTGCCCTACGCGGCGGTGACCCTCGACTGGCGCTGCGAGCCCGCGGCCGCGCACGAGTTCCGCAGCACTCTGTTCCCGGACGAGGAGTCGTACGTCCAGGGCACCATCACGATCCTCGAGTACGACGTCGACGGACGATCCGGCAGCGCGAGTCTCACGAGCGATGCGCCGACCTTCAGCACCGATCAGCCGGTGATCGAGCGGTTCGGGAACTTCTTCGTGCTCGGGGCGGAGCATCTGCTCTTCGGCATCGACCACATCCTGTTCCTGCTCGCACTGATCGTCGGCTCGCGGCGGCTGCGCGACGTCGTGCTCGCCGCGACCGCGTTCACCGTCGCGCACTCGGTGACCTTCATCATGGCTGCGCTCGGCGTCGTGACCGTGCCCGCTGCTCTCGTGGAGCCCGCGATCGCCCTGTCCATCGCGGTCGTCGCGATCTGGTACCTGTGGCGCGTGTGGCGCGAGCGCAAGGATCCGCTCGCCGAAGTGAAGCGTGCGAGCAAGACCGGGTTCGACACCGCGGACTGGGCGCGACTGCTCGTGGTGTTCCTGTTCGGGCTCATGCACGGCCTCGGCTTCGCGAGCGCACTCGGCATCGACGAGCCGTTCTCGTGGCCTCTGCTCGGCTCGCTCCTCGTCTTCAACGTCGGCATCGAGGCCGTTCAGCTCACGAGCATCCTGACGATCTTCCCGATTCTCATGCTCCTGCGCCGGCGCACGCCGAAGACGGGTCTGCTGGTCGGCGTGCTCGTCGCCTCAGCGGTCGCCGTGATGGGCCTCATCTGGTTCGTGCAGCGGGTGCTCGGCATCGGATGACGCTGATGGGGGATGCCGCGGCATCCCCCATCGGCGAAAGCTTCTCGGCCGGCGCTCAGTAGCTGTCGGCGGGGATGCGCACGATGATCCCGGTGTATCCGCTCAGCACCGCCGCGACGCCGGCGCGCAGCGCCGCGTAGGCGCGGGACGCGGTGACTTCGGCGGGGTCGTAGTAGTCCGACTCCGTGACGCCCTCGCCGAGGTACGCCGATCCCTGCCAGTCCGACGCGGCGATGTTGTGGGTGGGCTCGGCCACCTCGGCGCCCAGCACCAGGAACTGCTGCAGGTCTTCGCCGGCGTAGTTGGCAGAGACGACCGCGACGGGGTCGACGAGCCCGTTGCCGGCCGTCACGATGAGGTCGGCGTCACCGGACGACGCCGCGCGATCGATCTCGTCGATGTACGCATGCGGGTCGCTCAGGTACTCGATCGTGAGGTCGACCCGATTCTCCTCGCGCGCCCATCGCTCGACCGCGCCCACGAGGGTCGCCACCTGCGGATCGCGCGGGGTGCCGGCATCCTGTCCGTCGGCCAGAACGAGCACTCGGTAGTCCGCCGACGGCCGCACGTCGGTCCACGTCTCCGGATCCGGTTCGACTACCTGGCCGCTGTAGTACAGGTCGAGGTCGGGGGCGTGGAATCCGGCAGCGAGGCTTCCC
The DNA here is from genome assembly GCF_044325405.1 of Microbacterium alkaliflavum. NCBI lineage: Bacteria > Bacillati > Actinomycetota > Actinomycetes > Micrococcales > Microbacteriaceae > Microbacterium > Microbacterium alkaliflavum. Next base: position 418,531 of record NZ_JBIQWL010000001.1, on the reverse strand, counting down.
TCGGCGAGCGGAGCCGCAGCGTCGGCGGCGGCGTCGGGTTCGTCGGCGCGAGACTGCAGGACGCCCCACACCGTCGCGACGCCCACGATCGCGAGCGCGGCCAGGAGGACGAGGGAAAGGGTGCGGCGGCGGGTGCTGCCGGAGGTCTGGGTCGGCACGGAGCGACTCCATTCGGGGGAGCTGAGCGTCGAGGGGGATGCGGCGGACTCCGCGGGAGTCACCTCCGCCAGGGTCCCACCGTACGGCACCGCGGCACGGCTCCGAGCGGGTGCGGACGCCCTCCGCGAACCGGACACCGCTCGACCGCCGCGAGTTCACCAAACCACCTGTTCGGGTTCATCCGAGCGTTGCTCGGGATTGGAAACGTCGGAGCGTACCCCCCACCCCTATGAACCCGAAAAGGATTCGAACAGATGAAGCTGATGAACCTCTCGCGCGGCCGACTGGTCGCGTGTGCCGGTGTCGTCGCCCTCAGCGCGGGCGCTCTGGCCGGCGGTCTCTTCGCGGCGCAGGGCGCGCTCGCCGCAGACGCGCCTGTCACGTTCAAGACGATCGTCCTGGGCGTCGGCGCCGACGAGCACTCGCGCTACGTGACCTGGTACGCGAGCGGGGACGCCGCCTCGGTCGTCCAGCTGGAGAAGACGAAGGACCTGAACAAGGGTGCGTTCGACGAGGACGCCGTGAGCTTCCCCGCCGAGATCGTCGCGACGACCGGCACCTCGACCGGCGACGTCGCCCGTGCGCCCTTCCGCGGCAGCGCGCTGCTGAAGGACTTCGATGCCAACTCGGAGTACTCCTACCGCGTGCTGGCCTCGGACGGCTCCGCCTCGCCGACCTACACCTTCAAGACGAGCTCGTTCGGCATCGGCAAGGGCTTCACCTTCGCCGCCTTCGGCGACCCGCAGATCGGCGCCGAGTCGAGCAACAACCGCGAGTCGATCTCCGCCGACCTGCAGGAGGACGCGGCCGGCTGGGTCGACACCCTGAACGTGCTCCAGAAGGATGCTGCGAACGACGGCCTTCCGCTCGAGCTGCTCACCTCGACCGGTGACCAGATCGAGACGGCCAACGTCGAGTCGCAGTGGGACGCCTGGTTCCAGCCGGAGCAGCTGCGCAGCATCCCCTATGCCGCCGCGATCGGCAACCACGACTCGTCCGACCTCGGCTACCGCTACCACTTCGCGCTGCCGAACAACGACGTGACGACGCCCGAGCTGCAGACCGGCGCCGGCGGCGACTACTGGTACACCTACAAGGGCGTGCTCTTCGTCGTCATCAACTCCAACGCCCAGTCGTCGACGAAGAACCCGGCGCACATCGACTTCGTCCGCAAGGCCGTCGAGGCGAACCCCTCGGCGCAGTGGAAGGTCGTGTCGTACCACCACGCGATCTACTCGCCGGCGTCGCACGCCAATGACACCGACGCGGTGGGTCGCCGCCCCTCCTTCACGCAGGGCTTCTCCGACCTCGGCATCAACCTGGTGCTGCAGGGTCACGACCACTCGTATTCGCGCTCGTACGTGCTGCGCAACGGCGGCGAGGGCGCGGAGCGTCAGAACGCCGCCGAGCAGCGGGGTGCGGACTCGGTGTTCGAGGGACCGGGAGGTGTCGTGTACGTGACCACGAACTCGGCCTCCGGCTCGAAGTACTACGGCCTCACCGAGCCGCGCGTCGGCACGACGAGCGACGCCACCCTCAACGGCCGGTACAACCTCGAGACCATGCCGTACGCCGCGGCGGGAGCGAACGCCGCGAACGGCACCCCGGCCGGCACGCACGCGCTGCACTGGGCCAACTCGGTCGAGAACCAGGACAACGTCCGCACGTACCTGAAGGTCGAGGTCACGTCGAAGTCGCTGACCGTGTCGAACGTCGTCGCGGGTGTCTGCGACTACCCGAACAAGGCGACCACCCAGGGTCGCGAGACGTGGTGCGGCGCGGCGCAGGGTCCGCTCACCCTCGTCGACACGGACGGCAACGGCGTCTACAACGCCAACCAGCCCGCGACCGGCGCGCCTGCCAAGCCGAGCAACGCCCTCGCGGACAAGTTCGTCACCTCCACGGGTGTCGACCCCGTCGGCACGGTGCAGGACTCGGTGACCATCACCCGCGACCGCTCGGCCAAGTAGGGCTCAGCACTCGCTTCTGAACGAAGGGGCGCCCCCGCGCGGCGGGGGCGTCCCTTCCGCCGTGTTACGTCCAACTGGGCCTGGATGGGAGGACAGGTTAGGCTAGCCATACCTCAAAGTCTGGTGGCAGACCGCGTCGCCGGCCCGGAGAAAGCCACCCTTCGATGACTTCGACCGCCCCCGTGCTCGGCCTGTCCCTGCTCGGTGGCGACCCCTTCGACACGGCGCTCATCGCCGACGGGCGTCGGATCGACTACGCCGAGCTGCGCGAGCGCGTAGGGCGCCGACGTGCCGAACTCGGCGACATCCGCCGGCTCGTCATGATCGCGGCGCGCAACGCGCTCGAGCCGATCGTGACCTATCTCGCGGCGCTCGAGGGCGGGCATCCCGTGCTGCTCGTGTCGGGCGACGACGATGAGGCCGCGCGCTCCCATCGAGCGTCGCTCGTCGCCCGGTTCGACCCCGATGTGGTCGCGCGCGAGGACCGCTCCGGCTGGACGCTCGACGAGCGCCGCCCCGGGAGCCGTCACGATCTCCACCCCGACCTCGCCGTGCTGTCGAGCACTTCAGGGTCGACGGGCTCCCCCAAGCTCGTGCGGCTGTCGGCGGAGAACGTGCGCAGCAATGCCGCGGCGATCGCCGAGTACCTTCAGTTGACCGCCGCCGACCGCGCCGTCACGACGCTGCCTCTGCAGTACTGCTACGGCCTCTCGGTCGTCAACAGCCACCTGCTGGCCGGCGCCCGCGTGGTCCTCAGCGAACGCTCGGTCACCGACGAGCAGTTCTGGCGCGAGGCCGACGCGCACGGCGTCACGTCGTTCGCGGGCGTTCCCTACACCTTCGAGCTGCTGGAGGCGGCGGGCTTCGCGGACAGGAAGCTGCCGTCGCTGCGTTACGTGACGCAGGCCGGCGGACGGATGCCGTCGGGCACGGTGCGCCGGATGGCGCACCTGGGCCGTGCGAAGGGCTGGCAGCTGTTCGTCATGTACGGACAGACCGAGGCGACGGCGCGCATGGCATACCTTCCGCCGGAGCTCGCGGCGACGCACGCCGGCGCGATCGGACGCCCGATCCCCGGCGGCGCCTTCCGCATCGATGCGGTCGGCGGCGCCGAAGCGGGCGAGCTCGTCTACGAGGGTCCGAACGTCATGATGGGCTACGCCCACACGCCCGAGGACTTCGCGCGCGGGCACGAGGTGAGCGAGCTGCGCACGGGCGACGTCGCGCGCCTGCGCACCGACGGCCTGTACGAGATCGTCGGTCGGATGAGCCGCTTCGTGAAGGTGTTCGGGCTGCGCCTCGACCTCGACCGCGTCGAGCAGCTCCTCGCGGAGGAGGGCCTGGAGGTGCGCGCCGCGAGCGCGGACGAGCGGCTGCTCCTGTTCGCCACGGCGGAGCGCGACGCTGCCCGTGCGCGCGAGCGGGCGGCGGCGCTGACGGGCGTGCCGGCCCGGGTCATCGGGTCGTACGGGGTCGCCGAGTTCCCCCGCACGTCCAACGGGAAGCGCGACTACGCCGCCCTGGTGCGTTTCGCCGAGCTGGCCGATCGCGCGGCGGCGCCGTCCCCCGCGTCACGGGCCGCGGTCACAGACGAGGCGGTGCGCGATCTGTACGCTGCCGTGCTCGGCGAGCCCACCGCGGGGCTGGACGACTCGTTCGCGGGTCTCGGCGGCGATTCGCTCAGTTACGTCGAGGTGGCGCTCCGCCTCGAAGAGCTTCTGGGCGCACTCCCCCGCGACTGGCCCGCACGCACGCCCCGCGAGCTGGCCGCGTCGGCGCGATCCGGCAGGGATGAGCGTCCTGGCATCCCTCAGAGACCGGATGCCGCAGCCGGAAGACCCGCAGCCTCCCGACGACGCCGCCTCTCATGGACGCGTCTCGAGACGCCCGTCGTGCTGCGCGCCGCCGCGCTCTTCCTCATCGTCGCCACGCACGCCGATCTCCTGGCGATCAAGGGCGGCGCCCACCTGCTGCTGGCCGTCGCGGGGTACAACCTCGCGCGATTCCAGCTCGCGCCGGTCGCCGGCGGAACCCGGCTCCGCCGCCTGGGCCGCAGCGCCCTGCACATCGCGGTGCCGGCGGTGATCTGGATCAGCGCCGTCGCCCTCCTCACGGGCAAGTACACGCCGACGACGGCCGCGCTCCTGAACAACTTCGTGCCGAGCGACGGCCGGTGGAACGAGCAGTGGCAGTTCTGGTTCCTCGAAGCCCTCCTGTGGTCGCTCGCCGGGGCGGCCGCACTGTTCGCCGTGCGCGGCATCGATCGACTCGAGCGGCGGTCACCGTTCGGATTCGCCCTCGCGCTGCTCGCGGCGGCCCTGGCGGCGCGCTTCGCGATCTCGGGGCCGACCGCCGAACACGTGGAGCGGTACGCGGTCCCCGTCGTGCTGTGGCTGGTCATCCTGGGATGGCTGGTCGCGCGCGCCGACACCACCATGCGGCGTGTGCTCGTCTCGGCGATCACCGTCGTCGCGACGTTTGGGTTCTTCGGGGAGCCCGGGCGCGAGGCGGTCGTGGTGGGCGGCATCCTCGCGCTCATCTGGATCCCCGCGATCCGGCTCCCGCGAGCGGCGGTGCCCCTGGTCGCGACCGTCGCCGGCGCGTCGCTGTTCGTCTACCTGACGCATTGGGTGGTGTATCCGCCGTTCGAGCAGAGCGCGCCCTGGCTCGGGACGCTGCTCTCGTTCCTGGTCGGCATCGCCGCCTGCCGCCTGTACGTCGGCGCGAGCGCCCGCCTCGCGGCCGCGATGGCCTGGGCGCGGCGGCAGGTCGTCAGGCGGACGGCACCGAGCCGTCAGCCTGTGCGCGCGTGACGATCGTTCCGGTACCGGTGGGCCCGCCGGGGCCGGCGTAGAGCACCACGCCCCCTTCGACGACGACGCGCACCGGCGTTCCCGGCGCGAACGCGGCAGAGCGGTGCTGCGCGAGCCGGTACATGAACTCCGCCTCGAACTCGCCTGACCCGACCCGCAGGCGCAGGTCGGCCGTCGATCCGGCGGGGCGCACCGCGATGACCGTGCCGTTCGCCACCGGGGCGAGCGTCGCGGCGGCGCCGTAGGCCGCCGCGGCGACCCGCAGCTGAGCGGGACGCACCATCGCCTGCACATGAGAAGCGCCTCCGGAGAGGTCGTGACGCACGGAGAGCCGGCCGAACCCGCAGGCGACGCCATCGGCGTCCGCGTGCGCGGGGAAGACGAGGGCATCGCCGAGGAACAGCGCGACATCGGCGTCGATGGGCGCGTCGTACACCGCCATGGGGTCGCCGGATTGCACGAGGCGACCGCCGACGAGCACGCCGACCTGGTGGCCGAAGGAGAGCGCCTCGTGCTGATCGTGTGTGACGAGCACGGCCGTCACTCCGGCGCGCTCCAGCACGTCGATGACGGCATCGCGGGTCGCCGAGCGCAACCCGGTGTCGAGCGCGCTGAACGGCTCGTCGAGCAGGATGACGCCGGGTCGCTGGGCGAGCGCGCGCGCGAGCGCGACCCGCTGCTGCTGACCGCCCGACAGCTCGTGGGGCATCCGGTCCGCGAGATCGGGACGCAGCGAGGCGAGCTCGAGCAGCTCCCGCACGCGCTCGGCGCGACCCGCGCCGCGGGGCAGCCCGAAGGCGATGTTGCGGGCGACGGAGAGGTGCGGGAACAGCGCCCCGTCCTGCGCGACGTAGCCGATGCCGCGCCGGTGCGTGGGGATGGTCCGGCCATTGCCCGACAGCTCGCGCTCGCCGAGGCTGATGACGCCGCCGTCGGGATCGATGAAGCCGGCGATGAGGCGCAGCAGCGTCGTCTTCCCGCTCCCGGAGGCGCCGACCAGGGCCAGGCGCGTCCCGCTCGGCACGTCGAGGGAGACGTCGCGCAGCACCTCGGTGCCGCCGAACGACTTCGACACGCCCTCCACTCGCAGGGTCATCTGAGGGTCCTCCCCGTCGCATGGGTGAACATGAGGGCGACCGCCGGCACCGACAGCAGCACCAGCAGCACGGCGTACGGGGCCGCAGTCGGATAGTCGAGCGACGATGCCGCCGACCAGAAGCTCGTCGCGACCGTGCTGGTTCCGGTGGGGGCGAGCAGCAGCGTCGCGGTGAGCTCGTTCGCGACGCCGAGCGCGACGAGCGCCGCCCCGGCCCCGATGGCGGGAAGCAGCAGCGGGACGGTCACACGCAGCCGCGCGACCGCGGGCGGCACCGCGAGTGCCCGCGCCGCCTCCTCGAGCGATTCGGGCACTTGCGAAAGGCCCGCCCGCAACGGCACGAGTGCCCGCGGGAGGAAGATCACGACGTACGCCACGACGACGGTGAACGCCGTCTGATACAGCGCGGGAGCGATCGCGAGCGTGACGGCGACGAACGCGAGCGCGACGATGATCGCGGGCAGGCTGCTCGCGAGGTACGCGGCGCCCTCGAGCGCGCGCGCGAGGCGCCCCGGGTAGCGCACCGCGAGCCACGCGAACGGCAGAGCCACGGCGATCGTGCACAGCGCGCCGGCGACGGCCAGACCGAGGGTCTGCAGGACGGCGATCCACACGTCGGCGAAGGTCGCGGCATCCGCTCGGAAGAGCCATCGCACGACGCTCGCGAGCGGGATGACGAGTGCGCCGGTGAGCACGAGCGCGACGGCCGCGAATGCCGGCACGGTGAAGCCCCCGAGCCTCAGCGTCGCGGGCGGATGCGGCGAGCCGCCGCCGACGCGGGCGTAGCGGGCATTGCCGCGCGCGGCCGATTCGACGGCGAGGAGCACGAGGCAGAGGAGGGCGAGGACGAGCCCGAGCGCGGCCGCGTTGGGACCCGCGAACATGCTCTCGTAGGCGACCACGATCGCCGTCGTGAAGGTGTCGAAGCGGAGGAAGGCGAACGCGCCGTACTCCCCCAGGAGGTGCAGTGCGACCACGAGCGCCCCACCCAGCACCGCGAGCCGCAGCTGCGGGGCGACGACACGGAAGAACACCGCCCACGACCCCATGCCGAGCGTCCGGGCCGATTCCTCGAGAGCGGGATCGAGGCCGCGGATGGCGGCGAGCGCGGGGAGGTACACGAGCGGGAAGTACGCGAGGGTGGCGACCATGACGGCCGCCCACAGGCCGTGGATCGAGGGGATGGCGCTGGCCCAGCCGTAGCTCGCGACGAAGGCGGGGATCGCGAGCGGCGCGGCCAGGGCGATCTTGAGGACGCCGCGGCCCGGCAGCGTCGTGCGCTCGACGAGCCACGCGCCGCCCACACCGAGCACGACGCTGGCGGGCACGCCGATCACGACCAGGAGCACCGTGTTGATCAGCAGCTCGCCGACCTTGGGCCGGAACACGAGCGCGGAGAGCTCATCCCAGCCCATCGCGAACGCCGCCTGCACGACGTACCCGATCGGGATGAGAGCGCCCAATGCGAGCACCCCGACGACGGCGACGAGCCCGACGGGCGCGCGCCTCTCGACGGCGCCGCCCGCGGGTGTCCGCGTCTGGATCTGGGTCAGAGAAGTCCGGCTTCCGTCATGAGCGTGATCACAGCCGGCCCGTTGAGGGTCGACGGATCGATCACGGGCGCGTCGAGCGATGCGAGCGGCGGAAGCTCCGACCGGGCCGGCACGTCCGATGCGACCGGGTACTCGAAGCTGTAGCCATCGCCGAGGATTTTCTGCCCCTGCTCCCCCGCGATGAACGCGAGGAACTTCTGCGCCTCGTCGGCGTGCGGCGCGTTCTTCAGCACGCCGCCGCCCGAGATGCTGACGAACGCACCCGGATCCTGATCACCGAAGTAGTGCAGCTTGGTGTTGCCGCTGTCTTCCGCCGCCGCATCCTGATCGCGGAACCAGTAGTAGTGGTAGATGACGCCCATCGGCACCTCGCCGGCGTTCACGGCCTTCATCGTCACGATGTTGTTGCGGTACTGGACGGAGTTCTCGGCCATGCCGTCCAGCCAGTCGCGGGTCGCGTCTTCGCCCTGCGTCGCGAGCACGGCGGAAACGATCGCCTGGAAGTCTGCTTTCGCGGGGGCTGCGCCCCACTTCCCCTTCCATTCCGGCTTGGACAGATCCATGAGGGATGCCGGAAGCTCGTCCTCCGAGATCAGGCTGGGGTTGTAGACGAGCACCGTCGAACGGGCCGCGATGCCGGTCCAGAGGCCGGACGTCGGGCGGTACTGCTCCGGGACGAGGGCGAGGGTCGCGTCATCGACGGGGCTGAAGAGCCCGGCATCCTCGACGAGCGACATCGCGGGCGAGTTCTCGGTCAGGAACACGTCGGCCTTCGACGCCGAGCCCTCCTGGACGAGCTGGTTGGCCAGTTCGCTGTCGTCGCCGTTGCGCAGGACGACCTTGATCCCCGTCTCCTTCGTGAAGGCGTCGGCCCACTCCTTCGTGAGTTCCTCGTGCTGTGCGTTGTAGACGACGAGGGCGTCCGAGCTGGTCGAGTCGGCTCCTGTCCCTGCCGCGCAGCCCGCGAGAAGGAGGCCGGCGACGAGCGCGGGCACGACGACGGCGGATCGGCGCAGGCGCGCGAACGAGAACGGGCGTGCAGGCATGGGGAACCCCTCGAGAAAAGGCAGGTAAGCCTAGCCTAAAGCACCTCGCCGTCGTGTTTCATGAGCGGGAGCGCGCCGTCCCGAGGCATCCTGTCAAGCTCCTTGCGGCCCCGGCGTCGACGCGGTCACGATCGGCAGATGAGTAAGACGCAGCGTCCGCCGTTCGAGTTCCTGGGCCGGTGGGGCGGGCAGTTCGTCGCCACGGCGATCCACAACGGACACGACGTGCGCCCGGAGTTCGCTGCCGAACTCGTCCTGCCTGAGGCCGATCGCCTGCGGGAGGAGGACCCGCACACCGACAGGATCGGCGCCTTGATCCCCGCACGGGTCGTCGTGCACCGATCCCGGTTCGAAGTCGACCTGAACCGGACGCGCGACGAGTCGGTGTACCGATCATCCGAAGAGGCGTGGGGGCTGGACGTCCTCCGCGATCCCCCACTCGACGAAGCCGTCGTCGCCGGCTCGCTCGACGTCTACGACAACTTCTATGCGGAGCTCGGACGACGTCTCGACGAGGTCGCCGACCGGGGACCGTTCGTCGTCTTCGACGTCCACTCGTACAACCACCGGCGCGACGGCGCGGATGCCGTCGCCGCCCCGGAGGCGGAGAACCCCGAGGTCAACGTCGGCACCGGCTCGCTGGACCGCGCTCGATTCGGGCGGGTGGTGGATGCCTTCATCGAGGCGCTCGGGGCGGCGGCGACAGCATCCGGTCCTCTCGACGTCCGCGAGAACATCCGCTTCCGCGGGCGGCAGCTCGCCGCATGGACGCACGCCCGCTATCCGGATCGCGCCGTCGTGCTCGCACTCGAGTTCAAGAAGACCTTCATGGACGAGTGGACCGGCGACACCGACTTCGCCCGGGTCGACGAACTCGCGCGCGCCCTGGCCGGCACGATCCCGGCGGTCGAGGACGCCCTCCGCGACTCGGTGCGCACATGACGGCTGGACGGGAGCGGGGCACCGCGGCACCGGAGACGAGCGCCATCGAGGCCGGCGCCTTCTCGGCCGCCGACCTCGCCGCAGACCACGCGATGGCATCCCTCGCGGGCACCGTGCGATTCCTCCTCGAGATGACGCCCGTGAACGCGGACGACGTCCGGTCGGCCTTCCTCGCGCACCCGGAGTCCGACCCGGTGTTCGAGTATCGGGAATTGGATGTCGCCCCCGATGTCCTGGATGCAGAGGTGGCGGCTCTTCCGCTCGACGGCGTCACCGACGCCACCTTGGCCGCGCTGCTGCGCAACCGGCAACGGGAGATGGCCTTGCGTGTCGAGATGCTCAGGGCCCGCGCCACCCCGGAGTTCCTGCAGCTCTCGATCGCGCACTACGGACCCGTCCTGCCGGCCCTGGTCCACACCGCCGAAGATCTGCTCGAGCGACTGCCGAGCGGCCGGCTCGAGCACGACTCGGTGGATGCCGCCGCCTTCCTCGCAGCGGCGAAGGCGGAGATCGACCATTACCGCTCGGTCGACCCGGACATCGGGATCCACGCGGAGATCCGAGACGACGTCTCCGGCGTGCTCGTCGAGGGCAACACGCTGCTCATCTCCCACAACGCGTCGGTCGCCGCCACGCGCGTCAACGCCCTCCTTCAGCACGAAGTCGGAACCCACCTGGTGACGCAGGTGAACGGCCTCGCGCAGCCCATCCGCATGTTGGGCTCCGGCCTCGCCCATTACGACGAGACGCAGGAAGGCCTGGCCGTGGTCGCAGAGATAGCTTGCGGCGGGCTCACGGCATCCCGTCTCCGCCAGCTCGCCGCACGGGTCGTCGCCGTCCACTCGATGGTGGGCGGGGCGAGCTTCGTCGAGACGCATCGCCTGCTCACCGGCCACGGTCTGCCCGCGGGGAGCGCCTACGGCGTCGCCATGCGGGTCTACCGCGCCGGCGGCTTCACGAAGGACGCGATCTACCTTCGCGGACTCCTCGCCCTCCTCGAGCACGTCGCGGGCGGCGGTTCGCTCGACCTCCTCTTCCTGGGCAAGTTCTCGTTGGAGGATCTTCCGCTCGTGGAAGACCTTGCCGATCGCCGATTGCTCGCCCCCGCCAAGATCACACCCCGGTACCTCGACGACCCCGAGAGCGAAGGGAGGCTTCGGGATGCCGCGCGCGCGGACGACCTCGTGGCGCTCGTCAACGCGTAGTGTCGTGCGGGACGACGGCGTCACCCCCGCCAGCGCCCGGACACGGACCGTTTCGACCAGCCGCCGTCGTCGATGGGGAGCAGCATGAGGATCGGCTTCGTCGTCAACGACATCGCCACCGAGAAGCCCGTGTACACGACGACCCGGCTCGCCATCACGGCGGTCCGCCGGGGCCACGATGCGTGCCTCATCGGGCTCGGCGACTTCGGCTACGAGCCGGATGGGTCGCTGTCGGCGGTCGTCGCGGCCGCCGCCCCGGGCAAGACCTACCGCTCGCTCGACCGATACCTCGAAGCCGTGCAGGCCGCACCGCGGGAGCGCCGCGAGCTCGAAGACTTCGATGTCGTGATGCTTCGCGCCGACCCGGCGGTGGACGCGGTCGACCGTCCATGGGCCAACACGGCCGGACTCGCGTTCGGCCGCATGCTCGCCGAAGCGGGCGCGCTCGTGGTCAATGAGCCGCGGACGCTCGCCGATGCGATGTCGAAGGCGTACTTCCAGCACTTCCCCGAGTCGGTGCGACCGCGCACGCTCATCTCCCGCGACGAGGAGCGGGTGCGCGAATTCATCGAGGAGCTGGGCGGCCGTGCCGTGCTCAAGCCCCTGCAGGGCTCAGGTGGTTCCGGCGTGTTCCTCGTGAACCTCAAGAAGGAGCCGAACATCACCCAGATCGTCGAGGCGATCGCCCGCGACGGGTACCTCGTCGCGCAGGAGTATCTTCCCGCCGCCGGCGAGGGGGACGTCCGGATGTTCGTCATGAACGGCAGAGCGCTCGAAGTCGACGGACGGCATGCAGCCTTCCGCAGGCGGCCGGGCGACACCGACGTGCGCTCGAACATGTCAGCCGGCGGGAGCGCTGAGGCGGTGAAAGTCACCGAGGAGATGCTGCAGCTCGTCGAGACGGTGCGTCCCAAGCTGATCTCCGACGGCATGTTCCTCGTGGGCCTGGACATCGTCGGCGACAAGCTCATGGAGGTCAACGTGTTCTCGCCCGGCGGTCTCGGATCATGCGCGGCGCTCTACGGCATCGACTTCGCGGCCGCGGTCATCGAAGACCTCGAACGCAAGACGGCTCTGCGCGATCACTATGGCTCGACGCTCTCGAACGTCCAGCTCGCGACGATGTGAGGCCGCCGCCCGCTTGCGGCAGGAGCGGGGTGGCGGCCCGGAGTACCGAGCCGCCACCCGCCTTCGTCAGCCGCAGCTGTGTGCGGGGTACTGCGCCTGCACGACCTTCGACAGCGCTTCGCCGTCCACCGTGGCGGTCACCGTCACCTCTGCAGCACCGGCCGGCACGCTGACCAGCCGGGTCGAGAAGGCGTTGGAGACCGACTTGCCGACCGGGACCGCGAGAGACGACTTCGACCCGTACGGGGTGGAGACGGTCGCGGTGACCGGAACCTCATCGGCGTTCGTGACCTTGACGGTGAGCACCGACTTGCCGGCGACGCAGCGCGAGGCGACATCCGCCGAGACATCCAGCGACCGCGCCTCCGCCTGCGTGAACGCCCACGTGTCGAGCTCGAAGAGATCGCCCGCGCCGCCGCTGTAGGTGAAGAACACATCGTGCGTGCCCGTCAGCCCGGCGAGGTCGGCCGTCAGCTCGGTCCACTGCCCGGTCGCACCCGTCACCGGAATGGTGCCCACGACAGGGCCCGTCTCACTGCCCGTGCGGACATTGATCGATCCACCGCTCTGGAGCGGCTTGACCTTGAGCGTGACCGACGCCGCGCCTGCATCGCCGAAGGCGACCGATGAGAGCGCCGTCCAGTCGCCGTTGTCGATGTCCTTCACGACGAGGTTGGGAGCGGTCGCGCCGAACTGCGCCGACCCGCCGTCGACCTTCTGCGTCGCGATGCCCTTGCTCCAGCCGAACGTCTCGGCCTCGAAGGTGCGGTACGGATCGAAGTCGCGCACCTGGTCGACGCCGGCGTAGGTGCCCACCACCTGCTGGATCGTGCCGTCGGCGTTGAACTTCAGCTCCTCGATGTGCGGGCTGCGGTAACCCTGCGTCGTGTTGCCCGTGATGCGCTTGTTGAGCGTCGGAGCGTGGTACGTGAAGTAGTACTTGCCCTCGAACTCGAACACCGACTGGTGGTTGTTCCCGCCGGTGCCGGCACCGAAGAACTGGCCCTGGTTGGGGAACATGACGCCGGCGTACTTCTCCTTGGGGAAGTTCGTCGGGCTGTCGCTCATCATGTAGCCGATCTGTCCGCCGCCCGGGTAGCCCGGGAGCGCCGTCTGGTTGCCGCCGAAGTCGGTGCCGCCGAAGTGCGACGAGTACGACAGGTAGTACTTGCCCTGGCGCTCGAAGATGTGCCCGGCCTCGAACGAGACAGGCGTGTCGACGACCATCGCGGAACCCTTCGTGTTCACCATGTCATCGGCGAGCTCGACGACGCGGATGTTCTTCGGGTTGTTGAAGCGCTCGGCCGCGGGCATGCTCGTCGAGGCGGGGCCGCCTCCGAAGACCAGGTACGCATGGCCGTCGTCGGTCACGATGGGGGCCGGATCGAACTTCCACTGGACGTCCTCAGCGCCCTGCGTGGAGCCGTTGATGAGCGTCGTCGTCCGCTCGCTCGTCCACGGGCCGAGCGGGCTCGCGCCCGTGATCACGTTGCTGGATCCCCCGCCGTTGGCGTAGTAGAGGAAGTACTTCTCCACACCGTTGACGACGCGCTTGGCGAAGCCGGGCGCCCACGAGTTGCTCGTGAACGGCGCGACGCCTTGCGAGCCCGCGACCTGGATCTCGCCGTGGTCGGTCCAGTTCACGAGATCCTCGGACGAGATCAGCGTGATCTGGTTGATGTTCCCGTAGTTGATCTGCGGAGAGATGCCGGTGACGGGATCGGGCGCATAACCCTGCGTGTCGTTCGTCATGAACATGTAGACGCGCCCGTCCTCGGCGTAGCCGAAGCCGTCGGCTCCGAACTTGTGCCCGATCAGGGGGTTGTGCTCACCCGGCAGCTTGCCGACCACCTCGATCGTCTTCGACGGCGGCGGGGGCGGCGGGGTGCCGACGAGCGACACGTCGTCGACCACGAAGTCCATGAGGTGCGTGTTCGGGTCGCTCGACGGATTGCTCGTCCACGGCGTCTCGATGAACAGCCGTGCCGTCGAGACGCTCTGCGTCGCCGGGATCGTGAACGTGGCGTTGATGTAGCCCCACTGCCCGCGAGCCGGCGTCGTGCTGGCGAGGTTCGTGTATGTGGATCCGCCGTAGTGCATCGTCGCGAAGAACTGCTTGGTCGCCGGGCTGCTGGGGTTGTCGTACTTCACCCGAGCCTTGATGCTGTACGTCTGACCCGCCTGGACCTTTCCGCTCAGGTCCTGCATGGGGCCCGAGCCCGTCGTGGTGCGCCCCGTGACCTTGATCGCGGACGCACCCGAGAACGCGTCGCCGACGATCGACAGGGTGCCGCCGTCGGTGGCGTTGCCGTTGTTGACGAACCAGTTCTGCAGGCCGCTCTCGAACCCGCCGTTCACGATCAGTTCCTCATCGGCGGCGGTCGCCGGAGCGGCGACTCCACTGATGAGAAGCGCCGCCGTGGCGACGACGGCGCCGATGGCGCCGGCCATCCTGCGGCGTCTGGCCGCGCGATGAGCCATCTCGGTGGTCAAGGTTTCCTCCTCATTGATCGATCAACCTCGATCCGTCTGCACCACGTGCGAACGTGGGGGGAATGGGCGGCAGGACAGGTCTCCCCGAGACTCAGATCTGCTGAGCACTGCTGTGTGCGAACCCGGCCGCAGTGACGGACAGTTCGGATGTTAGCGGTCACAGCGAATCCGCCACAAGCGCTTTGTTCGCGGTATCAAGAAATCCGGCGCACGGCGCGGCTCCGCGGCCGACGTCTCGACGCGATTTCCGCTCGAGGCCTCGGTAGAGTCGATGCAGTCCACACCCTCGAATGAGACTCGGATGGCACCGCCCCCTTCACGCACGCATCCGCACGTCACGATGCACGATGTCGCACAGAAGGCCGGCGTGTCAGCCCAGACGGTGTCCAACGTCATCAACGGTCGCAGCGAGAGGGTGAGCCCGGAGACCATCGACCGCGTCACGAAGGTCATCGACGAGCTCGGCTATCGGCTCAACCAGAGCGCCCGCTCCCTGCGCAGAGGCCGGACCGGGATCGTGGGGCTGGCGGTGCCGCTGCTGACGTCCGAGTACTACGGCGAACTCGCCGAGCGCCTCACCCGCCGGTTCTCAGCACAGGGCATCCGGCTGGCCACGGAGGACACCGGCGGCGCCATGACGGCGGAAGTCGAGTCCCTGGCGGGATCGCATCTCGAGACGTACGACGGCTTCATCCTGGCGGTGGCGGCGAGCGAATCGGCGGACCTCGACCGGATCCTTCCGACGAAGCCCATCGTCCTGCTCGGCGAGCGCGCCCTGTCCACGCGGTTCGACCACGTCCTGATGGACAACGTCGGGGGCGCGGAGATGGCGACCGGGTATCTCCTCGACCGCGGTGCGCGATCGGTCGTCGCAATCGGCGGAGCGACCACCGGCTCGGAATCGGTCAAGACGCTGCGGACGAAGGGCTACGTCGAGGCGCACCGCGCACGCGGACTCGACGTGCGGTCCGAGCTCGTCGTGGACGCGCGTCTCGACATGGCGGGCGGCTACCAGGAGACCATGGCGCTCATCGATTCCCGGGTCCCTTTCGACGGCCTCTTCGCGCTCACCGACTCCATCGCACACGGGGCCCTGCGTGCACTCGCGGACCACGGCGTGCGCGTGCCGCACGACGTGCAGATCGTCGGTTTCGACAATGTCGCCTCCAGCGCCTACAGCACGCCGCGACTGACCACGATCGAGCCTGGCAATGACGAGATGGCCGACGAGATCGTGGGGATCATGCTGGCTCGGCTCCGCTCGAGCGCCCCCCGGGGCGAACCAGAACGCAGGATGCTTCCGACGAGCCTCGTCGTCCGCGAATCCACGCGCTAGGTGCGCCGGGCTGCTCGGTGCCGGCACGCGAAGTCGGGCGTCCGGACCCCTGTCCGAGCGGGTGGACGGCCCGTCGCGAGCCGGCCACCCCTGAGCGCGGTGCGGGGAGCCGCGCAAAGGCGACTCCCCACGGTGAGCGCTTATGAAGCGCAGGGAGGAACCTGGTAGTCGACCTTGTAGATCGACTGCAACTCCTCGCTCTTCTTCCCGGCTGAGACGGTCGCCGTGACCGACCCCGCGTCGATGGAGGCCTGCCGTGTCGTGAAGACCGACGAGACGCTCTTCCCGGCGGGGATCGCCCCGACCTCCTTCGTGCCGTACGCCGTCTCGATCTGGACACCGATCTGGCGGTCCTCGTCGTTCGCGACGGTCACGACCAGCGTGACCTTGCCGCCGACGCAGCGTGCGGCGATCGACACCTTCGCATCGACGGCGTGCGCGACCTCGAAGGACGCCGTCGCCTCCGACGCGCTGAGGATGTCGAACCCGAGGTACTCGGCCTTCACGCTCTGGGTACCGGGTACGAGTCCGGCGGGGATCGTCGCCGATGCCGCGCCATCCTGAAGGTAGACGGTCTTCGACCAGTCGCCCGCGCTGAAGCGCACCTGACCGCCCGTCTCGAATCCGTCCGCGGCCGCGACCTTCGCCGTGACCTCAGCGGCTTCGTCCTCGCGGACGTCGTCGACGGAGACCTCGACCGTGGTCGCCACATCCTCGTTCGGGATGCCGCGGATGCTGTTCCACTCACGCAGCGTGATCGGCAGCACGGTGCCGTGACGCGGGCGCGGTACACCCGCGTTCGTCATCGTGATCGTCTTGGCCTGCCAGGTCGGCGCCTCGATGTTCGCCTCGCACGCAGCCTGGTAGCCGCCGCCGTTGGTGTAGCGATCGCCCCACAGGTAGAACTGCCCGGGGCACGCCGTGTCGCCGGGGTTCGCCTTGAAGATGACCGGTCCCTCGTAGCCCGCCGTCGCCTGCCACGTGGTCCGGCCGAGCGCCGGCGCGACGGGCTGCCACGCGTTGATGTCGCTGTCGAGGAAGTCCGTGTTCTTCTCCGAGAAGATGTCGGATCCGGCGTTGCCGGCCTCGTTCTTCGTCACGCGGTAGTACTCGTCGCCGACCTTGATCGCCGTCGTGTCGATGCGCGACAGCGGGGCGGGGTCCTGCCAGACCTTCGGCTCGGAGAACGTCTGGAAGTCCCGCGTAGTGCTGAGCCAGATCTGCGCGTTTCCCTGACCGGTCCGGTTGACGGGGTCGTTCCAGAGCGACTGAGCCCAGAAGACGGCGTAGGCGCCGATCTCGTCGACCCACAGCGACTCCGGAGCGAAGGCGTTGCCCGCGTTGTCAGGCGCGACCTTCTCGTGACGTTGCGGCGTCCAGTTCACAAGGTCGTTCGACTCGAACACCTCGATGTACTGCGTGTCGTTGATCGCATACCCGCCCTGGTCGTACCAGTTCAGATCCGTCGCGATCATGTAGAACGTGTCCCCGTCGGGCGAGCGGACGATGTGCGGGTCCCGCAAGCCCTGGTCGCCCAGCTGCGAGACGAGCGACGGCCATCCGCCGGTGAGCCCGGTCCAGTCGAGTGCGGTGTTGCCGTTGGAGGTGGCGAACATGATCTGCTCGCCGTCGGCCATGCCCTCGCCCTTGAAGTATCCGAGGAAGTACCGCTCCTTGTCCTCTTCGCGGGGAAGCGGCTTGATGACGACGTCGAAGCTCTTCTCGCTCTTCGCGTCGCCCTTCGCGACCGTCGCCGTGAGCGTCGCCTTCACCTCGGGGCGACCGTACGCGGGCCGCGTCACCTCGCCGGTCGGCGAGACGAGCTCCGAACTGGACGCCCAGGTGATCGTCGAGCCCCACCGCCCCTCGGTCGGCAGCGTGATGTTGCCGCGGACGTTGTCGGTGGAATGCAGCTCGAGGTCGAGTACATCGCGATCCACCGAGTGGGCCTCGTTGTAGTCCGCCGGGACTGTGATCGGGATCTCCCGCACGGCGACGGAGTCTCCGCCCTTCTTCAGGGTCGCGGTCAGCACCGCCGTGGCGTCGGGCTCGCCGTGCGCCGGCCGCGTGATGACGCCGCGAATCGGCACTTTGCGTGCGCTGGTCGCGGAGGGCGGCGTGACGACGTCGACGACGGACGGGTCGGACGACGCCCAGGTGATCGTGGAACCGGCCACCGAACCGTTCTTGGGAAGGACGAGGTCCTCCACGACGGCGCTGGTGAGGCCGAGGTCGATGGCCTCGGCATCCTGATCCACACCCTCGTCGTTGCCCTGCTGGGCGCGGGTCGCCACCTCGGCGGCGCTCAAGCCGCGATCGTAGACGCGGAAGTCCGACAGCGTGCCGCGGAACGAGTAATTCCCGGGCACCTGCGAGCGCGCCAGGAAGTTGCAGTTCGTCCCCGCGGCGTTGACCGAAGGCGGCGTCGTGATGGCAGTCGACTGCGCGTGCTGGACACCGTCGACGTACAGCGTTCCCGTCCACGTCGCACCGCCGGCGTTGGGCGTCTGGGTGTACGTGACATGCTTCCAGACCCCCTCGGGGAGACGGACGCGGTTCTGCTGGACGTTGGTCGTGCCGGCCGCGACGCGCAGACGCTGCGTGTTCGATGAGAAGAGCTGTCCCTGCTGGCCGGTCGCGGCGTCGCACGACGCCTTGTTGCCGAGACTCCAGATCTGGTGATCCCCCACGTTGGCGGGGTCGATCCAGATGTCGTAGTCCACCGTCACGGCCTGCATGCCGGCCGTCAGGTCGTTCGGCAGTTGGACGTAAGCGCCCGAAAGGGCGTCGGCGTAACCGTCGGGATTGAACCGGATGCCATCCGCTCCGCGCGCCGCCTTTTCAGGATGGACGAGTGTCGCGTTGGCAGCGGCGCCGGCGGAGCCGGTGTTGCCGACGACGGTTCCCGAGGTCTCGTTCAGCTGGAAGCGATGGACGAGACCATCGACGACGTCGTCGTAGGTCGGCTCGGCTGACGCGGGTGAGGCGACGGCGACACCTGCGCACAGCGCGGTGGCGACGATCACCGCCGCCGCGCGCAAGCGTCGCGTTCGGATGAGGGGTGGACTGACCACGAAGTGGTACTCCTTCGTACTGAGCCGGGGACGAGCCCGTGCGTGGCGATTGCTGGGCAGCGAATCGATCGTTAGGTTTATCGATCCACCTCGCATGTTAGCGGTCACAGTTTGCGGATGACAAGCAGAGCCGCACACCCTGCGCTGCCGGCGCGGCGGGTCATCCGTCGGCCCCGTGACTCAGCCCTTGACAGCTCCAGCCATGACGCCCGCGACGAGCTGCTTGCCCGCGATGACCAGGACGATGAGCAGCGGCGCGGCGACCAGGAAGACGCCGGCCATCACAAGCCCGGTGTCCGACGTGAACGCACCGCGCAGCTGGGGCACCACGAGCGGCATCGTGAGCTGCGATCGCATGACGACGGACGGCCAGAAGAAGCTGTTCCACGAGCCGATGAAGGTGAACAGAGCCAGCGTGGCGGCCGCAGGACGCGCGGCAGGCAGCGCGATCGACCAGAAGGTCCGCAGCATCGACGCGCCATCGACCCGTGCTGCTTCGATGAGCTCGTAGGGCAACGCCTCCCTGAGGTACTGAGTCATCCAGAAGACCCCGAACGCCCCCACGAGTCCCGGCACGATGAGTGCGAGCAGGGAGTCGATCCAGCCGAACTGGTTCATCATGACGAACAGCGGGATCGTCCCCACCTGTGCGGGGATGATCAGGGTGGCGAGCACCGCCACGAACAGTGCCTGACGGCCCGGGAAGCGCAGCTTCGCGAAGCTGAACCCCGCGAGCGTCGAGAAGAAGACGACCGAGGCGCTCACGGTGACCGCGACGAGGAGCGAGTTCCCGAAGGCGAGCCAGATGCTGAACTGCTCCGAGGCGAACACCTCGCCGAAGTTCTGCCAGAGGGTGACCGTCGGCAGCCAGCGCGGGAGCGTGCCGACGGCGCGGGTGATCTCGGTCGTCGTCGACGAGCCGTACATGGCCGCGGCATAGAGCGGGAACACCGTCAGGACGAAGACAGCGGTCAGGATGAGGTACGTCGCCAGGCGGGGGCGACGACTCGCGGGATGATGTGAGGCGATCGGACGGCCCCGCGCCGCGCGTTTGGCCGCATAGCGCGCGGCTCCCCGACCGGCGGTGTTCTCGATGAGTGCCGTGTTCATCGGCGGGCTCCTTCCATCTCGGCGGGTGCGAGCTGATCGCCGACGACCGACGATGCTGCGGGGGCGTTCTCGACGAGTCGCCGCCCGCGTCGCCGGCCGGCACGCGTCCGCGGTGCGTCCGACGACGAGATCGAGCGGGTGAGGACGAAGTTGAGCAACGAGATCAACAGGATGATGAACGCGAAGATCCACCCGACCGCGGCCGCTTGGCCCAGGCGGTCCTGCCACTGCCCGAAACCCAGGTTGAACAGGTAGAGCATGACGGTGGTCCACTGGTTGTCGGTGCCCCCGGCTCCGCCTCCGGTGCCGCCGCCGTCGAACAGTCGCGCCTCGTCGAAGATCTCCAGGCCCCCGATCGTCATGGTCAGGATGACGAAGATCAGCGTGGGCCGGATGCTCGGGATGGTGATCGAGAAGAACTGGCGCGCGCGCCCTGCTCCGTCGACGGTGGCCGCCTCGTAGAGATCCCGCGGCACCGCCTGCATGGCCGCCAGCAGGATGAGCGCGTTGTAGCCCGTCCACCGGAAGACGACCATGGATCCGATCGCGATGTGGGACAGCAGGCGCTCCTGGAAGAACGGCGAGCTGCTCTCCGTGAAGATGCCGAGGGCATGCAGGTTGGGCACGAGGATGCCGAACTGGCCGAACACCTGGCCGAAGATCATGGAGGTCGCCACGGGCATCACGACGAACGGCACGAGGACGCTCATCCGCCAGAATGTCCGCGCCCGCAGGTTCTGATCCAGGATCGCCGCAATGAGCAGCGCGAGGATCAGCTGAGGGATGCCGCCCAGCAGGAAGATCGAGATGGTGTTCTCCAGCGATCGCCAGAACAGCGGCTGCTGCAGCACCCAGACGAAGTTGTCCAGGCCGACGAACGCGCCCATTCCGGTTCGGCGATGCCAGTCGTGCAGCGCGACCACGATGTTGAAGAGCAGAGGGAATGCGCCGAACACCGCGAAGAGCAGGAAGAACGGGGAGATGTACAGGTACGGCGAGAGCTTGACGTCCCAGCGTGAGAGCCGTTGCCCCCAGCCGACGCGCCGCACCGGGCGAGCGGCCGCTGAAGTGAGAGCCATCCTTGGAGCCTTTCGTGGTGTCCGTTGCCGAAGCAGGTGACCGCGGCCCGACGCGCAGAGAACGGGCGCCGGGCCGCGACCGGTGACGATCAGTCGGCGGTGTCGAAGCCGAGCGCGTCGAACTGGCTCACCACGGAATCCCACGCCTGCTGCGCCGTGGCACTCCCCGACTCCACCTGCCGGATGCCGTCGGTGACGAGGGTCTGGATGCCGGCGAAGTTCTCGCCGCGGTAACCGCCCGCCGCGGCGTCGCCCGCCGCTGCGGCCAGGTCGCCGTAGATCTGCCCGAGCTTCTGTCCGCCGAAGAACTCGTTCTGCGTCTCAGCGATGTCGGGGCTCGCGATCGCGTCCACCTGGGAGGGGAACTGTCCCGTTTCGTGGAACCACTGCACTGCCGCGTCGGGCGAGGTCAGATAATCGGCGAGCTTGACCGCCCAGCCCGTGTGCTTGCCCGACGCAGGGACCGCGAAGAAGGACCCGCCCCAGTTGCCGCCGCCATCGGGGAAGGTGCTCGAGACGCGCCAGCCGGGGATGCCGGCGGCGTTGTCGGCGATGATGCCGGTCATCCACGCGGGAGTGACCACGGTGGCCCACTGCCGGTTCTGGAAGCCCGCGCCCCAATCGGCGTGACCGATGGGGATGCCCGCCGAGATGCCGTCTTCCGCCGCATCGGCGAAAGTCATGAACAGGTCCTTGATCTCGGCGTTGTCCGCCAGGTTGTAGGGCTTGCCCGACTCCGGATCCTCGAAGGCGGCCGGCATCAGGTTGATCGCGGCCTGGAATGCACTCGAGAGCGAGTCGATGAAGTAGTTGCCGGAGGCCGCGACGTACTTGCGACCCGCATCGAGGAAGGACTTCCACGATGCCGCGTCGCCCCCGATGAACTGGGCGAAGGAGTCGTCGTCGGTGGCGACGCCCGCCGCGGCCATCATCTCCTCGTTGTACGCGATCCCGAGCGGGCCGATGTCGGTGCCGTAACCCGTGATGGCGCCGTCGACCGAGCCCTGCTTCTCTTTCCAGTCGACCCAGCGGCCCGGGATCTCGGGCAGTTCCACCCAGTCTTCCGGCACCGCCATCATCTCGGTCCACCAGTCCAGCTCGATCAGGTGCACATCCGACAGCCCGGCGCCGCCGGAGGCCAGTCCGTTGCGCAGCACCGTCTGAGCCGAGGCGCCGTCCGGGAAGGAGTCCACGACGACCTTGATCCCGTACTTCTTCTCGAACGAGGCGAGCAGCTCCGGCGGGAAGTCCATCCAGGCGGCGACGGTGAGCTTGTCGGGCTTGTTGTCTTCTGTGGCCACCTCACCGCCCCCACCGCCATTGCCTCCGGCGCTGCAGGAGGTGATGGCGACGGTCGTCAGTGCGGCGGCCGCGACGGTCGCGGCGATGCGCTTGCTGATTCTCATTTCTGGTCCTTTCGTGACGTCGTTGTACGCGGATATCCGGGTCAGGGGGTGAGCTGGGAGATCGACATGACGGCCCAGGGGTCCAAGGTGATGTCGATGTGGAGCACGCCGTCGTCCCCCACGGCGATCGTGCTTCGATCGAGGTCGTCGGCGATCATCATGAGTTCGGCTACCTGCTCCCGGCTGAGGTTGAGGGGCTCTCCCCGCCGATGCCAGGCCTCGGTGACGTTGCCGTGGATCTGATCGAGGATCTCGACGGCGTAGACGTGTCCCGGGACGAGCCCCGCGATGGAGTGACGGATGCGGCGCGCCGGACCTTCTCCCGCGAGTCGGAGCGTTTGGGCGTAACTCGTCGCATCCCCGACGGACCGTGAGCCCATCGACTCGGGGTAGTTGAAGAACACGGCCGAAACCGCGTCGTCGGCCGTCCGCGTGATGATCCCGTGGTCGGTCTGGAGCGCGATCCGGCGGCCCAGCCGATTCAACATGGCCATCGCGTGGAATGTCGGCTTGTGGATGCCGTTCTCGTTGACGAATCCGAAGCCACCGTGGAAGGGCCCGATGCCCCCGCCGCCTTCCTCGAAGACGTCGGTGAAGGTCCAGTACGAGATCGAATCGGCAAGGTCGTGGGACTGCAGGAATGCGCGCACGATGTAGGTCGCGGCGAAGACCGTGTCGTGCATGAGGTCCCGGCTCGACGGGGAGGTCGACCATTCGGTGACGTGGAGTTCGGCATGCGGATACGGAGAGTCGGCGATGATCCGGCGCATGACGCGCAAGTCATTGCGCGTCGCGTCTCGGTTGCGGCTGATCGACCGGCCGGCACCCTGCGTGTCGAAGGCGTAATCGGTGGGGTAGAGGTGCGTCGAGAGGAAGTCGATGGGCAGATCCCGCTCCGCGCAGTAGGCGATGAACTCGTTGATCCACACGGGTTTCCAGGGCAGGACGTCGGGGTCGGGCGCTTCCGCCGTCTCGGCCTCCACCGATCGGTCGTGATATTCGCCGTCGTATCGGGAATCGGGTACGAAGACGGATGACGAGGGGCCACCGACCTTGAGCTCGGCGTCGATCGCTTTGAGCGCGGTCGCGGTCGCCTCGTAGAGGGCGAAGTACTCGGTGCGCGTACCGGTCCAGAAATGCGGCACGAGATTGGGCTCGTTCCACACTTCGAACGGCCAGGTACGCACTTCGTCGAGACCGTAGCGATCGATCCAGTGCCGGACCGTTGCCGTGACGAGGTCGGTCCACGCTGCCATGTCGTTGGGCGGGCTGCAGTGCGCCTTCCACCAGAACACCGTCTCCGTCTGCGTGGCGAGCTCGACGGGCATGAACCCGAGCTCGACGAAGGGCCGGGCGCCCGTGTCGAGGATCGCGTCGAAGACCTTGTCCACGTAGGCGAACGTGAAGACCGGCTTGTCGAGCGGCGTCGCGGGACCGAAGCCTCCGCCGCGGGAGGCCCTGTACACGAACATGTCGTCGTGGAAGAGCCCGTGGAAGCGCACGTGACGCGCGCCCAGCGTCGAAACCGCTTCGCGGAAGTGGTCCTGCCAGTCCGCGCGCAGCGCCTCATTGGCACGACCGGCCCCCAGACAGACGCTCCATACGTGGTGCAGCGGCGCTTCCACGGACGGTGCGCCGTCGATGATGAGTGCGGGCGATGTCACGACGGACAAGGACGACCTCCTTTGGTCAGGATGAGGGGGAAGTTCTTGCGAAACTGTTTCGCAACTTGTATCGTTTACAACGATAGAGATTGCGTGAGGCGGATGTCAACGCTTCCCGAGAATTGAGCCCGTATGCCAGGTGATATGGTTCTGAGACTCGAAATGATTTCGAAGGATGGGCAGTCGTGATCCAGAAGTCGAAGGGGCAGCGCGCCACGCTCGCCGACGTCGCCGCGGCCGTAGGCGTGTCCAAGGCGACGGCATCCAAGGCGCTCAACGGCCGAGGCGACATCTCCGATGACACGCGGGAGCGGGTGCTCGCCGCCGTCGCCGACCTGGGGTATCGGTCGACCACTGGGGCGGGGGTGCCGTCGGACCGGCACGCACTCGCCGTCGTCTTCGACATCCCGGCGTCGCCCTACATCCTCGGCGTGCTCCAGGGTGTGATGGCCGCGGCCACCGAGGGCCGCATCGACCTGCTCGCGCGACTCGCCCCCGCTCGGGCGGCGCGCACCCAGCGCGCCGTGGCTCGGGCCTGGGTGGCCGATCAGCAGGCTTCGGGGGTCGTCGGCATCATCGGCCTGACGCTCTCCCACCCGGACGGACTGATCGAGGCGGCGAGCAACGCGAACCTGCCCTTCGTCATCGTCGACCCTGTGGACACGGACCATCGGCGGATGGTGAGCGTCGGATCGAGCAACTGGGCAGGCGCGCGCACCGCCGCCGAACACCTCATCGAGCTCGGACACCGCCGGATCGGCTGGATCGGCGGTCCCGATTCCTCCGCCGCTGCGCGCGATCGCCTATACGGCTACCAGGCGGCACTGGACGCGGCCGGCGTCGGGATCGACCAGTCGCTCATCAGGGCAGGCCAGTTCGACACACCTACCGGCGTCCACCACGCACGCGACATGCTTTCGTCCGCCGCTCCCCCGACCGCCATCATGGCAGCGGACGACGAGATCGCCGTCGGCATCCTGACGACGGCCCATGAACTCGGGATCCGGGTGCCGTCGGAATTGAGCGTGACCGGGTTCGACGACACGCCGCAGGCGGCGTGGACGACGCCGCCCCTCACCACCGTCCATCAGCACCTCGAGGGGATGGGCGCCATGGCGGTGCAGACCATCCTCACGATGGCGGGCGGCCGCCGCCCCTCCTCGCGGCACGTAGAGCTGGCGACATCGCTGATGGTTCGCGACAGCACCGCGCCTCCGGCGGCCGGGCGCTGAGCATGGCCAGTGGTGCGCGCCGACGACCTGATCGAAAGTTTTCGAATTTGTTTACAGGCACGACATATTACCTACGCTAGGTGCGCGGGCAGGAACATCGACCTGCTCGCAGGGCCACATCCCCTCGCCCTATGCAAAGGAGCATTATGCGGGCATCACGTCCCCTCATCGCCGGCGTCCTCGCGCTGGCTTCGGTCGCGGTCTTGCCGACCGCCGCGTTCGCCGCGCCGGCGCCGCCGGCGAACCCCAACGCGTCTGAGCACTCCGCCGTCATCGGCGAGAACTCGCTCCGCGCTCTGGCCGACGAGGCCGGCATCAAGGTCGGCGTAGCGGTCAACACCGATCTGCTCGCCGGCAACGGCAAGTACCGCAACATCGTCAACACCCAGTTCTCCAGTGTGACGGCGGAGAACGTCATGAAGTGGGAGACGCTGGAACCGGCGCAGCGCGTGTACAACTGGGCGCCGGCAGAAGCGCTCATCGCGAATGCCGAGGCGAACGGCCAGGTCGTGCGCGGACACACGCTCGTGTGGCACAACCAGCTCCCGACGTGGCTGACGAGCGGGAACTTCAGCCCCGCCGAGCTGCGCTCCCTCCTGGAGAACCACGTCAAGACCGTCGCGGCGCACTTCGCGGGCAGGATCCAGCAGTGGGATGTCGTCAACGAGATCTTCAACGACGACGGCACGTTCCGGCAGACGATCTTCTCCCAGGCCTACGCGGCGCTGGGACTGTCGGCTGAGCAGTACATCGGCGATGTGTTCCGTTGGGCGCATGAAGCGGACCCGTCCGCACTGCTGTTCTACAACGACTACAACCTCGAGTTCACCGGGCCGAAGAGCAATGCCGCGTACGCGTTCGTCCAGAAGCTTCTTGCTGCGGGTGTCCCGATCCAGGGCGTGGGCTTCCAGGGGCACCTGGACACCCAGTACGGCTTCCCCGACCTGCAGAACAACCTGCAGCGGTTCGCCGACCTCGGCCTCCAGGTGGCCTTGACCGAGGTCGACATCCGCACCTTCGTCACGCAGAAGAACAACGGGACATACACGGACACCCCGGCCGATCCCGCCGAGGGTGCACAGCAGGTCGACTGGTGGGCAGGGACCCTCGAGGCATGCCTCGCGGTCGAGGCATGCACGTCGTACACCGTGTGGGGCGTGTCGGATGCGAACTCGTGGATTCCCGGGTTCTTCACCGGCCAGGGTGCCGGTCTGCTGTTCGACATGCACAACAACCCCAAGCCGCAGTGCGACGCGCTGCGTGAGGTGCTGCGGAACGCCGCCTGACCCACGCCGTTGAAGAGAGGCGCGACCGGAGCCCCTTCGGGGCTCCGGTCTCGCCTGGGTCGTGCGCGACCCGGCCATCGGGCATGTCAGTCGAAGGTGACGACGATCTTGTCCGCGGCGCCCGGCGTCTTCGCGAGCCGGAGCGCCTCGAGCGTCTGATCGAAGGGGAGCGTGTGACTCACGATGAGCGCGTATTTCTCCCAGTTCGCGATGATGTCGTCGGTGACCTCGAAGATCTCGGTCGGGTATCCCATCGACCACACGAGGTTCAGCTCGCTCGTCAGGATCGCGCCGAAGTCGAGCTCGACCGGCTTCTTGTGAACCGCGACGATGCCGAACGTCGCACCGTGCTTGGCCATGCCGGTGACCAGCGGAGGCACGACAGGCGCCCCTGCTGCGTCGAGATAGACATCGGTTGCGGGACGGATGCCGCGGTTCAGCGGCGTCGCACCATCGCCGTGCAGCTCGACCAGGCGAGCAGCGACCTCCTCCTCGGCCGAGTTGACAACGGCGTCCGCACCGATCTCGAGCGCCTTCTGCAGCCGGCCGGGCAGGACGTCGACGACCACGATGTGCGACGCCCCGCGGCGGCGGTAGCCGAGCACCGCACCGAGTCCGATTGGGCCGGCGCCGAAGACGACGACCTTCGCCCCGGGCTTCGGATCGGTGCGATTCACCGCGTGGTAGGCGACGGCCATCGGCTCGTTCAGCGCCGCGACGTGCCATGGGATGTGCTTCGGGATGACGCGGAGCTGGCGGCCGAGCACGGCATCCCTGACCACGACGTGCTCCGAGAACCCGCCCTGCGCTCCCCCGGAGCCGAGCAGGCCGTCGGTGAATGCCATCGTGTCGATGACGACGTGATCGCCGACCTCGATGCCCTCCACATCGGCGCCGACCTCGGCGACCTCGGCAGCCGGCTCGTGGCCGAGCGGCGTCGCGCCCTGGCGTGGCGGGATGCCGCCGAAATGCGCGTACATCGCATCGGAGCCGCAGATCCCGCACGCCTTCATCTTCAGCAGCACGTCTGCCGCGCCGGCCGTCGGGCGGTCGATGTCGACCCAGGCCTCGGTGTCGGGGCCGGTGACGTGGACGGACTTCATGAGATCGCTCCTCGAGGTTCGGGACTCAGTACAGCAGCAGGGGGTTGATCAGCACGCCGGTCGAGCGGTGGATCGCCGTCGGCGCCGCCACGATGAGACCCGTGTGGACGCCTGCCGAGGTCAGCTCGGCGACGGCGGGCCCGAGCAGGCAGTTGTCGACGAGGCACAGCCCGATCGCGTAGATGAGGTTGTGCACCTCCAGCGCACCGCCGGGGTTGTCGCGCGCGTCGTGGAAGTCCCACAGCACGAGGCCCGGCTCCTTCGCCGCGATCCAGCGTGCGCCGTCCTCGCCGATGCCGGGCCGCGTGACCGCCGCAGCTCCGCTCGGGTAGACATGACCGGCGGCCTCATAGCGGTCACGGCCCTGGTAGATGACGAGCGCGTCCCCGACCTGCAGTTCGATCCCCGTCGCGGCGAGCGCGGCATCCAGCTCCTCGCCGGTCACCGGGGCGCCCGCCTCGACCCATTCAGCGCCGCGGACGGCGGTGATGTCGAGCACGACGGCGCGCGTTGCGATGCCGTGCTGCGCCCAGTTCACGATCGTGTCCTCGTCGGTCTCCGAAGCGGACGCGGGGATCGGACCGTGCCACGAGGCATCCGCTCCGATGTGCGCGAGCCCGTCGAGGTGCGTGTTGTGCACGCCGTGCGCGTCGAACGAGATGACGTCGCCGCCGTGGACGTGCCGCCCGTGCAGCCCGACGGTCACCTGCAGGTCGACGGAGCCGTGCCCCTCGGGCAGATCGGCGTTGCCGAGCGCGCGCCACTGCGCCTTCTCGGCCTCGGCGACCGCGCGACCGGCGGCGAGCCGGCCGGGCCGCGTCTCGACTTCGCGTTCGAGCGAGATCGCGCGGCCGCGGCGCACCTGGGCGACGCCGCGCAGCCGGGCGGCCTCGTCGATGAGCGCCACCGATCCGCGGCACTGCACGTCGGCGATGTGCCGCGCCTCTTCGTGGCCGTCGGCGATCTCGCGCAGCCAGGGCGCGAGGGGGTCGGGCCCGGTGACTTCGGGCGCGACGGTCTGCTGCATCGTCATGGGATGCTCCGTTCCTTCGTTGGTGTCGGGGTCGGGCGCTGCCCGGTCAGGCGGTCTCGAGCAACCTGAGCGACCGGCTCGGGCAGACCTGCACGGCTTCCCTGGCTCGAGCGATCTCGTCGGCCGACGCAGGTTCTGCGCCGACCACGAGCACGATGCCGTCGTCGTCCTGGTCGAACGCCTCGGGCGCAGCGAAGACGCACTGACCCGCTCCGATGCAGGTGGACCGATTGGCGTGGATCTGCATCGTCACCACGCCACCGGGAGCGAGTACACGCCGTAGTTGGGGCCGTGCTCCTTGAAGGGGATCTCACCGAACGGCACGGCGAGCCGAAGCGTCGGGATGCGGCGGATGACGGCCTCGAGCACGACCTCGAGTTCGAGACGGGCGAGGTTCTGGCCGAGACACTGGTGCGGCCCGAATCCGAAGGCGACGTGGTTGCGTGCGCCGCGCGTGAAGTCGATCCGGTTCGGGTCGTCGAACACATCGGGGTCGCGGTTGGCGACGTGACCGAACGCGTAGACGGCTTCACCCGTGCGGATGAGCTCGCCGCCGACCTCGATGTCGGCGGTGGCGAGCCGCTGATGGCCGACGTCGGCGATCGTGAAGTAGCGCAGCAGCTCCTCGACGGCACCCGGGATGAGGTCGGGGCCCTCCCGCAGCTGCTCGAGCAGTTCGGGCTTGTCCAGGAGCGTCGCGATCGAGAGCGAGATCATGTTCGCCGTCGTCTCGTGCCCCGCGATCAGCAGGAGGAAGCCGAGACCCGTGAGTTCTTCGGCGCCTGCGCCGGCCGCGAGCTGACGACTGAGGATGTCGTCGCCCGGGTTCTCCATGCGCGCCTCGACGAGGCCGGCGATGTAGGTGCGCAGGTTGCCCATCGCCTCGAGCTTCTGCTCCATCGACGTGTCGATCTCGACGAAGGTCGCGCTGTTGACCTGGAAGAAGTCGTGGTCCTCGTAGGGCACGCCCAGCAGTTCGGCGATGACGACCGACGGGACGGGCAGCGACAGCGCGGTCACGAGATCGGCCGCGTCGCCGGACGCGAGCATGTCGTCGATCGCCGACTCGACGATCTGCTCGATGCGGGGCCGCATGCCCGCGATCTTCTTCACGGTGAACTCCCCCATGACGCGCACGCGCTGCCGGGTGTGATCGGGCGGATCCATCTCGATGAGGTTCTTGAGCTTCGCCGCGGACGTGTATCCCGCATTCATGGGATGCCCCGGCAGCGAGCGGTCGGAGCTGAAGCGGGCATCGCCGAGCACGGTGCGGACGTCGGCGTGCTTCGTGACCGCCCAGATGAACCCGTCCCTCCACGGCACGCGACTCACGGGATCTTCGCGCTGCAGCCGAGCGAGCTCCGCGGGCGGGTTGTAGGGGTCGACGCGCTGCGTCGAGAAGGTCGCTGTCGTCATCGAGGTCTCCAGTCGTGAACAGCCTTGGCCACTGTGCTTCGGCGATGTATGATTTGAAATCATACGCTTAGAAGTGTCGTAAGTGTAACCGCTCCGGACCCGCGAGTCCATATCGCGGAGCCGGACGAATGACCTCGAGGAGGAGGATCCGATGGCCTTTGTAGTGACCGAGGCATGCGTCGACGTGAAGGACAGGAGCTGCATCCAGGTCTGCCCTGCCGACTGCCTGTTCGAGGGAGCGCGGATGATGTACATCAACCCGAACCTGTGCATCAACTGCGGTGCGTGCGAGGCGGCCTGCCCTACGCAGGCCATACGTTTCGACGAGGAACTCGAGGGTGACGACGTCCGCTTCGCCGACGTGAACGAGCAGTTCTTCGAGGGCCTCGACATCTCGCGGGGCGGCCGCAGGATGGGCCTGATCGAGCACGATGCGGATTACGTGACCGAGTTGCCCTGAGCGCTGCGCACCCGATCGCGAAGGGAGCGGCCCGCCGACGATCGTCGGCGGGCCGTTGTCATCTCCGATGGGCACACAAAATTGAGCTGTTCTGCTCACTCTGAGCCTTACGCCAGTCAGGGCGGTCTTGACAGACCGTCCCTTGTAGGGATCATACGTTCTTTACAACGGAACGCAACACCGAGTGGCCCACCTTGATTGACAGCGCGGCGCTTCCTTGAGATAGTGAAACGCGCGTTTTGTTCAATGGATCGTTCGTTCTGTATTAAGGAACAAAGACAAGGAAGTCAGATGAAGGACTACTTCGGCTACACCGGCAAGACAGTCGTCGTCACCGGTGCCGCATCGGGGATGGGTCGTGCGCTGAGCGAGATGCTCGTCGACCTCGGCGCGGACGTCTACGCACTCGACCGCACCGAGGCGCCCGTCGCGGGCCTGACCGAGGCGATCGTGGCCGACCTCGGCTCCCGCTCGTCGATCGACGAGGCCTTCGGGCAGATTCCCGACGGGATCGACGCGTTCTTCGGCGTGGCCGGCATCTCGGGCGTGCACAGCTCCTTCCTCGAGACGCTCACCGTGAACTACACCGCGAACGCGTACGTGACCGACGCGCACCTCGCGAACCGCCTCGTCGAGGGCGGAACGATCAGCTTCGTGACCTCCAACGGCGGGCTGCGCTGGGAGAGCCCGGAGGTGCGCGAGGAGCTCGTGCCCTTCGTCCGCGCCCAGGGCTGGGATGAGATCACGCGAGTCGCGGAGGAGTACGAAGCCGAGTTCGGCACGATCCCCGGCTCGCTCGGATACATCCTGTCCAAGCGGCTGCTGAACCTCTTCGTCGCCGAGCGTGTCGCCCCGCTGGCCGCGCTCGGCAAGATCCGCGTCAACGCGGTGCTGCCCGCCATGACGGTGTCGGGCATGCTCCCCGAGTTCGCCGAGATGAAGGGCGGCCAG
This sequence comes from Microbacterium alkaliflavum, assembly GCF_044325405.1. Lineage (NCBI taxonomy): Bacteria > Bacillati > Actinomycetota > Actinomycetes > Micrococcales > Microbacteriaceae > Microbacterium > Microbacterium alkaliflavum. The sequence continues at coordinate 386,976 of NZ_JBIQWL010000001.1, read as the reverse complement.
GAGAAGGTCGAGGCCGAAGTCGGCCCCGCGGGGCGCCTGGCCGAGTCCGTCGAGATGGCGAAGGTACTCGCCTTCGTGGGCAGCGACCTGGCCAGCTATGTATCGGGCGCGCACGTGTCCGTCGACTACGGCACGAATGCCCTCGAGATCGCGGGGCTCGCCCCCGACCGCCTCACCTGGACGCTGCGCGGCGTGCTGTCGCGCCAGGCGGCCGCTTGATCCCCGGGCTCGGCATCCGGAATCAGGATGCCGAGCCCACCCCCCCTTGAGAAACCCGACCCGAACACAACGAAGTGAGGAACGACGTGACCGATCTGCTCACGATCCGTGACACCGCCATCTCCCTGAAGCACCCCGAGCGCGTATACATCAACGGCGAATGGGTCCTTCCCGCAGGAGGATCGACGCTCGCCGTCATCGACGCGACGACGGAGGAGGCCTTCTACCGCACGGCGGAGACGACTCCGGCCGACATGGATGCCGCCATCGCCGCTGCCCGCGACGCCTTCGACAACTCGCCGTGGCCGTTCATGGAGCCCGTCGAGCGCGCCGTGTACCTGCGCCGGATCGCCGAGCGCCTGCGTGAGCGCGCGCAGGAGGCCGCGACGTTCTGGACGCGCCAGACCGGTCCGACCTTCCGCATGGCCGTCGGTTCCATCTCGCGCGTGCCGAACTTGTTCGAGTACTACGCCGACGTCGCCGAGACCTACCCGTGGGCGACGCAGGACTCCCCCGAGTTCGCTGCCTTCGGCGCCGTCGTCAATGAGCCCGTCGGTGTCGTCGGCGCGATCGTGCCGTGGAACACACCCCTCTCGCTCGCGGCGTACAAGATCGCGCCCGCCCTCCTCGCCGGCTGCACCGTCGTCGTCAAGGCGCCGCCGGAGGCGCCGGGCGAGCTGTGGATCCTGGCCGAGATCGCTGAAGAGGTCGGCCTGCCCGCCGGCGTCCTCAACATCGTCAACGGTCACCGCAACGTGTCGGAGCAGCTCGTGCGCGACCCGCGGGTCGACAAGATCGCGTTCACCGGCTCGAGCCAGGTGGGTCGCCAGATCGCCTCGGTCGCCGGTGCGCGGCTCAGCCGCTACACGCTCGAGCTGGGCGGCAAGTCCGCCGCCGTCGTCCTCGACGACTACGACCTCGCGACGGCCGCCGCGGCGATCTCGCAGCAGGAGTGCTCCATCAACGGCCAGGTGTGCATGTCGCTCACGCGCGTCATCGTCTCCCAGCACCGCCACGACGAGCTCGTTGACGCACTCGCCTCGACGTTCGGCTCGGTCACGGTCGGAGACCCTTTCGACCCCGAGACCCAGCTCGGGCCGCTCGCCCTCGCCAAGCAGCAGCAGAGCGTGCTCGGCTACATCGAACAGGGCGTCGCCGACGGCGCGCGCCTCGTGACCGGCGGCAGGCGTCCCGCCCACCTGGAGCGCGGCTGGTTCGTCGAGCCGACCGTGTTCGCGAACGTCGACAACAACTCGACCCTCGCGCAGGAGGAGCTCTTCGGGCCCGTCCTGTCGGTCATCCCGGCTGAGAACGAGGAGCACGCCGTCGAGCTCGCCAACGCGACGCAGTACGGCCTCAACAACGCCGTGTTCACCGACGACGTCGAGCGCGCGTACCAGATCGCGCGGCGGCTGCGCTCAGGCACCGTCGGGCACAACGGGTTCAAGACAGACACCCGCATGGGCTTCGGCGGCTTCAAGCAGTCCGGCGTCGGCCGTGAGGGCGGCATCCAGGGCATCGCGCCCTATCTGGAGTCGAAGACGGTGCTGCTCGACGGCACGCCTGCCCGCTTCCAGTGACACCGACGGCCATCGAGAGAAGAGACACCATGACCACCGTCGATACCAGCCTCACCGACGTCGACTTCTTCACCGATTCCGATGTGGCGGCCAAGGCCGAGCCGTGGTTCGACCACATGCTCGCGAACCACCCCGTGTTCCGCGAACCGAAGTACGGCGTCGTCATCGTCACCGGCTACGACGAGGCACTGCAGGTCTATCACCAGCCCGATGTCTATTCGTCGATCAACCGTACGGGCGGCCCCATCGTCGACCTGCCGTTCGAGATCGTCGGCGACGACATCTCGCAGATCCTCGAGCAGCACCGCACGTTCTTCTCTAACCACGACCAGATCGTCACGTTCGACCCACCGGTGCACACCGACCACCGCGCGATCCTGATGGGGCTCATCACGCCGAAGCGGCTCAAGGAGAACGAGCAGTTCCTCAAGGACACCGCCGACCGGTTCCTCGACGAGATCCTGCCCCAGGGCGAGGCCGAGTTCATCTGGGACTACTGCAAGGGTTACACGATCCTCGCGGTAGCCGACCTGCTCGGCGTCCCGGTCGAGGACCACCCGATGCTGCTCGAGCTCCTCGCGACCGAGCCGGGCCCCGTGCTCGGCAACCTCGAGCTGCAGGCCAACCACCACAGCAGCATCGAGCGGCTCTACGAGTACTTCGTGGCCCGCATCGAGGAGCGCCGCGCCGACCCACGGGACGACGTGCTTACCGGGATGGCGCTCGCGACGTTCCCCGACGGCTCGTCCCCCGAGCCGATCGAGGTCGCGCGCATCGCGTCGAACCTGTTCGCGGCGGGTCAGGAGACGACGGTGCAGCTCATGGGCATCTGCATGCAGCGCATCGCAGATGACCTCGAGCTGCAGGAGCTCCTTCGCAACGACTTCACGCTGATCCCGAAGTTCATCGAGGAGACGCTGCGCGTCGAGGCGCCGATCAAGGGCTCGTTCCGTCTGACGAAGCGGCCGACCGAGCTCGGCGGCCTCGAACTCGCTCCGGGCACGGTCGTGATGCTGCTGCACGGCGCCTCGGGACGCGACGGTCGCATCTTCGACGATCCGAGCCGGTTCGACGTCCAACGACCCAACGCCCGCCAGCATCTCGCGTTCGGTCGCGGCATCCACACGTGCCCCGGCGCCCCGCTCGCCCGCGCGGAGGCCGTCTTCACGATCCAGCGGTTCCTCGAGCGCACAACGGGCATCCACATCGACGATCGCCATCACGGCAGCGCAGACGAGCGCGAGTGGGACCTCATCCGCAGCTACAAGTTCCGCGGCCACACGCACCTGTATCTGCAGTACGACGAGGCGGTGGCGTGATGGCCGAGCTCCTCACCGTCGATCGCGACCGCTGCATGGGGTCGGGTCAGTGCACCTTCTACGCGCCGAACACGTTCGACCTCGACGACCTGTCGATCGCCATCGTCACCGACGACCACGGCGACTCCGACGAGAAGATCCAGCAGGCCATCGACGTGTGTCCCACGCGCTCGATCGCGCGTGCCCTCGCCCTGGGAGCCGCGCAATGACGCCGATGACATCGGTGGCCGTGCCTCGGCCCGTCGCCGACCTCGACACAGACGACCTCCTCGGCGACTTCCCCGAGGGCCGGCGTCTGATCGGCACGCAGTGCGACGACTGCGGACGCCTCATGATCGGCACGCGCATGGTGTGCAGCTCCTGCGTCGGCACCGAAGTCACCCGCGTCGCACTGCCGACCACGGGCGTGCTGTACACCTTCACCCGCCTGCACGTCGGGTCGGACGGCGTGCGCCTGCTCGGCTATGTCGACTTCGACGGCGATGTGCGCACTCTCACCGACCTTCGGGAGGACGCCGGCGCACTCGAGCCCGGCACGCGCGTGGAACTCGCCGTCGACGGCGACGACTGGTGGTTCGCGGCGGTTCCAGATGCAGAAAGGACCGACTCGTGACCGAGAACGTGCACGTGATCTCCGCCGCCATGGTGCCCTTCGGGAAGCACCGTTCCTCGTCGTACGTCGGGCTCGCCGTCCCCCCGCTCATCGAGGCGCTGCGCTCGGCCGGCATCGACAAGTCCGACGTCGACGCCGTCTGGGTGGGACACTCCTACGGCGGCATGATGACAGGCCAGCGGATCTGCAAGGAGATCGGTCTCGGCACGGTCCCCACCGTCAACGTCGACAATGCCTGCTCCGGCGGCGCGACGGCCGTCCATGAGGCATGGGAGGCCATTTCGCGGGGCCTCATCGACGTCGCCGTCGTGATCGGCGTCGAGAAGCTCACGCAGTTCGGCGGCGGGACTCTGCCCCTCTCCCCCGAGGACCGCGAGGTCAAGCAGGGCATCGTCATGCCCGCGGTCTACGCCATGCGGGCGACACGCTATCTGTACGAGACGGATGCCACGCCCGAAGACCTCGCCCTCGTCAGCGTCAAGGCGCGCAAGCACGGCGCGCTCAATCCGTTCGCGCAGTTCCGCCAGGAGGTCACCGTCGAGCAGGTGCTGACGTCGCGCCCCGTGGCCGACCCGCTCACGCTCCTCATGTGCTGCCCGACGGGCGACGGTGCGGCGGTCGTCGTGCTCGCGTCCGACCGCGCGCGGGCTCGCCTCGGCGCGCGCGGCATGCGCGTCGCGGCATCCATCCTCCACTCCGGACAGGTGGCCGAGGGCTTCCGCGACATGACCAGCCCCGAGATCAGCGCCCACTCCGCGCGCGACGCCTACGAGGCGGCCGGCATCGGACCCGAAGACCTCGACATGATCGAGCTGCACGATGCGTTCTCGATCGCCGAGCTCGTCTACTACGAGACGTTCGGCCTGGCCGAACGCGGGCGCGCCATCGATCTCATCCGCGACGGTCGCACGTCCTTCGGCGGCGACGTCGTCGTCAACCCGAGCGGAGGGCTGCTCGCGAAGGGCCACCCCGTCGGCGCGAGCGGCGTCGCACAGATCGTCGAGGCGTTCTGGCAGCTCACCGGTGTCGCGGGCGACCGCCAGATCGAGGATGCGCGCTGGGCCATGACCCATGTGACGGGCGGCGGCACGGCCGGGCTCGACCACGGGGCGTGCACGATACATCTCTTCGAGGCGGCATGAGCGCCCTGCCTCCGCCGCTCGCGGGAGTGCGCGTCATCGACATCACGACGTTCCTGTCAGGCCCTTCGGCAACGCAGCTGCTCGCCGATCTCGGCGCCGACGTCATCAAGGTCGAATCGCTCGATGGTGACTCCAGCCGCGCCATCGCGGGGCCCGAGCTCGATGGCGACAGCGCCTACTTCCTCGCCAACAACCGCAGCAAGCGCAGCATCGCGATCGACCTGAAGACGCCCGAGGGACTGGGCATCGCCAAGTCACTCATCGCCGGCGCCGACGTCGTCGTCGAAAACTTCCGTCCAGGCGTGACGGCTCGCCTCGGGCTCACGCCCGAGGCGGCGCTCGCCGAGCATCCGCGCCTCGTGTGGGCGTCGATCAGCGGATTCGGGCAGGAAGGTCCGCTTCGCGACCGACCGGCGTACGACATGGTCGTGCAGGCCCTCAGCGGCGTCATGAGCCTGAACGGTCACACCGGGGCACCGGCCGCACGTCTCGGCATCCCCGCCGGCGACGTCGTGGCGGGGCTTTACGCCGTGATCGGGGTGCTCGCGGCGCTGCACGCCCGCGGCGAGACCGGCGTCGGGCGCATCGTCGACGTGTCGATGCTGCGCGGGCAGCTCGCGATGCTGTCGTACCAGGCGCTCTACACATCGCTCACAAGGACGGCGCCGGGCCCCCAGGGTGCGGCGCACGACTCGATCGCGACCTACCGCTCCTTCCGAGCGGGCGACGGGCGCGAGTTCGTCGTCACGGCGAACACTCCCCGCATGTGGGAGGGGCTGTGCGAGACGCTCGACGTGCGCGAGCTCGTCGTGGACGAGCGGTTCGTCGACGCCGCCGCCCGCCTGCGCAACAAAGAGGCGCTCTGGGCGATCCTCGAGGCGCGCGTCGCGACGCGCCCCGCCGCCGAGTGGATAGAGCTGCTCGCCGCGGCGCACGTTCCCGTGGCACCCGTCAAGAACGTCCTCGAAGCGCTCGAAGACGCGCGCGAGGCCGCCGACGGGTCGCTCGTGACGGTCGCGAACGACGACGTCTCGTTCGAGAACGTCGCGACGCCCATCCGCTTCGTGGGCACGACCGACGTCCGTGCGACCTATCCCCCGGCGCTCGGCGGCGACACGGTCGACCTGCTCGTCAACGAACTCGGATACTCCGACACCGCCGTCGAAGCGCTCCTCGCACGAGGCGTCGTCGCGGCATCCCGTATCGAGGCCGCCGTCAGCTGACCGAGGCCCTCCGGAACGAGAGCGGAGGGTGGCTGGGTGTGAACCCTGCCACCCTCCGCTTCGGCGTGGACGGATGCAGGCCGGCTCAGCGCGGCGAGAACGCGAGTCTGCGGCCGGCGAGCCCGCGCGGCCGCACGGCGATGCGCGCCGCGAGCCCGGCCAAGGCCTGGGCCGCGGCATCCTCCGGGTGCGCGACCACGACCGGGCGCCCCTCGTCGCCGCTCGCGCGGAGCGCGGTGCTGAACGGGATGCCCGTCACGGCGGGTGCTTCGCCGCCCGCGACCGCGAGGCGCCGGGCGACGGCATCCCCTCCCCCCGCGCCGAAGGGCTCGAAGACGCTGCCGTCCGGCAGCGCCCCGGGTCCCATCGTCTCGACGACGCCGACGACGCGCTGTCCGAGCTGCCTCGCGAGCAGGCCGCTGCGGACGGCGACGTCGGCCGCGGCCGGCTGGGGCGTCGTCACGACGAGCACGTCGGCATGGGGCAGGAGGTGCCCGACCGAGATGGCGGCGTCACCGGTTCCCGGCGGCATGTCGATGAGCAGCACGTCGAGGTCGCCGAAGAAGACGTCGGCGAGGAACTGCTCGAGCGTGCGGTGCAGCATGGGGCCGCGCCATGACACGACGGTGTCCTCCGCACCCGGCCGAAGGAACATGCCGATCGAGACGGCCTTGACGCCGTACGCGACGGGTGGCAGCACGAGGTCGTCGACGCGCGTGGGCCGCACGGCGCGGCCGTCGTCGCCCACGAGGCCGAGCAGCCCCGGGATCGAGAAGCCGTGCACATCGGCATCGAGCACTCCGACGGCGAGGCCGCGCTCCGCGAGGGCGACGGCGAGGTTGGCCGTCACGGTGGACTTGCCGACGCCGCCCTTGCCGCTGGTCACGGCGACGACGCGCGTGAGCGACTCGGCGGTGAAGGGGTTCGTCGTCGCCCGGTGTCCGCCGCGGAGGCGCTCGGTGAGGGCTGCGCGCTGCTCGTCGCTCATGACGCCGACCTCGACGCGCACCTCGCGCACGCCGTCGACCGTGGCGGCCGCCTCCGCGACGTCGCGCTCGATGCGCTGGGCCATGGGGCAGCCCGCGATCGTGAGGAGGATCCCGACCGACGCGATGCCGTCCTCGACGACCACGTCGCGGATCATGTCCAGCTCGCCGAGCGGCCGGCGAAGCTCCGGGTCGGTGACCGCGCCGACCGCCTCGAGGACGGCATCCCGCATCATCGCCGCCCGATCAATCAGGCATCAGCGAGCACGCGGGCCGCGCGCAGCATCTCGTCGCGCGAGTGCAGCTTGATGCGCTCGCGTCCGACGGCTTCGCCCCCGGCGATCTCGGCGGCCTCGATAGCGCGCCAGGCACTCCAGTCGATGACTTCGACGCCGCGCTCGGCGAGCAGCGCGTCGATGACGTCGGCGCCCGACGCGTTCGAGCGGTCACCGACGACAGCGATGTCCTCGAGCACCGACGTGACGGTCTCGAGGGCGCACTTGCGGTTGGTGCCGACGACGCCGTTGGGGCCCCGCTTGATCCAGCCGGTCACGTATACGCGCTCGACGACGGCATCCCCGTCGAGGACGCGCGAGTCGCGATGCGGCACCGTGCCTGTGCGCTTGTCGAAGGGAAGTCCGTCGATCGGCTTGCCGAGGTAGCCGACCGAGCGCAGGGCGAGATCAGCGTCGAGGACCTCGGTCGCAGACGGATCGCTCGTCTTCGCAAGACGGATGCCGGTGAGCGAGGCGTCGCCGATGAACTCGAGGGGGGTGCGGTCGAAGACGAATCGGATGGTCTTGGGCCGGCCGAGTCGACCGCGCTCGGCCGCCTTCCGGAAGGTCGCGAACAGCCGGCGGGCCGCGGGATCGGCGTCGATGTGGGCCTGCTGCTCGGCGTCGAGCTCGAGGTCGGCGGGGTCGATGACGACGTCGGCGGACTCCACCTCGAGCAGCTCGATGAACTCCTTGTTGGTGAACTTCGCGAAGGCGGGTCCGCGGCGGCCGATGACGACGACCTCGTCGATCGTGCTGGCCGCGAAGGCCTCGACGATGTGCTCGGGGATGTCGGTGCGGCGGAGGTCATCGGTCTCGCGCACGAGCATGCGCGCGGCGTCGAGGGCGACGTTGCCGAGGCCGATGACGACCGCGCGGTTGGCGCCCGCGAGCGCGAAGGCGTCGACGGACTGATCGGGGTGCCCCTGGTACCACGAGACGAAGTCGCGTACGGCGTCGACGCCGTGGAGGTGCTCGCCCGGGATGCCGAGGCTGCGGTCCAGCGGCGCGCCGTGGGCGAAGACGATGGCGTCGTAGTGCGCCCGCAGCTCCTCGATCCTGAGGTCGCGCCCGATCTGGACGTTGCCGAGGAACCGCAGCCCAGGCGTCTCTTCGAAGACCTCGGCGAACGACGTCGTGATCGACTTCACGCGCGGGTGATCGGGGGCGACGCCGTAGCGGACGAGGCCGAAGGGCGTCGGGAGGCGGTCGAAGACGTCGACCTCGACAGCGGACTCCGACTCCTCCGTGAGCAGCTGCGCGGCGTACGCCCCGGACGGCCCGGAGCCGACGACGGCGATGCGGGGTGCGGGCATGGTTCAGGCCTCCTCACGCGGGGCCAGGCCCGCGATGACGTCGACGTCGTAGGGGATCTTGCCGGCCTTGCGGCCGCTCTTGGGGGTGTCGGCCTCGGCGAAGAAGCGCTCGTTGAGCTCGACGAACTGCTCCCGATCGGCCGGCAGCTCCGCCTCGTAGAAGATGGCGTCGACGGGGCATGCCGCCACGCACGCACCGCAGTCGATGCACAGATCGGGGTTGATGTAGGTCATCCGCCCGCCCTCGAAGATGCAGTCGGCGGGGCATTCCTGCATGCAGCTCTTGTCCTGCACGTCGACGCAGGCTTCGGTGACGACGTAGACCATCGGATGCTTCCTTCCTCTTTCTGGGCGCGGGTCTCAGGCGGCGCGCTGCACGAGCTGTTCGAGCTGCTCCGCAATGACGGCGGGCGGGCTGTCGGTCATGAGCAGACGGCGGATCTGGTTGAGGGCGCGCACCCAGTTGACGGTCACGGCGCCGCACGCCCGCCCCGAGGCATCCGCGTGCACGACGGCGACCCGTCCGTCGACGGCGAGGTCGCCCACGACGACAGAGGCGCCCGCGGGGTCGCGCCAGCCGACGGTGTGGATCTTCCAGTCGTACTGGTCCGACCAGACGTAGTCGGTCGACGAGTACTCGGCGTCGATCCCCTGCGCGATGGCGGCGGCGACGAAGCGCGCCTGGTCGCTCGCATTGGTCCAGTGCTCGGCGCGGATGAGCCCGCGACCGGCGTGCGGCCAGCGGGCGACGTCGCCGATGGCGTACACATCCTGGGCGCCGAGGGCCCGCAGACCCGGGTCCGTGACGACGCCGTTCTCGAGCGTCAAGCCCGAGTCGGCGAGCCATCCCGTCGCGGGGATCGAACCGATGCCGACGACGGCGGTCGACGCCGCGAGCTCGGCGCCGTCGTCGAGCACGACCGTGAGGTCGCCCGCCGCGCCGCGGATGTCGACGACACCGACTCCGAACCGGGTCTGGACGCCGTTCTCGCTGTGCAGGCGCACGAGGCTCGACGCCAGCTCAGGGCCCACAAGCCGCGCCATCGGCTCGGGAACCGGGTCGACGACCGTCACGTCGCACCCGAAGCCGACCGCCGCGGCGGCGATCTCGGTGCCGATGAAACCGCCGCCGACGACGACGATGCGCTCCCCCGGGGTGAGGCGCTGCGCGATGGCGCGCGAGTCGTCCAGCGTGCGGAGCTGGAGGACGCCCGACTCGGGTCGCCACGGCGAGGGCCGCGCAGTCGCACCCGTCGCGATCACGAGTACGTCGTAGGCGATCGACGTGCCGTCGGCGAGCGCGACGACGCGGGCCGTCGTGTCGAGGCCGGTGGCTGCCATGCCTAGGCGCAGGTCGAGATCGAGCTCACCGAGCTCGGACGCCGTGACGAGGCGGAACGCCTCGATCGACTCCGCCGACCAGTCCGACTTCAGGAGGTCTTTCGAGAGGGGTGGCCGGTCATAGGGCAGCTCCGCTTCGGCGCCGATCAGCGTGATCGCGCCGCTGCGCCCGAGCGTGCGAAGGTTCTGGGCGGTACGGATGCCCGCGAGAGACGCTCCCACGATCACGACGTGGCGATCGGCGCCGATTCCGCTCATAGTGCTGGTCCTCAACTTCGCTGTCAGGAAGGATCTGTTTCGTCTAAACGAACGCTTGATCGTTATTACGCAACACCGAGTATCGCCGCCCCCATCGACGATGTCAACCCGAGCAACACTCCGGAGACCTCACGGAGCGTCGACGAGACACCGCTCGGACGAGCGGAGCGAGGGATGGGCGGCGGTGGGCCCGGGTCAGCGGTCCAGGCGCTGGCCGCTGATGTTCGCAGTGATCTGCGCCGCGGCCTGCTTCACGTGGCGCGTCAGCTCCGGGGCCTGCGACTCGTCGTAGCGGGACTCCGGGATCGAGATGCCGGCCGCTCCCGCGACGCTGCCCGGAACCAGGCCGAACACGGGCGCGGCGATCGAGACGGCACCCTCGATCCGCTCGCCATGAGTGATCGAGTAGCCATCGCGACGCACCTTGGCAAGACGCTCCAGCAAGGCGTCGGGATCCGTGAGCGTGTGGGGCGTGAGCTGCGCGAGCGGCTTGCTCACGATCTTGCGCTGCACGTCGTCGGGCAGGAAGGCGAGGATCGCAAGACCGCTCGCGCCGCCGTGCAGCGGCAGCCACTCCTGCAGCGGAAGCGAGTAGCGAAGCGGATGCGGCGACTCGACCGTCGACGTGAACATCATCTGATGGCGCTGCTCATCGTAGAGCGAGGAGAAGGCGGACTCGCCCGTCTCCGCGACGAGGCCCTGCAGGACTCCCAGCGCAAGCTCCTGCGACGGATAGCGCCCTGTCGTCAGCCACGCGAGACGCAGGAACTCGAGGCCGAGTCGGTACGACTGGCCGTTCTCCGCGCGCCGCACCAGGCCGAGCTTCTCGAGATCGGTGATGAGACGGTGCGCCGTGCTCGGACTCACGCCGAGGCGCCCCGCGAGCTCGCGCACGCCGTGCGCGTCGCGCTTGCTCTCGACCATGTAGGTCAGCAGCTCGATGCCGCGGGCGAGCGGCTGGCGGCGGCGAACCGCGTCGGCGCCGTCGGTCTCGGCAGCATCCATCACCATGCTCATCGCCCGCCCGTCTTTCATCCGAGGATCCCACCAACACTGGCTTGACAATCATCCATGGTGCAAGCGATCCTTGTCTCGATCGTTCAACCGAACACGCGTTCGCTTGAATCAAGCATATGCCCTTCGCGCCATCTCGTCGATGAATCGGCGCGCACGATCCGGGCCCCCGATGGAGAGGAAGCACGATATGTCGATCGCCGAGGCACCGAGCCTGGATTCCGGCCCCGCCCCCGCATGGCGTCGCAAGGTCGCCGTCGTCACCGGCGCCGCCGCCGGCATCGGCTATTCGATCGCGGAGCGTCTCGCGAACGACGGGTTCGCGGTCGCCCTCATCGGGCGCACGCCGGGCACCGCGCAAGCCGCGGCTGACACCATCGTCGCGGCGGGAGGCGTCGCGCAGGGGTATGACGCCGATGTCGCCGATCGGGAACGGGTGGATGCCGCGGTCGCGGCGATCCGCGCCGACTTCGGCCCGATCTCGGTCGTCGTGGCCAACGCGGCCGTCGCCCCGCAGCAGCCCTTCCTCGAGATGACCGCCGACCAGTGGAACAGCATCATCGACATCAACCTGACCGGCACGTTCCACACCGTGCAGTCGTGCCTCCCCGACCTCGTCGCGGCCGGCTGGGGACGCGTCATCCTGATCTCCTCCTCCAGCGCGCAGCGCGGCGCCCCCAGGATGGCGCACTACGCCGCCTCGAAGGGCGGCCAGCTCGCCCTCACGAAGGCTCTGGCCGTCGAGTTCGCCCGCACAGGGATCACCGTCAACACCGTCGTCCCCTCGTCGATCGACACGCCGAGCGTCGAGAAGAAGCGCGCCGACGGCAAGATCCCGCCGGCCGAGGACATGGCCAAGTTCATCCCCGTCGGCCGCATGGGCACGGGGGCCGACATCGCCGGCGCGGTCTCGTATCTCGCCTCCGACGACACCTCCTACGTGACCGGCCAGACGATCAGCGTCAACGGCGGATCGTTCATCGGCTGAGACAGGAGCACGACGACATGACCGACATCACCACGATCACACCCCGCGTCCCCGCGCGCCCGACCGACGACTGGGACGCCGACGTCGACGAGGCCTTCGCCACGCTCCGCGCCCACGCGCCCGGTGGCGACGCGCAGCCGGTTCCCGCGCAGCGCCCCAAGGCCAATATCCTCGGCATCTACGCGTGGCATCCTGCCTTCATCCGGGGGTGGATGCCGTTCTCCAATCATCTGCGCCACTCCACGCTGTCCGACCGGCACCGAGAGATCGCGATCCTCCGCACGACGTGGCTCGGGTACGGCGAGTACGAATGGGCGCAGCACGTGTGGATGAGCACGGCGAGCGGCGCGCTCACCGAGGCCGAAGTCGCTGCGCTGTCGGAGGGGCCGGATGCGGCGGAATGGTCACCCGAGGACGCCGCCGTCGTGCGCGCCATCGACGAGATGGTCACGGGCGACCGGCTCGTGTCCGACCGGGTCTGGGCGCAGCTGGAGGAGCAGTTCGACCGTCAGCAGCTCATCGACTTCGTCTTCACGGTGGGCACCTACGACATGCACTGCGTCGCGTTCCGCAACCTCGGTCTCGAGCTCGAAGACGGGATGACCGGCTTCCCCGCCGATCACCGTCCGCCCGCGGACCGATGAAGATGCCCGGCGACTCCGCCGGCGCGCTCGCGTGGCGCGTGCGCGAGTCCTTCATCAGGTACGTCGCGGTCATCGCCCGCGGGACGATCGCAGTGGACGGCGACGCGGTCGAGCGTGAGCCCGGCGTCTACGCGTTCCCGCTCCGCCGCGCCGTGCAGGAGGGCGACGACTGGCGGCTCTCGTTCGGCGGCTCGGTGCGATTCGTCGCGCACGGCGGACTCATGGATGTGCACGTCCTCGACCCCGAGATCGTCGTCGGCTCCGACCGGGGCGTGCTGGCGACTCGGGCCGGCAAGCAGGGCCTGGCGGCCATCGTCGCGCTCGAGCCCGCGGCGCCGGTGGACGAAGGCACCGCCCTCGCATGGCACGCGATCGGCACGCAGTTGGCCCCGGCGGCCGTCGGGCTCTTCGGCGACGCGTACCCGGCGGGGACCGACATGGGCAGCATCGAGATCGAGGTCGCGCTAGATTCATAACCATGTCTCAAACCGTCTCGGAGCGCACTCCTCGCGCCGCCGGCCGCCGGCCCTCCGGTGAGCGCGGAAATGTGCGCGGCGAAGCCACCCGCAAGCGCATCCTGCTCGCCGCCGAGCGGCTCTTCGCCGAGCACGGGATTTCAGCAGTTCCGCTGAGAGACATCGGCATCGAGGCCGGGCAGCGCAACCACGCGGCCGTGCAATACCACTTCGGCGACCGTGACGAACTCGTCAAAGCGCTCATGGAGCTGCGCGGCGCCGAGAGCGAGGCCATCCGCACCGACATCGTCACCGGCATCGTCGTCGGGGGCCAGGTGCCAGTCGTCGCCGACGTCGTGGGAGCGTTCGTCCGGCCGCTCGCGATCCACATCACGCCGGACAACCACTACCTCGCATTCCTCTCGCTGCTCATCACCGAGCAGGGCGGCTACGAGAGCCTCGACGGCGTCCACACCGGAGCATCCGTCATCTCGCTCCGCGCCCTGCTGACCAGACTCGCGCCGGACGTGCCCGCGGACGTGCTCGATGAGCGCTGGCTCGTGACGATGACGAGCGCCGTCCACGCACTCGCGCGCTACCAGGCGGCGCAGCTCAAGCATCCCCAGCGCGCACAGCTCGACGTCCTCATCGGCGACCTCATCGCCTACCTGAGCGCAGGGCTGCTCGCCCCGCTCGTCGCGGGCGACCCGCGCATCCCCGACCACTGAGCAGCGCGATGCGCGGGCCCCGGCTCGCTATGCGAGGTGCGCCATGAAGCGCGACGACCAGTCCACGAGGCTCGCCGGCACGTAGTAGCCGTCCTGATCGTTGATCTCGTCCCAGTGCTCGGCGACGTCTTCGATCGCGGGAGCGCCGTCCGATAGCCAGCCCGGCGTGATGCCGAGGAACCAGCGCGAGAAGCGCTTGCCGCCCGCGACCAGGATCTCGCCGTTGACGGGGCACGACTCATGGGCGAGGTAGGCGACCATCGGGGACACGAGACCCGTCTCCATCGCCTGGGCGCGTGCGGCGTCCATCGGGGCCGCCGTGACGATGTTGGGCTTCGCCGCAGTCTCGCTCGGCCGCGTGATCGCATTGGGGGCGATCGCGTTCACGAGGATCCCCTTGGGCGCCGCGGCCACGGCGAGGCTGCGCGTGAAGCCGATGAGCGCACCCTTCGCGGTCGCGTAGGCGAGGTTGTCGGCGAGGCCGAGCATCCCGGTCGACACCGTCGTGATGACGCGGCCGTAGCCCTGCGCCTCGAAGTGCGGCCACGCGGCGCGCGTCGTGTGCCACGTACCGCGCAGATGCACGTCGAGCGTGCGCTCGAGGTTGTCGGCGTCCGCCTCGGGGAAGGTCGCCCACCGCGAGATGCCGGCGTTGTTGACGACGATGTCGATACGGCCGAACGTGCGCACGGCCTGCTCGACGAGCTCGTGGCAGTTGGCCTCGGCTGAGATGTCGCGCGTGTCGGCGATCGCCTCGCCGCCCGCCGCCGTGATCTCGGAGACGACGTCGTTCGCGGGGCCACGGTCGCTGCCGATTCCTTCCTTCGACCCGCCGAAGTCGTTCACGACGACTTTGGCGCCCCGCTGGGCGAGCAGCAGCGCGTGGGCGCGTCCGAGGCCGCGGCCCGCGCCGGTCACGACGGCGACGCGGCCGTCGAATCGGAGGTCGGCGTCAGCGTTCATGGTTCTCCTTCGAGGTCTGGCCGATGATTCATCATCTCTGCCGAGTTCAGAACGCACGGATCGCGCGCCTCGTCTGCAGAATCATACGTCCTTCTTGGAATATCTGAGCATATATGCTTATCTTTCTTCTGACGACCGCGATGGTCGGACCGAGCGAGCGGGGAGTGAACGCATGACGAGCAGGACGCACGACGATGTGGACGTCGAAGTATTGGTGATCGGTGCGGGCGTGGTGGGCATCTACGCGCTCTACCGGGCGATCGAGGCTGGTTTCACCGCGCAGACGCTGGAGGCCGGCGACGGCGTCGGCGGCGTCTGGTACTGGAATCGCTACCCCGCCGCGCGCTTCGACTCCGAGAGCTACACCTACGGCTACCTCTTCTCGAAGGAGCTCTTCGACGAGTGGAAATGGGAGGAGGAATTCGCGACACAGCCCGAGATCGAGCGCTACCTCAACCATGTCGTCGACCGCTTCGAGCTTCGCCGGCACATCCGCACGGGCCAGCGGGTCGTCTCCGCGATCTGGAACGACGGCGACAACCTGTGGGAGGTCACGACCGAGACCGGCGACACCGTGCGCGCGCGCTGGGTGATCTCGGCGACCGGCGGACTCTCCGTGCCTCACTACCCCGAGATCGACGGCATCGACGACTTCAACGGGGAGGGCCACCACACCGGCGCCTGGCCGCACCAGCAGCTCGACTTCACGGGCAAGCGGGTCGCGATCATCGGAAACGGCCCGAGTGGAGCCCAGATCCTTCCGGCGATCGTCGACATCGTCGAGCAGGTCGATCTGTACCAGCGCACACCCACCTGGACGACGCCGCTCAACAACGCGCCCATGACCGACGAGAAGCGGGCGTGGCTCGGCGACAACTTCGAGCACGTCGTCGAAACCCTCAACACCAGCCCCTCAGGCTTCCTGCACCCTCCCGCCGGCAAGTTCTCGACCGACGACACTGCGGAGGAGCGCCAGGCGTTCTACGAGCAGATCTGGAAGGCCCCCGGGTTCGGGAAGCTCACATCGAACTACTACGACATGACGACCAACCGCGAGACGAACCTCGAGTTCTGCGAGTTCCTCGCGGGAAAGATCCGCGGCATCGTCACCGACCCGGTGACCGCCGAGCGCCTCATCCCGAAGGACCACTTGTTCGGCGCCAAGCGCCCGCCCTTCATCAAGGACTACTACGAGTCGTTCAACAAGCCCAACGCGTCGCTCGTCGCGCTCCGCGAGACGCCGATCGTCCGCATCGACGCGACCGGCATCGAGACGACCGAAGGACACCGCGACTACGACATCATCGTGTATGCCACGGGCTTCGACTTCGGCACAGGGGCGCTGACCCGCATGGGGATCGTCGGACGCGACGGGCTCGACCTCAGCGTCGACTGGGAGGACGGCCCGTTCGACTTCGGCGGCTTCGCGATGCACCGTCTGCCGAACTTCTTCTTCCCCGGAGGACCCCACGGCGCCGGTGGCGGGAACTACCCCCGCTACTCGCAGGACCAGGTCGACTGGATCGCCGACACCCTCATCCATGCCCGAGCGGACGGCTTCGACCGGTTCGAGCCCACGGCGGAGCAGGAGGAGAGCTGGATGACGATGGTCGAGACGCTCGCACCTCTCTCGATCTTCTCCGCTGAGCACAGCCACTACTACGGCGCCAACGTCGTCGGCAAGCCCAAGAAGTTCCTCTTGAATCCGGGGGGCCGCGCGAAACTCCACGAGATCCTCCGCGAAGTCACGTCGACCCCCGATTACAACGGCGCTCTCGAGGCCACGCGCGAGCGGGTGAGCGCCTGATGACCGAGATGCTCATCGCCCTGGTCAACCCCGTCGAGGGCCGCGACGACGAGTTCCGCACGTGGTACTGGCAGACACATATCCCTGAAGTGCTCGCGTTGCCGGGATTCGTCGCGGCACGCCGTCTCCGCCTGGCCGAGGAACCCGGCGGTGCAGCCCCATTCCGATACGGGACGATCTACGAGATCGAGGGTTCGGCCATCGATGCCAGGAACACGATGTTCACGGCAGGTCTCGGCATGAGCGAGTCGATGGATCTCAGCGCCATGATCGTCGCGCCCTACGTTCCGTCGCCGGCGGCCGGCGAGCCGGCATAAGGGCGACCCGACCCGCGGAGGGGGCGACGATTCTGGCTCGTCGCCCCCTCCGCTTCGTGCACCGCGAAGGCGTCGATCAATCGTGCACGACAAATAAGACACGCGTAATAACCGGATGCCTCCCCCTCGGGCGCGACCGTGCCACCAGCACGCATGCCAGCTCACCGAGAACGCCCGCACGGCGACCGATCCGGTCGACTCCGCAATCCCGAATTTCTGAGCATCATTTCTCAATTAGTGTCTCGAGAACTCTTGACACGCTCGACGCACTCCAGCAAGATCGGCATAGTACAGATCATTTGTTCTGCATTACGGAACGATCGCGACGGCGGAGTGGCCGCTCGCACATGGTTCCGGCCACAGCACGCCGACATGGCGAACAACGTCGTTCGGCGCAATTCACAGCCCACCGTCGGCCGTCCTGACCCGCGGCCACACGCACCTTCGAAAGGCATCCCATGTCGTCCGAACCAGGCACCTTCACGGCGGCCGTCCGATCCGCGGCGCCCCGACCGTTCGCCTACATCCTGACCGTCCTCATCCTCGCCGCCGTCACGAGCTCCTTCGAGTCGACGATGATGTACACCGCGCTGCCGAGCCTCGAGGAGGGGTTCGGGGTCGACATCAGCGCGGCCAGCTGGGTGCTCACCGGCTTCTTGCTCGTCGGAGCGGGATCGGCCGCGATCGCGGGGCGGCTGGGCGACGTCTTCGGTCGCAAGCGCGTCCTGATCGTCCTGCTGCTCGCTTCCGTGTTCGGCTCGATCCTCAGCCTCGCCATCCCCACGATCGGCGGCGTGATCCTCGGCCGTTCGATCCAGGGCCTGGCCGGCGGCATCATCCCGCTGGCTTTCGGAATCATCCGTGAGCACGTCTCGAAGAAGAACCTCTCGATCGCGATCGCGGTCACCGCCGGCGCGGCCATGCTCGCCGGCGCGGGCGGGAACCTCGTCTCGGGGTACATCGTGCAGTTCGCGGGCTGGCACTGGATCTTCGTCGTCTCCGGTGTACTCACGATCGTCACGACGATCCTCGCGATCTGGCTGCCGGGTTCGATCCGCATGGGAGAGCGTGACCGCATCGACTGGCTCGGCGGCATCCTGTTCGCTCCCGCGATCGGCCTCGTGCTGTTCGGCATCAATGTCTCGACGGGCCTCGGCTGGGCGTCTCCCGTCGTCTGGGGGATGATCGGGATCGGCGGACTCCTCCTCGCCTTCTGGGCGATCTGGGAGGTCAAGCAGAAGGCTCCGATGGTGAATGTGCGCTACTTCGCGGAGCGCAACCTCGGACTCACCTACCTGATCACGGCCCTCACGGGCTTCGGTCTCGGTGGCGCCGGATACCTCGGGCAGCTGATCATGCAGTACCCGACTGCGGCGCCCGTCGGCTTCGGCATCCCCGCCGGCACCGCCGGCCTGACGTCGTTCTGCATCGGCCTCTTCGGCTTCCTGCTCTCGCCCCTGGCCGGCCGGATCGCTCGCGGCGGTCGCGCGAAGGTCTCGTTCATCATCTCCGCCGTCGCGGGGATCATCGCCGCGATCCTCACAGCGCTGTCGGCGACCGTGTGGGACTCGTTCCCCGCGTTCATCCTCAGCCAGGTCGTGCTGACCGTGTCCACCGCCTTCCTGCTCGCATCGATCCCGCTGCTGGTCGTGGAGGGCGCCGCCGCGAAGAACACGAGTGAGGCGACCGGCATCTCGACCGTCATTCAGACGGCATCATCCGGGATCGGCACCAGCGTCAGCGCCGCGATCCTCGGCGCGTTCGCCATCCAGCTCACCGAACACTTCGCCCCGAGCAGCGAAACGGGCTACATCGTGATCTTCGCGGTGACCGCCGTCCTGACCGGCATCGCACTCGTGGCGTCGCTGTTCCTCAAGCGCAACCCGAACAGTGCCGAAGATGAGGCGGGCGATGCTTCGGCCGACGACCTCGAGGTGCCCATCCTCACGCACTGATCCGCGTTCGCTCCACGGCCGTGCGCGCCCTGACAAGGGGTGCGCACGGCCGTCGCGGTCAGACGGCACGTACCGACCTGCCGAGCACATCCGGTGAATCACACCTGCCGTCAGGTATCGGGTCCGGCCGAGAATACGATGACCGGTATGCCAGCACGGGGCCCGTACGCCAAGGGTGAGGCCAAGCGCGCCGAGATCGTCGAGGTCGCCTTCCAAGTCTTCACCGAATCGGGGTACGACCGTGCGTCGGTGCGTGAGATCGCGCGCCGAGCGGGGCTCAGCCAAGCGGCGCTCCTCCACTATTTCCGAACGAAGGAGGAGCTCTTCGTCGAGGTGCTCCGGCGTCGCGACGAAGCCAACGACCGCTTCTACGACGAGACCGAGACGCATGATGTGACCATCGAGGGACTTCTCGAGATCATCGCCCACAACTCGCACGAGCCGGGGCTGGTGCGTCTCTACGCGGCGATGTCGGCCGAGAGCACGGAGGCGACCAGCACGTCGCGTCAGTTCTTCACGGAACGGTACGAGAAGCTGCGCAACGACCTGGCGGCGGATATCTCCCGTAAGCAGGAAGCGGGCGAGCTGACTGCTGAGGTGGATGCCGCCGACGCGGCGACGCTCCTCATCGCTGTGGCGGACGGCCTCCAGATCCAGTGGCTCCTCAAGCCCGACGGCATCGACATGGCGGCGCGCCTACGGCAGCTGAATCGGCTCCTGCAGAGCTGAGCACGCACCGCATGACGACGGGAGCGCACCCGTGGACGATCCACGGGTGCGCTCCTGCTGTCCGGAGGTTCAGCGGTCGAGCGGGATGCCCGCCGCTCCTCTCAGCTGCGCCTGCAGCGCTGTGGCCAGCGCGGTCAGCTCGGCCCGAGCTGCCGCCGTCGACTGCTTGTCGTTCGCGTTGCTGATCGAGTTGAGGAACGAGCGCAGCGCGCTGTCGGCCGGCTGCGCGTCGCCCGTGGCCGACTGGTCGACGGCCTTCCGCACGAACTTGAGCAGGTTGTCGGCCAGCTCAGCCTTCAACTCGCCGGCCGCCGCTCTGGCCTGCACGGCCGCGGTCAGGTCCGAGTAGGAGTCGGTCGGCGCCACGAACGTGAACCTGCCGGCTCCCACCGTGTAGACCGCGAACTCGCCGTCGACCCGCTCGAAGGTCGCACGATTGGGCGTGAGCACGGCCTGGTCGCCGCCGGTCGGCACCCACACCTCGGCTGTGGTGTTGGCAGGCACGTCGACGGTGAGCGTGAGGCGCTGGTCGTCCTTCTCCCAGCTGCTCGCGGCCAGCCCGCGAGGCGTCTCGAACGATCCCTTCGCCCAGGTCAGGTCGCCCGCCGGCTGCGGCTTGAAGACCAGCCGGTCGTAGTCGATCGAACCGGGTGCCCGGTTGATGCCGGCGAGGCCCTTCTGGAACCACTCGACGATCTGCGCGAGGATCATGTGGTTCTTCGAGTCGCCCCGGGTCCACCGCTCGCCGATCGTGGTGAACCCCTCCGGGTTCGCCGCGGTCGGCTGCAGGAAGTACCCGTATCCCGGCTGCGTGTCGGTCTGGAGCGCGTCGAAGAGCACCTGCCCGTTGCCGGTCGCCGTCAGCTGGCGGACGACGGCCGCGAGGCCGATCGTTCCGGCGCTGAAGTGCGGTCCGTCATCGGGGCCGAACGTCTTCACGTTGTCGACGAGCTGCCCCACGACCGAGTCGCGGTACTGATCCGGGACGAGTCCCGCATCGAGCGCCAGCGCCTGGGCGGCTTGGGTCGCACCGGTCGTTCCGGCGTTGCCCGTCGCGGTGTAGTAGCCGAGCGTCGTGTTGAGGAAGGCGTTGTTGTAGGACGTCTTGATGTCCTCCGCCAGCTTCGTGTATGTCGCGGCATCCTCATCGTGACCGGTGAGCTTCGCCATCATGGCCATCTTCGTGATCATGACGTAGTAGCCCCACGTGCCGGTGATCCGGCCCGAGGTCTGCTCCGCTGCCACCCAGTCGGCGAGCGCGGCGTTGACGATGTTCGCATCGGCGCCTGTGCCCACCTTCTGTCGCTGGATGTACTTCACGAAGTTGACCATCTGGTCGTAGTACCGCGTCATCGTCTCGGTGTCGCCGTAGTACTCGTAGAGGAACGCCGGGACCAGGATGATGCCGTTGCCCCAGTTGATCTCGTCGCCGAACTGGCCCGTGTAGCCCCAGTCGTGGACGGGCGTCTTCAGTGCGACGTTGCCGAACATCGACGTGTCGGCCATCGACTGGCCCTCGACGAGGTGGTGCTCCGTCGTTCGCATGTAGGCGTCGAACTCGAAGAGGCTGTGCAGGCCGTCCATCGGCATCGTGTAGTCCGCGGGGTACGACTGCTTCTCGCGGCCGGGGCAGTCGGTGAACGTCGACATCACCTGCGTGGCCATCGAGTAGTAGGCCATCTTGTTGATCCGGTTGATGCGCGCGTTCGACGAGTCGAACGTGCCGACGACCGGTGTTCCGGCCTGCAGCCGCACGCCCGTGACGAGGTCGGCGGTCGGCGTGAAACCGGCCGGAAGGCCCTCGATCTGCACCCACTGCATGCCGAAGTAGTTGAACTTCGGGTTGTACTTCTCTCCGCCGGGAAGGCCCGCGGTGATGTACGAGTTGAACAGGTCGTTGCCGCGTCCCCCGGGGCCGAGCGAGGACTGGTTGACCGTGCCGTTCGCGTTGAGGCTCTCGGCGGGCTTGACCTTCACGATCGTCCCCGCGGGCAGCTGGGGCAGGTTGAGCTCGGGCCACCCGGCGAAGTTCTGACCGAAGTCGAACACCCACACACCCGGTGCGGGGTTGGTCACCGACTTCGGCGTGAACCGCTCCGCTTCGTGGATGCCTTCGGCATCGCGCGAGACGAGCTTGGTCGCGAGGTTCGGGGCCGGGGCGATGCCGGCCGATGCCCAGTTCATCGGCGATCCGTCGCGGCGGACCGCTCCCTCGCCGAGCACGGCACCCGGCTGGTTCCACCCGACCTGCTCGCGACGAGCGTCGTAGTCCTCACCTGAGTACCAGGCGTCGGTCACCAGAGCGCCCGACGCGGCCCGCCAGCTGCGGTCGGTGACGATCTGGTCGCTCGAGCCATCGGTGTAGTTCACCTCGATGCGACCGATGAGGCGCGGAGTCACCGCGGCGCCCGCGCTCGCGTCGCTCGCGGCGATGTTGTTGCCCGAACCGGTGACGAGTGCACCGGAGGCGTGTGCGGCGTCGAGAGCGGGTTCGAACGTGATCCCGGTGCCTGCCAGGCCCGCCGTGCCGATCGCTGTGATGACGCGGGACTCCAGCCGATCGCCGCCGTCGCCCGTGTCGATGTTGATCGTCCCGCCGACGTGGTAGTTCGAGACGTTGTTGAGGAGCACCTTGGTCGCGCCCGCGGGGACCGCGGCGACGAGCGATCCGCTGCCCTTGAGCTGGCTCTGCCACCAGGCATAGGGCGACGTGCGACCGACGGCAGGGTTGGTCACCGAGCGTCGCACGTATGCGGTGCCGTTTCCGAGCTGCACGCCGACGACGTTCTCGCCCGACGCGAGTTCGGGGGTGATGTCGTAGGTGCGGTACTCGGTCGAGAGCTGATAGTTCGTGTTGCCCGGCGCGAGCTGCTCATCGGTCACCGCCTGACCGTTGACCGTCGCGTACTGCAGGCCGACGCCGGAAAGGTAGAGCGTCGCGGCGGCGACCTTCTTGCCCGCAGGAACGTCGAACTTCCGCGCGAAGACCGGAAGCGGCTGAAGCTCGGTGCGCCCGGCCTGCTCGATCCAGCGGGCGGCACCCCAGTCATCCTGATTCAGCAGCCCGACCGAGAAGGTGGAGGGATCGCTCCACTCACTCCGGTTGCCCAACGCGTCCCAGACCCGCACCCGCCACGCCACCGACGCGCGGGAGGCGAGGGCGTCGGTCGCGGCGTACACGACGTTGTTCTGCTGCGCGCCGTCGATCTTGCCGGAGTCCCAGAGCAGGCGGCCCGCCTCGAGATCGCCGACGCTCGAAGCCGCCTCGATCTCGTAGGCCGTCTGCTCGTCGAGCGCGCACACGCCTGAGACAGCGCCGTCGAAGCACGGGTTGCCGGGTGCATCCTCCGAGGTGAGCGTCCACCCGAGCCGCGGGCGGGAGCTGCCGATGCCGAGAGGGCTGTCCTCCCTGCCGTTGACGCTCAGATCTTCGACGGTCACGCCGAACACCTTGCTGCTTTGGACGGCCGCCGAGGCGCCTGGCGCTGCGACCAGCGGGACCGCCAATGCGGTGGCCGCGACGACGGCCGCGATTGCGGCGCGGCCGCTTCTCTCGCGGCCGACCGGGCCTGGATTCGCCCGGCGACCGACCGGTCGAGGGATCGTCGAGAACATCATGACTGTTCGCACTCCTTCGTAACGATGTGAACACCTGATCTTCTGAATCAATCTGAATCGATTCAGATGAACGTGATCGACGATGCCGCACACGAAGCACTCACGTCAATACTTGTCGTTGATTTATTTTGAGATTCCGGCGTTCGCGACGACGGAGAGCACCGACACGCCGTTCGCCCGAGACTCAGGAAGCTTCGCCGCGTGAGCCCGTGTGTGCGCCATGCTCATGAATCGCCGCGGCCGTCAAGCCCAGGCGGATCCTCGGCGTCCGGCGTAGCGTGCTGACCCGAGCTGCCGGCACCAAGGGACCCGAGCTGCTGGCACGAAGGGAGCGATTGCGCATGACTGCCGAGACCGACATCATCCACGCGATCTTGAAGGCGGCGAGAACGGCCGTCGTCACCACACAGACTGCGCGGGGGACACTCCACAGCCGCCCTCTCGCGGTCATCGAGGACGACTTCGACGGCACCCTGTGGTTCTTCACGGCCGATCCGAGCCCGAAGACGGAGGACATCGCCACACATCCGGCGGTCAACGTCTCGGTCGGTGACGGAAAGGGTTGGCTCTCCTTCAGCGGGACGGCATCCGTGTCACGAGACCAGGAGCGCATCGATGCCTACTGGAATCCTTGGGCATCGGCGTATTTCGAGGGAGGGCGCGAAGACCCTGCGGTCGCGCTCCTCGAGGTCAAAGTCGATTCGGTCCACTACTGGGACCTCGACAAGCCTGCGATCGTCAAGGGATTCGAGGTGGTGAAAGGCATCCTCACGCGTTCCGCGCCGGACGTGGGAGAAGACGGCGTCGTCACGCTCGACGACCGACGCTGATAGCGCGTCCGCCAGGCTCAACCGGGCGCACACCGACCGCGGACCCAGCCGCGCAACTCAGACGGGCACGACAACCTGGGGCGCATCGTCCGCCGGCACCGGAGCAGTCTCGATGTGTTCGGCGACCAGCGCGATGCCCCCGGAGGAGTTGGCCGAGTTGGCGAGATCCTCGATCCACTGGCGACTCAGCTCGGGAGGCTCCGGCTCGTCGAAGACGAACCGCAGCGGAATGGACGGATGCACCCAGATCGTGCTGCGACCACGGGGTTCATCGTCGGGGTGCACCCACGAGACGGTGAAACTCTCGCCGCGGCGCAGCTTCGTGGCGATCACCACTTTCAGGTGAGCGAGCGCGCGATCCTCGATGTGAATCGGCGTCGCCGAGCCCCCGTAGTAGATGGTCCCCATACGGGTCACTGTAGGCCCGATGCCGGCATGCACGCATGAGACGGCTCTCATCGATGGACCCATTCGACCCCGGCCCAAGACCGGCGCGCCCGGAGCAGGCCCCCCAGGCGCCGATCAGCCGACGACCACCCGCACTCGTGCGAGGTTGTCGACCCTGGCGAAGGGTGTCGAGGTGTCTCCGTGCTGCTGAGCCGTGACCTTGACGGTGACAAAGTGGGTGCCGGCGCTCGAGAACGCGTGTCGCACCTCCTCCCGCAGCGAGTAGGTCGGATCAACAGCTCCGCCGTGTGCGAAGGCTCCGCTGTCGTCGAGATCCCATCGCACCTCGACGATTCGCGAGCCTGTCGAGGCGGCTTCGACCCGGAGCAGCACCTCCTCGCCGACCGCGACGTCGGCTCGCGAGCCGCTGTCGGCCGTGAGCTGCACGACGGGCTGAACTCCGCCGGGATTCGCCGGGTCCGTCAGGACGACCTGCCCGTCGACGACCTCATACCGGCTCGAAGGCGCCGGCTCGACGCCATCCTCGGCCCATGCGGCGACCTCGCGGAGCGCCTGATGCACGGCACCCAGGTATGAGACGGTGTGGGTGGGGAGCTCCTGCCCCGCGACATCCGCGTGCAGTGCCTTGCCCACGACCCACACGCGCAGGTGCTCGTCGGTCTCGTCGCCGAGGTGCTCGCACACCTTGCCCGCGTACCAGTCCGCCTGCCAGGGGAACGCCTCTCGGTCGTGGCCGGCTTCGACGACGATCATCTTCCCGGCGATGTCGCCCGACTGAAGCGTGCCCGATGCGCCGCGCGCCATGAGCGGGCCGACCAGAATCGGGCGCTGCGGGTGAAGCGGAGTTCCGTCGACGTCGCGGAACTGGTCCCACACCGTGAACTCGGCAGCCGGCACCTGGTGCCGGTGGTAGGTCTGCGCGGCGAGGAAGTTGCTGTTGTCGATCTCGACGTGATCGCCGACACGCACCTGCTGCAGAAACGGACTCAGCTCGGGGAAGTCCACGAGAGCGAGATCCCCGATCACGTTTTGGAGCAGGGCGACGGAGCCTTCGGTCTCGCCCGACGCGATGCTCAGCTCCGCGTTCATCGGCTCGATCGTCGGCGGTGCCGCGAGGCGAAGCGCCACGACGACATCACCCCCCTGCTCGGGGCCCTTGAAGGCCTCGTCCACTCCCCCGGCGGGACCTGCCGGAGCGCCGAACACACCGGCGGCGACAGCATCCCGCCGTCTGATGACCTCGACCACCGTCGTCGCGTGCAGCACCCGATCGCGGTGCACGGACGACGACGGGTCGGCACCGAGGTACCCGGGGAGCGTCCAGAAGTCGTCGAAGTAGGACGGGTCGATCGCCTTGAGCGAGGTGTAGAGCACGCCGAACGCCTGCGTCCCCATCGTGCGATGCCCGACCCAGGCGGCGGGCGGGAATCCCATTCGGGTCACTTCCTCGAGCGCGGCCGCCTGCTCGGCGTCGAGCCGCTCTCCGAGCGCCTGGGAAGAGCCCGGCTCGAC
The DNA here is from genome assembly GCF_044325405.1 of Microbacterium alkaliflavum. NCBI lineage: Bacteria > Bacillati > Actinomycetota > Actinomycetes > Micrococcales > Microbacteriaceae > Microbacterium > Microbacterium alkaliflavum. The sequence goes on along the minus strand of NZ_JBIQWL010000001.1, from coordinate 360,736 downwards.
CTGGTCGACGATGTCGTCGAGCACGTCGCGCAGCACCCGCATCGCATGCATCCGGACGGTGAACACGTTCGGAATGGCGACGGGGCTGCCGATGACGTGCGGCACGAACCCGTCCCACACGCCGCGCGTGTTCTCGGCGCACGCGATCGTGCGGAAGCCGCCGCCCGAACCGCCGTAGGCGTAGCCGTACGTGCGGTGCGGACCGTAGACCGACTGCGCGACGACCTTCGCGAAGGCCGCCGACGCGGCGTTGGCTCGATACGCGCCGATCGTCGGATCGACGCCGAACTGCGGCTTCGACAGGTCGATCGCGCCCCCACCGTTCGTCTCGACGAAGAACGCGCCGGACGAGAAGGCGAACCCGATCTTGTCCTCGGCGCCGGTCAGTCCGGGAGCGAGGTGCTCGCTCTCCGGCACGGGAGTGATGTGCTGGAAGAACCGCCCCTCGTAGCCGTCGACGGGGAGGTAGAACGAGAACCGGTTCGCGGTCCCTGCGAACCCGCCGTGGATGTAACGGTGTCGCCGAGGCCCGTTGCGCTCCTCGTCGATGTCGATGTACGGCTGCGCGTAGAGGTCGTCGTCGGTCGCGAAGGCGGTCGCGCTCGCGAGCGCGGTGGACGTGTTCGTCATTCAGGTGTCTTTCGAGAGGGATGCCGCAGGGCGGTCAGAGTTCGTCGTCGTTGCGGAATGGCTCACGGGGCAGCAGCGGCGCACCGCTCTCCTCCCGCACGATCCGCACGGCCTCGGTCCCGCTGTGCGGAGCACCGGGGATGATCTCGGCCTCGGCGGCCAGCTCCCGTCGGGCCAGCACCTCGGCGCTGATCGCCTTGATGCGGTGCTCGAGGCGGTGATAGTACAGCGCGATGAAGCCGACCCCGACGGCGAAGATCGCGGGGATCCAGCTGTTGACGGCGACGATGCCGGCGATCGCGCCGGGGGTCTGCGTGTCGGCGCCGCCGTCGTAGCCCGTCGTCGCGAGCACGATCCCCGTGAGCCCGGCGGCGATCGCGGCGCCGACGGTGCTCGAGAACGAGAACAGCGCGCCCCCGACGCTCTCGAGGCGTCGGTGCCCCTTCCATTCGTTGTACGTCGCGTTGTCGATGACGAGGATCGGCGACAGGAAGTTGACCGGCAGCGAGGCCAGCGCGGTGAGCACCGACGACACCATGATCAGCGGGATGTTGCCGCCCGCGAACATCATCACGAGGAACCCGATCGCCCCGATGAAGCTCGACACCGCGATCATCCGCGACACCGAGAACTTCCGGATGAGCGCCGGGAAGAAGAACATGAGCGGGATCAGCGCGACGAACGAGACCGACACCACGCCCTGCAGCGCGAGATTGCCCACGATGTAGCGGAAGTAGTAGGCGCCCGCTGTGAAGGTCGCGTAGATGCCCACGACGAGCGACATGCTCGACAGGATCCAGATGTAGGGGTTGGTGCGCAGCACGAGGAAGATGTCCTTCAGCCGCACCCGCTCCGCCTCGATCTCAGCGGCATCCTTCGACTCGCGGAACGTCCAGAACCGCACGAGCCCGATGAGGGTGAACGGGATCGCGACGCAGATCGCCACGAGCGACCACGCCTCGGGACTCTTGCCGGCGGCGCCGACAGCGATGGGCATGCCGACGGTGATGACGATCGCGGCGAGGACCGTGACGATGCCCGTCTTGGCGGCGACGTCGCTGTAGTGGGCCCGCTTCGGGAACACGCGAGCGGTGTAGAGCGGGTTGTTGGCGTTGTAGAGCGGCATGAACAGCGCCGTCAGCAGCACGTAGGACGTGAAGATCCAGGCGTATTTCGCGATGTCGCCGAGGCCTCCGGGCACCGAGAACATGCACGCGGTCGCCGCCCAGCAGAGGATGATCACGAGATCGAACGGCCTTGCCTTGCCAAGCTTCGTCTCGGGCGCGCGGTCCACGAGGTAGCCCGCGAGGAGCGCGCCGACGGCGTCGATGATCTTCGCCCCGACCAGGAGCGCGCCGACGATCGCCGGGTTCAGCCGCAGAGTGTCGGTGGCGTAGATCGTGAAGTACCCGATCAGGACGATCAGGGCGTTCATCGAGAACGCGTGCGTCGACCAAGGGATCATGCGCCAGATCGAGACGCGATCCTTTCGCTTCTCGATCCGGGCGAGCGCGCGGTCTTCCTTCACGGTCTCCTCGACGGGCGGTGCGTCATTGACAGTCGCCATCGTTCTCTCTTCTCTGAGCAATGTGGACGACGGTGTCGTCCCGATCGGGCTAATTCCGAGTAAACCTCAACTTTCATCGTCTGTCTAGAGTGCAATTGGTCTTTGCGGTCGGAACTGAACCCCGTACGCTCGTATACACAGAGATTTCGCGGCGGAGGACGAGATGACGGATGCTGTGACAACACGCCGCAAGCGCGGTCCGTACGCGCCGACCCTGAAGCGGCGCCGTGCGATCGCGGCTGCCGTGCTCGACCTCGTGGACGAGGTCGGACCGGAGTCCCTCACGACGGTGCAGGTGGCAGAGCGCTCCGGGACCCCCGAGACGACCGTGCTCTACCACTTCCCCACCAGGGACGACCTGCTCGTCGCGGCACTCGAGCTCGCGGACGAGCTCGGAGCGGCACTCCACCATGTCGACGACCCCGAGATCCGCCTGGATCTCGACGACTTCGCAGCCTCGTACCGTCCCCCCTCCATCGAGGACCCTCGCTTCCGCCTGAGCCGGCTGGTCCGCGGACTGGCAGCGACGCCCGGGACGTCGGCAGCGGACTATGTCCACCGCCGCACGCAGCGGCAGGTCGAGATCTTCAGCCGCATCTTCGAGCAGCGCAAGCGCGACGGCCTTGCCCACCCGGACGTCGATTCGGTCAACCTCGCCCGGCAGGTCATCGCGATGTGGGAAGGGCTCGAGATCGTCTTCGCCGCCGAGCCCGACGTCGACGGGGGCCGGCTCCTCGCCGACGCGATCCGGCGACTCAGCGGCGAGAACTGGATGGAGCTCCGCCGCGCGATCGGCGACGCCGGGCGCAGCTTCTGACGCGCGCGCACCGGCGGCACCGGCATCCCGATCAGACGACGACGCGGACGGTCGGGAGCCCGTCGGCCTCGAACGAGAGCTCACCCCGACCACCCGCGACTCGCCTCACCACCGCCTGGGCGCGCCCCTGGAACGTCGTGCATGAGGTGCCTCGGTAACTTTCCTCGGTGCTCGGCCTGGCTGAACCGAGGCCAGTCAGCTCGAGTTCGCCCGCCACGCGCGCCCGTACGAGGCGATCGTCGAAGGGGACGACGAGTCCGTCCTGGTCGATCACTTCGATCGACACGTACTCGTACTCCCTGGTCGCTGCAGCCACGTGAGGCGCTTCGACCTCCGCTCGCAGCCGTGCCGCGGCACCTGGAGAACGCAGCGTCGTCACCTCGGCGGCTTCTCCGCCGCGCCGGTTGACGGAATCGAGTCTGCCGGGCTCGTAGGCGACGGTGAAACGGGCGAGGAAGCCATGCGCCGGACCGGCCGGCAGTCGACCGATCGATGCGCCGTTGTGCACCAATTCGACCTCATCCGCATCGCTGTACACGTCGACCGTCATCAGGGTGCCCGGCGCCAACGGCCACGACCAATGCGCGGCGCTGTCGGTCCACCCCCAGTCGAGCATCACGGGTTCACGTCCGTGCGGGCGAGGCGCATGCACGGCGAGGTAGGGCTCGGACCGTAGACCGAACACGATCTCGCGGAAGTACGACGCCGGTCGGCGATGGCCCGTGATGTCGATGTCTCCGCAGTATGCGAGGAGGGCCGGGTATCGGTCGGCATCCCATCTGCCACCGGCTTCGGGGTAAGAGACCCCGCCGAGCCCGGCTTCTCCGAGGTAGTCCCATCCCGTCCAGGTGAAATCGCCGATGACCGAGGGCAGGCGTGTGACCGCCGCCCAGTTGTCCGCAATGTCTTTCGGGTTGGTCTCGGTGCCGACGACGACACGGTTCGGGAAGCGCTCGATCTCGCTCTCGTAGCGCCACGTGGCGTAGTTGTGACCTGCGATGTCGACGACCGCGTGCGACTCGGCAGTCGCTTCGGTGACGGAATCGGAGTGTCCGAAGCGGTCCATGATCTTCCGCCCTTCGCCCTGGGCGTCATTGATCCCCCCGGGCACCTCCTTCAACTCCCGCTGGATCTCGGGAAGCAGGTCGGACAGGGTGGCCACCAGTCCGCTCACGCCGTTCGTGAGGAACCGCGTGGGATCCGATCGGCGCACGGCCTCGGCGAGATCGCGCCCGATCGCCGCGCCGAGCGGCTTGCCGGCATCGAGGATCTCGTTGCCGATGGAGTAGACGATGACGCTCGGGTGGTTGATGGCCTTCCGCACCATCGCCTCGATGTCGCGTTCCCACCACTCGGTGAAGCTGAGCGAGTAGTCGAAGGGCTGCTTGCCCTCTGTCCACATGTCGAAGGCCTCGTCGATGACGAGCATTCCGAGACGGTCGCAGGCGTCCAGCAGCGCTGGACTGGCGGTGTTGTGAGAGGAGCGGATGGCGTTGAACCCGGCCCCTTTGAGGATGCGGATGCGACGTTCTTCCGCTTCCGGGACGGACACCGCTCCCAGCACGCCGTTGTCGTGATGGATGCAGGCACCGCGCAGCTTCGTGACGACGCCGTTGATGCGCAGGCCGTGCTGCGGATCGAGCTGGAGGGTGCGGATGCCGAACGGCACGATCGACTCGTCCTGGACGTCGTCGTCATCGCTGAGCTCGACGGTGGCACGGTAGAGCACTGGCGACGGGACGCTCCACAGCTCGGGCGCCCGCACGTACAGCCGAAGGCGGGCTGTCGCGGTCTCACCGGGACGCGTCGTCACGGGGGTCTCGCCCGCCGCGACCTCGATGCCGCTCGCGTCGACGATGCGGGCGCGCAGCTCCCGCGTCGAGGCCGATCGTCCGGCATTCGCGACCTCGACGGCGATCTCGACGACCGCTCGGTCGGCGTCGACGTCGGGCGTGGTCACGCGGATGCCGTCGGGCACGATGTGGGTGACGGGCAGGTCGTGCAGGATCACATCGCGGTAGATGCCGAGACCGGAGTACCACCGGGAATCTCGATGGGCGCGTGCGTCGACGCGGAGACGATTCGTCTCACCGTGCCTCAGCGCAGCATCCAGACGGACGCGGAACGGCGAGTATCCATTCGGTCGCTGCCCCACGAGTATTCCGTTCAGGTAGACCATCGCATCGCGATAGACACCTTGGAACTCGAGCTCGACGACCCGGTCAGCCCACTCCGCCGGCGCGTCGAACTCCTTGCGGTAGCTGACCGCACCGCCCTCGAAGTAGCCGGAGGAGGGCCCGCTCGCCGCACCCGCATGACGCGGAAGCGCCAGCATCGCGTCGTGCGGCAGAGTCACCTCGATGGCGGACGTCGCACCTCCCGTGATCTCGGTGAACACGCTGACGTTCGGCCCGACACGCCAGCCGTCGTTGAAATTCGACACTGTCATTCGAATGACCTCCCTGTGCTCTCGTTCTCGGTCGAGTGAACGACGGCGGCCGCGAGGAATACCCGCTCGTCGCTGGCGAGCGCGCGCTTCGGCCCCGTCACCTCGATCACCGTCTCGAGGGGACGCGTCTCGGCATTGAGGCTCACCCAGACGTCGACCGGGGCCGGCTCGGCCACGAACTCGCCGGCGATGTCGGTGTAGCCGAGCTGCGCCGCGGCGAGAGTGAACGTCACTCGCTGTGACTCCCCCGGCTCGAGCGAGACCCTGGTGAATCCCGCGAGCTGTTGCGCCGGCCGCGTGGCGCCGGCGGTATTGACCCGCACGTAGAGCTGGACGACGGTGCTGCCCGGCCGGTCGCCGGTGTTCCGGATCGTGGCGGCGATCTCGGTCGATCCGTCCGTCGGCATCGATGCGTCCGCCGCGAGGTCCGTCAGAGCGAACTCGGTATAGCTGAGTCCGTGCCCGAACGTGTAGAGGGGCGTCGCCGGCATGTCGAGGTAGTGACGGTCGACGTCAGGCGGCAGCGGGTTGCGATAGCCGGTGCCGTAGCGCTGGTGGTGGTACACGGGGATCTGCCCCGTGTGGCGTGGGATGCTGTACGGCAGCTTCCCGCTCGGGTTGACGTCGCCGAACAGCACGTCGGCGACAGCCGCCGGGCCGAAAGGTCCGCCGTACGACGAGACGACCAGGCCAGCGGCATCCTGCACCACCTGCGGCAATGTGTAGGCACGCCCCTGGACGAGCACGACGATGATCGGCTTACCGGTCGCGGCCACTGCCTCGGCAAGTCGCTGCTGGGCGGCGGGCAGCGAGATGTCGGCGGAGTCGCTGGCCTCGCCTTCGGTTCGTTCGCCGTTGAACCACAGGCTTGCACCACCGAGTGCCAGGACGACCACATCGGATGCTTCGGCCGCGGTGACGGCCTGGGCGATCGCGTCGTCGCCGAAGTCGGTCGTCAGGGTGCTGCCTCGGACGTGCTCCGCTGCCGCGGCATGTGCCGCGATCTCGTCGGCGAGTGAGGTCGCGCCCAGGCGCTCCCGTACGAACTCGTCGACCGGGGTCGGTGAAAACAGGCTGGAGTTCCACGCCGCCATGCCGGGATCGACCCCCACCATGTTGCCCATACCGCCGCTGGTCATGAACGTCGTCATGTCCCGGAACGCGGGATAGGTGTACGTCGGGAACTGGAATTTGACGTCGTCGGCGTGGGGGCCGATGACGGCGACCTTCGCCGTGGCCGGCAGCGGAAGCAAACCGTCGTTCTTCAGCAGCACCACTGAGCGCCTCGCGAGCTCGCGGGACAGTTCGGCGCCCTCGGCGGCAACCGCCGCGAGCTCGATGCGCTCCTGCGGATACGGGCTCTCGAACAGGCCGAGGCGGAACTTCGCGGTGAGCACTCGGTGCACGGAGCGGTCGACGTGGGCGATGTCGGCGCGTGCGGCCTCGACCTCGCCCACGAGCGCGTCTCCGTACCCGTAAGGCACCGGAAACTCGGTGTCGAGGCCCGCCGCGATGGTGAGGCGGCCGGCGTCACCCGGAGACGCGGCGGCGCGCTGACGGGTGTGGATGTGCTCGAGCGTCATGTAGTCGCTCGACACGAACCCGTCGAAGCCGAGGGTGTCGCGCAGGAGGGTCGTGAGGACATCGGGGTTCGCAGCAGCCGGAACCCCGTCGACGTCTGCGTACGAATTCATGACGGACTGGAGGCCCGCCAGCTGGATCGCCGCCTCGAAGGGATAGGCGAACAGGTCGCGCGTGCGCCGGGGCCCACCCTCGTACGACGACAGGTTCATGCCGCCCGTGGGCAGCCCGTAGCCGACAAAGTGCTTCGCGGTGGCGATTGCGCCTTTGGTGAGGTCGTCGCTCTGCAGGCCGCGCGTATAGGCGACGCTCAAGGCCGCAGCCAGGTACGGATCCTCGCCGTACGTCTCGTGGACCCGGCCCCAGCGAGGATCGAGGGCGATGTCCATGTTCGGCGAGAGCGCCTGGCGAACGCCGACGCGGATCATCTGCTTGCGGATCGTGTCGGCCATCTCCTGCACCAGTTCGGGGCTCCACGTCGCAGCGAGTCCGATCGGCGTAGGGAACACCATGTGCCCGCCGGCGAGCAATCCGTTCAGCGCCTCGATATGGATCAACAAGGGGATGCCGAGGCGTGTGCCCTCGATGGCGGTGCGCTGAAGCTCGCCGACGATGCGTGCTTGCGTGGCCGGATCGTCGACACCGAAGTTCGAGATGTGGCCGGGAGCTCTCTCCAGCCATTCATCCCGGACGGCCGGGGCACTGCCGTCGGCGAGGACGAGGAACCACGGTGGGACTGAGACGAGCTGGTGGGCCTTCTCCCGCAGCGTCAGCTGGGCGAGGAGCAGGTCGGCGCGCTCCTCGTGGCTCAAACTCGTGTCGAGATGGGATCCGTCAGTGGGCATCGGTGGCCTCCGTGTCGCTCGAGGATGCAGCTGGGGATTGGTCGGCGGATCGCGCCGCCGGCCGGGATGAGAGAAGGAGGACGACGAGGCCGACCGTCGCGCACAGCGCGGCGGTCCCGGGCAGCGCTTCGATTCCCCACGATTCGACGACGAGGGCGCCCAGTACCGCGCCTCCGCCGATCGCGATATTGAACGCGGTCGTCTGCAGCGCCGCGGCCGTCGAACGCTGGTGAGGTGGGGCGGTCCGCATCATCCTCGCCTGTAGCAGCAGCGGCACGAGCGCGAACGCCATCGCCTGACCGAGCGATATGATGACGAGCGCGATGATGCCCCACGCGGCCGCGAACGGGTAGAGCATGTTGAGCAACGCGACGAGGATCACGGCGAGGACCAGTGCACCGATCGGGAAACGGTCGGCGACGCGGCCGATGGCAGACACCGCCACGAAGGCTGCCAGGCCGCTGCCGAACAGGAAGGCGGGGATCGCCGCGGGAGGAATCGAGGCCGCTTCTCCGAGCCAGACGACCGAGTACGTGCCGTACGTTGTTTGACCGATCACAAGGATCAGAATCGTCAGGCAGACGAGCAGGATGCTGGGCAGCGCAGACGGCGCAGCGGAGCGATCATCAGCGACCGACCGACGCGGGCGCGCGATGGGTGTCGCACTGGGGAGGAGCCTCAGTACGAGGATGACGACGCCGACTCCGAGGACGGCGAACACGGCGAACGCCGCTCGCCATCCGAACAGCTGGCCGAGGAGATTGCCCAGCGGGCCACCGAGCACACCTGCGACCGAACCGCCCGCGGCGGTGATGGCGGTCGCACGTCCGAGCTGCGACGAGGGCACGAGGTTTGCGGCGTACGCGGCGGCCACAGACCAGAACAGTCCGTGGGCGATTCCGCCGAAGGCTCGTGCAGCGAGGAGCACTTCGAACGTCGGGGCGAGCGCAGCGAGCGCGGTCACCGCGGTGATGCCTATCAGCGCAATGATCGCGAGGGGTTTGCGCGGTACTTTGCGCGTGACTACCGCCAGGGGTGCCGTGGTCAGGATGACCGCGGTGGCGAACACTGTCACGAGCTGACCCACATCGGTGACCGGACGGCCGAATGTCGAGGAGATGTTCGGAAGCAGCCCACCCGGGAGGAATTCGGTCGACATCGAGATGAAGATCGCCGACGCGACGACCAGCAGCGCGCCGCGAGGAAAGGGAGCGTGATCCTGGCTTTGCTTTGTCCGCGTGCACCGACGACGTGCAACACGGATGGTGGGGATCGGACGCGTGGCACGGCTGTCGTGCGACATTGGAGGAGCCTTCTCATACCCTTGCGCGCTGCCGGAGATCCCAGGCGCACCAACGCCGCGAACGGTGGGGACTCTCAGGCTAGGCGGATGCCCGTGGCGCTCGCGAGCTGTGCCCGCTCTTTTGCGCAAGCGGTCCATCGTCGTCGCGACTCCCCGCGCGGTTCAGTCGGGGACGGGACGGTAGGTCACCCGGCGAACGACGCCGTCACGGGATGGTGCGCCGACGGCCAGCATCCGTCCCGTGAATCCGGCTGCGACTTCGGTCGAGAAGTAGCGCCCGTCGAGCCGGGCGATCTCGATCGCCTCGCCGTCGCGAAGCACCGACAGCACGACATCGTCGGGTCCGGCATAGCCGAACGGGACGGGGGCAGTCGCGGGCGGCGTCGTCGAGACCCGGAGCGTCGCCGTTCGGGTGCCGAGGTCGATCGAGCCGAGCTGCTGACGAATGTCTCCGATCTGGACGGTCGCATGCGCACGTCCACCCTCGAAGATGACGGCGCACCAGTGGCGGTCATCGAGTCGGAGCCCGATCGCGCCGGCCACTTCGACGTCAGCATCCGCCAGCCACACGAAGTCCTTCACGCGCGTGCAGAGCACGTCGGTCGCCTCACCCCACGACAGAAATCGCAGTCCGCCCTCGGAATCGAACTCCGCGACCGACGCGGGCTCGCTGTCGGGTGCGACCCATCGCGGGTCGAGCGATCCTTCCGCGAACTCCTCGGCGAAGCCCTCGGCATCGTGCGGAAGGTCGAAGCGACCCTCGCGGAAGACCGGCCAGCCGTCGATCCAGTCGACGCCCGCGAGGAAGGTCTCGCGCCCGAGCACATGGAAGCCGGGCGTGGAACCCCGTGGCCGCACGCCGAGGTATACCGCTGCCCAGTCGCCGTCCGGGGTCTGGACGAGGTCGGCGTGTCCGACGTTCTGCACCGGATGCGAGCTGCTTCGGTGCGTGAACATGGGGTTGCCCGGAAAGGACTCGAATGGGCCGCGGGGGCTCGGCCCCCGGGCGATCGTCACGCAGTGGCCACGCTCGGTGCCGCCTTCTGCGAGCATGATGTACCACGAGTCGTCGATGCGGTAGAGATGCGGCCCCTCGGCCATCGGCATCCCGCTCCCCTGCCACACCGGATAGTGAGGCTCGAGAAGCGCGCCCGTCTTGAGGTCGATCGGCGCCTGACGGATCCCCTGACCGCCGACCGTGAAGTCGAGCACGTGCCAGGTGAGGTAGCAGGTGCCGTCATCGTCCCAGCAGAGGTCGGGGTCGATGCCGATCGCCTCGGGCACGAACACCGGATCGCTCCACGGACCTGCGGGGTCGGTGGCCCACACGATGACCTGGCCGGACTCGAAGTCGCTCACGTTCGTGGTCGCGAACCAGAACCGTCCGTCGTGGTGGCGCAGGGTCGACCCGTAGATACCGGTCGACGGCCCGGCGGTGCCGGCGCGGAACTGCGTACGCCGGTCGAGGATGTTGCCGATCTGCGTCCACGTCACGAGGTCGCGACTGTGGAAGATCGGCGCCGCGGGGAAATACTCGAAGCTCGAGTGCGCGAGATAGTAATCGTCGCCTACTCGGCAGATCGTGGGGTCGGGATGGAAGCCCGAGACGATCGGCTGGATCTCCGAGCTGACCAGTTGCGGCGGAGCGCCTACGGCGTCACGCATCGGACGGTGCCCCCATGGCCGCAAGACGGGCTTCGCGACGCTCACGCTGGACGGCCGGGTCGGCCACGGGAGCAGCCATCTGGAGCTTCCTCGTATAGGGGTGCGCCGGTGCCGTCGCGACCTGCTCGGCATCGCCGAGTTCGACGATTTCGCCGCGGTACAGCACGGCGATCCGATCGCTGATGCTGTGGACGACGCCCAGGTCATGGCTGATGAAGAGGTAGGCGACCCCGGTCATCTCCTGCAGGTCCTTGAACAGCTGCAGCACCTTGGCCTGCGTTGTGACGTCGAGAGCGCTCGTAGGCTCATCGCAGATGATCACGGAAGGCTCCATTGCGAGCGCGCGCGCGATCGCAATGCGCTGCCGCTGTCCGCCCGAGAACTCGCGGGGATAGCGTCGCGCGGCATCCGATGGCAGGCCGACTGAATCGAGGAGTGCACGCACACGCTCTCGCCCACCGCTGATCCCGGCGGCCTTGAGCGGTTCGACCAGGATGTCCTCGATCTGCATCGACGGGTTCAGCGACGAGTACGGGTCCTGGAACACCACCTGGATGTCGCGCGCGATCTTGCGGCGCGCGCTGCGGTTCGCGCCTTGAATATCAGTGCCGCGAAAGGAGACCTGCCCATCGGACACCGGCGCGAGGCCGAGGATCGCGCGGCCGATCGTCGTCTTGCCAGAGCCGGATTCGCCCACCATGCTCAGCGTCTCCCCCGCATGGAGGTCGAAGGACACTCCCTTGATGACGGTGGTCGGCGCCTTCCGGGTCCCGAACCGGACGACGAGGTCTTGGACCCTCAGAATCGGCTCGCTCATCCGCCGACCTCCATCAGCTCGACGCTCTGCGACGACGTCAGCAGTTCCTGCGTGTACGGGTTCTCGGGGGCCCCGAGGATCTTCTCCACGGTGCCGCGCTCGACGATGTGTCCGTCCTTCATCACGCTCACAGTCGCGCACAGATCTGCGACGACCCCGAGATTGTGGGTGACGAGCACCATCGCGAGGCCCCGCTCGACGCTGAGTTCACGGAGCAGCTCGAGCACCTCGGCCTGAACGGTGACGTCCAGCGCTGTGGTGGGCTCGTCGGCGACGAGGATGTCGGGGTCGGGCGCGATCGCGCCGCAGATCAGCACGCGTTGCGCCATCCCCCCGGAGATCTCATGGGGGTAGAGGCTCATCACACGATCCGCGTCGGCGATGCCGACTCGGATCAGGAGCGAGCGGACGCGATCCCTCGCCGCCTTCTTCGGCATCTTCCGCACCGCACGCAGCCCGTAGACGAGCTGGTCGCCGATCGTGAACGAAGGGTCGAGGTTCGACATCGGCTCTTGGGGGATGTATCCGATCCGCCTCCCCCGCGCCTCTCGAAGTCCGGCTCGATCGCGAAGGAGGTCCACGCCGTCGGTGACGATGCTTCCACCGAGCGGCACGGCTTCCTTTGGGAGGATGCCGAGGATCGAGAAAGCGATCTGGGACTTCCCCGACCCCGACTCGCCGACCAGACCGTGAATCTCGCCGCGCTGAAGATCGAGGTCGACGCCGTGCAGAACCTCACGGACGCTGTCGGGTCCGTCGGGGTATCCCATGCGCAGTCCGCGAATCGACAGGACGACATCGTCGCTCGGGGCGACGCCGACGACCGCAGCAGCCTGCGCCTCGCGAGCCAGGATCCGGCGCCGCGACGGCCGCAGTGCGTGAGCCGAACCGGCAGCCTGAAGCACATCGCGCAGCACGTTGCCCAGGAGCACGAACGCGAGGATGGAGACGCTGATCACGACCGCAGGCCAAACGACTCCCGCGGGGTTGCGGTAGATGTTCTCGAATGCCTCTTGCAGGACGCGGCCCCATGAGGGCACGGCAGGGTTGCCGAGCCCGATGAACGCCAGGCCGGCCTGGATGCCGATCCCCGCGGCGAGAATGCCCGCGGAGTGGATGATGACGGGTCCTCGGACCGCCCAGAGCACGTGGCGGCCGACGATTCGCAAGTCCGAAAGCCCGACGACCCTCGCCGCGTCGACGTAGAGCTCACGGCGGACGGTCACGACGACGGCACGCACCAGTCGGAAGAATGTCGGTGCGATGATCACGCCGAACACCATCATCGCAAGAGGCATGTTCGGACCGACGCGGGCATACAGGGCGATGAGGAACGCGATCCCGGGCAGCGTCATGATCGCATCGGAGATGAAGTCGATCACGCGCTCGGCATTGCCGCGGTAGTAGCCGGCGACGAGCCCTGCGATCACTCCCAGGATGAGCGAAACCCCCAGGACGAGCACACAGCCGATCAGCGTTTCCCGGGCGCCGTAGACGATCCTCGAGAGGATGTCACGGCCGGCACCATCGCCGCCCAAGATGTAGCCGCCGGTGAACGGTGGCGCGTTCGTCTTCGCGAGCTCGGTGAAGTTGGGGTCCATCGGCGCGAGCAGGGGGGCGAACACGCCGACCAGCACGATGATCCCGAGGTACACCGCGCACACCGCGCCGATCGGGTTCTTCATCACACCCACGATCGCGGGTCGGGACTTCGCGCGAGGCGCGAGATTCGTGACGAGAGCAGTGGCGTCCGGGGCGGCGCTCATCGCATCCTCGCCTTCGGGTTCAGGGCCGAGTTCGAGATGTCCGCGGCCAGGTTGACGACGAGGACCACGACGGTCATCACGAGCACACACCCCATCACCATCGGCACGTCTCCCGCCTGCGCCGACTGGTTGAGCAGCTGGCCCATGCCGGGAAGCGCGAACACCTGTTCGACGAAGATGGTGCCACCGAACATCGCGACGACCAGCAGGCCGAAAGCGATGATTCCCGGACCTGACGCGCTTCGCAGGACGTGCCGGAAGACGACTGCCTTCTCGGAGATGCCTCTGGCGCGCAGCGTGCGCACGAAGTCGCGCGAGAGCATGTCGATCACCGAGCCGCGGATCTGCGATGCACCGAGAGAACCGATCAGGATCGCGGTCACGGGGAGAGTGATGGATGCGAGCCAGCCCGGAATGCTGTCCGTCGGCCTGACGTAGCCGGTGGCCGGAAAGATCGGGTTGTTGACGGCGAAGACGAGAACGAGCACGACCGCTGTGATGAACGGCGGGATCGCCGCTCCGATGCCGGCGATGATCTGCACAGTCCGATCGATCCACCCGCCGTAGTAGGCAGCGACGACTCCGAGGAACACGCTGATGACGATGGTGAGGATGAGGGTGGCGATGATGAGCGACATGGTGACCGGTACCCGCACCGCCAACGCGCTGGTGACCGACTGACCTGTGTAGTACGACCGCCCGAGATTGCCGGTGAACAGTCCGCCGAGCCATTCGAAGTACTGCACGAAGAGAGGGCGGTCGAGGCCCAGCTCCACCACACGGTGCTGCACGTCCTCCTCCGACGCATTCATGCCGAGCGTGGAGCGGGCAACCCCCGCACCATTGCCGTACATGACCACGAAGGTCGCGAATGTGACTGTGAGGAACACCCCGACGGCACGCGCGAGATGTTTGACGATGTAGATCAACATGATGAAACCTGAACCTCGACCGCCGGGGCCCTACTGGAAGTCGATCAGCTTGGGGTGACCGCCGTTGGGGTCGGTGACCTCATCGATCGTGACCTTGTCGCCGTTGTACGCGTAGTAGTTGTAGGGCGACAGGATCGGCACGAACCAGGCGTTGTCGATGACGTACTGGTTGATCTCCTTCTGGGCGCGGATCTGCGTCTCTTCATCGCCGTTCACGATCTCGTCCCACAGCTTGCTGATCGTCTCGTTCGGCTGGTGAAGGACGTTCCAGAAGCCGGTGTCCAGAACGTGGACGCTGATGTCCTCGACGGACGTCTGTCCGCCGACGGTCCAGACCGGAACCGGGTAGTCGCCGCTGAGGAGCTCCGAGATCGCGTCGGGTCCGCTCAGGGCCTTCTGCTCGACCGTGATGTTGAGCTTGGCGAACTGCTGGGTCAGGTAGGGCAGGATGACAGTCCAGGCCTGGCCTTCCATCGTCGGGACGGTGATGGTGAAGCCGTCTTCGAAGCCGGCCTCGGCCATCAGCTCCTTCGCCTTCTTCTCGTCGTACGGGTACGGGTCGTCGATGTCGAGGATGGCCTGACCGTTCAGCTGGAAGGGCTGCCAGATCGGTGTCGCGTGGCCGTCCCACAGCTGGTCCACGACTGCCTGCTTGTCGATGATCATGTTCATCGCCTGGCGCACGCGCACGTCGCCGAGAGCGGGGATGACCTCGCCGAGGCGATCGGTCAGGTGGACCATGAGCATGCCGGACTGCACGCCCTTGATGTCGAGCCCGGACTTCTCCGCCTCGTCGTAGACGCCGGAGGAGATGATCGTGCCGTCGATCTGGCCGGTCTTCAGCGCGTTCAGGCTCGCCGTCTCATCCGCGAGGACGCGGAGCTCGAGCGTCTTGTAGGGGTAGGCGTCGGCGTTCCAGTAGTCGGGGTTCTTCACCAGCGAGTAGATCGAGCCCTGGGTGCTGGCGTCGATGTCGTAGGTGTACGGGCCGGAACCGACCGGCTGGGTATCCCGGTCGTCCGACTCGAGGAAGGCGGTGCTGGCGAGGTAGGGCGAGCAGACCCGGACGTTCATGAGGGGCTGCGGCTCGGGCCAGGTGATGGTGATGGTCTGATCGTCGGGGATGTCGAAGGTGATGTCGCCGTACCGGTCGGATGCTGTCTCCTTGACGACCTCGTACGACGCCTTGACCGACTCCGCGTCGACGGGCGTGCCGTCGGAGTACTCGGCGCCCTCGCGAAGATGCGCTGTGAACGACTTGTTGTCGTCGCTGATCTCCCACGACTCTGCGGCGTCGGCGGTGAGCTCGCCGCCGGGGAGGCAGCGGACGAGCGTCTGGTAGACGGCCTCGATGCCCCAGCTCTGGTACGGCGGCTGGTCGACGATGTCCCACCCACCGGTGAGATCGGCCGTCATGCCGAGGGTGAGCTTCTCGTACTTGTCGTCTCCGCTGGACTGTGCGCCGCCGCCCGCGCCGCAGCCGGCGAGGGCGATCGCAGCGGCAGCCGGCAACGCGAGTGCTGCGAGCGCGCGGCGCTTCGTGATTCGCATATCAACTCCCTTGTTGGAATTAGTCGGCCGGGATGAGACCCGGCGGTGGAACTTCGGTGCAGGTGTTTGCTGTTCCCGCTGACGACGGTATGTACGGCGGAAAACCGGGTGCAATGCGAGCCGCGGTTATTGCGCAACTCAGTCGAGGAAGTTGCGCAATAGCCAGGGCCCGCCGTCAGTCCGTTGCCGTCGACGCGGCCGTGATCCTGATCGCGGTGTACGGCCGCGCCGGCAGATCGACGCGGATGTCGCCCTCATGGAGTCCCGGAAGCCTGTCGATCGTCATGCTCCATGCGTCTATGACATCGACGTGGGCGCGGACTCCACTCGGGATCGAGATCGACCGGAAGGCGGGCTGGCCGCCGCCGAAGTAGATCAGCACGTACTCGCCGGCGACCCCCGCGTGCACCGCGTCGAAGTCGGATGGGAGCGGCTCCAGACGTCCCGTGGGCGACTCGGCGATCACCGACTGGAGGAATGCGATGCGATCGGGGCTGCCTCCGCGCAGCTGCCCGCCCTTCGCCCAGAAGATCACATCTCCCTCGGCCCAGTACGTCTCTCCGTGAGTGGCGTACCCGCCGCCCATCGCGACGGACCAGAAGCGATGCATCTCGTCTTGAGCTGACAGGAAGCCCCAGCCCTGGTCGATGTCGCCCTCATACCCGCATTCGTCGACGACGACGGGCTTGTTCCACGTGCGACGCCACTCGCGCACCTTGGCGCCGAGCATCTCGCCGTGCTGAATGCTGGCGTGAGTCGCCCACGGGGACGAGTAGTCCCAGATGTCGACCCAGTTGTGGATCGAGAGCGGGTGGCCGAAGGGGTCGTTCTCGCGCACGAGTGCGCCGATGCGGTCCCAGTCGCCGACATCCTTCGTCAGCAGCAGGTCGTATTCGTTCGCCAGTGACCACCAGACATTGGGGAACGCCGCCAGCCGGCGCACGACGTAGCTGACATAGCGGTCATCGACGGCGCGCCCCAGATGCGCAAACCCCCACCGGTCGTAGGGATGGAAGAGGATGAGGTCGGCCTGGATGCCGAGCTCGTCCAGCTGCTCGAGGCGCCTTTCGAATCGGCGGAAGAACTCCACATCGAACCGTGTCGTGTCGAACTCCTCGCCCGCGCGCGGGAAGACGAAGTCGTCCGGCTCGTTCTCGTTGTAGATGAAGTGCTTCGGGAACAGGCCCATCCGGAGCTTGTTGAACGAGGTCTTGCTCAGCGCGGCAAGGGTCTGTTCCTGGCGCTCCTGCTCCT
This sequence comes from Microbacterium alkaliflavum, assembly GCF_044325405.1. Taxonomy (NCBI): domain Bacteria; kingdom Bacillati; phylum Actinomycetota; class Actinomycetes; order Micrococcales; family Microbacteriaceae; genus Microbacterium; species Microbacterium alkaliflavum. Next base: position 343,559 of record NZ_JBIQWL010000001.1, on the reverse strand, counting down.
GGTGGGTCCACGCATACGACGTCGTGCCCATCGGCACGAACGGGGTGCCGTCGGCGTACGCGAAGTGCATGCCGTCGGCGTGCACGGCGCCGCGCTCCTCTCCGCCCGAGACATCGAGAATGCCGGTGATGGCGTCGAGGGATCGTGCGGTCGACGAGGTCTGGAATCTCCAGCTGCCGGGGACGGGCGGCAGGAAGCGGATGACATAGCGGTCGCCGCCGTCGTAGAAGCCCCCGACGCGCAGCTCCCGCTCCCCGAGCGTGAACACCGCCGTCACGTCGACATCCGTGAACGGGTTGCCGTGGCTCGGGCCGGAGATCACGATCTCGGCCATGCGGTTGACCTCGACCCCCGCAGGCACCGTCACGGGAGCGCTGCCGCGCTCGACGTCGTCGCCTTCATAGTCGGGCTGCGGCGTGATCCGCTCGCCGACCACCGGCCGCGGCGTATGGTCCTCGATGTTGCCCAGCGCCGCGAGGATCTGCGCGATGCGCGGGTCGGCGTCATCGAGGATGACCCCGAGGATCCGCGCCAGCGGGAATGAGGTGCTGCCGTCGGCGAGCGAGGAATCGAGCACCTCCGGGGCGATCCCGCGGATCACCTCGCGAGCGTCCGCCTGCGCGATGACGTCGGCGATGTTCGATCGTTCGTGGAAATTCGACATATCTCTCCTTGGTTGTCGCACCGAGGAAGTCGCCCACGGCGCAGGGCGATGGACGCTCAGTCCACAATTCGGGCGAAGGACGCCTTGGCCGCCTCTGAGGGCCAGAACCGCGTCCAGACCGCCTCGCCGATCTCAGCGGCCGGGCGGTCGTACATCGGCGCGAGCAGGCGCGCGACCCGCTCGTCCGAGTCGATGACGTCCATCTCCGTCGACGCCGCGATGAGTTGCTCCCAGAGCCGCTCGTCATCGACGATGTCGCGGATCGTCTTCGGTGCGGATGCCACGGTCACAGGCTCGGCGAGGCGCCATTCGTGGCGGCCATGCCCGACGTGAGCGGTGCCCGCGCCCCACGGCAGCTCGACGGCACCGCTGGTCCCGACGGGCAGCTCGACCTCCAGCGTCCACTCGCCGCCCTCGCGTGACCAGGCGACGCTGGCCATGCCGTAGGGAGTGCGGTGGCTGGCCGCCGCGCGGGTGAGGGCCTTCGGCGGGACCGGGCGGACGGCGATCGTCCGGTATCCGGCGGTGCTCGCGGCGAGGCCCGCGACCCGGCGGTGCAGCCAGTCGATGACGCTTCCGAGGGCGTAGTGATTGAACGAGGTCATCCCGCTGCCGTTGACGGCGCCATCGGGCAGCATGCTGTCCCAGCGCTCCCAGATGGTCGTCGCGCCCATCGTGACGGGATAGAGCCACGACGGGACCTGCGTCTGGAACAGGAGCCGGTGGGCGAGGTCGGCATACCCGGCATCCGTCAGGGCGTCGCAGACGATCGGTGTGCCCACGAATCCGGTGGCGATCCGGAAGCCCGAGGACCGCACAAGATCGGCGAGCCTTTCTCCGGCACGCCGGCGCAGCTCGGGCTCCTCGATCAGGTTCCAGTTGAGGGCGAGCGCATACACGGTCTGCGCGTCCGAGAAGACGAGTCCGGCTCCAGTCACATACTCGCGAACGAATGCCGCGCGCACGGATGCCGCCAGTTCGCTGTACTCGTCTGCGACCGCGGAATCCCCGACGACGAGCGCGGCCCACGCGACGATCTGCGCGGAGCGCGCGAAGTGAGCGGTCGCGACGACGTTCGGATCAGCCTTCGAAAGGGATGCGTCGCTCTCAGGAGCGGTCGGGTCGAGCCAATCGCCATATTGCGCACCCCCGCGCCAGATGAGGTCGGCGCCCGCCTCGCGGCGCACGCAGTCGACCCACGCGCGCATGCTCGGCAGCTGCCGCTCGAGGATTCCGCTGTCGCCTGTCCGCTGCCACAGCGTCCAGGGCACGACGGTCGCGGCATCCCCCCAGGCCGCGGCGGGCTCTGACGTCAGGGCTGTGCGAAGGATGTCCGGAATGACGTGCGGGACGCGGCCCGTCTCGTCCTGCTCGGCGGCCAGGTCTGCCAGCCACGAGGTGAGGAAGCCGGCCGAGTCGAAGAGGAAATTGGCGGTCGGAGCGAAGATCTGGATGTCGCCCGTCCAGCCGAGGCGCTCATCGCGCTGCGGGCAGTCCGTGGGTACATCGACGAAATTGCCGCGCATGCCCCACACCACGTTCTCGTGGAAGCGGTCGAGCATCTCGTTCGACGACGTGAACCAGCCCGTGCGTTCGAGATCGCTCCCGATCACCACGGCTGCGAGGTCGTCGACGCGGAGATCGTCGAGTCCCGTGACATCGATGTAGCGGAAGCCGTGGAACGTGAACGACGGCTCGAGCGTCTCGGTTCGGGCGCCGCTGAGGAAGTAGGTGTCGGTGGCCTTGGCGCTGCGCAGCGGCTCGGTGGCCAGTTCCCCGTGCTCGAGGACCTCTGCGTGCCGCACCACCACCTCGTCCCCGGCTCGCCCACCTCGTGCGGTCACGCGAACCCACCCCACGAGGTTCTGCCCGAAGTCGACGATCGTTCGGCCGGTCGGCGAGGTCGCAATCGCGACAGCGGGGACCACGTCCGTCACCCGGATCGCGGGACCGTCCTCACCGACCAGCACTCCGAGATCGGCGTTCATCGTCTCGACCGCGTGCTCGAACGGAGCGTCCGCTCGGTGGCGGAGGTCGGTCGTCTGGCCGTCGTAGATGTCGTCAGCGAGGATGCCGGTGGCCCGGGCCGTCCACGTGGCATCGGTGCCGAGCGTGAGCACTTCGCCGTCGGCCGTCGTCACCTCGAGCTGCGCGAGAGCGGCGAGCTGGTCGCCGTAGAGTGCCCGCTTGCCGAGGAAGCCGAACCTCCCCCGCCACCAGCCGTTGCCGAGCGTGATGTCCAGGGTGTTCTCGCCGGACTGCACGAGATCTGTCACGTCATACACCCGCGTACGCAGGCGATGCTCGTAAGCCGTCCAACCCGGCGCGAGGACGGTGTCGTCCACGGCGACGCCGTTGAGGCGCGCGGTGTAGATGCCGTGTGCCGTGGCATGAAGCCGGGCCCGGACGATCCGCGTGTCGACCCGGAGTGAGCCGCGCACCTCGGGAGCGGCCTGACGAAGTGCGCCGATACCGACCGGGCGTATGAAACGCGCACTCCAGTCCTCGGGGGCGAGCAGGCCCGCCTCGACCGTGGCCGGCTCGCTCCAGTCGCTCCAGTCCTCACCGCGCACGCGCACACGCACGGTGGCCCTCTCACGCGAATTCAGGGGTGCGTCGGGCCAAGCCACCAGCACCTGCGCGTCCGATGTGACGACCCAGCGACCGGTTGCAGTACTGCGCGCGATCTCGAGCTCGTAGGCGCTCTGCACGTACCCGCTGGGAGCGGTGGCGACAGTCCAGCTGAGGCGCGGGGACGCCGTGGCGATGCCGAGCACGGGGCCTCGATCGGTGCGGTGTTCGAATCGCGGTGCAGACGGCGCCATGAGCTCGGCCATGAGGACTCCTGGGGAGGGGGAAGGGTCGACACGCGAGCCTAGGCGCACCCCATTGCCTCGACAATCGCATCGCCGGATATTGCGCAATAGTCGACTGCAACCCCGCCTCGGTGTTCACACGGCATCCGCGCTGCGGCTAGCCTTCAGGCCTGAGAGCCCATTTGCGCAATCACGGAGGAGCGACGATGCCCGAAACAGCAAAGCCGACTGTGACACTGAAGGACGTCGCCGAGGCATCAGGCGTGTCGGTCGCGACGGCGTCTCGGGCGCTCGCCGGTCGCGGCGACCTGACACGCGGAACGCGGGAGAGGGTTGCGGACGCGGCCAGGTCGCTCGGGTACGAGAAGTCGGTGGCAACCCGCGGCAGGCCGACGACGCTCGACCCCCGTCTGATCGAGTTCGTCCTCGGCAGTTTCGACGATGCGTGGACGGACGCGATGACCACCGGCGCGCGCGAGGCGGCGTTCCGGCTCGGGTTCGACCTCGTGCTGACACTCGACCGCCCCGATCCGTCAGACGATTGGCCGACGCGCGTCGCGACCCGACGTCCCTCGGGCGTGGTCATCGGGATCATCCGGCCGACGGCCCGCCAACTCGACGAGATCCGTGGCCTGCGCATCCCCATCGTCCTCCTCGATCCGATGTCCGACCCCGAGGGTGAACTCGCCAGCGTCGGGACCACCGACTGGCAGGGCGGCTACGACGCGGGCGTTCATCTCGCGAACTGCGCGGTCGATCGCTTCGCCGTCGTCACCGGAGTCCCCCGCTATCGATTCGGCCGAGCGCGCGAGGACGGGTTCCGCGCGGCGATCGCCGAGCACCGCCCCGACGCGGATGTCTTACACATCGACTCGCAGTGGACCGATGCTCCGCTGTCCGCAGACCTCATGAAGCTGGTCACGGACAAGCGCCCGATCGGCGTCTTCGCCTGCAACGACGAGATGGCGTTGGCCGTCTACCGAGCTGCCGCCCGCGCCGGCAAGCGGATCCCCGACGAGGTCAGTGTGGTCGGCTTCAACGACGAGCCGCGCGCCGCGACCGCTCGCCCGCCGCTGACCAGCGTCCACCAGCCGCTGCGCGATATGGCGACGCGCGCGATCGAGCTCACGCAGGAGCTGCGGCGCCACGACGAGCCCGCGCACGAGCGGGTCGAGCTGCCGTGCACCCTCGTCGTCCGCGGATCGACCCGGCCCCGTTAGCGCGTAGCCAGAACGCTCAGCGGGACGCGAGCGTCAAGGCCTGGACCCCGTGCGCCAGATGACGCGTGTGCCCAGGCACGCGGATCGTCGCCTCGGCGCCCTCAGGAACCTCGACTTCGAACCGCCAGCCGCCCGGACCCCGCTGCCACCGGACAGCCGCCTCGCCATTCGGCGTGCGGTGACGCATCCGTCCGCCGCGCACCCGCGGATCGTCGACCGGCGCGATCTCGAACGTTCTCCACCCCGGGGTCGTGGCGCGAAGCCCGCCCACCCGCTGCTGGATCCACGATGCGGCCGAGCCCAGGAAGTAGTGGTTTCGAGATCGAGCGCTGGCATCCCACGCCTCCAGAAGCGTGGTCTCGCCGGCTTCGAACCAGACCCCCCAGCCCGGGTGCGTGCGCGCGAGCAGCACTGTCAACGCGAGGTCGTCACGCCCCGCCGCCGACAACACGGGAAGCAGGTGGCGGATCCCTACCGCGCCACAGTCCAGGTGACCGTCGGTGCGGTGCTCGAGGTCGTCGGCCAAGCTCTGCTGGACCGCGGCGGCCCGATCCGGCGGCACGATGCCGAACGCGAGCGGCAGGATGTTCAGCGTCTGCCGGTATCCCACGCCCGGAATCCGATAATGACCGACCTCGGCGTCCAGATACTCCGCATTGTAGGCATCCGCAATGGTCGCGGCCTCTGAGCGATACGCTGTCGCATCGCCCTCACCGAGCACGTCGAGCACAGCGGCGGCGTGCCGGAGCGCGGTGACCGTCATCGCCGTTCCCAGCGGCGCCATTCCCTCCGGCGGCATGTCGTAATGGGGGGTGAGCCAGTCGCCCCATGTGCGGTGCCTCCAGATCCCTCCAGCAGAACGCTCGATGAGGTTGTCCGCGTATCGCCGGATCATCGTCGCGTTCTGCTCGAGCACGGCCGGATCGCCGTACTCGAAGTACAGGTACCACGGGATCAAGACGGCAGACGACGACCATGCCGGATCGGACGCGCGGCTCCAGCCTGGCGTCGGAATGATGTGCGGGATCGATCCATCCGCGCCCTGTGCGTCGCGATGGTCCTGCAGCCACTTCCCGAACGCCGGGCGCAGGTCGAAGTGGTGGAGGAGCGCCTCGGTGGCCAGGTGCGCGTCGGCGGTCCAGCCGTTCTTCTCGTAGATCGGGGTATCGGTCGGGATGCCGTGCAGATTGTTCCGGAATGTGCGAGCCGTCGCGGCGTCGATCCACTCCAGAAGGGGGTCGTCGACGGACATCTCGCCGATGCGATCTATGGGGGTGTAGATGGGAACCGCTCGCACCTCCTCGACTGCGACGTCCCCGCCGAGGTCGATCTGGATCCATCGGAAGCCGCGATAGCTGAACTGGATCTCCCACGTGAGGTCGTCCACGTCGCCTTCCAGCAGCAGCGTGTCCTCCTGCGCGTTGCCCGCCGCGAGAATGTTGTCGCAGACGACGGCTCCCTGCGCATCGCGCTGCTCTCCCGACGTCACTCTCACCAATGCTCCCGCCTTGCCCGTGACGCGACAGCGGAGTCGCCCCGTCATCACGGCGCCGAAGTCGTACACGGCGCGTCCGCCACCGATATCGGTCTCGACGACAGGCGGCATGGGAGCTTCTGCACGCATGGGCGCGTGGGTCGCCTCCCGGAGTTCGCCTCCGGGCGCCGAGACCACCGCCACCGGCGACCACTCAGGGGCCGCACCGCCCGTGGCCCACGTCTCGCCGCCGAGGAAGAGCTCGGTGCGCACAGGTCCGGGCGCGGCATCCCAGTCGGCGCCCGTGGCGATGTCCTCGGAACGACCGTCCGCGAAGGCGAGGGCCAGGCGGGCGACGGCGGTCGGTTCTCGGTTCCATGGAGCTGCGTTCCAGCCCCAGATATCACCGCCGCGCGCAGCCCAGCGCTCGCGTCCGGCCTCGATGACGATCTCGTTGCTCCCGGGCCGGAGAAGATGCCCGACCTCGTGAACGCGGTACAGGACCGTCTTGTCGTAGTCGGTCGTCGCGGGCTCCAGCACGGCATCGCCCACGCGAGTGCCATTGATGATCACGTGACCACAGCCGAGGACGGTCGCCGCGAGGGTTGCTCGCTCAGGGAGACCATCGATCTCGAAAGTGCGGCGGAAGATCGGGTTCGGCGCCGGTGTCGTATCCACGGCGATGAGCCGAGCCCCCGGTACCGGCTCGCCATCGGTGAGCGCGCCGCCCATCACCGGGCGCGGCGAGACACCGTCATCGGTGGCATCGCCCGCGGCGTCCTGGGCGTACCAGCCGATGGCTTCTCGATCCGATCGCAGGACGACTGTGTACTCCCCCGGAGGCGCGGGAGGGGTGATCTCGAGGAGCTGTCCGAAGTACTCCCAGATCAGCTGAGGTCCAGTGATGCGGCGCTCGGCGATGACCGTGCCGTCCGCCGCCTCGAGGCTGAACGTGTAGTCGACATCGACGGCGTGCGGATCGACGGCGTCACGCGGTCCCGACACGTCGAGGCTTACCGCGGTAACCGGGCCGGCCGTCCGGAACGCCTGCGCCAGCGCAGCTCCCGGCTGGGCCCAGTCGATGCGATCCCGCCGCGTCGCGCGGATCATTCGCTGCGATTCGGGGACCGCGCGCGATATCCATTCGGCGCCTCCGAGGAACTGGCTGTTCGTCATGATCTCTCCACAGTTGGGGGCAACATATCCCGGACGAGGCCGCGTGCGAACCACCGAGTGCACCCACCGGACGACGGCCCACACCCGCTGATTGGCGCAATAGTCCACTCCGGGCACGCGCGTACTTAGCTGGCGAGGGCGGATGCCCCGGAACGAGGCATCCGCCCGCCCTTCTTGCACTTGCCACTACTGAGTGACGACGACCCGCACGCGGTCGATGTTCTGCAGGAGCGCGTACTCGGCGTCGACATCGCCGTTGCGCTCCGCGGTCACCTTCACGCTGACGAAGTACGTGCCTGGCTCGGTGAAGACGTGCTTCGTCGACACGGTCACGTTCTTCTTGGGCGCCACCGCTCCACCGGCGACGTACGCGCCGTCGCTCTCGAAGTCCCACTCCGCTTTGATGACCTGGCCGCCGCCTTGCGGAGTGCGTGCGGTCGCGACGATAGGAACGGCCTGGCCGACCTTCGCCTTGATCACCTGCCCGCCACCCGAGGTGATGTCGACGGACGGCTGAAGTCCCTCTCGCTTCTGCGCCTTGTCGGAGATGACGATCTGGGAGTCCTCGATCGTGTACTGAGTGGATGCCGGAGGTTGGACACCTTCCTCGACCCACGCAGCAACATCCCGCAACGCCTGCTCGACCATGCCATACCAGTCGACGAGGTGCGTCGCGCGCTCGCCAGTGGGCACTGCGTCCTGGTGGTCGGCGTGATCCGTGAAGTAGACGCGGTAGTTATCGGATGCGGCAGGGCCGAGGCTCGCCTCGATCTGCTTGCGGTACCAGTCGGTGTGGATCGGCAGGGCGTCGGTGTCATAGAGGTTGGACACCGCGATCACCTTGCCGTTGATCGAGCCGTCGAAGGCCGCGAAGCCCGAGACGAAGCCCGAGAAGCCGGGCTCGCCGACGGCGCGCTGCGGGTACATCGGCGTGCCGTCCGAATTGCGGAACTGATCGAGCGCGATCCATCCGGTGCCGGCGGCCGGCAGCTGGTATCGGTAGGCGAACCGCTTGGCGATGTTCCAACGGTGTCCGACGGTGTCGCCCATGTCGGCTAGTTCGGTACGCACGCGGGCCCCGAGCGGGGTGCTCTCGGTGCCGAGGTAGCCCGGAGCGTTCCAGAAGTCGTCGACGTACGTCGGGTCGTAGGCCAGAGGCGAGTCGCTGCTCAGACCGGCGGTGCCATAGAACTGCTGGTCGTATCCGAGCAGGTAGTCGGGGTTCTCCCACGCCTTGTCCGGGATTCCGAGCCGGGAGACCTCGCTGAACACGGCGCGTTCGGCCTCATCGAGAACGGAGTACGGGTCACCGCTGCCGCCCGGCATCAGCGCGTCGTGGATCGCGTCAGCCTTGTCGGCGAGGATGAGCTCGGCGGCCGCGCGTCCGTTGAAGTTGTAGCTGTTCGGCGTGGGCACGGCCTGCACCATGGGGACGAAGCCCTGCCAGACGCCGTCAGTGTTCTCCGCCGCACCCGCGGTCTGGAACGAGCCTCCGCTCGGGCCGTAGAGATAGCCGTAGATCTTGCGGTCGCTTCCGTAGTAGCGGGCCGCGACAGTCTTGGCGAACTTCGCGGCGGCGGCCGCGTGGCGGTAGCCGAGCGACAGCGACGTGTTGCCGGCCTGGACGGCATATCCGCCGCTGGCGAGTGCGAAGCCGATCGCTCGATCTGTGGCCTTGGAGAGGTCTCCGCCCGGCGTGAACACCGTCGGGTAGGTGTACTGGAAGAACCGCCCTTCCCACTTGGATTTGTCAGCGGCCGCGTGGAGATAGATCGTGAACTGGATGTTCGTTCCCTCGAAGTGGCCCGACACTCGGTGGTGCGGCACCGGCGAGGTCTCGTCGGTCTCAGCGTCGATGACCGGGTTGGCGTAGCTGGGGTCGATGCAGTCGGCGGTCACCTGCATCGGCTTCCCGAAGCCGGGGTCGACGCACGTCGTAGGTGCTCCCAGGGCAGGAGCAGCCGGCAGGAGCGCGGTGGCGAGTGCAATGGCTGCGGCGATCGCGATCGGCGTCCGACGCATGCGGGGTGATCTGGGCAAGGAGTTCCTCCATCGTCTTCGTTGGTTGATGCCACGGCCTTCGCGGCGGAACCTGGTGGCGTCCGCACTGACGTGGATAGCCACCGAACAGCAACTGACGCCAGGCGGCGCCTGGCGGGGTCGACGGTTCACCGTCCATCGCTTGTTCAGTGCCAAGGGATGGACCAGAGGAACGGATGCCGGCCCGGGAGCCACGGTCCGGCATCCGTTCGACGGACCGCGTCTACTTGCCGTAGGCGTCCTGGAGCTTCTGGGCGAGGCTGGCGGGGGTGTCCTGACCCAGGAGCATCGACTGCACGCCAGTGTTGAGCGCGACCTGCACCTCGGGCGTCACGTTCGCGAGCATTGCCGTCTTGCCGTCATTGACGAGCTGCGCGAAGTCGGCGAGTTCGGCGGGCGGCGTGAACTGATCGTTGGGGATCAGCGGAACCATGTTGAACCCGGTGGCGTACAGGGCCGACTGCTCGGGCTCGCCGGCGAATTCGACGAATGCCTTCGCCGCCGCGAGGTTCTTCGCCTTGGCATTGACAGTGAGCGAATAGATCGGCAGCGACGTGATGTAGCTCTTGCCGTCCTCCGTGGCCGGCATCGCCGTGATGATGAACTCGTCCTTGGTGTCGGCCTTCTGGATGCCGGCCGTCACGGCGCCGACATCGACGAGCCCGAGGGCCTGGCGAGCCGCGACCGCGTCCTGGCCCTGCTGGCGCGAGCGCCCGAGTGCACCGTCACCGAAGCACCCGGCATCGAACATCTTCTGGTAGATCTCGAACTGCGTCTCCCAGCCCGACTTGGGATACGTCACGTCGCCGCTGGCGAGCTGAGCATCCCAATCGGGCGTCGGCCCGTAGACGAGAGACGCGGTCTGCGCGAAGGACAGCATCTGCGGTCCGGCGGAAGTGTCGCCGAGCCCCTGTGCGTAGGCATAGACGCCGTGGTCCGAAGCGTCGGCGCAGAAGGCGTATACCTCGTCGAGGGTGGTCGGCGCCTTCAGCCCGAACTCATCGAGCATCGTCTTGTTGTAGATCGCGGTCAGCGGCTGGATCGCCCCGGGGAAGGCGTAGAGCTGGTCGTCGTGGAAGAACGACGACTTCCACGTCTCGGGGATGTCACCTGCCCAGTCCGGCTCAATGGGTGCGATCAGCCCTCCGGCCGCGAGGGGGATCACGTTGTCGGCAGCCGTGCCTTCGGTCCCGCCTGGGAAGCTCAGCAGCACGTCGGGCGCGGTGCCGCCCTGGAGCTGCGTGAGGATGACGGGGCCGAGGTCGCCTCCCTGGTAGTCGATCTGAACGTCGACGTCCGGGTACTTCTTCTCGAAGTTCGCGACGATCGGCTCGAGCGCCGCCTTGTACTGCGAGTCGAAGATTCCGGTCAGCGTGCCGCTCAGCTCGCCGTCCGAAGTGGAGTTGGAGTCGCCGCCTGAGGCGGAGCATCCGCTCAAGACGAGGGCCGCGACCATGATTGTCCCGGCCGTCGCGGCGAGATTTCTGATCTTCATCGATCTGTCCTATCTATCTGTGTCTTCTGGTGCAGGGGCAGCCCGACGTGTGTCGGACGAGGGAGCGCGTCAACCCTTCAGCCCTCCGGCGAAACCGTGGATCACGTACCGCTGAAAGACGAGGTAGATCACGAGAATCGGGAGCATCGAGATGATGAGCGACGCGAAGATGAGTGGCCAGTTGCTGACGTACTGGCCGACGTATTGGTAGATCGACATCGGGATCGTCACCTGGTGACTGCCCGAGAGGTAGATCAGAGGCGTGAAGAAGTCGTTCCAGATCCCGACGCCGATGAGGATGAGGCAGGTGCCGAGCACAGGCCGGAGCAATGGGACGACGACGTGCCAGAACGTGGCGACGTTGCCGCACCCGTCGATCCGAGCGGCCTCCTCGTACTCAAGAGGGACGCTCGTTCGAAGGAACGTCGTGATGAGGAAGATCGAGAAGGGAAGCTGAGTTCCCGCGTAGATGATGACGAGCGACCAGATCGATCCGAGAAGACCGAGATCGCGCATCTGGAAGTAGAGCGGCAGCATCGCGAGCTGGAATGGCAGAAGCAGCCCGATCAGGAACACATAGAACGTCCCGTTCGACAGTCGCGACGTCGATCGCGCCAACGGATACGCCGCCGTGGTCGCCAGGACCAGGATCAAGATGCAGGAGATCGATGTGACCACCGCGCTCGTGATGATCGCGCTCGGGAGTGAGGACGTCGTCCACGCGGTGATGAAGTTGTCGAGCGTCGGGTGCGAACTCGGAATGATCCCCGGGGTCAGATCGCCGGCCGGCCGGATCGACAGGTTGACGAGAATGTAGACGGGGATGAGGAAGATCAGCGTGACGAGGTACGCCGTCAGGTTGGACCCTGCGCGGGCCACAGTCCGTGCTTTCATGAGGTCTTGCGCTCCTGCCGGCGTAGTACCGAGAACTGGATGAACGACAGGATGCCGACGGCCACCGCCAGGACCACCGCGAGGGCCGCTGCGCTGCCGTACCGACCGAATTGAGAGAAGAGCTGATAGATCATCGTGGAGATGGTCTGCGTCGAGTTGCCCGGGCCTCCGCCCGTGAGGGAGAAGATCTGGTCGAAGATCTTCAGTCCGCCGATGAGACCGAGCATCAGATTGATGGTGATGGCGGGCGCCAGAAGCGGGCGCACGATGTACCAGAATCGCTTCCAATACCCGGCGCCATCCAGCGCGGCAGCCTCCTCGAGCTCGGCTGCCACGCCCTGGAGACCGGCGAGATAGATGACCATCGTCGATCCGGTGAACTGCCAGACGATCGTGATCACGATGATCCACAGCGCCCAGGTCGGGTTGCCGAGGAAGTCGACCTGCGGCAGCCCGGTCACTTCGAGCAGCTTGTTGATCGCCCCGACTCCAGGCGGACCGAAGATGTACTTGAAGAGATACCCCACGACCAGAGCCGAGACGACCATCGGCGCGAAGATGACGGTGCGCAGCGTGTTGCGCCCGAACACTCGGCCGTTCAGCAGAAGCGCCAAACCCAGCCCGAGCACGTTCTGCAGGATGACCACCACGAGCGCGATGACGAGCGTCCGCACCGCGGCGGCTCCTGCGTCGCCGGTGAAGGTGTCGATGTAGTTCTGGAATCCGATCCACGTGGGCGGATTCAAGAAGGCCCAGTCGGTGAAGGAGTAGTAGACACCTTGAAGAGACGGCACGATGACGACGTAAAGGTAGACGAGCGCCGACGGGACGACGAACCACCACAGACTCCGGCCGACTGATCGGGTCCGGCGCCGGCGCGGCGCAGATGACTCGCTGGAGTCAGTCGCGGAGCGCGTCGCACGTCTGGCCTGCGTTGTCGCAGGATGCGCGCTGATGTCGGTCATCGCCCTACCCCTTCGTAGTTCTCGGGACGCCCATCGCCGCTGTGATTTAAACGATTCACTTCGCGAGCGGGACGAGCCGGGTTCCTTTTGCCAGGCCAACGCTAGGTAGGGCGATGCCGGCCTGCAAGGAAGCGCCCGACTTTTGCGCAACGCGGGCTTCCTCTTATCGAGGGTGAACTAGCAGATCTTCCGGTTGACCGAACCGTATGAATCGCTCGCGCGAGGCGGGCGCTGGAACGCCGTCCAAGAAGGTCGGCGAGACACAAGGGACTCGTTGCTGAACTGGGGTTTCATCGGCTGCAGGAGCGCGGGTCGAACCCGTTCTTGCGGTCCCGGTGGCTCGTGAGACGCTCGCGTGGTCACTCTGCTGATAGCGGACGACCGCTGTCGCACCGCGTGTCTCGATACCCGCACGACGGAGGCGAGACTCGTTGTCGGTGACGAAGGTGCGCATGAGTCGCTCGAAGTTGCTCGCGCTCATCGGCCGGCCGGTCTTCAGACGGTGTCAGAGATTGTTCTGAAAACACGAAAACCCCTGGTTTCCGCGGAAACTCAGGGGCTGGCTTGCGGCAGTGCGCGCATGAGGGACGACCGGCGTGCCCCTGGGTCCTCACCGGAAGGGCTCGCGGCGACAGCCGACGTGTCTTCGTCGGCATGGGCGTGGCGAGTAGGGCAGACTCAGGTCTCGTCGACCCGATCTGGGGGCGAGAGCGACGGTCGACTCTTGGCAGCAAGCACGACGCGCGGTTCGAGCTTCAGCCCGCGCTCCGCAGTTCGGGAAGTGAGGGGAGCCAGTAGGTATGGCGACGGTTGATCAGCAGATCTCGGCCGCGGACCGTTCCATCTCCGGTGCCATCGATGCGCTCAGTCCTGATCGGCCGCTTCTCTCGCAGCAGATGCTTGGTCAGCTTCGCAATCTCGTGGAGGGTGTAGCTGTGCGTCACTGCGAAGGCCGCGGTGACGCCGAGTACGACTACGCGGCGATCAAGCGAGCGGTCGACGCACTCGGTACGGCCCCGAAGAAGCTGCACTTCCTCCGACGCTTCCACAAGCTACTTCAGGAGAGCGTCTCTCACTACGTCGTGGACGGGGACGCCTCCGAACGTCTGATGCTCAAGTACTTTGAGTATCTCGTGCGCCTCCGAGCGTTCGCGAAGACCGAGTGGAACCTCTCACTGCTTGCCAACCTGGAGAAGTTCCCCGTCGATCTTGACCCCTCACTGCGCGAGTACCACCAGAAGATCGCGACGCAGATACAGGGGTATCGTCAAGGGCTCCAATCGCCGGGCCGGCGCGATCGCTACTACATCCTGAAAACCCGCCCGTTTTTCGTGAAGGGGCGCATCTTCTACGAGGTCACATTCCAGGACGCCAAAGACGGGATGAGCAAGACCGAGCGCCACATCGCGTTCACCGACATCGACATCTCGGACAACTATGCCTCGAACTTGACGCTCGTCAACGCGTCGATCGATGTTCTCGACCACACGATGCCTATCCGGCTCATCACCGAGTGGGCGGTTTCGATCCGCCCGTGCGAGTTCGACAACTTCGGGCGCATCTTCGGCGTGTACGAGAAGGTCTCCACCGGTCAAACCGAGTACAGCTATCTGATGGAGCACCTCACCGAGACAGGCTCCACGCTTCTCGACGTCGTGGCACTGCCCGACGCGGCGTTTCAGGAGCTGAGCGCACGCGCGATTCAGCGGGCGCAGAAGCCGATCATCCTTCCGGTGCTGACGAGGCGCGACACCTCATCGGGCGGAAGCAGCCAGGGCACAATGTGCTCCGATACCTGATGCTTCACATGCGGAACGAGATGGTCAAGCTCCAGTACTACCCCGAGGCATGTCCGGGGCTTTCAGACCTCAATCTTGCCTGGGGTAGTAAACCCTTTGACACGATGCCGCTCTGTACGTCACTCATGGGGCACAACCCCCGCTTCAGCGACCTCGTCGAGAGTCTCGACGCTGGGTCCCGAGTGCACGAGCTCCTAGCGAGATACGTGAAGACCAACGTGGAGCAGCACGGCATGCTCTACACGCCGCGCGACGAACTCGAGCGCTTCAGCGACATCGATCGACTCATGCGTGCCTACAACGGGCGGTTGTACTACAAACACAAGCCGGCACGGTGTCTGGTCGAGGACCGCGGACATCTCTTCATCAACGAGTACGAGCAAGAGACCACCGCCATCATCGAAGAGCTGCAGGACTACGCGTCAGCCGGGATCGATGGCTACGAAGCAGCGGTCGACTACTGGCTAGATCAAGCGCCCCGCGACATCGACGACGAACTCAAGCGCGACGCGCTGCGAAAGCTCTTCACGCGTTCGAGTGTGGCGATGGTCTACGGCGCTGCCGGTACAGGCAAGTCCACGATGATTAACCACATCGCGAGCTACTTCGCAGACAAGGAAAAGCTGTTCCTCGCGCACACGAATCCGGCTGTCGACAACCTCAAGCGCCGAGTTCCCGTCCTTGGCTCTGATTTCAGCACTATTAGCAGACACCTCCACAGCCAGTCGGCCAAGCACTACGACCTCCTCGTGATCGACGAGTGCAGCACCGTGAGCAACGCCGACCTCCTCAAGGTGCTCCGCCAGACGTCGTTCTCGTTGCTCGTCTTGGTGGGCGACGTCTTCCAGATCGAATCGATCCAGTTCGGCAACTGGTTTGCGCTCGCCCCGGCCTTCCTGCCCAAGAGTGCGGTCTTCGAGCTGACCACCCCGTACCGGACGAAGAACACCAACCTCCTCAAATTCTGGGACGCCGTGCGTGCCATCGATGACGACATCACCGAGATCATCTCCGCCCAGGGCTATTCAGCGAAGCTCGACGAGTCGCTGTTCGCGCCGCAGAAGCCCGATGAGATCGTGCTCTGCCTATGCGGATTGGTGGTGAACAACGTGCTCAAGGGGACCCTGGTATTCAAGACGACGGTCGACGCGACTGGCACCGCATCCTTCCAGAGCGAAGCCCACGTCCTGCAGACCATGACCAACCCGATCAACGGCAAAGTGGTGCACCTGGACAATTCGGGCCGAGATGCCTGGAGCGACGGCGGAGTGCTCAACCCTGACGGCACCACTACTTTCACCGACACCCTCACGGGCACTGACATGCGGGTCTACACCTCCCACAGCAGCGTCCTGCTGAAGGACCACGGGTACACGGCGATCGTGGAGACGGTCGACTCCGACGGGAACCTCGTGGACGCACACGTTGTCGAACACGGGCCGCATGAGTTCGCGGGTGATCAGGACGCATTGTGCGACGCCATCACCGCCGCACTCGGCTAGCGCGCCCTGAACGCCGCGATAGGACCTCAAATCAGCTGCGCGCTGGAGGGATCCTGGCCTGACATCGGTGAAACATAGGCTGGCCGAATGGTGCACTCGACCGAATCCCGACCCGTCACGATCGTTACTGGCGGTAGCCGCGGTATCGGCGCAGCCATCGCAGAACGACTCGCCGCCGACGGCCATGATCTCGCGCTGACCTACAGGGTCGCTCGCGACGAGGCCGCGGCCGTCGCCGGAGCTTGCCGCGCCCTGGGGGCCCGGGTCCTGCTCATCCAGGCAGATCTCGCGGACCTCGACGATGCCGCTGGCGTGGTCCCGGCAACACTCGCCGAGTACGACCGGCTGACTGGCCTCGTCAACAATGCCGGCGTCACCATGCGGATCGGCGACTACATCGACATCGACCTGGCCGAAGTGGAGCGGATGCTGCGCATCAACGTCCTCGCTCCCATCGCCATCACGCGCGCCGCGCTCGAGGTGATGTCGTCCGAGAGGGGCGGCGAGGGCGGCACGATCGTCAACATCTCTTCCGGTGCTGCGACCAGCGGCGCGCCGAACACGTACGTGCCGTATGCGATGAGCAAGGCCGCGATCAACGCGATGACCATCGGCTTGTCCAAGGAGTTCGGCCCGCAGGGCGTACGTGTGAACACGGTCTCACCCGGGACCACCTATACGACCATCCACGCCGATGGCGGGCGTCCGAACGCTCCCGAAGAGCGTGCGCCGGGCATCCCGTTGCGCCGCGCTGCGCATCCCGACGAGATCGCCGACGCCGTCGCTTATTTCTTCGGCCCGGGCGCCGCATTCACCTCCGGCGCCGACCTCCGAGTCGCCGGAGGCAGCTGAGCCCGCCCGACTCGGACCCCACAACGCATACCTCCAAGCGAGACCACCGACGCGGAGCGTGCGCCCGTGACGGCCCTACTAGCCTGCGATCCCTTATGCGAATCCGAATCGATCGGGTCCGGGCGCGGACGCGACGTGCCTCTTCCGCGCACTGCCCGCATGGGGATCGCTTCAAAGCGCCGGCCAGACGTAGGCGCCAGCATGCTAGGGGATCGACCAGTGCGGGCAAGTGTGAACCTCGGGACCTCCTTACTTATCCCGTCGCCCAAGTACGATCGGGCCGGCCTGAGTCTCATCGGCAGTGTTAACCAGGGGAACCAGTCGCGGCTACTGGAGATCGAGTGCTGTGCGCGCACGCCGAACGGTCTGTTCGATGATCAGCTCGTCGATGCCGGTCCGCTGGGTCGCGAGCAGGGCGCGGAGCTCTTGCCGTGCGAACACCTTGACGACTTCCGGTTCGGCGAGGAGGGCGTCCTCGAAGGTCGTCCGGCTTGTGGCGGCGAGCTGGGCGGCGCGATACACGATGTCATGGGCTTTCTGACGTCCGAGGGTCTCCGCCAGCGTCATCATGATCCGTTCGGACTCGATGAGCCCGGCGGTCAGCGCGAGGTTGCGCTTCATTCGCTCCGGGTCGACCACGAGGCCCCGGAGGATCGTCTCGACGCGAACGAGGAGGTCGCCGGTCAGGATGACGGCTTGCGGGAGTGCTTGCTCCATCATGTCTGTTGCGTAACCGGCGACTTCATGGTCGTGGACCATGGCCTCGAGCGCGAGTGGGACGAGCGCGCGGATCTGAGCGGACAGGGCGAGGACGTCCTGGGCGAGCTGCGGGTTGCGCTTGTGCGGCATGGTCGAGCTGCCCACGGTGCCGGCGGGGATCGGCTCGAACGCCTCAGCGAACTCCGGCTTCATCAGGGTGTGGATCTCGCGTCCGATCTGGGACGAAGTGCCGGCGATGAGCGCGAGAACGGTGACGTACTCGGCGTAGCTGTCGTTGATGGCGCGGGATGCAATGGGCATTGATCCGAGTCCCAGTTCGCGGGCGAGTTCCTCCTGAACTGCCAGTCCGACCTCCCCTGTGGAGGCGAAGGTGCCGACCGCGCCGCCGGCGATGACCGCGAGGGCGCGGCCGGCCGCCTCGTGAAGCCGGTTGAGGTGACGCGTGTATTGGTCGAGCCATACCGCGACCTTGTAGCCGAAGCTGATGGGCACGGCGTGCTGGCCGTGTGTGCGGCCCGCCATCATGACATCCGCTGTTCGCAGCGCCAGCCCGATCGCTGCTTCCATCACCTGACGGAGGAGGTCGACGATGCGAAGGTGCGCTTCGCGCAGTTGCAGAGCGTCGGCGGTCTGAGTGATGTTCTGAGTGGCTGCACCCCAGTGCGTCCACTCTCCCGCGTCACCGGCGGCATCGGCGAGAGCGGTCACCAGGGGCATGAACGGGTGACTCTCCCGGCGGATCTCCTGCTGGAGCAGGTCGAGATCGATGTTGTCGACGCTGGCGGCGGCCGCGATCGCGGCCGCCGCGCCCTCGGGGATCAGCCCGAGACGAGCTTGCGCGACGGCCAGCGCAGCCTCGACGTCCAGGCAGCGCTGCCACCGATTGCGGGGGCTGTAGACGTCGCGGATTCCGTGGTCGCTGACGCGGCCGTCGGTGAAGCGACCACTACTGCATTCGGTCATTTTGGGGTCCTTGTGATGTGTGTCGGCAGCCTGATAGCTGAAAGCGTCAGCCCTTCACCGCACCGGCTGTGAGGCCGGCGACGATGCGCCTCTGGAAGATCAACACGACGATCAGCAACGGCAGGGTGCAGATGACGGATGCTGCGCTGATGAGCCCGACCGGAATCTCGAACTCGTTCGGCCCGCTGAAGAATGCGATCGCAACAGGCACCGTGCGAGCCGCCGGAGTTGAGGTGAGCGCCACCGCGAGGAGGAACTCGTTCCAGACCGAGATGAACACCAGGATCGCGGTGGTCGCGATCCCGGGAGTCGCGAGCGGGAGGATCACCCGCACGAACGTGCCGACCGGGCCGGAGCCGTCGATCGCGGCTGCTTCCTCGAGCTCCATCGGGATCTCGCGGAAGAAGGAGGTGAGCGTGAAGATCGCCAAGGGGAGCGCGAAAGTCAGCTTCGGGATGATGAGCCCCGGCAGTGTGTCGTAGAGCCCGATCTTGCTCCACACGTTGAAGATCGGCGCCACGATGGTGATCACTGGGAAGGTGGTGACGGCGGTCACGAGGGCGAGCGTCAGCGCCTTGCGCGGGAGCGGCAGCCTCGCGAGAGCGTATGCGGCGCTCGCCCCGAACAGCAGCGCGAGCGCGGTGGTGACGATTCCGACGATGAACGAGTTTGCCACCGCGTGCAGGAACATCGGGTTGCTCAGCACCACGAAGTAGTTCTCGATCGACGGGTTCCTCGGCCATAGGTCGGCTGTGGCGAGCCCGGACCCTACTTTGAGGGACGTGTTCATCAGCCAGTAGAACGGAATCAGGGAGATGATCATCACGAGGATGACCAGGACCCACAGTCCCGGGCCCACGCGGGTCTGCCCGATCGAACCTGCCTTGCTCATCGGGACTCCTTGGCAATCTGGCGGAGGTTTCCGCCCGCGAATCTGATGTAGACGAGTGCGACCACCATCACGACGGTGAACGTCAGGATCCCGAGAGCCGAACCTTCGCCCGTCTGCTGGTTCTGATACAGCGTGTTGTAGACGAGCACGGACATCGTGGACGTGCCGTTCGCGCCCCGGGTGAAGACGTAGGGAAGATCGAACATGCGCAGCGCGTCGAGCAGCCGGAGAACTCCTGCCACGGCGATCGCGGGGGCGAGCAGAGGCAGTGTGACACGCCAGAACGTCTGCCAGCGAGTCGCGCCGTCGATCGCGGCGGCCTCGAACACATCCTGCGGGATCACCTGAAGTCCGGCGAGCACAAGCAGCCCGACGAATGGTGCCGTCTTCCACACTTCGGCGAGGATGATGATGACCGTGACCAAGCCGGGGTTGGCGAGCCAAACCACGTCTCCGCCGGGAAGGTGCAGCGCCTTCAGGACCGTCGTCAGAAGCCCGAGATGTGGGTCGAACATCGACGACCACACGATCGCGCTGACGACGGTCATGATCGCGTAGGGCATCAACAGCACCGAGCGCAGTACGGCGCGTCCCTTGAACGCGAGGTTGAGCAGCATCGCCAGCCCGGTGCCCGCGATCAGCTCCAGCGGCACGGACACGAGGCCGATGACGAACGAGAATCCGAACGCCTGCCACCAGGAGCTCGATGTCAGCTGTGCGATGTAGTTTCCGAGGCCGACGAAACGGCTCAGACCGGGGTGGATCAGGCTGTACTGGTTGAGAGAGAGCCAGATCGCGTATCCGATCGGCACCACGGCCACCAGGATCATCAGCACCAGTGCGGGCGTGACCATCCCGATCGCGACCCGCCGTGCTTGGGTGTCCATCCGGCCGGGGCGCACTGTGGGGCGATTGCCTTCTGGAGCGCTGTCGCCGTTACGGCCCCAGCCCGTCGCCGGGGCCGTAACGAGGGTTCTTGTCTCGGTCATGGTCAGAATGTCGCCTGTGCGATCTCGAGCTGTTGGGTCATCTTCTTGATGCCGTCTTCGACGCTCGTCTGGCCGGAGATGACCGCGTACACGTTGTCGTAGATCGCCTGCGAGATCTGCGGGTAGACCGGCGAGACCGGGCGGGGCTTGGCGGTTGTGACCGCGGTGTGCAGCTGCTTCGCGAACGGGAACTTCGCGAGCACCTGCGGGTCGGTGTACACCGAGTCATACACGGGAGCCTGGCTCGCATCCAGGAACAGCTCCTTCTGGAAGTCTTCTCCGCTGGCGTACTCGACCAGAGCCACCGCCGCGGGAAGGTTCTTGGTCTGCAGGGGGATCATGAGGTTCCAGCCTCCGAGCACGCCGACTGCTGGGTGGCTCGCGTCGAACGCTGGCAGCGGCTGGACCTTCAGCGAGCCGCTGAGCGCCGGCGCGGCGGCCGTCGTGTTGTACACGCTCGGCCAGTTGCGCAGGTACGCCCCGGCGCCGGAGGCGTACGCCGTCGCTGCTTTCCCGTCGTCATAGGTGAGCGACGCCGGATCGATCGCACCGGAACTCACCGCCTTCTTGAGCAGCGTCAGCGCGTCCTTCGTCTCCTTGGAGTCGATGACGACCTTGCCGGAGCTGTCCAGCACGGACCCGCCGGCAGAGTAGAGGACCTCCAGGAAGTTCGTGGTCAGACCCTCGTAGGCCGACAAGGCGATCAACAGGGCATCCTGCTTATCGGCCGCTGCCTGCTTGTAGAGCTCGGGCAGGGTCTTCGCCGCCGCGACCCGATCATCGCGGTAATAGAGCAGCCCGGCGTTGGTGTAGAACGGGGTCGCCCAGTTGCGGCCCGCGTACTCCGTCGTTGCGACGGCCGACTCGAGCAGGGGGTCGCCGACCTTCCTGGCGAGCTTGGACTGGTCGTACACCCATCCCTGGCTCGCCCATTCCGCCGTCCAGGTGACATCCGTCGCGTACACATCGCAGTCGGTGTTGCCACCCTTGACGCGCTGAACCGCCTGGTTGTGGGTGTCCGTGGTGTTCGGTCCGAGCTCCTGATAGTTCGCGGTCACGCCGGGGTACGCGGCGGCGAAGGAACCCATCAGCAGCTTCCATGCGCCGGAGTTGTCCTTGCTTCCACACACCGTGAGGCTTCCCTCCGCTCCGTCTGCCACGGCGGGGTCGATGACCTTCACCTTCGGCGCGAGAGTCGCGGTGGTGTCGGTCGGCGAGGTCGAGCTCGCGCCGCCCGAGCAACCGGCGAACAGCACGGTGACGACGGCGACGAGTGCGACTGTCGCCGCCTTGCGAACAGTGCCCATGTGATACTCCTCATCAAGTACGGATCTGCTAGATCGATCTAGCATTCTGGTTGAGAGCCATGCTAGATCCATCTACCAGTAGGATGCAACCATGAGTTCGAAGGAGTCGACGGGGGCCAGCTTTGGAGCGGCCACGCTCCTCGACGTTGCTGAGCGCGCCGGCGTCTCCCGCGCCACCGCCTCCCTGGTGGTGCGAGACACGGGGCGAGTCAGCACCGCCACCCGAGAGCGCGTCCGGCGGGCCATGTCTGAACTCGGGTACGTCTACGATCGCGCCGCCGCCGCCATGCGGAGCCACTCCACCCGTTCGATCGGGGTGATCGTCACTCACGTGGGAAACCCGTTCTTCGCCGAGCTCATCGGCGGGTTCCAGGAGGAACTCCAAAGCCTCGGCTATTCCTGCATCCTCACGACTTCCGGTGACGACGTGCAGCAACAGCAGCGGGCCCTGGACGAACTGCGATCACACAAGGTCGCGGCAGTCGCGTTTGCGCCGGCAACGGGAACAGGGGCCGAATTCACGGCCAACCTTGAGCACCTCGAGCTCCCCTTCGTCATGATGACCCGTCAAATCCGAGACAACGACCCGGTGCCGTACGTCGGTCCAGACGATGTCGCGGGTGGACGACTCGCGGCCGAGCACTTGCTCAGTCACGGCGCGCGTACGTTCGCGTACCTCGGGGGTGCGTCGACAGTCCAGTCTCGGGCGGACCGGCGCGCCGGCCTTGCAGAAGCCATGAGCGCTGCCGGCCTGGACACGGCATCCGTGATCGACATCACGAGTGAGACCTCGGGCCGCGGGGGCCTCAGGGCCGCCGAACAGATGCTCACGCAGCACGACATGCCGGATGCGATCATGTGCCACAGCGACAGCGTTGCATTCGGCGTGTACCGTGCCCTCCGAATACGCGACCTTGCCGCCTCTGTCCGCGTCACCGGCTACGACGACATCGCGACCGCCGAACTCTGGGAACCCCCGCTCACAACAGTGGCGACACACCCCGCCGCCCTCGGACAAAGGGCAGCGCGGCACCTCATCGACCAGCTCGAGAACGACACCAACGCAGGCTTCCTTCGCGTGCTGCCCACCCTCCGGGTACGCCAGTCATGCGGATGCTCCGCAGTCCTTGCTCGCGACAAGGAGACGCTGGTCCAGACGGGTTGACACGCGCACAGCGTCATCGACGAGCGGGGCGCGCAGCGAAAAGCTCATCGGGGCGCCTGAGGAACGGCATGACGATCAGTCCCACCTGGGATGTGTGCTTACACGCACGCTCATTCGGGCTTCACGTGGCGGGTCGACGCTCACCGCGATGCTGAGACCCGTACTTAACGTGGGCCTGCCTGGCCCAGCCTTCCCACTCCTGCTCGTCGACCGCAGTCGATCCGCGATTGCCCGATCGGGTAGTCGTGCAGGCCTGCGCGCGACGATGGGCTGCGCGGGCGGCTCAAAGGGGGCCACATAGTGTGGCCCCCTTCGGTCGATCCGCGCCCGCCGACCGTTGATCGCACGGATTCTGAGCTACTGGGCCTTGGACCCTGGATAGTCGACGGAGTACGCCTTGACCGTCCCGTCGGGCGCGGTCGCGAGGATATTCACGGTGAAGCCGGGCAGCTTCGACAGGCCCGTGGTCAGCGAGTACGAGACATTCGTACCGGCAGGGAGAGTCCCGGCGGGGATCTTCCCATAGGGCGTGACCACGTCGATCGAGATCGGATCGGCACCGGCGTTGGATGCCGCGACAGTCAGCACCTGGCGACCCTTGACCTTCGTGCTCGTCACGGTGAACTGCGCATCGATCTCGTATCCGCCGACAAGGCGGGCATACGGCGCGATGACGGGTCCGGTGCGCCAATCCATCACGGATGCCTGGTCGGCGGCACCCGTGATCAGGTCGATGGCGTTGCTGTCGGACGTATCCGTGTCGCGGGTGTCGACGTCGCCGGACCAGTTCCCGGCACCTCCGCCGAACCGGTACGGGCCGACGAACCAGGGGCACTCGATCCCATGCCAGCAATCCGCACCGTAGACGGGGCGAACGCCTCCGATTCCCTCGCCGTCCTCCGCGTCGCTGAACATCGAGACCTGGTAGCCGATGCTGCGAAGGTCGGCCTCGCCGAGCGCCGCGAGCGGCACCGAGCTGACGATTTTGCCGGACGGGATCACCGTGAGCGTGGCGTCGGCGACGCGGTTCAAGCTCGCGTCGTACACTCCGCTCCCGAAGCGCGCGGTGTCGTAGCGGCCGTCGGCGACGATCGCCCTCGACCACGCGCCCCGCGCGGAGGTGTTGGTCCCCGGAAGGAGCGGGGTCGCGGTGGTCGAGGCGCGGTCTCGGAGGTAGATGTTCACCCGCTGGGTGCTCATCCCGTTCCCTCCCCACGGGTTGTGGATCTCGCCCGCGGTACCGATGACGAATCGCACGGTGCCGCCGTCCCGGTAGACCTCGAGGCCGGTCAGGTCGAGGCTGCCGGGGTTGAACGCGCCGTCGCTGGGATAGACGTACGAACCTGGTCCGTGGTCGTCGCCGACCGGGTCTGCGACGGACCCCATCCGTGTGCCGAACGCGTAGATCGTGTATCGCGTGGACGTCTTGACACCGTTGGCGGCGGTCGCGGTGACCCGCACCCGGTTGACGATCCCGTTGAGAGTGACGTCGGCCGAGAACCGTCCGCTGGAGAGGACGCCCTGAGCCGCGACGCCGTCGACCGTCACCGTGACCGCGGTGCCGTCGGTCGCGCCCGTGACTGCGAGGGTGCGGGATGCCGCCGTCTCCCCGTCCTCCAGGCCGTCGACCCTGAGGGTCGGCGGGGTGCCCGTCGGTTCGTCATCGGCGGTGGCGTTCCACCCGTCCCAGGTGTCGGGGTCGAAGTTCAGCCGCCCGAGCTCGTTCGAGGCCCAGTTGTCGCCGGCCTTGAGGATGCTCTCGCCGCCGACTGTGTAGTCGTGCAGGAGAAGGCCGTCGCCGTCGCGCATCTCGTCTCCGATCGTGACCTTGTTGCCCGCGGCATCCGTGTATCGCTTGAACAGGCTCGCCTGCGGGTCGAGGCCGAGGTCGTTCCAGCCGTCGATGGCCAGACCGTCGATCTCGACGTTCTTCAGGTTGGACAGTGCGAAGACCCGGAGTGCGCAGTTGGTGGTGCCCTCCACCCTCGTGTCGACGAATCGCATGTTCTGCACCGTCGTGGCTGTGTCGGCACGATTGGTGGCGCCCATGTCCTCCCAGTGCGACGAGGAGTTGAAGATGCAGGTGTTGTACTTCGTGTCTTTCCAGTACATGCGGTTGTGGATGACGTCGGTGCTGGTGACGGTGACGTCGGAGATGTTGCGCGGCGTCCATCCCCATTGGATGACCGGTCCGTTCTCGTTCTTCCAGATGACGGTGTTCTCGATGGAGACGTCGCTGTGGTACATCTTCAGGACGTCGTCGTTCGAGTGGAAGAAGGTGTTGCGCATCGTGCTGCCGTCGTAGAGCTCGATGCCGTCGGTCTGCCAGTACCAGCTGCCGACCTGCTGGTAGTTCGCGACATCCATGTGGAAGTTCTGCACGCCGATCTCGCCCGCGGCGTCGTGAGCGTAGACGACGAACGAGTGGTACGGCGGTTCGGCGATCGTCACGCCCTGTAGGTCGAGGTGCTGACCCGTGTTTGACGACTCGAACTGGAGCATCTTGACGCAGGTGGAGTGGCAATTGGGCGTGTCGGCCGCGCGATGCTGGTACCCGTTGCGGGTGTCGGGTTCGTAGACGTACTGCTCCCCCGAGAGCACCCCGTAGCCGGTGACCTTGTACTCGGACTGGGTGTCATGGACGAACTGGAACGCGCCCTTCAGGTAGGCCCCGGGAGCCAGGTAGACCCACTTGACGTTCGCGGGCAGCACCGCGTGATGGTCCGCGCCCATGTAATAGGTGCCGGGCCCGAAGGAGAGGATGTCGGCGGTGACGCCGTCGAGATCGTCGACGAGTCCGGGCTGGGGCCGGTAGATAGATCCGTCGGCCTCGGTGGGAATGTACTTCTCTGCGAGGGCACCGGCCGGCTTCGGCTGGGCGAACACCATGATCGAGTTGCGTGGTTCGGTGTGCACTGCTCGGCTGCCGGCGGCGGTCGTCGTGAGCGATCCGCTCGCTCCCGACATGTCGTTGTAGGCCGTATAGAGCTGCGGGTCGAACTCCACCGAGAACCGGTAGCCATCCGGGCTGTAAGGCACCTTGACGCGGATGGTCGAGCTGTCGACGAGCTGCTTCTGGAGGCCGAGGTCGGTGGGCCGGATCGTGACCTGGTCGGCCGAGACGATGGGCTGTCCGGTCTTGAGCGTGACATCGACCCAGACGTCGGTGGCGTATTCGAACGTGGACCACGACATAGTCAGGTCGGCGTCATCCGCAAACTCCGCTCCGTCCTGGTCGGTGTAGCCCACCTTGTCCTTGCCGCTGCGCGGCAGGCTCATGTAGGTGAACGAGTCGAACCGCGCATCCGGTGCCGCATCGGTCGCGACCCGCACGTCGTAGAAGGTCGACTCGCGCACGCGGTCGGCGGCGACCGGGCCGGTCGCATTCGCGTCGGCGTTGTCATGCCACCATGTGTGCAGATCAGCGGAGTCCGCCGTGACGGGCGCGGTCGCGGTGGGGGCGCCGGCAGAAGCCGCCGCCGGTAGCGGGATGAGGGATGCCGCGGCCACGAGCGTGGCGACGACCGCGATTGCGGCGCGCCGGCCACGCCGGGCGGGAATGGGCGTGATCAAGGGACTGCTCCTTCACTTCGTTGTGGACAGGGTGGGGTTCGAGGCGATCAGGCGGGTCGGGTGAGGACGAGCACCTCCCACGGCCGCAGGTGGAGCGGGAGCCGGTGGTCCCCGGGGTAGTTGCCGATGATCGCCTCGGCCCGCGTCCATTCGCCGAAGAGCTCGAGCCCGACGGGGGCCGGATCGGCCGACAGGTTCGCGATGACGAGGAGGGTGGCATCCTCCCCCGTGCGCGTGTAGGCGAACAGCTGGGGGTCGTCCTCCAGCAGCAGTCCGAAGCGCCCGTCGACGACTGTGGAGTTCTCGTGGCGGAGCGCGATGAGAGTGCGGTACCACGCGAAGACCGAGTGCGGGTCGTCGCGTTGCGCGGCGGCGTTGAGCCACCGGTGGTTCGGGTTGATCGGGATCCACGGCTCGCCCGTCGTGAAGCCTGCGCCTGGGCTGTCGTCCCATTGCACGGGAGTGCGGGCGTTGTCGCGCCCTCCTGTCACGACGTCCGCGAGCACTTCGGCGGCACGCTCCGCATCGCTGGCGACCGTCGCCTCGCGGTAGTGGTTGAGGCTCTCGAGGTCGCGCAGCTCGTCGATCGCGGCGAACGGCATGTTCGTCATGCCGAGTTCCTCGCCCTGGTAGATGTACGGCGTCCCCCGCATGAGGTGGAGGACCGTTGCCAACGCGGTCGCCGACTCGTACCAGTGCGCGGTGTCGTCTCCGAAGCGCGACACGACACGGGGCTGGTCGTGGTTGTTCCAATAGAGACTGTTCCAGCCGACGTCGGCGAGCGCTTCCTGCCAGCGCGCGAAGGAGCGCTTCAGCTCGACGAGGTCGACGGGCCTGCGCGAGAACTTCCCCGCCGGACCGTGATCGAGGCGGACGTGCTCGAACTGGAACACCATGTCGAGCTCGCGACGGTCCTGGTCGGTGTACAGCCGCGCGAGTTCGGGCGTCACGTCGACCATCTCGCCGACCGTCACAAGGTCGGCGTCGCGTCCGGCGAACACCTCGCGGTGCATCTCCTGCAGGTATTCGTGGATGCGCGGCCCCGAGCCGTAGAACGGGATGCCATCACCCCACCCGGAGGCGCGGACCGGCCCATCGGGCAGTCCAGGCGTCTTGGAGATGAAGCTGATGACGTCCATCCGGAAGCCGTCGACGCCCCGGTCGAGCCACCAGTTCATCATGCGGTACACGGCGTCGCGGACCTCGGGGTTGTCCCAATTGACGTCGGGCTGCTTGCGCGAGAAGAGGTGCAGGAAGTACTGCCCGGTCGCCTCGTCGAGCTGCCATGCCGAACCAGAGAAGAACGAGCCCCAGTTGTTGGGCTCACGCCCGTCGCTCCCGTCGCGCCAGATGTACCAGTCGCGCTTGGGGCTGTCTCGGCCGGCGCGCGACTCCTGGAACCACGCGTGTTCGTCGGAAGTGTGGTTGACGACGAGATCCATGACGAGCTTGATGCCCCGGGCGTGGAGTGCGCCGATGAGCTCGTCGAGGTCGTCGAGCGTCCCGAAGGTGGGGTCGACCGCGTAGTAGTCGCTGATGTCGTAGCCGTTGTCGTCCTGCGGCGATGCGTACACGGGCGACAGCCAGACCACGTCGACGCCCAGGCGGTCGAGGTGGTCGACGTGCTCGATGATGCCGCGGAGGTCGCCGATGCCGTCGCCGTTCGCGTCCGCGAAGCTTCGCGGATAGATCTGGTAGACGACGGCGCCCTTCCACCACGGGTCGCCGAGGCGGACGCTCGGGTGACGACGGACTGAGGGCTGCAACGAGGTCATTTGACGGCTCCGAGGGTGACACCGCGCATCAGAGTGCGCTGGAAGAGGACGAAGAAGATGATCGCGGGGAGGATTCCGGCGAGCGATGCGGCGGCTAGCGCGGTCGGATCGCTCGTGTACTGCCCGCTGAGGGCGCCCAGTGCGACCGACACGGTCTGGTTCGCCGACGACGGGAGCATGATCAACGGCAGGAAGAAGTCGTTCCACGTCCAGATGAAGAAGAACGTCACGAGCACGGCGAGCGTGGGCCGAGTGAGTGGCAGCACGATGTGCCACAGGATGCGGATCCTGGATGCTCCGTCCAGCCGCGCGGCTTCGAGCACCTCCATCGGAAACGAGCCGAGCACCGACGAGAGCATGTAGGTGCCGAACGCCGACTGCAGGACCGCGAGGATGAGGATGACCCCGAGGAGCGTGTCGTACAGGCCGACGTCACGCGCGAGCATGAAGAGCGGGTAGATGAGCGCCTCCTGCGGGATCGTGAAGGCGAGCATGAAGACCGCGAGGATCCACACCCGCCCCTTGATCCGGCCGATGCCGATCGCATAGGCGCTCAGCAGGCTCAGCGCCGCCGCGAGCAATGCGACGCTGCCGGAGACGATGACGCTGTTGAGGAGCTTCTGATTGAAGTCGACACCGGTCCAGAACTCGATGAGCGCCGTGAAGTCGAGCTGGGTCGGGATGCCGATAGGCCCGTTCTCGATGTACTCGGCCGGCGGCTTGAACGCGTTGATGAGGGCGAGCCAGAACGGGAAGATCATGAGCAGCGCAACGACGACGAGCAGCGCGACGATGACCCAGCCGCGCGCACCGCGACGGTTGCGGGCGGAACGTCGGCGCGGTTTGGCAGGCTGCGGCTCTGAAGTGTCGAACAGGACGCCGTGGTCGGGGGCGGTGACGGTCACTTCTCGAATCCTTCGGCGTTGCGGGTCTGGTAGCGCAGCAGCGCGACCGCGATGACGGTGACCAGGAGCGCGAGCACCGACGCGACAGCGGCGCCGTACCCGACCTGGGTTGTGGTGAAGAAGTTGGAGTAGGAGAAGTAGGCGGGCACGATCGTCGCGGTGCCGGGGCCGCCCTTGGTGAGCACGTAGATGGGCGCGAACACCTTCAGCGCGGCCACTGAGGTGGTGATCACGACGACGGCGATCTCAGGCCGGAGCTGGGTGACGGTGATCGTGCGGAATCGCTGGAACCAGTTCGCGCCATCCATCTCAGCCGCCTCGTAGAGCGACGGGTCCACGCGTGACATCCCCGCCATGAAGAGCACGACGGTGTAGCCGATCTGCAGCCACACGAGCACGTTCATCACCGAGTAGATGGCGATGTCGGAGTCGCCGAGCCAGTTCTGGCGCAATGCGCCCAGTCCGATGTTCTCGAGGACCGTGTTGATGATCCCGTACTGGGGCTGGTACATCCACTTCCACAGCACGCCCGCGACAGCGATCGGGAGGATCTGCGGCAGGTAGAACGTCGCGCGCAGGAAGCTGGCGGTCTTCGCACCGAATCGGGGCGCGACGTAGTCGAACAGGACGGCCGCGATGAAGACCCCGAGGACGGTGGGGATGATCGCCATCGCGACGATGAAGTAGATGCTGTTGACGAAGGAGGCCCAGAACGTGGGGTCCTGTACGAGGCGGAGGTAGTTGGCGAAGCCGACGAACTCGGGCGTTCCTACACCGCTCCATTTCGTCAGGCTGAAGTAGAGGTTCATCGCGAACGGGATGATCACGATCGCGATGAAGCCGATCGCGCCGGGGAGCAGGTAGAACCAGTACCCGCGAGCCGGCTCGGTCGCAGCTGGTCGGGGCGCGCGGCGCGCGCGCAGGAGCATCGTCATTAAGATCTTCCTTTTCGGCGGGGCGGTGGCGCGGCGCGTGGCCGCGCCACCGCTTAGGGGCGATCGGTTCCAGAGGCCCGTCTCGCTCGACCCGGTCAGTTGCCGGGCGCGCCCTGCTCGTAGGCCGCGCGGATCTTGTCCACCGCCTGCTTCGGCGTCACGTTGCCGAGCACGAGGTCCGTGTTCTGCGCGATGAGGACGTCGTTCATACCCGCGACCGGCCAATCCGGATACCAGCCGAGCCCACCCGTCTTCGCGGAGAGGAGCTCGTTGAACCGCGGGGTCGTGAGCTTGCCGATCGGGGTTGTGATCGCCGACTCGTCGGCGGCAACCGGGACGCCGCCGTCGTTGCCGAGCATGTTCTGGATCTCGGGGCTCATGGTGATCTCGAGGAAGTCGTAAGCGAGGTCCTTGTTGTGGGCCTTGGTGGGGACGACCCACAGGTTTCCGCCCGAGCCGGGGTAGCGGTCCGCGCCGGGGAACAGGAACTGATCGAAGGTGAAGTCCTTGATCTGATCGGCGAACGTGCCGGCCCACCAGGTGCCCGAGAAGAAGATCGGGTACTGGCCCGCGACGAAGGCGTTGCCCGCGTCCTGCGCGGCGATGCCCGTCGAATCGGTGGAGATGTAGCCCTTCTTCGTCCAGTCCTGGACCGCCGCGGCCGCCTTCTCCCAGGCATCCCAATTCACGTCGCCGTCGAACTGCTGGTACGCGCTCCAGTCGGCGTCGTCCATGTGCGTGAGCGCGAGCTGATAGAGCAGGTGCGGCCCCGGGTAGTCGGCCGAACCGAGGGCGAGCGGGGTGATGCCGTTGTCGACGAACGTCTGCAGCACGTGCTCGAACTCGTCGAACGTCTTGGGCACCTCAAGGCCGTACTCGTCGAAGAGATCCTTGTTGTACCAGACCGGCACATACTCGCCGTAGTTGGTGATCCCGTACCGCTCGCCGCTGCCCATGATGCCCTCGGAGTAGAGGCCCACATCCTGCGCCGTAGAGCTCAGGTCCCATCCGCGCTTCTCGGCGACGTCGGTGAGGTCGGTCAGCAGCCCCGCCTTGGAGACGACGCCGGCGGTGGCATTGCCCTTCAGGTACTCCAAGACGTCGGGCGCGTCATTGGAGTCGAGCAGGAGCTGGCCGGACTGCTGCATCTGCTCGTAGGTCTTGAGCTCGAACTCGACCTTCACGTCGGGGTGCTGCTTCTTGAAGATGTCGATCGACTTGTTCCACGCCGCCGCCAGTGCGCTGTCGTCGTTCTCCCACCACCAGATCTTGAGGGTGTTCTGCTCACCTCCTCCCGCGGATCCGCTCGAGCAGGCGGTGACTCCTGCACCGACGAGGATGGCGGCCGCGATGACGCTCGCCGCACGCCTCCATCTCTTGGCCTTGCTGTGCACGCTGACCTCCGTTGGTCGTTCTTGTTCGGGATAGCCGAGATCGGCTGTAATAGATCTAGACCAAAACAAATACGCGTGTCAACTGCCATTTGCGAGTGGAATCAGGAACCAATATGCTTTGAATCGCAACATACAGGCGATCAGGGAGGACGATCGGTGAGTCACGCAAGCGCGACGTGGACCCCTGAGGACGCTTCTCTCCCCGTCGCGATCGAAGTGCTGCGCCGAGGACCGCTTTCACGAGTCGATATCGCGCGGCGCCTGAAGCTGACCCGAGGCTCGCTCAGCAGACTCAGCGCGCCACTCCTCGATCGCGGGATCCTCCGCGAAGTCGGCGAACACAACGACGGTCGTGTGGGCCGGCCCACCCAGCTGCTCGACGTGGATGCCGACGCCTATCGATTCGTCGGCATCAAACTGCGTGAGAAGGAGGTCATCACCGCCCTGACCAACCTGCGCGGCGCGATCCTCCGCATGACCACGATGCCGATAGTGGCGACAGACCCCGAGTCAGTGGTGCGGGTGCTCGCCGACCAGGTGCGGGAGATCGCGGGTGCGCACGAGATCGGTGCCATCGGAATCGGCGTCGGCGCCCGCGTCAGCGGACGCGCGCACATCGTGAGCGCTCGATTCCTCGGCTGGCGGGACGTGCCCCTGGCTGCACTCCTGGCCGAGGCGACGGGCATCCCCACGGTCGTGGAGAACGACGTCCTCGCATTCACGGAGTATCAGCACTGGTTCGGCGAAGCACGGCACGACGACCGATTCGCCGTCGTCTCGCTCGGAGCGGGGACCGGATTCGGCCTCGTCGCAAACGGCGCACTGGTCGTCGGAGACGACTACGGGATCGGACTCGTCGGCCACTGGCCTCTCGATCCGAACGGTCCGATGTGCCCCAACGGCCACCGCGGGTGCGCAACGAGCATGCTGAACTCCGACGCGATCAGCAGGCGCGTCTCAGAAGCGCTCGGGTCGAGCACCGACTACGACGCCGCCATCGCACTGGCGGTTGAAGGCCAGCCCGCGGCGCGGCGCATCGCCGACGAGGCCGGACGAGGACTCGGTCGCCTGCTCGCCGCGATCTGCAACTTGACAATGCCCCAGCACATCATCCTCGCCGGAGAGGGAGTCGCGCTCGCGACAGTCGCCATGGACGCCATCATCGATGGCATCCGAGCCGACCGGGATCCGAACGCGACGACACCCCCCATCATCGTCACCAACGGCGACAACGCCGAGTGGTGCCAGGGAGCGGCGGCACTCGCGGTGCAGGCATTCGTCGGCGGAGCACCCCTGACTTGACGCCGGTGGACCGATACCCCTGGAACTAGCCGCATCCTGCGACCCGCAGACTGCGCCACGGGTGGGCTGATTACGGAGATGTGTTCGCGTCCTGAGGATTGCCGCGCGCGGAATCTGGGAGCACCACGCGGAAGTCCGGGCGAAGGTCGCGCCGCGCCGCGCACGCGACGGACCGCTCTTCGAGCATCGCCCGAATAGGGATCCGAAACGAGCGCTCCTGCGCGCGTACGCGACGTCCCGCTATCGAGCAGTGCCCGAATGTGGATACCTAACGCACACGCTCAAGGCGGCTCGCGACCCACCTCTCACACAATGCCCGGATGTGGACCGTGGCCCAGCAGTTCTGAGACGCTATCGAAGGACTAGATCGCGTCGTGCCGCGCATCTGCGCGGTCGGTCGATCAGCTATCGATAGAGTCTTGCCGTGGCGTGTGGCACCGTGGAGACCTGCCTTGCGGCGATCAAGAAGTCGCTGGATCAGCTGGGCGCTGGCGCTCCGCTATGGCTCGAATTCGCGAACACCGTCCTGACCCTCGTCATCGCCGGTGCAGCTGTAGCCGTCGCATTCTGGGTGTTCCGCTTCGACCGTTCACGGGCGCTGGCCGCCGACCGCGAGAAGCTCCGGCTAGATCTTCGGGCCTGGCACAAGCTGCTGAGCCGAAGCGCTCCGGCTGGGGCCCGCGGAACTCGCGAACGGCTGCGATCCTCGATCGAGGAGATCGCGGACGCAAACAGTTACACGGAGCTGCTCACACTCATGCGCTGGGCCGTCGCGATGGAAAACGAGAGCTACAAGCGCGTCGGGAAGAACGGGGTAGATGACGACATCGCCCACAACGCCCGCGTCATCGTGAAGCGCCGGTTCCGACATTTCATCGCTGTCTGGGCGACCAAACCGAGGCGAGGGAAGAAGTTCATTCGGGCCTACACGAACCGGGGCTGGGACATCGTGGTCGCCGAGCCACAGACCGCGGTCGAGTCCGCACAGAGCCTGATGCCGCGGAGTCAATGGAAGTCGTTTGCTGAGAAGTCGCGCGCAGACCGAGAGCACTGGGACCACCGGACAAACAGGGCGCCCATCTGGAAGCCTGAGAAGGCTGGCCAGGCACGCGTCGCCTCGGACTAGGTCTGATCCGGCTGCGCGTCCATATCCCGTGAGCGCGATCGGCGACTCGCGTGGTAACGCATCGTCGCTGTCGTCCTGGGTCTCGTGGGTCAGGCTCCTGGCCGTATGGGCACGCACCGCAAAGCTTCGCGCGCAACCACCCTGCGTGGGATCGAGGGCAGCGCGTAAGGCGATCTCTTCCGGGCTTTGCGCGTAAAGGGATCCATCTCGCACGTCGCCCGCGCGACGCACGCCGGAGCACTCTGTCTCGGAGGAACGTCAGCGGTTCGGCTCGGATCTAGTCAGCGGATCACAGCCCAGGCGAACAGCGAGTCAATGCGTCGGACATCCGCCCCCTTTGTGAGCTTGACCTTGATGTGCCCGGCGCGCGTCCACAGCTCGATCTCGGCATCACGGTCCAGCACGCCGCCGGCGTTCTCGGTCGACCACATGTTGATCGCTGAGTACGGGAGGGAGTAGATCTCCACTTTCTTCCCCGTGATGCCCTGCGCGTCACGGACGATGAGCCGCTTCGTCGTGAACGTCGCCGAGTCGCGGAACGTCTTAAACGATGCGACGGCGGTCTCGCCCTCGACGAGCAGCGGCTGCACGTCGTCGGGCGTGGGGATCTCGTTCTGCAGCGTCCAAGCGAGGATCGGCGCTGTCTCAGGCATTCGGAATGACCTTCCGTTCAGGGGACACCCCGAAGCACCCCGGACTCGTCAGGCTAGCGGGATGCCCCACAGCCCGGAAAGACCGGAATGCGGTCCCGAGACAGAGGCGCGCGCACATCTCGCCACGACCCGCACGATACGGCCTCAGAAGCGACGGCTGTACATACCGCACGTGCCTACCCCTGCAGCGTACTGCCCGTCTAGGGATCGGCACGCAGATACCTAGTCGCGCAGGGGGTTCGCGGCGGAGCCTTCAGTGATTGTGAGGACGACGACGGTGTTGTGATCGAGATGCAGGGCGGCGCGACGGGTCGGGTCGTTAAGGGTTTCCTGTGCTCCGCCGAGTGATGCTGCACCGCATGGGCCCGCGTGAACTCCGAGCTCGCGGAGTCTGCGGGCGGCTGCCCGGGCGGCATCATCCGTGATCGCGACCGATGCGTCGAGCCCTGCATGGATGGTCGGCCAAGCCATGGTGGAGGGGGTGCCGCAGTTCAGGCCGGACATGATGGTGTGGCCGGTGCCGATGGTGACCGGCTCGCCGGCCAGGAGGCTCGCGGTGATGCAGGCTGCGACGGTTGGCTCTACGGCTACGACGGCGGTGTGTGCGGCACGCTGCGGTGTGCGGTAGTGGCTGACCGCGGCTTGCAGCAGCGAGCCAACACCGGTGGGCACCATGAGCAGGTGTGGTGAGGCGATACCGAGTGCGGCGAGTTGATCGTCGACCTCGGTGAACAGGGTGTCGTAGCCTTCGACGATCCAGGTGGGCACCTGCTCGTAGCCGTCCCAGGACGTGTCTTGCACGAGGACGTCGCCCTGTCGTTCGGCGGATTCGGCGGCTGCCGCGACGGCGTCGTCGTAACTGCCTTGCACCATGACGACGATCGCGTCCTCGTCGAGGATTGCTTGCACTGCTGAGGGGTGGACGCCGCCCTCCGGGATGTAGATGCGCGCAGTCCGGCCCGCCAGACGCGCGAATCGTGCGACCGCGCGTCCGTGATTGCCGTCCGTGGCGGTGACGACTGCCGATCCGAGGGGGGCGGTCGAGAGTGCCCTGGCGACCGCCCAGGATGCGCCGAGCGCTTTGAACGCCGGCAGGCCGAGACGCGACGATTCGTCCTTCGCGAACACTCTTGCGATACCGAGTTCGGCGGCCAGCTCCGGCAGGTCGATGAGCGGGGTCGGGGCGTATCCCGGGAGGGATCTGTGGAATTCGAGGGCGGCTCCATCGGCCGCCAGCGATGTCCAGGCGGCATTGCGATGGTTTTGGACCCAGGTGGGCTGCGGGGTCGTCATCAGTCGGCCTCGGCGAGTTCGGTGCGGATCAGCTCGAGGTAGAACGCGATGCCGGCACTCAGGACGTCGTCGTTGAAGTCGTAGTCGCGGCTGTGCAGCGGTGTGCCGCCGCGCCCCACGACGGTGCCGGTGCCGAGGAAGGCGAAGCAGCCGGGAACGACTCGAGCGAACTCTCCGAAGTCCTCACTGGCCATCCGCGGTGCGCAGGCAGCATCGACGGCGGAATTGCCGAGGGCGGCTGCCGCCGCGCGGGCGAGGACCTCGTTCAAGGTCTCGTCGTTCACGGTCGGTCGGAACTCCCGCGTGTAGTCGATGTCGCAGGTGGCGCCGTGCGCGTGTACCAGCCCCTCAGCGAGAGTGCGAATGCGCTGTTCGACGATCTGGCTGTCCTCGGCGGTGAAGGTGCGGGTGTCCCCGCGAATGATCACCTCACCCGGAATCGCGTTGCGGGCACCGTCGGTGATGAACTCCGTGCAGGACACCACGACACTGTGGGAGGCGTCGACCGTGCGCGCCACGATCGTCTGGAGCGAGGTCACGACGTCGGCACCGATTACGAGCGGGTCGACGACGAGGTGCGGCATGGAAGCGTGGCCGCCGCGTCCGTGGATGCGGATCTCGAAGTTGTCCTCGGCCGCCATGATCGCTCCGGCGCGGGTGTGGATGTGCCCGGCGGGGATGCCGGGCAGGTTGTGGAGGCCGTAGATGGCGTCGATCGGGAACCGGTCAAAGAGCCCGTCCGCGATCATCGCCAGCGCGCCGCGTCCCGGTTCTTCGGCGGGCTGGAAGATGAGATGCACGGTGCCGTCGAAGCTCGGGTCGGCGCGGAGCGCGTCGGCCGTGCCGAGGAGGATGGCCATGTGTCCGTCGTGCCCGCACGCGTGCATCGCGCCGGCGTTGCGTGAGGAGTATTCGACTCCCGTCGACTCCTCGATGGGGAGACCATCCATGTCGGAGCGCAACGCGATCGCCCGGCTGCTCGACCCGCGGTTGAGACTGGCCACAAGCCCGTGCCCGCCGATCCCGCGCTGCACATCCCATCCCAGCCCGCCGAGGACGCGCGCGAGATACTCCGCCGTCTCGCGCACATCGAAAGCAATGCCAGGGCATTGGTGAAGGTCGCGCCGCCAGCGTCGCGCACGTGCGATCGATTCGTCAGTCACGACATCCATGGTCTGCGCCGAGCAATCGAACGGTCAATGACTGCGGAAGAACTTCCGATCTGGAGCCCGTTTCACGCAACGACGTTGCGTCGGCGGTGGCGATGGGACACCATCGGACGATGAGCGTCATTCTCGACGACGTTGATCGTGAGTTGCTCGTCGCGCTCCAGGGAGACGCGCGTGAGCCGCAAGCTGCTCTCGGCAAAAGGGTGGGCCTGTCCGCGGCCGCCGTCAACCGCCGCATCGCTCGCCTGACCAGCCTCGGGGTGATCGCCGGCAGCTCGATACGCCTCGCGCCGGAACTCGTCGGACGCCCCGTCACTGTCATCGCCCACCTCGCCCTCGAAAGCGAACAGCCCGAACTACTCGACCGCGTCCGCACGGCGCTCGTCGAATGCCCCCAGGTGCAGCAGTGCTACTACGTGGCCGGGGAATGGGACTTCGTCCTCATTCTCGCCGTCGCCGACATGGCCGAATACACCCAGCTGACGCGCGAGCTCTTCTTCGCGGACTCCAATGTGCGCAGGTTCAGCACCCAAGTCGTCATGGATCGCGCCAAGGCGTCCGGCACCATCATCCCCACATAGCACCAGAACAACACGCCGCGCGGCCATCCCGGCGGGCAGCCCACGGACAGATGCCATGGCGCCGCAACTCGCCCGCCAGCGGTGCCGCTATGCATCCACCGCTCGGTAGTGGATCCCGACGGCCCGGCCCGTCATCTCTACCGGCCCGGCACATGATGAACCCGGGCGCGCGATGAGCGCTCCGCTCTCGCCCATCGCTCGTACGAGGATCCGGAAGAACGCCCTTCCTCTCGCCCGCGCCCCACAGCTTCCGGGCCGTTTCGCGGATGGGATCGGCGATTGGTCTTGGCTCATCGCCTATGGGTTGACGAGTGTCCGTCAAGGGTTCCGTCCTCCGCCATTTCGAGAGGGGGGCCTCATCGGCTATCCCGGGACGCCTCATGTCACTGACGAGTGCGGACCACGCCACAGGGAGTGGGTTGCGCAGCGGATTGTCGAGCGCGGATGATCAAGTGCGTGGGACGACTGGACGGGATTCCCGGCTTTGGAATCGACCGCGTGGCCGATGCTGCAGGTACCGACGCCGACATTCTCCGGCTCGAAAACTACGACACGGACATCCCACCCCATCCTGCCGCCCTCGAGGCGACGCGAGCGGCGATCGGACGGGACGACACCAACTCGTACTTGCCCTTCTCCGGGCTCGACGAAATGAAGTCGGCGGTCGCTGAGTTGATCGCCCGGCGTGGCGGGCCGCACTACGATCCGCATCGCGAGATCGTGATCACCGACGGCGATGGCTCCGCCCTGCTGAACGCCCTGTTCGTCCTGACAGACCCGGGGGATGAGGTCATCCTCACCGACCCGACCTATGCCGGAATGCTCCAGCGCGTGCGCCTGGTCGGGGCCACTCCCAAACTCGTTCCGCTTCGCGGTGACCGCAATGGCTGGCGTCTCGACCTGGAGGCGCT
Organism: Microbacterium alkaliflavum; assembly: GCF_044325405.1. NCBI lineage: Bacteria > Bacillati > Actinomycetota > Actinomycetes > Micrococcales > Microbacteriaceae > Microbacterium > Microbacterium alkaliflavum. The sequence continues at coordinate 305,009 of NZ_JBIQWL010000001.1, read as the reverse complement.
CCGATCGACCGTCTCGGATCGAACCCGCGCCGTGTTCCTGATGAACCCGGCCATCCCGAGCGGCTGGGTCGCCAACGACGAGGAATGGGGGGCGATAACGGCCATCTGTCGCGAGCGCGGCATCCCACTCCTGTACTGGATGCTGTGGGAGGCGATCGTGTACGGCGGGCGGGCTGTTGTCGTCCCGTCCGCGCTGGAGGGGATGCGAGACCTGACGGTAACTGCTGGCGCTGTCTCGCTCGAGCAGCGGATGATCGGGTGGCGGGTTGGCTGGCTGGTATCTCGCGCCGATCTCGCGCCGGCGCTCGCAATGGTGCACATCTACAACGGTGTTGTCACGAGCGGGTTCGGCCAGGTCGGGGCGGCAGCCGCACTGCGGATCGGGGATGACGACGTGCACGCGGCCGTCGGCGAGTGGGAGCGACGGCACGAAGAGCTCGTCCGCCAGTGCAAGGGGATGCCGCTCGTGCCGGCTCACGGCGGATGGTCCGCGCTGTTCGATGCCGAAGCTTGTGGCATCGACGCTTCCGAGCTCTCGCGGCGGCTGCTCGAGCAGAAGGTCGCCGCCACGCCAATGACCGACGCGTGGGGCGGTTCGGTGGCGACAAGACACCTCCGACTCGTCTTCAGCAACGAACCTGTCGAGCGGCTCGCCCTGTTCGGTGAGCGGCTTCGAGCAGCTCTCGCGTGAATAGGGCGTTCCAGCGGCGCACAACGGCCAGGACGGCCACCCGACCGCACGCGGGTTCGGTCAACACGCATCGGTCGAACGTGGATCGCGATTGAGCCCGTCGGCACCCGCTCGGGACGACCCTCAACCGGGCACCGCGCGAATGGGAATCCCATGAGGCGGAACGCGTGGAGTCGATCGTGGAGCTCGAGTGGTACGCTGTACGTCGAGCCGTGCGAGCGGGCATCAAAACGCGACGATGATGTGGGCATCTTGCGGGCGCGTTCGCTCGTTACGCAGCGGGATCCCGCAGGCCGGCCGAGATCAGGTCGGCGAGTGTTGGCAGATCGGCGGGATCGGCCGCATCGGTGTCCGTCTCCGACGGGATGCGAGCCGTGCCGGTGTCCGTCTCGATGTGGTCGTGCAGCGTTGGGGTCGTGATGACCGCGACCCACGCGGTGGCCGCGGCGCGGAGTCGGCGTGTAGCGATTGGATGAAGGATGCTCGCTCGCAGCACTTGCTCGACGAGGTTCTGCATCTGCCTGCGGTACTCGCGCAGGCTCGCGTGCACTTCGGGATGCGTGCGCTGTTCGCGCCAGACGATGACGCGCCGCACGGCTGACTCCTGCTGGAGGCGGTGCAGCACACGCGAGACGTTGAGCAGCGCTCTGGCAGGGTCGCCGCGGGCGATGAGCGCAGTGGTGTCGATGGGGTCGAGCTCGAGCCGCTCTCCGACCAGTGCGCGCAGGAGGTCCGTCTTGGTGGGGAAGTAGTAGAACAGAAGCCCCTTTGGCACGCCGGCGGACCCGGCGATTGCCGCCGTCGGTGTGGCGTCGAAGCCGCGTTCCGCGAACAGGCGCTCTGCCGCGTCGAGGATGAGCACCCTGCTCTCCCTGCTCCGCGTCATGACGCTATCCTCACACGCACGACTGGGACGCCGGTCATAGCCGTCGTCCCAGTCTCTCGAATGGTGACTAGTGGGGAAGGGACCGGTCGTGAGCGTGCATGGCCGGTCTGATGGCCAGGGCCGCGACGATCGCTGCGACCGCGCCGCCGATCCAGCTGACCCATGCGGGACCCATCGTGGCTCCGCTCGCGTACTGGCCGATCCACGGAGCGATGACCAGCAGGATGCCGAGCGCAAGCTGCACGTATTCGGTGGCGACGAGGCCGGGCATGGCCAGGTTCACCAGACCCGAAGCGACCAGCAGGATACCGAGTGTGAGCATCCAGGCCATCGAGGCCCCGACTTGCGGCAGGACGAAGGTCGACAGGGCGACGACGAGTCCTACGCCGACAGCCACCCAGTCCTCCCAACGCATCCACTTCTTCATTCGACTCTCCCTCCTTCGACAGGTGATGGCTCCCGATCCGGGGGTCGCCTCAACGTTAGATCTGACTGACCGCCCGGTCAAGATTGGAGCGTCTGCACTACCGGACGACTCGACCTCGCGCCACCGGGCAACGCCCGCTTCCTCACCTCGTCGGCGATCGTCGTCGGAGAGGACTTCGGTCTTCTGCTGGCGCGATTCCAGCGCCGCCGCCTGAACGGTCCCACTAACGGGCACTGTCCGAATATGGATCCTGATGCACGCCGTCGTTGTGGTCCCAGGGGCTTGGGACGCGGAGGCCGAGGGAATCTCGCGGCGACGCTACCGCGCTCTTGTGAGGGGTGCTGAGGCAGGCGCGGTCACGGGAAGGGTGGCTCATTCGGGTGGATGCTCCGCGTCTCTTTGCGGCGGTCGCGTCGGCTGATGATGTCGCTGAGGTACACCTTGGGCAGCATCTTGGCGATGGCGAGTGTCGCGTACATGATCGTGTTGATTGCCACGAACGCGGCCAGGAATTGAAACGCGGGTGTGGTGAGCAGCTCTTGGGGGAACACCAGACCCGTCGGAACAGTGACAATCGAGTTCATCGGTTGCCTCCGGTCCTGGATGCGGGCTGTTGTGTGATGTCTCCCCACTTGGCCTTTCGGCGCAGGGCGATGTCGAGGATGCCCTTGACGTAGACGAGGTTGAGGAAGATCGCGTAGCCGAGCTCGGGGAAGAGTGTGATGGCGAGCAGTCGGGCCCGCCACCCTCCTCGCCAAACGCTTACGACCCGTTCGAGGTCGAAGATGATTGCGACGAGGACCCAGAACGGGATCCATATCCAGACGTCCGCTGAGAGGATCATGAGCAGCAGGAGCAGGAGGTAGGCGGCGATGGCGACCACACCGTATCCGATGCCGAGCTGCTGGGCCCAGTAGCGCGTCACGGAGGGACGGAACCCGTAGCTGCCGAGGTTCTCGACTGCTCCGCGCTGCCACCGAAGCCTTTGCACCCACAGCGCACGCCAGGTCTGCATCACCTCGGTGACGACCGTGCATTGAGCCGGTGAGATCATGAGGCCGCCAAGCGATTTGATGGCCAAGGTGAGTTCGTTGTCCTCGGTGAGGACGAGCGTGTCGTACACGTCTCCCTGCACGCCGGGGATACCTCGGCCACGTTCGTCAGCCACGGCTTGAAGCGCCCGAGGACGGAAGATCGACGCCGTGCCCGTGAGCACGAAGACGCGTCCCCGCCTGCGGCGGATCTGTCGGGCATAGCGGGTGTACTCGTTTCGCTGGAACTGGCCGAGCAGGCCCTCCCCCTCTGCGCCGTAGAACAATCCCCCGACGGCCATCAACCCCCGGTCGTCGGTGAGTCGGCGCACCGCCGCGGCCAGGAACCCCTGGTCCAGGGTCGTGTCGGCATCCATCACCATCACCGTGTCGTTGTCGCCGAGACCTGCCAGCACGGTCGGCAACGCCTGATTCAGCGCACCCGCCTTCTTGTTCGTGTTGGCGACTGTCTCGAACACGTCGACACCCGTCTCGCGGGCGAGCGAAACCGTGTCGTCGGTGCAGTTGTCGGCGACGACGACGATCCGCGCAGGCTGGTGAGACTGCGCGCGCAACGAGGCGATCGTGTCCGTGATGCAACCGGCCTCGTTGTGGGCGGGGATCAGCACTGTCACCGTCACCGGGCCGGCGTAGATTCCACGGGTCTCCGCCATGACCCGCTTGGGCGCCAACGGCATCCGCTCCCAGTCATCACTCGTACGGGCGTGTCTGGTGACCCGACGCTCGATCAACGCGACGACAGCCGCGACAAGCAGCGCGAACCCGGCCGAGGCCAGAACGACGCCGGCTGATGGTCCGGACGTGGAGTACATCACCTCCCACACCCCGAAGAGGTACACCGCGGAAGGCGTGTCCCACCCGACGGGATCCTGCAGGGTGGCGAAGGCGGCCAGGCCCACCACCGCCCCGCCGAGCAGCGCAAGACAGATGAGAGCAACGCCGACGAAACGCTCGAACCTTCCCATTTCGCTGCCTCCCTTAGGCACCGCAGGGCGCCTGAAGCCAAACGTATCGAGGGAGGCCCGCCTCACGCGACGGAGCGACCCATGTCGAGGAGCAGAAAGCGAATCTGCACGACGCCGTCAGGGTCACGACCCGGAGAACTCCTGCCGCATGCCGGCCCTCACCAGGCGAGGGGCACCACGTTGCTGAGGTGCAGCGATCGCGTCAGGATCCAGCGGTCGGCCCAGCAGGTAGCCCTGGGCCGACTCACAGCCGATGGACCGCAACAGCGCGAGCTGATCCTCTGTTTCGACTCCTTCGACGATGAGGCGAAGACCCAACGCGTGCCCGGTCTCGACGATCATGCGGAGGAGCCGCGGTGAAGAGCCGGTGGTGTGGGTGAAGCGCCGGTCGATCTTCAGGATGTCGATCGGGAGATCCTCCAGCCGCGCGATCGAGCTGTATCCGGTGCCGAAGTCGTCGATGCCGATCGCGATCCCGTCGTGCCGCAACTCGTCGAGATGCTTCACGGCGATGGAGTCGTCCACCAAAGCGGTCTCTGTGATCTCGAGCACGAGCTGAGCCGGATCGACGCCAGCGGCGGCGACCGCCTCACGCACCTCCGCCACCACTCGTGGCCTGACGATGTGCCGGCCGGAGACGTTGACCGCCATCGACAGCCAACGTGAGCCCGAGCGCTCGTTCCAGTGGGCGAGCTGCCGAGTGGCCTGGCGAAGCACCCACGCGTCCAGGTCGCAGACCAGCTCGGACTCCTCCGCGATCGGAACGAACGCCGAGGGCGGCAGCAGCCGCCCATCCCTGGGCCAGCGGACGAGCGCCTCGAATCCTTGCACACCTCCCGATGCCAGATGCACGATCGGCTGGTAGTGGACGATGAGCTGATTTCGCTCGATGGCGCGTGAGAGATCACGCTCCAGCTCCGTCCTGGCGTGCAGCTCCCGCCGCATCTCGGCATCGAAGACCTTCACCCGGCCTCGCCCGGACCGCTTCGCCCCGTACACCGCCGAGTCGGCCTCCTTCAACAACGCGTCAGGGCTCGTGCCCTGGCCGCGGCTGACGGCCACACCGATGCTGGCGCCGACACTGACATCATGTTGGCCCGCGACGGTGACAGGTGCGGATAAGACCGGTACGAGCCGGTTGGCGACCGCCACCGCGTCCGCCTCGTCGGTCAACGGAGCCAGCAGTATCACGAACTCGTCCCCGCCCAGTCGGCAGGCGACATCGCCGGCACGGACGTTTTCGCGCAGCCTTCCGGCCATCACCCGCAACAGTTCGTCGCCTGCGTCGTGACCCAAGGTGTCGTTGACCCGCTTGAACCCGTCCAGGTCGAGAAAAAGCAGCGCGACTCTGTCGGCCGCGCCGGTAACTCCACTCAGGGCTGCGGTGATCAGCTCAACCGCCAGCGCCCGATTCGGCAGGTCCGTGAGTGCGTCATGGGCTGCCTGATAGGCCAGCGCCTCTTGCGCCTCGATGCGCTGCCGATTCGCCGCTGCGATCTGATCGATCGCAATCTTCATGCGCGCGATCAGCAGCGCGAACATCACGAGCGTCGCAATGCCGATGGGCCAGCCGTCGATCGGCAGGCCGAGCAAGTGCTCCAGGATCAGCATCACGGGTGCGACGAACGTTGCGACGGCGAGCGCGGCCAACCGCGTGCCGGGGAACTGGACATCGGCCTGAATCGCCGGCTCTGACAGTGTTCGCATCGAGGTGTGCAGCGCTGCTGCCCCCCACAGCGCGTAGGAGGCGAGCCACAAGGCGTCGATGCTGGTGCTCGGTGCGCTGAGCAGATCGAGCAGGGCGGCGGCAAGGTCCACCACGATGAGCAGGACGATCGCAAGAACCAAGAGGATCAGCGAGACACTCCGGCTGCCGGGAATCGTGATCAGGCCGATCAGCATCCCCAGGAGAACGATGTCGGCAACGGGGTATGCGGTCGACACCCCCGCCGCCAGCCACGAGTCATGATGGTTCTCCATCGTCGGGGCGGCCAGCAGCACCCACACCACCAACCCCAATCCGGCGGTCAGGATCGCGCTGTCGAGGAACCCCGCAAGATCCTTGAGAGGCCGACGAGCGCGGATCAACAGGAGCAGACCCGCTGCGAAGAATGGATACGCCGCGAGATAGAAGGCGTCAGCGAGAGTCGGAAAGGCGTCCTCACCCTGCACGCGGACGATCCAGCTGAAGATTCCGTCGGCGACCGCCGACAGGAACACGCCCACCGCCATCAAGTACCATGCCGATCGCGCGGACGGACGATTCAGGCGCACTCCGGCGACGATCGCGACCGCGCTGGCCAGCCCCACACCGACGTAGACCAGATCGCCTGCGACACCGCTGGGCATCAGCTGGTACACGACGATTCCGGCCGAGCAGACCGACAGGAAGATCCACCACATCCGAGCAGAGCGTTCAGCGATCGCGTTCAACCCCGCACCCCACGAGTCGGCCGAGCCCGAGCCCAATGCCCCCGCCGCGTGCCATACCCGGCCCGTCGGCACCCTCGAGAAAGCCTGGCCCTTCAGGCTTCAGACGAAAGGCCGCAAGAATCGCGCGGACGCTCATGCGGTGAGCGTACCCCGCGCTTCGGAGCCCAGCGATCCGGCATTCTCCGAGCCTCATCGAATGCGACGCGCAAACGGCCGCGAACACCTCGACAAGAAGGTGTTCCGTGATTCATCTGGTCTTCGTCATTCCCGAAGGCGAGTTCGTGGCCGACGATCTCGAGGATCACCGCGGCCTGCCGGTCCCCCTCCTGCCCTGTACACGTCGCCACCCCGGGTCAGGCGGCGCAACCGCCGAGCACGATGGTGCCGTCGAGTGCCTTGATCTTGTCCTGCACGCCGCCGAGCTTGTCCTGGAGGCCCTTCACCGTTGCCTTCTGCGCAGCGATCGCGTCCTTGTTGGCCTTCTTCTGGGCCTCCAGGTCGCGTAGCACACCCTGGGCTGCGGTGAGCTGGGTGTCCAGAGTCGTGAGCTGGATCTGCAGTCCGGCCATTTCCGCTTCGGCGGCGGTGACGTCGGCGTTGAGATTGTTCAACTGGGTCAGCAGCGGAGCGACCCGGCCCTGCAGAGCCAGGACATCACCCTCCGCGGCGGCGATCTTGCCGTTTACGTCGGTCAGCTGCGCGAGCAGGCTGTCCATTTCCCGGTCCAAGGCGACGACGTCGGTCTGCTTCGCCGCTACCGCCGTCTTCGCGGCATCCCATTCCGCCTGCAGGCCGGGCAGCTGACCCTGCAGGTCAGCGATGTCTTGCTTCTTGGCGTCAACGGCCCTGGAGGCCGCATCGAGCTTCTGCTGGGCATCCGTCAGCTCGGCATTGCGCGCACCGAGGATGAGCTGCTGATCGGCGATCTCCTGCTTGGCGGCGGCGACCCCGTCGACCAGGTCGGGCAGGGCCGCCTCCAGGTCCGCGACGACCCCGGTCTGCGCGGCGACCTTGCCCTCGGCGGTAGTGACCGCGTCCTGCAGGGCCGGGAGCTGACCGGTCAGGATGTCGAGCTGGGCCTGCTTGCCGGTGACGGCCTGGTTGGCGGCAGTGACCGCGGACTCCAGCGCGGCCAGCTGGCCCTGCAGGGCCCCGATCTCCGCCTGCTTGCCGGCGACCGAGGTCTTGGCCGCATCGAGCGCAGCCTGCAACGGAGCAGCCTGCTTCTGCAGCTCGCTGCTCAGCGTCTGCGCGGCCGTCAGCTGCGCGTTCAGGCCGTCGACCTGCCCCTGCAGTGTCGCCAGGTCGCCGGAGAGGCCGGCGATCAGGGTGTTCTTGTCGGCGATCTGCGTGTTCACGGACGCCAGCTGCGTCTGCTTGGCGGTGCGCTGGTCCTGCAGTTCCCGCTTCTCCTTGGAGTTGCCGTGGATCGCGTCGATCTGCGTCGTGAGCGCAGCGATCTGACCCTCGAGATCCGACTTCTGTGTCTGCAGGGCAGCGAGCTGGCCCAGCGTCTGATTGCGCGCCGTCTCTTTGGCCGCGATCTGGGCGTTGAGCGTGCTGATCTGGCTCTGAAGGTCCGCGATCGCAGCGGCGTTGGTGGCGATGGCGGCCTGGTTGGCGGCGACCGCGTCAGAGGCGGCCTTCTGCCCCGCCTGGAGGGTGGCGAGCTCGCCCTGCGCCTTGGCGATCTCCGCGTCCTTGCCGGCCACCGCGTCCACGGCGGCCTGAGCGGCGCCCTGCAGGTTGGTGAGCTCGTCCTTCGCGGCGGTGACTTCCGTCTGCTTGGCGGTCACCGCGTCGGTGGCCGCCGTCGCAGCCGCTTGGAGCGACGAGAGCGCTACGTGAGCGTCCGCGACCTTCGCCTGCTGGGCGTCGAGCTCGGCCTGCGCCGCGGCCCCGGCATCCTGAAGCTCCGCGAGCGTCGCCTCCGCCGTGGTGACCGCGTCCTTCGCGGTTTCGACGCTGGTCGCGGCCTCCTGGGCCTTTGTCGTCAGCGTCGCCAGCTCCGACTGCGCCACGGTGATCTCCGCGTCCTTCCCTGCGACGGCGTCGCCGGCAGAATCGGCGGCCGCCTGCAGGGCGCCCAATTGTGTCTGGGCTGCAGCGAGGTCGGCGGCCTTTGCGTCAACCTGGCGCTGGGCGTCGTGGGCCAGCTTGTCCAGGTCCGCCTTCACGGCCTGCGCCGCCTTGACCCGTTCCTGGAGGCCCGCGAGCTCGGAGGCGATCCCGGTCTGCTGCGCCTTCAGGTCCGCAAGCGCCTTGTCCGTGTCGGAAAGCTGACCGGCGACATCGGCCTGCTTCTTCTTAACCTCACTCAATACCGCCTCGGCGGTCTTCATTTCCGTGTCGAGCTGCGCGTCCTTCGCGTCAGACTCAGCGAGCTGGCGATTGATCTGGTCGATCTGCGCGTTGAGGTCGGCGGCCTGACCCTGCAGGGCGGTGCGGTCCGCCGTCAGCGTGGCGATCTGGGCGGCGTTCTTCTTCGCCGCAGCCTTGAGCAGGTTCTCCTGCACGGTGCCACGGTGCGCGAGCTGGTTGACGACCCCGTTGCAGATCCCATTCGCGGGGCTGGCGGCGAGTGCCGGGCTGCCCGCGAGGAGCATGCCGGCCAGGGCGGCCGGCACAAGGACCGCCGCCGCGATGCGCTGGCGCGGAGACGTCCACGCGGTGGCCGGCTGTGCGCGGCAGGCGAGGGAGGCGACTGCGGTCGTGGTGACCGCGGTCTCAGTACTGCGGAACATTTGGTTGGTCTCACTTCTTCGTGGGAGTTCGGGTCGACGCTCGACATCACGGGCGTCTCCATTCGGGTTCTATCGCATTGTAAATGAGGCTGTCTGGGTTTTCTATCCGACTACTAACGACTGTGAATAGCGCAAGTCCGCCGCGGGACGTCACGGCTTGCCCCGTGATGGCTCGGCCCCGTCCACGACCACCGGCAAGACCGGGGCAGGTGCAGGTCGCGGCAATGGACCAAAACCGATCCGCGACGGGACGACCTCCGGGAAGCCCCACGAGACGAACCTGCTGTGATCGCGGAACCGCCGATTGCACGCTGAGGGTGCGATATTCGTCCGCAGTTGAAGCGGTTCCTACGTACCCAGCATGGAACGCTCGACAAGGAGCGGACCTGGCTGGACGACGTGGGACGTCGGCCAGACGCATCCCCGATCGTGAAGGGAATCCGTGAGACGCTGGCGATGCTCGGCGCCTTGTTGGCGTTCCTGATGGCGGCCTACGTCGGGCTTCTGATGCTCGCAGACAAACGACGCGATTCGAGCCCAGATCCAAGACCTCGAAGCGCGCCTGACTGCCGAGTGGCAGTCGGCGACCGCGGAGAACGTCGCCGACGAGAAGGCCGAGACCACTCGACTCACCGACGAGCTCACGAAACGCATCGTGGACGAGACCAGCGGCCGCAGCTGGAGGATCCCCGTTAGTAGACGTGGGCTTCGTATGAGGCACGGAGCAGTTCGCGGCGGTGGAGTAGCTCGCGATACACGGTCGCGCGCGAAACGCTGAACAGCTCAGCGATCTCAGTCTGGGTGTACTCGCCTCGGTCCTGGATCTCGTAGAGGAGTTTGCGCTGCGCGGTCGACAGCTTCGGCTGTTTGCCCTTCAGCCTTCCTTTCGCGCGTGCGACGGCCATCCCTTCCCGAGTTCGCATGCTGATAAGGTCGCGTTCGAACTCAGCCACCATGGCGAGCACGTTGAACAGCAGCCGCCCGACGGGATCGGTGGGGTCGTACCGGCTTCCGCCGAGACTGAGCGCGACCCCCTTCGTGGTGAGTTCATCCGCGATCTCGCGCGCGTCACGCAGCGACCGCGCCAGCCGGTCGAGCTTCGTGACGACGAGCGTGTCCCCGCCCTCGCACGGCGGCGAGGGCTTCCCGCAAGCCGGGTCGCGCGCGATTCGTGCCGGTCAGCCCGTGATCGACGTAGATGTGCGCGTCCTGAACGCCCAGCCGCAGCAGGGCGTCCCGTTGGGCGGTGAGGTCTTGATCCGTGGTCGAGACCCTGGCATAGCCAATCTGTATTCCATCCATCCGCCCAGCGTCGTGCCAAAGGGGTCAGCGGGCGATTGGCGAAGCCCACATCCGGCGTAGCGCGGATATGGATCGTGCTGGGCGTAGATCGCTGGGCTGAGAATCCTCGACGGGATGCGGATGTCGTCGCGGATACCGCGGATGGTAAGCGACTCGCCTCGACCGCGTTAGTAATCGGGATGGCCGTCCTTTTCGACATCGAACTTCGTCTCGAGGGCCGCCCACTCTGTGAGGACTTGGTCGAGTTGGCGGAGAAGCCATTCAACTGTCACCGCGCCATCGTTTCTCAACTGGTCCAATTGGGTTCTGCGCTCGTCGACGGTGCCCTTCAGGTCTGGCAGCGAGCTGCGGGGAGCGTCGTCCATGGGGGTTCCTTTCGTGTTCGAACCTGTTCATTGCACCCGGCGGTCGCATGGCTCATTCGAGACGGAAGGAGTGGTCGTCGATCACCTTCCCGCGGCCGACGGGTGTGTCCGGACCTTCGAAAGATAGCGCCGCCTCCTCCCCCTGGCTATAGAGGCAGGTGCGCCGCTTCAAGCGTGAGCCCGGACTGCACGATCCGCTTTCGCGCAGTGCGCGAATACGGATCCAAATGAACGCACCGCGACACGCGCGCCACGTACCCCTGCACGCGGTGCACGTTGAAGATCCAAAGCGGACGCGCTTCGCTACACGGCAGGTGCCCCGTGCGCGCACTGCCCGTATGCGCACGGCGGGTACCCCCACCTCGACCCGGGAAGGTCGCCGCGCCCTGGGACGGCGAGCGGGCCCACCGCGGGGACGACGGCGACCTCTACAGTTCGATCCCGACTACTTCGACACAGCCATGGTCCCGCTCGAGCGTCGCAACGCGATGACGGTCTCGATCACCGAACGCCGCATGCCTCTCGAATTGAACGGCAGTTCCTTCAAGTTCGATATCACACGACCCCGCCTCAGCGCTCCGCGGTCGAGGAGCGGGAGTCGAGTCAGGGGAGGAAGTTCTCTCGCGCGAGAGGCGCGACTTCCAGTTCCTCGGCATCCGCCCGCGCGACCCAGCGCAGATCCTCGATCTCCGCCGCGATCACCGGCAGCTGGTCCCCGATATCGACCTCGAAGACGTCGGCCACGACCAGGAATCCCGGCTCATTGGCCGCCGCCGCGGTGAACAATCCGAGCGGGCGCAGGTCCGCAGCATCCACCGACAATCCCAGCTCTTCGAACAGCTCGCGGCTCAACGTCTCGGCCGGGGTCTCGTCAGGTTCAGGCTTGCCCCCGGGCTGCATGAATGCCGTGGTGCCGGCTTTGCGCACCAGCAGCAGCTCGTCGCGGTCGTTCACGATGACCGCGGCGGACACACGGATGCTGCGCGCCCGAGCCAGCTCCGGGTTCGAGGTGCTCACGAAGGCACGCTAACAGGAAGAGCCGAAACTGCCCGGCGTAGAATCACGTGTGCTTCCCGATTCCCCCGCGCCTTCCGACCTGCCGCCGAGCGGCATCGACCCGGATGATCTGGAGACCACCCTGCGGGTGCTGGGCAGCATGGCCGGCGTCGACGAGACGCACCCCGACTACATCGCCGTGCGCCGTGCGACCGCCGCGATGTTCAAGGCGGTGAAGAAGGTGCGCCGCCGGGAGATCCGCGAGGCGATCGCCGCCGCCGACCGCGCGGTCGTCGCGGCCACGGCCACCGGCGCGCCCGACCGCATCGACGACGAGACGCGCGGCATCCCGATCTCGAGCTCCACCACCGCTCCGACCGCCGGCACCCTGCTCAAGCCGCGCTCCTGCTACATCTGCAAGCGGCCCTACACGGTGGTCGACGCGTTCTACCACCAGCTCTGCCCCACCTGCGCGGCGATGAGCCATGCGAAGCGCGATGCGCGCACCGACCTCACCGGCAAGCGCGCCCTGCTCACCGGCGGCCGCGCCAAGATCGGCATGTACATCGCGCTCCGGCTGCTGCGCGACGGCGCGCACACCACGATCACGACCCGCTTCCCGCGCGACGCGGTGCGCCGGTTCAACAGCATGCCCGACGCCCCGGAGTGGATCGACCGGCTCAAGGTCGTCGGCATCGACCTCCGGGATCCGGCCCAGGTGATCGGATTGGCCGAGGATGTCGCGGCCGCGGGCACCCTCGACATCCTCATCAACAACGCGACGCAGACGGTGCGCCGCTCGCCCGGCGCGTATCAGCCGCTCGTCGACGCCGAACTCGCTCCGCTGCCGGACGGCCCGCTCCCCGAGCTCGTCACCTTCGGGCACACGAACGACCAGCATCCGCAGGCGCTGGAGCGCTCGGTGAGCGCGCACCCGATCCTCGCCGCAGCCGCCGCGCGCGCCGACGAACTCACCGAGCAGGCGATGGCCGCGGGGTCGAGCTCGCTCGAGCGCCTCGCCTCGGGCACGGCGATCGACGCGGGCGGGCTCATCCCCGATCTCGACCACACGAACTCGTGGGTGCAGAGCGTCGACGAGGTCGATCCGCTCGAGATGCTCGAGGTGCAGCTCGCGAACACCACCGCCCCGTTCCTGCTCGTCTCGAAGCTGCGCGCGTCGCTTGCCGCGAGCCCCGCGCGGCGCACCTACGTGGTGAACGTGAGCGCGATGGAGGGTGTGTTCAATCGCGGCTACAAGGGTCCGGGGCATCCTCACACCAACATGGCCAAGGCGGCCGTCAACATGCTGACGCGCACGAGCGCGCGCGAGCTGTTCGAGACCGACCGCATCCTCATGACCAGCGTCGACACCGGCTGGATCACCGACGAGCGCCCGCACCCGACCAAGGTCCGGCTCGCCGAGGAGGGCTTCCACGCTCCGCTGGATCTGGTCGACGGCGCGGCTCGCGTCTACGACCCGATCGTGCGCGGCGAGGCCGGCGACGACCTGTTCGGCGTCTTCCTCAAGGATTACGCCCCTGGCCAATGGTGAACCTGCCCGAGCCCGGCCATCGCGTGGTCGTACGCTACATCCTCCCGACCGGGCAGGCGACCGACGCGCTCGGTGAGCTTCTGAGCACGGACGCTATGACGATAACCGTCTCCGGCAAACGCGGCGTCGAGCGCATCCCCCGTGGCGCGATCATCGCCGCGAAGGAGGTCCCTCCCCCGCCCGCCCCTCGCCCTCGGCGCAATCCATCCTCCCAGCCGTAGACCTCGCTCACGGTCGTTGTGCCACCGGCTGCGTGCGCATCGGGATCCCTGGCGCGGTCGCATTGCCTGCGCGATGATCTTCGTGAGCGGTCCAGCATCCTGGAGGTGGAAGTTGCCTTTCCGCACCCTGATCATCCTGCAGTCGTGGGTGGACGAGTTCGGAGATCGGGGCGCTCCTGCGCTGAGTTCGATCCGCGTCATCCCCCAGGACGGCGCGGCAGGCGCCGACACGGGATTGGTGGCCGTCCGGATACCCGACTCCCCGACCGTGATCTACATCGAACCTCCGCCCAGGGGCAGCCCACTGGAGTGGACCATCACGTTCGAGCCGCGCGAGGAAGCGGTCACCCTGGGCGCTCACGCCGTGGCGAGGATGGCGGTGGAAGTCACCGCCTTGGCGGACTTGTGCATGTTCCTCCAGCAGAAGTCGGAGGCGTTCCTCGCTGAGTATCACCGCGATCGGCCCACCCCGTCTGACTCCTGAACAATCGAACGCACCAGAGCGCATTCACGACGAACCGTCCGTGCCGCAGTCCGCGGATACCTATCGTTCGACGTGTCGCGGTATGAGCAACGCGAGGCGGTTCTCGCCGACTGGCTGGATCGCGAGCGAGCCGTGCTGGAGCAAGTCAACCTCTGAGCTGTCGCGTCGCGCGGAGCCTCTGCGGAGCGGGACCGCCTGAAGCGGATTCACGACGACCGGACCGGATACGAAAGAAGCGCCCCACATGGGGGCGCTTCGTTCGTAGCAGGAGCGGGGCTTGAACCCGCGACCTCACGATTATGAGTCGTGCGCTCTCACCAACTGAGCTACCCTGCCGCAAGGCATCCGTCGGTCACGAAATCAGATGCTGCGAGCCCCGAGTCAGGATTGAACTGACGACCCCTTCCTTACCATGGAAGTGCTCTGCCACTGAGCTATCGGGGCGTGCTACCCGCGAGCGGGCAACTAGACGAGGATACCAGAGCCGAGGCATCCCTCTTAATCGGCGCGGGTCACCAGTGGTCGAGGCTCTCCCGGCCCGCGTACTGGCGGAGCCACGCGATCGGGTCGATCGCGGTCGTGCCGTTCTGCAGCACCTCGAAGTGGGTGTGCGCGCCGAACGAGTGGCCCGTGTTCCCGGTGTTGCCGAGGATGGTGCCGGCCTCGACGTGCTGGCCTTCCTTGACCTTGATCGAGTTGTAGAGCATGTGCGCGTAGCGCGTCGACACGAGCTGACCGTCGATGATGTGGTCGATGATGACCTCGACGCCGTAGCCCCCGCCGCTGTTGGTCGCAGTGCGCACCGTGCCCGCCGCGATCGACTGGATGTCGGCGCCCTCGCCGGGCACGAAGTCGGCGCCCTCGTGGAACTCGCCCGAGCGCGGACCGAAGCCGAACGTGATCGGAACACCGACCGCGAAGGGCCACTGGATCGCCGCGTTCGGGTCGTTGACGTAGAAGTCGGAGTAGTTGGTGATGCCGTCTTCCGCCGCGATGTCGCCCATCGAGGCGATCGAGTAGTTCTCGTTGCGATCGAGGGCCGCGCTCTGGATGTCGCCGGGCGCGACGTAGGCCTGGATGTCCTCGGTGGCGACGTCGGTGCCGGTGTTCTCGTCGGCGAAGATCGAGGTCGAGTCTCCGGAGACCGCTGCAACCGCGTCGGCGGGCGTCGTCATGCCGACGGTGAGGAGTCCGACGATGCCCATGACGCCGACGGAGAACGACGCAGCGGCGAGCTGGCGTCCGCTGCGGCGCTGACGGCGAGTCGCGACGTGCGCGACCGGCTCCTCGGCGGGCGCCTCGGCCTCGGGCTCGGGAGCGGCGCTCTGCACGGGCGTCTCACCCGTGAACGCGAAGAGTCGCGCGGCGAGCTCGAATTCGTCGACATCGGATGCCGCCGGCTGGGGCTCTTCGAGCCGCTCGGGCTCGTCGTCCGACGCGAGCTCGTCGGCCTGAGCGGGCTCGTCGAGCTCGAGTTCGGCGGCGGGCTCGATGAGCTCGAACGACTCAGTGGGCGTCAGCACCGGCTTGACGGGAACGAGAGGCTGCGGCTCGACGGCCACGGCGGCGGCCGCTGCGGCCCACGCGACGGCGGCCGCGGGGACGACGGCCTCGACGTGCGCGGGAGCCTCGTCGGCCTCGGGAGCGATCGGCTTGGGCGCCGTGCGGACGCGGCGGCTCGCACGCGTGCCGGGGCGCTCGACCTCAAGAACCGGCAGGGATTCGGGCGCGGTCGTCTCGGCGACGACGGGCCCGGCCACGACGGCTTCGGCGACGACCGGCTCGGCGACGATGGTCGCGGCCACGATCGGCTCGATGACGAACGGCTCGACTTCGGCTGCACCCGGCCCCGACCACACGGTGCCCTGAACGGACACGCGCTGCGCACGCTGGTCTCGACGACTGGGCGTTGCCTCCGGAGTCTCCGGCGTCGCCTGAGCAGGCTTGGCGGAGGGGCGGCTGGAACGGCGCGTGGGCGCAGGCTCAGCCATGGAGGGGAAGGGCAAAACGCAGGGCTCTCGGGTCGGAGTCGCTCGGGGAACAACGAGGGGCGGACGTCGGGCTCTGATCACCGTGCCGTTCGGGCGGCGTCGGTAACGATCTCATAAACACTACCGCGCGCGATCTGGGAATGCCGTGTACACGACACCCTGTGACCTGATATATCGGGGGTTCCCAGCCGAAAACCGGGCGATTTTCGGCCTTTTTCTGCGCTAATCGGTCGCGAGCGTGAGGATCTTCTCATACAGCACCGGCGCGGCAGCGACGAAGAGCGCGCGGCCGTGCTGGTCGGCGGGAAGACCGCCGACCATTCCGCCGGCCTCCGTGACGAGGAGCGCGCCGGCCGCGTGGTCCCACGGCGCGAGACCGCGTTCGAAGTAGGCGTCGAGGCGGCCGGAGGCGACGAACGCGAAGTCGAGCGACGCCGCGCCGATGCGCCGGATGTCGCGGGCGAGCGGCATGACGCGGGCGAGCCGGGCGAGATCGCCGGCGTGCGTCTCGGGGCGGTAGCCGAATCCCGTCGCGATGAGGGCACCGGCGCTCGAGGGCTCGGCGTTGACGGCGAGCCGGGTCTCTCCCAGCCAGGCTCCCTCGCCGCGCACGGCGTGGAAGAGCTCCCCCGATGCCGGGTTGAAGACCGCGGCGGCGAGCGCCTGCCACGACCCCGGCACGGGTTCACCGGCGACGGCTGCGATGCTCACGGCGTAGGACGGGATGCCGTACGCGTAGTTCACGGTGCCGTCGATGGGATCGACGACCCACGTGATGTCGGTCTCGCCGCGCTCGGCGCCCGACTCCTCCCCGAGGAACCCGTCGTCGGGCCGCGCGGAGTTCAGTCGCTCACGGATCAGCAGCTCGACCTCGCGGTCGGCCTCGGTCACGATGTCGGCGAGCGCCGACTTCGTCGCGGCGATCGCGACGCCCTCGGCCCGGCGCCGCAGGGCGAGCTCCCCTGCTTCGCGCGCGATCTCCTGCGCGATGGACTCCAGTTCCTGTGCGAGCGGCATGCCCCCACGCTATCGGGAGCGGGTTACCGTGGCGTGGTGAAGACGGGCATCCACGACGTCGTGATCGTCGGCGGCGGCCACAACGCCCTCGTCGCCGCCGCCTATCTCGCCCGCGCAGGCAGAAGCGTCGTCGTGCTGGAGCGACTCGACCGCGTCGGCGGCGCGGCGGTGTCGGAGCGACCGTGGCCCGGCATCGACGCCCGCGTCTCGCGGTATTCGTACCTCGTGAGCCTCCTCCCCCGGCAGGTGCTCGACGATCTCGGCCTGCGCATCGGGCTGCGCCGCCGGCGCTACTCCTCCTACACACCGGATCCCGCCGATCCCCGCCGGGGCATCCTCGTCGACACGGCGGATGCCGCGGCCACCGCGGAGAGCTTCGCCCGCGCGACGGGCGACCGGGGCGAGGCATCCCGATTCGCGACGTTCTACCGGCGGCTGCATCCCGTCGCGGAGGCGGTCTTCCCGACGATGACCGGCCCGCTCCCCCGTGCCCACGAACTGCGCGCTCGCATCGGCGACGAGGCGCTCTGGGCGGGGCTCGTCGAGGCGCCGCTCGGCGAACTGGTGCGCACATCGCTCGCGACCGATCTAGCACAGGGCATCGCCCTCACCGACGGCCTCATCGGGACGTTCTCGCACTCCGGCGACGAGAGCCTGCGGCAGAACCGCTGCTTCCTGTATCACGTGATCGGGGGCGGCACCGGCGACTGGGACGTGCCCGTGGGCGGGATGGGTCGCGTCACCGCAGAGCTCGAGCGAGCGGCTCGGGATGCCGGCGCCGAGCTTCGCACGGGCGTCGAGGTCACGGCGGTCAGCCCCGACGGAGAGGTCGAGATCGACGGCTCGGAGCGGCTGCACGCGCGGCTCGTCCTGAGCGGCGTCGGCCCGGCGGCGCTCGCAGGTCTCCTAGGGGCCGAGCAGGCCCCGCCCGAGGGCGCTCAGCTCAAGGTCAACATGCTGCTGCGCCGGCTTCCGCGACTCCGCGACGAGTCGGTCGCGCCGGAAGCGGCGTTCGCCGGCACCTTCCACATCAACGAGACGCTGACGCAGCTCGACGCCGCGCACCGAACGGCGGCAGGTGGCGGCATCCCGAATCCGCTCCCCGCGGAGATCTACTGTCATTCGCTGACGGATGCGTCGATCCTCGGCCCCGAGCTGCGTGGCTCGGGCGCGCACACCATGACGCTCTTCGGCCTGCAGGTGCCGCACCGGCTGCTCGACGGGAGGGATCCGGATGCCGCGCGCGCGGAGCTGCTGCGGGCGGCGCAGGCGAGTCTCGACTCGGTGCTCGCCGAGCCCATCTCCGACTGCCTGTACGAGGCCGCGGACGGCACCCCGTGCGTCGAGGCCAAGACCACCGGCGATCTGGAGACATCGCTCGGGATGAGGGGCGGCGACATCTTCCACGGCCCCCTGTCATGGCCGTGGGCGGATGACGCCGAGGCGCTCGACGGGCCGGCCGCCCGCTGGGGTGTCGCGACGGCGAATGACCGCGTGCTGCTCGCGGGTTCGGGAGCGCGGCGCGGCGGGGCCGTGAGCGGCCTCGGCGGACACAACGCGGCCATGGCGGCGCTCGAACTGCTCGACTCGGTCTGACGCGCACGCGCCGCGTCGATCACGAGGCAGGTGCCGGTATCAGGGCCGCGGCGGCAGCGGCGGAGGCGGCGGGTAGCCCTCGTATCCCGGACCACCGGGTCCCTGCTGCGGCGGGTATCCGGGGTCTGCCTGCGACGGGTACCCGGGGTCTGCCTGCGACGGGTACCCGGGGTCTGCCTGCGGCGGGTATCCGGGGTCTGCCTGCGGCGGGTATCCGGGAGTCGCCTGCCCGGGGTACTGCTGTCCCGCATCGGCCGGCGACCAGCCCTGATACGGCGGCGCAGGCGCACCGGCGGGCGCCACCGGGGCGAGCGGCGCGACCGGAGCGATCGCCTGCGGCACCGTCGACGGGTAGCCGGTGTAGTAGGCGTTCCAGTCGGGGCTGCCGTCGTAGAGGACGGGAAGCGGGGTCACGCCGTCGGCGTAGGTCGGCCACGCGTGCACGGGAGGCGGAACGAGCGCTGCGCGCGCGGGGCGCTTCGGCCCGAAGAGGGCGTTGACGAGCGGGACGAGCGCCGTGCCGACGGCCGCGAGGATCGCGATGGCGACGACGATCCGCCAGTAGAGCGACGGAAGGTCGAGGTAGTCGAAGAACGTGAGCGGGATGACGAGCATGAACGCGAGCACGACGACGAGCCCGATCGTCACGAACGTGGCCACCCGGGTGAACGGCGTCACGAACCGCAGGTGCGCCTTCACCATGAGGCGGGCGTGCAGCAGCGCGAGCTGGAGGATCAGCACGATCAGCAGGAACGCCACGAAACGCCCGAAGCCCGTGCCGTAGTAGTAGAACCGGTACGGCGTCGGGAGCCAGATGAGGATCGCCCCGGCGAGGAGCGTGAGCACCCACGTGATCATGCTCGCGAGCGCGAACCACGCCGGCCGCCGCGGCGCCAGCCGCGCATCCAGCAGCGCAGCGCCGGCGAACGCGGCGAGCAGCAGGATCGTCAGGAAGGCCCGCCCGACGATGTCGTTGTCGGTGCCGACGAGCACCCACACGACGCAGACGATCGCAGCCACCACGAGCGCGCCGATCGCCACCCACAGCGAGACGCGGATGAGGCTCGAATCTGCGCTCCCACGGCGCGGGTTCTCGGGCACGGTCATCGTGTTCCCCACTCTCTGCGGGCCCCCGCCCGCACGCCCATCCTGGCACGCAGAGGTCTCTCCTCGACGGCGGGGCCAGGACGGTGGATGGATGCCGCGACCCGGCGCGCCCGCGGGCCGGACCGGCCCCTCAGACGAGGGGCCGGTCCGGGTGGGTGGCGCGGATCGTGACAGCCCGACGCAGCAACGTGACTGCGCGGCGCGTCAGCGATGCACGCGGTTTCCGTCGGGAGGCGGCGATGGCCGACTGCGCATGGCGTTCGGCCGCCATGCGGCTGAGCTCCCGCTGATCGGGGAGAACGATGGGAAGAGCAAGCATGAAAGGACTGCTTTCGTGAAGAAGTGGGACGGGCGTGTGGGATGCGGTGCGGCCGGGACTGCGGGTCAGCGCGATCCCGGCCGCCATCGGCGATCAGGCGCGGTGGGCCGTCACGAGCAGGTACTCCCAGCCCATGACGCCGTCGTGCAGGAAGCGGTCGCCCAGCGCGGCGAGATCCCCGTCGAGGGCGTCGATCTTCTCGGAGTCGTCCGCGATGTAGCGGTAGACCGCGATCGTGGGGCCGTAGTTCGCCTTGAAGAAGTCGCGGAACTCCGCGCCGCTCGCGAACCGATCGACCCGCAGCGACTGCTGGCTCGCTGCGAATCCGACGGCCCGGTCGCCGAAGAGCGCGCGGACGTGGTCGGCGTGACCCCACAGCGGGGCCGGCGACGATCCGGCCGGCGGCGCGGGAGCGTAGGGCTTCATGACGGCGAACATCTGGCCGATGAAGCCGTCGGGCGTCCAGCTGAGCACCCCGACGCGACCGTTCGGTCGGACGACACGGAGCAGCTCGTCGGCGGCGACCTGGTGATGCGGCGCGAACATGACGCCGATGCACGACATCGCGACGTCGAACTCGGCGTCGGCGAAGGGCAGCGTCTCGGCATCCGCCGTGCGCCAGTCGATCGCGAGACCCTCGGCGTCGGCCGCGGCGCGGCCAACGTCGAGAAGCTCGGGCGTCAGGTCGGTCGCGACGACGTCGGCACCGCGACGCGCAGACGGCATGGCCGAGGTGCCGGTGCCTGCCGCGACGTCGATGACACGCTCGCCCGCGTGCACGTCGATGGTGTCGACGAGGATGCCGCCGAGCGTGCCGACGACCTCGTCGACGACGGTCGGATAGCTTCCGCTCGCCCACATCGCGGCGTGCTTCGCTTTGAGGGCGCGGTCTTCCGGGGTGGCCGTGATGATCGGCCCCGTGGTGGTGGTGGTGGACATTGTTCCTCCCGGTCTTGGGGTTGGTACGGCAACCGTAGGAACGGGGCAGGGGTCCTCACATCGGCGCCGACGCGCAACTTCGGACCGTGCGCGGCCGCGCGGTGGCGGCTGACGCGTAGTCGGCCGGCGCGGGTCGTCAGGCGCGGGAGAGCAGCCGGGCCACCGCGGCGGTGCGGGCCGTCCGGCCCTGGAGGCCGAGCTTCGCGTAGGCGTTCTGCAGATGCCGCTCGACCGTGCGGATCGAGAGCACCAGGACGGCGGCGATCGCCTCGTTGTCGTACCCCTCGGCAGCCAGCCGCAGGATGTCGAGCTCGCGCGGGGACAGGATCGTCGTGATGTCGTCGCCGACGGTCGCGGGCGGCGGCACCACCCGGTCGGCTTCGATGAAGTCGGTCACCTCGCGCAACAGAACGGGCCACGCCGGTTCGTCCTCGAGGACGATGTGGTTGCTGCTCTCGAGCGCGACCAGGCGCGCGCCGCGGATATGCGAGGCGAGGTCACGGGCGTGGGAGAAGCCGTTCATGCGGTCGCCACGGCTGTGGAGGACGAGCGTCGGCACGTCGATCTCGGGGAGGCGTGCGCTCGCGTCGATGATCTGGCGCTGCGCGCGCGAGATGACCGCAGTCTCGGTGTCGCAAGCCATCTGCTGGAGGTCGTCGAGCCAGCGCATCTGCTCCTCGGTGCCGTCCGGGATCATCATGCTGCTGAACACGCGCCGGAACTCCGAGCCAGGCCGCGCCCAGCCCACCCGGATGAGCGCCTCGAAGGCGGCGTACATCTCGAGCTCTTGCTGAGTGGCCGCGGCATGCGCACCCGCATAGCTCCCGTAGAACATGAGCCGGGTGAGCCGTTCGGGATGCCGCACCGCATACTCGATCGCGACCGGTCCGCCCTGCGCCATGGCCATGAGCGCGAACCGTTCGAACCCGGCATCGTCCGCGACGGCCTCGAGATCGGCGACGCGTGCTTCAAGCCCGTGGTCGGTGACATTCCGATCCGACAAGCCGTGGCCGCGCTCGTCGTAGCGGATGACGGTCGCGACGCGGCCCATCCCTTCGAGGAAGTGACGCCAGACCGGACTCTGCCAGTCGAACTGCAGGTGGCTCAGCCAGCACGCGTCGATGAGCAGCGGCGGCCCCGCCCCGTGGACGGCGTACGCGATCCCGACCCCGTCCGCAGATCGCGCAAAACGGATGTCCTGCACCACGTCCGTCTCGAACGTCGCCACGCGGTCATTGTAGGAGCAGGCATCCAGACCCGCACCCGAATCCCCGAACCCCGGCCCGTCATCGTGTACTAAACGAGCACATCGCTCCCTCTTTCGCAGTGAGTCCCAGAACTGTCCGGGGCCATGACCGAGAAGGGAGCAGGAGATGATGCTCGACCCAGGCAACGCCCAGACCTGGACGGTCATGAGTCAGACGACGGCCCCCGAGCGCGTGATGCTCGCATTCCTGAGCCTCTTCACGATTCTCAGCCGCCGGCGCTCCGCCTGACCTCCGCCGCGGGGCCCCTCAGAGACCAGAAAAGCCCAGGTAAGGGGCTTTTCTTGATTGGTGGCGAGTGAGGGATTCGAACCAAGGAGCAGTGATGGCACACGTTCGAGAAGTGCCCCGCCAGGGTGGAATCGCCTACGAGGCGCGTTGGAAGGGCACCAACGGCAAATTCCGCCAGCGCACCTTCACCGTCAAGCGCGAGGCCGAGCGCTTCGCCTTGAAGGTGGAGAACGAGCTTGCAGACGGGCAATCCACCGACGCGCTCGTAAAGAACGCCAAGAAGTTCCAGGAGGTTGCACAGCCGTCACTGGACGCCAGCACGCGCCTCAAGCCGAAGACCCGGCGCGGCTACGAGGACGCCTACAAGCTGCACATCTACCCGGCGTTCGGCGACCGGCGCATCAACACCATCACGTCGCTCGACGTAGAGGCGTGGATGGCCGATCTCGAGAACAAGACCTCCGAGCACACCGGTCAGCCGCTCTCCGCAAGCACTCGACGGGGCATCGTCATCGCGCTGTCCAAGGCATTTCGGTACGCGCTCAAGCACCGGCTCATTTCCGCAAATCCCTGCGCCGTCATCGACAAGCCGACCGTTGTCCGCGAGGAGCCGGTGTTCCTGACGCCTGGACAGATGGGCGGCATCCTCACGGTGCTGGAGGAGCGCGAGCCGGTCTATGCACTCGTCGCCCGGTTTGCGGCCTACACCGGATTGCGCCCCGGCGAACTGGAGGCCCTGCGCATCCGCGATATCAACCACCTTCTTCGCATGTCGAGGTTCGCCGACAGGCGCAGTACATCGCGGGCGAGGGCTCGAGCTACGCCACGCCCAAGTCGGCCAAGTCCGTCCGCGACGTGCCCCTGTCGCCCAGCCTTCTCATGGCGGTCCGCGAGCACATCGCCCAGCACCCGTACCGCGGCGACCCCGACGCGCTCCTGTGGCCAGGGAGGCGCAAGGGTGGCGCTCCCGGCCAGCGCGCGCCGCTGAGCTACGACCACCCGTTCCGCCACGAGTCCGTCTACAAGAGCTACGTGCTCCCGGCGATGGTCGCCGCGGGCGTCGAGCCTGCTGTCTGGTACGCCTTCCGGCACTACTTCGCGAGCGCCTGTGCAGCCGGGGGCTACAGCATCCATGACGTGGCGAAGTGGATGGGTTACGCGAATATCAACGTGACCTACAGCACGTACATGCACCTGTTCACCGACCACCAGGACATGGCCGGTCTGGACGCCATCGCGTCCGCCGCGCCCGCCCGTCCCATTCCAACCCTCATCGCCCGCGAGCGGCGGCTGGGCTCGTAGGCGGGTCCACCTGCGCTGTACAGCCATTTCCCTGTTGCAGTGTCGGAGGGCGGGTGTATGATCCCGCGCCGCACCATACACATACATGTGTGTAAAGAAACCCGACAAAATGTTGAGGTTCGTTGTCCACTTATCGGGGACAGGCAGACCGACACGCCGAAGTGGACCCCAACACTTGAGTTGTGTCGGGTCGTGTGTCACACTCTTGGTTATGGAAGACGACCAGCTCCGCGAGACGCTCGCAACGCTCCGCAATGAGCGACGCGGCGCAGAGGCGCGCGCGTCTGCTCTGCAGGAAGAGCTCACGGAAGTAGGCAAGCGGCTGATCCACCTGAAGCGCGCGGTCGAGAGCATCGAGGCACTCCTCGGCGAGATGAGCGAGGAGGATCAGGAGATCCTGAGCATGCTCACCGACGACGAGGAGCCGCGCCCCGCCAGTATGCGCGAGGTTGACTTCACGAACACACCAGACGTCATCGTCTCGCCTCGCAAGCGCGTTCCCTCAACCGACTGGGTCGCTGAGGTCGTGGAGGCCATCGGACAGCCCGCTGATCGCGACACCATCTTCGAGAAGTTCGAAGAGTTGAAGGGCATCCCGGAATCGTGGAACGCCAATCCCCGTAACTCCTTCAACAACGCTCTCGGGCGTGCTGTCGAGCGCGGGATGGTCCTGAAGGTCAACGACAACGAGTTCGTGTCGAAGGATTGGGACCCCTTCGGCACCTACCTTCACCGCAAGGACGAGGAGTCGTGATGCCTAGGTAGGTTTCGACCGAGGTCTACAAATCGCCGGACGCGGTGATCTCGGTCTACCGGCTCAACGGGAATTGCCGTTCCCCTGAGTCGCAGCCTCGGTGGAGGTACAGGCCTGCGCCGGCCTGAGGGTGGGTGAGAACCTCCCCGGAGTCTACGGTCTGACGAGACCGCGGACAAGCGCCGAGAGGGGCTATCCACACGGATAGCCCCTCTCGCTTGTCTTCACCGGAGGGGTTCCGGAGGGGATGCGCTCGGCAAGTCCCACCAACGCCAGAGGCCCGGGCTCTCGTCTTCCTGCGAGATTCCGGGCCTCTTCTGGTTCGTGGCGAGTGAGGGATTCGAACCCCCGAAGTCTAAGACGGCTGATTTACAGTCAGATCCCTTTGGCCGCTTGGGTAACTCGCCAGTGCGCGCCCGCCCGGCTTGTACAGTCGACCGGAGGCGCGATTGTCGATCTTACCCTTGATCGGCGGTGGTCAGAAATCGAGCCGGTGAGACGGCTCTCACGTGCCGATCCGGTCGAGGTCGATGTCTTCCACGGCTGCGGGCAGCCGCAGCAGCGCGCCCTCGAATCGACAGGTGGCCGCCGCGACATCCATCGCGTGCTCGAGCAGAGCGGCCCAGGCGTCGGCGTCGTCGGGAAAGCCGTCGAGGAGCCCCGCGACGGTCGTCGCGAAGGCGGCATCCCCTCCTCCCATCGTGTCGACGATGCGGCCGGGCAGCGACGAGATCGGGCGCGTCACGATCGCGGAGCCTGCCTCGATCGCGGCGCCCGCGGAACCCTGTGTCGCGAGCACGGCGTCGACGCCGAGATCGACGAGCCGCGCGCGCAGGGCGTCGAGCGGTTCGCCATAGAGCAGAGCCGCGTCGTCCTCCCCCACCTTCACGAGTGCCGCCCCCGCGGCGAGCGCCTCGAACCCGCGGACGAACTCGGCGCGGTCGCTCAGCATGCCCGAGCGCGGGTTGGGGTCGATCGCGAGCGGGGTGCCGGCATCCCGTACCGCCTCGGCGAACTCGAGGGTCTGCGCGATGTCGTCGAAGGGGAAGCAGCTCACGACGACGAAGGGCGCCTCGGCCATCGCCGCGCGCTCGGCCTCCCCGAACCGCACGCGCCGCTTCTGCGCCGCCTCGTTGAAGACGTAGGTCGGCTCGCCGCCGCCGGAGCGCGTGCTCACCGCCCGCGACGAGCCGTGCAGCGACGGCGTCGCGAGCAGTTCGACGCCGAAGTCCCGCAGGTACGTGCGGATGTGGTCGCCCGCCTCGTCGTCGCCGACCATCGCGATCAGGGTCGCGGGCACCCCGAGACGGCCGAGCCCGACCGCCACGTTGAGCGCCGCGCCGCCGACGAACTCGCGCACGCCGCTGTCGTCGCGCAGCTCGTCGATGAGGGCGTCGCCGACGACGACGACCGGCGCGGTCACGCGGCGGCTCCCTCGAGCACGCGCTCGACGAACGCCTCGGTGCGCCGCCTCGTGCCGTCGATCTTGAGGTCGACGCTGCCGCGCACCTCGCTCGGCGCGAGCGGGGCGGCGAGTCGCACGTTCTCGTGGCACGACAGGTCACGGCAGATGTAGGTGCCCACGCTGTCGCCGTGGTGACCGGCCATGCCGGCCTTGCGCGCGGTGAACAGCGTCACCTGATCTGCGGGCTGCATCGTATGGCAGAGGTTGCACATCGCCGATCGCGCGCGGGGATTTCCGTCGGCGGCGCGGAGTACGACGCCCGTGGGCTCGCCCTCGACCTCGGCGATGAGGTAGCCGCGGCCTCTTGTGCGCGGGTCGCGCCAGGCGAAGAAGTCGAGGTGGTCCCAATCCGTCAGCAGGAAGTCGGCCGGCAGCGCGACCAGCTTCAAGTCGTCGGGGCCGGCATTCACGAACGTCGCACGGACATCGTCCTCGGTCAACGGGCGCATAGATCCTCCTCGCCGTGGGCGTCCCCAGTTTACGAAACGCCTCCCGCGGCGGAAGAGAGGATGCTTGATCCGCCGTGCGACGGTATCCTCAGCGCCAGCCGAGCCGGGCCGCGACGGCATCCGCGGCTGCGGTGGGGAATTCCGTCCATCCGGGCTCCAGCTCGGACCGGGCCATCACGAACAGTGCACACGCCGCCTCCTCGACGGGCTGCGCGATGGCGGCGGCGATGGCGGCCGACCAGTCCGGGAAGTCCTGCTCGAACCGCCGCATCGGGTCGATCGTGTCGCGAGCGCTCGTCGACCGCGCGGACAACCGGGCGCGCACGACCCGCACGAGCAGCCGCACCGCCCAGCCCCGCACGAAGTCGCTGCCGTTGAGCACCTCGCCCCGGCGAGCGCGTCCCGCGCCGATGAGCAGCTTGACGAGCACGAGCCTCATGTCGTTGGCCGGGTCGAAGGCGTCGCCCGCGGCCGCGCGGATGCGCGATTCGTCGATCAGCCGGGCGACGGTCCCCTCGTCGTCATCGACCGCGACGGTGGCCGCCTCGGCGAGGGCGCCGTCGAGCTCGGCGGCATCCGAGAAGGCGAACTCGAAGACGTGGCCGTCGTCGTACACCGCGACGAAGCCGATCTCTCCCTCGCGTGCGGTCAGCACGAGCCGATCCTGGTCGGGCAGCCAGGAGAGGTCGGGGCGCAGCATCCGTCCCGCTCCTTCTCGTGTGATCGCGAAGAAGTCGTGGTCCGACCATTCGTCGCGCCGGCCGGCGGCCTCGTCCGAGGCGGAGCCGAGCAGCACGAGGCCCGCGAACCCGGGTCGCCCCCGCACGCCCTCGGCCAGACCTCGGCTCAGAGCCTCGAAACGCTCCGGTGTCGCCATGGCACTCCCTCGTCGATGGAGAGGGGATGCCCCGACCCGAGGCATCCCCTCCCGATGGTTTCGTCAGCCCTTCGTGGCGCCCGCCGTGAGCCCGCCGACGATGTACTTCTGCAGGAGAAGGAACACGATGACGACAGGGATCGCGGCCATGACGGCGCCTGCGGAGAAGGCCGACCAGTCGGCGTAGCGCGGGTTCGACACGAGCTTGGTGAGACCGACCACGAGGGTCTGCTTCTCCGGATCGATCAGCAGGACGCTCGCGATCATGTACTCGTTGATGAGGCCGATGAACGACAGCAGGCCGACGACGGCGAGGATCGGCGCGACGAGGCGCAGGATGATCGTGAAGAAGATGCGCGCGTGGCCCGCGCCGTCGATCTTCGCCGCCTCGTCGAGTTCACGCGGGATCGTGTTGAAGAACCCGTACATCAGGTACGTGTTGACCCCCAGCGCGCCACCGAGGTAGATGAGGATCAGACCGCTCAGCGTGTTCAGCCCGATCGCGGGGAACCAGTCGCTGATCGCGCTGAACATGAGGAAGATCGCGACGACGGCGAGCATCTGCGGGAACATCTGCACCACGACGATCGTGATGAGGCCGACGCGGCGCCCGCTGAAGCGCATGCGCGAGAAGGCGTAGGCCGCGAGCGCGCCGATGAGGACCATCGAGAATCCGGTGACCAGCGCGACGATCATCGTGTTCAGGAACCACTGTGCGTACGGCACCTGTGGGTTGGTCAGGATGCGCACGTAGCTGTCGAGGCTGACCGATGAGAAGAGCTGGTTGCTCCCGGTCAGCGTGCCGTTGGCGTTCAGCGACGCCGACAGCACGTACACGAGCGGGAAGATCGCGAAGATCGACCCCACGATCGCGACGACGTGGCGCCAGCCCGTGTCGCGGAACCACTTTCCGAACGGGCGTCGGCGCGACGGAGCCTCGGGCGCCGGCGACCACGCCATTCCGCTCACCGATGTCTCGAACTGTTCGGCGGTCCCGCCTGCGGCAACGGCGAGGGTCGCGGTCCGGGCGACGGTGTCGTCGGGGTGAGCGAGACGGTTCTGGGATTCAGACATGTCAGTTCAGCTCCTCGAGAGCCTTGGTCCTGCGGAAACTGATCACGGCGATGACGGCCACGACGATGAAGATGAGGATCGTGAACGCCGAGGCGAGTCCGTAGTCGCGGTTCTGCCCCGTGAAGGCCACCTTGTAGACCATCGAGATCAGAAGATCGGTGTGGCCCACGGGGATCGTCGCGTCCTCGAACCTCGGCCCGCCCCCGGTGAGCATGTAGATGAGGTTGAAGTTGTTGAAGTTGAACGCGAACGACGCGATGAGGATCGGCGCCACCGTCACGAGCAGCAGCGGCAGCTTGATGCGGCGGAAGATCTGCCAGGGGCTGGCGCCGTCCATGACACCGGCCTCATTGACCTCCTCGGGGATGCCCTGCAGCGCGCCCATGCACACCAGGAACATGTAGGGGAACCCGAGCCAGAGGTTGACCAGGAGCACCGAGAACTTCGCCATCACCGGGTCGGTGAGCCAGGGGATCTCGGCCCCGCCGAGCAGCACCTGGTTGATGAAGCCGAAGCTCTTGTTCATCATGCCCGCCCACACCAGCGCACCGAGGAACGCCGGGAACGCGTACGGCAGGATCAGCATGATCCGGTAGCCGTTCTTGAACCGCATGCGCTTGTTCTGGAACAGCATCGCGAACAGCAGCCCGAGGAAGAACGTCGAGGCGACGGAGACGATGGCGAACACGAAGGTCCACAGGGTGACGGCGATGAGCGGTCCGCGGATCGACGCGTCGGTGATCGCCCGCACGAAGTTGTCGAAGCCGACGAAGACCTGCCAGCCCGGCAGCAGCTGCTCGCCCGACTCCGACGTGAAGGCTCCCTCCCCCGTGTCGGCGTAGACGGTCCCAGTGGCACTGTCGGTCATCGTGTCGGCGTCCGCGTCGTACATCAGGGTCGACGTGTACAGGTAGCCCTTCTGGCCGTCCTGGGTGCGGATCGCACCGTCGTTGGGGTCGCTGCTGTACGGCACGGCGAGCTGCTCGACCTCTTTGCTGCGCCCGAGCACCTCGGCGAAGGTCAGCGTGGTCCAGCCATCCACGGCGACGGCCTTGCCGGCCTCCATCGTGGCGTCGACGGGTTCGAGCGGCTTCAGGTTGGTGCCGAGGGACGCCTCGCCGTCGGTCGGATCGGTGACCAGGAGGCCCAGCTCGCCGACCCGCTCGACGACGGTCACCTCATACGTCGGCGAATCCTCGACGCGGACGAGCGAGGACCGCATGAGCGAGGCGATCGCCTGGTCCTTCGAGCCGTTGTGTCCCGTGCCGTAGTTGGTGAAGCCGATGTAGGCGGTGTAGGTGAGCGTGAAGATCTGGAAGACGACGAGCAGGATGATGCCCGGTGTCAGGTATTTCGCCGGGATGGTGCGGCGCGAGAAGTAGATCCAGTTGACGAGGATCGTGACCGCCGAAACCAGCGTCAGCACGAGCCACTCGTTGTGCAGGAAGAGCACGAAGACGGCGTAGAGCGCGACGGCGTCGACGATCGCGAGCAGTGCGATCTTCAGCGCCACCCAGCGCAGCCTGCCGCCGGCCGCATCGGCGATCCGCGCGGCGCCGCGCTCGCGTGGGGTCGGCGTCTTCTCGGCCGTCTCGGCCTGGAGGGTGTCGGTCATGGAACGTCCTCGAGATCGGGACCGGGACGGATGCCGCGGCATCCGTCCCGGTCGCCTGTCACGGTTGGGAACCGCTGATTACTTGATGGCCGCGCTCACGTCGTCGACGAGCTTCTGCCAGGTCGCCGTCGGGTCGGCGCCGTTGATGATGGCCGCCTCGGCGATGCCCCAGTACTGCCAGACGGAGCCCATGGCCGGGATCGCCGGCATCGGGACGGCGTCGGCGCCGACGGCCTGGAAGCCGGCGATGATCGGGTCGGAAGCGGCCGTGTCGGCAGCGACCTTGAGGGCGGGCAGCACGTGGCCGGCCTTGAACAGCTCGAGCTGGACGTCTTCGGTGCCGATGTAGTTGACGAGGAAGTCGTTCGCGGCGACCTTGTTGTCGGACTCCGAGCTCACGAAGAACCCCTTGACGCCCGCGAACGGCTGGGCGGGAGAGCCCGTCGGGCTCGGGATCGGGTCGATCGCGACGTTGATGCCGGCGTCGGTGGCGGTGCCCACGTTCCACGGGCCGGTCAGCCAGAAGGCTGCCTCGCCGGCGAGGAACTTGGTCTTCGCGATGTCGCCGTCGATGTCGGTGTTGAAGTTGCCGGCGGCGCCCTGCGCGCCCAGCCAGTTCGCGAACTCGAAGCCGCCCGGGTCGCCCATCTTGAGGTCGGTCGGGTCGTAGTTGCCCTCGGCGTCGGTGCCGAAGACGGGGGCGCCGAACGCCGTCTGGAACGGGTACAGGTGGTACGGGTTGCCCTCGGTCCCCTGCTCGACCACGAACGGCGTGGCGAGGCCCGCGGCCTTGCCCTTGCTGATCATGTCGTCGAAGCTCGTGGCCGGCTCGGCGATGATGTCGGCGTTGCGGAGGATCGCGATGTTCTCCACGGCGTACGGGAGCATGTACGTCGTGCCATCGTAGGTCGAGGCCTGGAGGGCGACCGGGAGGTAGCCGTCTGCACTGTCGCCGAGCTCGATCGGAGCCACGACGCCGTTGGTCGACAGCTCGCCGAGCCAGTCGTGCGCACCCATGACGACGTCGGGGCCCTTGCCCGTCGGTGCCTGCTGGATGAAGTCGTCCTTGATCTTGCTGACGTCCTTGCCGACGAGGTCGACCTTGACGCCGGTCTTCTCGGTGTAGGCGTCAGCGGCGCCCTTGAGCGCGTCGACGCGCTCGGAGTCGACCCACACGGTCAGCGCGGTCGCGTCGGAGTCGGTCGCCTTCGTGTTGGATGCGCTTCCCGCGCAGCCGGCGAGCCCGACCGTGACGGCGATGACGCCACCGAGTGCGAGCCAGCTCTTCTTGTTCACCTTCATCGGTGCATGCCTCTCTGGAGTGCTGGGAGTGAGTCGGCCGCGTTGCCGAATCGCGGCGTCGCGGGTTCTGGGACTCGATGCTTGCCCGGTATGCAAGCGCTTACATTGTTATCACGCTGGATCGTGACGTCAAGCACGGAGTTCCGCATTCGATATGCGTTCGTGATCTAGAACGGTCCGGCAAGCGCTTCCAATTGGCGATTCTTGTAAACGCTTGCACCGATTTTCGTCAGGGCGGGGCCCGGGATGCCGCGACTAGACTCCCCGCATGGCTGATTCCTCGTTCGACATCGTCTCCAAGATCGACAAGCAGGAGGCCGACAACGCCCTCAACCAGGCGCACAAAGAGGTCGAGCAGCGCTACGACTTCAAGGGCACCGACGCCTCCATCGCGTGGAGCGGCGAGCAGATCCTCATCAAGGCGAACAGCGAGGAGCGCGCGAAGGCCGTGCTCGACGTCTTCCAGTCGAAGCTCATCAAGCGCGGCATCTCGCTGAAGTCGCTCGACTCGGGCGAGCCGGTCGCGAGCGGCAAGGAGTACCGCATCGTCTCCTCGCTCAAGGAGGGCATCTCGCAGGAGAATGCCAAGAAGATCGGCAAGATCATCCGCGACGAGGGCCCCAAGTCGGTGAAGTCGCAGATCCAGGGCGACGAACTGCGCGTGCAGTCGAAGAGCCGCGACGACCTCCAGGAAGTGCAGCGGCTCCTCAAGGCGGCCGACCTCGACGTCGATCTCCAGTTCGTCAACTACCGCTGACGCGAGGGCTCGACCCCCTGCCCAGTGGCGGCTGGGGTCAGCGGTCGAGTTGGAGTCGCCGCCAGGACCAGACGGTGAGTGCGATCCAGATGGCGCCGAACGGCAGCACCAGCATCGTCTGCGGGAAGGTCGCCAGCCGCCCGTCGGACATCGCCCACAGCGCAGGCGCGGCCAGCGGCATCCATCCTCCGACGCCTGCGAGCACGGAGAACTGGGCGATGACGATGAGCGCGATCGCGACGCCGATGCCGGCGAGCACGGAGCGGCCGAGCGTGGCCGCCCACGCGACAGGCGTTGCGAGAATCGTGCCGAGAAGCGCGAGGACGCCGATCCGTGCGAGCCCGTCCAGCGTCGCGCTGTCAGGTGATCCGAGCCCGAGGATCAGACCCGTTCCGAGCAGCAGGAGCGGGAGGATGATCGCGACAGCCACGGCCCACGATGCGTAGGCGAGGAGCTTCGCCGTCGCGATCTGCGCACGTCCGACGGGCAGCGCGAACAGTCCGTGCACGGCGCGGTCGGTGAACTCGCGGCCGAACATCCAGGCCAGGACGATGGCGAATCCGGCCAGGCCGCCCGCCGCGGTGATCTGGGTCGCGGCGGCGAGGAAGCCGTGCCAGTCCGGGGTGGCGTCGGGCCCGAGCTTCGCGACGACCTCGGTTCTGCCCGCACGCGTCGCGACGAGCATCGCCGCGGAGAGCGCGACGATCCCGACGAGGACCGCCGTCGTCGCGACGCGCCCGACCAGGGACCTGCGCAGCTTCAGCAGCTCGGCACGGACCGCGGTGATCATGGCAGCCTCGCCTGGTCGTCGCGCAGGACGGTGTCGAAGAAGAGTCGCTCCAGGTCGGCTTCGTGCGGGGCGAGCTCGCCGATCAGTCGGCCCGCGTTCATGACCACGATGCGATCGGCGATGCGGGCGACCTCGTCGAGGTGGTGACTGCTGACCAGGATGCCGGCCCCCGCGCCCGCGCGGGAGCGGAGCGTCTCGCGCAGCACGATCACGCCCGCCGGGTCGAGGGCGTTGGTCGGCTCGTCGAGCACGACGATCGTCGGCTCGTGCTGCAGTGCCGCGGCAAGCCCGACGCGCTGCGCATTGCCCATCGAGAGGGTCCGGATGCGGCGATGCTCGTACTTTGCGAGCGCGAAGGTCTCGATCGCGGCGTCGATGCGGGGCGCAGACCGCGGACCGCCGCGGAGGGCGAGGTTCATCTCGAGCACCTCACGCACGGTCAGCTCGCCGTAGGCGAGCGGCGCCTCGACGAGATGTCCGACCCGGGCCCAGGTCGCCGCGTCCACGTCCCGAAGCGGGGTGCCGTCGATCTCGCTCTGCCCGGAGTCGGGTCGCAGCATGCCCAACTGCAGTCTCATGAGGGTCGTCTTCCCCGCGCCGTTCAGCCCGACGAGGGCCACGATCTCGCCGAACCCGATCTGCAGATCGACCTGCTCTACACCGGCGCCACCCCGGAACAGCCGAGTGACCGAGCGCAGCGCCATCGCCGACGCGTTCACGCGTCAGCGCCCCGAAGCGTGGAGGTGGCGATGCCGATCGCATCGCCCAGAGTCGCCGTCTCGTCCACGGCCCAGGCCAGCAGAGCCGCGTTCAGCGCCGCGACCGTCGCCGACGCGGCCACCGCCGCGCGAACGCGATCGGTCCCCCGCGCTCGAAGCGCGTCGCCGATCGCCTCCTCCGTGGCCAGGCTGTTGCGCGCGAGGGCAGCCCGAAGCGACGGGGTCTGCGCGACGATGCGGAGCCGCTCACGCACGGCAGCGGCATCCGGCTCGGGAAGGGACCGCCATGCCTCCAGCACGCCGGCCGCCGCAGCCGCCAATGGCCCGAGATCCGCGCCCTGCCGCGCGATCGCCTCGCCGATGACGGGGTCGTACGGGTCGTCGACGAGCACGGAGTCCTTCGTCGGGAAGTAGCGGAAGAACGTCATCTCCGTCACCCCCGCGCGCTGGGCGATGGCCGCAGCGGTCGTCGCCTCGAAGCCCCGCTCCGCGAACAGCTCGAGCGCCGCGCGCAGCAGCGCGCTCCGGGTCTTCTCCGTTCCGGCCACGGTCTGATGTTAGTCACTAACATCACGCACGGCAAGCTCCCGTCTTCGCGATCGGTGGACGGCTTCCGGCGTCAGCCTCGGATGGGCCCCGGACCGCTGAACTGCGCAAGCCGACCCCATAATCGTTCCGACAGGTGTGCACCAGTCCCCTCGCGGCGGGACGGGGCGCTGTCTACCGTGGAGGCATGGCGCGTGATGAGCAGTTGCCGGAGGAGCTCTACACCGGCCCCATCGACCTGGCGGGACTGACGGTACTCGAGGGCGAGGAGACCGACCTCGAAACCCCGGAGATCAGCTACGACGAGCAGCGGTATCCCGCGCGACCGCGTCGATTGCGCCCGCGTGACAACCTGCGCGCGAGCAGCCTGCGTCGCATCCGGACCGACCCGCGCACGGCGAACGGCACGAACCCGTCCTACGTCGAGTGGCTCGTGCGCCAGTCGATGCTCAAGGATGCCGACATCCTCGCCCGCCCGCTGGCCGGACAGCCGTCGATGTGGCGCCACGCGTATGCGCGCCCCGATTCCCGGCGCGCCATCGCGACGAGCGACGCGTGGTTCACGGCCTACCCGATCTCACTCATCACGCGGCCCGGGCAGTCGTTCCTGGCCGCCCTCGGGGACGAGGAGCTGTGGTCGGTGTTCGAGCGCATCGGCATCAGTGCGATCCACACCGGTCCCGTCAAGCGCGCCGGCGGCATCGCCGGATGGCTCGACACGCCCAGCGTCGACGGGCACTTCGACCGCATCAGCACGCAGATCGACCCCGCCTTCGGGACGGAGGACGAGTTCCGAACGCTGTGCGACGTCGCGGACGCGCACGGCGGAAGCGTCATCGACGACATCGTGCCCGGGCATACCGGCAAGGGCGCCGACTTCCGACTGGCCGAGATGGGGTTCAAGGACTACCCCGGGATCTACCACATGATCGAGATCCCGCCGGAGGATTGGATGCTGCTCCCCGACGTGCCCGACGGCGTCGACAGCGTCAACCTCGACGCCGCGACCGAGCACGAGCTCGCAGAGCGCGGCTACATCATCGGCGCCCTCCAGCGCGTGATCTTCTACACCCCGGGCGTCAAGGAGACGAACTGGAGCGCCACGGCACCCGTCATCGGCCCCGACGGCGTCACACGCCGGTGGGTCTACCTGCACTACTTCAAGCAGGGCCAGCCCTCGATCAACTGGCTCGATCCCACCTTCGCGGGCATGCGCCTCGTGATCGGCGACGCGCTGCACTCGCTCGGCGACCTCGGCACGAGCGCGCTGCGCCTCGACGCCAACGGGTTCCTCGGCGTGGAGAAGAGCGCCGAGGGCCTTCCCGCGTGGTCGGAAGGGCATCCCCTCTCCCACGCGGCGAACCACATCATCGCCGGCATGGTGCGCAAGGTCGGGGGCTTCACCTTCCAGGAGCTCAACCTCACGATCGAGGACATCCGCGACACCGGTGCCGTCGGAGCCGATCTCTCCTACGACTTCATCGGGCGCCCCGCCTACCACCACGCGCTCGCCACCGGACAGACCGAGTTCCTCCGGCTCGCGCTCAACCAGTCTCTCCAGCTCGGCGTGCAGCCCGTGCAGCTCGTGCACGGACTGCAGAACCACGACGAGCTCACCTACGAGCTCGTCCACTGGGCCACGCGACACGGGGACGAGGCCTTCCCCTTCCGCGGGCGCGAGATCTCGGGCAGCCAGCTCGCCGAGGAGGTGCGCGCCGACCTGACCGAGAGCCTCACCGGCACGACGGACTACAACCGCGTCTTCACCCAGAACGGCATCGCCTGCACGACGGCGTCCCTCATCGCGGCGACGCGCGGGATCGCCCGACTCGACGACATCATGGACGAGGATGTGTCCGCCATCCGCGATGCGCACCTGCTGCTCTCCGCCTACAACGCGTGGCAGCCGGGGGTCTTCGCGCTGTCGGGCTGGGATCTCACGGGCATGCTCACCATCCCGGGCGACGAGGTCGCGGACCTCATCCGCGCCGGCGACACCCGGTGGATCGAGCGCGGAGCGCACGATCTGCTCGACGCCGACCCGAGCGCGACGCGCTCCGCGGCGGGCATGCCGCGCGGGCGCTCGCTCTACGGCACGCTTCCCGAGCAGCTCGACGATCCCGCATCCTTCGCATCCCGGCTCGCCGCCATCCTCGGCCTGCGGCGCGAGCACGGCATCGCGACGGCGTCGCAGGTCGACATCCCCGAGGTGGCGCACGCGGGGATGCTCGTGCTCGTCCACAGCCTCGACGACGGCGACGCGCGCGCTGAGGCGCCCATGCAGGTGACGGTGCTGAACTTCTCGCCCGAGCCGACGGAGGGCACGGTGCGGTCGGAGCAGCTCGTGCCCGGGAGCATCGTCATGGATGCCGCGTCTGGCGACGAGATCGGCCGCGTCGACGACCTCCAGAGCTTCTCGGTCTCACTGGGGGCCTACGGGGCGATGTTCCTCCTCCTCCAGTCCCCGGAGACGGTGGAGGAGTAGCTCGCACCGCTCAGGCGAGCGCGGCGTCGATGCCCGCGAGCGGCACGGACAGCCAGTGCGGACGATTCCGCGCCTCGTAGATCGACTCGTAGACCGCCTTGTCGAGCACGAGTGCGCGCAGGAGGACAGGGTCGAGCTCGACCGATCCCGGGGCCCCGGTGTACGACTCGACGAACGCGTCCTGGCACGCCGCCGCCCAGCCGCTCGCGTCCGGCCCACCGGCGAGGGCACCCGCGTAGTCGAACGACCGCAGCATTCCCGCCACATCGCGCGGAGGCAGGTCGGGGATCGCGCGCTCCGTCATCGGACGCAACGGCTCTCCCTCGAAGTCCACGATGCGCCACCCGTCGCCGGGCACGGCGAGCACCTGACCCAGGTGGAGGTCGCCGTGGATGCGCTGCAGCCGCGGCC
Organism: Microbacterium alkaliflavum; assembly: GCF_044325405.1. Lineage (NCBI taxonomy): Bacteria > Bacillati > Actinomycetota > Actinomycetes > Micrococcales > Microbacteriaceae > Microbacterium > Microbacterium alkaliflavum. Next base: position 267,880 of record NZ_JBIQWL010000001.1, on the reverse strand, counting down.
ATCGACTCTCGAGCGCCGCGCGATAGACGGCATCGATCGCGGCAAGGCGCTCGGCGACGGCGGGAACCTCCGACGCGGCGATGGCGAGCCGGCGGTGCCAGGCGGCACCGGTCGACGCCACCTCGCCGGGTCCGGCATCCATCGTCTCCAATGCGGAGCCGAGCGCCCCGTGCACTCCGGCGACCGCCGTGCCGAGATCTCTGGCGGCGGTGGTGAAGTCCCGCCCCTCGCTCGCGGCCTCGAGGGCGACCGCCCATCCGTCGCGCACCCCGGGGAGGAACTCCTGCGCGAAGCCGAGGGTGCCGTGCGCAACGCCCGAGTCAAGTCCCACATCGGGCCAGTCGGCGTCGAGGCTCCCGAGGAATCGCGGCACGTAGGGCGACCCGGCGTCGCTCAGCACGCGCTGGACGGTGACATCGGGGTTCTCGCCGTGGTGGAGGGTGCGGAAGAGCTTGAGGATGATCGCCGGCTGCCCGTCTTCGTCGAAGACGATCGAGGTGTTGGACTGCTCCCCTGTCAGCACGCGCGAGCCCGTCACCCGACTGACGTCGATCCCCATGTCGGCGAGCATGCCCACCGTGAAGCCGGCGTGCCGGGCGGCGTCGATCAGGCACCCGCTGTCGTCGCGGCTGACGACAGCGTGCGGCTCGAAGGACTCGGCGACGCGGGTGAGCGGCACGTGATACAGCACGGGAAGCGTGCCGGCATCATCCATCACCAGGTAGCGCGTGGCCCCCGGGACGGGTTGCTCGTCGAGGACTCGGAATCGCGGGGCATGGCTCTTGCCCGCGTACCACCGTTGCTGCGCCACCCAGGCGCCGAGCTCCTCTATGAGTCCCACAGTTCACTGTGACCTGTTTCGGGTGCCTGAGGGAAGGGGTGGACGGGCGCGACCGGGGGACGTAGTACTTTCGCGCCTAGGCCCACCCGAGTTCGCGCAGCCGCGCGTCATCCAGCCCGAAGTAGTGCCCGATCTCGTGCACGAGGGTGATGCGCACGCGCAGCCGCAGGGCGTCGAGGTCTGGACTGTGGTCCTGCATGTTGTTCTTGAACAGGGTGATCCGGTCGGGGAGCTCTCCGTACCCGTACACGCCGCGTGTCTTCAGCGGGCGTCCGCTGTAGAGCCCGAAGAGCCGCGGCCGCTCTCCCACGGGCTGGTTCGCGATGAGGATCGCCACATTCTCGAGACCCCTCACCATGTCCTCTGGCAGAGCGTCGTACTCCTCCTCGACCATCGCCTGGAAGTCCGCGTCGGAGATCTCGACCATGGCACCCATTGTGCGGGCCGTCGGGAAGGCGGCGGGCGGATTGCGCGATCCGCGTCGATTCCCGGTTTCAGAACGTCGCGGTCCCCCTCCACGGCCGAGGACGGGCATCCGGGTCCACGGCCAGGCGCCTGATCGGGGCGGCCCACAATCGCTGCCATCGAGAGACCGGCTCGATCGTGTGACGCCGGACTCGACCAGCGGGTCTCCCGGCCGCATCCCCGCCCACGTGCCAATCGTCGAGGGCGTCGGCGCTCGCCGTCCACAGGGCGAGCCCTTCGGCTGGATCGCGAAGGCGGAGATCGTCCGCGGCTACTCCGAGGTGCTCGGCCCACAGCTGCACGCGAAGGTCACGAGCGACGGAATCGGCGGGCTCGACGCTGTCCGCGCCGACCGCTGGGCCGACGACGGCGCACGTCAGCTCGCTGTCCGCTGTCCACGAGCGGAGGTTGAAGTTGTCGGACCCGCAGGTGAACCAGGTGTCATCGACGATGCAGATCTTCGCGTGCAGATACACGGGAACGCCGGCCTCGTTCTCGAGGTCGAACACCCCGACGCGGCCCGGAGCGGCGCGGTGCAGCTGCGCGATGGCACGGAGCTGCCCGAGTCGACCAGCAGGCCCGATGAGCGGTCCATCCGTGTCGGGGTAGCGCGGAACGACCACGATGACCTGCAGCCCGGGGTTGTCGGCAAGGGCCTTGGCGATCCCTGCAGCGACCTGCTCAGACCAGAAGTACTGGTCCTCGATGTAGATGAAGGACCGTGCCTGCGCGAACGCCTTCGCGTACGCGCGCGCAACGCTCCGCTCCCCCTCCGGGGCGAACGGGAACGGAGGACGCTTGGGGCCGTACGTGCGCAGCACCTGCACGGCGTGGGGCCCCGCTGCGGGCGGAGGCGGTGCCGTCTCAGGGAGGGGTTTCGGATGCCGCGGCATGTCCGCGAGTCGTTGCAGCAGCATCCGATAGGGGGTGCGGTGGTCGAGCGGAGTGGGATCGTTCCATCGCTCCGCGAAGACCGCCAGGAGGTCGGATACGACGGGTCCGCGCAGCTCCAGCGATGCATCGTGCCAGGGTGGTCGACGGCCGTAGCGGTCGTCCATCCTCAGCGCTTGCGGATCGCCCTCGTGCGCTGCGTCGTCGCGTCGGCTGTGCGACAGGTCGAGCCCGCCGACGAACGCGACATCACGTGACGGGTCGTCTCGATGCCGGATGACGAAGAACTTCTGGTGATGGGATCCGAACAGACGCACCCGCTGGTCGAGCAGGATCTCACCACCGGCGTCGTTGACCCGACGACCGAGCTCGATGTTGGCGCGACCGCTGATCGGTGCCGAGATGCGTTCGCCATGCGATCGCCACATGAGGCCGCGCACCTCGACACCGGCGCGAGCCAGTTCAGCGAGGAGATCTCCGATCGAGGGACCGTCCGCGAGCAGCTGCTCGTCGGAGTCGCCGCGCCAATCCGTGAACCACACCCGGTCGCCGGGACGCAGGGCCGACAGCTCTTCGTGCAGTCGCGCGAAGTACGTCGCGCCGTGCACCAGGGGGCGCACCAGGTTGCCTTCCGACCACGAAGTCTCATCGGCGTCGCTCGTCTGGATGCGTGTGGCAGGGTTCCCGCGCTCCGAGCGATCGAGGAACCACTGGGCGGCACCCTTGTCCACGCAGGCACTCTACGACATGGCCGTCGACCTCGGCGTCGACCTCCACTTTCGTCGACCACCGGCAGACGTCTGCGCGCGACCGATCGCGGCCGGTCGCGCACAGACGGGTGGAGGGGGTCCTAGACCACCGGAAGGCGGGTGACGGCTGCACCGGGGTCTCCCGCGTACGCCCCGGCCTCGAGCGTGGCGACGCGGGCGGCGGGTGCGAAGCCGTTCGCGGTCCATCGCTGCAGAGGTCGGGTCGACCCGTGCACGGTCACCTCAGCGGTCTCGCCCGCCGCGAGGGCCACCGGCTCGAAGCCCAGCAGCACACGACGCGGGAAGTCAGGCGCATCCACGGTGCCGTAGAGCTGCACGACGTGGCGACCCGCCCGGCCGCCGGTGTTCGTGACCGTGACGCAGGCGGTGAACGCCTCCCCCGCGAGCGTCGACAACTCGACCGACTCGATCTCGAACGACGTGTACGACAGCCCGAACCCGAGCGGGAACGCAGCCGCGTGACCGTCGCGGTCGAGCAGGCGCTGACCGAACCACCGGTCGTACACGATGCTCGTCGCGGTCCGGTCGAAGAAGGGCAGGTGCTCCTCGGCCATCGGGATCGAGTAGGGCAGCCGGCCCGCCGCATCCGTCTTCCCGAGCAGCACATCGGCGAGCGCGTGCCCGCCCTCCGCACCGCTGTACCAGCCGATCGCGAGGGCGGGCACCGCGTGGCGCCACTCCTCCGTGATGACGGCGCCGGCGGTCACGACCACGACGACGGTCCGCGGGTTCGCGGCGACGGTGCTCCGGATGATGTCGACGTCGACCGGTCGCAGGCGCAGGCTCGCGCGGTCGCCGCCCATCGCAGTGCCCATGGCACCCGCGGCCTGCGAGAGGTCGAAAGCCGGCGCGCCCTCGGGCAGCGGCGGGAACAGCTGTAGCAAGGCGGGATCGGCCATCGAGTCCGCCCCCATGTACTCTCCCTCGTCCGCCGCGGTGTACCCGACGACGACGATCGCGACATCCGCGGATGCCGCGGCGGCGGCCGCGGCATCCGGATCGTCGTCGAGCACGCTCGTGATCCGCGCGTCCGGCAGGGCGGCGGTGAGGCCCTCCAGCGCGGTCACGACGTGCGGCGACCGCACGTCGGACGAGCCGTGGTCGCCCGTGTTGGCGAGGTCCGCGAGGCGTCCGATGAGGGCGAGCGAACGCAGCGTGTCCGAGAGGGGCAGCAGCGGCGCGCCCTCGACGGGCTCGTTCTGCAGCAGGACGATGCTCGCGCGAGACGCCTCGCGAGCCAGGGCGCGATGCTCGTCGCTGAACACGACGTCAAGGCCCGGCTCGGCATCCCGTTCCCGCGAATAGTGCGCCAGCTGGGTGCGGAGGATGCGGCGGACCGCACGGTCGACGTGCTCCCACGAGACCTCTCCCGCATCGAGCGCCGCAGGGAGCCGGTGCGCGCGCTGCTGGCGGAACGGCTCCTCCACGTCGAGACCCGCCTTCAGCGACAGCCCCGCGTCGCGCAGCCCGAAGATGAAGTCGGACACCGTGACGCCCTCGAAGCCCCACTCGCCGCGGAGCACGCCCTCCATGAGCAGCTCGTTCTGCCCGGCCCACTCCCCGTTCACCGAGTTGTACGACGTCATGATGCCGTCCACGCCCTCCTCCACGGCACGGCGGAAGTGCGGCAGGAAGACTTCGTGCAGTGTCGCGTCGTCCACCTGCACGTCGACCTGGAAGCGGGCGTTCTCCATCGAATTGAGCGCGAAGTGCTTGGCTACGGCCATGGCGTTGCGATGGATGCCGCGCACGAGGGCGGCGCCGAACTCACCGAGGAGGAGCGGATCCTCGCCGTAGGTCTCCTGCGCGCGCCCCCACGCGGGGTGCCGAGGGAGGTTGATGCAGACGCCGCCGAAGAAGTTCGCCCCGTGCGCGCGCAGTTCGCGGCCGATGGCGATGCCGATGCGCTCCTCGAGGTCGAGGTCCCATGTCGCTCCCCGCGCCATGGCGACGGGGAAGGCGGTGGATCTGCCGACGACGGCTCCGCGCGGGCCGTCGCTGAAGCGCAGGCCGGGGATGCCGAGACGATCCACGCGACCCATCTCGATGGGCCGGACGTTGTAGCCGTCCTGCATCATGGCGCCCATCGAGGACCAGAACTCCCCGTCGCCGTCCAGGAGCCAGAGCTTCTCGTCGGGCGTCAGCTCGGACAGGAGCCGCTCGGTCTCGGCGGCGAGATCACCGCCTCGGCTGAGCCGCTCCACGGCGGCATCGAAGATCTGCGTCTCGGTCGTCATCGACATGTCGTCTCCTCCTGAACAGGGCTGTCGGATCGGTGCTGGTGTGTCTCGGGGGTGAACGTGAGTGCGGCGACATCGCCCAGCTCTCCGCGGTCCGGGTGGAAGCGGAGATAGACGGCCTGGACACCGTCCACTGATGCCACGACCGGTGCGTGCAGGTCGATCCAACCGCGGCCGACATGCGGCGTGGCGACGACCACGGTCGCCACGGGAGCCGCATCCGGATCGCCGACGCAGACCTCGATCCGGCCGGTGCTGCGCGGATCGACGCTGAGAGTCACCGTCTGCGCTGCGCCCGCGCGGAAGTCGAGGTACTTGAAGCCCACGACGGACCCGGCGCGGGTGTCGGACACGACCTGTGTGAGTGGGCGACCGGTCTCCGGATCCACGGGAGCGGACGGATGCTCGCGCAGCACGATCGCCGGACGCCGGCGTCCGCGGCCCACGAGGTGGCACGCGATGTACGCAGGCCAGGTGCGGAAGGCGTCCAGGGGCGACGCGTCGAGGCCCTGCGAGGTGTACTCGGACTGCTCGAAGCCGCCGTCCGCACGCTGCCGCAGCGGCACCGCGCAGGCCTGACGGCCGTCGGCGGTGTGCCGGTGATAGACCTGGTACCAGGTGTCGCCGGCGCGGAACATCCCGCCGTGCGTGTTCCCCCGACGATCGGTGGCGCCGGGCTGCTCGTTCAGCCAGCCGTTGCCGAGGGCGACCAGCGGTCCCGCCGGTGTGAAGGGGCCGCTCGGGCTGACGGAGATCGCGTGGTACATGCCGGAGAACTCCTCGCCGCCCATGGCCCAGTACGAAAGGACGAAACGGCCGTCGACCTCGCGGATCGAGGGGCCGTTGACCATGACGGTCCTGCGCGCGCGACCGGAGCGCGCGGCGCGAATGGCGTCGAGCGGTGTCGCGCGCAGGATCGGGGTGATGAAGCGGCCGGTGTCGGGGTTGCGGATGACGGTGAGACCGTCTGCCGGGTCGAGCTCGATCACGGAGCAGTTCAGGAGGCCGAAGTAGAGGAACAGCCGGCCGTCGTGGTGAAGCATCGCCGGATCGTAGGGGTACTCCGCGATGCGCAGCCGGCCGCCGCTGAAGGCCCCCTTGCCGTCGCCGAAGACGCGCCCGTCCGGGTAGCGCAGCCGGCCCACGTACTCGAAGGGGCCGGTCGGCGACGGTGCGACGGCCAAGCCGAATCCGGATGCCGACAACCCGACGCCGTAGTACATGAGGTAGCGGCCGTCCACCTCGATCACATCGGGCGCGAAGAGGTGCGCGTTGATGCCGTCCTTGCCGCGGCCGACACGATCGGCGACGTAGGGATCCTGCATCCGCGGGTAGATCACACCGTCGAATCGCCATGCGGCCAGGTCGTCCACCGGAGCCGAGTAGCAGACGTAGTCGCCTGCGCAGACGCCCTTCGCACCGGCTCCCTCATCGTGCGACCCATAGAGGTAGACGCGGTCGCCGAAGACTCGCGGTTCGCCGTCCGGGATGAACTCGGTGGACGGCAGGAACGGGTTCACCGACCTCGTCTGGGTGCCGATCACATGCTCCATGTCGCTCCTTCGCGCTGGCTTCGGTACGGATGATCTTGTACCTACGCGCGTCAGTTACGCGCGTAAGTGATGATAGATTGACGAGGCCGCTGAGCGCAAACCGCGGCAGGACGGGAGGCCGCAGTGCCTGTTGCCAGTGTCGACAAGGTGACCAGTGCGGATGTCGCGCGCCTCGCAGGCGTCTCGCGGGCGACGGTCTCGTACGTCCTGAACGACAAGCCGGGCCAGACGATCTCGGAGTCGACGCGTGCGACAGTCCTCAAGGCCGCCGAGAAGCTCGGCTATCGCCCGAACACCGCCGCACGTCGCCTCGCCGGCGGCTCGGCCCGCCATGTCCTGCTGCTCGCTCCGCGCGTGCCCACCGCCGACCAGCTGAGCAAGCTCTCGTGGCTGCTCACCGACCTTCTGGCGGAGCACGGCATCGCGCTCTCGATCGCGTTCGACAGCGGGGATGCCGCATCCCTCGTCCGATCCGCGCGCGCGACGGGAGTGGATGCCATTCTCGCGATGCGGCCCTTCGAGCCTGGCGAGCAGGCCGCCCTCGAGGCCGTCGGGGTCAGCATCCTCTCCTCCACGGCCGCCGCCATGAGCGGGCAGGAGGTTCTCGCCGCCGCGCAGGTCGAGCACCTCGCGGCGCGCGGGCACACCCGCCTCGCGTTCGCGCGCCCTGCGGAGGAGGGGCTCGAGTTCTTCGTGTCCGGACGCGAGGCAGGCGCTCGCGCCGCGGCCGACGCGCATGGCGCCGAGATCGTGGACAGCGTCGCCTTCGAAATGGACGGGTCTGATGCGGCGACGATCATGACGACCTGGAAGGCTGCCGGCGTGACGGCGGTGGTCGCCTACAACGACGAGGTCGGGATGCGGGTCCTCCACGGAATCCGGATGGCCGGGCTGTCGTGCCCGGACGACTTCGCGGTCATCGGCGTCGACAACCTGCCGGTGAGCCAGGTGTCGGACCCTCCGCTCTCCAGCATCGAGATCCTTGCGGACCGTTACGCCGAGGCCATCGCCGCCGAAGTCGTGGGCGATGCACCGGTCGCCTCCGCGTCGGTCGACCCCGGTGATGTCCTGCGGGTCGTGGTGCGCGCATCCTCCTGATCTGCTGAGACGGCTTTGCACGATCGGCGATCGTGGCTTATGCTCACTTACGCGCGTCACTTACCCGCGTAAGGACTTGGGGTCCTTGAGTCACGCGGTCCGGTACCCGTCCGGGCTGGTCAGGGCATCCACGGCGGATGCCGAGAGGAACACTTCGACGATGACGTCTGACACTTCGGAACAGACCGACGACCCGATCGTCCCGATGACGGAGAACACCTTCGTCGCGGAGGCCGCGGGCCACGACGACCCGCCCGTACCCGTCAAGGGCCTGCGCCGCCTCATGTGGTGGATCATTCCGGGGAACCTCGGGATCTTCATGATCTGGGGCTCGTCGCTCTTCCTGCTGCTCCCGCAGCAGATCACCGAGCAGTTCGGCGACGCGAACAAGGTCGCGAACCTCGCGATCACCTCCACGATCGGCGCGTTCGTGGCGATGATCGCCCAGCCTGTGATCGGTCAGATCTCCGACCGCACCCGCTCCCGGCTCGGACGGCGCGCACCGTGGATCCTCATCGGCGGCCTCGCGGGCGCGCTGTGCCTCGTCGGCATGGCGTTCGCCACCTCGTTCGTCGGCCTCGTCATCGCGGCCACGCTGATGCAGATGTTCTACAACGTCGCGCAGGGACCGCTGAGCGCCGTGATGCCCGACCGCGTCCCGGTCAAGCGTCGCGGCACCTTCTCGGCGCTGACCGGCGTCGGCGCGATGCTCGGCGCCATCGGCGGCTCGATCCTCGGCTCGATGTTCTTCCACGACATCGCCGCCGGGTACATCACCTTCGCCGTCATCTCCGTCGTGCTGCTGAGCCTCTTCGTCATCTTCAACCCCGACTACTCCAGCCGCGACATCGAGGTCGAGCCGTTCAGGCTCCTCGACTTCCTCAAGACGTTCTGGGTCAACCCCGTCAAGTACCCGGACTTCTTCTGGGCTTTCACCGGTCGTCTGCTGCTGTACACGGGGTACTTCGTGGTCAGCGGCTACCAGCTGTTCCTCCTCACCGACTACTTCCACGTCGCGCACCCCGAGCAGGTGATCCCGCTCCTGAGCATGATCAACCTCGTCGGCATCGTCATCTCGACGGTCGTCTCGGGACCGCTGTCGGACCGCTTCGGACGCCGCAAGCCGTTCGTGTTCGTGTCGGCCGCCATCGTGGCGCTGGCCTTCGTGCTTCCGTGGATGTGGCAGGACCTGACCGCGTGGGTCATCATGACCGCCATCGCCGGCTTCGGCTTCGGCATGTTCCAGGCGGTGGACACCGCGATCATGAGCCAGGTGCTCCCGTCGGCCAAGTCGTTCGCGAAGGACCTCGGCGTCGTGAACATCGCCGCGACGCTCCCGCAGACCGTCGCCCCGGCCGTCGCCGGCGTCATCGTCCTGACGTTCGGCTACGCCGGGCTGTTCCCGGTCGCGATCGTGCTCGGCCTGCTCGGCGCCTTCGCGATCTGGCCCATCAAGTCCCTCCGCTGATCCGGCGGAACGGAGCGCCGCCGGCCGCGTGCCGGCGGCGCTCCGGCATCCGCTCGTTGATGACACCGGGGCCGGGCGCCGCAGCGCCGGGTCGTGGGCGATTCCGCGCCCGAACCCTCACTAACCTGAAATCGTGCGATTCGGAACCTTCATTCCCCAGGGCTGGCGATTCGACCTCGTGGGCATCGACCCCGCCGAGCACTGGGCAGTGATGAACCGCCTCGCGCAGCGCGCCGACGCCGGGCCGTGGGAGTCGCTCTGGGTCTACGACCACTTCCACACGACCCCCGTGCCGAGCGAGGAGGCGACCCACGAGGCGTGGACGCTCATGGCCGCGTTCGCAGCATCCACCAGCCGGATCCGGCTCGGGCAGATGTGCACGTGCATGGGATACCGCAACCCGGCCTACCTCGCCAAGGTCGCCGCGACCGTCGACATCGTGTCGGGCGGGCGTACCGAGATGGGCATCGGCGGCGGCTGGTACAAGCACGAGTGGGAGGCGTACGGATACGGCTTCCCCGAGATTCCGCAGCGACTCGGGATGCTGCGCGAGGGCGTCGACATCATGCATCAGGCGTGGACGACCGGGAGCGCGACGCTCGACGGCAAGCACTACCAGGTCGACGGCGCCCTCGTGCGCCCGCTGCCGCTCCAGGACGGCGGCATCCCGCTGTGGGTCGCCGGCGGTGGCGAGAAGGTGACGCTGAAGATCGCCGCGAAGTACGCGTCGTACACGAACTTCGCGGGGTCTCTCGACGAGATCGACCACAAGAGCGACGTGCTGCGCGGGCACTGCGACGCGCTCGGCCGCGACTTCGCCGAGATCACCCGGTCGTCGAATTTCAACACGATCGTGGGCGCCACCGAGGCGGAGGCCCACGACCGGCTCGCGGCCGTGAAGGCACGCCTGCTGCCGCACGTCGGGCAGGAGCGCGCCGACCACATCGAGCGCGACTACCTCGCCTCGCCCGCGTTCGGCTCGGTGGAGCAGGTCGCCGAGCGTCTGTCGGAGCGCGAGAGGCACGGCATCGCGTACGCGATCCACTACTTCCCCGAGGCCGCGTACGACCTCTCGGGCGTCGAGCTGTTCGAGCGCGAGGTCGTCGGCGCGCTCGGCTAGCGCTTCCCCCAGTCGGCGACCGGTCCGCCGTTCGGTCCGTGCGAGCGCACATAGGCGGCGTGGATGCGCTCGCACGCGACCTTGAGGCTCGTCGCCCAGCCGATCACCTCGCCGCGATAGACGGTCTTGTACCGGACGTCGGCCCCGTTCATGATGCGGCGGATCTCGACGGAGCCGTACATGCGGCCCTGCTCGTCGAGCATGCGCCACGTGCCCGTCGGGCCCTCGACGGCGCTCAGGATCGGGTGCCAGTCGGCCATCTGCGAGGGCGTTCCTTCCTCCGGCCGACAGGATCAGGCTAGGCCGATCCGCCGACATCCGGAAGGCTCCTCACCGCCCCTCGAGCGCTCCCCGGAGCACCCACCGCTCGAGCGCCGAGTAGGCCTCGTCGCGCGCGTCGGGGCGTGACAGGAACACGTCGTGGAGGGCGCCGTCGATGCGCGCGATCGTGACGCTCCGGCCGATGCGCGTCGCCGTGCGGGCGATGTCGTCGACGACGAGGACGGAGTCCGACGACGACATCGCAGCGGTCCACGTGAGCTGCAGCGACGACCGCGCCGACAGCAGCACGAGGGCGGGGCATCCCACCTCGATGCCGAACGCGACGCGGCGGTGGCCCTCGAGGACCGCGGCGAACCAGGCCGGATGCGTCGGGAAGCCGAACTCGGGCCGCCAGGTGTCTCGATACCCGTCGACGGGGAGCACGCCGACCTCGCGCTGCGCCCGCGTGTAGAACCCGAAGTCGACGGCGGCCTGCGTGCCGCGCGGATCCCAGCGGGCCCGTGCCTGCACGAGCGGCGCGAGCGCCTGGCGCCCCATCGCGCCGAGCTGCAGCTCGAGCCACGGACTGTTCAGCACGAGCGCCGCGACCTCGCCGTGGTGTCGCGCCGCCCACAGCGCGAGCGTGAGCCCGCCGGTCGAGTGCCCGAGCAGGACGAGGCGGCGTCCGCGCCGGTGACCGATGGCGTCGAGAGCCGCCGCGATGTCGGCGTCGTAGTCGTCGAGGTCGGTGATGAAGCCCGGCGTCTGGCCGTCGCGCAGGCTGCGCCCGTACTTGCGCAGGTCGAGCGCGAAGAACCGCGCCCCGAGGCCCGTCCAGAAGTGCGCCTGGGCGGGCTGGAAGAAGTAGTCCGACCAGCCGTGCACCGACAGCACGTCGACATCGTGCAGCGGACCCAGCACTCCGCGGAGAGGATTCGGGATGCTGCGCACCACCGTCGCGACGAGGTCGCCCTCGTCGTCCGCCCCCAGAGCCAGCGTCTGCTGCTCGAAGCCGTCGCCGAGGATGTCGGGCGCCCACTCGCCTGCCATGGGCCCAGCCTATGCAGACGCGCCGGGGCGCGGCATCCATCCCCTCTCGATCACGCCGTCGGACAATCGCGCCGATCTCGGCTCGATCCGGCGCAATCCTCCGACCTTCGCCGGATTCTCCGACGACGGCGGGCGTCAGTCGCGGGAGATGGTGACCATCTCCTGGCGCGGGACGACCTTGATGCGGGCCCGGCCGTGCGGCTGACCGAGGTCGATCTCGTGGTTGTCGAGGCGGTGCCAGCCGTCGAGGTCGGTCCAGAGCACGCCGCGCGAGGCGAGGAGCGCCGGGATCGCGTCCTCCGACGGGTCGACGGGCTGCCACCACGACCCCTGGTCGTTGATGAGGTGGCGGATCGTCTCCATCGCGTCGGACTTCGTGTGGCCGATGAGGCCGACCGGGCCCCGCTTGATCCAGCCGGTCGCGTAGACGCCCGGGACGCGCTGATTGGAGTCGGGATGCAGCGCCTGACCCTCGCGGTTGGGGATGACGCCGTGCCGCTCGTCGAACGGGACGCCGGGAAGCGCCGAGCCGAAGTAGCCGACGGCGCGATAGATCGCCTGGATCGGAAGCTCGCGGATCTCGCCCGTGCCGACGACGCCGCCCTCGCCGTCGGAGCGCGTGCGCTCCCATCGGAACGCGGCGACGCGGCCGTCGGCGTCCTTCACGACTTCGAGCGGCTTGGCGAAGAAGTGCAGGTGGAGGCGACGGGATGCCGTACCCCCGGCGTTGTTGACGGAGTCGCGCTTTCGCCACGACTGCAGCACGCGGTCGATGACCATGACCTGCTTGTTGCTCGCGATCGCGTCCTTGGAGGCCTCGTCGTAGTCGAAGTCCTCGTCATAGACGACGGTGTCGACGTCGTTCAGCTCGCCGAGCTCACGCAGCTCCAGGGGGGTGAACTTGACGTTCGCGGGACCGCGACGGCCGAAGACGTGCACGTCGGTGACGGGCGAGGCCTTGAGGCCTTCGTAGACGTTCGCCGGGATCTCGGTGGGCAGCAGGTCGTCGGCGTGCTTGGCGAGCATCCGTGAGATGTCGAGCGCGACGTTGCCGTTGCCGATGACGGCGACCGACTGGGCGTCGAGGGGCCATTCGCGCGGCACGTCGGGGTGGCCGTCGAACCAGCTCACGAAGTCGGCGGCGCCGTACGATCCCTCGGCGTCGATGCCCGGGATGTCGAGGTCGGAGTCGCGGATCGCACCGGTCGCGAAGATGACGGCGTTGTAGTGGTGCTTGAGGTCGTCGAGCGTGATGTCCTGACCGAAGCGCACATTGCCGAAGATGCGGATGTCGCCGCGGTCGAGCACTTCGCGCAGGGCCGTGATGATGCCCTTGATGCGGGGGTGGTCGGGCGCGACGCCGTAGCGCACGAGCCCGTAGGGCGCCGGAAGCTGCTCGAAGAGGTCGATCGAGACGTCGAACTTGCGCTCAGCCTTCAACAGGATGTCGGCGGCGTAGATCCCGGCCGGCCCTGCACCGACGATCGCGAGGCGGAGCTTGGTCATGGGGGTCCTTTCGGGGCTCGGCGCACCGCGCGCGTCAGCGCGCGATCGGGGCCGGGGTCAGCTGGAGCGGTCGGCGACGGCCTGCGCGAATCGCGTCAGGGCCTCGCGGACGGGTCCGTCGGGGATCGGGGCGAGCGCGTCGATCGCCTCCTGCGACCACCGGTGCGCGAGGTCGAGCGTGGCCCGCGTCGCCTCATGCTCGCGGAGGGCGGCGAGTGGCTCGTCGAGGAGCGCGGGGTCGCCCCCGTCGGCGATGCGCGCGACGCCGTCGTCGATGCGCTCGCGCAGCGAGGCGGACGACTCGTCGCCGAGCTGCCCGAGCAGCAGGTACGGCATCGTCGGCACGCCCGCGCGCAGATCGGTGCCGGGCACCTTGCCCGTCTCGTCGGGGTCGGCGGACAGGTCGATGACGTCGTCGAGCAGCTGGAAGGCGACACCGGACTTCTCGCCGAACGTCGCGAGAGGCTCTTCGAACTCGACGGGACCGCCGCCGAACGTCACGCCGACCTGCGCCGAGGCCGCGATGAGCGAACCGGTCTTGTCGGCGAGCACCTGCAGGTAGAACTCGACGGGGTCGTCGGAGTCCTGGGGTCCGACGGTCTCGTGCATCTGGCCGAGCACGAGCCGCTCGAAGGTGTCGGCCTGCAGCCGGATCGCCCGCTCGCCGTGGCGCGCCATGATCTGGCTCGCCCGCGAGAAGAGGAGGTCGCCCGTGAGGATCGCGATGCTGTTGCCCCACACCGCATGTGCGCTCGGGATGCCGCGCCGCTTGTCCGCGGCATCCATCACGTCGTCGTGGTAAAGCGAGCCGAGGTGCGTCAGTTCGAGCGCCGTGGCCCCCTCGACGACCTGGTCGGTCACGCCGTCGCCGAGCTGCGACGTGAGCAGGGCGAGCATGGGCCGCACCCGCTTGCCGCCGGCCTCGTAGAGGTAGCGGCTCGTCACATCGGCGAGCGGGTCGGTGATGTGGAGCTCTTGCCCGAGATTCTCGTCGACGCGGACCAGACCTGCCTCGACCGTCTTCAGCAGTCGACGAGACCTCGGTCCCGCGAAGACGCGGTCGGTGAGGCCCAGCTTGCTCGCGAGACGCGAGCCCGGCGCTGAGGGAGACACCCTGACAGCCTACCGGCCGCTCTTGCGGGCTCGGTGGAGCGCGACGATGCCGAACGACAGGTTGCGGTAGGCGACATCCGTCCAACCCGCCTCGCGCACCCATCCGGACAGCGTGCGCTGGTCGGGCCAGTCCTTGATCGACTCGTTGAGGTAGTCGTACGCCTCCGCGTTGGAGCTCACGGCCTTCGCGACGGTCGGGAGGATGCGGTCGTTGTAGAACCGGTAGAGCCCGTTGAACGCGCGCGACGGCGGGTGCGAGAACTCGCACACGACGATGCGGCCGCCGGGCTTGGTCACGCGCAGCAGCTCGCGCAGCGCCTTCTTGGGATCGTTGACGTTGCGCAGCCCGAACGACATCGTGACGGCGTCGAACTCCTCGTCGCCGAACGGCAGGGCCGTGGCATCCGCCTGCACGAACGTCAGATTCGGGATGCCGCCGTGCCGGCGCCGTCCCTCGGCGATCATGCCGGGCGAGAAGTCGGCCGCGACGACCTCGGCACCGCTCTTGGCGAGGCTCACGCTGGACGCGCCCGTCCCTGCAGCGAGGTCGAGGATGCGCTGTCCGGCGCGCGGCGCGACGGCCCTTGTCGTGGCGATGCGCCACAGCTGGTCGTTGCCGAGGCTGAGCACGGTGTTGGTGCGGTCGTACCCCGGCGCGACCTCGTCGAACATGCCGCTGACCCGCCCGGGGTCTTTGCCGAGGTCGGCGCGATGGGGCTCGTGGCCGGCGGAGCTGGAGGTCACCCGTCGAGTCTAGGCGTCCCCCGCTGCGAGCCCGAGGGCGTCGAGCCGTGCGAGCCAATGTCTGCGCGTCGTGTCGTCGAACGGCGCGTCGTGGGCGCGCACGCGCTTCTCGAGGTCGACGGCGAGCGCCTCGAGCGCATCGACGAGCCCCAGCGGGTAGCCGTACGCGACGCGGTGCTCGTCCCACTCGTCGCGGTCGTCGATCCAGATGCCGCGCCCGTCGCGCGTGTCGACGACGTCCAGGTCCATGTCGACGCCCGTCGGGTCGTCGCCGTCCCACCGCAGATCCCACGCGATGTCGATGTAGACGCGATATGTTCCGGGCGCCGCATTGAACGTGGCCGCGTAGTCGCCGCTCGGCGGAAGGAGTGTCACGTTGGGCACCTCGACGGCGAAGTCGCGCCCCGGGCGCCGGCTGCGCCATCCCGGAATCTGACCGAACCACTCGCCCCACCGGTCGGCGCCGAGGTAGACGCACTCGTGCACCCAGTGCTCGCCGCCGTCCCACTTGCGCCAGCGGAAGAGCACGCGCGTGCCCGGCTGGGGCCTGGCGGGGGGCGCATCTGCGGGCACGAATGCGAGTCTAGGCTTGAAGACGTGATCGACCCGTCCCGCCCGCCGCGACTGGTGGTCGAGACCCGGGAGGTCGATCCCGACCGCGACCTCCTGGCGTTCGCCGACCCGCGCTCGCCCCTCGCGTGGCTGCGCCGCGGCGACGGTGTCGTCGGGATCGGCGCGACGGTGGCCGGATACGAGGCCGGAGGCACCGGCACGCCGGGTCTCGAGGGCGCCGGCGACGACCGCTCCCCCGCCGACGCGTGGCGCACCATCGCCGCGGAAGCCGAGATCGACGATCCGCTCGGGCTCCCCGGCACAGGGCTCGTCGGGTTCGGCGCTCTCGCCTTCGATCCACGCTCGCGCTCCACGAGCCGTCTCCTCGTGCCCCAGGCCATCGTCGGCCGGCACGGCGGCCGCGCGTGGGTCACCCGCATCCGCTCGACGGTCGCGCACCTCGACGAGCCGGCCGTCCAGCCCCTCGGCTACGGCCCCTACTGGTCGGCGACGCTCGGACCCGGCGCCCTGAACCCCGCCGGATATCAGGCCGCCGTTCGGCTCGCCCTCGACGCGATCGGCCAGGGCGAGGTCGGCAAGGTCGTGATCGCGCGCGACCTCGTCGGCACGGTCCCGGCCGGCGCAGACCTCCGCCGCCTCGTCCGCGCGCTCTCGACGGGATACCCCGACACGTGGACGTTCGCCGTCGACGGACTCATCGGCGCGAGCCCCGAAACGCTCGTCACGGTGTCGGACGGAGCCGTCACGGCCCGGGTGCTCGCCGGGACGTTCCCGCGCGGAACCGACGCCGGGGGGGATGTCGAGGCATCCGTCGCCCTCGCCCACAGCGCGAAAGACCTCGACGAGCACCGCTACGCCGTGCAGAGCGTGCTCGACGCGCTCGGTCCGCACACGACGGAGCTGCGCGCCGACGAGGAGCCGTTCGCGCTCGAGCTGCCGAACCTCTGGCACCTGGCGACCGATGTCGCCGGCACATTGGCGGATCACGCCTCCGCCCTCGACCTCGTCGCGGCGCTGCACCCCACGGCCGCGGTCGCCGGAACGCCGACGGATGCCGCGATCGAGCTGATCCGCCGCCTCGAGCCCTTCGACCGCGGGCGCTACGCGGGCCCCGTCGGCTGGGTCGACGGGAACGGCAACGGCGAATGGGCGATCGCGCTGCGCTGCGCGCAGATCGGCGCCGCGCCGAGCAGCCGCTACGCCGAGTACAGCGACACGATCCCCGTCGTCGCGCACGCCGGCGCCGGGATCGTCGCCGGGAGCGACCCCGAGACCGAGCTGCTCGAGACCCGCGTGAAATTCCGGCCGATCGTCGACGCGCTGGCCTGAGCTCAGCGTCTGACGCGCTTCAGGCCTTTCCGGTCGCTGAGCCTGTCGAAGCGTCGAGACTGAGCGCGCGAGGAACTCCTCCGACGCACCTCGCGGGTGCGGGCTCGACCCCTCGACAAGCTCGGGGACCGGGTCAGACATCCCTCGCGGGTGCGGGCCCGACCCCTCGACAAGCTCGGGGACCGGGTCAGACATCCCTCGCGGGTGCGGGCTCGACCCCTCGACAAGCTCGGGGACCGGGTCAGACATCCCTCGCGGGTGCGGGCTCGACCCCTCGACAAGCTCGGGGACCGGATTTCGCAAGAAGTATTGCACAACAGTTCTTGCGAAACTACCATGGCGGCATGAGCGAGCGTCGCGTCATCCACGTCGAAGACCCGTCGGCACTCCGCGCCATCGCACATCCGCTGCGGCTCAAGATCATCGGAATGCTGCGCTCGGAGGGGCCACTGACGGTCGGGACCCTCGGCGAGCGCCTGGACGCGGCATCCGGCTCCATCAGCTACCACCTCGCGACGCTCGAGCGTCACGGGTTCGTGGAGAAGGCGCCCGAACTCGGCCGCGACGGACGCGAGCGGTGGTGGCGCGCATCGGCGGACTACACGACCATCGACGCGATGGAGCTGCAGGGCGACCCCGCCACCCGCGAGGCCGGTCTCGCGCTGCGCCGCACCATCGTCCAGGGGTACGCCGCCGAGACGATCGCGTACCTCGACGGCGAGGCCGACCTGGACCCGGAGTGGATCGAGGCCTCGACGCAGAGCGACGATCTGCTCTGGCTCACCGCCGACGAGCTCCGCCGGCTCAGTGCGGAGCTCGACGAGGTCGTGAGGCGCTGGCACGACCACAGCGACCGCGACCGCGAAGGCGCGCGTCCGGTGCGCGCCATCTACTCGGCGTTCCTGCGGCCATGAGCACCCGGGTAGCGGTCCGGCGCACGCCGCTCGTCGCGCTGCTCGCGGCCGACGGCGTCTCGCGCCTGGGCAACGCCATCACGACAGTGGCCATCCCGCTCGTCGCACTCGACATCGCCCACACACCCCTCGCCGCGGCCGCGGCGGGCATCGCGGCGACGCTGCCGCTCGTGATCGGCGGGGTCGTCGGTGGGTTCGTCGTCGACCGGCTCGGGTTCCGGCGGGCGAGCATCGTGGCGGATGCCGCGAGCGGCGCGACCGTGCTCGCCGTGCCGGTGCTCTGGGCCCTCGACGCGCTGCCCCTCTGGGCGCTCCTCGTGCTCGTGCTGCTCTCGAACCTGCTCGACGCACCGGGGGCCGCGGCCCGGTCGAGCCAACTGCCCGAGCTCGCCGAGCTCGCGGGCGTCGGGCTCCCCCGCGCCGCCGCCGCACAGGCGACCGTCGCGCGGACGGCGGTGATGCTCGGCGCAGCCGTGGCGGGCCTGCTCGTCGCGACCGTCGGCGCGGCACCCGCCATGATCGTCAACGGCGTCGCCTTCGCCGTCGCGATCCTGCTGACGCTGCTGTTCGTTCCGCGCATCGCGCTTCCCGAGCACGACCCCGAGCAGGCGGGAGGATGGCGCGACCTCACCGCCGGCATCCGCTTCCTGTGGAGCACTCCCCTCGTGCGCGCGGTCGTGCTGATGGTCGTGATCACGAACGCGATCGACGTCGCGGGGTACACGGTGCTCAAGCCGCTCTACGCGCAGGGGCTGGGGAACGACGGCGCCGCGCTGGGCATCATGATCGCGTGCATGTCGGGCGGAGCCCTCCTGGGTGCGGCCCTCTATGGGATCATCGGCGACCGCGTGCCGCGGCATCCCCTCTTCATCACGCTCTTCCTGCTCGCGGGGGTGCCGCCGTATCTCACGCTCGCGCTGCATCCGCCGTTCGTCGTCGTGGCGATCGTGCTCGTGCTGTCGGGGCTTGCGGCAGGACCGCTGAACCCGCTCATCGACTCGACGCTGTTCCGGCTCATCCCGGTCGGCATCCGCGCGCGCGTACTCGGGGCGATCACCGCGGGGGTGACGGCCGCGATGCCGCTCGGGAGCCTGCTGGCCGGCCTCGGCGTCGACGCGTTCGGCTTGACGGCGACGCTGCTGCTGGCATCCCTGTCCTATGCCGTGGCCGTGCTGTCGCTGGGCTTCGGGAAGCGCTGGAAGGGGTTCTGATTCCTCCCGCGAGCCGATACAGCGCGCGCGAGCCGATACAGCCCTGACCGTTCGTGCCGTATCGGCTCGTCAGAACCGTATCGGCTCGCGAAGAGGAGGCCGGAGCGGTCAGATCGAGCGCTGGTACGCCCGGATCGCACGCACCGACCAGAGGAAGGCGAGGGTGGCGAGCACCGCGAGCCCCGTGACCTGCCACCAGGCGTTCGACGGGTACGAGCCGTCGAGTCCCCCGCGTCCGACCTCGACGGCCCACGTCATGGGGTTCCAGCGCGAGACGTTCTGCACCCACTCGGGCATGAGGTCCTGGGGCATCATCGTCGTCGACAGGAACGTCGCCGGCAGCACGATGAGCTGCGACAGGCTGATGAGCGCGATCTGGTTGCGCGTCGTGAGCGCGATCGCCGTCGACATCGAGCAGAAGATCGTCGCGAGCAGCGTCGCGACGCCGAGCGCGACCGCCATCCCGACGATGCCGCCCGGGTAGCGGGCACCCGCGAGCCAGCCGATGCCGAGCACGACGAGCGACTGCAGCACGTTGACGATGAGCTGCTGCACGAGCTGCCCCGTGATGATCGCGGTGCGCGAGATGGGCGACGTGAGGTACTGGTCCATGACGCCCGAATTGATGTCGTCGATGTAGCCCGTGCCGGCCCACGCTCCCGAATAGAGCACAGTCATCATGAGGATGCCGGGCACAAGGTAGTCGATGTACCCCTCGCCCCCGAACTGCGGCAGGTCGCCGAGCGACGAGAAGACGGCGCCGAAGAGCGCGATCCAGATGATCGGCTGCACGAGCGACATGACGGGGCCCCACGCCTGGCGCCACGTCGAGATGAGCCAGCGCCGCAGCACCTGTCCCGTCTGGGTGAACCAGCCCGAACGGGCCGGTATCTGGGTCTGCAGCGGAACTGCGATGGCGGTCATGCTGCCGCTCCTGTCTGGATGGCGGCGGCCGTGGGCGCATCGCCGAACGTGTGGCCGACGAAGTGCAGGTACACGTCGTCGAGGGTGGGGTGGGATGCCGCGACCTGCCCGAAGCGGATGCCCGCGGCATCCAGCGCGGCGATCACGGCGCCGACGGCGGCCGACGCGTCGTCGGTGCGGGCGGCGAGGACTCCGTCCGTTCCGGATGCCTCGACCACGATGTCGCGCAGGCCTGCGACGCCGGCGACGGCGGCCCGCACGGCGGTCGGGTCGGGCTCGATGAGCGAGACGCGCAGCGAGTCGCCGTGGAGCGCGGCCTTGAGCTCGGCGGGCGTGCCCTGCACGACGGCGCGTCCGCCGTTGATGAGCAGCAGCTCGTCGGCGAGCCGATCGGCCTCCTCCATGTAGTGCGTCGTGAGCACGACCGTCAGCGCCTCCTCGCCCGACAGGCGCCGGATCTCGGCCCACATCGTGGCGCGCGCCTCGGGATCGAGGCCCGTCGTGGGCTCGTCGAGGAACAGCACGCGCGGGCGGTGGACGAGCGCTGCGGCGACGTCGAGGCGACGACGCATGCCGCCGGAGAACGTCGAGACGGGGCGACGGGATGCCTCGGCCAGGCCGAACTCGTCGAGCAGGCGCGCGGCCTGCTTCTTCGCGTCGACGGCGCCGATCCCCCGCAGCCGGGCGGAGATCTCGAGGTTCTCGGTCGCGGTGAGCAGCGGGTCGGTGCTCGACCCCTGCGACACGTAGCCGATCGAGGCGCGGACGGCGTCGGCACCGCGGAGCACGTCGTGTCCGCACACACGGGCTGTGCCGCTCGTGGGCTTCGACAGCGTCGTGAGGATCTTGGTCGTCGTCGACTTCCCGGCCCCGTTCGGGCCGAGCAGGCCGAACACGCGCCCCTCGGGAACGGTGAAGCCGAGTCCGTCGAGGGCGCGGACGGCGGGCTTGCGACCTCGGCCGGAATAGACCTTCCCGAGGTCTTCCGCGACGATCGCGGGTGTCTGGTTTTCGGGCATGGCGGGGCATCCCTTCTTTCTCTCCGAGGGTTGTGGTGGAGGGTTCTTGTCGAGGGCGCGTCGGCGCCGCGGGGTCAGCGTCTGCGGGGCGGGTACATCATCCGCGCCAGGACGAGCATCATCGTCGCGAAGCCCGCGACGAAGGCGAGGAGCGACCAGAGCCATCCGGCGACGAAGAACAGCACGGCCATGACGGCGAACGTGACGATCCAGATGACGGCCGTGTAGATGCCGAAGCGCGCCGCCGTTTCGGGCTCCTCCTCGAAGCGGTTGGGCGGGAAGTCGGCCGCCGCCTGGCGCGTCCAGGCCTTGTGACGGTTGGTCTGGGTCGCGCCGAGCCAGCTGAAGAGCGCGATGGATGCCGCGAGCAGCAGCACCGCGACGACGACGAGCCACAGCGACTCGAGGTCGGTCGCGAAGGCGGCGCCGAGCGCGACGGCCTCGAGCACGCCGAAGGTCGCAAGCCCGAACCCGATCGCGCGGCGGGGCGGGAGCGGGTGGTTGGTGGTCGTCTCCTGCCGGAGCGAGTCGCCGGTCACGAAGCCGAGCAGCACCGAGACGGCGAGGCCGAGGCCGATCAGGGCCGCGAGGCCGACCGGGACGACGCCGAACGCGCCGAGCACGAACAGGACGAAGGCGGTGGCGGCGACGAGGCTCAGGACGACGGTGCGCACGACGAAGCCGGGCTCGGGTCGCACGCGGTGCCGGCCCATCGCCTCGGCCGACGCCCACGGGGTCTTGCGCTGCGCCTCGGCATCGCTCGGAGCAGAGGTCTCCCCCAGCAGCTCGCGCACGTCGCCGAGCTCGGCGATCGCGCGCTGCGCGGCGTCGGCCGGCGCGACGCCGGACGCCTCGAGCTCGTCCACGCGGGCGACGAGGTTGGCGCGCACCTCCTCCTTGAGGTCCTGCGCGTCGGGGGTCATCTCCACGCCGCGGAACGCCTCATCGAGCAGGCGGTGGATGTCGGTGTTCATTGCTGTTCCTTCACGTCGAGGAGCGAGTCGATGATGCGGCGGGTGGCGACCCAGGCGCGGACGTTCTTCGCATAGACCGCGCGACCCGCGTCGGTGATGCGGTAGTACTTGCGCCGGCCGCCCTGCGTCTCGTCGCCCCAGTACGACTCGACGAGTCCGTCCTTCTCGAGACGGCGGTAGGTCGCGTAGAGCGTCGCCTCCTTGATCTCGTAGCCGCCGCCGGTGGCGTCGCGGATCGTCTTGTAGATCTCGAAGCCGTAGCGGTCGCCGCGCCGCAGCACACCGAGCACGATCGTGTCGGTGTGGCCGCGCAGCAGATCGGCCGCGAAGGCATCGTCCTGTGTCATGGCAAGTACTGTATCACATCAAGTACTTGTCGAGACAGAACTTCTTCCGAGTCCGGATGCCGCGCCCTACACTCGCGCGCATGACGTTCGACGTGCCGGCCGAGGCCTACGACGCGTTCATGGGCCGTTACTCGGTGCCGCTCGCCACGGTCTTCGCCGACTTCGCAGCACTGCCCGAGGGCGGCCGCGCTCTCGACGTGGGCTGCGGGACCGGTGCTCTGACGGCGGTGCTCGCCGAGCGATACGGCGAGAGCGAGGTCGCGGCGGTCGATCCGTCATCGAGCTTCGCGACCGCCGTCATGGCGCGCTTCCCCTGGGCCGACGTGCGCCACGGACACGCGGAGCAGCTGCCGTTCGACGACGGCGTCTTCGCTGCGACGCTCGCCGAGCTCGTCGTGCACTTCATGAGCGACCCCGTCGCGGGCCTGCAGGAGATGCGTCGCGTGACACACCCGGGAGGTGTCGTCGCCGTGTGCGTGTGGGACTTCGCCGGCGGACGGGCGCCTCAGTCGCGGTTCTTCCAGGCGCTCCGCGAAACGACCGGCGAGGCCGACGACGAGAGCGACCGGCCGGGCGCCGCGCAGGGGCAGCTCGCGGCTCTCCTCGACACGGCCGGGTGTACCGACGTGACGGAGGGCGAGATCGGCGTCGCCCAGTCGTTCGACGGCTTCGACGACTGGTGGGAGCCGTACACGCTCGGCGTCGCGCCCGCCGGCAGGCAGCTCGCCGCGCTCGACGAATCCACGCGTGTCGCCGTGCGCGAAGCCGCCCGCGCCCTCTTCCCGGCCGGCCCGTTCACGCTGGGCGTGACGGCCTGGGCCGCGCGCGGCCGCGCCTGACCGGATCAGGAGGCGGCGAGGCGGGCCTTCTCGGCCTCGACGTCGTAGGTCGCCGCCGGCCACTGCGGGTCGACGCGCTCGAGCGTCTCGAGCAGCAGCGCCTGCACGGCGAGGCGCGTGTACCACTTGTGGTTCGCGGGGACCACGTACCACGGCGCCCACGGCGTCGACGTGCGCTCGAACGCCACCTGGTAGGCATCCATGTACTTGGGCCACAGCAGGCGCTCGTCGGTGTCGCCCGGGTTGAACTTCCAGTGCTTGTCGGGCCGGTCGAGTCGCCTCATGAGCCGATCACGCTGCTCGTCCGAGGAGATGTGCAGCATGACCTTCAGCACTCGCGTGCCGGTGTCGCTCAGCTTCTTCTCGAAATCGTTGATCGCGCCGTATCGTCGCTCGATCTCGGCGGGTTCCGCGAGACCCCGCACGCGGGCGATGAGCACGTCCTCGTACTGCGACCGGTCGAACACCCCGATGTAGCCGGGCTGAGGCACGCGCTTCTCGATGCGCCAGAGGAAGTCGTGCGAGAGCTCGGCCTTCGTCGGCTTCTTGAAGGCGGTGAGCGTGATGCCCTGCGGGTCGACCGAACCCACGACGTGGCGGAGGATCCCGCCCTTGCCCGCCGAGTCCATCGCCTGCAGCACGAGGAGCACAGCCGCATTGCTGGCCTCGGTGCGGCTCTCGGCGTAGAGCCGCTCCTGCAGCTCGTCGAGCTCAGCGGCGCCGTCGTCGAGGTCTTCCTGCCCGTCCTTCTTGCCGCCCTCGTAGCCCGGCGTCGACGACGGGTCGACGTCGGCGAGCCGGAAGCCCTCCCCCACACGCAGCAGCTCGGAGGGGTCTCCCGTCCAGTTCTTCTGACTCTTCGCCGTCATGCCCTCATCTTGGCCGAGCAGACGGCTGCGGCACGAGAGGTTGCGCGTCGCGTCTTTCTGGTTCAGGATGCCGCGGGCCAGCGCGGCAGCGGCCGGGTCGGCGCGGCAGCGACCGGGTCAGCGCGGCAGCGGCCCCCGCTCAGCGCGGCAGCTTCCCCCGGCTCAGCGCGGCAGCGGCACTTCGATGAGCTGGCGGCCCGCGACCGGGGAGGTGAGGGCCTGATCGAGTTCGCTGCGGGTCGTCGCCAGCGTGTAGTGCCAGCCGTACGCGGCGGCCAGCTGCTCGAGCCCGACGGTGTGCGGCGTGTACAGCACACGGTCCATCGCGGCCCGCTCGGCGACGCCGGCCACCTCGAGGCCGTCGAAGATCGTTCCGCCGCCGTCGTTGCCCACGACGACCTGCAGCCTCGGCTCGCGCTCGCCGGGCGACAGGAGCAGCGCCCCGACGTCATGCAGGAAGGCGAGGTCGCCGAGCAGCACGCGCGTCACGCCGGGACGCCCCGTGGACTGACTGGCCAGCGCGATGCCGAAAGCCGTCGCGAGCGTGCCGTCGATCCCGGCGAGGCCGCGGTTGGCGTGGACGGGCACCTTCTTGCCGCCGAGCACGGTGTCGGCGACCCGGACGAGCCGCGACGACCCGAAGACGAGGCGGTCGTGCGGCCAGGTCGCGCGCCACACGGCGTCGACGACGGTCTCGCGGTCGAGAGAGGCGCGGATCGCGGCGAGCTCGGCCGAGATCGCGCCGAGTCGCTCGCTCGGCACGGCCGAGGAGAGGGCGTCGACATCGGGCGCTGCGGGCGAGAGATCGACGGATGCCTCGCGCGACGCCCGCAGCCACAGCCCGAGCCACTCGCGGTCGGGGTCACCGGCGGCCACGGCGACGGCGTCGAGCGGGATCGTGGCGCCGTTGAGGTTGAGGGGCTCGCCGGGCCCGCGGAGTGCGAGCACCTCGACGTCGGGATCGGACAGGAGCGCCGCCGTCTCGCGGCTGAGCGTGGGGTGGCCGAGCACGATGACGCGCTCGATGCGTCCGCCGAGCGCGGGGTCGGCGAGGAGGGCCCGGTAGCCGTGCACGAGGTTGCGCCCGAAGCGCGCGCCGCTGACGACCTCGGCGATGAGCGGCCAGCCGCCCTCGTGCGCGAGCGCCTCGGCATCGGCGCCGGCATCGGCACCCGCGAGCACGACCGTGCGGGGTCCGCGCGGAAGCAGGTGCGGGCGATCCTCGGGCTCGATCGGCACATCGGACTCGCCGATGCCGCCGCCGCCCTG
The DNA here is from genome assembly GCF_044325405.1 of Microbacterium alkaliflavum. NCBI lineage: Bacteria > Bacillati > Actinomycetota > Actinomycetes > Micrococcales > Microbacteriaceae > Microbacterium > Microbacterium alkaliflavum. Next base: position 242,492 of record NZ_JBIQWL010000001.1, on the reverse strand, counting down.
GTACAGAGCACCCGACGGCTCGTCCGGCTCCTCGACGGCGAGCGGAGCCGCGTCGGGGTCTTCGTCGGGCTCGACCGAGAGTTCGGCGACGGGCACCATGAGCCACGACGGCAGGTCGCCCGCGAGGGGCTCGCGGAACGGAAGGTTGAGGTGCACGGGGCCCGGCGAGCGCGTGCCGGCGCCGAGCGCGGCGGCGACCGCCTGCTCGGCCACGTCGCGCAGCATGAGGCTCTGCTCTCCCCCTCCTTCGGGGTCGGTCGTCTCCGGCACGGGGAGGTCGGCCTCCCAGCGCACGCTCGGCGCGAACATGCCGGGCTGCCTCGTGGTCTGGTTGGCGCCGACGCCGCGCAGCTCGGGCGGCCGATCGGCGGTGAGCAGCAGCAGCGGGACGCCGGCGTGGTGCGCCTCCAGCGATGCCGGCAGGAGGTTGGCGGCGGCGGTGCCCGACGTGCAGATCACGGCCGCAGGCATCCGGGATTCGCGTCCGATGCCGAGGGCGGTGAAGCCGGCGACCCGCTCGTCGAGCCGCACATGCAGCGCGAGGGCGCCGCGCGCCTCGAGCTCGGCGGCCACGAGGGCGAGAGCCTGCGAGCGGGAGCCGGGGCTCAGGACGACGTGGCGCACACCCTGTTCGACGAGAGCGCCGAGCAGGGCCGCGGCGGCATCGGTTGCCGGAGACGGAAGGTGACGCTCGTCGGCGACGGGCTCGTCGTGGATCGCGGCGGCGCGCTCGCCGCCCGCTTCGGGATCCACGCTCAGCCGGCTACGCCGCGCTGACCGCGGGTGTCGTCGTCGTCGGGACTCGTGCGCCCCTTGGGCTCGGCGGGAGTGCCGGGGGTCGCCGCCTCTTCGGGCTTCGCGGGTCCAGGCGATCCGGTCGCAGGCGGCGCCGAAAGACGATTCCACTTCGGGTCGTCATCTTCGGCGTCGAGCTGCGCGAGCTCCTCTTCGAGCTTGCGGATGCGCTCGTCCTGGTCGCTCATCGTGCCGATGCGGCCGAGGAACTCGAGGTCGTCGTCAGGAGCGCTGTGCGTGCCCGCCGCGTTGGCGCGGGACCGGCCGAGGACCAGCCACATGACGCCGCCGATCACGGGGAGCAGGACGACGAGCAGGATCCAGATGGGCTTGCTGACGCCGCGGTGCCGGATAGCGGGCTGGACGGCGCAGTCGACGATGGTGAAGACCCAGAAGGCGACCGCCGCCAGGGCCAGAATGAGCAGCACCCTCGTCACAGCTCCATCCTAGGCGCGCGCGCTGGAGATGGCCTGGGCGTGACCGAACGGTGACCGGTGAGAGTCCTGACCGAATTACGATGATGTGGTGAAAGCCCGCTCCGCCATTCTCTATACGGTGCTGCGGCTCCTCGCGTTCATCGTGCCGTTCGCGATCCTCATGCTCTTCCCGGTCTTCCAGGAGTTGTACTGGCTCGCGGCGATCTTCGCCGCCCTCATCGGGCTGAGCCTCTCGCTGCTGTTCCTGCGCCGCCCCCTCGACGACGTCTCGACAGGCCTCTCCTACCGCCGCGAGCGCCGCAGGAAGGCCGATCGCGTGAGCGATGAGGACATCGAGGATGCCGCGGCCGACGCCGCGGGCGACGAAGACCGCTGACCCACCCTGGGCTCGTCGAATCGTCGCACCGAGGCTCCGCGGGAACCCCGGCCTCGACCCCTCGACAAGCTCGGGGACCCACCCGGAGCCGGTCGCTGAGCTTGTCGAAGCGTCGTAGCCGCACCCGCGAGGAGCGCTGGGTCAGCCGATGAAGGCCCAGAAGAGGAACGCGCCGTAGGCGATCGACGTCAGCGACGTCAGCGCGAGCGCGACGAGCAGCTCCTTCGGGAGCCGGTACGTCCAGACGATGAGGATCGCCGGAAGCGCGGCGAGGAGCGCGAGCAGCGTCAGCCATGCGATCGGGTAGAACAGCGCGATGAACACCGCGATGCCGAAGGCGAGCACGATGAAGATCGTGAAGAGCCACTGCGTCGCGCGGCGGCCGATGAGCACCGTGAGCGTGCGCTTGCGGGCTGCGCGGTCCTGGTCGATGTCGCGGAGGTTGTTGGCCAGCAGCACGCCGCACGCGAGCAGGCCCGCTCCCACGGCGCCGAGCCACGCCTCCTGCGTGACCGTGAACGCCTGCACGTACGTCGTACCCGCCGTCGCGACGAGACCGAAGAAGACGAAGACGAACAGCTCGCCGAGTCCGTAGTAGCCGTAAGGGCGCTTGCCGCCCGTGTAGAACCACGCCGCGACGATGCAGGCGGCGCCGACCAGCAGCATCCACCACTGCTGTGTGCGGATGACGATCGCGAGGCCCGCGAGGGCGGCAATGGCGAAGAACGCGAACGCGACGAGCAGCACGGTGCGGGGCTTGGCCTTGCGCGACGCCGTCAGCCGGGCGGGGCCGACGCGGTGGTCGTCGGTGCCGCGCACACCGTCGCTGTAGTCGTTCGCGTAGTTGACGCCGATCTGCAGGCTCACCGACACGACGAGGCAGAACAGGGCGATGACCCAGTGGAACTGCACGTCGACGAGGTGCGCGGCTCCCGTGCCGATGAGGATCGGCGTGACCGCGAGGGGAAGCGTGCGCAGGCGCGCGGCGCCGATCCAGTCACGCGCGGTCGCCTTCTCGATGTGACGAGGGTCGCGCGATTCGCCGGGCTTCTGCGGATTTCCGCGCGCGGACTGCTTCTTGGACGCGGGGCGCTTGCGGTTCTTGCTGGGGGTGCCTGCCACGAGGGGACATCATAGATCCCCCATCCATGAGCGCCGCGCAAGGGCCTGGGCGCGGCATCCCGGGTTCATCCATGATGGCGGCATGCTGATCGTGGGAACCGTCGTGCTGACCGTCGAAGACATCGCGCGCGCGGGCGCCTTCTGGCGCGGCGCGCTCGGGTATGTGAACCGTCGCGAGCCGAGCGACGACTGGGTGGTGCTCGACCCGCCCGACAAGGCCGACCAGTTCGCGCCGGGCGCGAGCATCGCGCTGTCGGTGACGGGGTACCCGCAGCACTATCCGCCCCGGATCCACTTCGACCTCTACGCCGAAGACCAGGCCGCCGAGGTGAAGCGCCTGCTCGGCCTCGGGGCGCGCGAGGTCGATTGGGACAAGTACCCCGACGACGCCGATTGGATCGTCCTGGAGGACACCGAGGGCAACCGCTTCTGCGTCGTCGACAAGTCCGAACAGGGCACGCGGCCCGGGAACTGACCCCGGCGATTCGGGTCGAGGCCTCGCGTGTGAATCGAGGCCTCGGGTTCGGGTCGAGCCGTCCGGCGCCTTGATCCAGACCCCAAGGCTCGACCGACGCCCCGCGGCTCGACCGACACCCCGGGACTCGACCGACGCCCCGGGACTCGACTCAGTGCAGCGACGCGACGGCGCGGCGGATCGCCTCGCGGTCGGGCTTGCCCGAGGGCAGGGTCGCGAGCTCGTCGACGAGCACGAGCCGCGCAGGGCGCGCATGCGCGCCGATCTCGGCGGCCACGGCGGCCCGTGCCTCTTCGAGCTGCACCGACTCCGAGCGGCGCAGGGCCTCACCACGCGAGGCGACGACGACGGATGCCTCGCCCCACCGCTCATCGGGGACCCCGATCACGACGGCACCCGACAGGCCCGGCACCGATCGCACGATGCGCTCGACGCGGTCGAGGGAGATGTTGATGCCACCCGACACGATGACGTTGTCGATGCGACCCTTGACGCGCAGCACCCCGTCTTCGAGCAGCCCCGCGTCGCCCGTGCGGTACCACCGGCGGCCTGCGCGGTCGGCGCGGAACGCGGCATCCGTCATCTCCGGCTGCCCGAGGTAGCCGTCGGCGAGCGTGGGCCCGGACAGTTGCACCTCGCCGTCGACGATGCGGATGCCGACACCGTCGAGCGGTCGCCCGTCGTAGACGCAGCCGCCGCTCGTCTCAGTCGACCCGTAGGTGCGGACGATGCGGGCACCGGCGGCCTGGGCGCGCTCGAGCACGACGGGAGGGAGCGCTTGACCCCCGACGAGGATGGCCTCGAACGAGCGGAGCGCCGCCGCGACGGAGCGATCCTCCTCGGCGGCCTCGAGCAGCCGTGACAGCTGCGCCGGCACGAGCGACGTGTAGGTCGGCACCCGCACGCCGTGCATGCTCGACGCCATCGTGAGCGCGGCGGCGGTGAACGACTGCGGGGTGAAGGACCCGCTGACGATGGCGGGCTCACGGTCGGCGACGATGGCGCGCACGAGCACCTGCAGGCCCGCGACGTAGCTCGCCGGGAGGGCGAGCAGCCACGCCCCCTCGCCGATGCGCGCGAAGGTCGCGAGCGCGCTCGCGGTGAGGGCGTCGCGGCTCAGGATGACGCTCTTCGGCACGCCCGTCGACCCCGACGTCGTCACGACGACGGCGGTGCCCGCGCGGACCGTGCCGGGGACGGCGCTGACCATGCCGAGCCCGAGGGCGGGTCCGGCGCCGTGGATCGCCGAGCGCAGCCCACGGAGGATGTCGCGCGGGTCGTCGCCGTCGACGGGCTCGAGCTTCATCCTGCCGCCGCCTGCGCCCGGGAGGTCATGCCCGCGCCTGCGCGGCGTGACATTCGCGAGCTCTCGCGGGGAATCAGTACTGCCATGGGTACGGGGCCCAATCGGGCTCGCGCTTCTCGAGGAACGCATCGCGGCCCTCGACGGCCTCGTCGGTGCCGTAGGCGAGGCGCGTCGCCTCGCCGGCGAACACCTGCTGGCCGACGAGCCCGTCGTCGACGGCGTTGAAGGCGTACTTGAGCATGCGGACCGCGGTCGGGCTCTTCGTGAGGATCGTCCGGGCCATCGCAACGGCGTCGCGCTCGAGATCGGCGTGCGGCACGACGCGGTTGACGGCACCCATCTCGTACGCGCGCTGCGCCGAGTACTCCTCGGCGAGGAAGAAGACCTCGCGCGCGAACTTCTGCCCGATCTGCCGGGCGAAGTACGCCGAGCCGTAGCCCGCGTCGAAGCTGCCCACGTCGGCGTCGGTCTGCTTGAAGCGGCCGTGCTCGGCGCTCGCGATCGTCAGGTCGCACACGACGTGCAGCGAGTGCCCGCCACCTGCGGCCCAGCCCGGCACGACGGCGATGACGACCTTGGGCATGAAGCGGATGAGGCGCTGCACCTCGAGGATGTGCAGTCGCCCGGCCCGAGCCGGATCCGTGACCGCATCGGTGTCCGAGTACTTGTAGCCGTCGCGGCCGCGGATGCGCTGATCACCGCCCGAGCAGAACGCCCAGCCGCCGTCCTTCGGGCTCGGGCCGTTGCCCGTGAGCAGCACGACGCCGATCTTCGGGTCCTGCCGCGCCTGGTCGAGCGCCCGGTACAGCTCGTCGACGGTGTGCGGGCGGAAGGCGTTGCGCACCTCGGGGCGGTCGAAGGCGATGCGGGCGATGCGTCCGTCGGTCGACACGTGCGCCGTGATGTCGGTGTATCCCTCGGCGCCGGGGGCCGGCCGCCACTCCGCCTCGTCGAACAGCTCGGAAACGCTCACCGCGCCAGCCTACGGCGAGCCGGTCGCGGCCGGGCGTCACAAGGCAGGCGCTCGACCGGACAGGACCCTAGCCTGGAGGGGTGACCTCACCGCTTCGCATCTTCGCCGCCAGCTCTGCCGCCGCCGTCCTCCTGCTCGCCCTCGCCGCGTGCTCGCAGACCCCGACCGAGTCGGCGTCGCCTTCCGCCGCGTCGAGCGGGTGCGCGGGCGTCACGGTCGTCGTGGACGCCAGCGCCCTCGACCTCGCCGATGACCCGTCGACCTCGACGTGCGTCGCGACCGACAAGACCATCGCCGCGACCGACGCGCTCGCCGAGGCCCACGTCACGACCGCAGGGACGACGCAGTACGGCGATCAGGTCGTGTGCCGCGTCAACGGCGTGCCCGCGGAGGACCAGGCTCTGAAGAACCCCGACGGCAGCGACTACTTCGAGAAGTGCGAGGGGATGCCGGCCGCGTTCGCGTACTGGTCGATGTGGGTGCAGCCGTCGGGCGGCGAGTGGGAATACGCCCAGGAGGGCCTCTCGACCCTCCAGCTGAAGCCGGGCGAGGGCCTCGCCCTGCTGTTCACCCTCAACGGCCTGCCCGCCTCCCCCACCGCGACACCGTGACTCTCAGACCCGGACCCCTGCGTGCCGCCGCGGCTCTCGCGGCGACGTTCGTGGCGGTCCGGGTCGTCTATCGCGTCCTCTTCCACGGCGCCGACGGGTCGGGAGCCCTGCTGCTCGACCTGCCATCGGTGCGGCTGCCTCCGCCGTTCGCGCACGTCGTGCTGTTCGGTCCCGTCACGACGGGAGGATTGTGGGATGCCGCGGCCAGCGCCTTCCCGATCGCGCTGACGATCCTCGCCTTCGGCGTCGTGAACGCGCTCGTCGATCTGCCGAGGCTGTTCGTGCGCGGCGCCCGACGCGGCCCGTTGAGCGGCGTCGCCCGGGCGGTCGCGATCGCGTGGGCGACGCTCCCGTCGCTGGCCGACGCGTCGCGGTCGGTGCGGTTCGCGCAGCGGCTCCGCGGCGAGCGAGGCGGGGTGCGGCTGCTCGCACCGCTCCTGCAGCGCACGCTGGAGCGGGCCGCAGGCGTCGCCGCGGCGCTCGAGCTGCGCGGACTCGCGGGACGGGCGCTCGACGGCGACTGCTTCGCACCCGTCTCGACGAAGGACGTCGCCGTGGGCTTCGGACCCGCCCTGCAGGTGGGGACCCTCGCGCTGGGCACGGGCTCCCTGACGCTCATCTCCGGGCCGACCGGCTCCGGCAAGTCGACGCTGCTCCGCGCGATCGCCGGCCTGCACACGCACGTCGACGGCGGCTGGATGACGGGCCGGATGCTCGTCGCCGGCCACGCGCGGGAGGCGGCGCCGCCGCGCGACCTGTCGCGGCTCGTCGGGTTCGTGCCGCAGCATCCCCGCGAGGCGTTCGCGACGGAGCTCGTGCGCGACGAGATCGGACTCGCCCTCGAGCTGCGCGGCGTCGCTCGCGTGATCGTCGCGGCGCGCGTTGCCGAGGTGGCCTCCCGGGTCGGCATCTCGGCGCTCCTCGACCGCCCCACGCGCGGGCTGTCGGCCGGCGAGGCGACGCTCGTCGCGATCGCGGCGGCGATCGTGGAGCAGCCGATCCTGCTGCTGGTCGACGAGCCGCTCGCCGACCTCGACACCGCTGCGCGCCTGCGCATCGCGGGGCTCCTCGACGCCCTGGCCCACGAGGCCGGCCTCTGCGTCGTCGTGGCCGAGCATCGCGTCGAGGCGCTCGCCAGCGTCGCCGACGTGCGGCTGCGGATCGTGGACGGCGAGGTGAGCGAGGGGCTCGGCGCGCCGCTGCCGATGCGCGGCCGGGTGCGGCGTGAGCCTCGCACCGATGGCCCGATCGTCCTGCTGGCGTCCGGCGTCACGGTGCAGCACCGCGGAGTCGTCGCCGTCGACGGCGCGAGCCTCGACCTGCGCGCCGGCGAGTTCGTCGCCCTCACAGGGCCCAACGGTGCAGGAAAGTCGAGCCTGCTCGCCGCGCTGGCCGTGCCGGGCTCCGCGGCGCGTGTCGAGGCCTCGGGACGCGTCGCCCTCGTGCCGGACGCCTCCGACGACCTCTTCGTCGCCGACACCGTGGCGGCGGAGTGCGCTCGAGCCGACCGCCGTGCGCGCGAGCCCGGCGCGACCGCATCGCGCTTCGCCCGGTTCCTCGGCCTCGAACCGGACAGTGCGGAGTTCGCGGCACGCCTGGCGCGGCATCCCCGCGACCTCTCGGCGGGCGAGCGGCGCTGCCTGGCCCTCGCGATCCAGCTCGCCGGTTCGCCTGCCGCGCTTCTCGTCGACGAGCCGACGCGCGGCCTCGACCCCGCGGCGCGGGAGCTGGTGTGGTCGGCCCTGACGTCGCTCGCCGATCACGGCGCCGCCGTGCTCGTCGCCTCGCACGAGCCCGAGATCGCGGCGGGTGCCGACCGGATCGTGTCGATGCGCTCGGGCGTGCTGTCCGCCGCGGCGGCAAGCCCCGCCGCGGCCGCTCCCGACGGCGCGGCCGCTCCCGACGCCGCAGCTGCTCCCGGCGCCGCCGTCGCTCCCGGCGCAGTCGCTCCCGGCGCAGTCGCTCCCGGCGCCGCCGTCGCTCCCGGCGCAGTCGCTCCCGACGCTCCTGTCGTCCAGAGCCCGTGCTGTGACCGAGCGCCCACGGAATGCACGTGCGCACCACAGGCTCTCGGCGAGAACACGGGCTATGGACAGCAAGAGACGCGCCCGATCCCGTCGGCGAGCGTGCCCTCGCCGCGGCGCCGCCGCGTCCCCGCGCTGGTCGCGCTCGTCGTGGCAAACGTCGTCGCGCTGACCGCGTTCTGCTGGCCGCTCGTCGCGAGCGCCGTGCCGGCGGAGGCCCAGGCCGCCGTGCCCGTCGCCGCGCTCGCACTCGCACCGCTCGCCGCCATCGTCGTCGTCGCGACGCTCGACGGCACGGTGCGGTCGGCGCACTTCCTCGCGCTGCTCGGCACGCTCGCCGCGATCGGCGCCGCCGTGCGCATCGCGAGCACGGGCGTCGGCGGAGTCGAGGCCGTGTTCATCCTGCTCATCCTCGCGGGGCGCGCGTTCGGCGCCCGGTTCGGGATGCTGCTGGGCATGGCCACGATCGCCCTCTCGACGCTCGTGACGGGAACGTTCGGACCGTGGACGCCGTTCCAGATGTTCGCGTGCGCGTGGGTCGGGGCCGGCGCAGGGCTCCTGCCCCGAGGCCTGTCGCGGCGCGCGGAACTCGCGATGCTGAGCGTCTACGGCGTGCTCGCGTCGTACGCGTTCGGGCTCGTCATGAACTTCTGGTACTGGCCGTTCGCGGTCGGCTTCGGCACGGACATCTCCTACGTCGCCGGCGGCCCGATCACGCTGAACCTGTCGAACTTCCTGCTGTACTCGCTCGTCACCTCGACGCTCAGCTGGGACACCCTCCGCGCCATCACGACGGTCGTCGGCATCGTGGTCATCGGCGGGCCCGTGCTGAGTGCGCTGCGCCGCGCGAAGCCGCTCCGCGCTGCGGCATCCATCCCTCCTCGGCGCCTTGCCGGAACAGGAGCATCCGCGACGACAGGACGTTCCCACGCCGAATCGGCTTGACTCGGCCGAACCTCCTGTTCTGGAGGGGATGCCTTGCGGCGGCGCCGGTCAGACCGAGAAGTACTTCGCCTCGGGGTGGTGGAAGACGAAGGCGTCGGTCGACTGCTCCGGGTGCAGCTGCAGCTCCTCGCTCAGCTCGACGCCCATGCGCTCGGGGCGCAGCAGCTCGACGACCTTGCGGCGGTCCTCCATGTCGGGGCACGCGGGGTAGCCGAGCGAGAAGCGCGCGCCGCGGTATTCGAGCTTGAACAGGCCCGCGGTGTCGGTCGGATCCTCGTCGGCGAAGCCGAGCTCGGAGCGGATGCGGGCGTGCCAGAACTCGGCGAGCGCCTCCGTCAGCTGCATCACGAGGCCGTTGAGCTCGTAGTAGTCGCGGTAGTGGTTGCCGGCGAAGAGCTCGGCCGTCACGGAGTCGATGTGGGCGCCGGCCGTCACGAGCTGGATCGGCAGGACGTCGACCTGCCCCGACTCGCGCGAGCGGACGAAGTCGGACAGGCACAGGTGCCGGTCGCGCCGCTGCCGCGGGAACGTGAAGCGCAGCCGCTCGGCGCCCACCTCGCCCGAGCCGCCGTCAGGGGCGAGCAGACCGGGCACGCCGAGCACGCCGGCAGGGTCGTCGCCGTGGTTCAGCACGACGAGGTCGTCGCCCTCGGACACGACCGGGAAGTAGCCGTACGCGATCGACGGGTCGAGCATGCCCTCGCCGAGGATGCGGTCGAGCCAGTAGCGCAGCCGCGGCCGGCCCTCGAGCTCGACGAGCTCCTCATAGGTCTTGCCGCCCTCGCCGCGTCCGGGCTTGAGACCCCACTGACCCATGAAGGTCGCGCGCTCGTCGAGGAACGCGGCGTAGTCGGCGAGCGCGACGCCGCGCACGATGCGCGTGCCCCAGAAGGGCGGTGCGGGTACGGGATTGTCGGATGCCACGTCCGAGCGCGCCGGCATCGCCTCGGGCTCGGTCAGCTGGAGCTTCGAATGCTTGTGATGGTGGCGCTTCTTCAGCGGCGGGAGGCCCACCTCGTCCACCGAGGCGCCCCGCGCGATCTTGACCAGCGGTTCCATGAGCGCAAGGCCTTCGAACGCGTCGCGGGCGTAGCGCACCTCGCCGTCGAACAGCGAGGCGAGGTCGTCTTCGACGTAGGCGCGCGTCAGGGCGGCGCCGCCGAGGATGACGGGCCACTTGGTGCCGAGACCCCGTGACCGCAGCTCCTCGAGGTTCTCCTTCATGACGACCGTCGATTTCACGAGCAGGCCCGACATGCCGATGACGTCGGCCTTGTGCTCCTCCGCCGCCGCGATGATGTCGGCGATCGGCTGTTTGATGCCGAGGTTGACGACGTCGTAGCCGTTGTTCGTGAGGATGATGTCGACGAGGTTCTTGCCGATGTCGTGCACATCGCCGCGGACGGTCGCCAGCACGATGCGGCCCTTGCCCGAGGCATCCGCCTTCTCCATGTACGGCTCGAGCAGGGCGACCGCCGTCTTCATCACCTCGGCGGACTGCAGCACGAACGGCAGCTGCATCTCGCCCGAGCCGAAGCGCTCGCCGACGACCTTCATGCCCTCGAGGAGGTGCACGTTGATGATGTCGAGGGCGGAAAGGCCCCCCTCGCGGGCGAGGTCGAGGTCGGCCTCGAGCCCCTTCGCCTCGCCGTCGATGATGCGCCGCTCGAGGCGCTCGCCCACCGGGAGCGCCGCCAGCTCGGCGGCGCGCTGGTCGCGCAGGGCCGCCGTGTCGACGCCCGCGAACAGGTCGAGCATCGTCGAGAGCGGGTCGTACGTCACGGCGCCGTCGGCGTCGTATTCGCGGCGGTCCCACACGAGGTCGAGAGCCACCTTGCGCTGCTCTTCGGGCACCGAGGCGAGCGGCACGATCTTGGCGGCGTCGATGATGCCGGAGTCCAGGCCCGCCTCTGCCGCCTCGTGCAGGAACACCGAGTTGAGCACCATGCGGGCAGCGGGATTGAGGCCGAACGACACGTTCGAGACACCGAGCGTCGTGTGGATGCCGGGATACTTCGCGTTGATCGCCCGGATCGCCTCGATCGTCTCGATCGCGTCACGGCGCGTCTCCTCCTGACCCGTCGCGATCGGGAAGGTGAGGCAGTCGACGATGATGTCCGAGACGCTCAGGCCCCACTCCCCGACGAGGGAGTCGATGAGGCGCGACGCGATGCGCACCTTGCCCTCGGTCGTGCGCGCCTGCCCGTGCTCGTCGATCGTGAGCGCGACGACGGCGGTGCCGTGCTCCTTGACGAGCGGCATGATGCGGCCGAAGCGCGATCTCGGGCCGTCGCCGTCTTCGTAGTTGACGGAGTTGACGACGGGCCGCCCGCCGATGAGCTCGAGCCCCGCCGCGATGACGGCGGGCTCCGTCGAGTCGATGACGAGCGGAAGAGTGGATGCCGAAGCGAAGCGCGACACGATCTCGCGCACGTCGGCGACGCCGTCCCGGCCCACGTAGTCGACGCACACGTCGAGCAGGTGCGCGCCGACGCGGATCTGGTTGCGGGCGATCTCGACGCAGTCGTCCCAGCGCTCCTCGAGCATCGCCTCGCGGAAGGCCTTCGAGCCGTTGGCGTTGGTGCGCTCGCCGATGGCGAGGTACGAGGCATCCTGATCGAAGGACACGTGCTGATACAGGGATGCCACACCCGGCTCCGCGACGGGCTGACGCGCGTCCGCGAGCGCGAGCGGCCGGAGCCGGTCGACGACGGCCTTCAGGTGCTCGGGGGTCGTGCCGCAGCATCCACCGACCAGGCCCAGCCCGAACTCGCGCACGAACTGCTCGTGCGCGTGTGCCAGCTCGTCGGGGGTCAGGGGGTAATGCGCGCCGTCGGCTGTGAGGATCGGCAGGCCCGCGTTGGGCATGCACGCGACGGGCACGGGCGAGTGCTTCGACAGGTGCCGGAGGTGCTCGCTCATCTCGGCGGGGCCGGTGGCGCAGTTGAGGCCGATCGCATCGACGCCGAGCGGCGCGAGGGCCGTGAGCGCCGCGCCGATCTCCGAGCCCATGAGCATCGTGCCGGTCGTCTCGACGGTGACCTCGACGAAGATCGGCAGCCGGGTGCCGCGGGCCACGATCGCCTGGCGGCATCCGTTGATCGCGGCCTTGGTCTGCAGGAGGTCCTGGCTCGTCTCCACCAGGAACGCGTCGGCGCCGCCGTCGATGAGGCCCTCGGCCTGCTCGGCGAAGGTCTGCTTGAGGTTGTCGTAGGTGGTGTGTCCGAGGCTCGGGAGCTTCGTGCCCGGGCCGATCGACCCGAGCACCCAGCGCATCCGTCCATCGGCGGCTTCGGCGGCCTCGACGCGCTCGCGCGCGATGCGGGCGCCGGCTTCGGCGAGCTCGGCGATGCGGTCCTCGATGCCGTAGTCGCCGAGGTTCGACCAGTTCGCGCCGAACGTGTTCGTCTCGACGGCGTCGATGCCGACAGCGAGGTAGTCGTCGTGGATCGCCGCGATCATGTCGGGGCGCGACACGTTGAGGATCTCGTTGCAGCCCTCGAGCTGCTGGTAGTCGTCGAGCGTGGGCTCGTACCGCTGCAGCATCGTGCCCATCGCGCCGTCGGCGATGACGACGCGCGTGGTGACGGCGTCGAGCAGCGCCTGCGCCCGCGCCGGGCGCGGCACGCCCTCGATGTCGAGGGCGAAGCGCGGGGCGGGGGCGGTGCTCATCCGAGCGATTTTACCGACGGTGGCGCGGGCCACCCCTTTTCATGACGCCCCGCGACCGCGGGCACGCTGAGCCTCCACGGGACTGCCGAGAACGCGGGTGGCACCCGCGCTCTGGGCAGTCCGGTGGAGGCTCACGGGTTGGGGGTCACGCGTTCTTGGCGTCGCGCCAGCGCAGCCACGCCCGCACGCGGTCGTAGTCGTAGTCGGGGCCGCCGAAGCCCAACGTGTACAGGCGCACGCCCGCGTCGTAGAGCTTGTCGGCGAATGCCTCGTCGCGGCGCTGGAGCTCGTTCGAGACGACGAGATCGGACGTGTCGCGCCCCTCCTGCTCGGCCCAGCGCTCGATGACCTCGAGCTTGGCGGGGAGGTGGTCGGGTCCGACGAAGCTGTGCCAGATGTCGGCGTGACGCGCGACGAGGCGCAGCGTCTTCTGCTCGCCCGAACCGCCGATGAGGATCGGGATGCGGCGGGTGGGCGCCGGGTTGAGCTTGTCCCAACGCCTTGTGATGCGGGCGAGCCCGTCGGCGAGGTCGTTCAGCCGCGTGCCGGGCGTGCCGAACTCGTAGCCGTACTCGTCGTAGTCGCGCTCGAACCAGCCGGCGCCCGTGCCGAAGATGAAGCGGCCCGCACCCCCGTTCTTCGCCGACATGTGGTCGATCGTGCGGGCCATGTCGGCCTGCAGGTCGGGGTTGCGGTAGCTGTTGCAGTTGACGAGCGCGCCGAACTCCACCCGCTCGGTCTGCTCGGCCCACGCGCCCAGCATCGTCCACGACTCGAAGTGCAGCCCGTCGCGGTCTCCCGACAGCGGGTAGAAGTGGTCCCAGTTGAACAGGATGTCGACGCCGAGGTCTTCCAGGCGGAGCACGGCGTCGCGGAGCTGCGGATAGGTCACGTGCTGCGGCTGGAGCTGGACGCCGAGCCGGACCGGGGTGTCGAGGAGAGGCATGCGGCTCAGCCTAAGGCGGGCGCGGGATGCCTCGGGTCGGACGCGAGACCTCGGCCTGTGGCGGGGCGGGTCCGCCGAATCGGCGGGTTCGGGGCGGACTCCAGCGACGACACGCCTCCGGCCGCGGCGTGTCGAACCCCAGACGCGCCCCAAACCCATCGGAGGCGGACACCTTGGGGACCCGAGCCGTGTTGCCGAGACCTCGGCGGCCCAGTCAGCGGGCGCGGCGGGCCTTGAGGAAGGCGTCGATCGAGCTCCAGATGGCGACGCCCCCGATGACGAAGCCGAGGATGATTCCCAGGATGCCGGCGACTTCGGCGGCATCCTCGGGGATGACGGTCGGGAAGAAGTCAGGGTTGACGAGCCGACCGCCGGCCAGCAGCCACAGCGCGGCGACCGCGAACACGACGTTGATCACGGCGTTGCCGGCCGCGAGGCCCATCGTCCAGCGTCCGCGAGCGTGGACCGTGACCGCGAGGATCGCCTCGAGCGCCATGACGACGAACAGGGCAGCGATCCACCAGGGCCAGAGGCCCGGATCGAGGAACGGCAGGCGTTCGCCGCCGCCGACCGGCCAGCCGACGAAGTGGTCCCACAGCACGGCGCCCACGCCGATCGCGAGGAACACGAGCGAAGCGATCATGTCGCCGAAGCCGGCACCCGAGGCCTTCGGCTCGGGGAGGCGATCGGGCGTCCAGGGCGCCGGGTCCATCGTCTCGTGGCCCGTCCGCTCGAGGATCACGAAGACGAGCGTCACCCAGAACGCCACGTGGACGATGACGGCGATGACGACGCCCACGACCGACCCGACGATCTCGCCGAAGCTCGCGCCGGCGAGCGTCTGACCGAGCGCGACGCCGAACGCCGCGCACACCGGGACGATGGCCCAGAGCAGCTTGAGCAACCGCCACCAGTCGAGGTAGTAGCGCGGGCCCACGAGCCACAGCGGGCGCTCGAGGTAGCCGGCCGCGAGCTTGTCGGGGTCGCCGAGTTCGATGAGCACTTCGCGCTCGGCCGATTGGGCGGGCTCCCCCGCCTCGATACGGGCGTCGATCTGATCGGCGATCGAGCCGCGCAGCTCGGCCGCGAGGTCGGCCCGCTGCTTCTCGGGAACGCCGCGCATCGCGGCGTCGACGTAGCGGTCGGTGAGGGTCGAGGTGGAGGTCATGACGGGTCCTTCGCGGGGAGTGCGTCGATCGCGGCGGCGATCGCGCGGAAGTCGGTGGTGAGGGCGGCGGCCAGGCGGGCTCCCGCGGTGCTCGTGCGGTAGAACTTGCGGGGCCGGGCCTCGTCGGTGTTCCACTCGCTCACGAGATGCCCCTGCTTCTCCAGACGGCGCAGCAGGGGGTACAGGGTGTTGGCGTCGGTGTCGAACCCGCGTGCGTCGAGCTCTTCGAGGAGGCCGTAGCCGTAGCCGGGCTGCTCGAGGAGGCGCAGGCACGCCAGGACGACGGTGCCGCGACGCAGCTCCTGGAGGTGCGTCTCGAGTGCTTCGGTCTCGGTCATGAATCACACTGTACTGTGTGTCACACACTATTGGCAAGAGCACATTATCGTGAGTCGACGCGCACCCTCGACAAACTCGGGGACCGGGTCCGGGGTGGCAGGATGGCCGGGTGGAGACACCCCCGCTGGTCGAGATCATGGCGTCGGCTCGCGTCGTCGCCCTTCCCCTGGCGACGCGGTTCCGCGGCGTCGACGTGCGCGAGGCCGTCCTGTTCGAGGGGCCGGAGGGATGGAGCGAGTTCTCCCCCTTCGCCGAGTACGACGACGCCGAGTCGGCGACCTGGCTCGCCGCGGCGATCGAGGACGCATGGATGCCGCGGCCCGAGCCCGTCCGCTCCGAGATCCACGTCAACGCGACCGTGCCGGCCGTGGCCGCGGCATCCGTCCCCCAGGTGCTCGCGCGCTTCGACGGCTGCCGGACCGCGAAGGTCAAGGTCGCCGAGCGCGGGCAGTCGCTCGCCGACGACATCGCGCGCGTGCGCGCCGTGCGCGAGGCGCTCGGGGCGGAAGGCCGCGTGCGCATCGACGCGAACGGCGCGTGGAACCTCGATGAGGCCGAGCACGCCGTGCACGCGCTCGCCGAGTTCGACCTGGAGTACGTCGAGCAGCCGTGCGCCGGCGTCGACGAGCTCGCCGAGCTGCGCCGGCGGGTGAAGTACATGGGCGTGCCGATCGCGGCAGACGAGAGCGTGCGCAAGGCGTCGGATCCCGTCGCCGTCGCACGCGCCGGCGCCGCCGACCTCCTGGTCGTCAAGGCGCAGCCCCTCGGCGGCGTGCGGCGAGCGCTCGAGATCGTCGCGGAGGCGGGCCTTCCCGCCGTCGTGTCGAGCGCCCTCGACACCTCGGTCGGGCTCGCGATGGGAGTCGCGCTGGCGGCCGCGCTCCCCGACCTCGACTACGACTGCGGCCTGGGGACGGCATCCCTCTTCACGGCGGATGTCGCCGTCCCGCCGCTGACACCGCGCGCGGGCCTGCTGCCCGTCGGCCGGATCAGCCCGGATCCCGCGCAGCTCGATGCGCTCGAGGCATCCGCCGATCGACAGGAATGGTGGCTCGACCGCCTCGCGCGGTGCCACGCCCTGCTCGAGGCGCGGGGCTGACCGGAGGCGCGGCGAGCTTCAGCGCGGCTCGATGATGAGCTGCGCGACGCGCGCGATCTCCTCGTTGGTGCGCCGGCACATCTCGTTGTAGTCGACCCCCGCCATGGCCGAGCGCACCGAAGCACCCTCCCACACGGTGATCATGAGGCGCGCCGCCTCCTCCGCATCGACCCGGAAGGTCAGCGCGCTCGTGCGGCCGATGTCGGCGATGATCTGCGCGACGCTGCTGATCATCTCCTGCTCCTGCGCGAGGTACGCGGTGGCGAGCTGCGCGTTGCGCAGCGCGTGGATGCGGATCTCGCTCATGAGGAGCACGCCGAGCCGGTCGTCGGAAGCGATGTCGAGCACCTTCTGGATGACCGAGAAGGCGTCGGTGGCGGCATCCGCGAACGCGCCTTGGCGTTCGAGCTCGTCGACGCGCGTGCGCACCGCCGCGACCCGCTCACGCGAGACGATGCCGGCGAGCTCGAGGAAGAGCTCCTCCTTCGTCTCGAAGTTGGAGTAGAACGCGCCGCGGGTGAAGCCCGCGCGCTCGCAGATGGCCTCGACGGATGCCGCGTCGAGGCCCACCTCGGCGAACACCTCCGCGGCGGCGTCCAGCAGACGCTGCCGCGTGACGTCTCTGCGCCGCGTCGTCACGACATCGGTCACGTCTTCTCCTCGCACTGATTCTCACACCGGACGTTCAGCCTTGCGTCCGCCTGCCTCCCTACGATACATCTATGTATCGGATACAGCGGCGTATCGAGACAGTCTGACCGTCAGTTCGGAGGCTCCGTGTCCACTCTCCTCTACGCGCTCGGGCGCTGGTCGTACCGTCATGGATGGCGCGTCCTCGTCGCGTGGCTGCTCCTGCTCGGCATCGCCGGCGGCAGCGCGGCGATCTTCATGAAGGGGACCGACAACTCATTCTCGATCCCGGGCACCGAGGCCCAGGCCGGTCTCGAGCAGCTCAGCCGGTCGTTCCCGCAGGCCAGCGGCACGAGCGCGCAGCTCGTGGTCGTGGCGGCCGACGGCGACAGCGTCGCCGACGACCCGTACAAGTCGGAGATCGAGAAGGCCGTCTCCGACCTCGAAGACCTCGACGGCGTACTGGCCGTGACCGACCCCTTCAACGAGATGGTGTCGGGTCTCGTCTCGGACGACGAGAGCGCCGCGATCATCCGCCTGCAGTTCGACGGGCAAGCCACCGACGTCACGCCCGAGACGAAGGACGAGCTGCACGCCATCAGCGCCGACCTCGAAAGCGCCCTGCCCGACGGCTCTCAGGTCGCCATCGGCGGCGACCTCTTCTCGCAGTCGGTGCCGGCGATCTCGATCATCGAGGCCGTCGGTGTGCTCGTCGCGCTGTTCGTGCTCATCGTCACGTTCCGCTCGCTCGTCGTCGCGTGGTTCCCCCTCGTGAGCGCCCTCATCGGCGTCGCCCTCGCGATCTCGCTCATCCTCGTCTCGACGGCGTTCGCGTCGATCTCGTCGACGACTCCCCTTCTCGCGATCATGCTCGGGCTCGCCGTCGGCATCGACTACGCGCTGTTCATCGTCGCGCGACATCAGGATCAAGTGCGCTCCGGCACGGAGCCGGAGGAGTCGGCGGCGCGCGCCACGGGCACGGCCGGGTCGGCCGTCGTCTTCGCGGGCGTCACGGTGCTCATCGCGCTCATCGGCCTCTCGTTCGCCGGCATCCCCTTCCTCACGACGATGGGCATCGCGGCCTCCGTCGCCGTCGCCATCGCGGTGCTCGTCGCGGTGACGCTGACGCCCGCGCTGCTGGGCTTCGCCAAGGGACGCGTCGTCGGGTGGAAGCGGAAGCGCCGGCACGATGCCAGGGCCGAGGCCGCTGCCGCCGAGGAAGGCGAGGCCGTCCCCTCGTCTCGCGCCGCACAGGCTGCACCCAAGGCCAGGCGCGGCTTCGCCGGCTGGTGGGTCGACGGCGTGACGCGGCATCCCATCGTCACGACCATCGCGGTCGTGCTCGGACTCGGCCTCCTCGCGATCCCGGCCGCGAGCCTGCGGCTCGCCCTGCCGAACGCGGGCATGCAGCCCACCACGAGCGAGGCGCGCCAGGCGTACGACCTCACGTCGGAGCACTTCGGCCCCGGCTTCAACGGACCGCTCATCCTGACGGGCACGATCGTCACCTCGACCGACCCGCTGGGCCTCATGGAAGACCTGGGCAAGGCTGTCGAGAAGATCGACGGTGTGAAGGCCGTCGCCCTCGCGACGCCCAACCAGACCGCCGACACCGGCATCGTGCAGCTCGTGCCCGAGACCGCCCCCGACGACCCCGCCACCGCCGACCTCGTGCGGGAGCTCCGCGCGCACCACGACGAGTGGCTCGACAAGTACGGCGTCGACCTCAAGGTGACCGGCTTCACCGCTGTCGCGATCGACATCTCCGACCGGCTCGGGGCGGCGCTGCTGCCCTTCGGCATCTTCGTCGTGGGCCTGTCGCTCGTGCTGCTCATGATCGTCTTCCGGTCGATCTGGGTGCCGATCAAGGCGGCCGTCGGCTACCTCCTCTCGGTCGCCGCGGCATTCGGCGTCATCGCGCTCGTCTTCGAGCACGGCGTCGGCGCCGACCTGCTCCACGTCGCCAAGACGGGGCCCGTCATCAGCTTCATGCCGATCATCCTCATGGGCGTGCTGTTCGGCCTCGCGATGGACTACGAGGTCTTCCTCGTCTCGCGGATGCGCGAAGACTACGTGCACAAGCGTCGCGCGCAGGGCGGCGTCGACGACCGCCCGACCGCCGTGGGTGCCGTGCGTTCCGGCTTCCGCGCCTCGGCGCGCGTCGTGACGGCCGCCGCCGTCATCATGTTCGCCGTGTTCGCGGCGTTCATCCCCGAGGGCGACACGTCGATCAAGCCCATCGCGCTCGGCCTCGCGGTCGGCATCGCGATCGACGCCTTCCTCGTGCGCATGACGCTCGTGCCCGCCGTCATGGCCCTGCTCGGCGCCAAGGCCTGGTGGTTCCCGAAGTGGCTCGATCGGGCACTCCCCCACTTCGACATCGAGGGCGAGGCGGTCGAGCGCGAGCTCGCGCTCGCCGACTGGCCCGGCGAGGACTCGACGGCCGTCGTCGTCGCGGAGGACCTCGAGATCGCGGCCGACGACCGTGCCCTCGTACGCGACGTCTCGCTCACGCTCGAGCCGCGCGAGTCGCTCATCGTGACCTCGCCCGTCGCGGCGGAGGGCCGAGCGCTGCTCCTCGCGATCGCGGGCCGCGTCGCCCCGACCGGCGGTCGCCTGCGCGTCGCGGGGCACCTGCTGCCCGAACGCTCCGCGTGGGTGCGCGCACACGTCGGCGTCGCCCTCCTCTGGGGTGCGCCCGACCCGCTCGACGAGCTGCGCCAGGCACTCAAGGGACGCACGTCGCTCGTCGTCGTCGACGGCGTCGACGTGCTGACGCTGGCGCAGCGCACTCAAGCCGCCGGGATGCTCCGGGATGCGGCATCCACTGCTCTGGTCATCGCGGCGATCGACGCCGCCACGGCGCAGAGCCTCCTGGCCGACGCGGGCAGGCCCCCGGCCACCGCGATCGACCTGACCCGACCTTCCACCCTCTCCCCCTCCGAGGTGACCCGATGAGCCTCCCCATCGAACGCGCGCGCTCGCGCCGTCCTGTCACGTGGCTGACGCTCATCGGCGTCCTGCTGCTTCCCGTCGTGATCGGCGGCATCCTCGTCGCGTCGCTCTACAATCCGGCCGAGCGGCTCGACTCGATCAACGCCGCCATCGTGAACGAGGACGAGCCCGTCACGATCAACGACCAGATGGTGCCCCTCGGCCGTCAGCTGACGGCAGGGCTCGTCGAAGGGTCCGACGACGTCGACAGCAACCTCACCTGGACGCTGTCGAACGCCGACGACGCCGCGGCGGGCCTCGCCGACGGCACCTACGACGCCGTCATCACGATCCCGTCGAACTTCTCGGCCGCCGCGACCTCGACGCAGCCTGGTGAGACGCCCGAGCAGGCGACGATCCAGGTCAAGACTGCGCCCGACTCGCTCGTCGTCGACGACGCCATCACCGCGCAGGTGACGCAGGCCGCCGCGAGCCTCATGGGGCAGCAGCTCTCGCAGGTCTACCTCGAGAACGTCTTCCTCGGGTTCACGACCCTGAACGACAAGCTCGGGGAGGCCGCCACCGGCGCGCAGCAGCTCGCGACGGGCGCGCAGCAGGCCGCCGACGGCGCTGCGCAGCTCCCGAGCGGGGCGACGCAGCTCGCCGACGGCGCGGGCTCGCTCTCGACGGGCGCGACGTCACTCGCGGGCGGACTCGACCAGATCGCGGCGGGCATCGGGGGCGCCGCGGGCGGAGCGCGTGAGATCGGCACGGGCCTCGACCAGGCCGCGGCGGGGGTGCAGAACCAGCAGCTGAAGGATGCCGCGAACGCCTCGGCGAGCTACGCCGCGACGGCGGCGAGCGACACAGAGAAGGTCGCCAAGGAGGTAGGCGGTGTCGCGCAGTCGGCCGGCGCTCTCGTGCAGACGATGGGCGGCCTCGCCGCGAGCTGCACCGCCTCCGGTGCGAGCCAGGCCTACTGCGACCAGGTGACTGCGGCTGCGGCGAGCGTGGGCTCGCTCGCACAGAGCGCAGGCACTGCTGCACAGGATGCCGTCACGGCCGCGACGAACGCCGGCTACGCCAACGGCTACGCGGCGCCCACCGCTAGCGGCATCGATGAGCTCATGACGAAGACCAGCGCGGGCCTCACGCAGGCCGCCGACGGGACCCGCGGCCTCGCCGACGGCCTCGACAAGCTCCAGTCGGGCACGGCCCAGTCGGCCGACGGCGCACGCCAGCTCGCGTCGGGTGCGTCGCAGCTGAGCGGCGGCGGCGACCAGCTCGCGACCGGCGCCCAGAGCCTCGCCGACGGCGTCGCACAGCTCGCGACGGGCACGAGCCAGCTCGCGACGGGCCTGGACACCGCGGTCGCGCAGATACCCACCTACACCGATGCGCAGGCCAAGAGCCTCGCCGACGTCGTGTCGGATCCCGTCGCGGCCGAAGGCACGGGCAACAGCCTGTTCGGGGCATCCGCGATTCCCCTCCTCGCGACGGCGGCGCTGTGGTTCGGCGGTCTCGCGACCTTCGTCGCGCTGCAGGCCGTCTCGCGGCGATCGCTGGCCTCGCGCGCCCCGTCGGCGGTGCTTGCGCTGCGCGCGTTCCTCCCCGCCGCCGCGCTCGGCGCGCTGCAGGGCCTGCTCGTCGCGGGCGTCGTGCAGATCGCCGCGGACTACGACTGGGGCCAGTGGTCGATCTTCGCGGTGCTGTGCATCGCGGCCGGCGTCGCCTTCGCCGCCGTCAACCAGGCGCTTGTGGCCGTCTTCGGCGGCGCGGGCCGGTGGATCGCGGCGCTCATCGGCGCGTTCGCGATCGCGACCGGCGTCGTGTCGACCGTGCCGGCGGCGCTGGCGTCGATCGCATCGATCCTGCCGACGGCGCCCGCGTACAACGGCATGGTCGCCGCGCTCACGACGGCGTCGGGCGTCGGAGCGGGCTTCGCGGGCCTCGCGATCTGGGGGGTGCTCGGCTTCGTCGCGACCGTCCTCGCCGTCGCCCGCCGCCGGACGGTCTCTGCCCGGTCGCTCATCGAGCCGGCGGCCGCGCCGGCCTGACCCCGCCCGCGCCGGCCTGCGCCGCGCCGGCCTGATCCCCCTCCGCGAGCCGATACGCCTCGCACGAGCCGATACGCCCCGCACCGCGCGAGACGTATCGGCTCGTCGCACCTGTATCGGCTCGCGAAAGGGGTCGTCGGGGGGCCCGATCACTCGTGGCATCCGTATCGGCTCGCGGAAGGGTCGGCGGAGGTACCCGATCACCCGCCGCAGCGCGAGGGCGAGGGGGGACGCGTCGTGTGCGGCGGATGAACGGGCGTCGAGGCGCCGGCGGGGCTGCGGACGAGCCCGCAGGGCCGGGCGAAGGCGGCGCGGGCGCTCAGTCGTCGTTCGTGATGGTCACGACACCCCCGGACCGCTGCAGGTTCGCGGCCGGGTTCGGCTGCAGGCGGACGACGAAGGACTCGTTGGGCTCGACCGTCGCATCCCCTTTGATGGTGAAGGTGATCGTCGCGGTCGTCTGGCCCGGCGCGAACGTGACGGTCATGACCACGGGGGCCGTGAAGTCGCTGCCCGCCGTCGCCGACGCTCCCGCGAGCGCCCCCTCGATCACGTAGCTGAGCGTCAGGGAGCCTTCGGACGACGACCGGGTCACGGTGAGCGAGACCGTCTTCGTCGTGCCGGCGGCGCCTTCGGCGACCGTGGCGTCGTTGATCGACACCGTCTGCAGGGCCGCGGGCGCGCCGGCGTACTTGGCCTCGTCGGTCTTCAGCCGGTAGTCGCCGACCGAGGCCACGGTGCCCGTCCCGAGGCCGAAGACTCCCTGTCTGCCGTCGGCGAGCTGCGAGTTGTAGATGACGGATGCCAGCACCTGGCCGTTGAGCGTCACCGTGACGACCGTCGCCTTGAGCACGATGTTGAGGAGGTAGTCGGTGCCGGCGACGAGGGTGCGGGCGATCGCCTGGTCGACGACGCGGCTGTTGCCCGAGACGTGCCCGACGATGATCCGTTGCCCGGCGACGTCGAGGGCGACGAACTTGTGGTCCTTCGCCGAGTACCAGTCGAAGACGAAGCCCGTCGTGCCGACGGCACGGAACGTCGCCTCGAGCTCGACGTAGGCCATCGGGTCGAACTGCGGCACGGCGCCGGCGGGCGTCGCGTTCGGCGATCCGAAGCCGACCAGGGTCGCCCCGATGCCGTTCGCCGCGGTCACGTCGAGCCGGCCCGCGCGCGTCTGGGCCGACGTGCCGCTCTGATCGGAGGTGATGGCCGTCCCGCTGCCCTCGAAGTAGTCGGTGCGGTCGATCGTGATCGCCGGCGCGATGATGGTGAGCGCGATGTTGTCGAACAGGCCGTGCGCCTGATCGGAGCCGAAGCCCACCATGCCGCGGTTGAGTGCGACCTGATCGCCATCGAGCATCCGCGGCGCGAAGGTGTACGTCAGCGCGTTCTTGCCGTCGACGGTGACCGTCACGACGAGGCCGTTGATGATGACGTTGAGGTTGTAGAACGTGCCCGCCTTCACGCCGCCCGGGACGCTTCCCTGCGCGAGGGCCGCCCAGCCCCAGCTCGCGCGGTAGCCGATCACGAGCTTGTTCGTCGACTGGTCGATGCCGGCGAACTTGAAGTCCATCGGCCCGAAGTAGTCGAAGATGACGTACGCGTTGGCCTTCCAGCCCCCCGTCGGCTTGTCCATCGAGATCTTCGCGGACAGCTCGTAGTAGACGGTCTGGTACGCGTCGTCGTACCAGACGGCGACGGCATCGCCCGTGTTGCTGGCGGCGGCGACGGTCAGCATGCCCTGCGAGACCGCGAAGACGCCGGAATCGGCGACGAACCCGCCGTTCGTGCCGTCGTTGAAGTCCACGCCGCGGAGCGTGTCGCGGCGACCGCCGGGGATGTTGCCGGCCTGCGGGTCCGTAGGACCGCCGGTCTGGGTCTGCCAGTAGCCGTGGTCGGACTGGCGGATGAGGCCGAGCTCGCCGAACGGCTCGCCGTTGCGGGCCGGGTCGCTGCCCTCGTCGCTCCAGCGGGTCAGGTCGACGCCCTGGCTGCGGCTCAGCGCGTACAGGAACTCGGGCAGCTGCGGCTCGTTCTGCCGGCTGACGGTCGCGATGCCGAACGGCGCGAACGGCACGAGGTAGGTGTTGAACTCGCCGACCCAGTCGATGAGGCGGTCGCCGCCGGTGTTGCCGATCAGGATGTCGAGCCCGGCACCGCCGTAGACACGGTCTTGGAAGCTCGAGTTCACACCGTCGGGCACGTCGTTGAGCCACGTGTCGCCGGCGAGCGTGCACGTTCCGTTGGGCTGCGCCGTGATGCATCCCGAGTGCAGGTCGTCGTCGGCGTTGGACAGGTCGTTGCCCCAGCCGCCCCACATCGTGTCCTGACCTGTGCCGCCGACCTGCCAGTCGTTGCCGAGGTCGCCGAAGATCACGTCGTTGCCGTCGGAGGCCTGCTTCGTGCCCGTTCCGGTGATGACGGTCTGGGCCGTGCAGTTGCCCTGGTTGTCGACCGCGATGCACGCGATGACGTAGTTGCCGGTCAGGTCTTCGTTGTTGAGGAAGAACTGGTTCGGGAAGAGGGATGCCGCGGGGCTGCCCGTGCAGACCTTGCCGTTGGGCGCGTAGGACGTGCAGCCCCACGTGTTGCCCGAGGAGTCGAAGCGGATCTCGCGACGCGGGTCGTACTCGTCGTAGAGGAGGAACTCGCCCAGGCGCGTCTCGTTGTGGTGGTTCGCGTGCCACGGGTTGGTGTCGGCGCCGAAGTGGAGCACGTCGCCGGGGTTCCACGGGTGGGCGAAGTCGATGTACTCGAGTCCGATCGGGGTGCCGGTCGCGTCGAAGTGCTGCGCGAAGCCGCCGTTCTGGTAGCCGGCTTGACCTGCGCCGATCGCCTCGGAGCCGCTGATCGCGTCGTCGCCCGCGCCGCCGTGGATCCAGTCGCTGCCCAGGCCGCCGAAGATGATGTCGTCGGAGTTGTTGGCGTCGTAGAGCGGCTGGTTGACGACCTTGTTGAGACCGGCGTTGACGTCGGGGCCGAGGTTGTAGACCGTGAGGTCGACCGACTTCAGCAGGGCGCCGCCCACGTTGATCGTCGCCGTCTGCACCTGGCCGGGGGTGTAGATGAACTCGTTGAGCACATTGCCCTGGCTGGTCTTCGTGTCGGGATCGGTCGGCAGGAGAGCCAGGATGCCGAACAGGCGCTCGCTGTAGCACGCGTTGCCCGAGTTGGCCGTGTTGGTGTTGCCCGTGCAGACCGCGCCCGCCGCCGTCACACCCGTCGAGCTGTTGCGGCTCGTGAAGATCCGGCCGTCGTCGCCGAGGATGCCGTCGTCGCCGGTGCCGCCCGAGATCCAGTCGTTGCCCCAGCCGCCGATGATGTCGTCGTTCTGCGCGTCGCCGTAGATGACGTCGTGGTCGGCGCCGCCGTACACGGTGTCGTCGCCGGTCTCGCCGTGCACCTCGTCGCGGCCGCCCGTCTGCCACGGCGTCGCGGAGGCGCCGCTGAGGAACGACGTGTTGCGCCACGTGCCCGTGTCGGTGTTGAGAACGAGCGAGCACAGCGGCTGCGTCGGCGAGCCGTTGCAGTCGGCGCCCGGGCCGCCCAGGCCGAAGTTCTGCGGCAGGTAGTCGGGACCGCCGACCGTGTAGTCGAGGAGCGTCACGCCGCGGACGACGAGGCGCTGCGTGCCGGGCGTGCCGTACGCGTCATAGACGAAGGTGACGTACGGGGTGGCGTTCGCGATCGGCGGGACGCCTGTCGTGCCGGGGGTCGCTGTGCCGCCGTCGACGTGGTTGATGCCGACGATGCGGATGATGCGGCCGTTGTCTCCGACGATCGTGTCGGCATCGCGGGCGTCGAGGTCGGCGGTGACTGTGGAGGTCAGCGCCGTCTGACCCGTCACCGTGCCCACGGTGGCCGAGCCGTCGGTTCCGAAGCTCTGGTCGTTGATGCCCGCGCGCTGGCCCGAGCCGCCGAAGATGATGTCGGCGCCGCGGTCGTGGCCTGTCCGGTAGTTGTAGGCCGGGTTGGCGAGGCCGTCAGGGCGCTGGTCCACGCCCATGAGGCTGAAGAAGTCGCTCGAGCCGCCGATGATGTCGTCCTGGCCGAGCCCGCCGAAGATGACGTCGTTGCCGGCGTTGCCCTCGAGGTAGTCCTGACCGTCGGTGGGCAGCTCGGTCGCGGCAACGACGACGAGGAGGCCGGTGTAGTCGCAGAGCATCGCTCCCGCGGCGCCGACGCAGCCGGTGGGCGTGCGGGAGGCTCCGACGTGGAACGTCGCCGTGGCGGTGTTGATCGAGTTCGTGCCCGTGATGATCGGGTGCTGGTCGATCCAGCGCGCGTAGGCGCGGTCGATGTCGCCGTCGCCCTGGATGACGTCGTCGCCCAGCTGGCCGAACACGAGGTCATTGGCCTGGCCGCCCGCGAGGTAGTCGTTGCCCCACGTGCCGGCCCACTTCGTGCCGGTGTCGGAAGCGAGGTCGTGGTACAGGTTCAGGACGTCGTACTCGGCCCACCACGGCGCGCCGTCGGGGTCGCGGAACGGCTGTGCGACGCCGTCGACGAGCAGAACGCCGGAGTTGTTCTCGTTCGGCGTGGAGTAGGCCGAGGGAAGTCCGCTGCACAGGTTGGCGAGGTTCGCGGCACCGAGGGTCATGTCGCTGCGGCTGTACATCAGCGTGCCGCAGAGGGCCTGGAAGCGGCCGTTGGTCCAGTCTCCCGGGGTGCGGCTGAACAGCACCGAGTCGCCGAAGACGATGTCGTCGGCCTCGTCGCCGTCGGCCATGTCGTTGCCCGCCCCGCCGATGAGCACGTCACGTCCGAGGCCGCCGAAGATGACGTCGTCGCCGCCCTTGTCGAGGTTGACGCTGCGGATCGCGATGATCGTCGAGAGTGCCGTCGTCTGGATCTTCTGGAGGCGCGTGTCGGGCTCGTTCGGGTCGGCGACGTTCTGGTCGATCGCGCCGTGGTCGCCGAAGATGACGTCGTCGTAGGCGGTGTCGGGTGCCGTACCGGCGTTGACGGTGAACGCACCGAGCCCGAGACCGGGGGCGCCTTCGCCGTAGATCAGGTCGGAGCCCGCGACGAGCAGGTCGTCGACGATGCCCGTGATGCCGCCCGCGACGGGGATGATCGTCGTGCCGTTCGCGATGACGCCGGCGCCTGTCACCGAGGGCAGGGGGCTGCGGTTGACCGTCGCGATGTCGAGCGCGCGCGTGAGGATGTCGACGTTGACGCCCGAGTCGCCGTAGATCGCATCGACGCCCCGCTCGCCGCGGATCTCGTCGTCGCCCGAGCCGCCGGCGAGGTGATCGCCCGCCTGGCTGCCGATGATGAGGTCGTCGCCCAGGCCGCCGTAGGCCGTGATGCCGACAGTGGGCAGGCTTCCCGGCGCCAGCTCGGCGAACAGGCCGGAGGCGTCGATGATGTCGTTGCCGCTGTAGTCGTAGGGGTTCGCGAGACCGAAGACCCACTCGTCGTCCTCGTTGTCGCCGTCCGCGAGGTAGGTGAACGGATCGAACGGCTTCGGACCGAACTCCATGCCCAGGTTGTCGCCCGGGTGACCCGAGTACCAGATGCCGTCCTGCGACGTGTCGCCGTAGACGACGAGCGGCGAGTTGGGACCGGCCGTGTGCGTCTGGTCGCACGTGACCGGGTCGTCGACGAGGCCGTCGGACTGACCGGCGATCTTGAACAGGAGGCTTCCGACCGACCGGTTGCAGACGGTGATGATGTCGCCGCCGATCATGGTGGCGCTCGCCTGGCGGAACTCGTCCCAGGCCGTCAGCGTCAGGCTCACGGCATCCCACACCGCCACGCC
This sequence comes from Microbacterium alkaliflavum, assembly GCF_044325405.1. Classification (NCBI taxonomy): domain Bacteria; kingdom Bacillati; phylum Actinomycetota; class Actinomycetes; order Micrococcales; family Microbacteriaceae; genus Microbacterium; species Microbacterium alkaliflavum. The sequence goes on along the minus strand of NZ_JBIQWL010000001.1, from coordinate 214,819 downwards.
TGCGGCGTTCAGGTGCATGCTCGGCGCCCACGCGGTGTTCGCGAAGAACATCTCGCTGTTGTTGACGCCTCCGAACGAGGCGATCGTGAACGAGCCCGCGAAGCCGCTGACGTGCACCTGCATGCCGACCTTGTAGCCGGCCGTCTTCCAGCTGGCGCCGTCGATGCGGACGATGCTCGACGTCTTGACGTAGACGGGCGTCGTGACCTCGATCTTGACCGGCTGCGCGACGCGCACGTCGGTGAGCAGGTTGGATCCGAGCGGGAGCGCGACGGGACCGGCGACGGAGGCGTCCGGGCCGCCGAGGATCATGATCGAGCCCTTGCCGCAGCCGGGGAACGAGTCGGTGTACGGGCACGGCGCGTCGGCGAAGCCGAGGATCATGCGCGTGAAGTTCTCGCCCGCGAGCTGGATGTGCTGGAAGGCGTGCAGATACGGGTCGCCCGCGTAGTAGCCGCTGCCCGGCAGGACCCCGTTGAAGGCCCAGTTGAGCCCGTCGCGACGCGTGAGGGTGAGCTTCGCGACCCCGAGCGAGGCGACCTGGCTGATCTGCGCCGCCGTGGGCAGCGCCCGGTCCATCTCGAAGACGGTCTGGATGGGCGCGTTGCCCCCGCCGTGCACCGTCGTGAGGCCGCCGTGCGGGCCCGGGACGAAGACGGACGGGGTGCCCGTGACGGATGCCGCGATCTTGTCGCCGCGCTGCAGCGTCAGTGTCTTGCCGTCGGCCGAGACGGCCATGAGCCGCCACTTGCCGCTGAGCCCGTCGATCATGACGAGCTGTCCGACGATGAACCCGTCGGTCGCCCAGCTGCCGGTGGTGCGGGTGACCGTGCCGCCGTCGTTGCCGACCGGCGTGATCGTGATCGTGCCGGTCGCGTTGCCGGCCGCGACGCCGCCCTTGACCACGACGTCGGCCGCCGTGACGGTGCGCAGCACGGATCCGAGCACGGGCGCGCCGGAGACGAGCACGAGATAGACGATCGTGTTGTCTGTGGTGTCCTCGGGGTGGTCGTCGCCGAAGCCGACGATCTTGAACGTCGCGCCGCCGGTCATCGTGATCGTCTGGCCGACCAGGAAGCCCTGCGCCTTCCAGTCGAACGGCGTCGAGCGGGTGAGCCGGTACGTCGAGCCGAAAGGCCCTGCCGCCGCGGTCAGCGTCACCGTGCCGATGAGCTTGACCGGCACGTCGGGCTGCAGCGTGCCCTGGATGTCGAGGCGGTCGTTGCCCGAGCCGAGGAAGAGGTTGACGACCTCGATCGTCGAGACGGCCGTGTCGGGCTGGTATTGGCCGTCGACGAACGAGATGGAGCCGAAGCTGATGCCGCCGGGGAAGATCTGCGGCTCGCCGAACGTCTCGCCCTGCGCGCCGCCGTAGGAGGCGCCGAAGTCGAGGTCCTTCGCCATGCCGAGACCGCGGATCGAGGTCGAGGTCATGACGCCCCAGTTGTTCGCGACGCTGCCGTCGCCGTAGACGTTCAGGATGTCGATCTGCTTCGACTCGGGCGCCTGCGCCGCGATGCCGAAGAGCGGCTTGTCCTGCTCGCCGGGGAGCTTGAGGCCGAGCTCGAGCGACCGGTCGGCGCCCGTCACGCCGCCCTCGACGGCCAGCGGGCCGCGGAGGCGCGTCAGCAGATGCTGCGAGGCTGGGAACGTCTTGACGCCCGTGCGGATGATCGGCTGGTAGTAGCCGAGGTCGGCGCGCAGCTCGACGTACTGGTCGGTCATCCAGTTCAGCGAGGTGAACGTCGCCTGCGCCGCGATGCGCGTGACGGTGAACGTCGATCCCGTGAGGGTGGCGAAGTCGTCGTACGACACGGGGCGGAACTCGAGCTGCTCGTCGTGCGACGCGTTCAGGCCGCGGATGTTCTGGATCTTGGCGCGCACGCAGTGGTTGGCGGCGTCGCAGACCTCGACCCACTGGCCCTCGAGGAAGCCGTCGGCGAGCCAGCCGCCGCCAGGCCGCGTGAGGCGGTAGTGGCTGAGGAGGTCGTCGCCCGTGGCGGTCGCGATGCTCGCGCCCGTGCCGGTCCACAGGCCCTGGCGCGTCAGGACGTTGATCGATGTGCCGGTGACGGGCGTCGGGCTGCCGCAGCCGACGAGAGGCGTCGACACCGTGAACGACTTGCCGTCGAGCGCGACGCTCTGCACCGTGTACGTGCCCGTGCAGGCGGCGAACTGGATGCGCTGGCCGACGGCGAGACCGTCGTCGAGGAAGCTGCCCGTGTCGCTGCCGTTGGCACGCGTGACCGTCGAACCGGAGAAGAGCAGGTTGCCGAGGAAGACGCGCGAGGGGATGTCGCCGCCGATCTTGACGTACTGGCTCGGGCTGACGGCGACTCCGCCGATCGAGACGACGTCGACGAGGCCGTCGGGCGTGATGATCACGTGGACGTCGCCCGTCGGGGTCGTCGTCAGGCGGATCGTGTAGCCGTCGGTGAGGCCGGGCGTCGTGCACGCGGCGTTGCCGCACTTGACGACGACGGTGTCGGTGCCGGTCGGGGTCGTCACGACCTGCGCCGTCTCGTCGTCGTAGACGAGCACGTCGGCGCGCTGGTCGCCCGAGCGGAGGTTGGGGAACTTGTAGCTCGAGGTGATGAGGCCTGCCTGGCCGAACGAGATGACGGCGGTCGTGGGGTCGCCGGGGTCGGGGTTGTTGCGCGCCTGCACCGTGAGACGCACCGGCGTGTTCCAGTTCGAGTGGTCGAAGGTCAGCTCGTAGTGCGTGCCGCCGTCGGCGTCGTGGACGAGCGTCCAGCGCCCGCCTACCGCCGGCGTCAGGATCTGCAGGAGACGCTGCGAGTCGGCATCCATCGAGATCTTGACGGTCACCACCAGGCCGCAGCCCGGGTTCGCCGCGGGGCACGGGTCCTTCGCGAGCTGGACGAGGATGTCGTCGGTGCGCTGCGTCGTGACGCTGCCCTCGATGACGACGCCGCGGTCGTCGATCGTGCTCGTGCCCGGCTCGACCTGCGTCACGTAGACGCCCGGGGTGTCGTTGTCGTAGACCTTGACGTTCACCTGGCGGACGGCGGCGCCGTTGAACGAGGCGTCCGCGGAGATGACCGAGTGCTGCACGACGACGTTGCGGTCGCCCTCGGAGCGGTCGTCGTCGACAGCGCGGACGTAGACGCGCTGCGGCGAGTTCCAGTTGCCGGCGTTGAAGGTGAGCACGACGGCGCGTCCGGCTTCGTCGACGACGACGCCGTTGCGGATGTAGTGGCGCTGGAACTGCGAGATCGTCGAGCACTCGCCCGCGACCACGGGACCGGTCGCGACGCAGAGCCAGATCGTGTCGCCGATGCCGTCGCTCAGGCCGAACCCGGTCGGGTTGTGCAGCGTGTTGTTCGCCTCTTCGGAAGGCGATCCGGCGGCAGAGACCGTCACGTAGACGTTCGCGGTGGGCGCATGGCTCAGCTCAACCGTGTAGAAGGCGGTCTGCAGGATCGGACCCGCCGTCGAGCCCTCGCGCACGCTCGTGGAGGTGCCCTGCTCCTTGATCACGACGACGCCCGTGTCGGGGGTCGCGAGGTTGTACGGGATGCCGTCGACGACCGTGCCGTTGTAGCGCGGGTCGTCCGACAGGACGATGTGGTCCACGGCGCCGGAGATGCCCTCGAGCTCCCGCGTCACGATGTCGGAGGTGACGTCGCCCGCGACCGAGATCTGGTCGGAGCCGAGACCGCCGATGACGCGGTAGGCGACGCCGTAGGCCGTCGACAGGACGAAGAACTGGTCGTCGCCCTCGAGGCCGTCGATCTCGAGCACCTCGATCGTCGTGTACTTGACGGCGAGTCCGGCGCCGTAGACGGCCTTGTCGGTGATGGCGAAGTCGTCGGCGAACTCGGTGCCGAGCACGACGAGCTTGTCGAAGCCCGTGCCTCCGTCGACGTTGACGGGTGCGTTGACGTTGTACTGCACCTCGTCTTCGCCGCCACCGGCGCGGATGTCGAGCGGGCGGTTCGTCGAGAAGCCGAGTCCGATGACGGGCACCGCGACGCCGTTCCCATCGAGCGGGATGACGTCGTCCTGCCACTTGGTGTTGTCGAGGTCGACGTTGCTGCCCGCGTCGTGGTTGAACGTCATGTGCGCGTCGGCGTTGTTGCAGACGCCGTCGCCGTTGTTGTCGAAGCGGGTGTAGCCCGAGACGACCACGCCGGCGCGCGTCGTGTAGGTGCCGATGACGCACGAGCCGAACGGGGCAGTCGTCGGGAAGACGCCGCCGGCAGGACGGAAGTCGACGTCGTCGAGGCCGCAGCCGGCGAGGCTGTCGGCGTTCGTGTCGCACACGGCTGCGATCGCGAAGGCCCGGACGATGAACAGGTCGTTGTCGTCGTCGCCGTTGAGCTGGATCTCGGCCTGGTTGGAGTACACGACGAACCGGTCGTTGCCCGTGCCACCCGTCGCGAGCAGCGGGGCGTGGGTGCCGGGGCTGAGCCAGCCGCGCGTCGTGGCGACGAGCGCCGGGAAGGTGTCGGCCGGCAGGAGTGCGCCGCCGTCGGCGGGGAGCACGTCGCTGTCGCGCTGCGAGCCGAAGATCTGCCCGATCTGGAACGAGTCGTTGCCCGCGCCGCCGTCGAGGGTCATGATCGCTTGCGTGTCGTCGACGTAGAAGGCGTCGTTTCCGCCCTGGCCGTAGACCGTGATGCGTCCGTTGAGCGCGCGGTCGTAGTTGATGCGCTGCACCGAGGCGCTGGGCTCGTTGTTCTGCGTGCGGTCACGGTAGAGGCCCACACCGCCGTCGGGGTTGTTGTTGCCGGCGAGCAGGGCGATGAACGCCGGGTGGTCGGCCTGCTCGGTGGGCGTCCCGCACGTGGCCGGCACGCCGGAGACCGTGAACGGCGACTCGTTGTCGATGCAGGTGAGGGCACGCAGCAGCCAGATGTCGTCGGCGCCGCCGTTCGCCCCGTTGAAGGGCGCGTCGGCCGCGAGGTTCGGGTTGCTGTCGTAGCCGTAGACGTCGAGCTCGTCGACGCCCTGATCGGCGGGGCCGGAGTCGAGCACGTTGATGACGTAGTTGCGGACGCTGCCGTGGCTGCCGTTGGTGTAGATCGCGTAGTGGTCGGTCTCGCCCTGGCCGTCGAGGTTGAGGGTGTGGCCGGCTCCCGTGCCGGTCTGCAGTCCGGTCGGCGTCGTCACGACGTTCATCGACTGCAGGTACCAGACGGTGATCTCGTCCTCGCCGTCGGCGGTGTTGGAGGCCGCCGTCGCGTTGCCGTGCACCGTGGTCTTCGACCCGAGGAAGATGTAGCCCGCGCTCCCCCACGTCGTCTTGGTGCCCGGCTGGGAGTGGTCGAGACCCGACGGGTCGCCGAGCTGGATGACGTCGACCTCGGCGCCACCCCAGACGTTCGTCTGGCGTCCGCCGACCGGGTTCGCGGTCGACGGGTTGCAGATGCCCATCGGCTCGTCGCCGGGGCCGCCGGTCGTGACGTTGCAGTCGGCGATGATGCGACCGCGGAGGATCATCGACGTGCCGTACTCGCTCAGCGGCGATCCCTCGAGCCCGAACGTCGAGCCGATCGACTGGAAGAAGTCGCCGCGGATGTCGATCGACAGGTTCGCCAGGATCTGGCTGTTCTGGTGCAGCGTGACGTCGTCGCCGACCCGGAGCTCGACGCTGCCCACCTCGGCGAAGATCGTGCCGTTGGGGATGGACCGCGGAGCGTCGGCGTCGTTGTTGGGGCCGCGGTTCACGGATTCGGCGAACCGGGCGGAGCCGCTCGCGATGAGGTAGAGGTCCTCGTCGAGGTCGGCGGTCTCGCGGACCGTGAGGCGGATGTCACCCGTGAGAGAGTGCGCCAGCACGAGCCGGAGGGAGGAGTCGGTCTCGGTGTAGTAGATGCCGCCCGTGGCCTCGAGGCCCACGTCGTCGCCTGCGGCGGCGAGGGCGGGATCGGATGCCCCGGTGGCGGGGTTGTTGCCGCAGTTGAGGTACGTACACGCGAACGGGGGCGCGCGACCCGAGTCGACCATGACGTCCTTGGACTGCAGGCCGATGGAGCCGCCGTTTGCGTCCATGTCGACCGTGTCGCCGCGGACGTTGTCCTCGGTCGCGTTCGTCTTCGCGTTCAGGATGCTGCCGCCCGTCGTGCGCAGCGACACGTTGCCCGTCGCGGTCGAGGTGCTGCCGGCCGTGAAGATCTCCCACAGCGGCATGTCGCCGGTGAGCTCGTCGAGGTAGATGCCCGCCGTGAGGGCGTCGTCGGAGGCCGTGTCGTAGGCCTTCAGCACGCCGTCGCCGGTCTGCCAGGCGCCGGTGCCGCGCAGCACCGCCGTGTTGATCTCGAGGAAGTCGGTCGGCAGGCCGATGCCGCCGATGCCGCCGTCCTCGCCGGCGTACATGGTGATGTTGACACCCGTCACGTCGATCGTGGCCTTGCCGTCGGCATCCAGGATTCGCTGCGGCGAGTGCAGGATGACGTCGCCGTTCGTGGAGTGGATGTGGCCGACGAGCATGTCGCCGACGAGCTCGGTCGCGGTGATGTCGCCGTTCGTGCGGATGAAGATCTGCGGCACCTCGCCGGCCGCGCCGTCGTCGGCGGGGGCGCCCGCCGACCCGCCGGTCCACGCGACGTCGGTGTTGATGACGATGTCGATCGTCGTGTCGGGCGTGGTGTCGGCCGAGACGACGTGCGTGGCGCTGTCGATCGCCGTCGTGTAGCAGGTCTTGGGCTCTTCGCCGCCCGTCGTGACGTGGCAGATGTCGATGTCGTCGCCCGCGCGCACCTCGGTGAAGTCGTACGTCGAGTCGATCTCGCCGTCGTTGTCGGTGCCGAGCGCGCGGAGGATGTGCGCGAGGTTCGAGTCGGAGACGTCGGGACGGAAATGCGTCTCGTACTTGCCCGAGCCGGAGCCGCAGTCGCCGCCGGGGCACGGCGACAGCTTGCTGCCGTCGCTCAGCACCGGGTTGTACTGCTCGTAGTACGTGTAGTCGTAGTACGACGTGCCCGGGTTGTAGACGTCGACCTCGACGAGGCTCAGCGACGACGTGTCGTCACCGGCCTTGCTGTCGTTCAGCACGAGGTCGACGTCGTCGCCCGCGCGGATGCGGTCGATGACGACCGTGATGGCGTCGGTGAGCGTCTGGTCGGTGCGCCGGAAGACCGTGAAGTCGAGCACGGCATCCTTTCCGGCGTCCACCGTCACGACGACGTCGTGCAGGCAAGGCGCCGGGCCGTACGAACCGCCGCAGAACTCCGACGACGGGTGGATGTACTTCACCAGCTCGACGGCGATCGGGTTGCGCTCGGTGTCGGGGTTGGCGTGCGTCGGGCTCTGGTGGCCGACGTCGCCGTGCGGTGCGTCGATGTCGAGGATGTTCGTGCGGATGAGCTCGCCGCGGATGCCGCCGCCCACACCCGCGGGCCGCGCCGTGACGCCGCGCGCACCGGCGAGGATGTCGCCCGAGGCGTTCGTGATCTGCGTCGTGCCGAGCGGGTTCTCGATGTAATCGTCGAGGCGGATGAAGGGGTTGCGCGTCGGGCACGAGAAGGCGCACGAATTCTGCAGCAGGACGAGCGTCGGCACGAAGCGGTACTTGATGTCGAAGTCGAACGTCGTCGCGGGGCCGTTCTCGTTGAGCCCGGGCGAGTTCGCGCTCGACGCGTCGTTCGGCACGCTGTCGACGCGGATGTCGATGAGCGGCGAGTTGGTGGAGTTCACGACGTCGATGATGTTCGTCACCATGTTGAGGTTCGACGCGTTCAGGAGCTTCACGTCGTCCCACGTCTGCTGGAACTCGAAGATGCCGCCGCGGCCCCAGATGAGACCCGGGTCGCCGAGGCTGCCGACCTCGTTGGTCAGGAAGCGCGCCCGTGCGCCGTGATCGTAGATGATGTCGTCGACCGTGAACGTCGTGCCGGTGAGCTGGCCCGAGGTGTGCATGTTGGTGAACGGGTTGTCCTCGTAGCAGTGGCCCTGGTCGTCGCACACCTTGACGTTGACGATGTCGGTGATGTTGCCGGACGAGTCGACGGTGAGCTTCGGGTTCGGCTCGCCCAGCATGATGACGCGGACTTCCCAGAACGTCTGGCGCGTGAGTGACGTCGGGCCGCCGGTGTCGCCGCCGTTGCCGAAGTCGAGGAAGCCCTCGTCGGTGTCGGCGTCGCGGTTGAAGTCGGAGCCTGTGGCCTTCTGGTTGACGGCGACGGTGAGGTCGGCGGTGCGGATGAGCGATCCGGCGCGGCCCGTCACCTTGGCGGTCGTCTGCGCGTCGATGTTCGCGTCGGCGTCGGTGTCGCCGCCGAAGCAGTCGCAGTTGGCGAACGCGTGCGAGGTCACGTCCCACGTCTTGTACTCGGCGTTGAGCTCGGTCGCGAGCTGGCCCTCGAGCACGGCGCCGGTGTCGAGCACGACCTCCGTCATGCCGCGCACCGTCACGTAGGTGTTGGCGTCCGAGTCGGCGCCGAAGGCACCCGTGCTGGTGTCGGAGCGCGCCTCGATCGAGACGGGGTCGACGATCGCGTGGATCAGCACCGAGCGCCCGGCCACGGTGCCGGAGATCGTCGTGCGCGTGGCCGCTTGCGCCGACCACAGGTTGTAGGTCGTGCCGTTCCACTCCTTGCTCGCGCCCTCGCCGACGTGCATGTCGGTGTACGTCTCGGCGCTGCCGGCGAACGTGCCGAGGTCGGCCGTGCCCTGCGCGTAGCCGTAGACGCTGGTACGGGCCTCGGCCGTCGCCAGGCCGTTGAGCGAGCGCAGCGTGCCGGCCACGCTGGTCGTCGTCGTGTAGTCCGTGCGCGCCGTCTCGCCGCCCGATCCGCCGGCGAACAGGCCGCCCGAGTCGGAGGAGGCGAGCACGGTCGGGTCGAGCGAGCCGGTCGCCACCACCGTGAGCGCGTTCGTCGCGGTGAGCGTCGCGCCCGAGGCGATCGTCACGGTGCTGGTGAGGTGCACATCGGCCTCGGCCTTGGCGTCGTTGACCGAGATGAGGCCGCCACTGTCGTTGGACGACACCGCCTTGGCGTCGGAGTGCCCGTCGGTCTTGACCAGGATGCTGAGGGCCGTGACGTTCGCGTTGGCGCCGACGGATGCCGAGACCGTCGCGTCGGAGACGGCCCACGAGTCGGCCGTGCTGACGCTGATCGCACCGCCGCCGCCGCCGGTCGCGGAGGCCGAGACCACCTGGTCGCCGCCGATCGCGCTGAACGGGATCGCAGTGCCGATGCCGGCGAGCTTCTCGTTCTTGGGTCCGGGCCCTGCCACCGGCGAGATCGCGAAGATCAGCTGCTGGACCGTCGCGCCGGTGCTGGTGAAGTTGATGCCCTCCGTGCGGAACACGTGCGAGCCGCCGTTGAAGGTGAACCCGACGCCGTCGATCGTGGTGCCGGTGTGTGTGATCGCGATCGCCGACCCACCCGAGGTCGCCGAGAGCTGGTAGCCCGTCGCGTCGCAGCCGCCGACGGGGCATCCGACGATGTAGTAGCCGTGGCCGTCGACCAGGTTCGTGATGGGAGCCTTGTCGGCCGCCGTCAGCGAGTGGAGGTCGCTCCCGATGCCGGTCGTCGAGATCGCGATCGGGGTGACCGGGCCGGCGCTGCCGCCGCAGTCGGCTGCGAGGCCCGTGGCGTGGCACTTGGAGTCGGCGAGCTGGTAGCTCTGGCCGCTCTTGCGGATGATCCAGTAGTAGGCGCCGTTGGTGAGGCCGTTCAGCGGCGTGCCGGTCGTGAAGTAGCGCACGATCTGGCCGCTCGAGAAGCCCATGTCGTCGAAGGACTGGTTGTTGTCGTCGTCGCGGGCGAAGAAGATGTTGTCGGCGTTGCTGCCGGTCGTGGCGACCCACGAGTTCGAGCCCGAGTCCCACTGCGTGTCGACCTGGCCGGTGTTGAACGTCGCGTTCGTCGTCGGCGCGTGGTAGGTGACGTAGTCGCCGTTGTGGAAGGTGCTCGAGCTCACGACCTTGTGTGTGCCGTTGTCGACGACGCTCGCGTTGACGGAGTCGGTCAGCGTCGCCGCCCCGACCGGCCGCAGCTTGATCTTGTAGTCGTCGACCTTGTAGACCTCGTACAGCGTGTTGGCCGTGAGGCCGCCGATCGCGGTCAGCGGAGCGGTGCCGCTCACGAGCTGGTAGAGCAGCACGTCGCCGGTGCTGAGGCCGTGCTTGCGCGTGCCGAAGTCGATCGTGTCGTACGTCGTGTTGACGTTCTCGCTCGAGAACACGACGCCGAGCTGCACCGTGTCGGCGTCGACGACGATGATCGCGTACTGGCGGCCCGGCACGAGGCCCGAGACCGTCGGCTGGCCCTGCGTGTTGTACGTGACCGTGTCGCCCGTCGTCGCGTTGTGGACGGCCGGGAAGGTGATCGTGTGAGCCGTGCCGTCGACTCCGCCCACGGCGTCGAAGGTGCCGTCGGAGGTCGGGCCGAGCGGCTGGTTCGCCGCGGCCGTGAGCTCCAGGGCACCGCCGGCGATGATCGAGGCGCCGCCGGTGATGATCGCCGACGAGCTCGGGTTCATCGAGCTGCGCGCGTCGAAAGTCGAGACGTTGAGTGCGCCGCCGGTGGCGCTGTAGGTGCTCGCGTCGGCGTCGTACGAGCTGATCGACTTGGCGGAGATGCCGTTCTCGACCCGGATGATCGAGGAGGCACCGCCGAGCGTTGCCTGCACCGACGGGTGGCCCTCGGCGGTCGACGACGAGCTGCCGATCTGGATGAGGCCGCCGCCGATGTTGCGGATGCCGGCCTCGGCGCGGTCATTGCCCTGCGCGAGGATCGTCACGCTCTTGGCGCCGTTGGTGCTGTTGACGCCGTCGAAGAGGCGCACGTGCCCGAGCAGGTTCGCCTGCGTCGTGCCCGAGGCCGTCGAGGTCGGGTTGGAGTTGGGCTGGATGTTGGCCAGGAGCGCACCGCCGGTCCGCTTGTAGAACGAGTCGGCGTAGTTGCCCGACAGGGCCCGGAGCACGACGTTGCCGTTCGGGGCGGCGACGGTCGCACCCGATTCGACCTCGGCCTTGACGATCGCCTGCGCCGTCGCGTGGAGGTTCGCATTGCCGATCGCGACGGCGAGCGAGAAGGTGTCCTGCACGACCGAGGCGTCGGCCTTGTTGTCGTCGAGGAACGATGTTCCGTCGAAGTTGTGCCACGCCTCGACCGTGACGTTCTGCGCCGTGCTGCGGGCGGTGCCCGTGCCGACGATCGCCGTGCGGACGTCGGTCGAGTCGGTGGCCGTGACCGTCGCGGTGCCGGCGGCGACGAATCCGGCGAGCGAGAGCGCGCGGTACACGGCCGTCGCGACCGTGCGGGCGTCGGTGCGCACCACGATGCCGCTCGAGGCGACGAGCGTGCCTCCGACGAGGGTGCGGATGGTCGGGCCGACGACGGCACTCTGGCTGCCGACCGTGACGGCGCCGAGCGCGGCGCCGCTGAATGCGCGGCCCTCGGTGAGCGCGGTGGCCGAGACGATGCTCAGCACGTTCGCGGAGCCGATCGTGCCGGTCACGCCGTTGAACTCGGCGTTGACCGTGCCCTGGCTCTTCGCGTCGCCGCTCACGAGGCCGATGCCGATGCCGATCGAGGCGGCGAGCGAGAAGCCGTCGACCTGCGAGTCGCCGAGGGAGCGGGCGACGACATTGAGAACGCCGGTCGCGGACACCGAGGTGCCCGAGCCCACGGCCGCCTTGACGATCGGCGAGTTGATGGAGGTCGCCGTGGCACCCGAGGCGCTCGCGATGAGGGAGGCGCCGCCGAGCGAGGCACGGGCGAAGGCCGGTGCGACGACCGTCGGCTGGGCGTTCCCGACGATGGTGTTGTACGTGTACGTGGGCTTGATCGCCACACCCGCGGCATCCGTGTTGATGCGGGCGAGGACCGTGACGCCGGTGCCGCTCAGGACCCCGCCGCCGACCGTGTAGGCGCGAACGGTCGGGCGCAGGTCGGCCTTGGTCGTGATCTGGCCGGCCGAGATGGCGCCGGCGCTGAAGCCGGTCGCGTCGGCGATGGCGGTCACGACCGCCGCGGCGTCGAGGAGCACGCTGCCGCCGCCGTTCGCGTGCAGCTCGGCGCGGTCGCCGAGGTAGACGAGCACGGTCGGAGTCGCCGTCGCCGTGCCGTGGACGAGGGCGCCCGAGAACAGGAGGCCGAAGCCCGCCGCGATCGCGTTGGCGAGGACATGGGCCGTGTAGTCGGTCTTGACCGAGATGCCGCCCGCCTGCGAGGTCGTGACGCTCGCGGGGTCGGAGGAGTCCGCCGCGGAGGCTCCGTCGACGGGGCCGACCCAGCTCGCGACCGTGGTCGTGTCGGTCGTCGACATCGAGACGCCGGTGAGGCCGATGATCGAGACGCCGACGCTCGTGCTCGAGGCGACGGGAGTGCTCGACCCGCCCGCCGTCATCGAGACGGAGCCGGCAGTGACGTCGGCGCGGTCGTCGATGTGGGTCGCGATGGTGCCGCCGGTCGAGGCCTGGAGGTCGATCGCCGAGATCTGGATGGGCGAAATGGCGACGCTGGTCGCCGTCGCGTTCGCATTGGCGGTGCGGGTCGCCGTGAGCGTCGCGGCGCCGGAGCCGAGCGTGACGGTCTCGTCGAACCCGATGTACGACTCGGTCGTGCCGCCGACCGACGCGAGCGGGCCCGTCACGAGCACGTTCGCGAGCGCCGAGATGCCGATCATCTTCGCCTCGGCGTAGGCGTCGGGCGTCGCGACCGACGAGATCGAGAGCGAGCCCGCCGTGACGGTCTTGCTGCCTCCGACGTACGCCTTCGTGATGCCGAGCACCCGCGCTTCGGGCTGCAGGAGCGAGACCGACAGGCCGCCTACGGAGAGACCGCCCGCGTAGGCGTTGGCGTCGTCGTCGGAGTTCGCCGACACGGTGACCGCGCCGCTGCCGACGATCGCGCCGCCGATGGCCGCCTCGGTCGTCGCGGTGACCTCGGCGAGCGCGTAGGCCACGACCACGCCGATGATGCTGATGGCGATGATCTCGGAGGCGTCGGCCGTCGCGGTGTTGTGCGAGTTGGCGGTCGCCGAGGCGGACGTGCCGCCCGTCACCTGACCGAGGTAGCTCGCCTTCGTCGCCCCGCTGACGCGGGCGACGGGCAGCCGCACCGTGACGGTTCCGAGACCCACGGTGGGCCCGTCGGAATCGGAGGTGGCGGTGTACGTCGAGTCGCTCGTGACGGTGAACGCGCCGCTCGTGAACGCCGTGCCGCTGTCGCCGCCGGCGATCGTGTCGGCCGACACGATGCCGAGCGTCTCTGTGCCCGAGATCGTGAGGGCCCCGATGCCGACGAACGAACTCTCGGCCGCGGCATCCATCGTCGCGTCGGCGTTGATCGTGATCGAGCTGGAACCGGTGACGGCGCCGTTGAGCTTGGCGCGCACCGAGCCGCTGACCGTCGCGTTGGCCGTGACGAGACCGGCGCTGATGCCGCCGAGCGAGCCGCCGTGGACGTTCGCGTGCGCGTAGTTCTGGTGGCCGGCGGCGGTTGTGAGCTGGGCGTCGATCGAGACGGCGCCCGACAGGTTGACGCTCGCGTTCGCGCCGATCTCGGCGTCGGCGGCGCCGCCAGCCGTCGCGTCGGCCTTGACGCCCGTGCCGGCGAACCCGGCCGAGATCGTCACGACGTTCACGTCGGTCGTGGCCTGGTTGCGCGCGCGCACCTGCACCGTGAGGCTCGCGGTCTTCGTGACCGTGGACGGGATGTCGCCGTCGAACGACGCCTTCGTGTCGCCGTTGGCGGTGGCCTTGCTGATCTGCACGCTGAGGCTCACGCCGATGCCCGCACCGATGGCGGTCGTCGTGGCGCTCGACGTGTTCGCCGACGTCGCCGTCACGAGCACGGCACCGCCGGGTGCGCTGACGCTCGCGTTCGACAGGACCAGTGCGTCGGTGTCGGCGGCCGACGTGATGAGCGCTTCGGCCCAGTTGAAGGCGGCGGAGCCGATGCCGCCGATCGAGACGATGATGACGCTCGTCGTCGCGTTGTTGGCGCTCGTCGCCGAGACCGTGACGCCCGCTGCCCCCGCAGTGAGGTTGCCCTCCACGCTCGCGGTCGTGGCGCCGGCGACGAGCGCCGTGGGAACCGAGACCGCCGCACCGAAGATGGCGCCGCCGGCGCCCATCCCGGTGTTCGTGATCGCGGTGTTGGTCGAGTTCGCGGTGAACGAGATCGCGCCGCTCGAGGAGATCTGCTGGTTGTCGTTCGCGTCGGACGACGTTGCCTCGACGACGGCGGCGGCCGTGACTTGCGCGTCGGCGACGCTGACGGCGATGCCGCCGAGGCCCGCCCCCGCGACCACGACGAGGTCGGACTTGGCGTAGTTCTTGCCGATCGCGCTGACCGTCACGGACGACGAGCCGGTGACGTCACCGTCGAGGTGGGCGCGCAGCCCGCCGCCGACGTGCGCCTGGGCCGCGAAGACGGCGGCGGAGGCGAACAGCGCCGCGGCGACGTTCGCGCCGTTCGCGATGGCCTCGTTGCGCTGGTTCGCGCCCTTCATCTCCGACGTCACGTTCACGGCGCCGGAGGACGTCAGCGATGCGCCCGAGGTGACGGCGGCCGTGATGTCGGCACCGTCGGCGATCGTGGCCTGGGCGAAGGCGACGTTGACGCCGACGCCGGAGATGCCGATCACGAGCACGTGCGCGTTGGCGCGGTTCTCCGCGATCGCGTGGACGGTGACGCTCGTGGAGCCCGACACGGTGCCGCTGATGGTCGACGTCGTGTGACCGGAGACCGTGGCGATCGGGATCATGGCGGAGATCGCGGCGACGCCGATCGCGATGCCCGGCGTGTCGGCCACGACGACGTTGGTCGCCTCCGCCTCGACGAGAACGGCGCCGGACGAGCTCAGCGAGCCGCCGAGCTGGGCCTCGGTGTGGCGGGAGATGGTCGCGATGTTGACCGTGAAGCCGATCGCGGCAGCCCCCGTTGCCACGTTGACCGTCTGCGCCGCGAGCGTGGCGCGGTCGCCCAGCGCCCGGACCGTCACGGCGCCCACCGTGCCGGAGAAGGTCGCGAGGGAGGCGGCCCGCGTGAGGCCGGAGTACTCGATCACGGCGACGACGCCGCTGATGCCCACGACGATGCCGCCGACGACGCCGATCGCCCACGCCGTCGGGGTGAAGTGGTCGGTCGCCGTGACGGTCACGGCACCCATGGCAGATCCGTCGCCGATCGCCACGGCGCCGATCGTGGCCAGCGTGTCGCCCGAGATCTCGATGACCGAGATCGCCGCGCCCGCGCCGCCGGCGGCGATGGTGATGCCGACGGCGTAGCCCGCCACGGTCTTGTCGGAGTCGGCCGAGACGGTCACGCCGCCTGTCGCCCGCGGCAGTGCGGCGCCGGTGTCGATGTGGGCCTTCGCCGCGCTCGAGTCGGTGAGCACGAGGATCTGGCCCGCGACGGCGACGATGCCGACCGCACCGGTGACCGCGATGATCAGGATGTCCTCGTCGAGGTCCGCGACGACGCTCACGCCGCCCGCACCGGCCGAGACCTTCGCGCCGCTGAAGATGCCGGCATCCACGTTGCCTGCGACCGTCAGGATCGCGATGCCGGCACCGATTGCGCCCGCGCCGCCGGCGACGGCGCCCGCGAGCACGAAGACGTCCACGTCTTCGCGTGCCGCGACGGACACTCCGCCGAGTTGCGCGTGGACGGTGCCGTAGATGGCCGAGCTGACGCCCGCCTGCGGGGCCGGCTGCGTGAACTGGTTGCGCGTCGGGGTCGTGCCCGAGTACGAGCCGTTGACCGAGGTGTCGGATGCCGCGGCCCCGCTCGAGACGCGGAAGCGGTAGTCGTTGTCGGCGTTCGCCCACCGCAGGGTGTCGACGTTCGGGTTCGATCCGGCGGAGCCGATCGCGACCTTGGCCCGGTAGTGGTGGCCCGCGAAGGTGACGTAGTCGCCCTGCGCGTACGCGCCGCCGAGGACGAAGGCATCGGACTGGTCCTGCGGGGCGCCGTCGAGCGCCGACTTCCAGCCGTCCTTGACCGCGTACCAGTCGCTGTTGTTCTCCGGGTTCGCCTGGCCCGACGTGATGTCATCGGTCGCCTGGTACTTCACGCCGTTGAACGTGACGTAGTCGCCCTTGCTGTACGCGGCGCCCGAGTTCCAGGCCGGGGCCGGCGCGTCGCTGCCGTTGCCCGAGGCGACCTGGTCGGCCTGGTGCTGGCCGTCGGTCCCGCCGTCGCCGTCGGTCGCCGTCTGCGGCTGGTCCTGCTCCCACTTCGTGGCGTCGGTGCCGGGCTGCACGCCGGTGCTGCTGACCTGAGCGATCCAGGTCTGGCCGCCGAAGGTCACGACATCGCCCGCCGCGTAGGACTGCGTGTTGTTCCATGCGCCGCGGTTCGGCCCGTGCGAGTCGGTCGAGTACGAGGCCGTCGGAGCGGTGCCGATCGACCAGACCGAGACGGCGCCGGCCGCGCCGACGAACCCGCCGCCGATCGAGACGGCGTACGACTGCACGTTCTTGATGCCGAGCGCGTTCACGTCGACGTCGCCCATGGCCCAGATGTCGGTGCCGACAGCGAGGTAGGCGTTGACCGTGATCGACGCGACGCCGATGTCGATGCCTCCCGAGGCTCCGACGAAGCCGCCGGCGACGCCGCCCGCGAACGTGATGGAGTCGAACTTGTCGGTCGCCGTGACCGAGACGCCCTGCGCGTTGTTCACGCCCGCCACGATCGTGTCGTCGGCGGTCGTGAGCGTGCCCTTGTCGTCGCGGTTCACCGTCGTGCCGAGGTCGATGTAGGCCCTCGTCGTCACGGTGAAGATGTTCACCCCGACGTTCGCCGTGACGCCGACGAAGCCGGCGCCGACGCCCGCGACGAGGCCGAAGAGCTTCTCGGACGACTGCGCCTGGACGACGAGTCCGCGCAGCACCGCGGTCGGGAAGCCGCCGTTCGCGATGGTGCCGGCCGAGACGCCGGACAGCCCGCCGCCCTGCGCCTTGACGATGACGGTGTTGGTCTGGCCGAGGTACGCCTTCGTCGTCTTGTCGATGATCGCGACGCCGACGCCGACGCCGACGCCGACGTAACCGGCCGCGATCGAGGCGGTGACGAGGATGAGCTTCGAGGTCGAGTTCGCGAAGACGCCGATGTTGTTGTCGGCCCGGAGCGTCACGTCGTTGCCCGTGAAGGCGTTGGTGAACTCCTTGATGACCGAGACGCCCACCGTGCCCGCGACGCCCACGGTGCCGCCGCCGGCGGCGGCGTTGACCGAGATGACGGAGTCGGTCGAGTCGGCGTGGATCTCGATGTTGTTGCGGGCGTTGACGACGGCGTTGTCCGAGATCGACGCGTCGGTGTGGAGCTCGACGACCCGGACGGCGACGGAGGCGCCGACGCCTGCCGTGCCGCCGATGGCGATGGATGCCGCGATCCCGAGGGTGCGGAAGCTGTTCAGGGCCGAGACGAGCACCGACTGGCTGCCGTCGGCCGAGCCGCTGTTCGCGGCGCAGGCCGTGTCGCCGTCGGCGCAGTTGATCTTCGCACCGTCGCCGATCGTGGCAGTCGTGTGCACCGTCACCACGGCGATCGAGCCGGAGAGGCTCACGGCCGCCGTGCCCGCGCCGCCCGCGGCGATGCCGATCGAGCCGAGGTAGTCGCTGTTGGACGCGGCGACGGCGACGCCGCCGAATCCGGCGCGCACCGGCGGAGTGATCGCCTGAGGACCGACCTCCGACGCCGGGCTCGCGGGGAGCATGCCCGAGGGGACGAGGCTTTGCGAGCGTCCGCTGCCGGTCGACGTGAAGTTGATCGGGGTGCCACGCGCGATGTCGGCCGGGGTGTTGCAGTCTTCCTTCTTGCCCGTCGCCTCGCACTTCGTGCGCACGAGCTGCACGTGGCTCAGGTCGACGTTCGCGAGGGGGTTCGTCGTGAAGAAGTAGTAGGTGGCGCCGTCGACGAGGCCGCCGATCGGGGTGCCGCCGCCTGCGCTGTAGATGACGGGGTCTCCGTTGTGGAGCGTCATCGGGGTGGTGCCGTCGTCTTCGAACAGCACGTAGGGAAGGAC
Source organism: Microbacterium alkaliflavum (assembly GCF_044325405.1). Classification (NCBI taxonomy): domain Bacteria; kingdom Bacillati; phylum Actinomycetota; class Actinomycetes; order Micrococcales; family Microbacteriaceae; genus Microbacterium; species Microbacterium alkaliflavum. The sequence continues at coordinate 196,864 of NZ_JBIQWL010000001.1, read as the reverse complement.
GAGGTAGTCTCCGGCGACGCTCACGGCGCGCTCTGCCGTGAACCGCGGGGAGACGTCGGACGAGACGCCGGGCTCGGTCGTCGGGACGAACCGCTGGTTCTCGCCCATGATCGCGCCGCCGGGCAGCGTCAGGCCCGTCACGAGGAAGCCGGGGGCGCACGAGAACTCGTCGGATCCCGGCGTGAGCGGGGGCCCGCGCTTGAGGCAGAGCTGGATCGCCGTGGCCGACACGGGGATGACGAAGTAGGTGGCACCGTCGGTGAGGCCGCCGATCGGCGCGCCGCCGCCGGCGTCGTAGACGACCTGCTGCCCCGACTTGAAGCCGTGGTTGTAGCCGAGGTTGATCGTCGCGCCGTCGGCCTGGAGGCCCTTGCCGTCGAACGGGCTCTGCGGGCCCGGGAACGGCACGGGCCAGCCGCCCTGCGTGCCGCGCGGGTCGAAGCGCGTGTCGGTGCCGCTCGTGGCGTAGCTGCCGGCGTTGACCGTCGAGTGCGAGATGTGGGTCGGCAGCGCGAGGGCCGTCACCCGGGCATTCGCGCCGATGGTCGCGCTGGTCGTCTTGGTGACGACGGGCACGGCGACGCCGGCCCCCACGGCAGCCGTGCCCGCGACCGAGATGTTGCCCGCGATCGTGAAGAGCGTGAGCGCCGAGTCCGCCGAGACGATGACGTTGCCGCCGGCGCGCAGGTCCGCGGAGGAGCCGACCGTCGCGGTCGTCGTGATCGTGATGACGGGCACCGTGACGTTGACGTTCACAGCGGCCGTGCCGCCGCCGCCACCGCCGACGGAGATGGACTTGAGGTCGTCGGTCGAGCTCGCCTGCACGACGATGTCGCCGTTGGCGCGCACCTGCGACGAGGAGCCGATCGAGGCGGCCGTCGTCGTGTTGACGACGGGGACGTCGACGCCGACGCCGACGCCGGCCGTGCCGCCGACGGCGAGCACGCCCGCGAGCGACAGCGAGGTGAGCTTGTCGGATGCCTGCACGACGACGTCCTGCGTGAGGGTCGGACCGGAGTTCGTGCACGAGACGCCGACGCAGTTGACCCGCACGGAGTCGCCGATCTCGGCCGTGGTGTTGTCGGTGAGCACCGTGACGGTGACCGAGCCGCCGACACCGGCCGACTGACCGCCCGCGCCGCCGACGGCGAGCAGGATGTAGTCGCCGGTCTGCTCGGCGTGCACCGTGAGGTCGTCGCGCGCCCGGATGTCGGCGCTGTCCTCGATGCGGGCCGTGACGGTGTTCGTGCGGACGACGACGGTGACGGATGCCCCGACCCCGGCGCCGCTCGTCGACACCGCGAGGTTGCCGCTCGACAGGGCCGCTTCGGTCGTCTTGGTCGCGTGCACCGTGATGTCGTCGAGCGCGTCGACGAGCGAGGCGCCGATCTCGGCGAGGGTCTGCGGCGTCGATCCGCCCTGGTTGGCGACGACGACGAGCACGGCGCCGCTCGCGGCGACCGACCCGGTGCTCGCAGCGCCCGCGACGGCGAGGACGAACCAGTCCTCCGCGGAGATCGCCTCGACGTCGACCGATCCGCCCGCGCGCACCGAGGCGCTGTCGCCGATCCAGGCGCGGACGTCGGAGTTGGACACCTCGACGACGACCGTGATGCCGACACCTGCCGAGCTCTTGCTGAGGGCGAGCGTGCCGCCCACGTCGACGACCTCGATGCTGTCCTCGGCCCTGACCGTGACGTCCTGGCCCGAGCCGCCGACGCCGCCGACCTGGTTCACCAGCGCGCCGTCGCCGATCCACGAGCGGGTCGAGAAGTTCAGGATGTTGACGCTGAACGCACCCGTCACGGCTGCTCCGCCGTTGCTCGCGGCACCCGCGATCGCGACGTTGGTCAGCGAGAGCCAGTCGATCTTGCCGTCGAGGGGCTTGGGCACCTTGGGCACGAGCGGGACGAGCGTGCTCTTCGAGGTGACCTCGACCGCGCCCGTGGCGTCCACCGAGGTGGGGCTGCCGACGGACGAGTCGATCCAGGCCTTCGTGTTCACCTCGAGGTAGTTGACGAGGAACGCGCCGCCGATGGCGGAGCCGGAGTCGGTCGACAGGGCGCCCGAGATGGCGAGGTTCTGCAGTCCGATCGACTGGCCGGCCGTGACGGCGACGCCGCCCGCCCGTGCCTCGAGGTCGGCACCGGCTCCGACGCTCGCCTCGGTCGTCAGCAGCAGGATCTGCACCGCGGCACTGCCCGCGACCGACGTGCTCTTGCCACCGCCGGCCGCGAACGACCAGACGATGAAGTCGTTGCGCGCGCCGTCGGGGAGCGTGGCCGCGACCGTGACCCCCGTCTGGCCCGTCACGTGGGCGCCCGCGCCGATCGTCGCGGTGTTGTGGGCGTCCTGCACGTTGAGGCCGATCGTGGCGCCCACCTTCGTGCCGCTCGAGTCGAGGTCGATGGCCGACCCGACGCCGAACGCGTACGCCTCGAGGAGGAGCGTCGAGCGCACCGTCACGGCTCCCGTCGTCGCGGTGACGTGCACGCCCGTGATGCGTGCCGTCGAGGTGGCGACGAGCCAGTTCACGGCGACCGCGGCGGCGACGGCGGTCGTGCTGCTGCCCTGAGAGCCCGACGTGCCCGACTGGCCGGACTGCGCGTCGTTCGCGCCGTTGGCGCCGTTCGAGCCGTTCGTGCCGCCGTTCGAGGTCGGCATGCCGGAGGTCGAGCCCTTCGTGCCCTGCGTGTTCGGGTTGTTCGACCCGTTGACCTGCTCCGTCGACTTCGAGTCGCCGCTCGAGTCGGACTCCTCGGCGCCCTTCGCGCTCGCGACGGAGCGGGCCTCCGTGCGGCCCTCCGACGTGGCGAGCACATCGACCGACGTGCCCTGCGTGTCGCGGGCGATCTCGGCGAGCGTGTCCCAGCCGACGACGACGTTGATCGCGAGGTCGATGCCCACCGCGGTGCTCTTGCCGGCGGCATCCGCCTTGCCCTCGGTCTTGGCCCAGAGGATGTGGGTCGCGGCGACCGAGACGGCCCCGGTGCCGACGTAGGCGGAGCCGGTGCCCAGGCGCGCCGTGACGTCGTCGTCGACGCTGACGACGAGTGCGACGACGGGAGTGACGGCCGTGCCGCCCTCCGTGCCGCCTTCGGCCTTCGTGCTGAGGTCGCGGAAGCCGATCGCGGTGATCGCGAGGCCCGTGCCGCCGGTGAGGGAGGCGCCGTTGTCGACCTCGGCGCGCACGTCGCTGCCGTCGATGACCTGGAGGGAGAAGGATGCTCCGACCCCGGTCGCCGAGCCGACCTCGGCGCGGCTCGTGGCGTTCGCGGCGTCGCGCTCGTTGCTGTGCGCCGTGACCGTCGCTGCCGCGGAAGTGAGGGTGACGACCGCACCCGCCGTGACGACGGCCTCGGTCGTGTTGTCCAGGATGTTGATCGCGAGGGCGCCCGCGACGCCGACGCTCGTGGCCTTGCTCGCACCGGCGCGAGCGGTCGAGGTGACCTCGTGCTCGAAGAGCCGGAAGAGGTCGTCGGTCGCGGGCGACGCCGGGAACTGGTCGCCGGCAGGCAGCGGGTCCGCCACGACCTGCAGGATCCACTGGTGCTGGTCGTTGCGCTTGTAGAACCCGACGACGTTGGAGCCGTCCGCCTCGGTCAGCTGGAACCAGCTGTCCTCTTCGATCTCGTCCTTCGGAAGCTCCGACTTCTCGTTCACCGTGAACTTCGTGACGAAGACCCAGTTGCCGCTGTCGCGCTTCCAGACGCTGCCGGCCGGGTGCCCGTCCTTCTCGGCGTTGAGCACGTAGTACTGGCCGTCCGTCGCGCTGCCGGGCAGCTCGTCGACGGTGCCCGTGAGGCTCACGTTGGTGTCGACGTTCCAGTTCGACCCGTCGAACTTGTAGAGGCCGTCGTCGCCGCCCGTGCCGCCGTTCGTCTTGACGAAGTACAGGTCGTTCTTCGAGGGTCCCGGAAGCTGCTTGCCCGACTCGACGATCTGCCACGTCGTGCCGTCCCAACGGCGCACGACGTCGTTCTCGTCGCCCTGCAGCATGCCCGCGATGACGATGAGCCCGGTCGCCGTGATCGTCGTCACGCCGGTCTTGGCGCGCACCACGACGTCGATCTTCTGAACCACGACGCCGGCTCCGACCCCCACGGAGCCGTCCGTCGCGGAATCCCCTGCGGCGTCGGCCGAGGCATCCGTGTCGCCCCGGGCCTCGAGTGTCACGACCCCGCCCGCGTGCACCGTGATGCCGTCGGCGAAGAACGCGCGCACGGTGCTCGCGACGACGTTGATCGCGATGGCGCCGGCGATCGAGACGCTGCTGCCGCCGTCGTCGTTGGACGCGGCCTTGGGTGTCGAGGAGGTCGACGAGCCGCCGCCGGCGTTCTGCTGCTTGCTTTCGTTCGCCCTTCCGAGGTTGGCGTCGGCCTTCTGGTTGACGTCCTTGCCGCCGCCGCTCTTGCCCTCCGACGGGTCGGCGCCCTTCGTGGCGGCTTCGGCCTTCGTCAGGGCGCCGACGCGCTGGTGGGCGGTGAACGAGACGGCGCCGGTCGCGTCGATGCTGCGAGCCGAAGCGGCTTCGGCGACGATGTCGTCGAGAACGGCCAGGGCGAGCGAGACGCCGATTCCGGCGGTGCTTCCGGCGACGGTCGACCCCTTGGCGGTCGTGGTCGCGGAGACGTTCTGGGTGGCGGAGGCGGTGATGCTCGAGGCGGTGAGCGTCGTGCTGCTGCCGCCGAGCGAGGCTTGCGTGTGGATGGAGGCGACGACGATGGCGACTGCCGGGACGATCGTGACGGTGCCCGAAGCGCCTCCGGCTTCGGCTTCCGTCGTGAGCGTCACATCGTGCGTGGCCGTGATGGACAGTGCTCCGGCTCCCGTCAGCGGGGGGCCGCGGGTCGGGTCGAGCACCTGCGAGACGCCGGCGTAGACGCGGTGCGTCGGCAGGTTGAGGGCGAGGGATGCTCCGAGCCCGACTGTCGCGTCGCCGGACTGCGTCGCCTTGGCCGAGGCCTTGTCGGTGCTCTTCGAGCCCGCCGTCATGCTGACCGCTCCCCCGCCGACGATCGCGACGCCCGGCACGGGGCCGCCGATCGGACCGGGGAGCTGGCTGCCCTCGACGGCCGCCCGCGTGTCCTCTTCGACGAGGTTGAGGGCGAAGGCGCCCGCGACGCCGATCGTGCCGCTCGCATCGGTCGCGCCCGCCTCGGCGGTCGCCTCGAAGGTGTGCGTGTCGTCGGCGGCGACGGGCTTCACGGTCGCGCTGAGGGTGAGACCGGATGCCTGCAGCGCCGCGCCGACGCCCACCCCGGCCTGGTTGATGAGCCGCACCTTGTTGACGGCGAGCGCCGCGCCGACGCCGACCGTGCTGGAGTTGGTGGCGGTGCCCTTCGCGGTGGCAGAGGCATCCGTGTTGTTGTGCGTCGTGAACGAGGCCGTGCCGGTCGTGACGAGCGACGCGCCGTCGCTGAGCATCGCGACGGTGACGGAGCGCACGAGGTTGAATGCGATGGCAGCGGCGACGCTGACGCTCGTGCCGTCCTCGTTCTGCGCCTTCGGAGTCGTCGACCCGCCGCCCGCTCCGCCGCTGGTGCGACCCGCGGCGTTGCCGAGCTTGTCGTTCGACTTCGTGTTGGCGTCCTTGCCCGTCGAGTCCTTGCCGGATCCGCCGTCTTCGCCGGGTGCGCCGGCCGAGCTCGCCTCGGCGGTGGTCTTCGTCGTCGACACGCCGTCGGCGGTGAGGGCGACGGCGCCGCCCGCGGTGACGGGGCGATCGATCGTCGACGACGATTCGTGGTCTGCCGAGGTGAGCGCGAAGGCGATCGCGGCGCCGAGCGTCGAGCCAGCCGCCGCCGAGGTCGCGCCGGTCGCCGACGTCGTCGCCTTGGCGACCTGGTCGGCGGTCATCGTGATGGCGCCTCCGATCGTGAGCGCAGCGCCCGTGAGGATGCCGGCGATCGTCGAGACGTTGTGGATCGCGATGCTCGCGACACCCGTGAGCGAGGCGTTCGTGCCGCCGTCGGCGCCGCCCGTGGTCGTCGTGGTCGCGTCGTCGGCACCCGTTGCCGTCGCGGTGAGCGAGGCGATGCCCGTCGGCGCGGCGCCGGCGGCGATGCCGGCTTCGACCGTCGTCGTGATGAGGCTCAGCGCGACCGAGGCGCCCGCTCCGACGGCCGCGCCGCCGGTCTGCTTGGCCGACGCGTTCGCCGTGCTCTTGTGGCTGCCGCGCGCGTTGACGGTGACGGCACTGTCGCCGTACGATCCCGTGCCGCGCAGCTGCGCCGAGGTGCGGGCATCCTTCTTCACGAGGGCGAAGGACCCGGCGATCGAGACCGAGCCGCTGCTCTTCTTGCCCGACTCCGCCGTCGCGGTGTACTGCGAGTCACCGGTGGCCGGATCGGCCGCGCTGGCCGTGAAGCCGGCCGCGGCGTCGATCGTCGCGTTCTGCGCGAAGGCCTCCGTCAGCAGGTCGGCGATGATGATGCCGACGCCGATCGCGAGGCCGAGGCCCGAGGAGCCGCCCGAGCCGTCGGTCGTGCCGCCGTCGCCGTCGGCGGTGACGGTGTTCTTCGCGTTCGCCGTGACGGTCTGCGCGCCGGTCGTGGTGACGGTCGCACCCGTGATGTGGGCCTTCGTGTCGTTGTCGAGCACGGCGACGGAGATCGCGCCGGCGACGTCGATCGGTCCGTCGCTCGTGGAAGCCTGGCCGTTGCCGCGGTTCGCGCTGTTCGCGCCCTTGTTGTTCTGGGTCGCACCGCCCTTGCCCGCCTTGGCCGTCGCATTGATGGTCGAGACCTGGTTCGCGAGGATCGAGACGGATGCCGCCGTCGACCCCGTCGCATTCGTCGAGTCGATCGCGGCCTCGGTGTTCTGCTGCAGGTAGACGACCGAGACGCCCGCGCCGCTCGCGGCGTCCTTCGCGTCTCCCGTCGCGCTGAGGGTCGCGGTGTTGGATGCCGCGATCCCGAGCGCCCCGCCGATGACGGCCCGCGCGGTGTCGGTCACCTTGCCGACGACGTCCGACCAGACCGTGAGGATCGCGACCGCGGCGTCGTAGTTGTTCGGCCCCGACTGCTGCTTGGAGGCGTCGGCCGCCGGGACCGCGCTCGCCGTGACGGTCGAGGTCGCCGTGATCGTCGCGGCACCCGTGACGTCGAGCAGGGCCGAGTCGCTGATCGTCGCCGTCGCGGCCGAGTGGATGATCGCGGCGTCGCCGTACTGCTTGTTCATCGTGAACGGTCCGACCACGGAGTTCGCGGTCGCCGTGAACGCACCGGTCGCATGGATCTGCGAGGCCCCGCGCACGTCGACCGTCGCGGTCGAGTTCACGAGCACGGCGTACGCCGTGAGGGCAGAGGTGTCGGGCGAAACGCTCGCGTCGGCCGTCAGGGTGACGTCGCCGGCGTTGATCGTGCTGCCGTCGACGATCACCTCCGCGGTCGCGTCGTGGTCGAAGCAGTCGCCGAGATCGAAGTCGGTCGTGCAGTCGGAGAGGGTCAGCGGGATGCCGTCGGTGTTGCTCTGCGCCGCGTTCAGCGTCACCGAGCCCGCCGTGATCGTCGCGCCCTGCACGAGGATCCGCTCGAACGCGGCGATGAACGCCGCGAGCCCGATGTTGATCGAGCCCATGACCGTGAGCTTGTCCTCGCCGTCGCCGCCCGTGATGTTCAGCGTCGTGCCGCCCGCCGTCGGGGCCGAGAAGCTCGTCGTCTCGAACGTCGGGCTGGCGCTGAGGCTGCGCAGGCGCAGCAGGAGGGCGTTGCCCGGGTCGACCTCGAGCACCGCGTCGTCGTCGCCGCCGCTGAGCGCGAACGTCACGTTCCCGCCGCTGCCGGTGTTCGTGATGGGCTCGATGCCCGAGTAGACGACGGTCGTCCGTCCGAGCGCGAGCGTGCCCGACGACCCGTCGACGGGGCTCGAGGAGAACCCGCTCGGGCCGTTCCTGGTCACGAGGGTGTCGAAGCCGGGCGCACCGTCGAAGCCGATCGTGATGCCGGGGTCGGTGCCGTTGAAGTCGATCGTGAACGTGTCGTCGCCGTTCGTGCCCGTGACGCGGATCTCCGAGATCTCGGCGAGCGAGCGGGTGACCCCCTGGAACGTCACGGTGCCGTCGCCGTTGAAGACCAGGGTCGCCGATGTGCCGCCCATCGCGAGGATCCACGGGGCGGGCGCGGCCGGTGCCGTCGCGGCGGCGGGGTCGGTCGTGGCGGCCGGGTCGGTCGTGGCGGCCGGGTCGGTGGTGACGGCGGGGTCGGTGACCGCGGGATCGACCGCTGCGGGCGCCGGGTCGGTGGCCGCAGGCGCCGGATCGGCCGGGGCGGGAGCCGGGTCGGCGGGCGCCGGGGCCGGGTCCGCGGGAGCCGGGGCCGGCGCGGGGTCGGCCGGCGCGGGCGCCGGGTCGGCGGGAGCCGGATCGGCGGGCGGTGCATCGGCGGCGGGCGCCGCGGGCTGGCTCGCGTTCGGATCCGCGGCCGGGTCGGTCGTGACGTCGAACGGACGCACGTTCAGGACCGCCGGTTCGCCGACGATCTCGTCGCGGGTGGCGGTGTCGGCGGCGCCTTCGGTGGTAACGGGCGGAACCGCCGTCTGATCTGGGCTTGCCGAGGCGGGTGCGACCGTCGGAGGGATCACGACGATCCCCAGCGAGGCCGGCGCGCTCAGGCCGATGCCGAGCGTGATGGCGGTCGTGAGGGCGAGCGCACGGAAGGACGCGCTCATCGAGCGCCTTCCCACTTCGTCCCCAGTCATGCCGTGCGCCTGTCCCCTTGTCGGACACCAGCGCCAGCGTTCTCACCCGCACACACGCGAACAACCACGTGGGCTCCCCCGAACCCCGGCGTTTCCCCAGTAGCTCGTCATGAACACCCCAGACGAGCTTTGAAACCATCCGCTGGGCACGGTAGCCCCGCCCCGAAAGCCCCGTCAAGACATGTTCTGAAAATCCGTCGCTGAAGCGCGCATAACGGATTCGGCATGCATCCCGGCGGAAGGGGAATGCGCCGCGGGATTCCGCGGTTGTCGGCCGGTCAGCTCAGGCCGCTGTAGACGTGCAGACCCTTGAAGAACATGTTCACGATCGTGAAGTTGAACATGACCGCGGAGAAGCCGATGATCGACAGCCAGGCCGATCGGCTGCCGCGCCAGCCCCGCGTCGCGCGTGCGTGGATGTACCCCGCGTAAAGGACCCAGATCACGAAGGTCCAGACTTCCTTCGTGTCGAACCCCCAGTAGCGGCCCCACGCGTCGTTGGCCCAGATCGAGCCTGCGATGAGCGTGAACGTCCAGAAGATGAAGCCGATGATGGCGAAGCGGTAGGCCAGCGACTCGAGCGCATCGGAGCCCGGCAGGGTGCGCAGGAACCGCGCGCCCTGCTTCGCGGCTCCGGCCTCGGCGGCTGCGACTCGGCGTTCGCGCCGGGCCTGCATGAGCTGCAGGACGGAGAGGCCGAAGGCGAGGGCGAACAGGGCCGTTGCGAGCGATGCGACGAAGACGTGGATGACGAGCCAGATCGACTTGAGCGGATCGGCGAGGGGCGTGATCTGCACGTAGAACGCGAGCGTCGAGGCTCCGAGCAGCAGTACGACCATGCCCGTGATGAGCGCGCCGAGGAACCGCAGGTCGTAGCGGAAAAGCACCACGAGGTAGACGGCGACGATGAGGAGCGTGCCGGTGAGCGCGAACTCGTACATGTTCGACCACGGGACGCGCCCCGCGGCGATGCCGCGGGTGAGCGCGCCGCCGAGGTGGAAGAGGAAGGCGAGCACGGTGAGCGACGTGCCGATGCGGGCCCAGAGGAGCCGCTGACGCTTGCCGACGGGAGCCTCGAGAGCTGCTTCGGCGGCCGCCTGCTGCGACTTCATGACGGCGACGTCGTCGCGCGCCGATGCCCCGTCGGCGACCGCGGCGCCGACGCCGACGAGCTCTCGCTCGCGCGCGGCATCCTGCGCATCCGCGGCCTGCACGCCGCGCCGCGAGAGGTCCACCGTGTACGCGATGAAGGCGAGCGCGTAGACCGCGATCGCCGTCCACACGAGCAGCACGGACACCGAGTCGAGCGACAGCGTTTCAGCCATGACTTCCAGTCTACTTCGCGGGCCTCAGCGCCCTTTTTCGGGAGCTCAGGGGGTCTTGAGCGCGGCGTCGAGGGCGTCGCCGTGCTTCTGCGCGAGCTGGTCGACGGCGCCGGCGAGCGTCGGGTCCTCGCCGCGGGCGAGGCCCGCGTACTCGATGCGCAGCGTGTGCCCGGCGGGCGCGACCTTGATCCACATGCGGCGCCGGGGCACGAAGAGCGCTGTGATCAGCCCCGCGAGCGCGAGGATCGCGAACCCGAGCACCCAGGGTGCGGCGACGTCGCGGTGGACCGACAGCGACACGAAGCGCTGGACGGATGCCGCATACCCGGACGAGCCCGCAGGCGACTCGTTCGCGAGCGTGATCGTGCCGAGGCCGTTGGGGAGGTCCGCGGTCTCGCCCGGCGCGAGCTCGATGGAGTCGACGCCCGTCTTTCCGCCCGTCAGCTGCTCCATGCCCGTGGGGTCGAGCGTGTAGACCGAGCGGGGCGTGCCGTCGTCGATGCCGAGGTCGCCCGCGTACACGTTGAGCGTCATCACGGGGTTGATGAGGGCGGGGTACGCGGAGGTGAACGCACCCGACGTCATCTTGACCTGCGTCGGGTAGAAGAAGCCCACCATCCCGAGCTGCTCCGGCAGTCCGTCGGGCACCTTGACGACGCCGAGCGAGGTCATGTTTGTGTCCTGCGGCAGGAACGGCACCGACTCGTCGTAGACGACGTCGCCGGCGGCATTGCGGATCGTGATGTGCGGCGCGTAGCCGTTGCCCATGAGGTAGACGCGGTCGCCGGCGATCGTCAGCGGGTGGTTGACGCGCACCTCGCCGGTCTGGGCGCTGCCGCCGCCGAGCTGCGTCGTGAGGTGCGCGACGAAGTCGCCGGCCTGCCCGGAGCCCTGCTCCCCCTCGGGCACGTAGTTGATCGAGAACTTGTCGAGGGTCAGCGAGTAGGGCGTCAGGCGGTCCTCGTCGACGAAGCGGCCCGGGTTGAACGACGAGTAGTCGAGCATCGTGTTGACGAACGTGCGGCCCTCGATGATGACCGTCTGCCCCGTGTAGGTCAGGCCTCCGCCGATGCCGACGGCGAGCAGCACGCCGACGAGCGCGCTGTGGAACACGAGGTTTCCGGTCTCGCGGAGATAGCCGCGCTCGGCCGAGACGGAGAGCGTCTTTCCCGTGTCGTAGCGCTCGACCCGGTAGCCGGCCTTCTTGAGCTGCTGCGCGGCGAGGTCGATGGCCCGGGATGCCGCGGCCGCGGCATCCGTCTCATCTGTGGGCGAGAGCTCGACGATGGTCTCGCGGTGGTCGTCGAGGCGGGACAGGCGCGCCGGCGTGCGGGGCGGCCGCGCGCGCAGCGCCTTCCAGTGGTGCTTCGTGCGCGGGATGACGCAGCCGATGAGCGAGACGAACAGCAGGATGTAGATCGCCGAGAACCAGGCCGACGTGTAGACGTCGAACAGCTGCATCTTGTCGAGGATCGGCGCGAGGTCGGGGTTGTCGGTGAAGTACTGCGTGACGCCGTTCGGGTCGGCGCTGCGCTGCGGCACGATCGAGCCGGGCACCGCCGCGATGGCGAGGAGAAGCAGCAGCACGAGGGCTGTGCGCATGCTCGTGAGCTGACGCCAGCCCCAGCGCAGCCAGCCGATCGGACCGAGCTTGGGCGAGACGACCTCGTCGGAGACGCCGTCGGCGTGGTCGGACGGGCGCAGCGGATCGCTCACGCTCGCATCCACCTGCGCTGAGCCTGTCGAAGCGTCAGAGCGGGAGCGGGACACTCGAGAACACCCCCTGGAGGCTGGCCATGATGGCGCTCCACACACCGGTCACCATGAGCACGCCGAGGGCGATGAGCAGCACGCCGCCGATGATGTTGACGGCGCGGATGTGGCGGCGCAGGAACGCGACGGAACGGGTCGCCCACCCGAATCCGAGAGTCAGGAGCACGAACGGGATGCCGAGCCCCAGCGAGTACGCGAGCCCGAGCAGCGCGGCACGACCCGGGTCGCCGAGATTCCACGAGACGGAGAGGATCGCGGCGAGGGTCGGTCCGATGCAGGGCGTCCAGCCGATGCCCAGGGCGATGCCGAGCAGCGGCGCGCCGATGAGCCCGACGTTGCTCTGCACGTGCGGGTGCACCGTCTTCTGCGCGAAGCCGAAGACGCCGATGAAGACGAGCCCGAGGACGATCACGACGACTCCGAGGATGCGCGTGATGACCTCGTTGTAAGCGAGGAAGAACTGGCCGAGCGTGCCGCCGAGGATCGTGACGGCCATGAACACGACGGTGAACCCGGCGATGAACAGGAGAACGCCGAACAGGAGGCGCGACTTCGTCGGCGCCTCGACGGCGACCGTCGGAGAATCCGCGCTCTGTCGGAGAGATCCGGCCGAATCCTCCGACGACGCCTGGATCGTCCGACGTTCCGCGCGGGGCCGGGGCTGCACGGCTCCTCCGATGAAGCCGAGGTAGCCGGGTACGAGCGGCAGGACGCACGGCGAGAGGAACGACAGGAGCCCTGCGAGCAGGGCGATGGGCAGCGCCACCCAGAGGGCGCCCGCAGCCATGACCGCCTCGATGCTCACGAGGTCTCCGCGAGCGCGTCGCGCACGAGCGTCTCGAGGATCGAGGCATCCAGCAGCTGCCCGATGATGCGCGCCGCGACGCGGCCCTCCTTGTCGAGCACGAGCGTCGTGGGTGTGGCGTTGATCGGCGTCCGCTCGGCGAAGGCGAGCTTGATGGCACCGTCCTGGGCAGCGAGCAGGCTCGGGTAGCTCACCGAGTACTTGTCGGCGAACGCGGAGGCCGCCTCGGCCGAGTCGCTCGTGTTGACGCCGAGGAACGAGACGCCCTGGCCGTCGAAGCTCGAGGCGGCCTCCTCGAGCCGCGGCGCCTCGGCACGGCACGGGCCGCACGCGGCGTACCAGAAGTTCACGACGAGCACATCGCCGGCGTAGTCGGTGCTGCTGACGGTCTGCCCCGAGTCGGTCGATCCCGTGAACGAGACCGGCTCGCCGCGGTCGGCGGCCGCGATCTCGACGACCCGCGAGTCGCCCGCGATGAAGCCCTTGTTGTCGCCCGCGCGGTACTGCTCGGCGAGCGGGTCGCTGCTGCACGCGGCAAGTCCCCCGACGAGGGCCAGGACGGCGAGAGCGGATGCCGCGGCGCGGCCGAACGGGCGGGTCATACGGCTCCCACATCGATGGCGCCCGCGGTGGACGCGGGCTCTGCATAGCCGACCTCGACCCAGCGGTCGTCGCGCAGGTCGAGGCTCGTGACGCTCGACAGAGCGCACCTGCGGCGGCGCGGATCGTGACGGGAGGGCAGGCCCATCACGTGGAGGTGCGTGACCCAGATCGGCAGCTGGTGCGAGACGATGACGACGTCGCCCGTCTCGACCGAGTTCCAGGCATCCCGCATCGCGGCATCCATGCGGGCGATGACCTGCGCGTACGGCTCGCCCCAGCTGGGGACGGCGGGCTCCCTGAGGTGACGCCAGTTGCCGGGGTTGAGGAGCGCGCGGCTCATCCGCCGCCCCTCGAAGACGTTGGTGGGCTCGATGACGCGCTCGTCGACGACGGGCTCGAGCCCGAACCTGGCCGCGAAAGGGGCCGCCGATTCGCGCGTGCGCTGCAGCGGCGAGCACACCAGACCCGTGACGGGACGCGTGAGCCGCCCCACGTAGTCGGCCGCCTGCTGCGCCATGTGGTGGCCGTCGGCGCTCAGACCGTAGCCGGGGAGCCGCCCGTACAGCACACGGCGAGGATTGTCGACCTCCCCATGACGCACGAGATGAAGGCGATCGGCGGGCACCCGTCCAGTCTACGGCGGCGCGTTCTGTGGACGCGCTGAGCGCGGGTCAGGCCGACGGAACCCCCGCGGACGTCACGAAGAACGCGATCACGAGCACCAACGTCACGCCGACGGCGCCCAGCAGCGGGATGTAGAAGGCGATCTTGCGCTTCACCATGAAGACGATCGAGACGATCGCGGCGGCGACGAGCACGGCCCAGGGCACCAGGGTGCCGATGAGCCAGCCGGCCGTGATGAGCTCGGTGCTGCAGTCGCGCACACCGCAGGGATCGGACGCCATGATGAGGAAGAGCCCCGCGAACGAGGCGATCGCCGTGTAGACGACGAGCCCGACGAGGAAGACGATCGTCAGCACGACGTCCCACACCTGCACGGGCTGCCGCGGCGGCTTCGAGGGTGGCACCGCACCGTAGGCGGGCGGCTGGGCGGCGTATCCGGGATAGGGCGGCGGCGTCGTCACGGCCACATCATAGGGATGCCGCGGCATCCGTGTCAGTCGTCAGCCGAACTCGGCCTCTTCGCAGGCCACCCCGAGGAATCCCAGGTGACGGGAACCTGCGCGGACGTGAAGAAGGGCTCTGAATCGGCTCGAAGATAGGATGGTCGATCGTGAGTGAACGCGTTCTCGTCCAGCAGCTGCAGGGTCTTGCCGACGGTCCGGTGACCGTCTCCGGATGGGTCGAGACCGTCCGCGATCAGAAGAAGGTGCAGTTCGTCATCCTTCGCGACGAGACGGGCGCCGTGCAGCTGGTCAACCCGGCGACTCGTCCGGCCGACCCTTCAGCTGCTGAGCCTGTCGAAGCACAGGATGCCGCTGCCCTCGCGTTGACCGACACGATCTCCAACCTCTCGACGGGCACGTTCCTGACGGTGCAGGGCGACCTCAAGCACGACGAGCGCGTCAAGCTCGGCGGCGTCGAGATCAAGATCGGCACGCTCGACATCGCGGCGGCGGCGCTCCCCGAGACGCCCATCGCGGCCGACTCGGGCCTCGACAAGCGCATGGACTGGCGCTTCCTCGACCTGCGCCAGCGTCGCAACAACCTCATCTTCCGCGTGCAGACGACGCTCGAGCACGCGTTCCGCTCGTACTGGATCGAGCGCGACTACATCGAGGTGCACTCCCCCAAGCTCATGGCCTCTGCCTCCGAGTCCAACGCCGAGCTGTTCGAGGTCCCCTACTTCGAGGAGAAGACGGCGTACCTCGCCCAGTCGCCGCAGTTCTTCAAGCAGATGGCCCAGGTCGCCGGCTTCGGCAAGATCTTCGAGATCGCGCCCGCGTTCCGCGCCGACCCCTCCTTCACGAGCCGCCACGCGACGGAGTTCACGTCGGTCGACGCGGAGATCAGCTGGATCGACTCGCACCTCGACGTGGCCGCCATGCAGGAGGAGCTGCTGCACACGGCTTTCCAGGCCGTCAAGCACAAGCACGGCGACGAGATCGAGGAGCTCTTCGGCATCGAGGTGCAGGTGCCCCGCATCCCGTTCCCGCGCATCCCGCTCGCCGAGGCGCGCGAGATCGTGAAGGCGCGGGGCTACGACATCCCCCGCACCGACGGCGACCTCGACCCCGAGGGCGAGCGCCAGATCTCGGCCCACGTGCTCGAGACCTACGGTCACGAGTTCGTCTTCATCACCGACTACCACCCCGAGATCCGCGCGTTCTATCACATGCGCGACGAAGAGACGGGGCTCACCAAGAGCTACGACCTCCTCTTCAAGGGCGTCGAGATCACGACGGGCGCGCAGCGCGAGCACCGCGTCGACGTGCTCATGGAGCAGGCCAAGGAGAAGGGTCTCCTGCCGGAGCACCTCGACTTCTACTTCGACTTCTTCCGTTACGGCGCCCCGCCCCACGGCGGGTTCGGCATGGGCCTCGCGCGCGTGCTCATGCTGCTGCTCGGGCAGGACTCGATCCGCGAGGTCACCTACCTCTTCCGCGGCCCGACGCGCCTCGCGCCGTAGGAACCATCGTCACGGGGCCCCGTGAGCGCATCGGCGCTCACGGGGTCCCGTGCGTGTGCATGCGCTCCCCGGACGCGCTGAAGATGCTCAGCACCTCGGCGGGCCCGTCGACGGTGGCGCTCAGGCTGTGCGGCAGTCGCGTGTCGAACTCGGCCGCCTCGCCGCGCTCGATGATGTGGGCGTGGTCGTCGAGCACGAGGCGCAGCCGGCCGCTCAGGACGTACAGCCACTCGTAGCCGTCGTGCACGCGCGGCTCGGGCGCCTCGGCC
The DNA here is from genome assembly GCF_044325405.1 of Microbacterium alkaliflavum. Lineage (NCBI taxonomy): Bacteria > Bacillati > Actinomycetota > Actinomycetes > Micrococcales > Microbacteriaceae > Microbacterium > Microbacterium alkaliflavum. The sequence goes on along the minus strand of NZ_JBIQWL010000001.1, from coordinate 180,799 downwards.
GCCGCAGGGAAGGTCACCTTGTAGGCCTGCACCGGCGAGTGGTCGAGAGTCAGCGGGGCGATCACCATGCCCTCGCGCCGCTGCACCGCGCGATGGACGCGAGGGTCGGCCGGAGCCTCGGGCAGCAGGTCGTCGATCCGGATGCCGAGCTGCCGTGTGAGCGGCAGCAGGAGCTCGAGCGACGCCTGGCGCTTGCCGGCCTCGAGGCGTGAGAGCGTGCTCGGCGACATCCCCGCGCGGGTCGCGAGGTCGTCGAGCGTCCAGCCGCGGTCCTTACGCGCCGCCCGCAGCCGCGGTCCGACCTGATCCAGTGCGTCCATGCCTCCATCTTGCCATTTCCGCAAAGTCATTTGCCATCTTGTGAGCGTGCCATCACGCTGGAGTCATGGAGAACGATTGGGATGCCGTCATCATCGGCGGCGGCGTGGCGGGCCTGAGCGCTGCGCAGATGCTCGGGCGGTCGAGACGCCGCACGCTCGTCATCGACGGCGGGATGCCGCGCAACAGGTTCGCTTCGCACATGCACGGCGTGCTCGGGCATGACGGCACGCCGCCGACCGGGCTTCTGGCCACTGGTCGGGATGAGTGCCGTGCATACGGCGTCGAGTTCGCCGCCGGCGCCGTGGCGGCCCTCGTCGACGAGGGCGACCGCCTGCGGGTGACCCGCGACGACGGGTCGGTCGACACCGCGCGCGCCGTCGTCATCGCGACCGGCATCCGCGACGAGCTCCCCGACGTGCCCGGTCTGCGCGAGCAGTGGGGCCGGACCGTCCTGCACTGCCCGTACTGCCACGGCTGGGAGGTGGCCGGGCGCCGCCTCGCGGTGCTCGCGACCCCGGCGGCGGGCCTTCACCAGGTCGAGCTCGTTCGCCAGCTCTCGGATGACGTCACGGTGTTCACGACCGCGCCGGTCGACGAGTCGGCGGCCGCGCGGCTCACGGCCCGCGACATCCGGATCGTCACCGCGCGCGTCCTCGCCGCGCACGGTCGTGATGGCGCCCTGGCGATCACGACGGAGGGCGGCGAGGAGTTCGTCGTCGACGCATTGTTCACCGGCGGAGAGCCCTCGATCGACCTCGGCTTCGCCGCCGGCGTCGAGCTCGTACGTGCCGACGACCCGGGCGCCCCCCTGGTCGCCGATCTGCGCGGCGCCACGAGCCACCCCCGGGTCTTCGCCGCCGGGAATGTCACCGCGCCGTACGGCAATGTCCCACTGTCGATGGGCTCCGGATCGATGGCGGGCGCGGGCGTGAACGCGATGCTCGTCGCGGAGGATTTCGCGCGAGCGGTCGAAGACCGCACGGCGGCGCGCAATGCCGCGTGGGAGGAGCGCTATGCCACCGAGGAGCGCTTCTGGTCGGGCCGGGTCAACGCGACGATGGCGGCGGTCGCAGCCGGACTCGAACCGGGCACGGCGCTCGACGTCGGCTCGGGCGAGGGCGGAGACGCCGTGTGGCTCGCCGAGCGGGGCTGGCGGGCCACAGGGGTGGACGTCTCGGCGACCGCCGTGCGCCGGGCGGCCGCACTTGCCGAGTCTCGCGGCGTCGACGCGGACTTCCGGGTGGGCGACGGCGCGGCATCCGTTCCCGGCGAATTCGATCTCGTGCTCGCAAGCTTCCTGCACTCGTGGGAGGCGGACTTCCCGCGCCTGCGCCTGCTGCGCGACGCCGCCGACCGCGTGGCTCCGGGCGGGCGCCTGCTGATCGTGTCGCATGCCGCGGCGCCGCCGTGGGCGCGCGAGCTGCCGGAGCACGCGCCGGTCATGCGCACGCCGGACGAGGAGCTCGCACTCCTCGCCCTCGACGAGAGCGAATGGCAGCCGGAGATCGTGGAGATCCGCCGACGCGAGGCCACCGCGCCCGACGGCGCAGCCGCGCACCTCGACGACGGCGTGCTGCTCCTGCGTCGCATCGGCTGAGCGCCCGCCCTCGGCCCGCAAGCGTGCGCCATCTCGGCTCGCTGGGACGACACGCCGCTGCGCGACGCGTCCGAGACCACGTGCGTCATAGGAGCCGAGATGCGGGACGGGTCGAGCCGCCTAGGGTGGGGGCGTGACGACGATCGACGGACTCCACAACTTCCGCGACACGGGCGGCATCGCCCTCGAGGGCGGCGGCGCGGTGCGCTCGGGCGTGCTCTACCGCTCCGACGCGCTCGGAGCACTGACCCCCGCCGGTGTCGACGCGTTCGCCGAGACGCCGATCGGCGTCGTGGTCGACTTCCGCACGCCGGAGGAGCGGCAGATGTCGCCCGACCGGCTCCCGGCCTCGCGCCCCGTGCAGCTCGTCGAGCTTCCCCTCCTCGAGGGCGCGATCGGGCAGCTCGCAGGCGACGCCGTGCAATCGGCATCCCGAGACACCGCCGCCCTGACCGCCGCGATGGAACAGCTCCCCACTCTCGGCGATCTGTATCTCGGGATGCTGCAGCACGGCGCCGAGGTCTTCGCGGCGACCGCTCGGCTCGTCGCGGCGAGCCGCGAGGACACGCCGACCGCGGTGCTCGTGCACTGCACGGCCGGAAAGGACCGGACGGGCGTCGCGACCGCCCTGCTCCTGCGCGCCGCGGGTGCCGACCGCGCCGCCGTCATCACCGACTACGCCTCGTCGGCCGGCAACCTCGACGGCGCGTGGTCGGAGGGCATGTACGCGATGCTGACGCAGTTCGGCATCCCGCTCACCCCCGCGCTGCAGACCCTCGTCGCAGGCTCCCCCGCGTCGGAGATCGAGCGCGCCCTCGACTGGATCGAGTCCGAGCACGGCGAGGCCGCCGCGTACCTGCAGTCGGGCGGCCTGACCGACGACGAGCTCTCGGCGCTGCGCACCCGCCTCGCGGGCTGACCCCCGGCATCCCACTCCCGCAACGATCGGATGCCTCGACGCTGAGCCTCCACTGGAGTGCCGAGAGCGCGGGTGGCACCCACGTGCTCGGCAGGCCGGTGGAGGCTCACGGATCCACGGCCGTGCCAGGGGTCAGGAGGTGGCGGCGAGCAGGGCTTCGCGCAGGCGGTCGGGCGAGACGCGCCAGTGCGCGTGCAGGCGGTCGTCGATGAGCACGACCGGGATCTTCTCCCACCACAGCTCGTAGAGCGCGGGGTCGTCGGCGATCGAGCGCTCCTCGACCTCGACCGAGTCCTCGGGCAGGTCGGCGACGACGCTCTCGACGATCTCCCGCGCCACATCGCAGAGGTGGCAGTCGGGCTTGCCGATCAGGGTGAGGGTCGTCACGTCTCCATGGTACGAGCGCGGCCGGGGCTCAGCGCTCGATCGGATACCCCGCGGCCGCCCACTCGCCCGTTCCGCCCTCGACGTTGGTCGCGTCGTAGCCGCGCGCCTCGAGCGCCTGCACGACGCGCGCCGAGCGCCCGCCGACCTGGCAGATGACGTCGAAGGCGCCGTCGGGCAGCTCGTCGAGGTGATCGCCGATCGTGGACATGGGCAGGTTGACGGCGCCGGGCACGTGGCCCGCGGCGAACTCGTCGGCCTCGCGCACGTCGATGAGCGGCACGTCGGTGCGGGCGCGGAGTTCGTGGACGGTGATGGTCTGCATGATTCCTCTGGTCGGTCCAACACGAAGCGCCCGTCCGAGGACAGGCGCTTGGTGTTCTGGCCGCTTACTTCTTGTTGCGGCGCTGGTGGCGAGTCTTGCGAAGCAGCTTGCGGTGCTTCTTCTTCGCCATGCGCTTGCGGCGCTTCTTGATGACAGAACCCACGGAAAACCTCACTAGATCGGGGTCTGGACGCGGTGCGAATCGCGCCCGGGAACGGGCAAAACGGAAAAATGCCTCGTATGAGTCTAGCCGACGTCGGCGACTGGACGTTGCAGGGCCTCGGTGACGGCGGATTCGGGCACGCGATAGCTGCGTCCGAACCGCACAGCGGGAAGCTCTCCGGCGTGCACGAGGCGGTACACCGTCATCTTCGAGACGCGCATCAGTTCGGCGACCTCCGCGACCGTGAGGAACCGCACGTCGGGCAGCTCAGCCATGGATCCCTCGTCTCCCCAGCGCATCTCGAGTCGATGCTGAGCCGATCTTAGATCCCGCGTGCGACGCGTGTAAACCGCTGTTGCCCGTGTGATTCCTGGGACGGATGCTTCACAAATCGCTTCGCGTCCGCCGCAGCCGTTCCGCGGCCTCGCGTGCGGTCTGCCGCTCGTGGCGGCGCGCGTCGCGCAGGGCCCGTTCCGCGTCGCGCACGCCGCGCTGCGCCTCGCGGAGCTTCTTGTCGGCCGCGAGCTCGGCATCCGGCGCGGCCGGCCACATCTGACCCTCTTCGTGCGCGGCGCCCTGCTCGAGCGACCCGATGTAGGCCGCGATGCCGTCGAGGCTGCGCGCGACGGCGAAGGCGAAGGGGTCGGACTCGTCGAGGAACACGCCCGCGTCGATCGCGGCCCGCAGCTGCGGGTAGGCATCGGCGGTCACGAGCTCGCGGTAGAGCGCGTCCTCGCGGCGCGCGATGTCGCCGGTCTCCTGGCCGGTCTCCCGCTGCACGCGCGTATAGCCGGCGATCACGCGGCCCGTCCAGTACGCGTGACCCGTGATGAGCAGCACGACCGAGAGGCGCTCGTCGTACGACAGCGGCGTCGCGCCGAGGGCGCTGAGCCCCACATCCATCCAGGCGGCGCTGTTCGGAGTCGTCGGCGAGCCGTTGATCGGCACGTCGAGCACCCAGGGATGCCGCAGATAATTCGTGACGAACTCGCGGTACAGCAGCTCGAGCCGGCCGCGCCACGTGTCGGGCTCGAGGATCGACGCGGGCGGCAGCCCCGTTGCCTCCTCCTGCATGAGCAGCACGAGGTCGTCCTTCGCGCTGACGTAGCGGTAGAGCGACATCGGCGTGTAGCCCAGGCGCGACGCGACGGCGGCCATCGAGACGGCGGCCAGCCCCTCGGAATCCGCGATCTCGACCGCGGCCTCGACGATGCGCTCGACGCTCATCTCGCGCTTCGGTCCGCGCTGTGGATCGGCCGCGATCCCCCACGCCAGCGCGATGCCGCGCGGGAGGTCGAGTTCGCCCGGTCCGCTCATCCCGTCAGTCTAGGACTGTTTATCACGTAAACAGTGTGTTACCGTCATAAACAGTTTCGGACGTACACAGAAGAAAGGATGCTCCATGGATGCCGCCATCTCCGTCCGCGGCCTGCGCAAGGCCTTCGGACGCCAGACGGTCCTCGACACGATCGACCTCGAAGTCGGCCGCGGCGAGATCTTCGCTCTGCTCGGGCCGAACGGCGCGGGCAAGACCACGACCATCTCGGTGCTCACGACGCTGCAGCGACCAGATGCGGGGTCGGCGCTCGTCGCGGGATTCGACGTCGTCTCCTCCCCCGACGAGGTCAAGCGCCGCATCGCCTTGACGGGTCAATCGGCCGCCGTCGACGATGTGCTCACCGGCACGGAGAACCTCGTCATGCTCGGCCGGCTGTCCGGCCTCACGCCTCGCGCGGCCCGCGCGAAGGCCGAAGAGCTGCTGAACCGCTTCGGCCTGACCGATGCCGCGACCAAGCGCGTCCGCTCGTATTCGGGCGGCATGCGCCGGCGTCTCGACCTGGCCCTCAGCTTCGTGGTGACACCTCAGGTGCTCTTCCTCGACGAGCCGACGACGGGGCTCGACACCAAGAGCCGGCGCGAGTTGTGGGATGTCATCCGCACCCTCGCCGACTCCGGCACGACGGTCTTCCTCACGACGCAGTACCTCGAGGAGGCCGACCACCTGGCGGATCGCGTCGCGGTGCTCGACGACGGCCGGATCGTCGCCGACGACACTCCGGCGGCACTCAAGGCGCGGATCGGCGGAGATGTCGTCGAACTGCGCGACCGCCACGACACGCTGCTGCGCGAGGTCGCCACCGACGGCTCGGTGTCGGGACTGCGGCGAGCGCTCGACGTGCTCGACGAGTCCGGGGCCGAGGGCATCGTCACGCTTCGTCGCCCGAGCCTCGACGACGTCTTCCTCTCACTCACCGGCGGATCGGCATCGGCATCCGCCCTGTCCCTGGAGAAGTCCGCATGACCACGCTCACGGCACCCGCCTCGCTCGCCCGGCCCCGCCTCACGGGGCTGACGGCGGAATCCGTCTTCGTCCGGCGGAGCCTCACGCACTCGCTCCGCGACGGGGAGTCGCTCTCCATGGCGATCATGCTCCCCGTCATGCTCATGCTGCTGTTCACGTGGGTGTTCGGCAACGCGATCGACCCGTCGGGAGGCTACGTCGACTACGTCGTGCCGGGCATCATCCTGCTGTGCGCCGGCTTCGGCGCGGCCTCGACGGCCGTCTACGTCGCGCGGGACATGTCGCTCGGCATCATCGACCGGTTCCGCACGATGCCGCTGCGCTCGAGCGCCGTCCTCACGGGCCACGTCGTCGCGAGCCTCGTGCGCAACCTGCTCGCGACCGCGGTCGTCATCGGGGTCGCGCTGCTCGTCGGCTTCCGCCCGACCGCGGACTTCTGGGGATGGACGGCGGCGATCGGCATGATCGCGCTCTACATCCTGGCGATCACCTACCTGTTCGCCTCGATCGGCCTCGCCGCGAATAGCCCGGAGGCGGCGAGCGGGTACGGGTTCATCATCCTGTTCGTCCCGTACCTGTCGAGCGCGTTCGTGCCCGTCGAGACCATGCCCGACTGGCTCCAGTGGATCGCCGAGAACCAGCCCATCACTCCGATCATCGAGACCATCCGGGGGCTGCTGATGGGGACGCCGCTCGGGAACGAGCCCGTGTGGGCGCTGTTCTGGTGCGTCTTGATCCTCGGCGTCTCGTTCGCGTGGGGTGCGTGGCTGTTCCGCAGGAAGGCGGGGCGGCGGTGAAAGCCCGAACATTCCCAGCGGATTCATAGCCCGCTCTGCGCGGGCGCAAGGGGCCGGGGGCTCCACTGTCAGCATGGACGACGAGACTCGTCAGCCGGCAGCGGAGCCGGCCGGCCCACAGCACCCCACGACCCCGTATCCGACGGCCGCGAACCCCGCGGAGGCCTACCCCGCCCCGCCCGCCGCGCCCGGGCCGTATCCGGCGGGTGCCTATCCGGCAGGCCCCTACCCCCAGGGGCCTTCCCCGCAGGGGCCTTCCCCGCAGGGGGCTTACCCGCAGGGGCCTTACCCGCAGACCGGTTACCCCGCGTATCCCGCGGCACCGGCCGACCCCCGGTACCCCGAGCACCAGCCTCCGCCCGCCAGGAACTCGCATGTCGGCGTGATCATCGCCTCGATCGTCGGCGGTGTGCTGCTGCTCGGCTTGACCTTCGCGGGAGGAGCAGCCGTCGGCTGGTGGGTCGGCTCGCACCACGCGGCATCGACCTACATGGTCGGGCCCGGCTGGCAGGACGGACAGGTTCCTCCGGGGTGGATGCACGATCAGGACCGCAACGGCAACGGCCGGGGCAATGGGAACGGCAACGGGAACGGGAACGGGAACGGCAACGGCAACCGCGACGACCAGCGCGAAGTCCCTACCCCGGAGCCGACTCCCTGAGTCCTGATCCCCCGCCGACTCAGCGGCCGGGGAGCTTCTTCAGTGCGCTGGCGACGGCGTGCTTCGCGGATGCCGCGGCACGGCCGACGACCTCGGCGGCGTGCGCCGCGGAGTCGGGCAGCGCGACGGTCGCGGGCACGGCGTACTCGTCCTCCGGCTCGTCGTCGACGAGGAACGGCACGAGCCAGTCGTCGACCTCATCGAGGGGCGCGGCCGAGAGGCTGTAGTAGCGGTGCTGGCCCTCCTCGCGCACCGAGACGAGCGACGCTTCGCGCAGCACCTTGAGGTGCTTCGAGACGGTGGGCTGGCTCACTCCGAGCTCGTGCACGATGTGCGTCACGCTCGTGCCTCTCTGACCATCGGCGGACCGGGACAGCAGAAGCTGAAGGATCTCGCGCCGTGTGCCGTCTGCGATCACGTCGAAGATGTCCGCCATGTCGACAGACTAGCCGCGCGCCCCGGGAAGTACTATGACTGGGGTTTCCGCGAGCGAAGGGTGGCGAACCATGGCGGCGGATCCCGTCAGCCCGTTCTCCAGGTTCGGGCTCCGGAGCTTCTTCGAGCGGCTCTGGGACGACATGCGCGCGCTCACGACCTCCTCGCCCGCCCGCTTCGCGGTGCTGGTGTTCGCGGCCCTCATCCTGCTCTTCACCGCGCTGCTGTCGCTTCCCGCGGCGGCCGCCTCGGGTGAACGCACGCCGCTGGCCGACGCACTGTTCACCGCCGTCTCGACGATCTGCGTCACGGGCCTGTCGACCGTCGACATGGGCACGTACTGGTCGCCGTTCGGCCAGGTGATCATCTACATCGGCGTCAACGTCGGTGCCCTCGGAGTCCTGACGCTCGCGTCGATCCTGGGCCTGATCATCTCCAAGCGCCTCGGACTGCGCGCCAAGCTCATCGCCGCCGGCGACACGAACCCCATGCGCGCCCATGGCGGGCCCGTCAACGAGGGGCAGACGGTGCGCCTCGGGGAGGTCGGCCTGCTGCTGCGGACCGTTGCGCTGTCGACCCTCATCATCGAGGCCGGGCTCGCGATCCTCATGTACCCGTCGATCCTGATCGCCGGCGTCGATCCGCTCGTCGCGCTGTGGGAGGCGCCGTACTACGCCGCGATGTCGTTCACGAACACCGGCTTCACGCCCAACGCCGGCGGGCTCGAGCCGTTCGCGACCGACTACTTCTTCCTGACCGTGATGATGACGGGCGTGTTCCTGGGCTCGATCGGCTTCCCCGTCATCCTCGCGCTGTGGCGCAGCCAGTGGCACATCCGGCGCTGGTCGCTGCACGTCAAGCTCACGCTCATCACGACGACGCTCCTGTTCTTCCTGGGCGCGGCGGCGTTCCTGACTCTCGAGTACGACAACCCGCTCACGTTCGGGAGCATGAACGCATGGGACACCGTGTTCCAGTCGTTCTTCCTCTCGGCCATGACGCGATCGGGCGGTTTCTCCGTGGTCGACGTGGGCGACCTCAACGGCTCCTCGCTCGTCGTCGGCTCGATGCTGATGTTCGTCGGCGGCGGCTCCGCCTCGACGGCGGGCGGCATCAAGGTCACGACGCTCGCGGTGCTCGCCCTCGCGGTCTGGTCGGAGGCGAAGGGCCGCCAGTCGGTGCAGGCCTTCGGCCGCCGCATCCCGAGCGACGTCCAGCGCGTCGCGCTGTCGGTCGTGGCGTGGGGTGCGACGATCGTCGCCCTCTCCACCATCGTCATCACGCACCTCACGCGCGCACACGTCGAGGACGTGCTCTTTGACGTCATCTCGGGCTTCGCGACGGTGGGCCTGTCGACGGGACTCACGGCCCAGCTTCCCGACCCTGCGATCTACGTCATGGCCGGAACGATGTTCATGGGACGCGTTGGTACAGTGACTCTCGCCGCCGCCGTGGCCGCGACATCCCGTTCGCAGCTGTACTCGCTGCCCGTGGAAAGGCCGATCGTTGGTTAGGACCCATCACCACACGTCGGTCCTCGCCGCCGCCGTGGCCGCGACATCCCGATCGCAGCTCTCCCCGCTGCCGGTGGAAAGGCTGATTCTTGGTTGAGCAGATCCGCGGCGACGCGCCCGTCCTCGTCATCGGGCTCGGCCGGTTCGGCGCCGCATGCGCGGGCGAGCTCGACCGCCTCGACCGCGACGTGCTCGCGATCGACGAGAACCTCGAGCTCGTGCAGAAGTGGTCCGAGCGCGTGACCCACGCCGTGCAGGCAGACGCCAAGAACATCGACGCGCTCAAGCAGATCGGCGCGCAGGACTTCCAGGTCGCCGTCGTGGCGGTCGGGTCCTCGATCGAGGCATCCGTCCTCATCACCGCCAACCTCGTCGACCTCAAGGTGCCGCAGATCTGGGCGAAGGCGGTCTCGCAGTCGCACGGCAAGATCCTCGCCCGCGTCGGCGCGAACCACGTCATCTACCCCGAGCGCGAGGCGGGCGAGCGCGTCGCGCACCTCGTGAGCGGGCGGATGCTCGACTTCATCCGGTTCGACGACGACTTCGTGCTCGCCAAGATGTACCCGCCGAAGTTCATCCGCGGGGTCGGTCTCAACGAGTCGGGCGTGCGCTCGAAGTACAACGTCACGGTCGTCGGTGTGAAGAGCCCCGGCAAGCCCTTCCGCTATGCGGAGGCCAACACCGTCGTGACGAACCACGACCTCATCATCGTGTCGGGGACGAACTCCGACATCGAGCGCTTCGCCTCGCTCGACCGCTGACCCCTGCCCTCAGCGCAGCTGCGCGAAGGCCTCGACCCGGTCGGACGCACCCACGATGATCGCGGTGTCGCCATCGGCGAGCACCGTCTCGTTGTCGGCGTTCTGCCACTCGCTGTCTGGCCGGCGGAACGCCGTCACGGTGATCCCGTGCTGCTGGCGGATCGTCGTCTGGCCCAGCGGCACGCCCTGGATGCTCGCGGGGGCGGCGATCTTCGCGAGCGAGTACCCGGGTTCGATCTCGAGGTAGTCCATCGCCGCTCCCCGCACGAGATGCGCGACTCTGCGGCCCATGTCCTTCTCGGGGTTGATGACGTGGTGGACGCCCAACTGCTCGAGGATGAGCGCGTGGCGATCGCTGACGGCCTTGGCCCAGATGACGGGGATCTTCATCCCCAGCAGCACCGAACAGGTGAGGATCGACGCCTGGACGTCGTCGCCGATCGCGACGACGACACGGTCGAACTCGTCGACCGCGAGCTGTCGCAGCGATTCCTCCTTGGTCGAGTCAGCCCGCACGACCTGCGTCAGCTCGCCGTTGTGCGCCTGCACGAGCTCCTGATCGGAGTCGATGCCGAGCACTTCGGTGCCGGAGGCCATGAGCTCCAGAGCGAGCGAGCTGCCGAAGCGGCCGAGGCCGATGACCGCGACGGAGTCGGCCTCTGCGATGCGGCGCGACGTGTCGCCGAAGAGCGCGAATCGTGATCTAGCCAATGGCGGGCCTTTCCTCGGGGAATTCGTAGAGGATGCGTCGGTCGCGGAGCGCGAACGCGGTGCCGATCGTCAGGGGTCCGAGCCGGCCCACGAACATGAGCAGCGAAAGGATCAGCTCGGCGGGCCAGGGCAGCCCGTAGGTGATCCCGGTCGTCAAGCCGACGGTGCCGAACGCCGACACGGCCTCGAAGAGGACTTTGTCGAACGGGAGGTCGGTGATGAGCATGAGCGCGATGACCGATGCCATGACGAAGGCGATCGACAGGAGGACGACCGATATGGCCTGCCGATGGACGGCCCTCGAGAGCCGCTTGCCGAAGATGTGGACGGATGCCTCGCCCCGCAGCTCCGTCAGCAGGATGAAGAAAAGCACGGCGAACGTCGTGACCTTGATGCCGCCTGCGGTTCCCGCGGGACCGCCGCCGATGTACATCAAGACGTCCATCCCGACCCATGTCTCGTCGTGCAGCTGTCCGATGTCGACGGAGTTGAACCCCGCCGTGCGCGTCTGCACGGACTGGAAGAACCCGATCAGGATGCGCGCGGCAGGGTCGTAGTGACCGAGCGTCCGCGGGTTCGACCACTCGAGCACCGTGATGTAGAGCGTTCCGGCGATCAGAAGCACGATCGAGACCGAGAGCACGAGGCGGGTGTTCATCGTCCAGCGCAGCGGATGGCGGAACTCGCGCCGCAGCTGCATCAGGACGGGGAATCCGAGACCGCCGACGATGATCGCGGCGCAGATCGGCAGGCAGATGAACGGATCGGCGGCGAAGCCGATGAGGTTGTCGCTGAAGAGGGCGAACCCGGCGTTGTTGAACGAGGAGACGGCGTGGAACAGCCCGAGCCACACCGCCTCTCCGACGCCGTAGCCGTACCCCCACAGGAAGCGCATGAACAGCAACAGGGCTGTCGCAGCCTCGACGATCAGGGAGATCAGCAGGATGTTGCGGGCCAGGCCCCGCACATCGCTGAACTCGATGACGTTCGCCTCGGTCACGGCATTGAGCCGCCCGGCCACGCTCAGCTTGCGGGCCAGCAGGAGCCCGATCGAGGCGGCGGAGATCATGATGCCGAGACCGCCGATCTGGATCAGGGCGAGGATGATGACCTGGCCGAAGAACGACCAGTGCGTCGCCGTATCGACGACGGTGAGCCCCGTGACGCACACCGCGGACGTCGCCGTGAAGAGCGCGTCGAAGAAGTCGGTGACCTCGCCCGACCGCGATGAGACGGGGAGCATGAGCACTGCGGTGCCGAGAGCGACGGCGATCGCGAACGCGGCGACGACTCGGCGCGCCGGCCGTGGACGGCGCACGCGCGCGCGAGCAGGTGTGCGCGCGGGTGTGCCCATGGTGGGGACTCTAGTGGCAGCGTGAGGCGGGACGCCGTTGGACTCCGCTCCCAGTCTGGGGTCGCCTACGTTCCCTGCGCGAGCTCCTTGGCGCGGGCCAGCGCGGCATCCGTCGCCTCGGCGAACAGCCCCGCCAGGTGCGCTCCCTGCAGAACTCCGATCGCGCGCTCGGTCGTGCCCTTGGGGCTGGTGACACGGCGACGGAGCTCGGCGGGCTCTTCGCCCGACGCCTCGAGCAGGGCGGCGGCGCCGATGAAGGTCTGCTCCGCCATGAGCCGCGCCTGCTGCTCGGTGAAGCCCTTGCCGACGGCCGCCTCGGTGAGCTCCTCGATGAGGAGGTAGACGTAGGCGGGACCTGAGCCCGAGATCGTCGACAGCGCGTCGATCTGATCCTCCGGCACCTCGACGACCGTGCCGACCGTCTCGAACAGGCGGCGGACGACGGCGACGTCGGCGGCCGTCGCGGCCGAGCCGGCGGCGAGTCCTGTCACGGCCTTGCCGACGAGCGCCGGGGTGTTCGGCATGGAGCGGAGCACGGGGATGCCCGCGCCGAGGATCGCCTCGAAGGTGGCGATCGTGACACCCGCCGCAAGGCTCACCACGACCGTCCCGGGACGCAGGCTCGGTGCGATCTCACGCAGCAGGTCGGGCACCATGGCCGGCTTGACGCCGACGAGCACGATGTCGGCGGCGGCTGCGGCATCCGCATTTCCCGTCGGCTGCTGCTCGAGGGCGATCGAGTTCACGCCCGAGAGGCCGTCGAGGTCCTCCGCTTTCGCCGCCGTGCGGTTGGTGGCCGTGATACCGCCCGCAGCGAGGCCGGAGCGGACGAGGCCCTGGAGGATGGCACCGCCCATCGAGCCGGCGCCGAGGATCGCGATGGGAGGCAGAGTGTCGGGCATGAGGGCCATCCTACGAGGGGCCTGCGACCGGCCGGTCGTGCCGGATCACGGCCGTCCGTGTCAGGAGTCGCCGATCAGCGCCGCTCTGACGGCGTGTCGTCGCAGCCAGCCGAGTTGCGGCACACTTCCGTCGATAATTCACGCTTGACTTATATAAGCCGTCGCGCAATCATTGAGTCATGCACGCGCTCGACATCCTGGGCGATCCGGTCCGCCGGCGCATCATCGAGCTGCTCGCCGACGGCGAGCGCAGCGCCGGCGCGATCGGCGAAGTCGTGCAGCGCGAGTTCGGCATCTCGCAGCCCGCCGTGTCGCAGCACCTGCGCGTGCTGCGCGACGCGGGTTTCGCGACGGTCCGCGCCGACGGCACACGGCGGCTCTATGCCGTCGATCCCGCGCCGCTTCAGGCCGCCGACGCCTGGTTCGATCCGTTCCGCAGGTTCTGGCAGCCCAAGCTCGACGCGCTCGGCACCGAGCTCGCGCGCGCGCGACGTGCGCGGCGCCTCGCCGCGGAGGCGGAGGAGGAACCCGAGCCAGACCCCACGACGGATGCCGAGGCATCCCCCGAACCGACCGAAACGACAGAGGAGACCTGACATGGTTGACGTCAACGCCCAGATCGAAGCCGTCGAGCGCGGTGTCGAGACGACCGAGCGCGATGGCGAGGCCGTGCGCGTGCAGCGGCTCGCGCAGGAGTACCCGAGCGACCTCGCGGATGTCTGGGACGCCGTGACGACCGACCGCGTCGCCCGGTGGTTCCTGCCGATCAGCGGCGACCTCCGCCTCGGCGGCAGGTACCAGCTCGAAGGCAATGCCGGCGGCGAAGTGCTCGCGTGCGATCCGCCGGCGGACGGCGAGGCGTCGTATCGCGCGACGTGGGAGTTCGGCGGCGGCGTCACGTGGATCACAGTGCGGCTCACGGCGCTCTCGCCGGAACGCACGCGGCTCGAGCTCGAGCATGTGGCGGCGGTCTCCGACGTGCCCGACGGGATGTGGGAGCAGTTCGGCCCGTCCGCGACCGGCATCGGCTGGGATTCCGGATTGCTCGGACTGGCACTCCACCTCGGCTCCGCAGCCGACGGCCCGTCGCCCGAGGAGGGACAGGCATGGATGCTGTCCGACGAGGGGCGCCTGTTCACCCATCGCTCGGCGGAGGAATGGGCGAAGGCGCACGTCGCCGACGGAGCCGACCAGGCCACCGCCGCGCGGGCCGCTGCTGCGACGGCCGCCGCGTACCTCGGTGAGGTGCCGCACGAGATGTCCGAACCGGGCGCGCCGGAGGCGTGAGGAGAGCATCCGGCGTCGACATGAAAGTCGATTCACATCGGTGGAGGCGAGGGCTATAGTCGAGGTGGCGGGGGCCGCCGGAGCCCTCCGCGGCGAGACCCGAAGGACGCTCCATGACTCTCCTCGACGGCATCACTGCCCGCATCATCGACACCTCCCGGTTGAGCGTGAACGTCCTCGAACGCGCCGGCGACGACGCGGCGACACCGCCCGACCGCACGGTCGTCTTCGTCCACGGGAACGGCTCGTCCTCACTGTTCTGGCAGGAGGTCATGCAGGATCTGCCGCACGATCTCCGGGCCATCGCCATCGACCTGCGCGGCTACGGCGGCACGGAGCACTCCCCCATCGACGCGACGCGCGGCGTGCGCGACTTCAGCGACGACGTCCACGAGACGCTCGAGGCTCTCGGCATCCCGACGGCCCACCTCGTGGGCTGGTCCATGGGCGGGGGTGTCGTGATGCAGTACGCCCTCGACCACCCCGCGCTGAGCCTCACACTCGAGTCACCCGTCTCGCCGTACGGGTTCGGCGGCACGCGCCGCGACGGCACCCGACTCACCGACGACGACGCCGGCACGGGTGGCGGCACCGGGAACGCCGACTTCGTCGAGCGCCTCACGGCGCATGACACGAGTGAGGATGCGCCCACCTCGCCGCGCAACGTCTTCCGCTCCGGCTATGTCGCCCCCGGCTATACGACCGAGCACGAGGACATCTGGGTCGAGTCGATCCTGTCCACGTCCACCGCCACAGGGAACTATCCGGGCGACTCCGTGCCCAGCGAGAACTGGCCCGGTTTCGCGGCCGGCACGGTCGGCGTGCTCAACACGATGGCGCCGAAGTATTTCGATGTGTCGGGCATCGTCGACCTCGAGCCCAAGCCTCCGATCCTGTGGATCCACGGCAACCTCGACGCGATCGTGTCGGACGCCTCGTTCTACGACTACAATCACCTCGGTTCGCTCGGCATCATCCCCGGTTGGCCCGGGGAGGACGTCGCGCCCGCGCAGGAGATGGTGTCGCAGACCCGCGACGTGCTGGAGGAGTACGCGGCGCGCGGCGGCGAGTTCACCGAGGTCGCGCTCGAGGACGTCGGGCACTCCGCACACCTCGAGCGTCCCGCCGAATTCCGGCACGCCCTCCTGCAGATCATCGGCTACGTGGGGCACCCGTCCCACCCGGCTCCGCCCACCGAGGCGATCATCCTGCGTTCCGCCGACTGACTCCGTCCTACCCGTCAACCCCGTCCGGTCCGGGCTCGCCGGATCAATAGACTCGTCGCCATGAGTGCATCCGGCGGCGGACGGGCCATCATCGCGGCGTTCCTGGCGAACATGGGCATCGCCCTGGCGAAGTTCGTCGCCTGGATCGTCTCGGGATCGTCATCGATGCTCGCGGAGGCCATACACTCGGTCGCCGACTCGGGCAACCAGCTGCTGCTGCTGTTCGGCGGGCGACAGTCGCGCCGCAAGGCCGATGAGGAGCATCCCTTCGGCTACGGGCGCGAGCGCTACGTCTACGCGTTCGTCGTCTCGATCATCCTGTTCTCGGTCGGCGGCCTCTTCTCGATCTATGAGGGCGTCGAGAAGCTGACGCATCCGCACGAGCTCGAGAACGTGTGGGTGCCCCTTACGGTGCTGGTCATCTCGATCGGCCTCGAGTCGTTCTCCCTGCGCACCGCCGTCAAGGAGAGCAACCACGTGCGCACGAGGGGCCAGTCGTGGGTGTCGTTCGTGCGCCACGCGAAGGCTCCCGAGCTGCCCGTCGTGCTGCTGGAAGACGTCGCGGCCCTCACGGGCCTCATGTTCGCGCTGTTCGGCGTGGGCCTCACTGCGATCACGGGCAACTCCGTCTTCGACGCCGTCGGCACGCTCATGATCGGCACGCTGCTCGTGCTCGTCGCGATCGTGCTCGGGATCGAGACCAAGAGCCTCCTCGTCGGCGAAGGTGCGACGCGGGCCGACCGCGACCGCATCGTCGCGGCGATCGAGGACGGCCCCGAGACCGAGAAGATCATCCACATCCGCACGCTCTACCTCGGACCCGACGAGCTGCTCGTCGCGGCGAAGCTCGGCTTCGCGTCGAACCTGACGCTCGGCGACGTCGCCGCCGACATCGACCGCATCGAGACGCGTGTGCGCGAGGCGGTGCCGATCGCACGCGTCATCTACTTCGAGCCCGACATCCTGAAGCCCTCGGGCACCCCGACGCCCACCGAGCAGATCGTGCTCAAGTCCGAGGACTGACGATCCGGTACGCCGGCAGCCCCCGCCGCCGGATGAGCCACTCCGCGACGACGAGGTTCGGCAACCAGCACAGGAACGGAACGACGGCATAGGCGTTCGCGAAGGCGGTGTCGAAGTCGCCTCCGGGCAGTTGGACGACGATGAGCAGCGGGAGCCAGAGGCGCAGCGTCACGGCTGCGTAGGTGAGCGCGAAGTTGCGGATCATCCACGCCTGATGCTGGGCGACGTCGTGTCGACGGATGCTGCGATACGCCCGCCACGCCGTGACCAGCCACAGTAGGCCGAGTGCGCCGAAGCCGAAGAGCCCGACGAGCCCGGCCTCGCCGAACGGAGCGATGACGATGCCCGCGACGCCGCCCAGCGCGACACCTGCGAGGTAGACGCGGCCGGTCCAGCGGTGCACGCGCGGCCGGCGCTCGCGGAGGCCGCGCCAGAACTGCAGCGGTCCGAGGAGCAGCGCGACGGCAGCGCCGGAGATGTGGGCGTACAGCGCCGCCTGCACGAACACGGGCTGCGACGCGTAGTGGTCGGCGAGGCCGACGCCGTCCCCGCCCAGCTGCGCGAGCGACGCCGTGAAGTACGGGACGGCGGAGAAGGCGACGATGGCGAGCGCCGTCAGCGTGACGGCGAACCAGCCGACCCGGCCCGCGGCGCGGGAGCGGCCGGCCACGGCAGGCGGGGCGGGTGGGGCGACGAGTCGATCGGTCACGCGACGACGGTAAGACTCGCGGTGCACCCCGAGGCAGACGGCAGACCCCCGAACCTGTCGGGGGTTGGCCCGAAAACGCGCTCACCCGCGGCAACTCGCGGGTGAGGCATCCCACCACCCGCACAATGCCGCGGGTGAACCGAACGCGACCGCGCTCACCCGCGGCATCTTGCGGGTGTGGCACGCCCACACCCGCACGGTGCCGCGGGCGAACCGCGCGTCAGCTCCCCGGTGCCGGGGTCGTCCAGATCCCGCGGCCGTGCGTCGCCGCCACGAGAACTCCGTTGGGGTCGACGAGTATCTGGCTGACCACGACGTTCGGAAGGTTGGTGCCGAGCCTGCTCCAGGTGCCGCCGTTGTCAGCGGAGGTGTAGACGCCGATGTCGGAGGCGGCGATCAGCGCCCCGCCGTTCAGGACGATGTCGTTGGCGGGGATGTCCGGCAGGTTCCCGGAGATGTCGGTCCAGGAGGATCCTCCCGTCGTCGTCTGGTACACGTGACCGACGCCGGGATCGTCCGGACCGATGATCCAGTGCCGGGAGTAGCCGGACAGCGACAGGTAGGCGTGCGTCGGATCGGCCGTGTCGATCTTGATGCCGGTGATGTAGCGGTTGGGAAGGCCTGCGTCCGGGCAGGCCGCACTGCCGGTGCATTCCTGGGCCGTCGCGTGCCAGGTGCCGCCGCTGTTGCTCAGCATGACGAGGCCGGCCGCGAATCCAGCGCCGCTCGGGAAGCTCGGGTTGCAGGGGCCGCACCACGCGGCGGCGATGTACTGCGTGTCGCCGACCGTGACCCCATCGAGCGCCGTCACCTGGGAGGCTGCGTTCCCACCCAGGGCCGTCCGGACGTCGAACACGCTCTGCCAGTCCGTTGCCGCGCCGGTGTTGGCCGTGGTGCCGGCGACGCCCGCATTCGAGTTCCAGACGAACGCGCCGCCCGCCACGAGATGACGGGAGTCGGTCCGGTCCATGACGATCGGAGCGATGAAGCGCGGATCGGGATCGGAGGGCGCGATGAAGTGCCAATTGGCTCCGCCGTCGGTCGACTTGAGCGCCGTCAGATCCGTGTACTCGGTGATCACGTTCTGGGAGTTGTCCGGGTCGACGAGGGTGTAGCCGCCATCGCCGCCGAACACCTGGACCGAACTGACGTCGATCGGCTGACCGAGGTCGTCGAGCACCGTCCCGGTGGTGGGGAAGACCTTGTTGCTCCCGTTGTCCTGCAGACCTCCGTAAATGGTCGAATCGCCGCTCCCCTGCGCCGCGTAGTACTGCAGGGCGTTCAGATGCGCGTTGAGGTTCACCCAGTCGCCGGCCTGGTGATCGGTCAGCGACCGCGCGTTGAGTCGAGGACCCGTGGAACGATCGACACGCGCCGCGAGGAGGAGCGGCCGCCTCAGCGCAGCGGGTCGAAGAACGCGCGCAACAGGGCGGATGCCTCCTCTTCGCGCACCCCCGCGACGACCTCGGCGCGATAGGGCAGCCGGCGATCGCGGACGACGTCGTACATCGAGCCGGCGGCCCCCGCCTTGTCGTCCCACGCCCCGAACACGAGGCGCGAAACGCGCGACTGAAGCAGCGCACCCGCGCACATCAGGCACGGCTCGAGGGTCACGACGAGCGTGCACCCCTCGAGGTTCCACGAGCCGAGGGATGCCGCGGCCGCACGCAGCGCGACGACCTCGGCGTGCGCCGTGGGATCGCCCGTGACCTCGCGCAGGTTGCGCCCCTCGCCGATGACCGCGCCCGCGGCATCCCGCACCACTGCGCCGACCGGCACGTCGCCGGCGGCCGCCGCCTCCGCCGCGAGCGCGAGCGCGCGATCCATCGCGGCGAGATCGGCAGGATCGGCGAGCACCTCTCAAGACTACGAGGGCGGCCGCGGCACGCGGTGGCAGCTCGCCCCTGGCGGGCCGGGTCCGAGCCACTAGCCTGGGCGTATGCGCCTGCACGTCGCCGATCACCCCCTCATCACGCACAAGCTGACGGTGCTGCGCGACGCGCGCACGCCGTCTCCGGTCTTCCGCCAGCTGGCGGAGGAGCTCGTGACGCTGCTCGCCTACGAGGCGACGCGCAACGTGCGGGTCTCGCCCATCGAGATCGAGACGCCCGTGACGCGCACGACCGGGGTCAAGATCAGCGAGCCGCGCCCGCTCGTCGTGCCGATCCTCCGCGCGGGGCTCGGGATGCTGGAGGGCATGGTCAAGCTCATCCCGACCGCCGAGGTGGGCTTCCTCGGCATGGTGCGCAACGAGGAGACGCTCGAGCCGTCGACCTACGCCGAGCGACTCCCCGTCGACCTCAGCGACCGTCAGTGCTTCGTGCTCGACCCCATGCTCGCGACGGGCGGCTCGCTCGGCGCCGCGATCGAGTTCCTCTTCCAGCGCGGCGCACAGGACGTCACGGCGATCTGCCTGCTCGGCGCCCCCGAGGGCGTCGCGGCGATCGAGCGGCAGGTGGAAGGTCGCGACGTGACGCTCGTGCTCGGGGCGCTCGACGAGCGGCTCAACGACAAGGGCTACATCGTGCCCGGCCTCGGCGACGCCGGCGACCGCCTCTACGGCACCGTCTGAACCTGACGTCCGGACCCGGCACGCAGGGCCTCCGACCCCGCGACCGAACGCTGAGCCTTCACCGGACTGCCGAGACCGTGGGTGCCACCCGCGCTCTCGGCGGCCAGATGGAGGCTCGCTCTTCGCGCTCGGGCAGAAATGTGGTGCGGCACCCGCCCCTCGCCGAACGGGTACCGCACCTGCGTCGTGATGACGCTCAGCAAGGCTAACCGGACAGGCGAATTTCCCTCACGGGGTTGACATCCGAGAAGCGCCCCATTATTGGCCTTCGTCGATGAGCCGGGCGAAACCGCTCAGCCGGGCGACTCCCTCGGGCGTGCGCGGCAGATCGTCGAGGAGCCCCGGCGCATACACGAGATAGGCCGTGTGCATGGCTCGCGAGATCGCGACGTTGATGCGGTTGCGCAGCAGCAGGAACTCCAGCCCGCGCGGCGCATCGCGCCCCGATGACGCAGCCAGCGACACGATGGCGACGACGGCTTCCTTGCCCTGGAATCGGTCGACCGTCCCGACCGGCACGTCCGCGAAACCGGCCGCCGCGAGCGCGCGCTCGACCTCGACCTGCTGCGCGTTGTAGGGCGTGACGACGATGATGTCGCCCTGGTCGAGGGGGCGCGGCGCGAGCATGCTCACATCGCCCTCGTCGTCGGTCTCGGTGCCCGTCCACGACCTGCCGACGAGCGAGCGGACGAGGCCCACGACGACTTCGGCCTCCTCGGGCGAGCACGTGGCGTTCCCGTGGTGCACGACCGCCATCGCATGGAGCCCGGGCTCGACGCCTGCGAGCACGCGCCGGCCGGCCGAGGGATGCGAGGCGAGTTCGCCGCGGTACGACAGGCGCGACACCGGTGCCGCGACGGCGGGGTGCATGCGCCATGTCGTGCCGAGGAAGTACCCGAACTCAGGCGGGATCACGTCGGCGCCGTCCACCACCCAGCCGAGCGCCGAGGTGTCGACGGGCTCGGGATGCGTCCCCTGGCTCACCTGCGGAAGCTGCTGCGGATCGCCGAGGAGCAGCAGCCGGGGCGCGGCGAGCGACACGGCGATGGTCGAGGCGAGCGAGAACTGCCCGGCCTCGTCGATCACGAGGAGGTCGAGGCTGCCGCGCGGCACCCGACCTTCGTGGCTGAAGTCCCACGCGGTCCCGCCGAGCACGAAGCCGCCGGACTGCTCCGCGACGAAGCCTGCGACGCCGTTCTTGGCGATGACCGTGAAGGATGCGCCGGCCGAGGAGTCCTTGGGCGCCTTCGCGACCTGCTCACGGGCGACGCCGGCCGCCACGATCCGGTCGAGCATGTTCTCGATGACGTTGTGCGACTGCGCGACGACGCCGACCTTGAAACCGTGATCCCGCACGAGGCGGGCGATGACGTGCGAGCCGACGTAGGTCTTGCCGGTTCCTGGCGGGCCCTGCACGGCGAGGTAGCTGCGATCGAGGTCGAGGAGCGACCGGACGATCGCCTCGACGTCGTCGCCGTGCGAGGGGGCGAGGGCGCCCGATCGCGTGCGCGGGGGTCGGCGGCGGAGGATGTCGGTCGCGGGATCGGCCGGAAGTTCAGGCGACGCGGCGATGACTCGGTCTGCCCACGCGTCGATCGCGGACTGCTGATTGCCCGCGGCGGGCGGGGCCTGGGGCGTCAGTGCGAGGGGGAACTCGGCCCACGTGACTCCGTCGACCGCCGACTCCTGCACGAGTGCGCCGTCGTCGAGCACTTCGACGACGGTGACCGACCGATACGAATGGATCCAGCGAGGCGACGCCTCGAACGGATACGGCGCCGGCAGCTCGTACATCGCGAACGGGTTGCCACCCTCGCTGAGCCGCGTGCCGGGGGCGAGCTCGCCGCGCAGCTCGACGAGCCGGCGCTCTCCCCCGCGACCGCCCTCGGGGAAATGCCAGTCCTCGACGACGCGGCAGCGCGCGGGATCGATCACGACGACGTCGCGCGCGTCCTCCCACACCGACACCGGCTCCCGCACGCGGAGGAAATGCGTTGCCCAGAAGGTCTTCGCCTCGCGGGGGTAGTAGTCGATCGCCGCAGATCCGAGCCGCAGCGCCATGCCGTCGGGATCGTCGTCGGGCAGGTCGCCGGCGAGCGCCGCGAGCGCGAGCGCGCGCGGTGAGGGCTCGTACGCCGCCTCGGCGGGTTCGGGGTTCGGCGACGGCAGCAGCTTCGCCTCGCGGGCGCGTTCGACGAGCCAGTCGCGGAGGCGCCTCGTCGAGACGCAGTCGTAGCGGTTGTAGTCGGCGAGGTCGTCGAGGATGATCCGCGCCTCGTCGACGGCGCCGTCGTCGTCGAGCGCGCGCGCCTGCACGTACCTGACGATCGAGTCGTCGCCCTTCTGCACGTCGCTGGTGCGCACGTCGGCCCCCATGTAGAGGGGTTCGAGCTTCTTGATCGAGTACGACCGCGACCCGACGCGCAGCGCGCGTCGCACGATCGGGTACAGATCGACGAAGACGCCGTCGCGCAACAACCGGTCGACGTCGCCCTCGCGCGTGCCGTGACGCGCCGCCATCGCCAGGAGGTGCGTCGGCTCGTACGGCGCGTAGTGGTAGATGTGCATGCCGGGATGCTGCATCCGCCGCAGGTTGACGATGTCGATGAACGTCTCGAGCGCCGCACGCTCCTCGGCGAACGAGTGCGCCCACAGCGCCGTGTACTGCTCGTCGAGGTCGGTGAACCCGAAGAGGTAGTCGATGCCCCACTGCGCGGGGGTGCCGGGAGGCGGCGTCTCGGTGTACAGCGGGTCGCCCTCGAAGTCGAAGAAGAGGTCGCCGAGGTCGGGCCGCGGCATCGCCGCGAGGGCCTTGGGGTGCACGACCTCATAGGTGGGGACAGGGACGGGGGCGGTCAGCGTGGCTACCGCGCCGGGGCTCGACTCCTCGACAGGCTCGGGGACGGGGCGGGACGCGCCGGGAACGGGAGGCGAGCCGGCCAGGACCGCGGCGGGTCCCGGCAGTCCGACGCCGGCCGGGCTCGCGAGCTGCAGTCGCGCCTGCGTGCGCAGCATCGCGAACGCGTCGGGGTTCATGTGCGCGGGAGGCGCGGAGGCGACCGCGAGCTCGTCGATCGTCTCGATGCCCGCTGCACGCAGCCGGTCGCGCTGGATGGGCCGCACGCCCGCGACCAGCAGCAGATCGCGATGCGCGACGACCTCTGCGTCGCACGTCGCGCAGCGCCCGCACGCGACGACGGCGAGCTCGCCACCGCCGTCGCCCCACGCGATGGCCTCGCCGGCGGCGCCGAGGTCGAGGCGTCGGTCGGCGACGAGCGCGCGAAGTCTCTCGCGGCGCAGTTCGAAGACGGGCAGCAGGTCGTCGACCTCGTGCACGCTCACCGATCCGTCGCCGAGGAGGAGCTCGACGGTGTCGGCGCGCGGCACGCCGAGGCGGTCGAGCTGCACGACGTATGCCGCGAGCTGCATGAGCGCCGTGACGCGGGCGCGACGCGCGAGCTTCGTGTCCTGCACGAGCCACCTGCCCGCCTGCTCTGAACCTGTCGAAGGTTCCCGCACGAGGAAGTCGGCGAAGCCGACGAAGTCATGCGTCGCGAATGCCGCCTGGTAGACGACGTCTGCGTCGGACGCGAGAGCCGCGTTCGTCCGGGCGACCGCTTCGGCGAGGGCCGCAGCATCCCCCGATCTGGTCTCGGGGATCTCGACGACGCCGTCGCCGAACTCGTCGCGGTACCGCGCGAGCACCCTGCGCTCATGCTCCCCGCCGAGCAGCCCCGCGCGCACGAGCGTCGCGTCTTCGGGCTCCTCGACCGGCGCGACGCGCCCCAGCCGTGCGTCGATGGCGCGCAGCCACGCGAACTCGCATTCGGCGGCCGCCTTCAGGTCGCTCGCGCTCCAGACGATCCGGCCTTCGTCTTCGATGTACCGCATGTTCCCCTCTCTCGCCCCTCGACCCTAGCCGCGGCCCCCGACACCCCCGTCCCGGCCCGCGCCGCGGTGTCGGGCTCTCCTGACAGACTGGGCACATGAGCCTCCCGTTCGAGAGCGCGTACCGTCACGGCTTCGCCCGGATCGCCGCGTGCACGATCCCCCTGAAGCTCGCCGATCCGGCCGCGAACGCCGAGACCGTGCTCGCGACGGCCCGCGAATGCGATGCCGACGGCACGGCTGTCGCCGTCTTCCCCGAGCTGTGCCTGACGGGCTACTCGATCGACGACCTCGTCATGCAGGACGTCGTGCTCGACGCCGTCGTCGCGGCCGTCGAGCACCTGGTCGAGGCATCCGAGGATCTCCTGCCCATCCTCGTCGTCGGTGCGCCGCTGCGCCACCGCAACCGCCTCTACAACTGCGCCGTCGTGATCCACCGCGGCGAGCTCCTCGGCGTCGTCCCGAAGTCGTACCTTCCCACGTACCGCGAGTTCTACGAGCGGCGCTGGTACGCCCCCGGCGACGATCAGGCCGGGCAGGACATCCGGGTCGGCGGGCTCGAGGCGCCGTTCGGCCCCGACCTCCTGTTCGAATCGCTCGACGTGGACGGTCTCGTCGTGCACGTCGAGGTGTGCGAAGACGTGTGGGTCCCGGTGCCGCCGTCGTCGACCGCGGCGCTCGCGGGCGCGACGGTGCTGCTCAACCTCTCCGGCAGTCCCATCACGATCGCGCGGGCCGAGGACCGGAAGGACCTCTGCCAATCGCAGTCGCTGCGCTGCCTCGCCGCCTACGCGTACGCGGCAGCGGGCATGGGCGAGTCGACCAACGACCTCTCGTGGGACGGCCAGACCATGATCTACGAGGGCGGCGCGCTCCTCGACGAGACCGAGCGCTTCCCCGACGGCCCGCGGCGCAGCGTCGCCGACATCGACCTCGACCGCCTCAGACAGGACCGCATCCGCCAGGGCACGTTCGACGACAACCGCCGCACGCTCGACCCGTACTTCCGGGTCGTCCACTTCGAACTCGACCCGCCGGCCGCCGACATCGGCCTCAAGCGCCCGCTCGACCGCTTCCCCTTCGTGCCCGACGACCCTGCCCGCCTCGCGCAGGACTGCTACGAAGCCTTCAACATCCAGGTGTCGGGGCTCATTCAGCGCATGCGCGCGATCGGCGATCCGAAACCCGTCATCGGCGTCAGCGGAGGCCTCGACTCGACGCACGCGCTCCTCGTCGTCGCGCGCGCGATGGACCGCATGGACCGTCCGCGCAGCGACATCCTCGCCTACACGATGCCCGGCTTCGCAACGAGCGAGCACACGAAGTCGAACGCGATCGCCCTCGCCGAGACGATCGGCGCGTCGATCGAGACGATCGACATCCGCCCCGCCGCGACCGAGATGCTCGAGCGCATCAAGCATCCCTTCGCCGAGGGCGAGCCAGTGCACGACATCACGTTCGAGAACGTGCAGGCGGGCCTGCGCACCGACTACCTCTTCCGCCTCGCCAACCAGAACGGCGGCATGGTCATCGGCACGTCCGACCTGTCCGAGCTCGCGCTCGGCTGGTCGACGTACGGCGTCGGCGACCAGATGAGCCACTACGCCGTCAACGCGGGGGTTCCGAAGACCCTCATCCAGCACGTCATCCGCTGGGTCATCGCGCAGGAGGGGCACGAGGGCGGCTCGACCGACCTCAGCGAGCGCGCCCGCGATGTGCTGCAGTCGGTGCTCGACACGGAGATCAGTCCCGAGCTCGTGCCGGCGGGCCAGGACGGCAAGATGCAGTCGACCGAGGACCGCATCGGCCCGTACGCGCTGCACGACTTCGCCCTGTTCTGGATCCTGCGCTACGGCATGCGTCCGTCGAAGATCGCCTTCGTCGCGGAGAAGGCCTGGAAGGACCAGGATGCCGGGGCCTGGCCGCCCGGCTTCCCCGACGACGACCGCTACGCCTATGACCTGCCGACGATCGCGAAATGGCTGCAGGTCTTCTTCAAGCGCTACTTCTCCTTCGCCCAGTTCAAGCGCTCGGCGATCCCGAACGGGCCCAAGGTCTCACCGGCCGGGTCGCTGTCGCCGCGCGGCGACTGGCGTGCGCCGTCCGACGGCAACGCCGACGCGTGGCTCGCCGAGCTGAGGGCGGCGCTGCCGGAGCTCGTCGAACGCTGAGCCCCGCCGGCCGGCTTCGGTTCGCGCCGCGGCGTCGCACCGCCCAGTGGGCGCAAAACGTCGCATCCCGCCCGCCACGCGACCGAACGCGCCCACCGAAACCCCGCGCGCCGCGGCGTCGCGCCGTCCAGTGGGCGCAAAACGTCGCATCCTGCCCACGATGCGGCCGAAGGCGCCCACCGAAACCGAGGCCGCACGCGCCCGCGCTGAGCGGGCGCAAGACGTCGCATCCCGCCCACCGCGCGACCGAACGCGCCCACCGAAAACCCCCAAGCCTGGCGCCGGATCACCCAGTGGGCGCAGAACGTCGCATCCCGCCCATCAGGCGACCGAACGCGCCCACCGAAACCCGCGAAGGCGCGCTAGCGTCGCCCGTAGCCGAAGGCGATCAGCGACTCCGCGGCGTCGACCACGCTCTCCTCGAGCGGGCGGCGCGTCCAGCCGAGCTCGTCCATGGCCCGCGCCGACGACACCCTCACAGGCTGGTCGAGCAGCGGCAGCGCGAGACGCAGCGAGCCGTTGAGCGGCGATCCGGCCCGGATGATCCAGGACGGAAGCTCGCCGAGCGGCACGCGGTAGCCGCGCGACCGGTACTCGGCGTCCAGGATCCGTGCGAGCTCCACGAGCCACACCGAGTCGCCGGAGATGAGGTAGCGCCCGGAGGCATCCGGCTGCTCCAGGGCGAGCCGCTGGGCAGTCGCCACATCGCGCACGTCGACGATCGAGAAACCGATGTGAGGCAGCGCCGGCACCGAGCGGGCCAGCAGCTGATCGATGACGTCCATCGAGACGTTCGTGCCGGTCCGCTGCAGCGGACCGAGGATCAGCCCCGGGCACAGCGCCACGAGCTCGAGTCCCGACTCGTCCGCGATCCGCCACGCCTCTCGTTCCGCGAGGGTCTTGGAGGCGTCGTAGGGGTCGCACTTCTCGACCACCGACCAATCGGCCTCGGTGCGCACCCGTCCGTCGCGACGATCCTGTCCGCCGACGACGGCAGACGTCGACGACGTCAGCACGACTCTGCGCACCCCCGCGGCCGCCGCCGCGCCGACCACCCGGCGCGTCCCGTCGACAGCAGGACGGATCACGTCGTCGGGATGCCGCGGCCGCGACTTCGGCGCTGGGGAAGCGACGTGGAGGACGGCCTCCATCCCCTCCACGGCTTCCGACCAGCCGTCGTCGGAGTCCAGCGTCGCGCCCACGACATCGAACCGGCGGCCGGCGTCATCGGCGATCGCGCGCAGGTAGCCCACGTCGGCGCGCGACGGGTCGCGCACCGTGGCGCGCACGTCGTAGCCGCTCCTGAGGAGCTCGGCGATCACGTGACCGGCGACGAAGCCCGTCGCTCCGGTCACGAGGACAGGCATCGGCACGAAACCCGGGGGTCAGGCCTCGTTCTCGTAGGCGAGCGTGATGATCCAGCCGTCGCGTGAGAGGTCGAGCAGCGAGTAGTGCACGGGGCGGTCGGGGATCCAGCCCTTGCTCTTCGACGGATCGAGTCGCACGTACTCGGGCTTCATGCGCACGCCGCGGCCGTCGGCCTCCCGCACGGCCTGCACGCGGGTCCAGTGGGCGAGCAGCGACTCGAGGTTGCCCTCGTCGAAGAGGTGCGAATGGCGGCGCATCTCGGAGAGGGTCGCATCGTCGGGGTGCGCATCGCGCAGGTCGAGGCCGAGCCTGACGCCCTTCTCGGCGATCGCCGCGACGGTCGCGGCGCGGAAGCTCGCCGTGCGGATCTCGAACGGCACCTCTTCGTCGCCCACCTCGGCGAACAGCTGGGTGTGGAAGCCGAACTGCGCGGGCGCCTCGCGCTGGATGCGCACGGCCTTCTCCTCGACGCCGAGCTTCGCCGACACGAGCTGCCGTGCGAGGACGCGCTTGCGATCGTGCTCGGGGAGCTTCGGGTCCCAGCCGAGGCGGGCTCCGATGCCGGTGGGAGTGTCGAGAAGCACGGATTCCATCGATAGACCTCTTCCTGCGGGGCGGGCCGCCGCTCTCATCCTGTCGCATCCCGCCGCGGCCTGCATGCACGGCACGGCGGGGCGCGGCATCCCTCCCCGTCGAGCACGACGGGGATCGCGGCGTCCCTCCCCCGTCGCCCCACGGCGGGGCGCGGCGTCCCTCCCGCCGTCAACCCCCGGGCGGACCCGCGAGCCGCGGTGGAAGACTGAGCCCATGGCCAGACGCGCGACCGTCGTGGGCAGCGGGCCGAACGGACTCGCCGCCGCGGTCGCACTCGCGCGCGCCGGGTACGAGGTGCGGGTGCTCGAGGCGTCGAGCACGATCGGCGGCGGCACGCGCACGGCAGAGCTGACGCTGCCCGGATTCCGGCACGACGTCGGCTCGGCGGTGCACCCCGCGGCGCTGAGCTCGCCGTTCTTCCGCGCCTTCGGTCTGCGCGAACGCATCGAGTGGATCGTGCCGGAGGTCTCGTTCGCGCAGCCGCTCGACCCCTTGTCGACGGGCGATCCGCGCGCGGCGATCGCGTGGCACGACCTGGATCGCACGGCCGAGGGACTGGGACGGGATGCCTCGACCTGGCGAGCCGTCGTCCGCCCGCTCACCCGCCACCTCGACGCCGTGGTCGACTTCACCGGCCATCAGCTGCTGAGGATGCCGCGCCACCCCGTCACGACGATCCGCTTCGGGCTGCGCGCGCTCCAGCTCGGCACTGCCCTCGCGAACCTGACGTGGCGGACCCAGGAGGGTGCGGCCCTGTTCGCGGGCGTCGTCGCCCACGCCAACCGGTCGCTGCCCGATGTCGGAGCGGCGGCATCCGCCCTCTTCCTCATCGCGCACGCGCACGCGAGAGACGGCTGGGCGTACCCGCGCGGGGGTGCCCAGGCGATCGCCGACGAACTCGTCGCCGACCTGCAGACGCACGGCGGCGTCGTCGAGCCCGACACGTTCGTCGGATCGCTCGACCGGCTGGACTGGGGCGACCCCGACACGGGCGATCTGCTGCTGCTCGACACCTCGCCGCGGCTCGCGCTCACGCATCCCGATATCCCGGTGCGGTACGCGCGCGCAATCCGCCGCTACCGGTACGGGCAGGCCGCGGCGAAGGTCGACTACGCGCTCGACGGTCCCGTCCCGTGGGCGCACCCCGATGTCGCCGCATCACCCACCGTGCATCTCGGCGGCACGCGCGAAGAGGTCGAGGCGAGCGAGAACGCCGTCGCGGCGGGTCGCATGAGCGATCGGCCGTACGTGCTGACGGTGCAGCCCTCGGTGCTCGACGACACGCGAGCCCCCGCCGGGAAGCAGACGCTGTGGGCGTATGTGCACGTGCCTTCGGGGTCGACGCTCGATCCCACCGAGCTCGTCACCCGGCAGGTCGAGCGCTTCGCGCCCGGGTTCCGCGACCGCATCCTCGCCTCGGCGGCCATGCCCGCCGCCGAACGCGCGGCGTTCAACCCGTCCGACATCGGCGGCGACATCCTCGGCGGCGCGTTCACGTTCGCCCAGGCGTTCCGCAGGCCCGTGCTGTCGACGACCCCGTGGCGCACGCCGATGCGCGGCGTCTACCTTGCCTCTGCGTCCACTCCCCCCGGCCCGGGCGTGAGCGGGATGGCCGGCTGGTACGCCGCACGCCAGGCCCTGAGCGACTTCGCAGGGGTCCCCATCGAGCTGGACGACCTCTTCGGGTGATCGGCGATGGACGGATTCGCCGCGGTCGACTTCGAGTTCGCTCGGCAGGTGCTGCAAAGGGGCATCGGCGCCCTCTACGTCATCGCGTTCCTCTCGACGCTGAACCAGTTCCGGCCGCTCCTCGGTGAGAACGGCATGCTCCCGGCTCCGGAGCTGCTCGCGTGGGCGTCCACCTCGAAGGCGAGGAGGCGGATGCTCCGCCCGACCCTGTTCCTGCGCTGGGGCTACACCGACCGGCGGCTCGCCGCGCTGTGCTGGGCGGGCATCGTCGTGGGCGCGACGCTCGTCGCGGGACTCCCCCAGCTCGCACCGCCCTGGGTGCCGATGCTGTGCTTCCTCGCGCTCTGGCTCGGGTACATGTCGGTCGTGTCGATCGGCCAGACGTTCTACGGTTTCGGCTGGGAGATGCTGCTGCTGGAGGCCGGCTTCCTCGCCGCTTTCCTGGGCTCGAACGACCAGCCGCCGCCGACGGGCGTGATCGTCCTGTTCTGGTGGCTCGTCTTCCGGCTGGAGTTCGGCGCCGGGATGATCAAGATCCGGGGCGGCCAGGAGTGGCGCGACCTGACCGCGCTCACCTACCACCACGAGACGCAGCCGATGCCGGGGCCGCTGAGCCGGCAGGCGCACCTCCTCCCCCGTTGGTTCCACAAGGGCGAGGTGCTCGGCAACCACTTCGCCCAGCTCGTCGTGCCGTGGTTCATCTTCACGCCGATCCTCGGGCTCTGGGTGCCCGGGCCCTGGCCGGCGATCGTCGGCGCGGTCGCGGCATCCCTCGTCATCGCGACCCAGCTGTGGCTCGTCCTGACGGGCAACTTCGCATGGCTGAACTGGGCGACGATCGTCATCGCCTTCTCGGCGATCGGGCTGCCCGGGATCGGGGCGCCATCGTCGGCGCCCGTCTCCGATCTGCCGCGGGTGGTCGACGGGATGCCGACGTACTGGGCGCTCGCGACGAGCCTCGTGGTCCTGCTCTACGTCGCGATCAGCTGGCCGGCCGCTCGAAACCTCGCCGCCCGGCGTCAGCTCATGAATGCGAGCTTCAACCGGTGGCAGCTCGCGAACGCGTACGGCGCGTTCGGCACCGTCACGAGGAGACGCGTCGAGTACGTCGTGGAGGGCACGGAGTCGGACGACCCCGACGACGTCGACTGGCGCGAGTACGACTTCAAGGGCAAGCCGGGCGCCGTGCACCGCATCCCGCGGCAGTGGGCGCCGTACCATCTGCGCCTCGATTGGCTCATGTGGTTCCTGCCGCTCGGACGATCCCTCGATGACTGGTTCACGGCGTTCCTCCTGAAGCTGCTCGAAGCGGATGCCGCGACCCTGCGTCTGCTCGCCCGCGATCCGTTCGACGGGCGCCGCCCCCGAGCCGTGCGCGTGATCTCGTACCGCTACCGCTTCTCGACGCACGACGAG
The DNA here is from genome assembly GCF_044325405.1 of Microbacterium alkaliflavum. NCBI lineage: Bacteria > Bacillati > Actinomycetota > Actinomycetes > Micrococcales > Microbacteriaceae > Microbacterium > Microbacterium alkaliflavum. The sequence goes on along the minus strand of NZ_JBIQWL010000001.1, from coordinate 149,710 downwards.
TTCCGCCGCACGAAGGCGAGGTGGGTGCGCGACGACCGTCGCGTGCTCGTGCGGCCGCTGCGCCTGCGCCGCTGAGGGCGCGGCCCGGCGCCTGGACCGTGAGCCTCCACCGGACCGCCGAGCACGCGGGTGCCACCCG
>NZ_JBIQWL010000001.1:0-149319 GCF_044325405.1 Microbacterium alkaliflavum | reverse complement strand
GGGCCGCCGCTTTCCCCCAGCGCATCAGCGCTCCCCAACGCTGATGCCCTGCCTGCTCAGATGCAGGCCCCTTTCCGTCTGGTGTGTCGTGTCATGATGCCCACTGCGTCTTCGGCCAGGTGACGGCCGCGATCGTCGCCTGGCCGGCGAGTGACGGGTGGAAGTAGTCGCGCGTCGAGATGTCGTTTCTCGTGAAGGGATAGGTCGCGATCGCGTTGCCGTCGAAGCGGCAGTTCGGCGTCACGCCGCACAGCGTCGCAAGCACGGCGTTGTATTCGTTGACGCGCTGCTGCACCTGGTTGCGGCGGTCCACGTCGGCGGCCGCCGTGCTGGTCGGGTTCGCGAGGAGCGACTGGCAGACCTGCAGGCTCGCCCATGCGAATCGGGCCGAGAGGCTCGCCTTGTTGAGGTCGTACATCCTCAGCAGGTTCGGAATCGAAGCCACGAAGATCTGCGCGCCGCTCGCCGCGAGGGTGTTGAGGGCGGTCTGGACGTTGGTCTGGTAGACCGTCGTGGACGTCATCCCCGCGACGGTCTTGGTGCAGGCATCGTTGGCGCCGATCAGGATCGTGACGTACTGCGCGCCCTGGCCGACGGCCTTCGTCGCCTGTCCGGGCAGTGCGGCGGACGTCGACGAGACGACGGAGTCGTTGAACGTCTGGAGCGTGGCACCTGCCGCGCGGAGGCGGCTCGCGTGCGAGTTGACGGACGCGGTCGTCCCGGTCGACCAACTGTTGGTCGGGCAGGAGAAGAGAGCGCTGCAGGTCATGGTGCCCTGCGTGATCGAGTCGCCGAGGGCCGCCATCTTGGCGGGGAGCGCCGGCGCGGCCGTAGCGCTCGACGCCCCGAGGAGCGATCCGGCGACGAGGACGGCGCCGGCGAGCATCGTCGCGAACGCACGGCGCGTTCGAGTCGAAGTGCGCATGCAACTACCCCCAGCACGTCATCGTGGCTGGCGAGGCCAAAGACCTGATCACCGGCGATTCGGGCGAGGACGGATCCGGTGGGTCCGCCACGCGGAAACCATATACCCGCGACCGGACAGAAACAACGACGAATTTCGGTCGGCCGAAGCCGTCTGCTCAGCGCCTCGGGACTCGCTCAGCCGACGAGTGCCGCCGCACGCACGACGCTCGGACCGCGCGGCGTCGCCTCGACGAGCAGCTGGGCGGGCAGCTGCTCCTTCATCGCCTCGACGTGGCTTATGACGCCGACGGTGCGACCGCCCTGGCGGAGCTCGTCGAGCGTGCGCATCGCGAGCTCCAGAGTGTCGGCGTCGAGCGAGCCGAATCCCTCGTCGATGAACAGCGTGTCGAGTCGCACTCCTCCGGCGCGCGCCGTGACGACTTCGGCGAGGCCGAGCGCGAGCGCGAGCGAGGCGAGGAACGTCTCGCCTCCGGACAACGACTGCGGAGTGCGCGCCTGACCCGTGTAGGCGTCGAGGATCTCGAGGCCCAGACCCGATGCAACGCGGCGCGCCCCGACGACATCGGTGTGGCGCAGTCGGTAACGGCCCGACGACATCGCGTCGAGCCGCAGGTTGGCCGCGGCGGCGATCTCTTCGAGCTCGGCGGCGAGCACGAACGTCTCGAGGTCCATGCGGCTGTCGGTGCGTCCGGCGACGGCGTTGGCGAGGCCGGCGATGAGGTCGTGCTCTGCGGCGCGTCCGGCGGAGTCCGCGTGGGCGAGAGCCGCACGGGATGCCGCACGCTCGAGCTGGCCGGCGACCTCGGCGTGACGTGCGGCCGACCGGACGGCGGTGTTGCGGGTATCCCGCGCGGCGTCGGCGGCGGCCGCGGCCGGTGCGAGGTCGATCGGCTCGTCGGGTACGCCCGCGAGATCGGTCTCGAGCACGCGCAGCCGCTCGCGCTGGGTCGACAGCGCGATCTCGTGGGCGCGGATCTCTGCCGCCAGCCGGACCTGCCGCGGCTCGTCGAGGAGGGCGAGGGTCGCATCCTCGACACCGGCGAACACGCCGGCTGCGATCTGCTCGTCGCGGGATGCCTCGGCGTCGACGGCCGCGGCGCCGCGCCGGGCGCTCTCCTCGGCGGCCTCGGCGAGGGCACGCGCGAGGTCGCGGCGGCGCGTCATCCAGTCGATGCGCATCGCGACCGACGCGTGCTCTCCGCGTGCGTGGGCGACCGCCTCACGCGCCGACGCCTCATGCTGCTGCGCTGCGGCGCGCTCCTCGATCACGCCGGTGAGTCCGGCGGTGAGGGCTTCGCGCTCGGCCGCGGCCGTCACGCCGGCGGACCGCACGTCGGCGATCGCGGCCTCGAGCCCGACGACGACGGCTTCGGCATCGATGGCTGCATTCAGCGTCGACTCGGCCGCCGCCACCGCGGCCTCCAGTTCGTCGACAGCGACTCCGCCCGCTCGGGCGGATGCTTCGTGGTGCGCCGCGCGTGCGTCACGCGCTCGCGCCGAGGCGGCCTCGGCGACCGCCGCCGCCGATGCCGCCGAAGCCTCGGCCGTCGCGACCGCGTCGTCGGTGACGGGCTCATCGTTCGGCGCCGCCGGCGAGGGGTGCTCCGAGGCCCCGCACACAACGCACGGCTCGCCGTCGACGAGCGTCGCGGCGAGCTCGCCGGCGTAGCCGTCGAGTCGGCGCTGCAGCAGACGACGCACCACAGCAGTCGCCTCACCCGCGGCGGCGAGCGCATCGGCGTGCGTCCGTTCGGCCTCGACGACCCGGCGGGCGTGATCGGCGGCCTCACGTCCGGCCGCCAGCCGCGCCCGAGCGGCCGCGACGGCCTCGCGCGCCGGGATGAGGGCGGGCGCCGCGGCCCGTGCGTGCGCCAACTGCGGCTCGAGCGCCGCGAGGCGCGTCTCGCGTTCGGCGTGCGCGGCTGCGAGCGTCGCGAGCGCCGCCTCCGACGCCGCCACGAGCCGGTCCATCTCGTCTCGGGCGGCCAGGAGCGCCGGAAGCGTCCGCTCAGCCTCGGCGGCGTGTGCCGCCACGGCGAGCTCGCCCCCGAGCATGTCGACGAGGCTCCGCAGCGCGGGCGCTTCGGCGTTTTCCTCGCCCGCGGCGATCCACGCGGAGCGCGCGACGGTCTCAGCCTGACCCGCGGCCGTCGCCGCCGCGCGGGCGGAACGCGCCGCTTCGATCGGGGCTCGCACCGCCTCTGCTGCACGGGCGCGTGCGAGCACGACCCGGTCTGCGGCGACGATCGTCTCGCGCTGCTCGAGGGCGGCGTAGGTCGCCCGTACCGCGAGCCGCTCCTCCTGCAGCTTCCGCTGCGCGCTCAGCGCGCCGTACGCGGCGAGCGCCGCGTCGTGCGCGACCTCGGCCTCTTCGCGGCGTCTGACGGACTCGTCGACACGGTAGGTCGCGCGCGGCAGTGCGCGCTCGATCGCCGCGAGCCGGCCCGCTGCAGACGGCGGCTCGACGTCGGCCTCCGCGCCCACGAGGTCTTCTTCGACGAGGATCGTCTCGGCCTGGATGAGCAGGGCGTCGAGGGTCGCGGCATCCGTCATCATCGCTTCGTGCGAGGCTCTGCGCCGCTTCTCGAAAGCCTGCTCGTACTCCTCGTAGCGGCGCGAGCCGAACAGAGTGCGCAGAAGCGCCTGCCGGTCGTCGTTGCGCGCCAGGAGGAACTCGGCGAAGCGGTTCTGGGCCAGCAGGATCACCTGCTGGAATTGATCCCGGTTGAGCCCGACGATCTCGTCGAGGAGGTCGCCGACCTCGCGGGCCTTCGTGGCGCGGCCCGTCCACTCGCCGCCAACCCGCTCCTCGAGCAGGACGCTCGCCTTCGCCGGCGTCATGCCCTCGCCTCGGGCCTTCGGGCGCTCGTACTCGGGCGTGCGTGCGATGCGCCAGCGCGTGCCGCCCGCCGTGAACTCGAGGCGCGCTTCGGTCGGCTCGTGAGGTGCGGCATGGTCGCTGCGGAGCCCGCGGTCGCTGCCGTCGTAGCGGGGTGCGGTGCCGTAGAGCGCGTAGCAGATGCCGTCGAGGATGCTCGATTTGCCTGCGCCCGTGCGCCCGGCGATGAGGAACAGCCCGTGCGCGTCGAAGGCGTCGAAGTCGACGGTCTGCCGCTCGAGGAACGGGCCGAACGCTTCGAGTTCGAGGCGGTGAAGCTTCACGAGGCGACGCCCGATCGGCTCGCTCGCACGGCACTCGCAGCGCTGGCGACGGCGCCCTCCTGAGCCGACCCTGCGGCGACCTCGGCGATGACCTCGCGGATGAGCGCGCTCTCCGGCGCCGTCGCGCCGACGCCGTTGCGCACGTGAGCGAGGAACGCATCGACCAGATCGTGGTCGTCGCGCGTGCCGCGGACCCGCGCCGCATACGTCGAGCCGTCGGGCTCGAGGGCGATGGCCGGCACGTGGGCGACGACGGCGCAGAACGGGAAGCGCTCCTGCAGGCGCCGCATCGGATCGCGCTGCGGCGCGGCATCCGTGTACCGCGCGCTCACCCAGGCGTCTTCCGCACCGGCGAACCGGGGGTCGGTCAGCAGCTCTTCGAGCGGCGCCTCGATGCGCTCGAGCCGACGCGGCACGGGAAGGTCGAGCCATTCCACAGCGGAGAGGCCGTCGGCATCGAGGTCGACGAGCCACGACCCGCGGGGCTTCTCGGCCTCGCCGAAGCTGTAGTGCAGCGGCGCTCCCGCGTAGCGGACACGGTCGCTGAGTCGGTTGCGGCCGTGGATGTGCCCGAGCGCGACGTAGTCGGGGCCGTCGAAGGTCGACAGCGCAACCACGTCGAGTCCGCCCTGCTGGATGTCGCGCTCGACGCCCGGTGTCGCCTCGACGCCGGCGACGAAGCAGTGCGAGATCGCGACGCTGCGCTCACCCGGCCGCTCCGCGAGCTCGGCCCGCACGAGGCCCATGGCGTGCGCGAGCGCCTCACGCTGCGTACGCAGTTCGATGCCCTCCCACAGCGTGCGCACGAGACCGGGCTCGAGGTACGGGATGCCGTAGAAGTGCACGGGACCGTGCGCATCGCGGATCGTGATCGGCGTGCCGGTCGTGAGCGGATCGGTCACGACGTGGATGCCGTCGCGCAGCAGCGCAGACTGGAACCCGAGCCGCGCGGCCGAGTCGTGGTTGCCGCTCGTGACCACGACGGCGGCCCCGGCATCCGAGATCCCGCGGAGCACGTCGGACAGCAGCGAGTAACAGGCGGCCGCAGGCACGGCCGAGTCGAAGACATCGCCCGCCACGATGACCACGTCGACGGCCTGCTCGCGCACCTGTGCAGTGAGCACGTCGAGCACGCCGCGCAGCGCATCGAGGGTGGCGTGGCCGTGGAACGACCGCCCGATGTGCCAGTCCGAGGTGTGCAGGATGCGCATGCCCTTCACGGTATGCGGCCCCTCCGACATCGCCGCCGAGGCGTGCGGGAGACGGCGGATGCGGCATCCGCGATTCCTCGCGTTTCCCGAAAGTCCGCCGCGTGTCATCCGCATGAAACACCCGCGGACGTACCGTTGAACATGGCGCCCACGACGGATCACTCCCCGCGATCGACGGTCGTCGCTCTTGTCGGATCCGAGAGCGAGGCCCTTCTGGCGGGCCTGCACGGCCTGCCGGCCCTCCACGCCATGTCGCTGCGCGGCGCCGATCCGGCCGAGACGTCGCGTGTTCTCGCGAACGCGTCCACTCCTTATGTCGTGCACGACGCCGACCCGCTCGAGCACGTCGCGGCGGCGTGGGTGGAGCTCTTCGGCGAGCAGGCGACCCTCGGCACGCTCGAGATCGAAGTCGACACCGTGCTCGCGCAGTTCGACGCAGGCGTGGTCGTCATGCCCGACTACTACATCGTGCTCGGCCCCGATTCGATCGACGGCACCTGGCGTCACTGGTGGCTCGGCGCTCTCGCCCACCGCGCGCCGTCGCGGGTGCTCCCCGTCGAGGCATCCTCTTCCGCACTGCGCGCACGGCTCCGCGCCCTCCCCGCGTCGCGACCGTGGCCCGAGCCTTCCGAGTGGCTTCCGCATGTGCACTTCGACATCCCCGATCGGGTCGGCCTGCGCGACGAGCCCGGCGCCGCCTGACCCGCCCTCGTCAGTCGATGGATGCCGCACCTCGCGATGCGACGATGGGTGCATGCCCGAGCCGATCGACGTCGTGGCCGCCGTCATCCGGCACGAGGGACTGTTCCTCGCCTGCCGGCGCGCGCCGGGGAAGGCCGCGGCGGGCAAGTGGGAGTTCCCCGGCGGGAAGGTCGAGCCCGGCGAGACACCGGAGGACGCGCTCGTGCGCGAGATCAGGGAGGAGCTCGGCGTCGGCATCACCGTGACGGGCGTCCTGACGAGCGACGTCACAGGGCCGATCCGTCTCATCTGCCTGCATGCGGTCCTCGACGGCGACCGGCCCGTCTCGAGCACCGATCACGACGCGCTCCGGTGGCTGCCGCGCGAGGACCTGCGCGACATCGACTGGGCCGATGCCGGCCTCCCGGCCGTGCGCAGCCTGACAGGCGCCGACACGCTGCTCAGTTGATGATCTCGCCACGCTCGTCCGCACGGAGTGCCGCGAGGCGATCCCGCCAGGTCTGCAGGGCCTCCGGCGTCAGACGCGTCCAATCGGAGACCTCACCGACGACCCGGAGTGGACTGCTGCTGCGGTAGGAGCGGGTGGGGTTGCCCGGGAACTTCTTGTCCGTGACGTTGGGGTCGTCCTCGAAGGGTCCGGTGGGCTCGACGGCGTAGACGCGCGGAGCGCCGTCGCCGGCCGCGAGCTCTGCCGCCAAGCCCGCTCCGTCGCGCAGCGCCGTGAAGTAGATGTGGTTCATCACGACTTCGGGACGATAGTTCGATCGGAAGCCGGCCGTGAGCAGCTCACCGACCTCGAGCTCGGCCTTCGTGCCGTGGAAGAAGGGTCCCTCGTCCAGCGCGTCGCTCATCGCTCCAGCTTGCGCGACGCGCGCCGCGCGCGGCAACACGGGCTACCGCGTCGCCGGGGACTCCACGAGGCCGAGCTGAGAGGCCACCACCACCGCCGAGACCCGGTTGCTCACTCCGAGCTTGCGGTACGCGTTCTCGAGGTGCTTCTCCACCGTCCGCGGCGACACGAGAAGTTCTCGCGCCGTCCCCTGCGCGGTGTTGCCGCGCGCGATGGAGCGCAGCACGGCCAGTTCTCGCCCTGAGAGCACACCGGTCAGCTCCGCGGGTATGGCGCGGGACGCGAGCAGCTCGGCCTGCCTCTGCAGCGCAGAGAACATGGGCTGGAGCGACCGCGCCAGCCGCAGGTCCTGATCAGTGAAGTCGCGGCCGGAGCGGCAGACGACGACAGCCTGATGCTCGACGCCCCGGACGTGCATGGGGATCGACATCTGCTGCTCCGCGTTGAGGCTCTTCAGCATTGCGAACACCTCGTGGATCTGCCAGGCATCCAGGAACCGCCACGGGATGTGACCGACCGACTGCGGATGGGCTTCGCCTGTGCGGGCGTACCACTGCAGCAGGGGGTGGAAATCGAACATCCCCGCGTCGAGGGAGCGGAAGGCCGTGGCGATGGTCTCGTTCGCCGCACGGGAGGTCGGATCGCTCGACGACCACCCGAAGCCCCGGACCGTGATGCGACCTTGCGCATCGCGAAGATTCGAACTGAGCATCCGCGCGTCGAAGCTCGCGAGGATGTCGTCGCGAAGCTCCTCCAAGGGCAACTCGACGATGGGCTTCTGCAGCACTTCCGCCGTGATGAGAAACCAGTCAGCGATCTTCCTGTCGATCGAAGACATGGCAACACGGTAGACCTCCGGCCGAGCGCTGACTACGGGTGGCCCCGACGCCGGGCAGGCAGGAGCCTAGGACGACGATGACCCTCCGAACGCGTCGAGGGAGAGCGTGAGAGGACGGCGCGCACACACGATCGCGTGGCCGCCGCCGCCACCGGCCATGAAGCCGCACACGACTCCCGACTCGCCGGCCCGTCGCCCGGAAGCCGCATCGGCCTCCGTCACGTATGCGAAGTGAGCGGTGAGCAGGCATGCGGCAGCGAGCACCGCGGCCGTCCGCCGCAAGGCCCAGCGATCTCGTGCCATGTCGCCACTGTCTCGCCGCGCACGGCGACGAGCCATACGCAGTTCTACGCACCGCGCCGCAGGCGCTAGGTTGAGCGCACGGCCGTTCTGGGGGCCGCGGCCGCGTCTGCGGCCGTCACACGGGTCTGAGGGGGCGACGATGTCGCGCACGCCTGCCGGATGGTACGACGTTCCTGGCGGAGGCAAACGCTTCTGGGACGGCCATGCATGGACGGACGACGTGCTCGGCGCGCCGTCGAAGGAGGCAGAGTACGAGGCGCTCGCGCCCGACCTCGCCCCGCCGCAGACCCTCGTGCTCCCGCCCGCCGCACCCATGCAGCCGGCCGTGCCTGTGCAGCGCGCCGCGCCGGTGCAGCCCGTGCACGCTCAGCGACCCGCGGCACCCGTGCAGCCGTACGACGCGCAGCCGTCCACGCCGCCCGGCTGGTATCCGAGCCCGTCCGGCGCGATGCAGTGGTGGGACGGGCGGGCGTGGGGTCCGCTGGCCCCGCCGCACGCTGTCGTCGTACGCCCGGTCAAGGAGACAGGCATCGCGTACCTCTTCTGGTTCCTCCTCGGCGGCGTCGCGGCGCACCGGTTCTACCTCGGCCTGACGGCCTCAGCCATCGTCTTCAACATCCTCTTCTGGTGCGGCATCCTCCTGTCCCCGTTCGTGATCGGCATCCCTCTCGTGATCGCCTGCGGGATCTGGTGGCTGGTCGACCTCTTCCTCATCCCGTCCCTCGTGCGGTCGATCAACGCGACGCGCGGCTACTTCGGGTAGCCGCCCGGCGACCATGGGCTACTTCGTCATCGTCCTCGCGCAGACCGTCGTCCTGCCGATCCTCAGCGGTATCCTGGAACTCGCGACCGTCGGTGGCGATCCGATCCTGGTGTTCGGCAAGTGGTGGGTGTTCTGGGGCGTCGGCACACGGCTGTTCGTCGCGGGGATCGCGCAGATCTCCGGCAAGGGGCGCACGGCGCAGATCCTCGGTTCCGCCGCACCCTCGGTGCAGGAGAGGCAGCTGATCGGCGAGCTCGGATCGGCCAACATCGGGATGGGACTGGCCGGACTGCTCGCGCTCGTGCCCGGATGGGCACTGCCGGCGGGGGTGGCCGGAGGCTGCTTCCTGCTGATCGCCGGCATCCTGCACCTCCCCAAGAAAGGGAAGAACGCACAGGAGCAGCTCGCGACCTGGACCGACCTCGTCGTCGGGCTCGCCGTGGCCGTGCTGGCCGTCTCCGTTCTGGTCCGGTCGCTCGCCGGCTGACGGCGACCCCGCCCCCTCGTGCCGTCGCCTAGCCTGGCGATGACGGCGAACGAGCGAGGAGGCGCATGTCCATGGCTGGTCGCGGCGACTGGAACCAAGGTGTGATCGAGGCGTTCCGCGCGAACGGGGGCGACGTGCCCCACTTCGGGCGGAGCCTCGTGCTCCTGCATCACGTCGGCGCCCGCACGGGGACTGCGCGTGTCAGCCCCGTCATGGGCTTCCCGACGGACGACGGCGGCTGGCTGATCGTGGCCTCGAAGGGCGGGTCGCCCGAGAATCCGTCCTGGTACCACAACCTCCGTGCGCACCCGCAGACCGTCGTCGAGACTCCCGATGACGGCACCGTCGAGGTCACCGCGCGCGAGCTCGATGAGGACGAACGCGCGATCGCCTGGCCGCGGATCACGCAGCGCGCCCCCGGCTTCGGGGACTACGAGCGTCGCACCAGTCGAGTCATCCCGGTCCTCAAGCTCAGCCGTCGATAGCGCGGCGCCCCGCTCGCCGCTGCGGAAATCTCCGAGACTGCAACGGGTCGCCGAGACAGCGGGAGGATCCCGCAGTCTCGGCGACCCGCTGCAGTCTCGCGGTCTGGGGTCAAGCCGGGATGGTGCGGTCCTTCACCAGATCGGCGTACCAGAGGCCCGAGTCCTTCACGGTGCGCTCGAGCGTGTCGAAGTCGACCCGCACGATGCCGAACCGCTTGGCGTACCCGTAGCCCCACTCGAAGTTGTCGAGCAGCGACCAGACGAAGTAACCGCGCAGGTCGACGCCGCGAGACAGGGCTCGGTGCGCGGCGGTGAAGTGCCGGCGCAGGTAGTCGAGGCGCTCGGCATCCGGAACCGAGCCGTCCTCGGCCACCTCGTCGGCGAACGCGGCGCCGTTCTCGGTGATCATGAGCGGCTGCTGGGGGAACTGCTCCGACAGCGACACGAGCAGCTCCTCGAGCCCCTCGGGCGCGATGTTCCAGCCCATCTCGGTGTACGGGCCGGGCTGCAGGGCGAACTCGACGAGCTGGTCGCTGCCGGGCCAGGCCGTGCCGCCGGCAGCGCCCTTGTGACCATCGTTCATCTGCTTCGGCGAGACGCCGTCCCACAGCCGCACGGTCGCAGTCGAGTAGTAGTTGACGCCGAGCACGTCGATCGGCTGGTGGATCGCGGCGAGGTCGCCCTCCTGCACGAACGACCAGTCGGTGACGGATGCCGTGTCCTCGACGAGGTCCGCCGGGTACTCGCCCCGCAGCATCGGACCCGTGAATGCGCGGTTCGCGAGGGCGTCGATGCGGCGCATCGCCTCGGCGGCGCCGTCCCCCGCTCCGCGCAGCACGTGGAAGTTGAGCGTCACGGAGTAGTCGGGCGACCCCGTCGACGTCGCGCGCAGCGCCGTGAGCGCCCGTCCGTGCGCGAGGTTGAGGTGGTGCACGGCGGCGAGCGCGGCGCCCGGCTCGTGACGGCCGGGCGCGTGGCCGCCCTGGCCGTAGCCGAGGTAGGCGGAGCACCACGGCTCGTTGAGCGTCGTCCAGGTGTGCACGCGGTCGCCGAGGGCAGCGCCCATGATGGCGGCGTACTCCTCGAAGGCGTCGGCGGTCGCGCGCACAGGCCAGCCCCCGGCATCCTCCAGCGGCTGCGGGAGGTCCCAGTGGTAAAGCGTCGCGACTGGCTTGATGCCGCGCTCGAGCAGGCCGTCGACGAGGCGCGAGTAGAAGTCGACGCCCTTCTGGTTGACGGCGCCCGTGCCAGTCGGCTGGATGCGCGGCCACGCGATCGAGAACCGGTAGGCGTCGAGGCCGAGGTCCTTCATGAGGTCGAGGTCGGCATCCACCCGGTGATAGTGGTCGCATGCGACGTCGCCGGTGTCGCCGTTCCAGACCCTGCCCGGCGTCTTCGAGAAGGTGTCCCAGATCGAGGGGCCGCGGCCGTCCTCGGAGGTGGCGCCCTCGACCTGGTACGACGCCGTCGCCGACCCGAACGTGAACGTCTCCGGGAACACGAGCCCCGAGTCGCGGTAGTCCGCCCGCCCTTCCACCCGTGAGCCTCCATCCGGTTGCCGAGAGCGCGGGTGCCACCCACGGTCTCGGCGGTCCACTGGAGTCTCACGGGTCTGGCTCGAGGGGGTGGTCACTTCGTCACCTCCGCGAGGTCGACGGTGAACGACTCGGAGCGGCCGTCGGGGGTCGTGACGGCCACCGTCGTCGTACCGGAACCGCCGGGGAAGACGCGCAGCGTCAGCCCGTCGAGGTAGTCGTAGTCGGGCCGGTCGTGACGTGCACCCCACGGGATGACGGCACCAGACCGCACATACAGCGGCAGCGACGTGAACCCGTGGTTCTCGCGGCGCCAGCCGCCGCCCTGCACCTCCTCACCCGTCAGCAGCGACGTCCACGTGCCCGCGGGCAGGTAGAACTCGACGTCGCCCGACGGCGAGAACACGGGCGCCACGAGGATCGAGGGGCCGAGCATGTACTGACGGTCGAGGTAGGCGACCGAGGGGTCGTCGGGGAACTCGAGCTGCATCGGGCGAGCCAGCGGAATGCCCGTGGATGCGGCATCCACTCCCGTCTGGAACAGGTACGGCATGAGCTGCATCTTGAGGTGGGTGAAGACCCGGGTGACCTCCACGGCCTCCTCGTCGAACGCCCACGGCACGCGGTACGAGTTGGAGCCGTGGAAGCGCGAGTGCGAGCCGAGCAGCCCGAACGCGGTCCAGCGCTTGTAGACGCCGGCGTCGGGGGTGCCCTCGAAGCCGCCGATGTCGTGGCTCCAGAACGCGAAGCCGCTGAACGCCAAGGAGAGGCCGCCGCGCAGGGTCTCGGCCATCGACTCGAACGTCGAGGTGTTGTCGCCGCCCCAGTGCACGGGCATCGACTGGCCGCCGGCGGTCGCCGAGCGGGCGAACAGCACCGCGTCGCCCTCGCCCCGCGCCTCGACGAGGACGTCGTGGACGGCCTTGTTGTACAGCTGCGTATAGAGGTTGTGCATGCGCGACGGGTCGGAGCCGTCGGCCCACGACACCTCGAGCGGGATGCGCTCCCCGAAGTCGGTCTTGAAGCAGTCGACGCCCTGGTCGACGAGGCGGCGCAGGTGACCCTGGTACCAGAGCGTCGCGTCGGGGTTCGTGAAGTCGACGAGGCCCATGCCGGCCTGCCACAGGTCCCACTGCCACACCGAGCCGTCGGGACGCTTGACGAGGTAGCCCAGCGACGCCGCCTCGGCGAACAGCGGCGAGCGCTGGCCGATGTACGGGTTGATCCAGACGCAGACGCGGAGGTCCTTGTCGTGCAGGCGCGCGAGCATGCCGTCGGGGTCTGGGAAGGTGCGGGGGTCCCACTCGAAGTCGCACCAATTGAACTCGCGCATCCAGAAGCAGTCGAAGTGGAACACCGAGACGGGGAGCTCGCGCGCCGCCATCTCGTCGATGAACGACGTGACGGTCGCCTCGTCGTAGTCGGTCGTGAACGACGTCGACAGCCACAGGCCGTAAGACCACGCGGGAACGATCGGCGGACGGCCGCTCAGGGCGGTGTACCGCGTGAGGACGTCCTTCGGGGTCGGGCCGGCGATGACGAAGTACTCGAGCACCTCGCCCGCCGTCGAGAACTGCACACGCTCGACGGCCTCAGAGCCGATCTCGAACGAGACGTGGCCCGGGTCGTTGACGAGCACGCCGTAGCCGCGGTTCGACAGGTAAAAGGGCACGTTCTTGTACGCCTGCTCGCTCGAGGTTCCGCCGTCGGCGTTCCAGATGTCGACGGTCTGGCCGTTCTTGACGAGCGGTCCGAAGCGCTCCCCGAGCCCGTAGATGAGCTCGCCGACGCCGAGATCGAGCTGCTCGTGCACGTAGGTGTGCGAGGACGGCGCCCCGAGGCCTGTGCGGGCGTTGCCGGCGACGCCGTGCGCGACATCCGCTCCGTCCGCGAGCTGGACGTATCCCTGCGCCTTCGCGCCCGAGCCCGTCACACGCTTGCCGTTGACCTCGAACGCGAGCGACCACGGCGCACCCGGCGCGATCCGCGCCGTGAGGCCGCCCGTCGTGAGCACGCCGCCCTCGTGTGTGACCGAGACGCAGCCGCGGCCCGTGCCGGCTCCGGGGAGCTCGAACCCGCCGTGCCACGCGTGCCCGACGTGGTGCGCGATGCGCACACGCACGACGCCCTCGATCGGCGAGGAGAGCGTCACGGTGAGCACGGCCCGGTTGAGCGTGTCGCCGCGCTTGGCGATGACGCTGGTCGGGGCGGTGATGACGAGCGCGTCGCCGTCCGCAGAGCGCTCCTTCGCGATGTCGTAGGCCTCTTGGCCGTAGAGCGCGGTCACGCCTGGCCTGAGCTGCCAGAACCCGTCGGTGAACTTCATTACTTGACTGCTCCTGCCGTGATGCCGCGCGTGAGTGTGCGCTGGAAGATGAGGAAGAAGATGACCGTCGGGATGATGCTGATGAGCGCCGCTCCCGCGGTCGTCGTGACGTCCATCAGTCGATCGCCGGTCAGGACGCTGATCGCGACCGGGACGGTCTGGTTGTCGTTCGACGGAAGGAACGTCAGCGGGATGAGGAACTCGTTCCACGTCCAGATGAAGAAGAAGATGAGCAGCACCGACAGCGTGGGGCGGCTGATCGGGAAGACGACGCGCCACAGGATCTGCCAGCGCGACGCTCCGTCGAGGGATGCCGCCTCGAGGACCTCCTTCGGGAACGTCCCGTAGACCGACGACAGCAGATACGTGCCGAACGCCGCCTGGATGACGGTGAAGACGATGATGACCGACCACACGCTGTCGTACAGGTCGACCGACTTGAACATGTAGTACAGCGGGTAGAGGAGCGCCTCCTGCGGGAGCAGGTTCGCGAGGAGGAACAGCAGCACGATCCAGGTGCGGCCCCGCACGCGCCCGATGCCGATCGCGAACGCGTTGAGCACCGATATGAGCACGGCGAGCACCGCGACCACACCCGAGATGAAGATCGAGTTCCACACCTTCTGGGGGAAGTTCACGCGCTCCCAGAAGGCCTGGATGCCGGAGAGGTCGATCGCCTGCGGGAGGGCGAAGGGCCCCGAGTTCGCGTAGTCGACGGGCGACTTGAACGCGTTGACGAGGATCAGGTAGAAGGGCACCAGGATGACGATCGCGCCGAGGATCACGGCGGCGAGCAGCACCCAGTCGAGCGGGCGCTTCTTGGTCATTCCGCCGCGCGCGCGGCGCGGCTTGCCCTTGGTGACGATTGCGGTGGTGGCGGCCATCACAGTCCCGCCCTTTCCTTGCGCTCCAGCGAGCTCTGCACGCGGATGAAGATGATCGAGACGATGACGACGAGGACGGTCAGCACGGTGGCGATGGTGGCTCCGTAGCCGATGTCGCGCTTCGTGAAGAACTCCGTGTAGGCGTAGTACGCGGGCACGAGGGTCGCACCGGCGGGGCCGCCCTGCGTGATGACGTAGACGGGACCGAAGACCTTCAGCGCCGCGATCGTGCACGTGAGGGTCACGACGAACACCTCGGGCCGGATGATGCTGAGCGTGATGGCGCGGAACCGCTGAAGCCAGTTCGCGCCGTCGAGCTCGGCGGCCTCGTACAGTTCGGGGTCGACGCGCTGCAGCGCCGCCATGAACACCACGACCGGGTAGCCGATCTGCACCCACACGAGCACGCCCATGAGGACGAGCAGGGCGGAGGGCATCTGGCCGAGCCAGTCGACTGCGGGGATGCCGAAGATGCTCAGGATCTGGTTCATCGCCCCCGTGCCGCCCGGCCGGAACATCCAGCCGATGACGATGCCGGCGACGGCGATGGGGAGGATCTGGGGAAGGTAGAAGGTGGCGCGCAGGAAGCTGCCGACCTTGCCGCCGAACTTGCGTCCGACGACGTCGAACAGGAGCGCCGCGACGATGAGGCCGATCGTCGTCGGGACGACGACCATCGCGATGACCATCCAGACGGAGTTCGTGAACGACGTCCAGAACTTCTCGTCGGAGAAGATCTTGAGCCAGTTGTCGAGGCCGATGAACTCCGGAGTGCGGACCCCGCGCCACTTCGTGAACGTCAGGTAGACGTTGAAGATGAGCGGGATGACCACGATCACGAGCAGAAGGACGAAGCCGGGCAGGAGGTAGAGCCAGTACCCGGCGGTGCCGCCCTTGCGCTGCGGGATCGACGGCTCCTCGCGGGGAAGCTTGGTGCGCGCGGCGGGGCGGGTCGCGCGGCGGTCCCCGCGCGTGGCGCCGGTGTCGGCGCGTGCAGCGCCGAGTTCGGCGCTCGTTTCAACAGACATTGTCGACTCCCAGTGGGGCAGGGGCGGCGGGCCTGACCGCCGCCCCCGCGAACGGGTCAGCGGTAGTCCGCTGTTCCTGCTTCGTACTCCGAGCCGAGGTTCTCGTTCGTCTTCGCGGCATCCTGCGTGCCGGTCACGAGACCCTGCAGCTGCTGGACGATGACGTCGTAGAAGCCGGCGGCGGGCCAGTCGGGGTAGAACGAGAGGCCGTCGTTCTCGAGGATCCCGTTGAACGTCGAGATCAGCTCCTGGCTCTTCGGGTCGGTGATGTCCTCGGGGTTGGCCGCGACGGGCAGGCCGCCGTTGTTGCCGATGATCGCCTGGATCTCGGGACGCATCGTGATGTCGATGAACTTGTACGCGAGGTCCTTGTTCTTGGCGTTCTCAGGCACGACCCACAGGTTGCCCGACGAGCCGAGCGAGAGCTTCGAGTCGGGGAAGGCCTGGTAGGTCCAGTCGAAGCCGGTGGCCTGCTCGACGAAGCGGCCGTACCACCACGAGCCCGACACGAAGATCGGCGCGGTGCCGTTGATGAACGAGACGCCGGCGTCCTCGGCCTTGACCGACGAGACGTCCTTGGCGATGTAGCCCTTGTCGACGTAGTCCTTGAGGGTCTCGGTCGCGTAGGTGAGCTCGGGGCCCTGCCAGTCGACCGGGTTCTTGTAGAGCTGGTAGTCGTCGACGAACGAGCGGTCCGCCTTCGACAGGGCCAGCTGGTACCAGAGCTGTCCGAGCGGGTACTCGGCGCCCGCCTCGGCGAGCGGCGTGATGCCCTGCGCGACGAAGGCGTCGAGCACCTTGACGAACTCGTCGTACGTCGTGGGGATCTCGAGGCCCGCCTTCGCGAAGGCGTCCTTGTTGTAGTACACGCCGACGAACTCGCCGTAGTTGGGGACGCCGTACCAGGTGTCGCCGCCCATGACGCCGGCGTCGGTGTACTTCGCGGTCGTCTGCAGCGACGGGGCGAGCTTGTCAGCCCAGCCGTACTCCTCGACGGCATCGGAGATGTCGGAGATGAGGCCCGTGCTGGCCAGGAAGCCGGCCGTCGCGTTGCCCTTGTTGAACTCCATGACGTCGGGGGCGGCGTCCGAGTCGAGCACCTGGCTCGCGGTCTTCTGGATCTGCTCGAACGACTTCTGCTCGAATTCGACCTTCGCGCCGGTCTCCTTCTCGAAGACCTTGATGGCCTCGTTCCACGCTTTGGCCATCGCGCTGTCCTCGCCCTCGTAGTGCCAGAGCTTGAGGGTCTGCGCGTCGCTGCCGCTCGAGTCGCCGCCGGCGGAGCAGCCGGCGAGCGCGAGCGCCGCCACCGTCACGGAGCCGGCGAGCGCCAGCATCCTTCTGCGAGCTGATGAGTTGCGTGCCATCGTCGGCACTCCTTTCGTGATCTCCGGGACGCCGGAGAGAGGGGTTTCGTCGAAGCTGTCGAAGCGCTTCGACCTTTGTGATGCGGGTGCGATGTTGAGTTGGGTGCGGGATGGGCCGGAAGTCAGCGCGCGCCGGGGGGCGCCGCGACGGATTTGCGGTCGTAGTAGACCGGCGGGATGAGGTGCAGCCCCGGGGTCGGGCGCTCCGGCGTGAGGCTGCGGACGGCGAGGTCGACGGCGAGATCGCAGGACGGCTCGGGAAGGAGCGGGATGACGTCGACGGGGATCGGCAGCACAGAGGTGTCGAACGAGGCGGCGACGGAGACGAGGGAGACGTCGCGGGGCACGCTCAGCCCGAGCTCGACGACCTCGGCGATGACGGCATTGTGGACGTCGTCGGCGGCGTGCACGAGGAGGGCCGTCGCACCGTTGTCGACAAGGCTGCGGGCGGCCTGGCGCGTGACCTCGATGCTCGACATGCGGTCGCCCGAGACGCGGAAGTCGAACTGGATGCCGCGCTCCGCCGCGCGGCGCTCGAAGGCCCTGCGCACGCGGGGCGGGAAGTTCGACTTCTCGTACGCGACCTGCGGCTGACCGACGAGCCCGATCGAACGGTGCCCCGCGTCGACGACGCGGTCGACGGCCAGCGCCGCGGCGGCCTCGAAGTCGAGGTCGACGCAGACGAGGCCTTCGTGGTCGTCGGGAACACCGACGAAGATCGTGGGCGTCTCGATCGAGCGGGCGAGCGCGACGCGCTCGTCGTCGGGTGCGACGTCGAGCACGAGGATCGCGTCGACGAGCCCGCTCGAGGCGACGCGGGCCATGCCCGCCGACGCCTGCTCCTCCGTCAGCAGCAGGATGTCGTAGTCGTTGCGGCGCGCGGCGACCGCCGTCGCGAGCACGAACGACATGTGCGTCGGCGCGTGCGAGTCGCGCCGGAGCGGCTCCGTGAGGGCGAAGATGTGGGTGCGGCTCCCCGCGAGCATGCGGGCGCCGGCGTTCGGGCTGTAGCCGAGGTCGCGGACGGCCTTCTCGATGCGCTTGCGCGTCTCGGTCGAGACGGGCCGCTTGCCGCTGAGGGCGTACGACACGGTGCTGATCGAGACGCCGGCGGCCGCCGCCACCTCGTTGATCTTCACCATCGCGTACTCCGTCGTGCGGGGCGGCTGCTGTGCCACCGTGGATCGGGCTCCCGATTCTCCGAGAGTCGAAGCGCTTCGCGGAAGCGCTTCGACAGGCATGTTACGCACAGTTCGGCCTGCGGCGCAACCCTTTCGTGGGGATGAGCAACATATTCGTCCTCAGGTACGTTCGAGGGCATGGCCTCCCCCGCACGACGCTTCTCGTGGCGCGGGGCGACGATCGTCTACGAACAGCACGGCAGCGGCCCGCGCACCTTCGTCCTCGTGCACGGGATCGGCATGGGCCGGAAGGTCTTCGGCGACCTCACGAGGCTGCTCTCGTCGCACGCCCGCGTGATCGCCCTCGACCTGCCCGGCTACGGCGATGCCCCCGAGCCGCCCAAGACCCTGACGGTCGAGCGCAACGCCGATGTCGTCGCGGCCTTCCTCAAACGCCAGGAGTACCCCGACGTCACGCTCGTCGGGCACTCGATGGGCGCGCAGGTCGCGGTCGAGGTCGCATCGCGGCATCCCTCGACCGTCCGGCGCGTCGTGCTCGCGGGGCCGACGGTCGATCCGCGCGCCCGGCGTGCGTCGCTGCAGATCGCCCGCCTGCTGCAGGACATCGCGATCGAGGACCCCGTCGTCTGGGCGCGCGGAGCTCGCGAGTACCTGCGGGCCGGGCCCAATGTGCGCTTGAAGTTCCGCGCGATGCTGCGACATCGCCCGGAGGACGCGCTGCCCCACGTCCTCGTGCCGGCACTCGTGCTGCGCGGGGAGCACGACCTGGTGTCGCGGGCGGACTGGTGCGCCGAGGTCGCGCGACTGATCCCCGATGCGACGCTCGTGGAAGTGCCCGATCACGGTCACGAGACGATGATCCGGGATGCCGCGCCCGCTGCCGCCGCGATCACGGCGTTCGCGGCATCGCGCTGAGGCCCGAGGGCTCACCAGGGCGACGGGCGGTCCTCGTCGCGCTGACTGTCGTCGGGGAAATGCGGCAGCTCGTAGCCGCCGGCACGGATGCACAGCCAGCGCAGCTGCCCCGGGCTCTCGGGTGACGCGCGCCAGGTGCGCCACACGCCCTGACCGACCCGCACGACGGTGCCTCCTTCGACGTCGATGACGTCGTCGTCGAGCCCCATCTGGCCGCGGCCGCCGAGGAAGACGTACAGCTCCTCGATGCGCGCGTGCGCATGCCAGTAGCCCGCCTCTTCGCCCGGCTCGAGCGCGTTCGCCGTGAGTCCGATGAACTGCATCTCGAGTTCGTGGTCGACGACGCGCCGTCCGTCGCGGGAACTCTCCGGACGGAACCCGCCGTAATGGTCGCGCCACTCGTCGAGCGCGCCGATCTCCAGCACCTGATAGTCGCTCACGGCGCCACTCTAACCGCGCCCGACGACACTCACTCCCCCGTCGTGATCTGGCGTGCCAGCTCCTCCACGTCGCGTTCGGGCAGACTCACGCCGGCCTGATCGAGGCGCTGTGCGAGCACTTCGACGACGCGCTCGAACGGCATGTCGACGACGTCGGCGCGCGTCTGCACGACGATGCCCGACACCTTCTCGATGTCGCTCGCGTTGTTCTGCGACATCGCAGGCAGCCGCTGCTCCTGCTCGGTGCCGAGTGCTCCCGCCTTCTGCGCCTGGCTCGCGCTCATGGTGTCGCGCCCGCCGTCCCGCCCCTGGTGGCCACCCAGCGCCTGCGGATTCACGACACTC
Organism: Microbacterium alkaliflavum; assembly: GCF_044325405.1. Classification (NCBI taxonomy): domain Bacteria; kingdom Bacillati; phylum Actinomycetota; class Actinomycetes; order Micrococcales; family Microbacteriaceae; genus Microbacterium; species Microbacterium alkaliflavum. The sequence continues at coordinate 129,609 of NZ_JBIQWL010000001.1, read as the reverse complement.
GTGCCGTCGTCGATCACGCCCACGCCGACCGCCTCGTGGGTGGGCTCGGGCGCTTCCGGCGTGCCGGTCTCCTCGGTCGCGGCAGCCGGCTCGTCGCGTGTCGGCTCGTCGCGTGTCGGCTCGCCCTCGCTCGGAGTGTCCGTCGCGCCTTCCGTGTCTTCGCGGTCGGGGTAGTTCACCCCGGGGCGCTCGAACTCGTTGCCCGTCGTCGACATGTCAGCCCTCCTCGCCCTGGTCGGTCGCGAGATCGGGGTCGGCGCCCTGCGTGGGCCCGTCGCCCTCCACCGAGCCGACATCGGTGCCGCCCGCGGCGTTCGCGGCGACAGGGATGTCCGCGACCCAGCCGTCGGCCATCAGGTCTTCGCTCTGCTGGTCGGAGCGTTCCGAGGTCTCGCCGTCCGCCGCGCGGCGGTCTTCCCAGCCGCCCGCTGGATCGGCGTCGACGACGCCCTCCGGAAGATCCTTGTCGTGTCGCATGATGCGCTCCTCTCGACGCTCCCACCCTTCCCCGCGCGCCGCCCGCGGGTCACGGGGTTGACGCCCTCGCCGAGGGCGGCTACGGCGAGGGGCGGGAACTCAGGCGGGCGGCTCGTCGCGGTGCGCTGCGGCACGCGCCGCGGCATCCCGGTCCTGTGCGACGGCGCGGCCGAGAAGCTGACCGCCGCTGGTGAGGAGGGCACGCCGCCAGGGCGCGACGCCGTCGATCTCGATCTGGATCGAGATCGACAGGATCGTGCGGATGACCACGATGATCCCGAGGATCAGCGCCTCTTCCAGCGAGGGCTTCGACGTGATCGTGCGCACGAGGTCGGCCGCGACGAGCACCTCCAGGCCCAGGAGGATCGCGGCCCCCAGCGCGGTGCGCAGCGCCGTGTAGGCGGCGTGCGCGCCTTCGCGGCGCGACAGGGAGCGGATGCCGAGCACGACCGCGATGACGAAGCCGACCACCATCACCGTGGCGCCGATCGCTTCGAAGCCGACGGCGACGGCGGTGAAGACCTCGTGGATGTCCACGCGCCCAGAGTAGGGGCGCGGGCAGCGCAGGAGCGCTAGGCGGAGCGGCGGTGCTGCAGGATCGACGCGCGCTCGGGGTGGTCGGTGAACCAGTCCGCGACGTACCAGCACACGGGCACCACCGAGCGATCGCCGCTCGCCTCGAGCTGCGCGACGGCGCGGTCGACGAGTTCGCCCGCGTAACCGTGGCCGCGGAAGGTCGGCACCGTGTAGGCGCGGGTCATCGCGACGCTCCGGCCGTCGTCGCGGTAGTCGAGCACGCTCACGAGGTCGGCACCCTTCGAGAGTGTGTACCGCGAGGCGTCCGGCTCGTGCGCGAAGGTCAGCTGGGTCACCCCGACAGGGTACGCCCGCGCGAGGACACCGGGTCTGAATACCAGGGCGTTCCCGGCGATCACGCAGAGCGTTCGAGGGGCCTCCCCGCAGGATTGAGCAATCTGTCACGTTTGGCGACGGTCACGCGGCAGCATCCGTGCGATTTGACATATTTGGACCCAGTCCGACATAATCGGGCGCATGACTGACAACGCACGCTCACTGTCCGCCTGGGAGGCGAACGGGGCTGCCGGCATGATGATGGCCGGCCGCGTTGCCATGTGTTGTCGAATGTGCCGCTGATTCGGTGACCCCTGCCGGACCACGCCGCGGCGCCGGCTCCTGATCATAGGAGCCCCGCGACGAGTCCCCGAAGCATCGATGCGCCCCACCCCTTCGCGCGTCACGATGCCTCGCACACGGCCCCCAGGGCCCGGCCTTCGGGCCGAACAACGACACATCACCGGCTTCCGCCGGACTCCCGCAAGGACTTCGTCATCATGTCGACCACCGCTCTTCTCGACCGCACTTCCGCCCCGACCGCTCCCGTCCGCCACCTGCGCGCGGTGACGGCCCCCGTGCCCACGGCTCCCGCCGCTCCGGCCGCAGCCGTCGAGGCCCCCGCCGCCCCCGCGCAGCGCAACCTTCCCCCCGGCACCGCTCCCCGCGGGTTCGCCCTCTACGTCGGCCTCGACGAGGTCAAGGCCGCCGCGGCAGGCGTCTCGCTGCCCCTTCTCGTCGATGCGCTGCGCCGCACGATCGCCGATCTCGCACCCAACGCCGAGACCTACGCCACGGTCGCCCTCGCGCCCGTGGGCGCCGGCGGCCGCGACGTCGACGTGGTGCGTCTCGCGCTGCACGAGCCGTCGGCCGTGGCACGCACGAAGCAGGAAGAGCCCGAGGACGACGAGCGCACCGCCGGCGGCGTGGTCGTCGACATCTCGCGCAAGCGCGTCCTGATCGAGGGCGAGTCGGCCGCGTTCACCTTCAAGGAGTTCGAGCTGCTGCAGTACCTCGTGCTGCGCGAGGGCCGCACGATCGAGCGCAACGAGCTCGTCTCGTCGCTGTGGCAGGCCGGCGACGACGATGCTCCGGGCGAGCGCACGATCGACGTGCACGTGCGTCGTCTGCGCGCCAAGCTCGGCCGCTACGAAGACATCGTGCGCACGGTGCGCGGCGTCGGCTACCGCTTCGACCGTCACGCCGACGTCGTCATCCGCTACGGCCACGGCACGCCTTCGCCCGACCGCTTCTGAGTGGTTCGCTCGCTCGGGCGGCAGGTGCTGCCGCGAGACAGCGATTCGCACCACCGGAACGGCCGGATGAGGGATGTCGGAACCCGGCGCGTAGGGTGAGGCCATGACCACCTCGCTGTCTCGCATCCGGGCGCTGCCCGGCGGCCCCGGACAGCGTTCGCGTGACCCTCGCCCGGACCACGGCCGGGCGCTCGAGACCGAGTACCGGCCACGGTATCCGCTCGACTTCGCGCGCACGGTGCTGTATCAGCGCCGCGGCGCGGGCGATCCCACGATGACGACGGACGGCGCCGTCATCTGGCGCGCGAGCCGCACGCCCGAGGGCGTCGCGACGCTCGCTCTCCGCGAGACGTCGAAGGGCGTCGTGCGCGGAGCGGCCTGGGGGCCCGGAGCGGGGTGGGCGCTGAGCCAGCTTCCGGCCCTCTGCGGCGAGCGCGACGATGTCACGAGCTTCGAGGCAGGCATCCATCCCCTCGTCGCCGACGCGCATCGCCGCAACCCGGGGCTGCGTCTCAGCCGCACCGACCTCCTCTTCGACGCCCTCGCGAGTGCGATCTTCGAGCAGAAGGTCACCGGCATGCAGGCGTTCGGCGCGTGGCGGCGCATCGTGACCTGGTTCGGCGAGCGGGCTCCCGGCCCGACGCCCCGGCCGATGTTCGCGCCGCCGACGATCGACGACTGGCGGGGCATCCCCTCCTGGGCATGGCATCGTGCGGGGCTCGAGCCGCCGCAGGCCCGCACCGTCGTCGAGGTCTCCCAGCGCGGCGACGCGATCGTGCGCACAGTCGAGGCGGCCGCCGACGGCGAGACGCGCGAGCGCGTGCTCGTGAGTCTGCGCGGCGTCGGTCCGTGGACGAGCGCCGAGACGCGCATCCGCGCGTACGGCGACCCCGACGCCGTCAGCGTCGGCGACTACCACCTCGCCCACGAGGTGGGCTTCGCACTCGCGGGCGCGCGCACCGACGACGACGGCATGCTCGAGCTCCTGGCTCCGTGGGCCGGGCATCGGCAGCGCGTCATCCGGCTCATCGGCCTGAGCGGCGTGCGAGAGGCCAAGCGTGGGCCGCGACTGCATCCGGAAGACCATCGCGAGCGCTGACCAACCCCCTGGCGGCGCGATCGGGGCACCCGCCAGGATGAGGGCATGATCGACCCGATTCCCGACCTGCCCCCCGGAGTGCTCGGCTTCCGCGCCGTCGGCGTCGTCGAGGCATCCGACTACCGCTCGGTGCTCGACCCCGCGATCGACGCGGCTGTCGCGAAGGGGCAGAAGCTCAACATCGTCTTCGTGCTCGGCGAGGACTTCAGCCGCTATTCGCTGAGCGCCCTCTGGCAGGACGTGCTCCTCGAGGGCAAGCCGGAGGGATCATGGGGTCGCGTCGCGCTCGTGACGAACCGGAAGGTGCTCGGCGAGATGGTGCATGGACTGGGATTCCTCATGCCGGCCGAGTTCCGGCTGTTCGCCCTCGCCGACCTTCAGACGGCGATCGACTGGGCGGCGGGCGAGAAGGTCGCGGACGCCGAAGCCTGAGTCTCTTGCGGATGTCGGAGGCCCCGAGCACACTGGGTCGCGCCGCCCGACCGAGAGCGGCGGATCCCGACCATCGACCCCGAGGAGGAGTCCCATGCTGAGCCTGAACCCATACCTCTCGTTCAAAGACAACGCGCGTGACGCGATCGAGTTCTACCAGAGCGTGTTCGGCGGCGACCTGCAGATCTCGACGTTCGGCGACTTCGAGGGCATGGTGCAAGACCCCGCGGAGAAAGACCTCGTGATGCACTCGCAGCTCACGAGCCCCGACGGCTTCGTGCTCATGGCCTCCGACACCCCGTCGAGCATGCCGTACCGCGAGCCGGGCGGCAGCTCGGTCTCGGTGAGCGGCGAAGACGAGGCGAAGCTCCAGGGGTTCTGGGACGGCCTGTCCGAGGGCGGCACCGTCACGATGCCGTACGACACCCCGCCGTGGGGCGGCCGCTTCGGGATGCTGCGCGACAAGTTCGGCATCGATTGGATGGTCGCTCTCAACGCCGCGCAGGGCTGAGGTCGCCGCCGCGCGAAGGCATCCGCCGTGTGGGCCCGGCCCTAGGCTGACGACATGACGCAATCGGGTGAGTCGGGCCGGCCGGGCCGGGGCTGGCCCCGCGGCCGCGTGGGCTGGATCGTCGGCACGATCGTGCTGCTGGTGGTCGGCGCGATCGTGGGCCTCGTGCTGGGCAGCATCTGGCTGGGGCTCGCCATCGCGGCGATCGTCGCGATCGGCTGGATCATGGCGTACGAGTCCTGGCGCGGGCGCACGCCCGACATGTACGACGAAGACGACGACGGCGCGCGGCTTTAGCCCGCGCCGTCGTCGCTTCGCTCTTCCCGGAAGGCGCCGCTCGGTCGTAGCCTGACGGCAGGAGGTATGCCATGCAAGCGACAGTGGGCGACCGAGTGCTCATCCACGGACGCGCGGTCGGAATGGCCGAGCGGACCGGCGAGGTCGTGGAGCTGCGCGGCCATGCCGACGATCCGCTCCTCGTCGTCCGGTTCGACGACGGACATGAGGCGATCATCTCGCCGGGGACGGACTGCGAGATCCTGCACGTCAGCTGAGCCGCGGCGGCGCGCCTAGACTGATCCCTCGTGTCGAAGCGCTGGCTGCCGCTCGGGGCGATCGGGCTGTCGGTCGTGCTGTGGTCGATGGCCTATGTTCTCTCCGGCTGGGCGCTCGCGACGGCCTCGCCCGCCGTGCTGTCGGTCTCGCGCTTCGCGATCGCACTGATCGTGCTCGTGCCGCTCGCCGCGCGACGCCGGCACTTCGTCCGCACCCTGCGCGACCCGCGCACGATCCTGCTCGGGCTCACGGGCGTCACGCTCTACTACTCCTTCGCGAACATCGGCCTGCTCTTCACGACCCCCGGCACCGCGGCACTCGTCGTCTCGCTGCTTCCCGTCCTCACAGCGATCGCCGCCGTCGTCATGATCAGCGAGCGCCTCACCCGGCGCACGCTCGTGGGGCTCGTGCTCGCGACGATCGGAGTCGGGCTGGTCGCGGCATCCGGGTTCCGTTTCGACCTGGGCGTCGTGCTCAACATCGTCGCGCTCGCGTCGTACGCGATCTACACGGTGCTGCTGCGACGTCACGGCGATCGGGACGACGGCCCCGATGCGCTCGTGCTGGCCACCGCGACGGGCGTGTGGGGCACGGCGCTCATGCTCCCCTGGCTCGGATGGGAGGTCGCGGTCGGCAGCGCCGCAGTGCCCACGGACGGGCGCGGCATCCTGAGCATCCTCGCGCTCGCACTGATCGTGACCGCACCGACGCTCGTGCTCTTCAACTACGGCGCCGAGCGCGTGCCCGCGGCGATCTCGGGCGTCGCGACGGCGGCGATCCCCGCGCTCGGCTACGGCTTCGCGCTGCTGCTCGGCGAACCGCTCGACCCGGTCAAGGCGCTCGGCGGTGCGGTCGCGCTCTTCGGAGTGCTCATCGCGACGCTCGCCCAGCCCGACGTTGAGCCGAGCCCTCCGGGCACCGGGCTCCCCGAGCCCGCGGACCTCGCGCCAGAAGTGCGTGCCGACGATCCCGCACGGTAGGCGCTGACCGGCTTCCGGCGGTGACGGGCTCGGGGTATCTCGGCCTGGAGAGACCCGCGAGCGTGCCGACGGGCCGGGCGAGTAGCGTCGAGGCGGCGCCCAGGAGCCGAGGCGCGCATCGACCCGAGGGAGTACGCCCATGAGGATCGCCGTCGCGGGAGGCACCGGTCAGGCCGGCGCCCAGGCTGTCGCCGTCGCGAAGGAGCGCGGTCATGACGTCGTCGTGCTCGCCCGCTCCACAGGCGTCGACCTCGTCGCCGGGACCGGCGTCGCGCACGCGCTCGAGGGCGTCGACGCGATCGTCGACGCGACGGGCGTGCAGGGCAAGGTCGACCCGACCGGGTTCCACAAGGCGGTGACAGCCTCACTGACCGGCGCCGGTGCGACTGCCGGTGTGCGGCACCTCGTGGTGCTGTCGATCGTCGGCTGCGACCGCGCCGCGTCTTTTGCGCTGTACGGCGGCAAGCTCGCCCAGGAGCACGCGACCGCGGCCGGAGGCATCCCGTTCACGATCGCCCGCACGACCCAATTCCATGAGTTCGCGCGCCAGGCCTGGAAGTTCGCCGCGTTCGGGCCGCTCCATGCGGCGCCACGCGGACGCACGCAGCCGGTCGCCGTGCGCGAGGTCGGCGCGCGTCTCGTCGACCTCGCAGAGCGGGAGCCGATTGGCGGTCGCGCCCCGGACTTCGGCGGCCCGCGGGAGGAGACGTTCGTCGACATGGTCCGCGGCTACCGGGATGCCGCAGGACTGCGCGGCCCTGTCATCCCCGTGAGCCTGCCCGGCGAACTGGGCCGCGCCCAGCGCGACGGTTCACTGCTCCCCGGCGCCGACGCTGAGCTCGGCGTCCAGACCTTCGCCGAGTGGCTCACGGCGCTTCGCCCCTGACCCCCACGCGGCTTCAGCGGGCGCAATTCGTCACCTCCCCCGCCCGAGGCGACGAAATGCGCCCACCCAGGTCAGGCAGCGCGGGCTACATCTCCTCGTGGTGGTTCGGGTCGGCGCCCCAGAGGCGGCCGCGCTCGAGGCCCGAGATCGCCGCGACCTCGTCCTCTGTGAGCTCGAAGCCGAAGACATCGGCGTTCTCGACCTGACGTGCGGGGTCGGCCGACTTCGGGATCGGCGTGGAGCCGAGCTGCACGTGCCAGCGCAGCACGGCCTGGGTCGGCGAGACGCCGTGAGCCGAAGCGACTTCCCCCACAACACCCTCGGTCAGCAGCTCGGTGCGCCGCGCGAGCGGGCTCCAGCTCTCGGTGCGGATGCCGTGCTCGCGGTGGAACGCGCGCAGCTCACTCTGCCGGAAGTACGGGTGCAGCTCGACCTGGTTGACCGCGGGGGTGACGCCCGTCTCGTCGATGAGTTCGCGCAGCATGGCCTCGGTGAAGTTCGAGACGCCGATCGAACGGACGAGCCCGCCCTCGCGGAGGGCGATCATCGCCTGCCACGTCTCCAGATACTTCCCGACGCTCGGGTTCGGCCAGTGGATGAGGTACAGGTCGATGCGCTGGAGCTTGAGGGCCGCGAGGGATGCCTCGGCGCTCGCCATCGTCGGGTCGTAGCCGTGGTCGCGCCCGGGGATCTTGGTCGTGACGATGAGCTCGTCGCGTCCGACGCCCAGTTCGTCGCCGGCCCGCCGCACGGCGGCGCCGACCTCCGCCTCGTTCTCGTAGTTCACGGCGGAGTCGAGCAGCCGGTAGCCCGACGAGATGCCGGCGACCATGGAGTCGATGCCGGCGTCGCCGCGCAGGTTGTAGGTGCCGAGGCCGAGCTCGGGGAACTCGGTGCCGTCGTTCAGGGTGACAGTGGGGATGGTGGGCATGACCCCATCCTGCCGCGCGCCGAGGGGGCCCGCTATCCGGCGGAGACGTCCTCGCCGTCGAGCAGTCGACGGATGGTCGTGAGCACGCCCTGCTCGACATTCGAGGGTGCGCGGTGACGCGCGCGCTCGAGCACGTCGGGGTGCGCGTTGGCCATCGCGAACGAGTACGCCGCCGCGTCGAGCAGCTCGAGGTCGTTGAGGTAGTCGCCGAACGCGACGGTCTGCTCGCGCGTGACGCCGAGAGCCCGCTGCAGCCGCTCGAGCGCGACGCCCTTGTTGACGCCGGCGTTCATGACGTCGATCCAGTGGTGGCCCGACACGACGACCTGGTGGGTCTCGCGCAGGTCGGCGAGTTCGGGCTCCGACTGCTCGGCATCGACGAAGTCGAAGACGGCGAGCTTGAGCACCTGGTCGTCGACCTCGAGCAGGTCGTCGACGATCTCGAGATTCGCGTAGTAGCGCTCGCTCTCGGCGCGGAAGGCGGCCTCCGTCCGCTCGATGTACGCCGAGCGCTTGCCGCAGACGACGAGTCCGAGGTCGAAGCCCCGGCCTGTGAGCGCCCGGACACGACGGATGCCGGATGCCGCGAAGTCGGGGTCGAGGCCGTCGGAGCTGATCTCGTCGTCGCCGCGCACGACGTAGGCGCCGTTCTCGGCGATGTACACGACGTCGTCGCGCGCGTGGTCGAACGAGCGGCGGAGCGTGGCTAGCTGCCGCCCGCTCGCGGGTGCGAAAAGGATGCCGTGCTCGTCGAGCTCGTCGAGCAGGGGCCACAGCTCGTCGGGGATGTGTCCGTCGCCGTCGAGCAGCGTTCCGTCCATGTCGACCGCGATGAGCTTGATGTCGTGTCGTCGAGTCACCGTTCTACGGTACGGGGCGCCGAGCCCACACTCGTCGCTCGAGCCCACACTCGATGGCCGCCCGATGAGTCTGGGGTCGACAAATGAGCGTGGGTTCGGCGATCGGAGGCGCTACGCAGTGGTGACGGCCGGTCGAGCGGATGCCGCGGCCCACCACTCGGCGGTGCGCGGCCCGAGTCCGAGCTCGGCTGCCGCGGCGAGGTGCGCCGGGGTGTCCACGTCGCGCCGCACCGACGAGTCCTCATCGACCGGGATCGGGACGCATCCGAGCGCGACGTGCCGCGCGAACGAGTCGGCGCCGAACGCCGAGCGCCAGACGACGCCCGGTGCGGTCGTCACGAGGGTCGACCCGGTGCCCTCGGCATCCGGGATCACTCCCCGCTCGATGGGTCCCGCCGACGAGAGCACCGCCGCGAGGTCGGCGGGACGCAGGGCGGGAAGGTCTGCCAGCAGCGCCGCACGCGGCGAGGCGACCGGCAGCGTCGCCATGACGGAGGCGATCGCGGCGTCGGGCCCGGCCCGCTCGAGGTCGGCCACGACCTCGACGCCGGGGGCCACGAGGGCCGCGAGCTCGCTGTCGTCGGTCACGACGACGACGCGCGCGACGGCCTCGCACGCCGCGACGGCGTCGATCGTGTCGAGCGCGATCGCTCGGGCGATGCCTGGGCCGCGCAGGCTCGCCAGGCGCGACTTCGCACGCGCCGCGTGCTTGACCGGCAGCACGACCGTCCAGGCGGCTGTCACGAGAAGCGCTCCCGGAGCTTGGGCAGGATCTCCGCGCCGTAGCGCCGCAGGAAGTCCGCCTGGTCGGCGCCCGGGTCGTGGAAGACGAGGTGGCGGAAGCCGAGCGAGATGTACCAGGCGATGCGCTCGATGTGCTCGTCGGGGTCGTCGGAGACGATGAACCGGGATGCCGCGCGCTCGATCGGCAGCTCCTCGCCGAGGCGTTGCATCTCGAGCGGGTCGTCGACGCCCATCTTCTCCTCGGGGCTCAGCGCGAGCGGCGCCCAGAACCGTGTCTTGTCCATCGCGACCTGACGGTCGGGATGGTACGAGACCTTGATCTCCATGAGGGTGTCGATCGCGTCGTCAGGCCGCCCGGCCTTCTCGAGGCCCTCGTGCAGCGCCGGCAGCAGCGTGTCGGTGTACAGCTCGCGCTTCTTGCCGCTCGTCGTGATGAACCCGTCGGCGATGCGCCCTGCCAGACGAGTGGCGGCGGGGCCGGCCGCGCCGATGTAGATCGGCACGGGGTCGTCCATCTTGTCGTAGATCGTGATGTTGCGGGTCGTGTAGAACTCGCCGTCGAAGTTGACGCGATCCTCCGACCACAGCCGCCGGATGAGGCCGATGGCCTCCTTCAGCCGCCGGAACCGCTCGGGCGGATCGGGCCACGGGATGCCGAGATTCGCCTCGTTGAGGGCTTCGCCGGTGCCGACGCCGAGGATCACACGCCCGGGGTACATGACCCCGAGCGTTGCGAAGTCCTGCGCGACCACCGTCGGGTTGTACCGGAACGTCGGCGTCAGCACCGACGTGCCGATGAGCACGCGCGAGGTCTTCGCTCCGAGCGCGCCGAGCCAGGGGACGGATGCCGGGGCGTGGCCGCCTTCGTGCAGCCAGGGCTGCAGATGGTCCGACACGAAGACCGAGTCGAACCCCATCTCCTCGGCGAGCACGGCGTAGTCGAGGAGCTCCGCGGGGCCGAACTGCTCGGCCGAGGCCTTGTACCCGAACCGGATGGGAACCGTCATGCCTGTCCTCCGTTCACCGGCAGCGCCGGACCTGCGACCGGCACCGCCGGACCTTCCGTGTCGAACTCCGACCCGCCTGTGGCGCCGATCACGGCGCGATAGTCGGCGACCGTTCCGGGCCACACGAGGGTGAGCCGGCGCGAGCGCTCGTCGACGTACCAATTGCGGCATCCGCCCGTCAGCCACGGCGTGCCGGCGGCGCGCTCGTCGACCATGCGCGTGTAAGCCTGCTCGGCCTCGGGCGTCACCCGAAGCACCCCGCCGGGCGCGCGCCGCGACAGGGCCTCGGCCGCGAACTCGGCCTGCGCCTCGAGCATCAGGACCGACGACGTGTGACCGAGCGACGCGTTGGGGCCGTTGAGCACGAAGAGGTTCGGGAACCCCGCGACGACGGTCGACGCGAACGATGTCATGCCGGCCGCCCAGTGCTCCGCGAGCGCCGTTCCCCCCTCCCCGCGGACGAAGGTCGCATACGGCTGCCGGGTCGTCTGGAAGCCCGTCGCGAAGACCACGACGTCGATCCCGCCGTGGCGGACTCCGGATGCCGCGACCAGCTCGTCGTGCTCGACGGCGGCGAGCGCGCTCGGCTCGAGCGCGACGCCCCCCGAGGCGACGGCGGGATAGAAGTCGTCCGACAGCAGCACGCGCTTGCAGCCGAAGGCGTAGTCGGGGGTGAGGAGCTCGCGCAGCCGGAGATCGGAGACCTGCGTCGCGAGGTGCGCGCGTGCGGCGGCTTCGGCCGCGGCGGCATCCGCTCCCCCGGAACGCGACGAGAACCGCGCCTCGCCCTCGGCATCGAGCCGCGCACGGAGTGCGGCGAGCTCTTCGGGATGTTCGGCGAAGCGCTGCCGCTCGGCGTCGGTGAACGGCCGGCCGCCGCGCGGGACGATCCAGGCCGCGCTCCGCTGGAAGAGCGTGACGCTCGCAGCCCGTCGCGCGAGCTCCGGCACGACCTGCACGGCGCTGGCCCCCGACCCGACGACGGCGACGTTCCGCCCCGCGAGGTCGACGCCGTGGTCCCACCGGGCGGTGTGGAAGATCGGCCCTGGGAAGGACTCGAGCCCCGCGACGGCGGGGATGCGCGGCTCGGCGAGCCGGCCGCAGGCGAGGACGAGCACTTCGGCGTCGACCTCGGCCGGCTGGGCGCCGCCGAACCGCAGGCGCCACGTCGAAGCATCCTGATCCCAGTCGGCGTCGAGGAGTGGGGCGTCGAAGGTCACGTCGAAACGCTCGCGGGCCGCGACGCGCTCGAGATACGCCTGGATCTCCGCGCCGGGCGCGAACTCCGCCGACCAGTTCGGTTCGGGATGCCGCGCGAGGCCGTAGAGGTGCGAGGGCACGTCGCACGCGACGCCGGGGTACGTGTTCTCGCGCCACGTGCCGCCGACCCGATCGGCGCGCTCGAACACCGCGACGTCGTGGCCCGCGTCGCGCAGCGTCATCGCGGCGGCGAGGCCCGCGAAGCCCGCTCCGACGATCGCGATCTCGACCGATCGCCTCGTCACGGTGACACCTGGCCGTAGTCTGTCGTGCGCTCGCGGAACGGACGGAGCGTCTTCGCGACGAGCGCGGCGGCGTCCGCGAGCGGGAACTCGAGGCCCTGTTCGATCCCCGACTCGGGCAGCACGCGACCGTCGAGGAGCGTGCCGCCCAGGTCGTCGCCGCCCGCCGCGAGGAGGTCGATCGCGAGGTCGCGCCCGTGCCGGGTCCACGGGATCTGGATGTGCGGGATGCTGCCGGCCAGCAGCAGCCGCGAGACCGCGACCATCGCGCGGTGCTCGTGGAGCGGGGCGCGGCCTGGGACGAGCGGCACGCCCCAGCCGGGCAGCGGGATCGGGACGAACTCCGTGAAGCCGCTCGTCTCGGTCTGGATCGCGCGGAGGGCGCGCAGGTGCGCGATGCGCTCGGCAGCCGTCTCGACGTGGCCGTAGAAGATCACGGAGGTCGAGCGGAAGCCGGCGCGGTGCGCGGCCGTCATGAGCTCGATCCACCGGTCGATCTCGAGGTCGCCGGGCGCGACCTCGGCGCGCACGCGCTCGCTCAGGATCTTGACCCCGGTACCGGGGACGGTCTTGACGCCGGCGCCCTTCACAGCCTCGAACGCCTCCGCGAGGCCCAGCCCGGAGCGGTCGACGAGGTCGGCGATGTCCTGCGGCCGGTAGGCGTGCAGGTGCAGCGACGGGGCGGCGGTCGTGATCGCGCGGGCGAGGTCGAGGTACAGCCGCGGGTCCTCGGATGCCGGCAGCATGCCCTGCACGCACACCTCGGTCGCGCCGAGCTCGACGGCGTCCTGCGCGATCGCCGCGGCATCCCGAATCGAGAACTCGGGCGGCGGCCCAGGCGCGTGGCGCAGGTGCGACGACGTGAGGTTGCGGTTGACGACCATGCTCACGGCCTCGCCGACCGTGTAGCGGCGCACCTCGTCGGCGGTGCCCACGACGGCGTCGAGGTCGGCGCCCGACGCCGTGAGGAGTGCGACCCACTCGGCGTCGTCGAGGGCGGTCGGGTCCTGCGCGGCGCGCTCGGCGAGAGCCGGGACTCCGCTGCTGCTCCCCCGGCCATTACTCCCCCGGCCACTGCCGCTTCCCCGGGCGATTCGACCGGATCCGGATGCCTCACTGCGAGTCCGTCCGAATTCGGTGGAATGGCCCGGAATGGGGGCGGGCCGAACGGCGGCGAGACCCGTCGCCGGATCCGCGAGCGCGGCGACGGCGTCGTGCAGCCCGGGGTCGATCCAGCGGTCCGCGTCCCCGATGAACTCCGGGTGCGCCGTCAGCCTCTCGTGCAGCTCGAACCCCGACGCCGCCGTCAGCGCAGCGAGGTCGTCGAGGTGCGGCCAGGGGCGCTCGGGGTTGACGTGGTCGGCGGTGAGCGGCGACACGCCGCCCCAGTCGTCGACACCGGCGCGCACGAGCAGGTCGAGCTCGGCGGGGTCGCTGAGGTTCGGCGGCGCCTGGATGCGCATGTGCGGCCCGAGGACGATCCGCGCGACGGCGACGGTCGCGATGTACTCAAGGAGCGCGGCATCCGCAGCGCCCCGCATCGCCGTCCCCGGCTTGGCCCGGAAGTTCTGGACGATGACCTCCTGCACGTGGCCGTGCCGCGCGTGCAGGTCGCGCAGGGCGATGAGCGACTCGGCGCGGTCGCGCACGCTCTCGCCGATCCCCACGAGGATGCCGGTCGTGAACGGGATGCCGGCGGCGCCGGCGTCGTCGATGACCTGCAGGCGCACATCGGGGTCTTTGTCGGGCGAGCCGTAGTGCGCGCCGCCGGGCTCGTCGAAGATCGCGCGGGACGTCGTCTCGAGCATCATGCCCATCGACGGCGCGGTCGGGCGCAGCTCGCGCAGCTCCGACGCCGACATCACGCCGGGGTTGAGGTGGGCGAGCAATCCCGTCTCGGCCGTGATCAGCCGGGCGGCGTGCGCGACGTAGTCGAGCGTCGACGCGTAGCCGTGCTCGTCGAGCCACGCACGGGCCTCGGGCCAGCGTGCCTCGGGGCGGTCGCCGAGCGTGAGGAGCGCCTCTTTGCAGCCAAGGGCCTGCCCGGCCCGCACGACGCGGAGGATCTGCTCGTCCGACATGTAGAGCGGCGCGCGCTTGAGGCGCAGCTGCCCCGGGGTGTCGACGAAGACGCAGTAGTGGCAGCGATCGCGGCACAGCGTCGTGAGCGGCACGAACACCTTGCGCGAGTACGTGATGACGCCCGGCCGGCCGGCCGCGGCGAGGCCCTCGTCGCGCAGCGCGGAGGCGCGGACGAGCAGGGCGTCGAGGTCGGCGGACTCGAGCAAGCGCTCGGCCTCGTCGACAGACACGACGGGCGCAGAGATCACGGGGTTCATGCGGGCCTTCGTGCTCAGAGCGCGGCGGCGAAGGCGTCGTCGTAGATCGCGAGCGCCTCGTCGACCTCGTCGTCGGTGACGACGCAGGGCGGCACGACGTGGATGCGGTTGTCGGCCTGGAAGGGCAGCAGTCCGCGCGACACGAGCGCGCTCTTGAGCTTGCCGATCGCGGCGGCCGGCAGCGGCTCGCGCGTCTCGCGGTCGGCGACGAGCTCGAGCGCCCAGAACACGCCTTCGCCGCGCACCTCGCCGATCGCCTCGTGCTTCTCGGCGAGTTCGCGGAGCCCCGGACCGAGCTTCTCCGTGCCGATGCGCCGCGCGTTCTCGACGATCCCCTCCGACTCCATCGCGTCGAGTGCGCCGACGATCGAGGCCGCCGCGAGCGGGTGTCCGCTGTAGGTCAGGCCGCCCGGGAAGACGCGCTCGTCGAACGTCGCCGCGATGCGGTCGGGGATGATGACGCCGCCGACGGGCACGTAGCCCGAGTTGACGCCCTTCGCGAAGGTGATGAGATCGGGCACGACGTCGTAGCCCTGGAAGGCGAACCAGCGGCCCGTGCGGCCGAACCCGGCCATGACCTCGTCGAGGATCAGGAGGATGTCGTACTCGTCGGCGAGGGCGCGCACGCCTGCGAGATAGCCGGGCGGCGGGATGAGGATGCCGGCCGTGCCGGGCACCGATTCGAGGAGGATCGCCGCGATCGTGCCGGGGCCCTCCGACTGGATGACGCGGCGCAGGTGCTGCAGCGCGCGGGCGCTCTCCTCCTCGGGCGTAGTGGCCCAGAACTCGGAGCGGTAGAGATAGGGGCCGAAGAAGTGCACGTGTCCGCGGGCGAACTCGTTCGGCATCCGTCGCCAGTCCCCCGTCGCGACGATCGCCGCACCGGTATTGCCGTGGTACGAGCGGTAGGTCGAGAGCACCTTGTCGCGGCCCGTGTGCAGCCGCGCCATGCGGATCGCGTTCTCGATCGCGTCGGCGCCGCCGTTGGTGAAGAAGACCTTGGAGAAGCCCTCGGGCGCCCGCGCGACGATGCGCTTCGCGGCCTCGCCGCGCGTGAGGTTCGCCGCCGACGGACCGACCGTCGCGAGCTGATCGGCCTGGCGATGGATCGCCTCGATGACGGCGGGATGCTGGTGCCCGATGTTGACGTTGACGAGCTGGCTCGAGAAATCGAGGTAGCGCTTGCCGGCGTGGTCCCAGACGACGCTGCCCGAGCCGCCCGCGATGACGACGGGCGCGAGCGCCTTCTGCGCCGACCACGAGTGGAAGACGTACTCGCGGTCGAGCCGCGTGGCGAGCTCGTCGAGATCGGTGGTCGCGTCGCTCAAGGTCATGCCTGCCATTCTCGCCCCGTCCTCGGCCTCGCGGGGCCGGGACCGGCCCGAGACCGGCCAGGCGGAATTCCACCTGGCCGGTCTCGGGCATCCGTCCTACGGACCGCCTCCGCGAGAGTGCTGTCAGTTGCCGCCCTCGTTGAGCGTGACCGTCATGGGGGTGAACGACTCTCCCATGACGTCGACGCCTTCGTCCTTCAGCTCCTTCAGCGCCTTCTCGACGTAGGTGTTTGAGTAGGCGGTCTTGGGCGGATCGGTGGTGATGATCGTGGAGCCGGTGTCGTTCTTCGTCTTCAACGCGATGTCGACGGTCTGATCCCACTGGTCCTTGTTGATCGTGCCGACGCCGCTGGTCGAGGGCCAGATGAGCTTGTTGACCTCGTTGGTCATCCAGAGCTGATGGCTGGTGCCCAGGGTGGAGCCGGCATCCGTCACGATCTGCGCGGCCTTCTCAGGGTTGTCCCTGGCGTAGACCCAGCCCTTGATCGAGGCCTTGATGAACTTGACGGCCGTGTCGGCGTACGCCGAGTCGGATTCCAGTCGATCGGCGTCGGCCCAGATGGCGTCCTGGAGCATGGCGGTGCCCACGTCGTTCCAGTTGATGACGTTGAGGTCGTCGGGCTGGTAGAGCTCGCCCGTCGCGGGGTTGACCGTCTCGAGCACCTGGGCGTACTCGTTGTAGGTCATCGCCTGCGCCGCGTCGATGTCGCCCGCCAGGAACCCGTTCATGTCGAACGCCTGCTGCACGAGGGTGATGCCGTTGGAGGTGTCGATGCCCGCCTTCTGCATGCCGGCGAACAGCTCCCACTCGTTGCCGTATCCCCAGCTGCCGACCTTCTTGCCCTTGAGGTCCTCCGGCTTCGTGATCCCCTCGTCCTTGAACGAGATCTGAGTCGTGGCCGAGCGCTCGAAGATCTGCGCGATGTCGGTGACGTTCGTGCCCTGCTCGATCGAGCCGAGCACCTTCGGCACCCACGAGATCGCGAAGTCGGCGTCGCCGGCGGCGAGCACGTCGATCGGAACCGTGTCGGTGCCCGCCTCCTGGATCGTGACGTCCAGGCCCTCGTCCTTGTAGTACCCCTCGGCGAGCGCGGCGTAGTAGCCGGCGAACTGCGCCTGGGACACCCACTGGAGCTGAAGGGTGACCGGGGTGAGGCCGCCGCTCTCGCTCGGTTCCGCCGATCCGCCGGACGAACAGCCGACGAGGGCGAGAGCGGCCGCGACGCCGAATGCGCCGACGGCAAGCAGCCGCTGGTTGCTGTGCTTCATGGGATTTCCTCCTTCTGGTGTTGCTCTCGGTGTTCCGGTCGCGCGAACGCGGCAGGTCAGTGGCGGAAGCGGCTCATCACGAGCGCCTCCAGCGCGTAGACGGCGCAGTAGAAGACGAGACCGGTGAGGATCGCACCGAGCACGAACGCCCACGCGAGCGCGTAGTTGCTCGACGACACGGCGGACGTGATCGCCTTGCCGAGGCCGCTCACCGGCCCGCCGAAGTACTCCGCGACGAGTGCGGAGATGACGGCGAGCGAGGACGCGATGCGCAGTCCCGTGAAGAAGAACGGCAGCGCCCCGGGCAGCGTGACGTGGCGGCTCATCTGCCGCGCGGATGCCGCATAGGCGCGCATCAGGTCGCGGTGGATGGGTTTGACCTGACGGAGGCCCCGGAGCACGTTGAAGTACACGGGGATGAACACCGCGACGGAGGCGACGATCTGACGGCCGGTCTCGACGCTTGCGCCGAACATCGCATAGAAGACCGGCGCGAGCGCGACGATCGGGATGACGGCGAGCGCCGTGATGAGCGGGGCGGTGACTTCGTCCAGGGGCCGCCACGCGGCCGCGAGCAGGGCCCACAGCGTGCCGACGACGGTGCCCACGACGAGCCCGACGAGGGCGTTCGACGCCGTGCCCAGGCTCGCGAGCCAGATGACGTCGAGCCGCGAGACGAACTGGTCGCCGATCGACAGCGGACTCGGCACGACGAAGGGCTTGATCTGGAAGACGACCACGATCACCTGCCAGAGCGCGACCGCCGCGAGCCCGAACACGATCGGGGAGGCGACGACGCGCACGCGGTCGGCGTTCACCGTGTCTCCACGCCGCGGGGTCCCGCCTTCGGCGAGCCGTGCAGCGCCTCGCGGACGGCGCTGACCTGTTCGAAGAAGGCGGCGTCTTCGCGCAGTTCCTCTGTGCGCTCGCCGCGCAGCGCCATCTCGAGGACCGCGGTGATCCGCCCCGGGCGCGGCGACATGACGACGACCCGGTCGGAGAGGAAGACCGCCTCGGGAATCGAGTGCGTCACGAAGACGACCGCGGCACCGGTCTCGGCGCAGATGCGGGCCAGTTCAGTCTGCATGGTCTCGCGGGTCATCTCGTCGAGGGCGCCGAACGGCTCGTCCATGAGGAGAAGCCGCGGCTTCTCCGCGAACGCCCGCGCGATCGCGACCCGCTGCTGCATGCCGCCCGACAGCTGATCGGGGAACCGGTCTGCGAAGTCTGCGAGTCCGACGAGATCGAGGAGCTCCTTGGCCCGCGTCTGCTGCGCGGCGAGGCTGACCCCGTGCAGCGCGAGCGGAAGCTCGACGTTCCCGCGTACTGTCCGCCACGGCAGGAGCCCCGCCTGCTGGAAGGCGATGCCGTAGTCCTGGTCGAGGCGCGCGCGACGCGGCGGCTTGCCGAACACCGAGATCACGCCGCCGGTGGGCTCGTCGAGGTCGGCGATGAGCCGCATGAGGGTGGACTTGCCGCACCCGCTGGGGCCGATGAGCGAGACGAACTCGCCGTCGGCGACCGTGAGGTCGATGCTCTCCAGCGCGTGCACGGTCTTGCCCTTGCCCGTTGTGAACGTCTTCGAGACGCCCTCTACGTGCACTGCAGCGGTCGCGGCGTCCGATGGCGTGTCATCCGGTCTCGTCACTGGCTCACCTCTCCCCTGCGGTAGCGCCGAAGGCCGACACCGAGCATCACGACGAATCCCGCGGCGAGCAGCCCGATGAGCACGGCGCCGAAGATCGGCGACCACTGCTTGGCCGGATCGGAACTGCCGCTGGCCGCGTACTCCACGATCGCGCGGCCGATGCCGCCGCGCATGCCGATCGACACCTCCGCCACCACCGCGCCGACGACGGCGCCGGCCGCACCCAGACGCAGCGCCGGGATGAGATAGGGCACGCTCGCGGGGAGTCGCAGGCTGGCGAAGGTGCGCCACCAGCCGACGCCGTACGCGCGCATGAGGTCGAGCTGCGCGCGCTCAGGCGAGGAGAAGCCGCGCAGCGCGCCGACCGAGACCGGGAAGAAGGCGAGGTAGCTGGCGATGACGGCGACGGACATCCAGTTCTCCCAGTGGAGCGAGCCGAATTCCAGCTGCGAGCCCCAGCGGCGCACGAGTGGCGCGAGTGCGATGAGCGGCACCGTCTGGCTGAGCACGACCCACGGGAGGAGCGCGGACTCGGCTGTGCGGAATCGCTGCATGAGCACGGCGATGCCGAACCCGACGACGACCCCGATCGTCCACCCGACGGCGGCGATCCCGAGCGTCACGAGCGCCGCCTGGAGGGTCGCGAGCCACAGCGGCGGCGCTCCAGGCGAGCGAGTGACGGGTTCCAGCGAACGGGCGACCATGTCCCACACGTGCGGCATCGCGAGCGCGCTCGTGCGCGGCAGCACCGTGAGCCCGCCGATCACGACGCCCTCCGCCGGGGCGAGGAGCTTGTACGCCTCCCAGAGCACGGCGAGGAGCACCACCCCGAGGACGCCGAGCAGGACGGGCCGCAGTCGCGTCACGACTTGGCCGTGACGTGCTCGGACACGGCGGGGATGACGTGCTCCCCGTAGACGCGCATCGTCTCCTCCTTGTTGTCGTGCTGGAGGTAGCCGGCGAACTGGGTCACCCCGAGCGCGCGCAGCTGCTCGAGCTTCGCGATGTGCTCCTCGGCCGTGCCGAGGATGCAGAACCGGTCGACGATGGCGTCGGGGACGAAGTCGACGTGGTCGTTGTCGGCCTTGCCGTGCGTGTTGTAGTCGTAGCCCGTGCGGCCCGCGATGTACTCGGTCAGCGCATCGGGAACGGCGCCGTGCACCCCGTACTTCGCGACGATGTCGGCGACGTGGTTGCCCACCATCCCGCCGAACCACCGGCACTGGTCGCGCATGTGCTGCCAGTCGGTGCCGATGTACATCGGCGCGGCGACGCAGAAGGCGATCGAGTCGGGGTCGCGGCCGACGTTCGCCGCGGCATCCCGGACGCTCTTGATCATCCAGGCGGCGATGTCGACGTCGGCGAGCTGCAGGATGAACCCGTCGCCGACCTCGCCCGCGAGCTTCAACGCCAAAGGCCCGTACGCCGCGACCCACACGTCGAGTGAAGACCCGCGGCTCCACGGGAACTGCAGCGTCGCGCCCTTGTACTCGACGGGCCGCGAGTTGGCGAGCTCGCGGATGACGTGGATGGCCTCGCGCACCGCCGTGAGCGACGCCGGCTGCCCGTTCGTGACGCGCACGGCGGAGTCGCCGCGGCCGATGCCGCAGATCGTCCGGTTGCCGTACATCTCGTTGAGGGTCGCGAAGACGGATGCCGTGACCGTCCAGTCGCGCGTCGACGGGTTCGTCACGAACGGCCCCACCGTGATGCGGTTGGTCTGCGCGAGGATCGCGGAGTAGATGACGTACGGCTCCTCCCACAGCAGGTGCGAGTCGAACGTCCACACGTGGCTGAAGCCGTGCGCCTCGGCGAGCTTCGCGAGCTGCACGGTGCGCGACGCGGGCGGGTTGGTCTGCAGGACGACGCCGAAGTCCACGGCTACACCAGGTACTGCGACAGGCCGCGCTTGAGGTAGCGCCCGTCGCCCTTCGATCCGAGGTACTCGCCGCCGTCGACGATGACCTTGCCGCGGGAGAGGACCGTGTCGACGTGTCCGTCGATCTCGTAGCCCTCCCAGGCCGAGTAGTCCATGTTCATGTGGTGGGACCTGCCGGTAGGCGAGCCATCCGGCCGCTGGCCGAGACCGATCGACGTGTGGCCGTTCGGGTCGTAGACGACGACGTCGCCGTCGGCGCCCGGCTGGATGACACCCTTGCGGCCGTAGAGCCCGAACATGCGTGCCGGGGTGGTCGAGGTGAGCTCGACCCACCGCTCGAGCGTGATCCTGCCGGTGACGACTCCCTGGTACATGAGGTCCATGCGGTGCTCGATCGAGCCGATGCCGTTCGGGATCTTGCGGAAGTCACCGAGCCCGAGCTCCTTCTGGTCCTTCATGCAGAACGGGCAGTGGTCGGTCGAGACCATCTGCAGGTCGTTCGTGCGCAGTGCCTGCCACATGTGGTCCTGGTGGCCCTCGGCACGCGAGCGCAGCGGCGTCGAGCACACCCACTTGGCACCCTCGAAGTCGCCCCACTCCTCGCTCGACGCGCCGAGCTGCTCCTCCAAGGACAGGTAGAGGTACTGCGGACAGGTCTCGCCGAACACGTTCCAGCCCTTGTCGCGGGCCGCGGCGAGCTGTTCGACGGCCTGCTTGGCGCTGACGTGCACGACGTACAGCGGCGCGCCGGTGACGTTCGCGAGCATGATCGCGCGGTGCGTCGCCTCCTCCTCCATCTGCCACGCGCGGGCGATGCCGTGGAAGTAGGGCGACGATTTGCCCTGCTCGACCAGCTGCTTGGCGAGCACATCGATCGCGGGCCCGTTCTCGGCGTGCATCATCGTGAGCAGCCCCGTGTCGCGCGAGACCTGCATCGCCTGCAGGACCTGCGCGTCGTCGGAGTAGAACACCCCGGGATACGCCATGAAGAGCTTGAAGCTCGTGATGCCCTCGTCGATGAGGGTCGGCATGAAGGCGAGCGACTCGTCGTCGATGCCGCCGATGATCTGGTGGAACCCGTAGTCGATGGCGCAGTTGCCGGCGGCGAGGTCGTGCCATCTGGCCAGGCCGTCCTGCACCTTCGTGCCGTACGTCTGCACGGCGAAGTCGATGATCGTCGTCGTGCCTCCCCACGCCGCCGCGCGCGTGCCCGTCTCGAACGTGTCGCTCGCCGACGTGCCGCCGAACGGCAGCTGCATGTGGGTGTGCGCGTCGATGCCGCCCGGGATGACGTATCTGCCGGTCGCATCGATGACGGTGTCGACGGATGCCGCGACATCCGTCCCGAGCAGCTGCGAGCCGGGCGCCAGCACGGCGACGATCGTCTCGCCGTCGATGAGCACATCGGCCTCGCTGCGGCCCGTCGCCGATACGACGGTGCCGCCCTTGATGAGTGTCGTCGCCATGTCCGTCCCCTTACGGCTTCGCGATCTGGGTGTACGAGTCGGGTCGGCGGTCGCGATAGAACTGCCAGTCGTCGCGCATCTCGAGCACCATATTCATGTCGAGGTCGCGCACGAGCACCTCCTCCTGCGTTCCCGAGCCGCGCTCGCCGACGAAGTTGCCGCGCGGATCGATCACCTGGCTCGTGCCGTAGAAGTCGACCGCGAGGTCGCCGTACTCGTTGTCCTCACGCCCGACCCGGTTGGGCTGGAGCACGAAGTAGCCGTTCGCGACGGCGGCCGCCGGGCCCTCGACCTCCCACAGCCGGTTCGACAGGCCGGGCTTGGTCGCGTTGGGGTTGAAGACCAGGTGCGCGTCGTTCAGGCCGAGCTCGCGCCATCCCTCGGGGAAGTGCCGGTCGTAGCAGATGTACATGCCGACCCGGCCGACCGCCGTCTCGAACACGGGATAGCCGAGGTTGCCGGGCCGGAAGTAGAACTTCTCCCAGAACCGGTCGAGGTGCGGCAGATGGTGCTTGCGGTATTTGCCGAGGACGGTGCCGTCCGCGTCGACGAGGACGGCGGTGTTGTAGTAGACGCCGGTCTGCGCCTCTTCGTAGATGGGAAGCACCGACACGACGCCGAGCTCCTTGGCGAGCGCCGCGAAGCGCTGCACGATCGGCCCGTCGGCGGCCTCGGCGAAGCGGTAGTACTTCTTGTCCTGCGTGATCCCGAAGTAGGGGCCGTAGAAGAGCTCCTGGAAACACACGACCTGCGCGCCCTGCGACGCTGCGTCACGGGCGAACTGCTCGTGCTTGTCGAGCATCGACTCCTTGTCGCCCGTCCAGGTGGTCTGCGTGATCGCCGCTCGAACAACAGCCATAGCCGCCTCCATGTCGCCGCCCATGTCGTCGGACGCGGCGTCCCTGTCGCGTCAGGCTCGGGCATTCCGTGCCGGATTCCTGTATTCCAGGGCATGAAGGTTTCACGCCCGTTTCCGGCTGTGTCCCCATAGTTAAGTCCGGGGGCCCGACACCGCAAGAGGCATTCAGTCCGACGGCGCGCGCGACGCCGTCCCAGACGAGGTCAGCGAGGCACGGCGGCGGCGAGTGCGTCGGCCGCGAGGGTGCGCGTGAGCGCGACATCCTTCATCCACAGGGGCGTGACGACGGGATGGATGCCGAGCTCCGCCACGCGGGACGCCTCGGCCGCGTCCTCCTCGGCGATGAGCCAGGCGTCGAGCAGTCCGCCCGCGGCGCGCGCGCCGTACAGTCCCGCGACGCCCGTCGCGGAACACTCGACGCCCACGGCCCGCAGGCATACGTCGGCCATGCCGCGCACGGGAGAGCCTCCGATGATCGGCGAGACGCCGACGACGTGCGCCTTCGCGGCGCGGATGGCCGGGGCGATGCCCGGGATGCCGAGGATCGGCCCGATCGAGACGACGGGGTTCGACGGCGCGAGCACGACGACGTCGGCCTCGGCGATCGCCTCGAGGACGCCCGGGGCCGGCCGCGCCGACTCGATGCCGGGGTTGGCGAAGCCCCGTGGCTCGCGCTTCGCCCGGTGGCGCGTCCACCACTCCTGGAAGTGGATCGTGCCGTCGTCGAGCTCGACGAAGGTGTCGACCTCGTCCTCGGTCATCGGCAGGAGGGTGGCGCCGAGCTCCCACCGGCGGTTCAGCCGTTCAACGACCGCGCCGACTCCGTCGCCGTCGCGCAGCCACGACGTGCGGGCGATGTGGGTGCCGAGGTCGAGGTCGCCGAGCGCGAACCAGTCCCATCCGAGGCCCCACTCGCGCAGCTCGTGCGACACGCGCTCCGACTCGCCTGCCCGACCCCAGCCGCGCTCGGCGTCTTTGACGCCGGCCAGGCCGTAGAGCATGGAGTCGACGTCGGGCTGGACGCGCAGGGCGTGCACCCAGAGGTCGTCGGCCGTGTTGCAGATCACGGTCAGGGAGCCGCCCGCCGCGACGAGGACGTCGCGGAGTCCCACGGCGAACGTCGAGCCGCCGGCGCCGCCGGCGAGGAGGACGACCCGCGGGCCGTCGAGAGAAGAGCGGTCGTCCTGCACGACGGTCGAGCCTACCGAAGCGGTTGGTAGCGTGGCGGCATGCCCGACGTCGCCGAGCTCACGATCCTGCCGCTGCGCGGCATCCCCGAGATCCGCGAGGGCGACGATCTCGTCGCGGTGATCGCGGCGGCCGCCACGCTGCGGGACGGCGACATCCTCGTCGTGACGTCGAAGATCGTGTCGAAGGCCGAAGGCCGGATGATCGCTGCCGACGACCGCGCCGACGCGATCGAGGCGGAGAGCGCCCGGATCGTGGCGACGTCGGCCGACGGCAGGGTGCGCATCGTCGAGAGCCGGCTCGGGATCATCGCCGCGGCGGCCGGCGTCGATGCGAGCAACACCCCCGAGGGGACGGTGCTGCTGCTCCCCGTGGATCCGGACGGCTCGGCCCGCGCGCTCGCGGCGGGACTGCGCGCCGCGACCGGCGCCCAGGTCGGGGTCATCGTGTCGGACACCCTGGGCCGCGCGTGGCGCGACGGCCAGACCGACAGCGCGATCGGCGCGGCCGGCGTGCACGTCTTCGAGGACTACCGCGGCGGTGTGGATTCCGCCGGGCGGCCACTCGTGGTGACGCTCCCCTGCGTCGCCGACGAGCTCGCGGCGGCCGCCGACCTCGTCAAGCGCAAGACGACGGGCGTGCCGGTCGCGGTCGTGCGCGGCCGCCCCGACCTCGTCGGCGACCTCGACCTGCCGGGCGCGCGCAGCATCGTGCGCGAGCGGGAGCGCGACCTCTTCCACACGGGATCGCACGAGTCGTGGGAGGCCGGCTACGCCGCCGGGCTCGCCGCGGCCCGTGAGGGGTGACGGGTATGGCCTGGAAGACCCTCGCGTCCCGCACCGTCTACGAGAACCGCTGGATCCGCGTGCGCGAGGACGACGTGCACGGTCCGCACGGCACCGGGATCTACGGCGTCGTCGAGATGCAGCATCCCGCCGTCTTCGTCGTCGCGATCGACGCGGAGGAGCGCGTATGCGTCGTCTCGCTCGACCGCTATGCGACGGGCGGGCCGTCACTCGAAGTGCCTGCCGGCGGCTCCGACGGAGACGACCCGCTGGTCGCGGCGAAGCGCGAGCTGCTCGAGGAGACGGGGTTCGCGGCGTCCGAATGGACGCACCTCGGCAATGTGAACGCCCTCAACGGGATCGCGAATGCACCCGAGCACATCTTCCTGGCACGCGATCTGCAACGCGCGGCGGATGCCGCGCACTCGCAGGCGGAGGAGGGCATCGACGCAGTCCAGTGGATGCCGTTCGCCGACGTGCTCGGGCTCATCTCGTCGGGCGCCATCAGCGACGGCGAGACGATCGCGGCGCTGGCCTTCGCCGGCATCCGGCTCGGCCGCTTCCGCTGACCCGCGCCGCGCCGCTCACCCGACCTGCGGCCACCACCCCGGCAGGATCGCGAGGTACACCCGCAGGAAGTCCTCGACGCGCGGTTCGGGATGCTGCAGCCACCCCTCGATGACGCCCACGGTGCCGTCGGCGAGGAAGCGGCTCGCCGCCTCATCGACCTCGGAATGCGGGACTCCGTCGACGTCGACGTCGATCCGCACGCGGTCGCGCTCGAGCAGGATGCGCGTCGTCTCACGGAAGTGCCGGCTCAGCATGGCGTGCAGGCTTCCGCGGCCGTCGGCGAGCTCGCGCCGATAGATGGCCGCGTGCCGGGCGACGTGGTCGAGCACGCCCTCCGTGACCGTCGCGACGGCGGTCGCGGCATCCGATCGGTCCTCGAGGAGCGCGGCGCGCAGGTCGTCGAGCTCGCCTGTGAGCGCCTGCTCGACGAGGCCGGCGGGCGAGGACGCGTGCTCGTAGAAGGTCGAACGGTGCACGCCTGCCGCGTCGGCGACCTGCGTCACGCTGAGCGATGCGATGGGCTCAGCGGACGCGAGGTCGAGCGCGGCGGCGTAGAGACGGCCACGACTGCGACGTCTGCGCGGGTCCATGACACCTCCGGGAATGTTCTCCGACAGGTGTAGGTTATCTCCTGCATAACCGACAACTGTCGGAGAAACACCACGGCGCCGCGAATGACGCCACCAATGGAGGTAAATCATGGCCACGTACGATGTCGCGGAGCGCTCTGCCATCGTCACGGGAGCAGGTTCCGGCATCGGCCGGGCTGTCGCCCTCACCCTCGCCGCGAACGGCGCCGCCGTCGTCGTCGCGGACGTGCGACAGGAGGCCGCCGACGCGGTCGTCGCCGAGATCACGGCTGCGGGCGGCACGGCGGTCGCGTTCGTCGGCGACGTGTCCGACCCAGAAGCGGGAGTCGCCGCGGTCGAGGCGGCGGAAGTCCTCGCCCCGCTGCGCATCGCGGTCAACAACGCGGGCATCGGCGGTGCCGCAGCCCCCGTCGGCGAGTACCCGATCGACTCGTGGCAGAAGGTCATCGACATCAACCTCAACGCCGTGTTCTACGGGACTCGCGCGCAGGCGCCCGTCATCGCGCGCAACGGCGGCGGCGCGATCGTCAACATGGCGTCGGTGCTCGGCTCTGTCGGCATCCCCATGTCGTCCGCCTACGTCGCGTCCAAGCACGGCGTCGTCGGCCTCACCAAGAACGCGGCCCTCGAGTACGGCGCACAGGGGGTGCGCGTCAACGCGGTCGGCCCCGGCTTCATCCACACGCCGCTCGTCGACGCGAACCTCGACGCCGACTCCCAGGCCGCGCTCGCCGCGCAGCACGCCCTCGGCCGGCTCGGCGACCCGCAGGAGGTCGCCGACCTCGTGGCGTTCCTCTCCTCGGACGCAGCCTCGTTCATCTCGGGCAGCTACCACCTCGTCGACGGCGGGTACGCCGCGCACTGACGCCCGCCGCAACGTCGGAGATCGCCACGTCGTCGGAGGCCACCCCGGCTTCCCGCCCGGCGCGGTGGTGATCTCCGACGCTGTGGTGCGGCTGCGGGGCAGACTGGGCGCATGGAGATGCGAGAGCTCGTCGAGACCGTCCGCGCATTCGAAGGCATCCTCGTGCTCGCGCCCGAGGAGGGCGGCCCGTTCCCCGAGATCGCGTGGGGCGACTCCTTCTTCTACTTCGCCCCCGGTGGCGAGGTGCCGGCCAACACGCAGCCGTTCACGACGATCGTGACGAAGGACTACCCCGACGACACCGCGTCGCGGCTCGGCGACGGCCGCTGGCGGGTCAACGTCCACGTCGGCAGCGAGCTGTTCCGCGAGCTCATCGGCAGTTCGCCGAAGGATGCCGTCTCCGTCGATCACGCCGAAGCCGACGCCATCCTCCCCCACCCCGTGTACGCCGCTCTGGGCTGGGTCTCGGTCGTCAACCCCGCGGAGCGCACCTCGGCGCAGGTCCTCGACCTCGTGCGCAGCGCCTATTACGACGCCGTGCGTCGCGCCGACCGGCGTCGATCCGCGGACGCGGGCTGATCAGCTCTCCAGCAGCTCGGCGAGCCCGTGCAGGATCTTCGCGAGCGCGGCATCCCGCGCGTCCGGGTTCCTGTCCGAGCGGGCCGGGCCCGCGGTGTCGTTCTCGGGCGTCTTCGGGGGCTGCTGGTCGCCTCCGCCTGACGTTTCGGCTGTCGCAGGTCCGAGCAGCAGAGCCCCCGAGGCGCCCTCGGGAGAGGTGAACTGCGGCTCCTGCCGGAAGGCGTTGAAGCCGTCGGCGATGGCCTTGTAGAACTCGCTGTTCGACACCTTCCCGATGCTCTTCGCGAGCAGCGGCGCCGTGAACTTGGTGAAGTCGCCCTGTCCGCTCGTCTCCCAGGCCAGCTGATCCGACCGGCAGGCCGAGAAGAGCACCTCCCGCGCGGCGCGCGGAACGTCTGCCGACGCAGGCTTCTCGCCCTTCGTCTCGGACTCGACGACGGCGTCGCGCGCGCCCTCCTGCCGAGTCGGCGCGAGCTGCCCCCGCGCGATGCGGTACCGCCGGATGTCGGACGAGTCGAGCTCGACGCCCCGCGCGAGCGAGTCGCCGTCCCGGTCGGTGCCGCGGTTGGCGCCGCCGGAGTGACACGAGTCGAAGAAGATCGTCACTGAGACCCCGTCGGGGATGAGGTCCCACACCTGCGCGAGATCGTCGTCGATGAGCAGCTGACCCGATCGGAAGTCGACCGGGCAGATCGCCTCATCGAACGAGTCGGGCTCGTCGCCCCCGGCATCCGGGACGCGCGTTCCATGCCCCGAGTACTGGATCACCAGCACGTCGCCCGCGACGGAATTGGTGACCATCGAGAAGATCGAGCCGAGGATGTTCTGCCGCGTGGCCTGAGCGTTCGTGAGCGGGGTGACGTCGAAGCCGGCGCCCTTCAGCTCGCTTGCCCACAGCTTCGAGTCGGCGACGCATCCCTGCAGCCGGTCGCCCTCGCGCTTGTACTCGTCGATGCCGATGCACAGCGCCTGCCGCGGATTGCGCGCTCCGCGCGCGCCGTCGGCACCCGGCTCGATGGGCGTCGTCCACAGATCGATGTCGCGCGACTTCGCCGGGAACCCCTGCTTGGGCGGCAGTCCCGTGATGCGCTGCACGACGCTGTCCATCGTGGGTGGGTCATCGTCGAAGTCGCCGTGACTCAGCGCCTCGGAGTCGTCCGGCACCGGCTTCTTGCTCGGCGAGTAGACGACCTCATGCTTGCCGCCGGCGAAGAAGCCGCTGATCTCGTCGTCTTCCGCGATGCATTTCGCGAGTCCGAGGATCGGCGTGCCCTGGGCAGGCTCGAACGACGCGCGCACGAGGTACAGGAGCGACCTGCCGTAGGCGTGGAAGCAGTTGTCGTCGAGCTCGGCCTTGTCGGTCATCGTGAAGATCGTGAGCTCGCCGATGCGGTCCTTGACCGGCAGCAGCTTCGCCTTGAACGTGTCCGCCCGCACCGCGGGGGCGAGGAAGCTCACCGTCTGGAAGCGCGGCACACCCGCGGCCAGCGCCGCCGGGATCAGGTGCGAATGGAAGATCGATCCGGCGCTGTGCCCGACGGCGTGCACGGAGACGGCATCCGCTCTTCCGGGCTCCTTCATCCATTTGCCGAGCCGCTGCGCGAACGCCCGCGCACCGCCCGCCGCCTCGCTGGCTGCGGCGGCGTCGAGCTTCATGTCGCGCCACACGCCCTCTCCGCCGAGCAGCCGCGCGCCCTTCTCGATGATGCGGTCCTTGGCCTCGTCGAAGAAGCCCCGGGCGCCGCCCGAGATCCAGCGCATGATGGCGTCGGCCAGGGCGGTCGCGATGCCCGTCTTCCAGACGAACTCGACGGGGTAGACGCCGTTCGCCTTCCACCAGTCCACCTGCTTCTGCGCCGTCGCGAAGCCGGATTCGGCGTCGACGAGACCGCCGTGGGCGTAGAGCACGATCGGCACGGTTCCGGCCGCCTGCTTCTCGAGGAAGGCGGGCAGGTGCGTCGTGAAGATCGCGTCGAGGTCGGCGAGGGTCGTGCGGAAGTCGCCGACGCTCGCCGGCTTCGGGTTGGCCTTGTCATCGAGCAGGCCGTCGTTGAGCGTGATGACGTGCGGCTTCAGGGCCAGCAGCTGTGCGGCGGTCAATCCCGACGCTGCCCGCGCGGCAGGACGGTCGTCGATGTCGGTGCTCATGCGTCTTCCTTCGATTCAGGCGGTCTCAAGGACCGCGTCGGGGTGCGAATAGGCCACGTATGCGAGTCCGGACACGTCGCCGTCGGCGAGCGACTGCCGACGTGCGGCGGCGACCGCGTCCGCGATCGTCCCGTTCGCGAGCGCGTCGTAGAAGTTGCGGATGAACTCGCCCGCGCCGTGATCGTCCACCGCCCAGGAGCATCCGATCAGCACGCCCACGCCGCCGCGCAGGAACGCCTCGGGGAACCCGCCCAGCCCGATCGACGACGTGTCGATGCGCCCGACATCGCACGCGTTGAGCACCACCATGCGGGGCGGCTCGTCCTGCGGGATCATTGCGCGGTCGGGAAGATCACGTCGGAGATCGGATGCCGAATAGCTCGCGCCGACCACGGGCGCGCCCGTCTCGCGGTAGGCCGCGAAGAGCAGTCGCTGGTCGGGCGGCTCCAGCATCCACACCCCGTGGCCACCGAAGTGAAACAGGTCGAAGCCGGCGACGATCGCCTTCGTCATGGCGTCCGCGTCCCCCGGCCGCACAGACGTCGCGCGGAACAGCTTCTTCACGAGGCGGCCCTCGTCCTGCGGGAAGTCCAGGGAGAGGTGCGGATCGCGGTACAGGGGGCAGAGGTAGCGCGCCTGCGCGCGGCGCACCGTCACGGTCGTCGGCAGTGCCGCGTTGTACACCCAGCGGGTCGCACCGCGCATGCCGAGGAAGAAGTCGACGTCCGGCGCGACCTCGTCCACGGGCTGGGACGGGTCGGACAGGTAGATGACCTCCCACGGGATGTCGAACTCCCCCGTCGTCTGGATGAGCACCCGCTGGAGTTCGGCCTGGTTGTCCCAGAGGAACTGGCGGACCTCCGGCGTGAACAGGCGGCGCGACAGGCTCACCCCGAGGGCGCGGAGCACCCGGAGCCCGATGTCGAGCCGCTCGGCGGCCGGGGTCTGCCCGAGCGTCTTGCGGAGCTGCGCGATGCGGTCGTACGCGTCAGCGACGATCGCCTGCTTGGGAAGACCGGCCATCCTCCCCTCGACGTGCTTCTCGCCGATCTGCACGCCGACCTCGAGCACCGAGCGCCCGCCCACGAGCGATTCGTCGATGCTGATCGTCGGCAGCGGGACCATCGCCGGGTCGGGCATCTTCGCGTCGGCCTCAGCAGCCGCTGTGCCGGCTCCGACGGGAGCCGCGTCGGCCACGATCTCGCTGAGCACGCGCAGCGTCGCAAGGGGCAGACGGGCTCGCTGGCGGATGACGACCGTGACCTCCGCGGAGCCGGGATCCACCGCGACGAGCCGGAAGGTCGGCGAGACCTTAGCACGGCCCTTCCCGAGCCGCACGACACGCGTGCGCCGGGTGCCCGCCGCGAACGCGTAGCCCCGCGTCGCGACCGAGATGCTGATCGGCGCACCGGGGTCGAACGCGAACTCAGCCTCGTCGTGCGCGGCCCCCTCCGCCGGCTTCTGCCTCGTGCGACTGAGCGTCACGGTGAGCACGACCTCCTCCTTCACCCGCGAGGTCGCAGGCATCTCGGCGAGCGCATGCCCGATCTCCTGCACGGGTGGAGCGGCTTCGGCCTCGATCTCGCCCTCGGCCTCGAGCGGCCCGCCGCCCATCCCCGCCGACTCGAGAGCGAACACGTCCTGGACGGGCACCTCCCACCAGGCCTGGCCCTCCTCGCCCTCGCCCAGCGCCCAGGCATCCGGATGCGGGAACCGCTTCACGGCCTCCGCCGCGTCGGCGGCATCGGCGAACTCCAGCACGAGGACCATCGCCCACTGCGTGACCGCGAACTCGATCAGCGCGCGCTCCACGCCGACCTCTGCGGCCGGCACGGCATCGGTGCTGCCCTGGGTGCGCAGCAGGAGCGCGACAAGCCGCGAGGAGTCTCCCGCGACGACGACGCGCACCGCGATCGGGTCGTCGCCGGGGGTGGATGCCTCGAATCGCGTGACGATGGCCGCGCGATCGTGCCACGGGAAACCCGCCTCGTCGAAGACGGGCCGTTCGACGATGTCGGGCGCAACGGCGCCGGCGAACGAGATCTCCGCCCGTCCGGCCCGCACCGGTTCCTCTGCCGCAGCGCCCATCGACATCCCCATTCGACCTCGCCGACCCCACTGTCGCGATTTCGGGCACGCCCCTCGCGCGGAAGTCTAGGGCGAAGCCGGAGGCGTCACCAGGGGGCGCAGGATCGCACATCCCGCGGTACGAACCTGAGCGTCTCGTATGTGTCGGCAAATAATCACGGAAAGATAACGCGGACCTCTTCCCTTCCGTTATCTCGCCGTTATAGAGTGCATGCACGGTAGTTGTTTTGCTGTGGCAGCTACCGGCATGTGATTGCAGGACACTCTTGGTGCAAGGGACAAGGGCCGGTCGGAAGCCTCTCCGACCGGCCCTTACTCTTGTCGTCTGACGAGCACCCCGAGCAGCGCTCGCGAAGGCTGCCGCCGAAGGAAATCAGCCCCTGGATCGGCCCTTTTCGCGGCATCCGCTCACACGACCTGTCCAGGCAAGCCTGGGGCTTCGTCCAGAAACGCCTTGCAGACTCGTGGCTCGTGCCCGTCCCGAGGGCCACGCCGGCGCATCGCGCCGGCGGACAAGAAGCCCGAAGGATTTCCTGCGCATGCGTTCCACGCGCCTCATCACACCTGCCCGCGCGAGCCGTCGCGCCATCGCCTCGACCGCCGTCGCGACCGCCGCCCTGCTCGGCGTCGTCGCCCTCACGGGTGCCGCGACCACGTCCGCCTCGGCGGCGATGCGACCCTCGACCACGACTCCCGCCTCGTTCGTCTACGGCACGACCCCCGCGCTCGCGAACAGCGGCCCGACCCAGACGATGGTGCGGATCACGGCCGACGCCGAGGCGGCGCTCGCGAGCGCGCACGTCGCCGTCGACGAGGCCGCCTCCGTCGTCGCCGACACCGCCGCGTCGGGACTCGACGTGGGCGGGCCGACGACGATCGACACGACCGAGCTCCGCGAGGAGATCGACAAGATCTCGGCGTACGACGTGCTGCCGACGTTCCTCCTTCCCGGTGTCACGGAGGCCGCCGCCGAGGCGACGCAGCAGGTCACGGTGCAGACGACCGATCTGCGCACTCGCCTCGAGACCGCCCTCGCCAAGAAGGCCGCCGAAGAGGCCGCCGCGGCTGCCGCCGCCGAGGCGCAGCGTCAGGCCGAGGAGGCAGCGGCCGCCCTCGCCGCCGCGAACACGCCGGAGGGCGCCAAGGCCACGGCTCAGCAGATCGCCGCGAGCGAGTACGGCTGGGGCTCCGACCAGTTCTCGTGCCTCGTGTCGCTGTGGAACCGCGAGTCGGGCTGGAACTACCAGGCCTACAACTCCGGCAGCGGCGCCACCGGCATCCCGCAGGCCCTGCCCGGCAGCAAGATGGCCAGCGTCGGCTCCGACTGGCAGACCAACGCGACGACGCAGATCCGCTGGGGACTCCAGTACATCAACGGCTCGTACGGCAGCCCGTGCGCGGCGTGGGGTCACTCGAACGCGACCAACTGGTACTGAGCCCCGCTCACATCGCACGACGCGACGCGGTGAGGCGCGCGCAACACCTGCGCGCTAGCGTGGGACGCGTGAGTGCCCCCATCGATGCCACTGCCACGTCCGCCTGGACCGAGCTCGACGCCCACCGATCCGCCTTCCAGCCCGACCTCCGCGGCTGGTTCGCGAGCGATCCCGATCGCGTCGGCAAGCTGAGCTTCACCCTCGCCGACCTCCATGTCGACCTCTCGAAGAACCTCGTCACCGACGCGGTGCTCGCGAGCCTCGTGAAGCTCGCCGAAGAGACGGGCGTGCCTGAGCGCTACGCCGCGATGCTCGAGGGCGACCACATCAACACGACGGAAGACCGCGCGGTGCTGCACACGGCGCTGCGGCGCCCGCCGGGCGCCTCCCCCGCGCTGACGGTCGACGGCCAGGACGTCGACCACGACGTGCAGGCCGTGCTCGAGGCGATGGATGCCTTCGCCGAGCGCGTCCGCTCTGGCGACTGGCGCGGCGTGACGGGCAAGAAGGTCGAGACCGTCGTCAACATCGGCATCGGCGGCTCCGACCTCGGCCCATACATGATCTTCGAGGCGCTCAAGCCCTACGCCGACGCGGGCATCACGGCCCGCTTCGTCTCGAACATCGACCCCGCCGACATCGCGCTCAAGACCGCCGACCTCGACCCCGAGACGACGCTGTTCATCGTCGCGTCGAAGACCTTCACGACGCTCGAGACCCTCACGAACGCACGACTCGCACGTGACTGGCTGTGGGCCGGTCTCGAGGCATCCGGTGCCATCTCCTCGTCCGACGATGACCGCACGAACGCCGTCGCGCACCACTTCGTCGCCGTCTCGACGGCGCTCGACAAGGTCGCGGCGTTCGGCATCGACACCGCCAACGCGTTCGGGTTCTGGGACTGGGTGGGCGGCCGGTACTCGGTGGACTCCGCCATCGGCCTGTCGCTCGTCATCACTCTCGGCCCCGAGGCGTTCCGCGAGCTGCTCGCGGGCTTCCACGCCGTCGACGAGCACGTCGCGAACACGCCGCTCGCCCAGAACGTGCCCGTCCTCATGGGACTGCTCAACGTCTGGTACACGAACTTCCTCGACGCGCAGACGCACGCCGTGCTCCCCTACGCGCAGCAGCTGCACCGCTTCGCCGCCTACCTGCAGCAGCTCACGATGGAGTCGAACGGCAAGTCGGTGCGCTGGGACGGCTCCCCCGTCACGACGGGGACGGGCGAGGTGTTCTGGGGCGAGCCCGGCACGAACGGCCAGCACGCGTTCTACCAGCTCATCCACCAGGGCACGCGCCTCATCCCGGCCGACTTCATCGCCTTCGTGAACCCCGCGTTCCCGCTCTCCTCCGACGGACGCGACGTGCACGGCCTGTTCCTCGCGAACTTCCTCGCGCAGACGAAGGCGCTCGCCTTCGGCAAGACCGCCGAGGAGGTCGAGGCCGAGGGCACGACCGGCGCGCTCGTCGCGGCGCGCACGTTCCCCGGCAACCGCCCGACGACGTCGATCTTCGCGGCCGCGCTGACGCCCCGGGTGCTCGGCGAGCTCATCGCCCTGTACGAGCACATCACGTTCACGCAGGGCGTGATCTGGGGCATCAACTCGTTCGACCAGTGGGGCGTCGAGCTCGGCAAGCAGCTCGCACTGCAGATCGCGCCGGCCCTCGAGGGCGATGCGGACGCCGCGGCGGCTCAGGATGCCTCGACCCGCGCGCTGCTCGAGTACTACAAGGCCAACCGCACGGTCTGATCGCACACCAGCGCCAACGAAGAACGGGCCCGCCTCTCGGGAGAGGCGGGCCCGCTCTGTGTCCTCAGATCACTGAGGGTTGTTCACGTTGACCGTGAGCGTGCCGCCGGTGTTCTGACCCGTCACCGTCGCCGTGACGCCGTGCCCCGCGACATAGACGCCGCCGAGCGGGTTCGTCGCGCTGAAGTAGGCATCGGTCACGGTGTCGTCGAACGTCGCGATCTGCTGACCGGCCGGGGCGACTGCCGCGAGGGTCTGGATCGTCTGGTTCTTGCCCTTGCCCGTGAGAACCTCCTTGTGCAGCGCGACCGGGTCGGTCTGCTGCAGGCCGAAGGTCGCGTCGAAGGGCTGGCGCCGGTTGCTCGGCCCCGTGCCGTCGGAGTACGTGAACTTCGCCGGGTGCGAGTCGACCGGAAGGGTCAGGCCGTGGCCCGGGTGGTCGATCGTGTTGTTGTCCGAGTAGGTCTCGTCGACCGCCCAGACGAGCAGGCCGTCCTGGAACGGGAAGTGCTCGACGTGGTCGGGCGCCGTGTAGGCCTTGTCGAACTGGTAGGGGCCGGTGCGCAGCGTGTCGTCGTAGCCGACGTACGTGCGGTTCTCCAGCAGGTAGTACCGGTCGCCGATCGATTCCTCGGTGCCGGTGCTCTTCTTGAACCCGCCCGCTGCCGTCCAGCCGTTGGCGTCGGGGCCGTCGGCGTTGTCGGCGAACAGCGTCTTGCCGTTCGCCTTCATGACTATGTCGTCGATGAACGCGCCACCGAGGTGCACACCGCCGTCGGACTGGTACCGGAACCGGAACTCGACGGGGCCGCCGCCGGGCACCGAGACGCTGAGGTTCGTCCACTTGCCCTTCGACGATCCGCTGATCGTCGTGAGCGCCGTCCAGTTCGCCGCACCGGCCGGCTTGTACTCCGCGTACAGGTAGTCGAACCCGTCCTCGATCTCGTACCAGGCCTTCGCCGTCAGCGACGCCTTCGAGATGCCCGTCAGGTCGATCGTGCGGGTGAGGGTCGTGTTGAGGTCGTCGGCGCTCGACGTCCACCAGGCGTTCGGCGCCGAGGGCGGCGTCGTGTACGTCGTCGAGACGGCCTCGTCGGGCACGTCGACCACGAGGCCCTGCGCCTGGCCGGCGGCCTGCAGCGCAGCCGGGCTCAGCGTGAAGCTGCCCGACTCGCCAGGCTGCACGACGTGGTAGCTGAGCCAGCCGAGCTGGAGCTTCTCCCACGGACCCATGTATCCCGGCGTCGTGCCGATGTCGTCGACGCCGTGGTTGAGCCACGAGCCGCTCGACATGAGCGTCCAGAACGCGGTCGAGTTCTCGCCGCCGTTGGTGTCGTACAGGTCGGGGAGGCCCAGGTCGTGTCCGAACTCGTGCGAGAAGACGCCGAGGCCGCCGTTCTCGGCCTCGACCGTGTAGTCGCCGATCCAGATGCCGGTATCGCCGATCTGCGTGCCGCCGAACTTGGCGTTCGCCGGACCGGTCAGGCCGAAGTCGGTCTGGTTGACGTACCAGCGGTGCGACCAGATGGCGTCCTCGCCCTGGGCGCCGCCGCCGGCGTCTTCGCCCTCGCCCGCATGCACGGCCTGGAAGTGGTCGATGTAGCCGTCGGGCTCGTTGAAGTTGCCGTCGTTGTCGTAGTCGTAGCGGTCCCAGACGTCGTACTGGGCGAGAGCGGCCTTGATCTCGGCGTCGCTCTTGCCCGCAGCCTTCTGCGCGTTGTACCAGGCGTTGCCGGTGTCGGCGATGAACTTCCAGGCTCCGCCGAAGTCCTCGACCGCGTTGTCGCCGTAGACCGATGCGTTGCCGGGCACCGTCACCCAGTCGCTCACTCCGCCTGCTGCCGTGAAGGCACCCGACGACTGCTTCTCGTAGAAGTCCTTGAACGACTCGCCGTCGCCGAAGAAGAGGTCTTCGTAATACGGCTGGTTGAAGTCGGAGACCCAGTGCGTGCTGTTGTTCACGCTGCGGTCGGGCTGGGGGATCTGGTTGTGCAGGGGGCCGGGGACCGTGCCGAGCTTCTTGTCGCCCTGGTCTCCGAACTGCGACAGGATCGTGAAGACCTGCGCCTCGCCGGTGAGGGCCGCCTGGTAGTACTTGTCGCCGACCTGCACCGACCCGTCGACCGGGTCGACCGAGGCCTTGCCCGACAGGATCAGCTTCTGCGCGGCCTTGCGTCGATCGTTCTGCCGGGCCGTGAGGGGCCCTGGCCGATTGTCCAGCCGCTGCGCTGCGGATGGCTGAGAATCACCGGCGGGTGCAGCGACGGCCGCGGGCACGAATGCCATGCCGGCCACCACTGTCGCGCCCGCCGCAACGACGGCCCCAAGGCCGAAGATGCGTCGTTTCACGCGTTGCTCCTTATCAATTTGCGCCCGGGATCGCCGAACGCCCCGACGCAATGTAACAGCGGAGGGTTTCCTGACAAAGACCCATGAATCTCTTCTCATGTTTCTGAGACTGCACCGTTCCGCGACTGTGCAGAATGCGAAGAAAATGGAACGGGATGCCGCAGTTCGCGGCATCCCGTTCCATTCGGCGTGTAGGCTACGCGTCCTTGGGCTCGACCCAGAGGAGCGAGTCGCCGGGCTTGACGTCGCCCTCGGCCTCGGGCGAGACCTTGCCGAAGTCGTCGGCGTTGAGGACGATGACGGGCGTCACGAGCGGGTAGCCCGCCTTCTCGATCACTGCCCGGTCGAATTTGACGAGCGGAGTGCCGGTCTCGACGCGATCGCCGTTCTTGACCTTGACGTCGAAGCCCTCGCCCTTCAGATTGACCGTGTCGATGCCGACGTGGATGAGGATCTCCAGGCCTCCGTCGAGCACGATCCCGAACGCATGCCCGGTCGGCTGCGCTGCGGCGATCGTTCCCGGGCCCGGAGAGTGGACGGTGTCGCCCGTCGGCTCGATCGCCACTCCCGGTCCCATCACTCCGCCGGCGAACACCGGATCCGGCACCTCTGAGAGCGGCACGACCTTGCCCTCGAGAGGTGCGCGGACGTCGATCGCGAGCCGGTCGAGTACCGCGGTCGGCGCGGGTGCGGTCGCAGCGGCGGCCGCAGCCGCCGCGGTGGCCGGCCTGTCGGACGCGTCGAACGCGCGACCCTCCGCCTCCTCGATCGCGGCGGGCTTCACGTGCTCGGCCGCAGCCTTGGCCTCCGCGGCATCCCGAACCGCTTCGAACTCGGCCTGCTGCTCGGGAGTGCGGAAGTTCGACCAGATCACGAGGAACATAGACGTGAAGAAGGCCAGCGCGATCGCGATCGTGTACAGCCCGATCGGGTCGAACGCGGGGATCGTGAGCAGCGACGTGAACACGAAGGCCTGCGTCGTGACGCCGTTCGGCAGACCGAGGATCAGGCTGCCGAGACCGATCGTGAGTCCGCCGATGAAGCACCCGACGAGCATGCGTGGATAGATGCGCTTGAATCTCAGATGGATTCCGTAGAGGGACGGCTCTGAGATTCCACCCAGCAGACCCGCCGCCAGAGCGCCGGTGGCTGTCTGCCTCATCTGCGTGTCGCGGTGGCGGAGCGAAAGCACGAGCACGCCCGCCGTGGCGCCGAAGCATGCGAAGTTCCACGCGCCCATGGGGCCCTGGATGAAGTCGTAGCCGAGCGTCTGGATGTTCAGCAGCATGATCGCGTTGATCGGCCAGTGCAGGCCGAGCGGCACCATGAACGGATACGCCAACGGGATGATGATCGCGAAGATGAATGGTGAGAAATTGTTTATCGCGGCGAGCGCCTGTGCGAGCCAGGCGCCCACGTAGACGCCGATCGGCCCGAGGATGAACGCCGTCAGCGGGATCATGATGAGCATCGCGAAGAACGGCACGAAGATCAGCTGCAGGTTCGCGGTGATGATCCGTCGCAGCAGCTTGTAAAGCGGACCCATGACGGCCGCCATCAGCAGCGGCGGGAACACCTGCGAGCTGTAGTCGAAGATCGTCAGCGGGAAGCCGAAGATCGGGACGATGAAGACCTCCGAGCCGAACACCTGCTGGGGCGTGGCCTCCGCCTTGAGCGCGGAGAATCCCGGGAGCATCAGCACGGCCATGACGCCGAAGCCCACCCACGGGTCGGCGCCGACCTTCTTCGTCGCGTTGTAGGCGACCATGAGCGGCAGGAACACGAAGATGCACTGCCACATCAGGTTCACGAACGCCCACGACGGCTCGAGAGTGACCCCGGGCGCGTTCCAGTCGGGGATCACGTTGAGGGTCGCCATGAGCGCCATGAACGTGATGAAGAAGGATGCTCCGAGGAGGGCGCCGAGGATCGGCCGGAACGAGTCCGACAGGAACTCGAACAGCCCGTCGATCCATGCGACCTGGCCGCGGACGCCCTTCGCCCGCTCGCGCGCCTTGATCGAGTCGATGTCGTCCTCGTCGACGGCGCCGCCGCCGCCGGTGAGGCCGGGCAGCGCCATGATGTCGTTGTAGACGTTCTGCACGCCGCCGCCGATGACGACCTGGAACCGGTCGCCGGCCTGCGGCACCGCCCCCATGACGCCGGGGATGGCCTCCACGGCCTTCTGGTCGACTCCGCTCGCGTCTCTGAGCTGGAATCTGAGTCTCGTCGCGCAGTGCGTGAGACTCTCGATGTTGCCCGCGCCACCGACGGCGCTGACGATGTCTGCTGCTGGCGAGGTGGCCATGAGAGATCTCCTTCAACGATCCTGATGCGTGCTGTCCACCGACGGAACGTCTCTCCCCGGACTCCCTCGTCCCGTCAATCC
Source organism: Microbacterium alkaliflavum (assembly GCF_044325405.1). NCBI lineage: Bacteria > Bacillati > Actinomycetota > Actinomycetes > Micrococcales > Microbacteriaceae > Microbacterium > Microbacterium alkaliflavum. The sequence continues at coordinate 89,985 of NZ_JBIQWL010000001.1, read as the reverse complement.
GGATGCTATCGCCGCGCCGGGGATTGCAACAGGCGTATCACCAGTAACAGGCGTCCTTGATGAATGCGTGGCGTCAGACGCCGACGCGGCGCCTGGCTCGATCAGGTCAGACTCCCCCGCCGCCGCCTCCGCCACCGCCCCCGCCGGCCGATCCGCCGCCGCTCGATCCGCCCGACGACGAGGCCGACGACGCGCTCGATGACAGCGTGCCGATGCCCGCGGAGAACGCCGCCGCGTTGAAGGCCCCGCTCGAGCCCGAGTACCACACGGGCGAGCCCTGCTCGCCGTAGAGCACGGCGAGCTCCTTCGCCCACTGCTTCTCCTGGCCGAAGACGACCGCGTACGGCAGGAGGGCTTCGTAGATCTTCAGCATCTCGCGGCGGTCGCTCGTGTCGATGGCGACGCGCTCGGCACCCTGCGGCGACTGCAGCATGCGGATGCGGTCTGCCTCGGCCCACTCGATGAAGACCTTCAGACCCGCGAGATGGTCGCGAACTTCGGCGCCGAGAGCCGTGAGCGGCTTATGCGAGACGAGCGAGATCACGGCGAACTCGGCGATGAAGGCGCCGACGATGAGGATGATCGGGACCCATGCGTCGACCAGGGCGTTCAGCGCGGCGACGCCGAACAGGAACACGAGCGTGCCGGCGAGCCCCGTCGCGATGATCGGCAGGGCACGCGTCCAGGCCGGCACCCTTCGGCGCAGCCCCCGCCGGTCGAGCTCCTTCGTGGCGGCCTTGATGATCGACTGCGCCGCCGACGAAAACCGCCGGTCGGTCTGGCCGAACTCGTACAGGTCGCCCACGACGAAGCCCGGGTACAGGCCGTCGAGCAGCATGAGGCCGTCGCCGTCGGCCTTCGTCGGGTCGACGAGCTCGGCCTTGAGACGTGCACCGCCGAGCCAGCGGCGCTCGCCCTCGAGGATGCGGATGCTGCCGACGACAGCCTGCTCGAGCACCTCGGCCGGGATCGCCTTCGAGGTGCGGCCGAGCAGCACGGCGCTCTCGAGAGCGTCGATGTGCGCCGGCGGCGTGTACTCGGCGATGATCGTGGGCCTGCCCGGCTCGTCGCGCAGGCGTCGTCGGCGCGTGATGATCGCCCAGAGGAGTCCGCCGAGCACTCCGAGCGCCGCGATCGCCTGCAGCCAGCCCCACGGCGACGCGAAGAACGACGCGTCGAACTTCGTGAACGTCCCTGGCTCGAACCCGACCGCGATCGTCATGGTCTGGTGGGGCGGCACGTCGCCGGTGCTCGCGGTGACGGTGCTTGCGGCGTTCGTGCGCTCGATCGAGATGGAGCAGGGATCTGTCGCGCCCTCGTAGCCGTGGTAGCACGACGCGCTCCCGGTGAGGGCGGCCGCGAGTGCGGCATCCATGTGCAGAGTCGCCGTTATGCGACCGAACGGCTGAGCCCAATCGGTGCCGTTGACATCCCAGTAGAACTCGTCGGCATCGGTGTCCTCGAAGAACCGCGTGACGTTCTCGAGCGTGTAGGTGAAGATGTACGTCTGCTCGCCGTGGACGAAGTCGTCGGCGCGCGAGGTCATGGAGAAGACGCCGTCTTCGTCGTCGACTTCCGCGGGCCGCGGATTGCCGTCGCCGTCCGTGATCGAGACGAAGTGCGGATTGAGCGGAGCGCCCCCGTACGAGTCGGGCACGAGGCGCCGCATCCCGTGGTTCTGATCGATGTCGGGGAATTCGGCGACGAAGCGCTCCTGCACCTCGAGGCGGCTCGTGCCGTCGTCGGCGCGGGTGAGCGTGTAGTCGACGTCGAGACTCGAGAAGCGGAAGTCGTCGACGTTCGCGGACACGGCAACGGCGTCATCGCTCGTCCCGGTCGAGCCGGTGCAGGCCGAAAGGACCAGGATGGATGCCGCGAGCACGAGCGCGGCAGCGCGCCGAAGGACGGTCCCCATGGCGCTCAGCCTACGGCCCGCCCCGACGGCGGAGGTTCGCCGTATTCTGTTGCACATGACCGACCGGCGACTCGCGATCGACGCCTGGGAGAGCCTCTTCCGCGCCCAGCACGAGGTCTTCGGAGACATCAGCGGCGACTTCGACGGGACGGCGCTGTCCCAGGCCGAGTACGACGTGCTGCTCACCGTGACCCGTGCGGATGACATGACGGCGCGGCTGCGCGACGTCACGGCCAACATGCTCATCAGCCAGCCCAGCGTCTCGCGCCTCGTCGACCGCATGGTCGCACGGGGACTCATCTCGAAGTGTGCAGATCCCGACGACGGCCGCGGCGCCCTCGTGCGCGCGACGGACGACGGCGCATCCGCCTTCCGCCGCATCGCGTCGTCGCACGGCCGGGCCATCGCGGAGCGGATGTCCGTGCTCAGCGACGACGAGCTCGATCAGCTGCGCGAGCTGACCGCGAAGCTGCGACGGCCTCAGCTCGGCTGCTGACCCCACGCCGGGGCCGTCTCGCCTGCTCCCGGTCCCCGAGCTTGTCGCGGGGTCGAGCCTGAGCCTTCCGCAGAACAGCGCTACGGCGTGCGCCGGCGCAGCGTGAGCGACGCGAGGATCAGCGACCCGACGAGGAACCCGAGCACGACGAGCAGCGGTCCGTAGACGTCCCATCCCTCTTCGCCGGCGGTCACGGCGTTGATCGCGTCGATGGCGTAGCTCAGCGGCAGCACCTTGCTGATCGCGTACAGCGCGTCGGGCATCTGGTCTCGGGGCATGAACAGGCCGCCGAGCAGGATCTGCGGGAACACGATGAGCGGCATGAACTGCACAGCCTGGAATTCCGTGCGCGCGAAGGCGCTCGCGAGCAGCCCCAGCGCCATGCCCAGCACCGCGTCGGAGACGGCGACAAGTCCGAGCTGCCACGCCGGCCCGTCGGTGTTGAGTCCGCAGACCAGCACGGCGAACGACACCGTGACGATCGCCTGGATGACGGCCATGAGGCCGAACGCGAGCGCGTAGCCCGTGATGAAGTCGGCCTTGCCGATCGGCGTCGTCATGAGCCGCTCGAGCGTGCCCGAGCGACGCTCCCGCAGCGTCGTGATCGACGTGATGAGGAACATGATGATGAACGGGAACAGTGCCAGGATCGGCGGTCCGTAGATGTCGAAGACGCCGTCCTGGTCGCTGAAGAGCCAGGCGAACAGCCCGACGAGCAGGCTCGGCGCGATGAGCATGAGCGCGATCGACCGCGGGTCGTGGCTCAGCTGCCGCAGGACCCGTCCGGCGGTGGCGAAGGTGCGCACGCCGTTCATTCGGATGCCTCCTCCCGCGCCTGTCGCCGCGTCATCGGATGATGCGCCTGGGCCGAGGCCGCGGCATCCCTTTCGATGAGCGCCAGGAAGGCGGCATCCGGATCCGACTCCCCCGTGTCGGTGAGCAGGCGAGCGGGTGTCGTGTCGGCGATGATGCGCCCGGCCCGCAGCAGCACGATGCGGTCGCAGCGGAGGGCTTCGTCCATCACGTGGCTGCTCACGACGATGGTCGCACCCGCCTCGGCGACGCCGCGGAAGATCTCCCACAGCTCGGAGCGCAGGAGCGGGTCGAGGCCGACGGTCGGCTCGTCGAGCACGAGCAGCTCCGGCGTGCCGAGCATCGCGACGGCGAGCGACACGCGCTTCTCCTGCCCGCCGCTGAGCGAATCGACGGTCTGCTTGGCCTGGTCGGCGAGCCCGACCTGCGTGATGACGCGGTCGACGTCGGAGGTCGGCGCGCCGATCAGCCGGGCGAAGTAGCGGAGGTTCTGCTGGATCGTCAGGTCGCCGTACACCGACGCGGCCTGCGTGTCGTACGAGACGCGGCGACGCTGCACCTGCGTGCCGCCGGGATCGGAGAGCACCGTGACGGTGCCGCCCGCGATCTTCTGCACGCCGACGATCGAGCGCATGAGGGTCGTCTTGCCGCAGCCGGACGGACCCATGAGGCCCGTGATCTGGCCGCGCGGGATGTCGAGATCGATACTCTTGAACACCTCGGTGGTGCCGCGGCGCACGTGCAGTCCGCGCACCTCGACGGCGTTGCCCTCAGCCACGGCGAGCACCTCCGATCGCCCCCTTATTCATCATGTGATGAATAGTCCTCCGCGGTGTGATCGACGTCAAGGCTCACTCCGTGAGGTACCGCTGCACCGTCGGCGCGATGCGCGCGATGAGCTCGTCGACCGACGCCGACGCGACCGCCGGCAGCTTGAGCACATGCCGTGCGATGAGCAGGCCCGCGACCTGCGACGCGACGAGGCTCGCGCGCAGCTCGGCGTCGGGCACGTCGAGCTCGGCGGCGATGCGGCCCAGCAGCTCCCGCGAGAGGAAGCTGGCGAGGAGGGGCGTCGCGAAGCGGTTGCCGAGCGCCGAGCGCAGGAGCACGACACCGCGCTTGCGCACGTCGGGCCGCTCCCACGCCTCGAGCACGTAGCGGACGAGGTGCTCGCCCAGCTCGTCGCGCGGACCCGCCAGGATCGCGGGCACGTCGACGTCGGGCCGCATGGGCGCACCGACGGCCTCGGCGAACAGGTCGGCCTTCGTGCCGAAGTAGTGGTGCACGAGCGCAGAGTCGACACCCGCTCGCGTCGCGATGCCGCGGATGGTCGCACCGTCGTACCCGTGCTCGGCGAACTCGTCGACGGCCGAGCCCAGGATGCGGTCCCGGGTGCCCGACTCTCCTCCGCGCGGGCGGCCCCGGCGACGGGGTGTCGGCACGGCGTACTCGGGCATGGCGTCAGCCTAGAACGCGGCGCCGCCCCGAGTCTTCGGACTCGGGGCGGCGCCGGTGGGAAGAGTCAGCTCACTGCTCGACGGGCTGCGGCTCGTCGTGGCTCTCGTGCGCGAGGATCGTCGGCTGCTCGGCATCCGACGTCACCTCGATCTTGCGCGGCTTGGCCTTCTCGCTCACGGGGATCGTGACGCTGAGCACGCCGTTGTTGTAGTTCGCCGTGATGCGCTCGGTGTCGATACCCTGCCCGAGGTTGAGCTGGCGGAGGAAGCTCGCCGCCTCGCGCTCGCGCGTGATCCACTTCACGCCCTCGCCGGTGGTGAGGGTGCGCTCGGCGCGGATCGTGAGCAGCTGCCCGTCGACGTCGATATCGACCGACCCCGGGTCGATGCCGGGCATGTCGGCCGTGAGGACGTAGTGGTCACCGTCACGGTAGAGGTCCATCGGCATGCGGCGGGGTCCGCGGCGCGTGTCGAGAAGGCTCGAAGCGAGGCGGTCGAGGTCGCGGAACGGGTCGTACTGGGCCATTTCTCTCTCCTTCTGTCGGGGTGTTCCTTGTGGTCTTGTGAACTTGAGTCGACTCGACTCAACTACGTTCAATTTAGCACTCAAACCCCGAGAGTGCCAACGGTTCGCGCACGGCGAACACTCCTTCTGGGTGTGCCCCGCACGCTCGGTTGCGGCGATTTGCAGTGGGGATCGCCAATCGGCGCAACCAAACGCTCGACCTGTTTGTTCGCTTGCGGCGATTGGCAGACGCGGGTGCCAATCGGCGCAACTGAAGGGCGGGCGCGCTCCTCCCCAGACCCCGCGCGCGTGCCACCCTCCACAGACTCGCTGGATGAGTGCAGGCCGAGGCGTGGCCGCCCCGAGCCTCGGGGGATGACTGACCTTCCGGGCCGCCTCGGCGGCGAATTCTCCGTGGCATCCGCTCTCGAATCCGGTGCGAGTCGAGCACGGCTGCGAAGACGGGACCTCCTCGCCCCGTTCTGGGGGGTCCGGATGGTTCTCGGGGACGAAGGCGACACGCCCGGAGAATCAGCGGAACTGCGGAGGCTCCGCGCGCTCGCCGCCCGACTGCCCCGGCACGTCTTCTTCTCCCATGCGAGCGCGGCGATCGTGTGGGGGATCCCGCTCCCCACCGGATGCGCCGGGACCGCACACGTCAGCGTGCTCTCACCACATCGAGCACCGAGTGGGCGAGGAATCGCGGGCCACCAACTGAGACCCGGGTTGGTGCGCGTGCGCACCCCCACCGGGCTCCGTGTCGCCTCACCTGCCTCGACGTGGGCGCAATTGGCAACGACGCTTTCGCTGCGTGATCTCGTCGCAGCCGGCGACGCGATTCTCAACCGACCTCGCGCCCGCGACGGGTCTCATCAGGCGCCTCCCTCGACCCTCGAGGAGCTGGAAGCCGCTGTGGCCGCCGGCCGCCGCGAGGGCATCGCCAAGCTGAAGGCTGCAATCGGCCTCGTACGCGTGGGTGCGGCATCCCGCCCGGAGACTCATTTGAGGCTTGCACTCGCAGAGGAAGGGCTCCCCGATCCGGCGCTCGACTTCGATGTGTTCGCCCGGAACGGCCGACGCATCGGCTGGACGGAGATCGCTTACCCCGAGTGGCACGTGCTCGTCGAATACGAGGGCGACCACCACCGAACGGACGCCAGGCAATGGAACCGCGACATCCTCAAGCACGACCTCTGCCGCGAGGCAGGCTGGACCGTCGTCAGGATCACCGCCGAGCACCTCTACCCGAATTCGCAGGTCGCCGTGGAGCGTGTGCGCGCCGCGCTGACGAACGCGGGATGGCGGCCTGGCACTTCACCCGTTTGAGTTGCGCCGTTTGGCGCGGCCGCGCACCAAACGCCGCAACCGAAACGACGCGTTTGCGCTTGAGCTGCGGCGATGTGCGCGGTGCAACGCAAAACGACGCAAGTGAGCACGACATGAGCCGGGTCAGCACTCGATGACGTTCACCGCGAGGCCGCCCTCGCTCGTCTCCTTGTACTTCGTCGACATGTCGATGCCCGTCTGGCGCATCGTCTCGACGACGGCGTCGAGCGAGACGTAGTGGCTGCCGTCGCCGCGCAGGGCGAGGCGTGCCGCGGTCACGGCCGTCGACGCCGCGATCGCGTTGCGCTCGATGCACGGGATCTGCACGAGCCCGCCGACCGGGTCGCACGTCAGGCCGAGGTGATGCTCCATCGCGATCTCGGCGGCGTTCTCGATCTGGCGGTTCGTGCCGCCCATGACGGCCGTGAGCCCGCCCGCCGCCATCGCGCACGCCGAGCCGACCTCGGCCTGACAGCCGCCCTCGGCACCCGAGATCGAGGCGTTGGCCTTGAAGAGCGAACCCAGCGCGGTCGCGGTGAGCAGGAAACGACGGATGCCGCGCCGGCGGTTCGCTTCGGCGACGATCTCGTCGTCCACGACGTCCACCGCAGCCTCGCCGAGACCGAAGCCGAGCAAGGCGCTGCCGACGAGCTCGCCGTGCGGCGTGACGGCGTTGCCGACGCCGAGGCCCGAGTCGGCGAGGAAGCGCCACCAGTACATCGCGACAGCGGGGAGGATGCCGGCTGCGCCGTTCGTCGGGGCGGTGACGACTCGTCCGCCCGAGGCGTTCTCCTCGTTCACCGCGAGGGCGAAGGCGCCGAGCCACTCGCCGGGCAGCTCACGGTGTCCGGCCGACGAGGCGTCGTCGAGCTGATGCCGGATCGAGGCGGCGCGGCGCTTGACGCGCAGCATCCCGGGCAGTTCGCCGTCGGCGGCGAGCCCCGCGTCGATGCAGGAGGCCATGGCGTCCCAGATCGCGTCGAGTCCCGCGGCGACCTCGGCCTCGGTGCGCAGCGCCTCCTCATTGATGCGCGCGGCTTCGGCGATCGTGAGGCCGTGCTCGTCGCAGATCGCGAGGAGCTCCTCGGCGTTGTCGAACGCGAGCGGGAAGGGATGCGCCGCGACCCTCTGCGCCTCGCCCTCTCGGCGGATGAATCCGCCGCCGATCGAGTAGTAGGTCTCCTCAGCGAGAACCGCGCCGGCGGCATCGAGCGCCGCGAGGGTCATGGCGTTGGGATGCCCCGGCAGCCGCGTCCGCGGCGCGAAGACGACGTCGTCCTTCGCGAACGCGACCTCGTGGGTTCCCGCCAGGAGCAGCCGCCCACCCGGCCAGTCGCTCCACGCGCGGCGCACCGCGTCGGGCTCGACCGTCGCCGGGTCTTCGCCGCGCAGCCCTGCGACGACCGCGTCGGGAGTGCCGTGGCCGATGCCGGTCGCGCCGAGCGAGCCGCAGAGGGTGCAGGTGACGCGCACCGCACGCTCGAGGAGATCCGTCTCACCGAGACGGATGACGAAGTCGCGGGCCGCACGCATGGGTCCGACCGTGTGGGAGCTCGAGGGTCCTACGCCGATGGAGAACAGCTCGAACGCCGAGACATAGGCGCTCACCACTCCAGGTTACTGAACGATCGTTCAGTACAGGCCTCTGGGTGGCAAGACGTCAGCGCGGCTGGAAGGCCACGAGCCCGACGGTGTTCCCCTCCGAGTCGCGGATGAAGGCCTGCCACTCCTCGTGTCCGGCGGGCCCCAGGGTGTCGTCCTCGTGCGTGAAGATGACGTGCGGGTGCGACAGGACCTCGACCCCCGGGCCGAGCCGCTCGATCGTCTCGTGCACGTTCTCGACGTGCAGATAGACCAATGACGAGGGCGCGTTCCGGTCGAGGAGCAGCCGAACGCCGTCGAGGTCGAAGAAGAGGAGTCCCGGCGGGTCGAACAGTCCCGTCGGCTCGGACTCGAGCAGCTGCGAGTAGAACGCCGCAGCGCGCGTCAGGTCGTCAGCGTGCTGCGCGATCTGAACCAGTTCCATGAAGCCTCCCGGGGATGCCGGGCCTCACGCTAGCATCACGGCACGGAGGTGGACATGACCCAGCTCGACGAAGACGTCCAGGCCGCCGCGGCATTCGCCAGGGCGCACACCGAGCAGCACGTCGGCGCCTTCGAAGAGGCGTTCCAGAAAAGGTTCGACGCCCACTTTCCGCGACTGCACGCCCTGTTCCGCCGGCTCTACGGGGATCGCGGCGACGGCCGCGAGGCACTCGCCGACGTCATCGCCCTCGCCGCGGCGAGCTGGCAGGCTCGTCCGCTCGAGCTCAAGGCGCGCGACGATCTGCGCGACGCCGATCCGGACTGGTTCCAGTCGCAGCGCATGCTGGGCGGCGTCTGCTATGTCGACCGGTACGCAGGCGGGCTCACCGGCATCCGGGATCAGATCCCGTATTTCCAGGAGCTGGGCCTGACCTACCTGCACCTCATGCCGCTCTTCGAGAGCCCCGAGGGCAACAGCGACGGCGGGTACGCCGTCTCGAGCTATCGGCGTGTGAATCCGGCGCTCGGCACGATGGAGGAGCTCGCCGAGCTCGCCGCCGACCTCCGCCTCGCGGGCATCTCGCTCGTCGTGGACTTCATCTTCAACCACACGAGCAACGAGCACGGGTGGGCGCAGAGGGCCATCGCCGGCGACGAGGGGTTCGAAGACTTCTACCTCATCTTCCCCGACCGCACTATGCCCGACGCCTACGAGCAGACGGTGCGCGAGATCTTCCCCGACGACCATCCCGGCGCGTTCGTGCAGCTCGACGACGGGCGCTGGATCTGGGCGACGTTCTACCACTTCCAGTGGGACCTCAACTACGCCAACCCCGCCGTCTTCCGCGCGATGGCGGGCGAGATGCTCTTCCTCGCCAACCAAGGGGTCGAGATCCTGCGGATGGACGCCGTCGCCTTCATCTGGAAGCGCCTCGGCACCTCCTGCGAGTCGCTGCCCGAGGCGCACCTCCTGCTGCAGGCGTTCAACGCCGTGCTGCGCATGGCGGCGCCGAGCCTCCTGTTCAAGTCGGAGGCGATCGTGCACCCCGACGAGGTGATCGAGTACATCTCCCCCGCGGAGTGCCAGCTCTCCTACAACCCGCTGCAGATGGCGCTCACGTGGGAGGCGCTCGCGACACGCGACGGGCGTCTGCTGAAGAAGGCCCTCGACGAGCGGCACGCCCTGCCCGATGGCACGGCGTGGGTCAACTACGTGCGCAGCCACGACGACATCGGCTGGACGTTCGCCGACGAGGATGCCGCAGCCCTCGGCATCGACGGCTACCCGCACCGCCGCTTCCTCAACGACTTCTACGTCGGCCGCCTCCCGGGCACGTTCGCGCGCGGGGTGCCGTTCCAGGAGAACCTCAAGACCGGCGACGCCCGTGTCACAGGCACGACGGCGTCGCTCGCCGGCATCGAGGCGGGCGACGACGGCGGTGAGGACCGTGTCGTGCTCGCCCACGCCCTCGCCCTGTCGACGGGGGGCATCCCGCTCCTTTACCTCGGCGACGAAGTGGCGCAGCTCAACGACTACGCCTATGCCGACGATCCCGACACCGCCGGTGACAGCCGCTGGGTGCATCGCCCGCGCCGTCCTGCCGAGGCTTACGAGCAGAGGACTGATGTCGCGACCCCCGCCGGACGCGTCTTCCAGCGCCTCACCCGGCTCATCGACGTGCGCCAGGCGACGGATGAGCTGGCCGGCAACACGCTCCTGCGGTTCGACACCCCGCACGCGTCGGTCGTCGCGTTCCAGCGACCGGGCGTCGAGCTGCTCGCCGACCGCATCCTCGTGCTCGCCAACGTGGGAGACGAGGCGGTGCATGTCGACCCGCTCACGCTCTCCGGCTTCGCCCGCGGGACCGTCGACGTCGTGACGGGCATGCCGCACGATCTCGAAGAGGGGTTCGACCTTCCTGCGCACGGATTCGCCTGGCTGCGCGTGCGCCCGTTGTGGTGATCGGCCCACGGATCACGCCATACGTTGCCTGCTTGCACAAACGCGACGCAACCTCAAGGGGGTGCCCGATTCGCGCGACCGGGGCCAGAGTCAGACCATGACCGCACTAGCTGTAGTTCTGCTCATCGTCGGAGTCGTCCTGCTTCTCTTCGGCGTGTTCGTATCGGCCGCCAAGTTCCTGCTCTGGGTCGGCATCGTCATCCTGATCGTCGCCATCATCATCGGCTTGATGCGCTACATCAGACGCGGCGCCTGATCGCACCGCCCACGACGCGAGGGAGTCCGGTACTGGACTCCCTCGCGCCTTGCGGGCACGATGAGAGCACGTGCTGGCGAGCGCCGATGACGGCGGATTGCGGAGGTTGCTGATGCTGCTGTTCGTGCTCTACGGGATCTTGCTGGTGGGCGGCATGATCATCCTCGGCATCTCGTTCTCGCTGCCCGCGTTCCAGGCGCTGGTCTTCGTGGTGGGACTCCTGATGATCGCGGCGGCCGTCGCGGTGCCGATCACGGCGTCGGCGATAGAGCAGCGGCGCTAGCGCGGCCCGCGATTCTGCACCCGGTCCACAAAGGACTACCGTGGATCGCACACCCCGATCCACACCCTCCGCCATGCCCACTGCCTCCTCCCCTCTCCGCGTGAGCGTCGTCGGCGCAGGACGGCTCGGCACCGCTCTCACCCGAGCGCTCCGCACGGCGGGGGTCGCCGTGCAGGGCCCCACTGGCCGGGGCACACCGGTCGAAGACGCGGACATCGCAGTGTTGTGCGTTCCCGACGCGGAGATCCGGGATGCTGCGCACGCCGCCCGCCCGCACGCGCGCCTCGTCGGACACACGTCGGGCGCCACGACGCTCGCCGACGCGAACGCTGACTTCGGGCTGCACCCGCTCGGCTCGTTCCTGGGCCACGAGGACCTGCCACAGTTCCAGGGTCTCGGATGCGCGATCGCGGGCGGCACGCCCGAGGCGACGAACGCCGCCGCGTGGCTCGCCGGCACGCTCGGGATGACCCCGTTCGCGATCGACGACGAGGCCCGCGCGAGCTACCACGCCGCCGCATCCCTCGCCTCGAACTACCTCGTCACGCTGCAGTCGGCCGCCGAACGGCTCGCGGGTGCCGCAGGGCTCGCACCCGGCGACGCGCGGACCCTCTTCGCCCCGCTCGTACGCGGCACCGTCGAGAACTGGGCCGCGAACGGGCCTGAGGCGGCGCTCACCGGGCCCATCGCGCGCGGCGACGAGCAGACCGTCTCCCGTCAGCGAGCGGCCGTCGCGGCCGACGCCCCCGAGCTGCTCGACCTCTTCGACGTGCTCGCGGACCGCACCCGCGTGCTCGCCCAGCACGCCCGCGCCCTCGCAGAGGGGACCCGCGCGCTTGCCGGCCCCGCGCCCGCCCTCACCGCCCGGAAGGAAACCGCTTCGTGAAGATCGTCCGCACCCGCACCGAGGTCCGCGCGGAGGTCGCCGCTGCCCGGGATCGCGGGAAGATCGTCGGTCTCGTGCCCACGATGGGGGCGTTCCACGAGGGACACCTGTCGCTCATCCGCCAGGCCCGCGCCGAGAGCGACCTCGTCGTCGTGTCGCTCTTCGTCAATCCGACGCAGTTCGGTCCGAACGAAGACCTCGCCGCCTACCCGCGCGACGAGGCGCGTGACGCGCGGCTCGCCGAAGAGTCGCGCGCAGACGTGCTGTTCGCACCGCCCGTCGACGAGGTCTATCCGACCGGCTTCGCGACGAACATCCACGTCTCGGGCCTCACCGAGGTGATGTGCGGCGCGTCCCGCGGTGAGCACCACTTCGACGGGGTCGCGACGGTCGTCACGAAGCTGTTCCAGATCGTGGCGCCGGACGCCGCCTACTTCGGGCAGAAGGATGCCCAGCAGGTGCTCGTCGTGCGGCGCGTCGTGCGCGACCTCGACATGACCGTGCGGATCGTCGCGTGCCCCATCGTGCGCGAAGCGGACGGGCTCGCGATGAGCTCGCGCAACGTATACCTCGACGCGGACGCACGACAGCAGGCGACGGCGCTCAATCGCGCACTCACGGCGGCCGAAGAGTCCGTCGCCCGCGGTGAGACCCGGGCCGGCGACGTGCTCGACGCGGCGCGGGCCGTGCTCGCCGCGGCTGGGATCGAGCCGGAGTATCTCGACCTGCGCTCCCCCGACGATCTCCACACGCTCGACCGCGTGGAGAGCACGGCGCTCCTGGCCGTGGCCGCCCGCGTCGGCTCCGCGCGGCTCATCGACAACCGGATCCTGGAGGTGCACTGATGCGCCAGTCCCCGACCACCTCGGTGCGCGCATGAGCGCGCGGCCCGAGGCATCCCGTTCCAAGGTGTCGCTCGCGTCGCTGGCGCGGCAGAAGGAGCGGGGCGAGCCGATCGTCATGGTCACGGCGTACGACTACCCCAGCGCCCAGATCGCCGACGCCGCGGGCGTCGACATCGTGCTCGTGGGCGACTCGGGTGCCATGACGGTGCTCGGCTACGACAGCACGGTGCCCATCACGGTCGAGGAGATGCTCGTGCTCACCTCGGCCGTGCGTCGAGGGCTGACGGCACCGCTGCTCGTGGCGGACCTGCCGTTCGGCTCGTACGAGCTCTCCGACGAGCAGGCTGTCGCGACAGCGCAGCGCTTCGTCAAGACGACCGGCTGCGACGCCGTCAAGGTCGAGCGCGGCGGCACGACCGTCGATCGCGCCCGCGCGATCGTCGCAGCCGGCATCCCCGTCATGGGCCACGTCGGGCTCACGCCGCAGACTGCGGTGTCGATCGGCGGCTATCGCTCTCAGGGCCGCACCGCCGAGGCCGGCCTCGAGCTCGCCCGCAGCGCGCTCGCCCTGCAGAACGCGGGATGCTTCGCCCTCGTGTTCGAGGCGATCCCGTCGGACGTCGCCGACCTCATCACGCCGACGCTCGACATCCCGGTCATCGGCATCGGCGCCGGGCCAGGGACCGACGGGCAGGTGCTCGTGTTCCACGACCTCCTCGGCATCTGGGACGGCCAGCCCGCACGATTCGTCAAGCGCTACGCCGATCTGCGCAGTGACATGGTCGCGGGCGTCTCCGCGTACGCCGCCGATGTGCGCTCGCACGCCTACCCCGCGCCGGAGCACGGCTACTCGACGACCCCCGACGAGGTGGCCAGGCTGCGCGAGCTGCTCGGCGATCAGCCGACGACCGTGACGGAGTAGCCCCCGGCATCCTTCCGCTCAGGATCGGTGTGGGCGAACCGCAGCAGGTGCGCCCAGGGACCACCGTCGGCGAGCGCGGCTGCGAGATCGTGCGCCGAGAGTCCCTTGAGTCCCCAGAGCTGCTGCATGCCTTCGAGGAGCGCCTCGCCGGGCTCGCCCTTGACGACGACGCCGAGCTTGTCGAAGCGGTCGGGCCCCATCCGCTCGATGAGCCGGCGGGTCGCGAGCGGCGTCGCGAACGGGTGCGGGGCCGCGCGGTCGCCGAGCGCCGCGCCCAGATCCTGACGGCCGAGCCGGCCGGCGGCGCTCGGCGGGTTCAGGGCTCCCGGCCGATCGTGACCCGCGAGCCGGTCGTGCGCGCCGAGCCGACCGGCGACACCGGGTCGGTCCTCGTGTCTGACCAGCCCCAGTTCGACCGCCAGCGCCCAGACCCGGGCGCTGTCGGCGACAAGCCAGCCCCGGTCGGTCAGGAACATCGTGAGCAGGTGCGTGCCCGCGGCGCCTATCCCGACGCCGAGCCGAATCTCCTTCGGGGCGCGGAGCCGCGCAGCGGGGCCGAACTCGGTGCGGGCGTCGCCGAGGGCGTGCAGGAGCGGCATGACCGCCGCACCGCCGTGCACGAGCTCGAGCGTCCCGGTCTTGGTGACGAGCGCGCCGAGGCCGAAGAAGAGCGCCTTCGCGTCGTCGCTGCCGGCGAGGATCTGCAGGTTGCGCTGACCCACGTGGCGGTCGTGGTTGGCGTCGAGGGCACCGCCCCACGCATCCAGGGGGCATGACGCGCTCGCCATGAGGCACTCGTGCCCCGTGAGGTCGGAGGGGATGTCCCACGTCTCGGCGAGCTCGACGAGCTGCACCGCGCCCGGCCGCGTGCGGTCGTCGAGGTTGACCATCGCGCCGCCGATGAGGTGCGGCTGGTACGCCGGGTTGCTGGGGTCGCCGCCGAAGAAGCCCGGATTCACGTACCAGGCCCGCACGTGCACGCCGATGGCGGGGAGGAGGCCGAGGTTCCAGACGCGCACGAAGACGCGGTAGCGCCGTCCCGCCGTCGGGCTCGCCACGAGCTGCGCCGGGGTGAACGGGCCGGTGTAGGCCGCGTCGATGAGGAGGATGTCGGGCGACTCCCAGCACGGGATCGGGGGCCACGTCGGCCGCGCACCGCGATCGCCGGGGCTGTACGCCCGGATCAGGAGGTACGGGTAGACGTCCTCCCGGTGCGGGCGCCGCTCCTTGCCGATCTCGCGGATGAGTCCCTGCGCGGCATCCCGGTTGTCGGTGTTGGGCTTCCAGTTGGGATCGAGGTCGCCCTTCGGCGTGTCCTCGTGACCGAACGAGCCAGGCGGATTGTCACCGCGCTGCGCGGCATCCTCCTTCTCGGAGAGGACGGGATGCTGCTGGTCGTCGTCGCGGGCCATGGCTCATCCCCTCCCCTGCAGGCGCTCACGCCAGGACGGGTCGGTGTTGGGATCGTGGTCGCCCTGCTTGATGCACGTCGCGGGGCCCGGGCCGGGGACATAGTGCACATTGAGGTCCTGCGACTCGATGTACCAGCGGTTCGGCTGGGCCGGGAAGTCGTGGTCGGCGTGGAAGAGCTGCGGCGACGTGCACGGCAGCGGATAGCTGTAGTCCTCTCCGCCGACCGGGTTGACGTCGGGGACGGCGATGCTCTTGCTGCGGTCCCAGTCCCACGTATGCCATGCGTAGCCCCGATCGGAGTCGAGGTTGAAGTCGGGCACCGAGTACTCCGCGGCCCCCGCCGTCGCATCGGCGGCCATGCGCCCCACGAGGTAGACGCCGTAGTCGACGGGGCCGCCGAGATGCTGGTCGAGCGGCAGATGCATGTTCAGCGTGCTCTCGGTGTCGACCGGCGTCCCCGCCTTCTCGAGGTCGCCGCGTGCGCCGTCGTGCCCGGCGAGCGCCGAGAGGAGGATCGTCGACTGCGCGCCGACGACGTAAGGTCCGACGTGCGTCGCGGCGCCCTCCTGCGCGACCCCGGCGCCGGCCTGGTTCGTGAGCGGATACCGCCACGGCGCGACCCACTCCGATGCCTTGAAGACATCGCCCGCAGCGTCTGCCCGATAGCGCAGCGGCGCCGTGAGCCCGAGCGCTCCCGTGAGGTCGGGCCGGCCGATCGCCGACGGGAGGTCGCGCACGATCCCGCGAGGGTAGGCGTGGTCGAGGCCCTGCGCGTCGGTCGGGTTCAGCCGTCCTGACGGCTCGGTGACGGGCGGCTGAGAGGTCGGCATGCCCATCGGGTTGTCGAGCGCGGACCCGATGTCGTAGGTGCCCTCGCGGCCGAGCGTCGTGAGACCCGGGTTGATCTCGCCGGGCTTCGGCATTGCGAACGCCGACATGACCAGGGCGCGTCGAGCGAGGAGGTAGAGGTTCCACGCAGGCACGATGACCGCCCAGTAGACGACCTCCCGCGCGGGGAAGGTCGTGATGTCGACGATGAGGCCGGGCAGCACTGTCACGAGCCATACGACGACCTGTGCGAGGTAGACGATCCACGCGAACAGAGCGAGCAGGAGGTCGAGGAGCGTGAACGAGTCGTCGTCGTCGACGTCGGCGCCGCGCGCGGGGTCGTCGTCGATCCCCGAGCCGCCGCCTCCCGGCGGCGTCGGGAACGAGTGGTCGGTGAAGACGCTCGGCGGCGGCGGCAGGCGCAGGCTGATCGCGTCGGAGCTCGTCATCTTGAGGTACCGGTAGACGAGCTCCCACATCTCGGCCATGGCAGCCTCGTTGGGACGCCCGTCGGGTTGCCCCGTCACGGGGTCGGTCGCCGAGAACGGCGGGTCCTGCATGAGGATGTGCGGGCCGTCGGCACCGTACACGTCCTCCATCGCCTCGAGCAGCCCCTCCATGAGGTGATCGGGCAGCGGCCCCGTGTCGAGGTCGAAGAACGTGTGCCGGTGCGCCGTGGCGGTCGGGCCGTCGCCGTTGTCGTAGGCCGGGAACCCGGTCCAGTAGTCATATGCGGGGGCATCGTCCCGCCCGTTGTAGGGCGCGTCGTCGCGGTGCCGGAACGCGAGGCGGAAGTGCAGCGCCGATGTGCCGTACTCGCCGTACAGCGGGCCGGGATGCCGCGCCCCGTAGTTCTCCGAGTCCATGTGGTTCTCGACGAGGTGATGGCGCTGCCAGTGGTCGCGGTACGGCCCGCCCGCCTTCGCGTTCGTGAAGGGATGCCCCGTCACATCCGTCGCGCAGTGCGACAGCCACCCCACCGCGAACGCGACGCGGGCTTCGGCATCCATCCGCTCGTCATCCGTGGATGCCGCGGCGAAGGCGTCCTGCGCCTGCTGGAACAGCACGTACGGAAACTGGTACGTGCGCCGGTAGTGGAACATGTCCGACCAGTAGAACGCGTCGTCGCCGAAGCCCTGCGGGACACCCGACGTGAGCACGCCGAACCAGTCGCCCATCTCGGCGAGGAGGCCCTTGAACGCCGACATGATCGCCGATGTGAGCTCGTCGAGCACCTGCGCGAGCTGCGTCGACAAGCCGCCGGTCAGCTGCGATGCGAGCTGCGAGTTGTTGGTCGAGATCGGGTCGATCCAGGTCTCCCACTTGCCGACGAACTCGGAGTCGACGACCTCCCACACGTCGAGCGCCCACTGCACGATCTGGCGGATCACCTGACCCGTCGTGTTCTTGAAGTCGGGCAGCAGGTAGAACACGTCGGGGCCGAGCGACCCCAGCGCGAGGTAGTTGCGCCACGTATGGCAATGCTCGCCGATGATCTGGGCGTCGGCAGCGCTGACGGGGAATCCCGCCGGGATGTCGCCGTCGCGGAGCCTCTTCGCGGTGTCGTGCGCCGCTTCGAGATGGACATACCAACCGGGCATCGCCGCCTCCTTGCCCCCGCAGAAAGTGCGCAGGCCCGGCCGGTCGACACCGACAGGACCGGCGCCAGGGTATTGCGCGGCCGAGGGGCGCACAAGGCCACGGCTCGCGGATCAGGTCGCGGCATCCATCGGGTGCCTCGCCCGCACTTCCGAGAGCGTGACGATCGCGAGGACCGTCACCGCCATCGCCGCCACCGCCCACACGGCGGGGATGACGAGGGCGAGGACTCCGACGATGAGCGGCAGGACGATGGCGGGGATCGCCCACGGCAGCACGCGGCTCCACGGCGTTCCGTAGCGCAACGAGATCGCCGCGTTGGTGCCGTAGAAGAGCATGACGCCGCCGGCGAGGGATGCCGCCGCCGACGGCGGAAGCGCGGATTCGGGATGCTCCACCCCGAGCGAGAGGGCACCGCCGAGCAGCATGATGCCGGCCACCAGGACGAACGGGAGGAACGCGACGGTCTCGACGACGCCGCGCGCGTCGCCGCGCGCGACGAGCTGCTCGAGCCCGGTGCGCATCGCGTCGATGCCGAAGAGGAACATCGCCCACGCCAGACCTGCGACGATCACGAAGGCGAGCACGGCGACGAGAGCCGACAACGGCGTGAGCTCGTCGGTGAGCGCGACGACGATCGAGAACACCGACTCGCCCAGTGCGATGATGACGAGCGTGCCGAACCGGTCGGCGAGGTGCTCGATGTTGATCGCGCCGAGCCGCCGCAGCAGGCCGGGGGACGACACGACCAGCAGCGTGATCTCGATGACGATCGCCAGCGCCCACAGCGCGAAGCGGAACGGCGACGGCGTGAACGCCGACACCAGCCAGATGACCGCTGTGCCGCCGTTGTACGCGAGGATCCGCACGCGTGAGGCGACGCCCGTGTTCCAGCTGCGCCGCACCCACAGCACGAGGAGCACGAGGCGCAGCGCAGCGTTGCCGAGGGCGAAGAGCCAGGCGAGCTCGCCGACCGCTTCGGGCGCGGCGACGGCCATGACGCCGACCGCGGCCATCGCGGCGAGCATGTAGCCGGCGAGCGCGCGGCGCGAGAGTCCCTCCTGGATGTTGACGGTGAACGTCAGGTTGACCCACGACCACCACACCGAGGCGAACAGAGCGAGGAACACGGCGAGCGCGGTGAACGTCGGCTCGTGATGCATCGTCAGCGACAGCTGCTGGACCAGCGCGATGAAGCCGAGATCGAAGAACAGCTCCATCCAGTCCGCGCGCGAGGCATCCCGTTCCTGGATGCGCAGAGACGCATGGCGGCGTTGCATGCGACCATCATGCCCGCGGTGGTCCGACACTGGCCTCGATCGTGTCGCACGGGGATAATCTGCCGTGACGGGATCAGCGCCTCATGGAGGAGTGAAGGATGGCGTTCCGAAGCATCAGTACCCTCCAGGCCTGGGTCGAGGAGTTCGAGAAGCTCGGGTACCCTGTGGGCGGTGTCATCCGCGTGATCCCGCAGGATGGCGATGCGGGCGCCGACACGGGTCTGGTGGCGATGCGGGTGATGGACTCCCCCACCGAGATCTACCTCGAGCCGCCGCATTCCGAGGAAGCGGAGTGGACGATCACGTTCGAGCCGCGGATGGAGCAGGTGACGCTGCGAGCGTCGGCCGTGAAGGGGATCGCGAGCGAGATGGCGACGCTCTCCGCGCTCTGCGCGTTCCTGCAGCAGAAGTCGGAGGCGCCCGAGCCCTGGCACGAGGGCTGATCCGGACCAGTCGTCTTCCGGTCCCCGAGCTTGTCGAGGGGTCGACTCATCACCCGCGAGGACCCCCGGTCCCCGAGCTTGCCGAGGGGCCGACTCGTCACGCGCGAGGAACGTCCACGAAGCCACGGCCCAGTCGCGATCCCCGAGCTTGTCGAGGGGTCGACTCATCACCCGCGAGGACCCCCGGTCCCCGAGCTTGCCGAGGGGCCGACTCGTCACGCGCGAGGAACGTCCACGAAGCCACGGCCCAGTCGCGATCCCCGAGCTTGTCGAGGGGTCGGCTCCTCACCAGCGTGGAGCGCGGGGCGTGCAGCTGCGATCGCTACGGGTCATGTTCGTCGTCGGATGGTGTCGAGCAGGCGGGTGGGGGAGGTGGTGACGGGTCGCCATCGCATGGTGTTGTCGTACCATTTGGCGGCTTGGACTTCGGGGACGCCGTGGTTCATCCGGATCTTCCAGATGCCGTCGTCGATGAACCGGTGATGGGACCAGCAGAGCAGCACCCCGTTGTCGGTGTGGGTCGGCCCGCCGTTGGCGTGGTCGGTGACGTGGTGGACCTCGCACCAGGCGGCGGGGACGCCGCAGCCGGGGATGATGCAGTTCCCGTCGCGCAGGCCGATCGCGCGACGCTGATGCTTGTTGAACACGCGCTGCTCGGTGCCGATCTTGAGGATCCGGCCCCTGTCATCCAGGACGACGCGTTGGATGACGCCCGCGCAGCCGGCGTGCCGCGCCGCGGCCGGTGAGACGGGTTCGTCGGTGCCGTCCACGTGCGCCCACCCGGTGTCGTCGACGAGGTCTTCTTCGCGCACCGAGATGAGCAGGGTGGGCGCGGCACCCCCGATCGTGGGGAGCAGTTCGCTGGAGGCGGCGACGGTGAGCGCGGTGGCCAGTGCGTCGTGGTGCTGCTGTGCGGTGGTGCGCCGGTCGGGTAGGAACGGGTCGGTGTTCGGGTCGTCGGGGTGAAACCTCACCCCGGGTTGGGTGCGGGGGGAGTCGACAGCGGTGCAGATCCGCTGGAACTGCGCCGCGACCTCCGGCAGCAGGGCCCCGCTGATCGGGACGACCCCGTCCGTGACACGGCCCAGCCGGACGCCGCGGAGCCGGAGCGCGCGTTCCTCACGGGGTTCCGCGCCGTCCTGGTCGAGCACCGCCGACCACGCCAGGGCTTGGATGCGGAGCAGGTCCGCGCACGCCGGCGGCGCCCCGTCCGGCCCCACCCCCCGTGCTTCCGCGGCCAGCACCGCGTCGGCGGCGAGGAGATCCTCCACCGCGACCCGGTCACCCATCGCCTCCAGCGGTCCCGCCACGGCCAGCAGGCCGTCCACCCCGACCTCCCCGTCGATCAGCGCGTCCCGCATCGCCGGCAACCGGGCCGGGAGCGGCTCCCCGTCCAGGCGCTGCTCGACCAGCACGGACTTCGCCGCCTTCTGCACCCGTGCGACCGAGGCGGAGGCCATCCGGGTGAGCCGCTGCACCAGCTCCGACACGTCGTGGCATCCCATCCGGGTCGTCAACCGCAGGTCCCGCTCCGGCGTCCGCGAACGCCGCACGACCTCACCGGTCGACTCGATCAGGAGCGCGTCGACCAGCCGCGCCAACTCCCCCGTGACACGCAACGCATCGGCCAGATCCGTGTCGGAGGAGCCCCGGATCGCCCCGTCCCGCAGTCCCTCGGCAGCGCACGCGCGGAGCTGCTCGACCGTGTCGCGGAGGTCGGCGAGGAGGGCTTCCATACGACTATTCTGCCCAGGGCCACCGACATTCCCGGGGCCGTTTTTGGCCCCTCCATCGGGGATTTCCTGATCCCGATCGCGCGGTGTCCGAGGTGCCGCACCCCGGGTTCCTCGTGGGTGTCGGCGTCGACGCTTCGACAGGCTCAGCGACCGGGACGGGGCGACCCGTGAATTCGGCCGCCGAGCCTGCCCAGGGTCAGCACGGCGGCGATATCCGGGGTTTGCGCCAGATCTCAGGGGCGACGCGTCGACAGGCTCAGCGCCGCAAATGACCGGTCTCGAAACCACGGCTCTCCACAGCCGGGATCGCGTGAGCGGAACGGCCTCCCGGTGATGGGAGAGTGGGATCACCAAGCCGGACGGGGGCCCGCGATCACGACGCACGACCAGCTGCCCGACGAGTTCGCCGACCTCGTGGAGTTGATGGATGAGGCGCCCGAGGGCGGCGTCGATCCCCTGCTCCGAACAGCCCGCCGTCGTCGCGGCCTGATCGTCGCCGCGATCGTCATCGCGGTCGTGCTCGTCGCGACGGGCGGCTACACGGGCTGGGCGCTCACCGCGCCGCCGCCCGTACCTGTCGTGCAGACCCAGGACCCCTCCGTGCCCAGGCCGGCCGCCGCCGCTCTCGCGCTGCCGGCGCAAGGCGCTTCGGCGATCGCCGTCACGGGTGCCGACGAGTACCTCGGACCGGCCACCGGCGCCCCGTGGGCGACGAGCGGCACCGACGACCCGCGGCCGATCGCCAGCATCAGCAAGCTGATCACCGCCCTCGTCATCCTCGACGCGAAGCCGCTCGCCGACGCCGACGACCCGGGCCCGACGATCTGGTTCGACAAGGCCGCCCACGACCTGTACGACAAGTACTACGTCATGGGTGCGACGATCGCCGCGATGCCGATCGGCAGCTCGATGTCCGAGCGTGACGCCCTCGCGACGATGCTCATCCCCTCGGCCTGCAACTACGCGGAGGCGGTGTCGACGTGGGCGTTCGGCTCGCAGAGCGGCTTCCTCGACGCGACGCGCAGATGGCTGGGCGCGAACGGGCTCACCGGCACCACGATCGTCGAGCCGACCGGCATCAGCCCGCGCAACTCGAGCACCCCCAGCGACCTCATGAAGATCGGTGCGCTCGCGGCCGCGCAGCCCACGATCGAGAAGATCGCCGCGACCTCGTCCCTGTCGCTGCCCGGCCCCGGATTCATGGCCAACACCAACGATCTGCTCGGCAGCGACGGGGTTACGGGGCTGAAGACCGGCAACCTCGGGGCGGGCAACTTCAACCTGCTGTACACGGCATCGCTCGACGTGGGCGCGGCGCAACCCCTCAGCGTCACGGGCGTCCTGCTCGGCGGCGCCACCCACGACGCGGTCAACCGCGACGTCGTGGCGCTGCTCGACAGCATCCGCGCGGGCTTCCGCACTGTCCCGCTCGCCACGGCGGGTCAGCCGGTCGGATCGTTCACGACCCCCTGGGGGTCGAGGGCCCGCATGGTGATCGCCGAGAACGCCTCGATCTTCACGTGGTCCGATACGCCGATCACGCGGACGATGACCACGCGGACTCCCACCGCCTACGAAGACGACGAGGTGATCGGCAGCATCACCTGGACGGCCGGCCCGAACACGACGAGCGTCCCCATCGAGATCGAAGGGACGATCGCGCCGCCCACCGAGTGGTGGCGCCTCACCCACCCGCTCGAGCTCGGGGCGGAATAGCCGCGAAGAGAGGTCTTGCGGCCGTGGTCGCGGAGTGCGATTCTGCAGGTAATTCCTCAAGTGAGGAATTACCTGGCCCGAAGGACGCACATGTCCGCACCCAGCCCTGGAGCCTCCCCGGACTTCGACGACGTCCTGGTGCTTGATCTCGCGCAGCTGTCGGCCGCCGATCTTCCCGCCGTCGGCGGCAAGGCGGCGAACCTCGGCGAGCTGATCCGCGCCGGCTTCGACGTGCCGCCGGGCTTCTGCCTCACGACGGAGGCGTATCGCCTCGCGGTCCGCGGAACGACCGTCGAAGACGGCACCGCCACGGATGCCTCGGCAGCCCGCGACGCCGTGCTCGGCGCGCCGTTCCCGCCCGAGGTCGCAGAGGCCGTGCGCAGCGCCTACGCGAGGTTGGAGCCCGACGGCGGCCCGGTCGCCGTGCGGTCCTCGGCCACGGCCGAAGACCTCCCCGGCGCGAGCTTCGCCGGCCAGCAGGACACGTACCTCGACGTCGCGGGCATCGACGACGTGCTCGACGCCGTGCACCGATGCTGGGCATCGCTGTGGACCGATCGCGCCGTCGCCTATCGCGCCGCGCAGGGCATCGACGGCGCGGGAGTCGCGCTGGCGGTCGTCGTGCAGCGGATGGTGGATGCCGCCTCCGCGGGCGTGCTGTTCACCGCCGATCCTGTGACCGGGCGGCGTCGCCAGGCCGTGCTCGATGCTGCGCGCGGCCTCGGCGACGCCGTCGTCTCGGGATCCGTCGACCCCGACCACTTCGTCGTCGACACTGCGACGGGGAGGATCCTCGAGCGCCGGCGCGGCGGCACGCTGGAGTCCGCCAGCGTGACCGACGAAGAGGTGCAGACCCTGGCGGCGCTCGGCGATCGGGTCGAGGGGGCGTTCGGCAGTCCGCAGGACATCGAATGGGCGATGGATGCCGGCGGGCACGCGTGGCTGACGCAGTCGCGCCCGATCACGACGCTGTTCCCCGTACCGGTGCGCGACGTGCCGAAGCCGGCCGACGAGGCTCGCGTCTACTTCTGCATCAGCCTCGCGCAGGGCCTGCACCGGCCGATCACGCCGATGGGGATCGCGGCGTTCCGCGTGATCGGCTCGGGGTTCCTCGACCTCATCGGCCGCCGCCCCGAGCGCATCGCCGACGGACCGGGCGCTTTCGCCGTCGGCGGCGACCGGATCTTCCTCGACGCAACACCCATCGTGCGCTCGGCGGCCGGCCGCGAGATCTTCCCACGCGCCCTCGACGTCATGGAGGCCCGCTCGGCGGTCGTACTCCGGCGGCTCTTCGACGATCCCCGATTCTCGGTGCTGCCCCGGTCGCGGCGGCGATTCGCGCGTGGATTCCTCCACCTCGCGGCCCGCATCCGGCTGCCGCTGCTCGTCGGTCAGGCGCTCTTCAGTCCGGCGGCCGCGCAGCGCCGCGTGCGGCGGCTCGAGGAGGAGATCCGCCAGCGGAGCGTGCCGGAGGGCGGTGACATCCCGACGCGCGTCGACGGCGTCATCGATCTCCTCTTCACGATGATGCCGCTCGCGCCCCGCAGCCTGCCTGGCGCCGTCGCCGGCTTCGCGATGCTCGGACTCGCGCGGCGGCTGCTGCGCGGATCGGTGCAGCCCGGCGAACTGCAGACCGTGCTGCGGAGCGTGCCCGACAATGTGACGACGGAGATGGACCTCGCGCTGTGGCGGATCGCGGCGCATGCACGTGACGACGCAGATTCCGCGTCGGCGCTCGAGATGCAGTCCGCGCGTCAGCTCGCCGAGGGCTACCGTGCCGGCATCCTGCCTCTCGTCCTGCAGCGCGATATGACGAGATTCCTCTCCCGCTACGGGCATCGCGCGGTCGCCGAGATCGACCTCGGCATGCCGCGCTGGTCGGAGGATCCCGCCCACCTGTTCGGCGTGCTGTCGGGCTATCTGCGCCTCGACCCCGACGCCGACTCGCCGGAGCGCCACTTCGCCGATGGCGCGCACGCCGCCCGCGCGATGGCGCTCTCGCTGATCGGCCGAGCGCGACGGCGCGGGCCGCTCCGGGGCGCCGCCGTCGGGTTCTCCCTGCGCCGTGCCCGGGCGCTGGTCGGCATGCGCGAGATGCCCAAGTTCCTCGTCATGATCGGTCTCGGCAAGGCGCGCGCGGCGATGCTCCGCATCGGCGCAGAGCTCGCCGACGCCGGCGCGATCGCGGAGCCCGCCGACGTGTTCTTCCTCGACTTCGACGAGACGAAGCGCGCCGCCGCAGGCGAAGACCTGCGCGGGACGGTCGCGGAGCGCAGGGCGAGCTACGACGCCGAGCTGGGGCGCCGCCACATCCCCCGCATGCTTCTGTCGGACGGCACCGAGCCGGAGGCGATCGGCTCCGCCTCGACGGCGTCCGAGGGATCCCTCCGCGGCACGCCGGCGTCAGCGGGGACGGTCACGGCACCGGCCCGCGTCATCCTCGATCCCGTCGACGCGCACCTCGAGCCCGGCGAGATCCTCATTGCGCCCTCGACCGACCCGGGTTGGACGCCGCTGTTCCTCACGGCGGGCGGCCTCGTGATGGAGATGGGCGGCGCCAACAGTCACGGCGCCGTCGTCGCGCGGGAGTACGGCATCCCGGCGGTCGTCGGCGTGCCGGGCGCGACGGAGGCGATCTCCACGGGCGCGGAGGTGACCGTCGACGGCGCCAGCGGCGTCGTCAGCGTTCAGTCCTGACGACGCGAGCGGCGCCGCCACCCTTCAGGTCACGGCGCCGCGACGCGCGTCAGCAGGCGGGCTCAGCCCGGGCCCATGCCTCCGCAGCCACCCCACGTGCCGTGGCGGTCACCGGCGACGTTGTCGACCGTGAGCACGTCTCCGCCGAGCGTCACGATGTACGCCGTCTCCCCGGCGAACGAGAGCGACGTGGGCAGGTCGAGCCCGGTCACGATCGGCGTGAACGTGCCGTTGCCATTGACGCGCAGCAGCTCGCCGCTGTTCGGAAGACCCGGCGAACCCGGCTCGACCATCCCCGGCGAGTCGCCCTGCGACAAGGCGTAGAGCCCGCACGAGGCGGCTTCGACATCGACGACGAGGCTGTAGCCGACCGCCACGGTGCGCTCGACGGGATTGTTCACGTTGACGGCGACGACGCGGCCGTCCGCCGGGTTGTACGGGACGGGGCCCGCCTCGGCCACGTAGAGCTTGGAGCCGTCGAGCTGCAGGCCGGTCGGCACGATGTTCGCGTACTGGGCGACTTCGCGCACGGAACCGTCGAGCCCGGCGAACAGCAGCCGGTTGTGGTGGCCGTCGCTGACGAGGAATCCGCCCTGGTACGGCACGAAGGCGTACTGCAGGCCGCTCGGCACGAAATAATCCGTGTCGGGCGGGTTCTCGCGCGACCACGTGTCGGTGTCCGCGATCATCGTCCGGTGGGTGGCGTCGTCGATCCGGAAGATGCCCCCGATGGAGTTGCCGCCGACCTCAGGCCCGACGACGCTCACGAGGGCATACGCGCTGTCCCCGATGAACGTGACGTCGAACACACCGCCCGGCCCCGTGACCGGGAAGCCTGTCGCGAAGTTCGACATGGCCCCGCTCCCCGTGTCGACGCGCACGATCCGGCCGCCGGCCCGGTCGGCGACGTACAGTGCTCCGTCGGGTCCGATCACGCTTCCGATCGGACCTGTCAGCCCCGCGGCGAGCTCTTCGGCGACCGGCGGTGGCGCTGATCCGGGCGGAGCCGCGCTCGCAGCCGCCGGGATGAGCATCGTGGGAACGAGTGCAATCGTCATGATCGCGGCGACGATCGCCGCGCGCTTGGCATTCATGTCCGGATTCCCCTTCTTCGCGGAGTCGCGGTCGCACTGCCCCCGGGGGCCTTACGACCCTGGAGTGCTGCGCGGCGGAACATGAATGATGCTGCGACGGCAGCACCGCCCCAGCCTCCTCCTGGCCGCGAATGCCGTCAAGACTGTCCGGTTACGGCGGGATGCCCGTGCCTCTAACCTCGAAGCTGTGCCAGCACCTCGGCGTCCCCGGTCCCGGTGCACTCCGCGATGCATCCGTTCGTCACGCGGTACATCGCGAACTCGGCGACGTTGACGTGCCGGCGAGTGGGCGGGATGCCGCGGAACGGCCCGGTGTGCGTGCCGCCGGCTCGCAGGTGCGCGGCGATGCGGTCGTCCTCCACGATGAGCTGGATGCGCCGCCACTGCCAGTCGGGGAAGGCGTGGAAGAGGTCGACCAGGTCGGCGAGCCACGCGTCGACACCGCCGGGCAGGTGAGCGCGGCGCACCGTAGGAGCGATGAAAGAGCGTATCCGGTCGAGATCGTGGCGGTTGCAGGCGTCGAGGTAATCACCGAACCACTCGCGCATCTCCCACGGCTCCATCGCTCCCATTATGGGCAGGGCCGAGCGAGACCTGGGCCGGTCTGGAAGTCATGCTTGTACTCTACCTAGCCCCTAGGTAGAGTACGACTGTGACCCCGAAGCCTCCGCGCATGACGATCAGCATGCAGCTCGTGCTCCACGCGCTGCTGCTCGACCCGAGCGCAGAGCTGTACGGCCTCGAGATCGGCGCCGCGGCGGGACTGCCGAGCGGCACCGTCCACCCGATCCTGGCTCGCCTCGAGGGGCTGGGCTGGGTCACCTCCCGCTGGGAGGACATCGACCCCTCGGTCGAAGGCCGGCCGCCGCGGCGCTATTACAAGCTCGACGCGAACGGCGAAGTCGCCGCGCGGAACGCCTTGGCCAAGGCCTATCAGTCGCGGCGCGCGCCGCAGACCTCGCTCATCCCGCGCCCGGGGCAATGAGGAGCGTCACGTCATGCCTGAGAAGACGGCACCCCGGCTCGAACGCCCGGCGTTCGTCCCTCGGGCGCTCGTCGCGCTGACCTGTCAGGTGCTGCCCGGAGGAAGGCTTCGCACTCGCTATCGGCAGGAGCTGACGGCTGAGCTGTACGGGATGCCGCGGGTCCGTCAGACCGGCTACGCGCTCCAGCTCCTGGCGAGTTCCTGGTCGCTCCGCCGAGCGACGGCCGATCCCACGCGAGAGAGGAGATCCATGCTCACAATCCTTCGCAGCAAGCCGCTGCTGTGCCTGCTGAACGTGCATCACTACTGGCTGAAGCAGAGTGCCGAGGACGGGACTGTGTATGAGCGCTGCGCCCTGTGCGGCAAGGATCGGCCGGAGCATCCCATGTACGGGAATCCGTTCCTCGGGGGCTCGTGACGCTGCTCAGGCCATCACGAGATGGCGGTGGTCGACGATGACCAGCGCGATCTCGCGGAGTCCGTCGAGATACCGCGTGCCGTGGTGCGCGCAATAGGCGACCGAGCGCCCTGAGGGGAGTTCGGCGAACACGAAGGCCTCGACGCGCGCGCCGGTGCCGGCGCAGGTGTCGCAGTATTCGGGGGCTTGCGTCTCGACGCTGTCGCGGTAGCGATCGACGATGTCGACCGGGGGCTCGTCCATGAGTGCACCTCTTCTGTCTCGCGGCTGCTGCGCCGCTTGCTGATGCACTTCATGAGTCGGAACGGAGCGGTTCTGATACGCCGACCGATCACTGTTCCGGCCGGCGATGGCCGTCGGCCGAGGCCTCGCCTCAGTCGTTCAGCGTTGTGGTGCGGGATGCTCCACCACGACGTCGCGCTGCGGCCCGTAGTGCAGCGGAGAGGCGACGAACGCCACGACAGCGACCAGCGCGAGCGCCGTCACGATGACGCAGACGCGGGCCGAGACAGCCGCGGCGCGATCGGCGAGACGGCGGCGCAGGACCGCGAAGACACCCCAGCCGATGAGGCCGCCGGCTGTGTTGACGATCAGATCGGTGGTGTCGAAGCTCCCCGTCGAGATCAGGTGCTGGGTGGACTCGAGCACGAGGCTGGCGCCCAACATGACCCCGCCCGCCTTCCACCACGTCCAGGTCGGAGCGAGCGCGCCCAGGAACAGCCCGAAGGGCACGAAGATCGCGAGGTTGATGAGCACCTCGATCGGTGCACTGGCGCCCAAGTCGCCGCTCGCGACGAAGGGCAGCAGCTTGATCGGCCGGAGGAGGCCGGCGGCCGCACCGATCCACGGCACCTCGAGCTTCCACAGCACGACCCACGCCAGCAGCACGAGATACACGACGAGGGCCGGCATCAGCATCCTGTTGCGATGCGCAACCGACTGCGGGCTCGAAGAAGGCACAGGGCATCTTCCCGTGCGTCGAGTGTGGATGCCCTGAACGCGCCGGGTCAGGTGGGGTCGGAGTTCATCTCCCAGTTCTTCGGGGAGCGCCACAGGGCGCTGGTGGTGAGGGAGCGGATCATCTCCATCTCCTTGGGGAGGCGGTTGTAGAGCTTCATGAACAGCTCTTCCACGTCCAGGAGTTCGGCGGTCCAGTCGACGCGGTTGATCGCCATGCAGGAGAAGAAGTCCTGCTCGGAGAAGTCCAGGCCGTCCCAAGTGAGGTCCTCGTAGCGGGGCATCCATCCCAGGGGGCTCTCGATGCCCAGCGCCCGGCCGCGGGAGCGGGCCACGATCCACTGCAGCACGCGCATGTTCTCGCCGAACCCGGGCCAGAGGAACTTGCCGTCCTCGTCGCGGCGGAACCAGTTCACCTCGAAGATCCGGGGAGGGTTGCGGACCGTGCGGCCCAGCGCGAGCCAGTGGTTGACGTAGTCGCCCATGTGGTACCCGGAGAACGGGAGCATCGCGAACGGGTCGCGGCGTACGACACCCTGCTTGCCGAACGCAGCGGCGGTGGTCTCCGAGCCCATCGTCGCGGCCATGTACACCCCGAACGCCCAGTTGAAGCTCTGCACCACGAGCGGGATGGTGCCGGCGCGGCGGCCGCCGAACACGAACGCGCGGATCGGCACCCCGGCGGGGTCGTCCCACGACTCGTCCAACGCGGGGTTGAGCGTCGCCGGCGAGGTGAACCGGGAGTTGGGGTGCGCGGCCTTGGTGTCGGACGCGGGCGTCCAGTCGTGGCCCTGCCAGTCGATCAGGTGCTCGGGCGTGGGCCCGTCCATGCCCTCCCACCACACGTCGCCGTCGTCGGTGAGCGCGACGTTGGTGAAGATCGTGTCGGAGCGGATCGACTCCATCGCGTTCGGGTTCGTCGCATACGACGTGCCCGGCGCGACGCCGAAATACCCCGCCTCCGGGTTGATCGCCATCAGCCGGCCGTTCTCCCCCGGCTTGATCCACGCGATGTCGTCACCGACCGTGGTGACCTTCCACCCCTGATCGGTGAACGCGGGCGGGGGCACGAGCATCGCGAAGTTCGTCTTGCCGCACGCGGATGGGAACGCCGCCGCGACGTAGGTCTTCTCCCCCTCCGGATCGGTCACCCCGAGGATCAGCATGTGCTCGGCCAGCCACCCCTCATCCCGCGCCATCGTGGACGCGATCCGCAGCGCGAGGCACTTCTTCCCCAGCAGCGCGTTGCCGCCGTAGCCCGACCCGTACGACCAGATCTCCCGCGACTCGGGGAAGTGCACGATGTACTTCTCCGTCGGATTGCACGGCCACGCGGCATCCTGCTCCCCCTCGGCCAGCGGCGCGCCGACGCTGTGCATGCACGGCACGAACTCCCCATCTGCACCGAGCACCTCGGCCGCCGCACGACCCATCCGCGTCATGATCCGCATGCTCACCACCGCGTACGGCGAGTCCGTGATCTGCACCCCCAACTGCGCGATCGGCGATCCCAGCGGGCCCATGCTGAACGGCACGACATACATCGTCCGGCCCACCATCGACCCCGCGAACAGCCCCCGCAGGATCCCCATCATCGCCCGCGGATCCATCCAGTTGTTCGTCGGCCCGGCATCCTCCTCGCTGCGCGCACAGATGAACGTGCGCTCCTCCACCCGCGCGACATCGCTCGGATCACTCCGCGCCAGGAAGCTCCGCGGCCGCTTCTGCGGATTCAGCCTGATGAAAGCCCCCGACTCGACCAGCTGCTCGCACAGCTCGTCATACTCCGACTGCGAGCCATCGCACCAATGAATATCGGCCGGCTTGCACAGCTCGGCCATCTCGTTCACCCAGGCCACCAGCCCGCGGTGCTCAACCCACTCCGGTGTGTTCATGATGCGAGCCTGCCAAGCCGGATGGCCTCGCACCAGACCGGTGCTGGACTCTGCGATGATTCCGGCATGGGCCCCGAACCCTTCACGATCGCCATCCCGGAGAGCGTGCTGAGCGATCTGCGGGCACGTCTGCGCTCCACGCGCTGGCCCGACGATGCGCCCGGCGAGCCATGGAGCCAAGGCACGGATCTGGCGTACCTCCAGGAGCTGGTCGAGCAATGGGGCGGCCGCTTCGACTGGCGGAGGCAGGAGGCGCGCCTCAACGCGTATCCCCAGTCCACCCTCGACCTCGCGGACGCGCGACTGCACTTCGTCCACGAGCGTCGCGGAAAGCCGGCACTGATGCTGACGCACGGATGGCCGAGTTGCTTCGTGGAGATGCTGCCGCTCGTCGACCGGCTGTCGGAGGAGTTCGACCTCATCGTCCCGTCGATGCCCGGGTACGGCTTCTCGTCCCGGCCCGTGAAGGTGGGGGTCGACGCGGCCTACACCGCAGGACTGTGGCTCGAGCTCATGGACGCCCTCGGCTACGAGCAGTTCGGCGCGGTCGGCGGAGACTTCGGAGCGGCGGTCACGACGCATCTCGCCCTGCGCGCGCCCGAGCGGCTCACCGGCATCCTGCTGACGACCCCGGAGATGCATCCCATGCTCGGCCCCGATTCCGCTCCGTTGACCCAGAGCGAGCGCGCCTACCTCGAGCACGTCGCACGATGGGATGCCACGGAGCGCGGGTACAGCAGCATCCAATCGACCCGCCCCCAGACGCTCGGCTACGGGCTGTCGGATTCACCCGCCGGCATGGCTGCCTGGCTCATCGAGAAGTGGCGGGCGTGGAGCGACAGCGGCGGCGAGGTCGACCGGCACTTCGGCACCGACTTCCTGCTGACGCTGCTCACGCTCTACTGGTGCACGAACTCGATCACGTCGTCGATGCGCGACTACTTCGACGCGCGATGGCACGGCACGCACCTCACGAGCGATGACTACGTGTCGGTTCCCACCGCGATCTCGGTGTTCGCCCACGAGTTCGTCCCCGAGGGCGAGCCGCCGCGGGAGTGGTACGAGCGCCTCTATGACCTCCGGCAGTGGACCGTCGCGCCGCGCGGCGGGCACTTCGCGGCGGCGGAGGAGCCTGACCTGCTCGCGCGCGACATCCGGGCCTTCTTCGGGTGAAGCGCGGCTCCGCCGGTGTGCCGGCGGCTGCTCGCGCGGACCCGTCGCGACGGCGAGCGACCGGATGCCGCGCGCCCGGCGGCCTCCGGCCAGGTCACGGCGTGGGGACAGGGCGGCGGGAGTTCTCCGCAGTCAGGTAGAGGTCGATGAGCTTCGAGTCGTCCCGTCGGCCCCACCCGCGCTCCCGCGCGCGACCGAAACGCTCGGCGGCCACCTCGGCGAGGGGAACGAGCGATGCGGCCTCGCGGGCGGCATCGAGGACGAGCGACGTGTCCTTGACGAAGATGTCGATCGCGCTGAGCACGGGCGGCTCGTCGACGGCCAGCATCCGGGGACCACGATCGCTGAGCATGAACGAGGATGCCGCGCCGTGCTGGATCGCACCGAGCACCACCTCGGGGTCGAGCCCCAGCGACTCGGCGAAGGCGAGCGCCTCGGCGGCGGCGGCGAGGTGGACGGAGCAGAGGAGCTGATTCACGAGCTTGACGGCCTGGCCGTCGCCCACCGCAGGACCACAGTGGGCGACCGTCTTCGACATCGCCTGCAGCACGGGCTGGGCAGCCGCGATCGCCGCCTCGGATCCGCCGGCGAGGATCGTCAACTCGGCAGTCTCGGCGCGGGCGACTCCCCCAGTGACGGGAGCGTCGACGATGTGCAGGCCGCGCCCCTCGAGCCGTGCGGCGACCGCCCGGACGGCCTCGACGCCGACGGAGGCCATCACGATGAGCGTCTGGCCGGCCCGAAGCTCCGGCTCCGCCCCGTCCTCGCCGAAGAGGACGGTGTCGAGCTGCACCGGCGTCGCCACCATGACCACGAGGACGTCGGCCCGCTCGGCGACCTCTCGAGGCGAGCGCGCGACATGTGCGCCGAGCATCGCAAGTGCATCCAGCCGCGCGGTGTCGACGTCGAAGACGGTCACGGGGCCGATCGCGAGTGCGTGACGAGCCATCGGCGAACCCATGGCCCCCACGCCGATGAATCCGACGGCCAGGACGTCGCCGTCTTCTTCGGGAGAGAACTTCATACTGCTAATTGTCGACATTTATTCGTCAGCTGTCAAGAAGACATCTGGCTTCAGTGCTGCGGGGGAAGCCGCTCAGGCGACGGGCAGCTTGTCGCCGAGGTAGCGCGAGGCGAATTCGTCCATGTGGGTCATCACGACTTCGCGCACCCGTGACTCATCCCCGGATGCGATCGCATCGGCGATCACGACGTGCTCGGCGTACCGCATCCGCCCGAATGCCTTTGCGGGCCCGGCCGCGATGATCATCATCTCGATCTGGCCGATGAGCTGTCGCCACGACGTGAGGAGGGTCGCATTGCCCGTGAGTCGGCACAGCAGTTCATGGAACCCCAGGTCGGACTCGAGCTGAGCGGCGAAGTCGAGCGACTCGTCCTGCAGCGGTGCCAGCGCGGTGCGCAGGCGGTCGGCGAGCTCCTCGCGATCGTCCCTGCTCGCGAGCTTCGTCGCGGCGAGAACCTCGAGCGCGGCGCGCACATCGAAGACGTCACCGATCTCACTCGCGGTCATCTCACGGACGAGCATGTGGCCGCGTCCGTCGTCGACAAGCAGCCCCTCCGCCTCGAGGGGGCGGAGCGCTTCCCGGACGGTGCCCCGGCTGACGTTCAGCTCGTCGGCGAGCTTCGTCTCGACGACATGCTCGCCGGGAGCGAGATCCCCCGCGATGATCGCCTGCCGCACGTAGGCGGTGCAGCGCTGACGGAGAGTCCGCTTGTCGAAGGCGACCGGTGCGGCCATGATGTATCTCCCCACGCGGGACAGACTGAATGTCGACATTCTTTCATGGTCATCACGTCAGACCTCTGAGATCGCGTCGAAGAAGCTGCGCTTGATCTCCGAGCTGATCCCCCAGTTCACCGGCACGGCCTGATAGCCGTCGCGATAGTTGCCCAGCGTGGGCTGGGGCGGGAAGACGGTGATCGAGCCGGGGTCGAAGTATCCCCATGACGCGCCCGCGCGGAGCGCTTCAACCATGTGGTTGTGGGGCTGGTCGAAGTCGAAGTGGTCGTCTTCGTTGAACATGATCGGCTTGGGCGTGAACTCGGGCATCGCCTTGACCTGAGCGACCATCTCCGACAGCCGCTCCGGTCGCTCCGTGCCATTGCCGTGCAGCAGCACCCAGTCCGCCTGGCGGAGCACTTCAGCGGTCATGATCGGCTCGATCGCGGCGAAGCTCGTGCTCACGTACAGTCGCCGGCCATCGCGCTCGACGGATTGGGCGAGGGCGATCAGCTCGTGCACGCGATCCCAGCGCATGTTCCGGCTGTGCGTGTACTCCCAGTCGAAGTTGCACTCGTTCGCGATCTCGACCATGACGTTGCGCCAGCCGCCCTCGAGCAGGAACTCTGTTGCCTCCACAGTCGCGCGACGCACGGCATCCTCATCCACCAGGCGCATCTCCTGCCCCTGATAGAAGTAATCCACGATCACGACGAAGCCGAGGCGGTCGGCCTCGTCGAGGATGCGGCGGAGCCGCTCTGCAAAGGCGGGGCGCAGTGCGCCGTCCGAATCGAACCCGCCGCTGTCCCATGGCTGGGTCTCGCTGTAGCCCTGGGGGCTGCCACCCTGGATGCCGATCGTGAAGGCGTCCAGCCCCTTCGCGCGCCACTCCCCCATGGCCGCGAGGAACTCGGCGACGTTGCGCTCGGCATCCCACACCCCCGAATCGGGATACGCCCACTGGGCACGCGTCTCGGGGTTCACGTCGTCGAAGATGCCGTTGATCATCCGGCTGTTGAGCAGGAGGCCGTCAACCGGGATGCCTCGCACCGTGCGTCCCGCGTTCGCGATGACTCCGTCGACCAGGAACGCCTCGCCCGAGATCTCGACCGTCGTCATCAGGCGAACCCTTCCATCGCGTGCGGCCCATAGTGCTCGGTCAGGCTGCGCAGCTCGTCGTCGCTCAGCTCGAGGTCGACGGCGGCGACGGCATCGTCGAGATGCTTGAGCTTCGTCGCACCGACGATCGGCGAGGCGACGACGGGCTGGTGCATCACCCAGGCGAGCGCGACCTGGGCCGGTGCGACACCTCGCTCCTCGGCGATGGCGAAGACGGTCTCGACGATCTTCCGGTCGCCCGCCTCATTCTGGTGATACAGGCTCGGTGCGAGCGGGTCGCTGTCGAACCGGGCGGACTTCTCATCCCACGGGCGCGTGAGCTTGCCGCGCGCGAGAGGGCTCCACGGCAGCGCACCGACGCCCTGGTCGAGGCAGAACGGATACATCTCGCGCTCGTCCTCGCGGGTGAGCAGGTTGTACTGCGCCTGCATGGAGATGAAGGGCGCCCAGCCGTGCATCTTCGCGGTGAACTGCGCCTTCGCGAACTGCCAGGCCCACATCGACGAGGCGCCGAGGTAGCGCACCTTGCCGGCGCGCACGAGGTCGTTCAGCGTCTCGAGGGTCTCCTCCAGCGGCACCGTGTCGTCCCACCGGTGGATCTGGTACAGGTCGATGTAGTCCGTGCCGAGGCGGCGCAGGCTCGCGTCCACCTGCTCGAGGATGTGCCCACGCGACAGGCCGCCGCCGTTCGGGCCGGGGCGCATCGGGAAGTAGACCTTCGTCGCGAGGACGACTTCCTCACGGCGGCAGAAATCCCTGATCGCCTTGCCGACGATCTCCTCGCTGCGCCCGAGCGAGTAGCTATTCGCCGTGTCGAACGAGGTGATCCCCAGCTCGAGCGCCTGGCGGATGAACGCACGGCTCTCCTCCTCGGGCAGGGTCCACCCGTGCGAACCGACATCCGGGTCGCCGTAACTCATGCACCCGAGCGTGACTTTCGAGACCTGCAGCCCGCTCGAGCCGATCGACGTGTACTTCATCGGACGATCTCCCTCTCCTTCTGTTCGATGGCACCGAGGTACAGGGCCGCGGCCATCACTTCGTCTTCCTTGGATGCGTAGGGGCTGTTCTGCGTCTCCAGCTCGAGCACGACGTCTCCCGAGAAGTCGCTCGCGCGCACCTGGTGCAGAAACGCGGCGAAATCGACGCGGCCCGCGCCGATCACGCGGCGGACGTCGCCCGACGCCGCATCGCGCAGATGCACGATGCCGATGCGGTCGGCGAATCGATCCCAGCCCGCGACGACCGATTCGTCGGCCGCCTCGACATGCGACACGTCGTAAGCGAGCTCGATCGCCGGGTCGAGCGCGGCCAGGAGCTGCTCGGCGCGCTCCAGGCTGTGGATCGGCCGGCCGAAGTACGGCGCCTCGACCGCGAGCCTCACGCCGGCGGCGCGCGCGCTCGCAGCCACGCCGTTCAACGCATCCGCCATCCGCGAGATCTGCGGATCCGCCGGCGGCGCGGCGGTCTTCTCGCCGCACGGCAGCACCAGCAGCGGCAGCTCGGCCTCGCCGAGGAACCCCAGCAGACCGTCGATCCGGCGCCGCACGTCCTCAGCATCATCGAAGCCGTCGAACGAGCCCGGGTCGGCGTTCACACTCGCGCCGCGCAGTCCGGACCGCCGGAAGACCTCCGCCGCCGCGCGGAGGTCAGCGGTGCTCCCGTTCACGGGCACATGCTCGCAGAGCCCCCGCAGGCCAACGAGATCGAGGGAGTCGAATCCGAGCCGCTTCGCGACCTCGAGTGCCTGCGCGAAGTCGTAGCCCCTCAGGCAGACCGACGAGATCGTGTACTCCGAGACCCGGGGACCGGCGACGGAGGACCCCCGGTCGACCAGGTGTGCGTTGTGTGTCATGCGCTTCTTCCGTGAACCGATCCCGCTCGGTCGTCGAGCGGGATATGTCCATGGTACCGGAAGAATGTTGACAAAAAAATACCGACATACGCCGAGTCGACCACACGCGCCGGTGGGACCGGCGCGCATCATCGCGCCCGAGCCGAGTGGCCGTCGGCCTCAGGCGCGCTCGACGGGCAGCCAGAGCTCGCAGGTGGCAGTGCTGAAGTCGGCGGCGCGGTCGAGGATCGCGACGATCGAGGGACCGGGGCGCAGCCGCCACGGGTTGGACGGGAACCAGTCGGTCGCGGTGGCGGCCCAGGTCGACTGCAGCACGGCGGGGTACGCGCCTTCGCTGCGGAACACCGCCCATGCGCCCGCGTGGACCTCGATGAGGTCCAGGTCCTCCGGCACCGGTGTCGTCGGGTTGACGGCGACACCGTGCAAGTAGGTCAGCTCGGTGCCCTCGACATAGTCGGGGTCGACGTCGGCGCTCACCTGGAGGAGCCCGGCCGGCTCCGTGTCGCTGAGCCCTTTGAGCCGCTGATGCTCGGATGCCGGGATGCCGGCGATGTGCGCCTGGATGTGCGGATTGACGCCCTCGTGGATGAGCGGCACGCGCGCGGCGTAGCCGACGAGCCGGAAGGCCGGGCGATCGGTGAGGCGAGTGTCCATCGTGATGTTCCCTTCTACGGTCAGGCGGAACCTGAGCCGTGGCTGCATGCGAAGGGGACCACCGTCTCGGCGTGCATCGCCCAGTGCGATGCCGTGGACCGATCGGAAGGCGCGACCGAACGCTTCGGTCGAGCCGTAGCCGTACCGCACTGCGATCTCGAGCAGCTCCGCCTGCGCGAGCACGTCGGCTGCGGCGACGGTCATCCGCCGCCGTCGGATGTACTCGGACAGGGGCATGCCGGCCAGCGACGAGAACATGCGGCGGAGGTGGTACTCCGTCGTGCCGAGCTCGACCGCGAGCGCGGCGACATCGATCTCGTCGTCGAGGTGGGCGTCGATGTAGTCCGTCAGCCGGTTGAGCGAGGCGATCACGGGTTCTCCCTTCGACACCAAGCCTGCAGGCCGTGACCGATTCGCACCCGACTTTCGCGGTTCGATTCGGTCACGGCCTGCTGGTCATGCGCGGCCGGTCTGATCAGCTGTATCGCAGGCCGTGTCCGAACCGGAACGCCGGGTCCTCGGTGTCGAACGGCGTGTCCTCTCGGCTCGCCTCGACGGCGGCCATTGATGACGGCAGATCGAACGGGAGCTTGCCCAGGGGGCGGGTGCGCCCGGTCAGGACGTCGAGCACGGCCTGGTCGCTCGCACCGTAGTCGGCGACGATCGCGGCCGCACTGTCGACGAGCTCGCCGAGCACCGCGGCTCGGTCGAGCGAGATCACGACGACGGTCGGCACCGCTCGGCAGATGCCGGTGAGCCGCGCCATCGTCTCATCGTCGAACGCGAGCGATCCGGCGTGGAAGAACAGCTCGAAGCCCGGGCCGCGGGGCTCGAACGGCGCCTTGATGCGGAGGATCGCGACCTCCGCCTGCTCGGGCGTCTCGACGGGCGTCCAGCTCTGCTCGCGGGAGACGTCGAGATTCTCGGCGTAGACCTTGAGGTCACCGCCGAGAGGCAGCGTGCCCGCGTTGGTCAGGAGTGTCATCGCCTCGCGCTGCGCCTTGTCGCCGAGTGCCCGGAACTCGGCGTTTCCGGCGACCGCGACCGCCGCATCCTCGTCGATGAGCGGCCGATCGAACAGGCCGAGCTCGAACTTGTGGGCGAGCAGGCGCTCGACGGAGGTGTCGAGGCGATCCTCGTCCACACGACCGTTGCGGACGACGGTGACGAGCTCCTCCGTGCAGAGCTCGCCGCCGAACTGGTCGACGCCCGCTTCGAGCAGGCGCACGATCCGATCGTGGCGCGTCGTGTTCTCGAGACCCCAGGCGCGTGCGGGCATCGGCGCACCGAGGATGTCGGCGTCCGTCAGCAGGCCGAAGTCGGTGCAGACGACGCCGTCGAATCCGAGCTGCTCGCGCAGGAGCGACGTCACGATGGCCTTGTTGAACGCGAAGCCGACCTCGTCGTACTCCGTGCCCACCGGCATCCCGTAGTACGGCATCATCTGCCCGACCCCCGCCTCGATCGCCGCGATGAACGGCTCGAGGTGGTAGCGGAACTGTCCACCGGGGTAGACCTGCTCCTTGCCGTAGGTGAAGTGCGGGTCCTCGCCGTCTTTCTGCGGACCGCCGCCCGGGAAGTGCTTGGCCATCGCGATGACCGAGTCCGGTCCGAGGCGGTCGCCCTGGAGCCCCCGGATGTACGCGGCACCGAGCTTCGCCGTGAGCGTGGCGTCCTCGCCGAAGGTCGCGCCGGCACGCGCCCAGCGGGGCTCGGTCGCGACGTCGATCTGCGGATGCAGCGCCGAGCGGAGCCCCACCGAGACGTACTCCTGCCGCATGACGTCGGCGAAGCGCTCGACGAGCTCCTCCGACCGCAGGGCCGCGAGGCCGATCGCCTCGGGCCACTGCGAGAACATGCTCGACGTCGATGAGGCAGCCGGGTTCTCGACGAACCCGTGGCGCGGATCCGTCGAGAAGGTGATCGGGATGCCGAGCCCCGACCCGAGCGCGAGCGACTGAGCCGCGTTCGCCCACTGCACGAACCCGCGTGCGTCCGCCGCGTCGCCCACGACGTAGAGGTACGTGATGCGGTGGTTGATCACCAGCGACGCGAGCGAGGGCAGTCCGAACAGCGGCTCGGGCTTGTCGACCGGCCCGACCGACACGATGGACTGGAACATCGTCCCGGCCTTGTCCTCGAGCGTCATGCGCGATACGAGGTCCTGGGCCCGCCGGCGCGGGTCGAGGGTCTGGTCCTGGTACGGGAATCGCACGGAAGTCATCTCCTGCATGATCCCTCCTTTCGGTGAAGTGGCGACGACGCTCAGCGGACGCCGCGGATGCGGTACACGAGGATGCCGCCGATGATGGCGACGAGGCCGCCGATGATGAACCACGTCGTGTAGCCGTTGCCGAACAGCGCCTTACCCATCGGGATGACCACGACTCCCGCGAGGAACGGCGCGATCATCGCAGGCAGCGTGTTGGCGATGTTGAGCACGCCGAGGTCCTTCGCAGTGTCGTCCGGGTTGGGCAGCACCTCGACGCACAGCGCCTGGTCGACGGCGAAGAACAGCCCGGCGCCGATGCCCATGATGGCTTCCGCGACGAGGATGATCGTCAGGCCGGCCTCACCGAACGACGACGAGACGCCCAGTATGATGACGCCCACGCCGACGAGGATGCCGCCGAGCGAGACGAAGATGCGGCGACGGCGCAGCTTGTCGGAGAGCTTGCCGCCTACGACGCTCGTGATCACGAGGAAGACGACCGACA
This sequence comes from Microbacterium alkaliflavum, assembly GCF_044325405.1. Taxonomy (NCBI): domain Bacteria; kingdom Bacillati; phylum Actinomycetota; class Actinomycetes; order Micrococcales; family Microbacteriaceae; genus Microbacterium; species Microbacterium alkaliflavum. The sequence continues at coordinate 49,973 of NZ_JBIQWL010000001.1, read as the reverse complement.
CGAGCGTCGCGGTCAGGTTGAACTGCAGCTGGTGCGGGATGTCCATGCCGTAGGAGTCGGCGAGGAAGAGCGTGAGGTACGCGGCGGTCGCGCCGTAGCCGAACATGATGAGGCACTTCGTGAGCCACGCCCACCCGAGGTCGGGGTACTTGCGGGGGTTGAAGACGAACGTGAGCAGCAGGCTCAGAACGGTGAAGCGCTCTTCGCGGCGCTCGGTGCGCACCTTGTCCTTGAGCACGAACGCGAAGAGAAGGCCGAAGAGGAGGCCCACGGCGCCCGGGACGACGGCGCGCAGGAAGTCATTGGGGAGGAAGTTGAGCGTGATCGCGCCGACGAGCAGGGCGATCGGCGTACCGGCGCCCGCGAGGCCCGAGACGAATCCGCGACGGTGCTCGGGCACCTGGTCGGCGATCGTCGCGGTCTCGGCGGCCTGCGCGAAGTTGCTCATGAGCTGCGCGATGCACCAGCCGACGAGCAGGAGCGGGATGCTGGGCGCGATGCCGACGATCAGGAGGCCGATGAAGGTGCCCACGACGCCCGCGATGATCCAGGGGCGGCGCATGCCGAGCCTCGACATCGTCGCGTCGGACAGGCGACCGGCGATCGGCTGCGAGACGAGGGCGAAGAGCGAGCCGATGCCCATGACGAGGCCGAGCTGCACCGCGGCGTCCTCGAGGCCGACGAGCCCCTGCACCTTGACGGACAGGCCGCCCATGATCGGGGTCAGGATCGCGAAGAACAGGCCGAACGTCGCGAGCGCGTACGTGGGCGTGTAGCCCCGCGGTTCACGACCCGGTGTGTCGACCGCGAACGGGGCGGGGGTTGCTGTGGGTTGAGACACTCTGACTCCTTCGTCGAGATGGTGCGGCGCGCCCCGGGATCCGGCGTGCGGAAGAGACGCTAACATGAAAACCGGCACCTGTGCCGGTTTTCTTCAGGAGGGGTTGTGGCGGACGGTCATTATCAGAAAGGCATCCTGCGTCGACAGGCGATCGTCGAGGCCGCCGCCGAGGCCTTCGCCCGCGCCGGCTTCGAGGGCACATCCGTGCTCGAGATCGCCGCGGACGTGGGCATCTCGCGCGCGGGCCTGTTCCACCATTTCGAGACCAAGGAAGACCTCCTGATGGCAGTGCTCGATCATCGCGAGCAGCTCGACCGCGAGGTGTTCGTCTCTAGCGGTTCGCGCCGCGCCGGCGGACTCGGGGTGCTGCGGGGCATGGTCCTCCTCGCCCGCCGCAACGAGGAGCGCCCGGGACTGGTGCGGCTCTATGTCGTCCTCGGCGCCGAGGCGACCGCCCCGGATCATCCCGCCCATGCCTACTTCGCGCAGCACTACGCGCGCATCCTCGACGGAACGACGCGGGCGCTCGAGAGCGCGCGCGACCGCGGTGTTCTGCGCGCCGGCGTCGATCCGGCCGGCTTCGCCTCCGATCTGATCGCACTGCAGGACGGACTGCAGCTGCAGTGGCTGCTCCGCCCCGACCAGACCGGGATCGCGACCCGGCTCGAAGCGCAGATCCAGTCCGCCCTCACTCACGACCTGTGGACGGACCCGAGCCCGGCCTGAGGCGGCGGGTCAGTGCATGCGCTGGACGATGTCGCCCGGCAGCCGCACGTCGGTGACCGGCCCAGCGACGGACGAGGCGAACTTCGTGAAGACGACGGGCTCGTCGGGGACCGCGAGCGCATCGCGCACCGCAACGCCGAAGCCCTCCTGCGCCTCTGAGCCGCCGCGCGGTGGAATGCCATCGTCCGTTCCGCCTCCTGGTGCGGCGGACTTCGTCGGGGGCTATCCTGGCGGCGTCGAAGGAGGCGCCGTGGCTGTAGACATCGAAGTCGTGCCGCTCGAGAAGCCTGAGGACGTCAACGTCATCGTCGGCCAATCCCACTTCATCAAGACCGTCGAAGACCTGCACGAGGCGCTCGCCGGGATCGGCGGCACCTTGAAGTTCGGCGTCGCGTTCTGCGAGGCATCCGGTGCCCGGCTGGTCAGACGCACGGGAAACGACGAGGCGCTCGTCGACCTCGCGGTCGCGGCGGCGCTGGCCGTCAGCGCCGGGCACTGCTTCGTGGTGATGCTGCGCGACGGGTTCCCCGTCAACGTGCTCAACCAGATCAAAGCCGTCCCCGAGGTCTGCTCGATCTACTGCGCCACCGCCAACCCGGTGCAGGTGCTCGTCGCGGTCGCAGGCGGCGGCCGGGGCGTCGCGGGGGTCATCGACGGCGAGCCGCCTGTCGGCGTCGAGACCGAACAGGACGTCGCCGACCGCAGGGATCTGCTGCGGGCGATCGGCTACAAGCTCTGACGGCCCTCAGCAGGTCCCAGCGTGCCCATGCCCGTGCGGCCGGTAGCGCGCGTCGACCGGAACCGCCGTCCGCGAGCTAGCGTGTGAGGGTGCGAGAACTGACGCCTGCCGGATTCGAGTTCGTCCGCGAACGCCATCTTGCGACTCTCTCGACCCTCGCGCCGTGGGGTGGGATACACACCGTGCCCGTGGGGTTCACCTTCCACGGCGGCATCCTGCGCATCATCACCTCGGGCGATTCCCAGAAGGTGCGCAACGTCGAGCGGAACGGGACGGCGACGATCAGCCAGCTCGACGGAGCCCACTGGGTCACCTTCCAGGGTGCCGCGACCATCCATCGCGACGCGGAGGCCGTGGCTGAAGCCGTCGCGCTCTACGCCGTGCGCTATCGCCAGCCGCGCGAGAACCCCCGCCGCGTCGCGATCCACCTCACTCCCGAGCGGCTGATGGGCAGCGCGCGCATGGTCGAAGCCGCAACGGATAGCTGACGCCCACCCCAAGGCGCTCGCGACCCGTCGACACCTCAGGGGCAGACGCGGACCCTGCGCCCCTCGAAGCCGACGATGTCGCCGAGCTGCAGCTGCCGTCCGCGGCGGCGATCGACCTCGCCGTTCACGGTCACGTAGCCGTCGATGATGGCCTCTTTCACGTCTCCACCGGAGTCGAGGAGTCCCGCGAACTTCATGAACTGGCCGAGGCGAATTCCCTCGCCCCCGATCGGGACGTCGACGATCGGCGCGGGGTTCGGCATCCCCGAATGCTAACCGATCGGGCGCGGCCCCGAGAGCACCGGTGAGCGGGCAGGCGCTCGCTCAGCCGTCCGCGACGGCGGTCTTCAGCCAGTCCTGGGCGCGGCCGATGAGCGCCTGCGCGACGGGCGTGTCGCCGGCCCAGTTCTCGAATCCATGGGGTGCGCCCGGCACGATGTCGGTCACGACGTCCACGCCGGCCCGCCGCAGTGCGTCGGAATAGGCGAGGTCTTCCGCGGCGAACAGCTCGATGTCACCCCAGCCGAGGAAGGCCGGCGGGAGGCCGGCGAGGTCGGCGCGCCGGCCCGGAGCCGCGTAGTCGGGCACGGACCCGGTGTCGCCTCAGCCCAGGAAGGTGTTCGGGTCGAACTCGTCGATCGGGATGACGCGAACGCGTGACAGAGGAGCGTCGAAGACCCGCGCGTCGTACTCCAGGTCGAATTTCTCGAGGCCGGTGAGCGAATTGAATCCGGCGTTGCGGAACTCGGCGAAGGCGACGACCCCGACGCGCCTCGGCGGGCCGATCAAGCTCGAGATGTCCGGGAGGAAGTCGCCGTCATGGCTCACGAGCATGAGATCGGCCGCGCGGCCGTCGAGCGCGCGCAGCGTCCGCTGGATGGCGATGTCGACCACCTTCTCGTCCGGCGCGCCGGACAGCGGGACGACGACGTACTCCATCGCCTTCAGCGCCTGCACGAACGGCATCGGGATGCCGGTCGACGCATTGAGGTAGAACACGCCCCGCGCAGGCTGCCCCCACACCCTCTCCGCGAACGCGACCAGGCGGTCCCAGCGCGGTCGCTCGTCCGGTTGTGGCCGCCTGTTGAGAATCGAGGTGCCCAGGGTCGCGTCGATGTTCTCGCCATCCACGAGCACCCAGGTCACTCGAGAGCCTGCCTCCGCCAATCGATCTCCTTCGCTCGCGCCTCAGCCGAATCCTATTCAGGATGCTCGTCTGCCGGCGTTGCGTGGCTGCGGAGGCTACGGAGTGGGCGCGATGAGTCCCAGGACGACCGGTGACGAGAAGTCGTCCGACTCGAAGTCCACCCAGACACCGGTTCCGACCGCGGGGAGCTGCAGATCGATGACACCCAGCGGAATCAGGGTCGGCGCCCACATGGACTCCGTGCTCACGTCGGGTACCTCGACGCGCAGACGACCCGACCCAGCCGGGTCTGCGGTGTCGATCACGATCCCGCGGTGCAGCGACATCGGAGGTGCGCTTACTCCGGGGCGTACTTGAACGAGAGCTGGATCCGGGCCCGGAACAGCAGCGTCCCATCCTCGCCGACGACGACGTCCTGCTTCGTCACTTCGGCGACGCGGAGGTCGTGCAACGACCCCGCGGCAGTGGTGATGGCCTCTCGGGCCGCTTCCTCCCAGGACGACGCACTCGTGCCGATGACGTCGATCACTCGGTAAACGCTCATCATGACCCCTAACCGCTCGATGCCGACAAGGCCATATTGATCGCGCCGGCACCGGGATGGAAGAGCATCCGCTTTGAGAAGCCGCGCGAGGATCGGCTTGCCGACGTCGCGATCGACGACCACTGCACCGACTGTCTGCGCTCACGGACGGATGCCCCGACCGAGCCGGCTGGCCGGTCGGGGCATCCCTCACCTTGGATCAGCCGCGCTCCGACCCCATTGCGGTCTTGAGGGCGACGTCGTGGAGGCGTTCGAGTGCATCCGCGCCGTCCAGCCGGCTCCACGCATTCGCCGACGCCTCCAGGGCGACGGCAAGCCCGAGCGCGTAGTCGACGTCGAACTCGTCGTCGGCGGTGCGCCACGGGTACGGGTCGGGCTCGGGCGGCCACGGGAACGGGATCGGCGGCCAGTGGCGCGGCGGCGGGCAGATGTCGTCGCCGGGCTCGTACGCGACCTTCAGCGCGTGAGCCGTCGCGGCGGTCTGCACGACCTGGTGGGCCACGGCCGCACCGTACCGGAACGCTGGCGGGAGCGGCTGGGGGTTGAGTGCCACCGCGTCGATGCGGGTGCGGATGCCGCCGCCAGGGCCGCCGCCGACGATCTCCCAGATCTGCGGGTACCTCCGCGCGATGATCGCGATGAGGCTGGTGTTCAGCGCCATGATTCTTCTCCTTCTCGCCGCTGGTGGAGCGGCCCCTGACCCGCATGCAACAGGCCAATGGGGAAGAGGATCGGAGAGGCGCGCTGATACACGACTTCGACTGTCGCCGCGCTCCGGCTGCGGCGCTACCGCCGGCCAATCACCTCACGTCGTTCCTCGGAGGGGCCGGTACCGCATGGCGGCTGCTCCCGACCGGAACTCCTGACGATCGACCAGCTCGAGCTGGATGCGCTCGCGCAGACCGGCCAGCAGCGTGGGCCCGTGTCCGGCAAGGACCGGCTGCACGACGAACGCGTACTCGTCGATCAGTCCGAGATCGGCCAACGCGAGAGGAAGCGTCACGCCGCCCACGAACAGGCCCTCTCCCGGCTCTTCCTTCAGCCTCTGAACCGCACGTCCGATGTCGCCTCGCACGAGCTCGGCATTCCAATCGACACTGCTGAGCGTGCTCGACACGACGTACTTCTTGGCCTGGTCGATGGCCTCCGCGAACGGGATCTGCCACGCGTCCATCCAGTCCGGCCACCCGCCCGAGGTCGGCCGCCGCCACGCGGACTCCATCATCTCGTAGGTCACGCGGCCGAACAGCAGCGCATCAGCGCGTGCCATCTCCTCAGTCCAGTAGCGCATCGACTCATCGTCGGGCGGAAGCCCCGCCTCGTGATGGCAGCAGCCGTCAAGAGTGACGTTGATCGAGTATCGAAGTGTTCTCATCTGGCTGCTCTCCCTCGATGCGCCAACGTGCTTCGCCGGATGGTGCCCAGGCTACTGACAGGTCACCGCACACCGACGTGCGATCTCACCCGCGCGACGAGATCCTCGATGTCCGAGCGATCAGTGCGCGGCGTCCCGGGCCTCCGGTGCCGACGGCTCATACCCGGTCACAGGTCGGCCGACCTACCAGACGGTGCCGCCGCCGATCGAGATGCCACCCCACGTGAGGGCGATGAAGATGGCGGCGAACACGACGGGAGCGATGCCCTTGCCGCCGCGCGCGAGTCCCTTGAGGAGGCCGATCACTGCGAGAACTGCGGCGACGACGGAAAGGGCGCCACCGAGGATCAGTCCGATGAACAGCGGGATCGGCATGAGCACGAGGCCGGCCAGCCCGAACCAGAACGCGGCCCAGGCCGTCGGGTTCGAGCGGCGCTCAGCGGAGGAGGACATGAGTCCATTATCTTGACCTCCCGAGTCGGCGGCCGGAACGTCATGCTCGAGCGCCCTGTCGTCAGGCGATGCGGATGAACCGTGGGCCCTCGTAGCCGTCGCGGCTGACGGACTCGAGGAACATGTCGAGCGGGCGCACCCAGAAGCTGTAGTCGTCATAGAGCTTGCGGTAGAAGACGAGGTGCTCCTCGGTCTCGCTGTGCCGCCCCGTGCCGATCACTTCGTAACGGGCGCCCTTGAAATGCTCGTAGATGCCGGGCTCGACGACGGCGGGGTTCGGTGACGTCACTCCGCGATCGTATGGCGATCATGACGACTCCGTGGGTGATGCCGACGATCCGCCCCTTGCCAGATTTCGACCATCTCGATGATGATCGGTGTGGCGTTGGTGGAACTGGTGGGAGTGAACATGAGCGGCGAGTGGCATCGTAAGCACCTCGGAGACGACGTACCGGAGCAGGCTGCCGGAGAAGAGACGCTGCTGGGCGCCGCCGGAGACGAGGTCCCCCCGGGGGGAGTCGTCGCGGGCTCCTTCAGTCAGGAGTTCCCCGGCGCCGACCCGTATGCGGGCATTCCGGCTGACGAGGTCGGCCTCCCGCCGCTGAGCGAGGCCGAGCAGGAGGCCGTAGCCCGCGAAGCGGACCGGCTCGCTGACGACCCGGACGCACAGGCCGACCTCTGAGCTGCTGTGTCGTGGACGTCCACGCGGCGTCCGCGACGAGTGCGTCACGTCTGTGTCGGGAGCGCGTCTTGTGTTCTAGGGCGCCGCGTGGGTGGAGGCATCCGCATTCTCCTGCGCCGTCCTGGTGCGGGTGTCGACGGTGACACACGCCACGTCGCCCGAGTAGGCGTTGCGCCAGACCCAACCCGGGAGGCACTCGTCGACGCCGTAGGGGCGGGTCGGGTCGGGCGGGTTGTACTTGCGCTGCGCCTGCGTGAGCGGGTCGTTGTCGTTGATGACCTGCGCCGCCGACGCGGGCAGCACGCACACGAGGTCATCGGGGCGGGCGAGGCGGTAGACGTAGCCGGTCCGGCACTTGTCGGCCGCAGCCGGCGGCGCGGTCACCTGGCTGTTCGAAGTCGGATCGTCGTGCGGGACGACCAAAGCCCAGATCGCCCACGCGCCGCCACCGAGCACGAGCAGGGCTCCCACGATGACCGCGATGATCCACCACCTGAACGGGGGCTTCTTCTTCGGCTCGGAGACGGTGAAGGCGACCGTCGGTCCCGACGCGAGTTGCTCGGGAGCTTCCTCGAGCGCGGCGTCGAGCCGGACTCCGCGCTTGCCTGCAGGCACGGCGGGCGGGACTGCGATGCGCACCTGTGCGGTCAGCGTCGCTGCGACGGTCATCGGTCGGTCTGTCGGCCCGTCGAGCGTGAACCACGCCACGTCGGCGCCGTCCACCGGTTGCACGAGCAGGCGCGCCGTCACGGGTCGCCCCGTCGTGTTGGCGACGACGAATGAGGTGACACCGCGACGGTCGCCGTCGAGCGTGGCCGCCGCCGGTCCGGTCACCGAGAAGGGTGCCGCCGCCGGGGATGCCGCCTCCGCCGGTCCGAATTCTGAAGTCCTCTGGTCGCCCATGCAACGCACCCCCTGGACCCGGCGGGCCCGCTGCGCGGACCATCGGCGCCAGGCCGATCAGTGTCTGAGAGGACGACGGGGTGCGGCTGATACATCGAACTCGGACGCACGGGCGAGAGCCGAGAACGGCAACCTTGTTCGTCTGACAGCGCCCGCGAGGACGACTGTACGCTGTTCAGCCGGCGGCGAGGTGGGTGAGCTCGCTGGTTTGTTCTTCGGTGAGGAGGAAGTAGCCGAGGAAGACGGCGCCGTCTTCGGTCGCGTCGAATTGGGAGACCACGACGCCGGCGGGTTCGTAGAAGATGTCTCCGGCACGGAGTATGGCAGCGGGCTCGTCGCCGATCCGGAAGATCACAGCGCCGCGCTCGATCGAGCCGAAGACAGGCCCGTTGTGGAGATGTGCACCTGCCGCGGTGTTGGGCGCCATCGTGATCCGGCGGATCTCGACATGGGTTGTCGGAAGCGGTGCCGGCAGGAGCTGGTCGACGAGGACTTCACGGATGACGGGCTGCGCGCTCACAGAGTCGAGCTTAGGGTTGCCCGACAGGGTTCGCTCAGTCTGGATCCCGCGTGCGAGGGCGCTCTCACCACGGCGAAGCGTGTCGCGCTCGATGTGAGGTACGCCCTCTTCTAGCCTCGCGCCATGGACGTCTATGTGACAGCCGACCCGACCGACCTCTGGGGTGTTGCGATTCCTGCGTGGATCGGGGCATCCGCTTCACTGGCGGGAGCGCTGATCGCCGTGGGGGCGCTCGTGGTCTCGATCCTCAGCTATCGAGAGTCCAGAAGTGCGGTTCGGGCGAACGCGATCACGAGCGAGGTGGTCGCGGGCACGATCAAAGTCGTCGAGGACCTGGACGCGCCTGTGCAGCCACGTCTGCGGGCGGATGACGCTGAGGCGATACAAGCCCAGAGGGATCTCGCGCGAGCGAGGCAGGAGCGGCTTCGTGAACTCTCCAAGCAGCTGAATCTCACGCTCCGAAAGGATTAGCGCGTAGGAGCCTCAATGATGCTCTCGATCCGGAGGAGGGACCGGGTCGTCGCATTCCTCCTCATCGGCAGCGAGCACCGCGATCGGCGGGACGCCGAGGAACAGGGCCACAAACCTCCCCCACGGGCCCAGCGGACGCGCAGACTCCGCAGGCATCATCGACCCCTTCCGCGCATCTGGCAAGTTCACGGTACTGCGTCAGTACGGCGGCCACTACCGGCCTCGTTCGAGGCGGGGTTCGGCGCCAGGCACGGAATGCGTGCTGACGCTCAGGGCATGTGTTCGTCGACGGCCTTGAGGTAACCGACGGGGTTGTCGGTCCAGATCCGGATGATCTCGGCCTCTTGCGCGCCGCCTTTGGGCGGTCGCCCGGGTAGCCGCACCGTTGTGGGGCGTTCCAGTCGGATCTCGATGTTGACTTCGTCTTGCATCCGCAGGGAGAGCTGGGTCCGCCCGTCGGTGGTGGTGAATCTGGCCGTCTTGGGCGGATCGACCTGGCGGACGCGGGCGACCGAGGCGATGTCGTCCCAGTTGAGGAAGATGTCGATCTCGAGCCCTTCCCGGATATGGAGGCCACGGGGGCTGACGACATGGGGGCGCATGAAGTATGCGCAGAGAAGTCCGATCATCCAGGTCAGTCCCCAGATCCCGATGATGAGCACCACGATCCGAACCACCGGCCATCGGTGCACGATGAGGTCGAGGATCGGGATCTCGAGCGCCGACAGTGCGATGAAGACGATCAGGATCGTCATGACGGGCCGGTGGTAGGAGAATCCGGAACCACCGGGGTCGATCGCGGGGCGGCGTGCGATCGCCCTGCCGATGCTGCTGTAGATCTTGAGTTCCATGAGCACTGCCCGGGCGAGCAGCGACAACGTCGCCGGGCGGGAGGCGGTGACGCCCGTGGGGTCAAGACGCACGCGCCTTGTCCGCCTTGGCGGCCTCCGAGACCAGCTGGGCGAGGCGGTCAGCGATCGCTGCGATCGCCACCTCGACGCGGTCCCGGTCGGCTGCCCGGACCGAGGCAAGAAGGGTGGCGTTCAGCGCGGCGTGCTCTCGGACGGTGCGCTCCATGAGCTCGTGACCCTGCGGGGTCAACCCGACCAGACGCGCCCTGCGGTCGGTCGGATCCGGGATGCGCTCGACGTAGCCCACCGCCTCCAGCGCATCCACCAGACCGGTGATGTTCCGTGGCGTGACGTTCAGGGCCGCCGCGATGGTGTGCTGTTGCACCGGCCCGGAGTGATGAATCGTCCACAGGACCCCCATGCGCGCAGGGGAGAGCGGGGTGCCGTCGTACTCGCGCGCCATATCCCGCTGGAAAAGGTCCGCGATCTGCAGCAACCGGTCGAGCAGAAGCGGGGAATCCATATCAGTACGCTACTACATGATTACCTTACTTCACGTTATTCCGCTCGGATCCCCCTACCCCGTGGCCGTGGTGCTTGCATCGATCACCACGTGCCGCCCTGACGACTCAGTCGCTTCTCACGCGAGGACGCGAGGAGGCTCGCGACGGTCGCGACGGCCATCGAGATCACGATGATGCCCAGAGACATCCAGGTCGAGATCTCGGGTGCCCACTCGATCGGCTCGCCGCCGTTGATGAACGGCAGCTCGTTGACGTGCATGGCGTGGAAGACGAGCTTCAGACCGATGAAGCCGAGGATGAACGCGATGCCGTAGTGCAGATATCGCAGTCGGTCGAGCAGGTCGCCGAGAAGGAAGTAGAGCTGGCGCAGACCCATCAGCGCGAAGATGTTCGCCGCGAAGACGATGAACGCGCTCTGGGTGATGCCGAAGATCGCGGGGATCGAGTCGATCGCGAACAGCAGGTCGGTCACGCCGATCGCCGCGAAGACGATGATCATGGGCGTCCACATCTTCTTGCCGTCCACGACCGTGCGGATCTTCGCGCCGTCGTACTGGTCGCTTATGGCGATCGTCCGGCGGAGCATCCGCACGACGAAGCTCTCCTCCTTGACTTGGGAGTCGTGCTCGCCGCCGGGGAACGCCTGGCGCCACGCCGTCCACACCAGGAACGCACCGAAGATGTAGAACACCCAGCTGAACTCCTCGATGATCGCCGCGCCCAGGAGAATGAAGATGCCGCGCAGCACGAGCGCGATGATGATGCCCACCATCAGCACCTCCTGCTGGTAGCGGCGCGGCACCACGAACTGGCTCATGATCAGAACGAAGACGAACAGGTTGTCGATCGACAGGCTGTACTCGGTGAGCCAGCCCGCGACGAACTGCCCGGCGTACTCCGGACCGGCGATGATCCACATCAGTCCCGCGAAGATGAGGGCGAGGCATACGTAGAACACGACCCACAGCGTCGACTCCCTGGCGGAGGGGATGTGTGGCCGCTTGAGGATGAGCAGCAGATCCGCGAGCAGGATCAGGGAGAGGATCAGCAGGGATCCGATCTCGAACCACAGCGGGAGTTCGAGGTCCATGGAGGGGCCTTTCGCGACGCGGGACGCTTTGGGGGCCGTGCTTCGGGTGCGCTGGGCAGATCAGTCGGCGGCGTCGGCTTTTTCGAACTGGTCCCTCATCTTGTCCAGATCGAGGGCGTCCGTGACGACCTTCTTCTTGCCGTAGTAGACGTCGCGGTCGATCTCGTTGCTGGCGTTGGCGACCAGCATGGCGACGAAGGTGTCGCCGTTGACGTTGAGGAAGGTGCGGAAGATCCCGGCGAACCAGTCGACCGCGATCAGCAGACCCACGGCCTCGAACGGCAGCCCGAGCGAGGTGGCGAGGAACATCGCGACGACGGGGAAGCCGCCGGGAACCGTGATGGTGCCCATGTTCAAGAGGATCGCGAGGGCCATCGCGAGCACGATCGTGCCGAAGTCGAGGGTGATGTCGCCCGACTGGGCGAGGAACATGACGACGATCATGTAGTTGAGCACCGCACCGTACGAGCCCATCGTGAGCCCCACAGACAGGGTGAAGTTCGCCACCCGCTGGCTCACGCCGACCTTTTCGATCGCGGTCCGCAGCACGGTCGGGAAGGTGACTGCCGAGCTTGTCGTCGTGATGGCGATCACCGTCTGGTCGGTGAGCTTGGCGGGCAGCCGCGCAGGATTGAGGTGCGTGCGCAGCCATACGACGAGCACGAACAGTGCGAGGACGATCAGGACCCCGAGCAGGGTCGAGCCGAGGTACTTCAGAGCGCTGGTGACGACGGCGAATCCGACGGTCCCGGCGAGACTGGCCAGCAGGCAGAACACCCCGATCGGGGCGATCAGCATCACGAAGCGGATCATGGTGAGCACGACCTGCTGGATCTGGTCGAAGAAGTCCAGCACCATCCGGTTCCCGGTCCTCGTGATGTAGGCGTTCAACGCGACACCGAACAGCAGCGAGAAGATGATGATCGGCACCATCGTCGCCGTCGACATGGCGGCGAAGATGTTCGTGGAGACGAAGTTCAGCAAAGTGTCCTGCCAGCCGGCGGCCTCGCCGACCGACTCCTCAAGTGCAGGGTCCACACCCGAGGCGAAGTCGATCCCCGCTCCGGGCTGGACGATCACACTGATCCCCCAGGCGATCACCGCGGCGACGATCGAGAAGCCGATCATCCACTTGAAGGTGCGCAACGCCATCTTGCCCATCCCGGAACCGGTCATCGACCCGGTCGCGACGATCACAGATGACATGACGAGGGGAACGATCGCCATCTGGATGAGCCGGATGAACAGATCGCCGATGAACTTGAGGTTCGCGGCCCACTCTCCGACGATCAGACCGAACACGATGCCGAGGATCGCACCGCCGCCGATCTGCACAGCCGGGTTCTTCAGGATCTTCATACCGATCTCCGCTCAGATGCCGCCGTTCACCTAGCCGGCGCGATTGGAACCCAAGCTAGAAGCCGACGCGCACACCACTGGGCCAATTGGTAGGACCGTAATGCAGTATTTACACGCCAGCGGATCGCGAAACAGGCTGGTCACACGGGGTCGCCAGCCGACATTCGGCTGTCATTCGTGAGGCCCATGGGAGACTTGCAGGGATGGGTCGCCAGGCCCGAGCTCTCGACAAGTAGGAGATGACGCCTGCACGTGCCTGTTAGCGCTGACATGGTCCTGGGTCCGCTGAAACGCACCCACTCCCTCATTGCCGACGACATCTTCGGCTACCTCGAACGCCTCATCGTCACGGGCGCTCTCGCTCCCGGGGTGGCCCTTCCGCCTGAACGGACACTCGCCCGCGACCTCGGCGTCTCACGCAACGCACTCAGGGAGGCCCTGACCCGGCTCGACAGCCTCGGGCTCGTGGAACGGCGACAGGGAAGCGCCAACCGCGTCAGCCTGTCGATTCCACTCACGGCCGCGCTCGCAGCCCGCCTCGAAGGCGTTGCAGCGGAATTCGAGCACTCCGCGGAATTCCGTGCCGAAATAGAGCCCCGGATCGCTCGGCTCGCCGCTCTCCGCATCGGTCGTCAGCAGCTGGCCGCGCTGAGCGATCTCCTGGATCGGTCTGCACGCGAGACCGACTCCGATCAGTCCGCGAGCCTGGACATCGGCTTCCACACCGCGATCGCCCAGGCCACCGCCAATCCACTGTTCGCGACCCTCGGTGAGCTCACCGCCTCCTGGACGGTCGAAGCTCGCGTGTACTCGCATCTCGAAGGCGAGGGCCGGCGCCTCTCCCATGCGGGACACACCCGCATTCTGGCCGCTCTCACCGCCCACGACGCCGAAGCCGCCGACTACGCCATGCGCATCCACCTCGCCGAGATCCGGGACGTCATCGACCGCGTTCGATCCACCGAAATCGGACTTCCTGAGGCCACCTCACCGAACTCAACCGCATAGCGTCCAGTTGTCGCCCGCGCATGACGTCGACCGCGCGGACCCCGCCGACCGGATCATGGTCGGACCAATCCAGGTTGGACTCCCATCCAGCTCTACGCCAGGCGGCCCCTCTCCAAGTGGTCCGACTGAGGGAGGAACGAGGTGCGGGTGCGTGTGGCGCCACGTGTCGCGCGCCCTTCCGACAGAAACACGAAAACCCGCGGAAATCCGCGGGTTTTCGATGATTACTGTCTCAACACAGTGCGCGCCCGAAGGGACTCGAACCCCTAACCTTCTGATCCGTAGTCAGATGCTCTATCCATTGAGCTACGGGCGCACGGCCTCCGCACGAGTCGGCGCGGAGGCACTAGATGAGCTTAGCCGATGCCTCGCCGAGGCGCGAATCGAGGCCAGTTCGGCTGCATCCCGGGCGTGGCGCGCGGCATCCATCACCCGACGTAACACGAGAAAAGAAGGTTGATTCCGACGAAGCGAGCAGGTTAGGTTAGGCAACGCTTACCTCGCGACCGACGATGCTCGCGGCCCCCAGTCCACCGAAAGATGGAGCCGAGCCACGTGCACGAACTGCTGAACGGGTCCTCCGCGGCCGACTACGCCGACCTTCTCGAGACCACGACCGGCATGCTCGCCGCCCGGTTCGCCGGCGTGAGCCAGCCCTTCTCGGGCGCGAGCCGTCAGGAGCTGCAGCGGCTCGTCGACGCGACAGACCTCGACGGCGACGGCATCGGCTCCGAGAAGGCCATCCGCGAGCTCGACGGGCTGTTCCTCGAGCACGCGGTGTGGTTCCACGATCCCGCGTACGTCGCGCACCTGAACTGTCCCGTCGCACTTCCGGCGGTCGCGGCCGAGGCCGTGCTCGCTGCCGTCAACACGTCGGTCGACACGTACGATCAGTCGACCGTCGGCACGCTCATCGAGCGCCGCATCGTGGACTGGACCGCCGCGCGCATCGGCTTCGCCCACGGCGACGGCGTCTTCACGTCGGGTGGCACGCAGTCGAACCTGCACGCGATGCTCCTCGCCCGCGAGTGGACGCTCGCCCGTCACGACGGCGAGCGCGCCGATCTGCTCCCCCGCCTCAACATCCTCGCGACGGCGTCGAGCCACTTCAGCGTCGACAAGGCGGCACTCCTGTTCGGTCTGGCCGATGACGCCGTCGTCACCGTGCCCGATGACGGCGAGGGACGCATGGATGCCACAGCGCTGAGGGCGACCCTGGGCGCGATCAGACGAGCAGGCCGCATCCCGATGGCGATCGTCGCGACGGCGGGCACGACCGACCGCGGAGTCATCGACCCGGTCGCCTCGATCGCCGACGCCGCCGACGCGCACGGGGTGTGGCTGCACGTCGATGCGGCGTACGGCTGCGGGCTGCTCGTCTCGCCGACGCGGCGCGACCTCATCGACGGGATCGAGCGCGCCCGCTCGGTGACCGTCGACTTCCACAAGAGCTTCTTCCAGCCCGTCTCGTCCAGCGCGATCATGGTGCGGGATGCCGTCGATCTCGCCGCCGGCGCGTGGCACGCCGACTACCTCAACCCGGTCGCGAACGCCGAACCGAATCAGGTCGACAAGTCGCTGCAGACGACGCGCCGCTTCGACGCGCTGAAGCTCTGGACGACTCTCCGCGCGCTCGGAGCCGTCCGCGTCGGCGAGCTGTTCGACCGCGTGGTCGACCTCACCGCCGCCGTGCACGACGAGATCGCGCGCGACCCGGAGCTCGAGCTCGTCGGCCGGTCGCAGCTGAGCACCGTCCTGTTCCGCGCCATCCCCGAGGGGACGGATGCCGCGACCCACGACGCCCTCGTGCCGCGCGTACGCCGGGTGCTGTTCGACTCCGGGCGCGCGCTCGTCGCGAAGACCGTGATCGACGGCCGACCCTGCCTCAAGCTCACCCTCCTCAACCCCGAGACGACCCTCGACGACATCCGCGCGGTGCTCGCGCTCGTGAAGGACACCGCCCTGACGCTCGCCGGCATCGGCGACGAGCTCACCACGACGGAGGCCCGCGCATGACCCGCCCATACGACCTGGTCGGCATCGGCATCGGGCCGTTCAACCTGGGCCTGGCCTGCCTTGCCGAACCGCTCGCGCTCGATGCCGTGTTCCTCGACCGCGCCGACGACTTCCGCTGGCACCACGGCATGATGCTCGAGGGCGCGACGATCCAGGTGCCGTTCCTCGCCGACCTCGTCACGATGGCCGATCCGACGTCGCGGTTCTCGTTCCTCAACTGGCTCAAGCAGACGGGCCGGCTCTATCCCTTCTACATCCGCGAGAACGTCTACCCGCTGCGCGTCGAGTACGACGCATACTGCCGTTGGGCGAGCGCGCAGCTGTCGACGCTGCGGTGGGGCCGCGAGGTCGTCGCGATCGAGCACGACGCCGTCGACGACACCTACCTCGTGCGTGCGCTGCGCATCGACGACGGACGGGAGGAGATCATCCGCGCCCGCCACGTCGTGCTCGGCGTCGGAACGCAGCCCGTCGTGCCCGACGCTCTGCGCGACCTCGCCGGCCCCGTCATCCACAGTTCCGAGTACCTTCCGAACCGTGACGAGCTTCGGGGTGCGGCATCCCTCACCGTCGTCGGAAGCGGGCAGTCGGCTGCCGAGATCTATCTCGACCTGCTGCAGGGCATCCGCGAGGGCGGCTATCGCCTCGACTGGGTCACGCGGTCGCCGCGGTTCTTCCCGATGGAGTACACGAAACTGACGCTCGAGATGACGTCGCCCGAGTACACCGACCACTTTCACGTCCTGCCGCTCGGGATGCGCCAGCACCTCGGGCGCGAGCAGCGCAGCCTGCACAAGGGCATCTCGGGCGACCTCGTCGATGAGATCTACGACACGCTGTACCGGCTGAGCGCGTCGGGTCCCGTGCCGACGACGCTCCTCACCGACACCTCCGTCGAGGACGCCGAATGGGACGGCGAGCGCTTCCGACTTCGCCTGCGGCACGGGCAGCTCGACCAGACGTACGAGCGCGAGACTCACGCGATGGTGCTCGCGACCGGCTACGCGGCGCAGACGCCCGCGTTCCTCGGCCCGATCGCCCACAGCCTCGACCATGACCTGCTCGGACGCCTCGACGTCGCGCGCGACTACTCGGTCGACGGCGGCCGCGGGCGGGTGTTCGTGCAGAACGGCGAAGAGCACACGCACGGACTCACCGCCCCCGATCTGGGGTTCGGCGCATGGCGCAACTCGACGATCCTCGCCGCGATCACGGGCCGCGAGGTCTACCCGATCGAGCGGCGCATCGCCTTCCAGGAGTTCGGCCTGCCGCACGATGCGCTCATCCCGGCGGGGGTGGGCGCGTGAGCATCGCGACGGCTTTCGACATCGCGATCGTGGGCACGGATCCGAGACGGGATGCCGCGACCGTGCGGTCATGGCTCGCCGACCCGCACTCCGCGTTCTGGGGCATGGGCCGGCTGAGCGAGGAGGACGTGTGCGACTACCTCACGGCGGTCGTCGTCGACCAACGCCAGGACTCCTGGCTCGGACTCGTCGACGGGCACCCCGCCTTCCTCGCCGAGACCTACGACCCGGCGCACGTCGTGCTCACCGGCATCCACGACGCCCGCGAGGGGGACGTCGGCATGCACATCCTCATCGCGCCGCCCGCTGGGCATCCCCGGCACGGGCTCACGGATGCCGTCTTCGCGGCCGTCATGCGCTGGTGCTTCTCCACGCTGGGCGCCGAGCGCGTCGTCGTCGAACCCGACGTGCGCAACGCGCGCATCGCCGCCAAGAACGCCCGCGCCGGCTTCCGCGTGCTCCGCGAGGTCGACGTGCCCGAGGGCGACGGCGTCAAGCGCGCTGCGCTGTCGGTGTGCACGCGCGACGACTTCGCCGCCTCTGCGCTGGGAGGACTCGCATGAACCCCGCGGCCCACCTCACGCCCGAGCATCTCGCGGCGGCGCAGCGGCACCTCGTCGCGAAAGCGATCGCCGAGTTCACGCACGAGCGCCTGCTGACGCCGGTTCGGGATGCCGCGGCCGGCGCCACGGTTCGGGAGGCGGCCGGCGCCACGGTTCGGGACGCGGCCGCCGACGCGGTTCGGGACGCGGCCGCCGCCGCGGTTCGGGAGGCGGCCGGCGTCGCGGTTCGGGAGGCGGCCGCCGTCGACAGCCCGTGCTGTGACCGAGCGCCCACGCAGTGCACGTGCGGAACACGGGCGCTCGGCGAGAGCACGGGCTATGGGCAGCAAGCCGAGGAGGCCTCGGCCTGGCGCCTGGAGACCTCGGGCTCGGAGTACCGGTTCCGTGCGCGCGTCGGCACGCTGGAGCACTGGGTGATCGAGGAGGACACGCTCGAGCGGCTCGTCGACGGTGCACCGGCGCCGCTCGACGCGCAGGAGCTCGTCATCGAGCTGCAGGCCGTGCTCGGCATCCCGGATCCGCTGCTCTCCACCTACCTCGAGGAGATCGCCTCGACGCTCGCGAGCGCGGCCTTCAAGCTCCACCGCGGCGGCCCGCGCGCCGACGAACTCGCGACGGCCGACTTCCAGACGATCGAAGCCGCCATGACCGAGGGGCATCCGGGGTTCGTCGCGAACAACGGGCGCATCGGCTTCGGTGTGTCGGAGCACGCGGCCTACGCGCCCGAATCGGGTCAGCCCTTCCGGCTCGTGTGGCTCGCGGCGCGGCGCGAGCGCTCGCACCTCGCCCTCGGTGCGGGCCTCGACGAGGGCTCCCTCGTGCGCGGTCAGCTCGACATCGAGGAGCGTTCCGCGTTCGCCGCTCGCCTCGACGATCTCGGCCTCGACCCCGCCGACTACCGCCTGCTGCCCGTCCATCCCTGGCAGTGGGAGCACCGCGTGGCCGTCACGTTCGCGCCCGACCTCGCGCGCCGCGACCTCGTGCTGCTCGGCGAAGGGCGCGATGAGTACCTCGCACAGCAGTCGGTGCGCACGATGTTCAACCGCTCGCGCCCCGAGCGCGACTACGTCAAGACGGCGCTCGCCGTGCAGAACATGGGGTTCCTCCGCGGCCTCTCCCCCGCCTACATGCGGGCGACCCCCGCGATCAACGACTGGGTGCACGATCTCGTGGCGGGAGACGCGACCCTGCGCGATGCGGGCTTCCGGGTGCTGCGCGAGCACGCGTCGATCGGCTACACGGGCGACGCCTACCACCGCACGGCGACGCCGTCGGCGCATCGCAAGATGCTCGCGGCGCTGTGGCGCGAGAGCCCGCTCCCCCTCGTCGCCCCTGGCGAGCGCGTCGCGACGATGGCGTCGCTGCTGCACCGGGATGCCGCAGGCGCATCGGTTGCGACGGCGCTCGTGCGCCGGTCGGGACTCGACGCCGCCGACTGGGTACGCGCGTATCTGCGGGTGTACCTGCGGCCGATCGTGCACTGCCTGCTCGCGCACGACCTCGCGTTCATGCCGCACGGCGAGAACCTCATCCTCGTGTTCGACGGGGCCGTGCCGACGGGGTCCTTCATGAAGGACATCGGCGAGGAGGTCGTGCTGCTCCAAGGCCGCACCGTGCCCGCCGACGTGTCGCGCATCGTCTCGCCCGTCGACGACGCCGAGAAGGCCCTCGCGGTGTTCACCGATGTGTTCGACGGCGTGCTGCGGCACCTCTCCGGCATCCTGCACGCCGACGGGACGCTGCCCGAGCACGTGTTCTGGGCGCTCGTCGCGGAGACCGTCGACGAGCACGCGGCGCAGCATCCCGATCTCGACTCCGCCGTCGACCTGCGTGCCGACACCTTCGCGCACTCCTGCCTCAACCGTCTGCAGCTGCGCAATACTCTCCAGATGGTCGATCTTGCCGATCAGTCCGCGTCGCTCATGTACGCGGGCGAGCTCGCGAACCCCATCGCGCGCGTGCCGGCGCTCGCGCGCTGATGGCGGAGCTGTACCGCGACCCGCTCGGCGTGCCGCACGTGCGCGCCGACAGCGTGCTCGCGCTCGCCGACGCCCAGGGCGAGGTGACGGCGCGCGACCGCGCGTGGCAGATCGAGACCGATCGCCTGCGCGCCGAGGGCCGGCTGTCGGAGCTCATCGGCGAGGCGGGCCTCGCGTGGGACGTCTTCGCGCGTCGCGCGCGGCTCGACGACACGGCACGGGAGGCCTTCCAGCAGGTGGATGCCGAGACCTCGGCGTTCGTCTCGGCCTATGTGGAGGGGGTGCGGCGCGGGCTTCGAGCCGTGTCGCCTGCCGAGTACGCGGCCCTCGAAGAGCGCTTCGGCGACGAGGTCGTGCTCGACGAGTGGCCCGATCACGCCCCGCTCGGCATCCTGCACGTCGCGCATGTACTCTTCACGTCGTACCCGACCGTGCTGTGGCGCGCCCATGTCGCCCGCACGCTCGGCGAAGACTGGATCCCGCTCCTCGAACCGGCCGACAGCGCCCCCGGGTCGGGCTCCAACGCCTGGGCCCTGCACGGATCGCTGACAGACACGGGGATGCCGCTCCTCGCCGGCGACCCGCACCGTATGTTCGAGCTGCCCGGCGTCTACCAGCAGGTGCGGCTCGCGTGCGACGAGTTCGACGTCGTCGGGCTCGCCTTCCCGGGTGTGCCGGGTGTGCCGCATTTCGGCCACACCGGCTACGCCGCGTGGGGCATCACGAACGCCATGGCGCACGGGGTCGACGTGTTCCGTGAGACGCTGCGTCGCACCGACGACGCGTACGAGGCGCTCGGGGTCGACGGGTGGCGCCCGGTCGACGTCGTGCGCTCCACGGTGCGGGTGCGCGGCGGCTCCGACATGGTGGTCGAGGCGCTCGAGACCGAGCGCGGGCCGATCGTGACCGACCTCGTCGACGACGGCGGCGGGCTGGTCGGCTGGTCGGCGCGGATGCCTGCTCGCGTCGATCGCGATCTCGGCTTCGCGTCACTGCTCCCGCTGCTGCGAGCCCGCACCGCCGGCGACGTCGTCACCGCCTTCGGCGCGTGGGTCGACCCCGTCAACCGGCTCCTCACGGCCGACCGGTCGGGTGCGGTGCTGTCGGCGACCGTCGGGCGGGCGCTCGACCGGAAGGGCTTGGAGAGGCGGCTGCCGCACGATGCCTCCGTGGTGGCACCCGGCGCGCGTCGGCGCCTGCCGGCGGCGGCCACGGTCGCCGACGTGCGCGTCGATGCGAACGAGCGGCCGGCGCAGGCTGCCCTCGATCTCGGCGGCGGATACGCTCCGCCGTACCGAGCGCAGCGCATCCGCGCGCTCCTCGACGAGTTGCGGCCGAGGTCGGTCGACGACTTCGCGCCGATCTGGGGCGACACACTGCTCGCGACTGCGCCGCTGCTGCTCGCTTTCCTCCCGACTGATGGACTCTCTCCCCACGAGCAGGCCGTTGTCGAGCTGCTCCGGGCGTGGGACGGGCGGATGGATGCCGCATCCCGCGCTGCGGGAGCCTTCGCCGCGTGGCGGGCCGCCCTCGTGCGCCGAGTCGCGGCGCATCCCGCGCTTGCGCGGCTCCATGAGCCGCACGGGTTCGGCGCGGTCTACGACTCGTGGTTCGGCGTCGCGGGGCACGTCGCGGCAGGACTGCCGCGGCTGCTCGCCCATCCGGCGCTGTCCGACGACGCACTCGCGTTCGCACGGGAGGCCCTCGCGGAGGTCGCGGTCGTGGAGTGGGGGGAGAGTCACCGGCTGCTGCCGCTGCACGTGCTCGCCGATGTGGCCGGCGTCGCCGACCCGGGCGCGGAGCTGGGTGTCGAGCTCTCGGGCGACGGCGACACCGTGCGCTGCACGGGATCGACACCCGGCGTCACGGCGCGAGCGTGGCGCGGGTCGGTCGCGCGATGGGCATGGGACCTCGCCGATCGCGAGCAGAGCACGTGGAGCGTGCCGTTCGGCGCGTCGGGCGATCCGGCGTCTCCGCACTTCTCGGACCAGCTCGAGGACTGGCGAACCGTCGCACCGACGAAGGTCGTGACGGAGTGGGCGCGGCTCTCGCCGGCGGGGCTGCTCGGTCGGCGGCTCGTCTCGGGACGCCCCGGCGAGGTCGTGCACGTCGAGCACGACCCGCATCTCGGCGCTCTCGAGTTCGCCGTGCTCGATCCGGTGGCCGACCTGGACACGCTGCACGCCTGGGTGACGGCGCCGCACGCGCGGTTCTGGGGGCTCGGCGAGCTTCCCCGCGACGAGCTCCGCGACCTCTACGCCTTCGTCGACTCGCTGCCGACGCATCACGCCTTCCTCCTGCGCCGCGACGGACTGCCCGTCGCGCTCGTGCAGAGCTACGAGCCCGAGCACGATCCCGTCGGCGCGGCGTACGACATGCAGCCGGGCGACGTCGGCATGCACCTGTTCATCGGCGCGCGCGGCGCGCCGGTCGCGGGGTTCACGACGCTTCTCGGAGATGCGATCGCCCGATTCCTGTTCACGCCGCCCGCAGCCCGCCGGATCGTGATCGAGCCGGATGTCGCCAACGACGCCGCGATCGCCCGCATGGTACGCGCCGGGTTCGAGCTCGGCCCAGGGATCGACCTCCCGGGCAAGCGCGCCCGGCTCGCCTTCCTCACGCGGGAGCGCTCGGCCTCGACCAGGTAGCGTCCCCGATCCCGTCGAGGGATGCCCTGGGCCTGGCCGAGTTCGTACGTGCGCTCCTCGCAGGCCTGGGCACGACCCCTCGACAAGCTCGGGGACCGGGTGAGGGGCCGGCGCCGACCCGTCAGTCGGACTCGGGCTCGGGCACGGTCTGGGTGAGACGGCGGCGGTGGGCTCCGAGGCGCGGGAGGTCGACGAGCCGCAGCGCCTGCATTCGGGCCTCGCGCATCGTGGCGTAGTCGGGGTCGTACTCGGGCCGCATGGCCTCGACGCGCAGGCGGCGCTGCAGGTTCGACTCGACGTCGCCCCACGCCGCCTCGCGCGCCTGGTCGACGAGCTCGCGCACTGCTTCGGGATCGGCGGCGCGACGGCGCAGCTCCTTCGCGACGCCGGTGTACTGCTTCTGCCGCCGGCGCAGGTTGCGGGTGTCGCGGTCGCGATAGTCGTGCGTGCCGTGCGAGTCGCTGTACTTGCCCCACGCGGCCCGGCGCTGCCGGCGCATCAGCGCCGCGGCATCCTGCTGCTCGTCGGCCAGTGCCACGAACGTCGCTCGGGCGAACTCGGCGATCCGCTCGGGGTCGTACGACGAATCGTTGGCGATCGCCTCGACCAGGATGTGGTTGCGCACCGTCAGCCGGGCCGCGGCCTCGGCGATCGCGAGTCCCTCGTCGATCGCGTCTGCGGTTCGGCCCACGATGGCACCTCCTCCCTCATCAAAACTACCGTGCGGCCGTGTCACGACCGACTCCCCGGATCAGCGAGAATCGAGGACGGCCCAGGCGACGATGCGGAAGGAACCACGATGGCGAGGATGCAGCGACTCGACGTGCGAGGACGGACCACCGTCATCACGGGGGCGGCCAGCGGCATGGGTGCCGAGGTCGCGTACCAGCTCGCGAATCGCGGAGCGCACCTCGCCCTTATCGACCGCAACACCGAGGGGCTCGATGCCCTCAGGGCCAAGATCGCCCTCTCTCCGCAGGCGACGCGCGGAGCCGAGCCCGTCGTCACGACGCACGTCGTCGACCTCACCGACGACGCGGCGGTGTTCGCGCTCGCGGGCGAGGTCGAGGCATCCCATCCGCGCGTCCAGGCGCTCATCACATGCGCCGGATCGTCCATGCTCGGCGACATCGACCAGCTCACGATGGAGGAGATGCGCTGGCTCATGGACGTGAATCTGTGGGGCACCGTCAACGTCACCAAGGCGCTGCTGCCGGCGCTGCGGCGCGAGCCGGCCGCGCACATCACGCACCTCGTCTCGATCTACGGGCTCGCCGCACCCGCGGGGCGCATCCCCTACGCCATGAGCAAGTACGCCGTGAGGGGGTTCACCGAGTCGCTGCGGCACGAGCTCGAAGGCTCCACGGTCAGCGTCGGCGCGATCTACCCCGCGGGCGTCAAGACCGGGATCATCCTGCACGGCCGGTTCGCGGCATCCATCGATCCCGCCGTCGCCCAGCGCGCCGCGCAGGCGCAGGCCGGGATGTATCACACGGAACCTCAGGATGCCGCGCACCGGATCGTCGAGGCGACCGTGCGGCGCTCTGCGCGCACGATGGTCGGACGCGAGGCTCGGCTCGTCGACGTGCTCGCGCGCGTCACGCCAAACGGCTACTGGTCGTTCATGCGCCGCCCGCTGCGCGACGCGATCGACACCCGCACCCCGGTCGCCTGACGGGGGGCCGCGGCGGCTCAGGCGGAGAGCTTCGCGACGACGGCGTCGACGCGGCGCGCGCGGGTGTCGGCGGCCTTCGCCGTCTCGACGCTCGTGACGTGCGCCTTCCGGTGGCTCGGAGGCAGCTTGTCGAACGCCTCGCGGAGGCCCGCTGCGGCGAGGGCCTCGCCGAGGTCGTCGGGCACCTCCACGGTGCGCGGCGCGGTGTCGAGCTCGACGTCGACCGTGAGGGCATCGCCGCCCTTGATCCCGGTGGCGGCGCGCTTGTCCGAGCTGAACGGGATGAGCGACTGGCCGCGCATGACCCCGACCGTGCTGCGGTACTGATAGCCGTTGACCATCACCGTCACGGCAGGCCGCTTGCCGTCGCCGAGCGCCTCGATGACCTCGTCGGGCACCGGGATGCCCGTGTTGTTGCCTGTCGCGAGCATCGTCGTCTCGTATCGCACGAGGTCGAGTCTGGCATGTGTAGCAAGCGAGGCGAGCCGATGCAAGCCCTCTGTCGCCGCAAGGTGCGGGGCGTACCGTCTGACCACGGCCCGGGGAGCCGGGGCACCCCTTCAGGAAAGGAGCGCACGATGGGTTTCGCTGAGGATGCGAAGGAGACGGCCGATACGGCCGGCCGCAAGATCCAGGACGCGTGGGAGGACACCACCGACCGGATCGGCGACAAGATCGATGAGATGAAGGCCGAAGCCGACGTGAAGAAGGCGGAAGCCGAACGAGACTCGGTCGTCAAGCGCAACGAGCTCAAGGAGTCGCTGCGCGGCGACGACCGTTGAAAGACCGCCGCGGCCCTTGCGCGCCGCTCGGCCGCGGCGTCTGGAGGGTCCTGGGAGGCATCCCAGGACCCTCCGTCGTATCCAAACCGATGGGCGCGAGGCTCCGAAGAATCTCCAGAGGCGGCATCCCGCCGCACCGGACAGGAGGTCTCTTCATGCGCTCGTCACCGAACCGACTCGTCGCCACGATCTTCGGCATCGTCTACCTGCTCGTCGGGGTGCTCGGATTCTTCGTGACAGGACCCGTCGCATTCCTCGCGACCGAGGGCGGGCTGCTCCTCGGCGTCTTCGAGGTCAACCCGTTCCACAACGTCGCGCACCTGCTCATCGGCGCCGTCCTGCTGACCACAGGCCTCATGTCGGCCAAGGGAGCGAAGATCGCGAACATCTCCGTCGGAGCGGCCTACCTGCTGCTCGGCATCGTGGGCTTCTTCCTCGTCGGCACGCCGCTCAACGTGCTCGCGCTCAACACGCCCGACCACTTCCTGCACCTCGCGAGTGCGATCGTGCTGCTCGGAGTCGGTCTCGCGGCCGATCGCGCGCCTCAGCTGTCGGGCCGCACGGCCTGACGACAGGAGCCGAGATGGTCGCGTCCGCCGCGGATCGCGCGCCGGTGGCATCCCGAGGGGGGATCCGGGATGCCTCGCCGGCAGCTTGGGGCGCGATCGCGGCGTGGGGAGCGGGACTCATCCATCTCGCGCTCGGCGCGGGGGCCGTGACGGCCGGGCACTCCCCGGCCGGCATGCCGCTCGTCGCGCTCGGCGCCGCCGCCCTCGCCTGGGGGGCGGCGGCGCTTGCGCGCGGACGCGTCGTCATTCCGCGGGCAGCGGTGGGCGGAGTGCTCCTCGCCCTGATCGCGGGCGCTGTCGCGCTCGGCCTGGATCCGGCGCGGATCAGTGTCGTGGCGGTCGCGGCGGCCTCAGCGCTGCTCGTCGTCGTGGGGATCGGCTGCGGGCTCGCGCTGCGCGGCCGCGAGGCCGGACGGCCCGGGATTCCGGTCATCATCCTGGCGGCGGTCATCGTCGCGGCGATCGCGACGCCTACCCTCGCGGCGACCGAGGCCGGGCGCTTCGCACCCGACCACGGGTCGCACGGGATCGTGGTGACGGGGCACACGCACTGAGGCTCTCAGGCCGCGCTCACTGGGCACGATGCGCCGCATCCCACCCCCGACGCGACCATCCGCGCCCACCGAGCCCGACCAGGGATCAGAGGGCGGCGATGCGCCAGGAAGCTGTCGACTCGGCGTCGGGCTCGAGGACGATCAGGCCCGTGTCGTAGGGGTAATTCGCGGCGTTGAAGGCGTCGGGGGCGCACGTCATGGGCTCGACGGCGAGGCCCGCGCGGTGGCCGGGGTGTCCGGGCAGGTGGGGAAGATCGGCCGTGTGGATCTGCACCCAGGGGCACGCGGCATCCCACACCATCTGGACGCCCGAGCCCGCGGCATCCCTCAGCCGCACGGTCGCGAAGCCCTCGGCGTCGCGCACGAGGCCCGTGTACGCGTGATCGATCTCGGCAGCCGCGATCGGTCGCGCCGCGCGGTAGTCGAAGCGCTGGGGGTCGTCGGCATCCACGGGGCGCAGGCCGTCGGGGTTGAGACGATCCTCCGTCACGAGGAGCACCTCGTCGGCGGGAAGCTCGAAGGTCCACTCGTCGAGCGCCGAGGCTCCCGCGACGAGGTAGGGGTGCGGACCGGTCCCCCACGGCGCCGGCTCGGCGCTGTCGTTGCGGCCGGTGACGGTCTGCGTGAGCCCGTCGGGTCCGAGCGCGTACGTCGTCGTGACCTCGATGCGCCACGGATAGCCGGCCTGGGGTTCGACGGTCGCCGCGAGCGTGACGAAGTCGGATCCGGCCTTCGTCACCTGGAAGTCGAGCCACGAGGCGAGTCCGTGCAGCGCGTGGCCGCGCTTGGGCTCGGTCAGCGAGAGCTCGTGCTCGACGCCGTCGAAGGTGTACACGCCGTCTACGACGCGATTGGGCCACGGCGCGAGCGTCGTGCCGCGGTAACCGGGACGCAGCTCGTCGGCCTGGAACGGCACGACGAGGTCGCGGCCGTCATGGCGCAGGGCGCGAAGCGATGCGCCGACGCTCGCGACGACGGCCTCGTAAGGTCCGGCGCGGAGCGTGTGCTGGATGCCGGAGACGGGCGTACGGGCCATGGGTCGAGCTCCCTCGGTCGTTGTCGTTGTTCAGAGTACTGGGGTCGCGACCCGGCTTCGGGCCGCATGGCGAAGGGCCCGCGCGCACTGGCGCGGACCCTTCGCACTCATGTCAGTTGCAGCTCGCCGCCGCCACCGTGACGGTGGAGCTGTGGCTGCGTCCGTCGGCCGACTGCGCCGTGATCGAGACCGGGTCGGCCGCGATCGAGGCGAGACGCGTCGTGAACGTCGCCGACGTGCTCTTGCCTGCCGCGAGCGACACGGTCTTGCTGCCGTAGGCGCCGGTGATCGTCACGGTCGCCGTCGCGTCGTCTGCGTTGGTGACCGTGATGACCTCGGTGACCTTGCCGGTGACGCAGCGGGTCGTCGCGCTCGCGGTGATGTCGAGCGCGAGCGAGACCGCCGACGACGTCGACGCGCTCACGAGCCCGTCGGTGTAGCCGTCGTAGTGCGCCGTGACGCCGGTGACGCCCGCGGGAACCTCCACGGTCGCCGTCGCGTCGCTAAGCGTGACCGTCTTGCTCCATGCGCCACCCGAGAAGGTGACGGTGCCGACGACCTGACCGCCGTCTGCGGCATCCACGTTCGCCGTGACGTTGCGCCCCGAAGCCGAGACCGTCGTCGTCGAGGCGACCGCCGCGACGTTCGTCCAGCCCTTCAGCGCGTCGAGCACGGACTTGGTGACGCTCACGAAGGCGCCGTGACGCGGGCTCGTGGGCAAGCCGCCGACGGGGCGGACGTTCCACTCGGCGCGCTGCGACAGGCGGTTCGCCTGCGTGCTCGACGCGATCGACTGGGCGTCGGTGACGAAGGCGCGGTATCCGCCCGCCGAGTAGTTGTCGACGAGGAACACGTAGCCGTCGCCCGCGGCGGTGTTGTTCGGGTCGCCCGCGTTGAGCTTGACGATCTCGGGGCCCTCACCCGACTGGCCGGTCTCGAGGCTCGTCATGCGGGTGTCGAGCAGCTGCCACGTCGAGTTCGGGTCGGCCGACCAGTTCGACTGCGTCGTCGGCGCCGTGAGCACCTTCGAACGCTCGAGGAAGATGTCCTTGCCGGCCTCGAGCACGCTCGCCGCGCCGCTCTCCTCGTTCTTCGTGAAGCGGTAGTAGTAATCGCCGATCTTCGTCACGGTCGAGTCGATCCGCGCGTAGCCGGTGTCCTGCCACGACGCGGGCGGGTACGTGAACGTCTTGAAGTCGCGCGTGAGCACGTAGAAGACACGGGCGTACAGGTTGTCGCTGTTCGTGTGCGCCGAGTCCGCGTACATGCGCGACGAGAAGAACACGACGTACGACTGGAGCGAGTCGTCCCAGTACGCCTCGGGCGCCCATGTCATGCCCGCCTCGGGCTTGTTGATCGTGATGCCCGTGTTGGTGCCGTTCGTCCGCGCCCAGTGCACGAGGTCGGTCGACTCCCACACCTCGATCTTGAGGCTGCCCGCCGACTGCGCGGGGCCCCAGCCGGTGCCGCAACTGATGCAGAGGTCGGTGGCGACCATGTAGTACTTGTCGCCGTCCTTCGAACGGAGGATGTACGGGTCGCGGAGGCCCTTCGTGTCGGCCGTCGAGGTGATCACCGCGTTGCCGCCGTTGACGGGCGAGAACGTGAAGAAGTCGTTGCCCGACGTGGCCGCCTGGTAGATCTTCTCGTCCGAGTCCGACTTGAAGTATGCCGAGGCGTAGCCCGCGTCGGGAGCCCAGCGGCCCTTCTCGGCGACCGTCACCTGGAAGGTGCGCGTCTGCGTCTGGCCGTTGAGCGTCGCGGTCGCCGTCAGGGTGACCTGCTTGTCGCCCGCGCCGTAGGCCGGGCGCGTCACGATGCCGCCGCCCGCGTACGGGTCGGCCGCGCCCACGGCGGGCGCCGTGTAGGCGGCGTTCGTCGGGGTGACCAGCGCAGGGTCGGACGACGTCCACGTGATGGCCGCGCCGTTTGCAGAGCCCTTGACCGCGAGCGGCAGGTTCTCCGTCGTGCGCGTCGCGAGACTGATCGCGTTGAGGTCGGCCGACACGTTCGGCGCCTTCACGACGACATCGAGCGTGATCGTCGTGCCGAGCGAGGTCGTCGCGGTGAGCGTCACGGGGGTGTCGCTCGAGATCGAGCGCGAGACGACGCCCGACGTCGAGACGACGGCCGGGTTCGAGCTCGCCCACGTGAGGGTGATGCCGTTCGACGACGCCGGCAGCGTGAGGTTCGACGACACCTGGTTGAGCGACGGGTTGGACCCCAGGACCGTCGGGGTGATGTCGAGGCGGATGATGCCGTCGGTGGATGCCGCCTTCTCGGCCGCCGTCGGCATGCTCGAGGCGACCTGGTCGGAAGTCAGCGAGACATCCCAGAACTTGACGTCGGTGACATCTGCCTGCAGCAGCGCGTCGCCCGTGTACAGGGAGCGGCCGAGGTAGCCGAGGGTCGTGCCCGACGGGATGATGGAGCTCATCGAGTTGGTGTGCGTGACCGTCGAGATCTGCACGCCGTCACGGTAGAGCGTGAGCGTCTGGCCGCTGCCGACGAGCGTGAGGGTCGAGAAGCCCGGGTTCAGGCCGCCGCCGTTGGGCACACGCGTCTCGCCGTTGGCGGTCGCCGTCTTCACGCGGATGCCGGACAGCACGGCGTTGCTGTACGCCGACTCGCCCGAGCGGGGATTCACGAACACGTGGTTGCCCAGCGCGGTCGTGTTCCACGCGCCGACGCCGTCGCCGATGACCCAGCCGAACTGGTTCGCCGCGGTCTGCGTCGTCACGGTGTACTCGACGGTGAAGTTGTTGTCGGTGGCCGTGACCAGGCCCTTGGGCAGCGACGCGTAGCCGTCGGCCTTGAACCGCAGCACGTCGTCGTTCTGACCGACCTTGACGAACGACGAGTCGGTGAGGGTCGTCAGCGTCGCGTTGCGGCCGTTGCCCGACACGTCGAGCAGCGACGTGCCGGAGTGCGACATGTCGTAGTGCGCGCTCGGCGCGGGAACATCGGCGGCCTGCGCCGCCGTCGGCGCCGCGAGGCCGAACGCCGTGAGGGCGACGGCACCCGCGAGGGTCGAGGCGAGCGCGCGACGACCTCGACGCCTGGTCATCCGACTTTCAGTGGTTGATCCCGATCTCATCCGCGAGACCTTTCTCTCAGTGGTTTTCAGGCGCTGCCGACGACCGGCCGGGACCGGCCTCGCGGTCAGAGCCCTTGGGCGAGGCGGTAGTAGGCCTGGTTCCAGCGCAGTTCGCTCTTGAAGCCGCGGACCGTGGTGTCCTCGTCGATGACGACGAGCTCGGTCTTCGCGATCTCGGCGAAGTCGCGGAACACCTCGATGCCGACCTGGGTCGTCATCACGGTGTGGTGCGCGGCGCCGGCCTCCAGCCAGCATGCGGCGCTGGTGGCGAAGTCGGGGGCGGGCTTCCAGATCGCGCGGCCGACGGGCAGGTTGGGCAGGTCGGGAGCCTCGACGTTCTCCACGACGTTCGCGACCAGGCGGAACCGGTCGCGCATGTCGCTCATGGCGACCACGACGGCAGGTCCCGGGTCGGCGGTGAACACGAGGCGGACCGGGTCGTCCTTGCCGCCGATGCCCAGAGCGTGGATCTCCAGACGCGCCTTCTGCGAGCTCAGGGTCGGGGCGACTTCGAGCATGTGCGCGCCGAGGATCCGCTCCTGCCCGGGGACCAGGTCGTAGGTGTAGTCCTCCATCAGCGACGCCCCGCCGGGCAGCCCCGCGCCCATCACGTTGGCGACGCGGACCAGGATCGCGGTCTTCCAGTCGCCCTCCGCACCGAACCCGTACCCCTCGGCCATCAGCCGCTGCACGGCCAGACCGGGCAGCTGCGTGAGCGCGCCGAGATCCTCGAACGAGGTCGTGAAGGCGCCGAAGCCGCCCTCCTCCAGGAACGAGCGCAGCCCGACCTCGATCGCGGCGCCGTCGCGCAGGGACTGGTGCCGCTCCCCGCCGGGCTGCAGCTCCGGGACGACGTCGTATTCGTCCAGGTACACCTGCACGAGCTGGTCGATCTCGGCATCCGTCGCGGCGGCGACCGCGTCGGCCAGCTCGTTGACGCCCCACGTGTTCACCTGCACGCCGAACCGCAGCTCCGCCTCGGTCTTGTCGCCCTCGGTGACCGCGACGTAGCGCATATTGTCGCCGAATCGGGCCAGCTTCAGGGTGCGCGCCGCCGTCCAGCCCGCGGCGGCACGCTGCCAGTCCTCGACCTGGCCGCGCACGGCCGGGTTGGACACATGCCCGACGACCGTCTTGCGCGCCACACCCAGGCGGGTCTGGATGTACCCGAACTCGCGGTCGCCGTGCGCGGCCTGGTTCAGGTTCATGAAGTCGAAGTCGATGTCCGCCCAGGGCAGCTCGACGTTGGCCTGCGTGTGCAGGTGCAGCAGCGGCTTCTGCAGAGCATCCAGCCCGCTGATCCACATCTTCGCAGGGCTGAACGTGTGCATCCACGCGATCACGCCGATCACGTCGTCCCGCCCGTTGACCTCCAGGGCGAGGCGGCGGATCGCGTCGGAGTCCTTCAGGACGGGCTTCCACACGACCTTGACCGGCAGACCCGACAGGCCCTCCGCGACGGCCTGCGACTGCTCCGCCACCTGGAGCAGCGTCTCCTCTCCGTACAGGTTCTGGCTGCCGGTGACGAACCAGACCTCGTACGAGTCGAGGGACGTGGAAAGGGGCGTGCGGGTCATGCGGATTTGTCCTTTTTGAGGGTTTGCGAGGGATGGGTGTCAGGTCAGAGCGCGGTCACGGCGGCGGCTTCGACCGCCAGGCCGGCACGGTAGTGGGAGAGGTAGGCGGCGTAGCCGGGCACGTCTTCCGGGTCGGGGTCGACGATGGAGATCGCGGCATCCGCGAACACCCGCTCGCGCAGGTAGGTGTCCAGATCGGAATCGGATGCCGCGCCGAGGTAGGCGGCGAGCACCGCGATGCCCCACGCACCGCCCTCCGACGCCGTCTCGCCGACCGCGACGGGAGCGCCGATCGCACCGGCGAGGAACCGCTGCGCAACACCGGCGGTGCGGAACACGCCGCCGTGCGCGAACATCCGGTCCAGCGCCACGCCTTCCTCATCGAGCACGCGCATGCCCAGAGCGAGCGTGCCGAACACGCCGTACAGCTGCGCGCGCATGAAGTTCGCCAGCGTGAACCGGCTCTCCGGCGTGCGGACGACGAGCGGACGGCCCTCCGTGAGGCCCGCGATGGGCTCGCCGGCGAGGTGGTTGTACGCCAGCAGTCCGCCCGCGTCGGGGTCGCCGTCCAGCGCCTCGCGGAACAGCACCTCGAACACCTCGTCGGCATCCAGCGAACCGCCCGCCACGGAGGCGAACCGCTCGAACAGCCCGACCCACGCGGCCAGCTCGCTCGCGCCGTTGTTGCAGTGCACCATCGCGACCGGGTCGCCCGCGGGCGTCGTCACGACGTCCAGCTCGTGGTGCACGCGCTGCAGCGGCCGCTCCAGCACGACCATCGCGAAGATGCTCGTGCCCGCGCTCACATTGCCCGTGCGGGGGGCGACGGAGCACGTCGCGACCATGCCGGTCCCGGCATCCCCCTCGGGAGGACAGAACGGGATGCCGGCACGCAGCGCACCCGACGGGTCCAGCAGCGCCGCGCCCTCGGACGTGAGCTCACCGGCGGCCTGACCGGCCACGAGCACCTCGGGGAGCAGCTCCGTGACCTGCAGCCCGTACGCCCGCTCGGCGACGAGACGGTCGAACTTGCCCAACAGGGTGGCGTCGTAGTCGCGCGTCGCGGGGTCGATCGGGAACATGCCCGACGCGTCGCCCACACCAAGGACCGTGCGGCCCGTGAGCTTCCAGTGCACGTACCCGGCGAGGGTCGTGAAGTGGCGCACGTCGGCGATGTGCGGCTCCTCGTCGAGGACCGCCTGGTACAGGTGCGCGATCGACCAGCGCAGCGGGATGTTCACGCCGAACAGCTCGGACAGCACCGACGCCGACCGGTCGGTGTTGGTGTTGCGCCACGTGCGGAACGCCGTGAGCAGCTTCCCGTCGTCGTCGAACGCGAGGTAGCCGTGCATCATCGCCGACACGCCGATCGCGCCGATCGTGTCCAGCGCGACGCCGTGCCGGGCCTGCACGTCGGCGACCAGGTCGGCGTACGCGGCCTGCAGGCCCGACCACACCGACGTCAGCGAATACGTCCACATCCGGTCGACGAACTCGTTCTCCCACGCGTGCGACCCGACGGCCAGCACCCGCGAAGGGTCGTCCGCGTCGACCAGGCACGCCTTGATCCGCGTCGAGCCCAGCTCGATGCCCAGCGCGGTGCGGCCCTCGACGATCGCCGCCGCGGCGGCCGCGGCATCCAGATCGGTCATCGTCGTTCGTCCCCCGACTGCCCGTACACGTTCTGGTACCGGTCGAAGAGACGGTCGATGGCCTCCTGCGGGATCGGGATGAGCGGTCCCGCCTCACGGGCGTAGTGCACCGTGCGGGCCACGTCCTCGACCATCACGGCCGCCTTCACCGCGTCCTTCGCGGACACGCCGATCGTGAACGGGCCGTGATTCTGCATCAGCACCGCCCGCGACCGGTGACCGGTCAGCGTCTCCACGATGCCGCGGCCGATCGAGTCGTCGCCGATGATCGCGAACGGCCCGATCGGGATCGGCCCGCCGAACTCATCCGCCATCGCCGTGATCACGCACGGGATCTCCTCTCCGCGCGCCGCCCACGCCACCGCGAACGTCGAGTGCGTGTGCACCACCCCGCCCACATCCGGCATGTTCCGGTACACGTACGCGTGCGCCGCCGTGTCGGACGACGGGGCCCGCTCGCTGCCCTGGCTGCCCGGGACGACGTTGCCGTCCAGGTCGCACAGGATCATGTTCGAAGGCTTCAGGTCGTCGTACGAGACGCCCGACGGCTTGATCACGAACAGGTCCGCACCCGGCACCCGGCCCGACACGTTCCCGCCCGTCCAGATCACGAGGCCGTACTTCACGAGCTCGGCGTGCAGCGACGCGACCTCTGCACGGACGGCCGCGATGGCCGCTTCGATCTCAGTGGTCGACATCAACTCGCCCTTCGTCGGGTCAGCGCACGCTGGAGCAGCACGAACACCAGCAGGACACCGCCGGTGATGATGGTCAGGTATTCGGGGTTGATCGTGCCGTCCTTCGTGATGATGAGACGCAGCGCGGCGAGCACGAACACGCCGACGATCGATCCGAGGACGTAGCCGTAGCCGCCCGTGAGGAGCGTGCCGCCGATCACGACCGCGGCGATGGCGTCGAGCTCCCAGCCGATGCCCGTCACGTTCTGCGCCTTGCCGCCGACCTCGGCGGTGTAGACGATCGCGGCAAGGCCCGCGAGGGCGCCCGAGACGACGTAGATCCAGACGCGGGTGCGGGCGACCGGCAGACCCATCAGCTTCGCCGACGACTCGTTGCCGCCGATCGCGTAGACGGTGCGGCCCGAGCGGCTGCGGTGCATGAAGAACATGCCGCCGAGGACCACGAGCACCGCGATGATGAGGCCCGGGGTGACCGTGAAGTCGTTGACCTTCGGTCCGTCGATGATCTTCCAGTCGGTGGCGAGCAGCATGATCGGCGAATCCTCCGGAGCGATGACCGGGGTCGTCGACAGGATCGAGGCGAGGCCGCGTGCAAGGAACATCATCGCGAGCGTCGCGATGAAGGGCTGCACGTTGAAGTACTGGATCATGACGCCCGAGATCAGGCCGAACATCGCGCCGAACACGATCATCAGCAGCATCGCGAGCCAGCCGTTGACGCCGATGTTCATCAGCATGACGCCGGACACCGACGTGAAGGCGACCACGGCGCCGACCGACAGGTCGATGCCGCCCGAGATGATCACGATCGTCATGCCGACCGCGAGGATGATCGTCGGCGCGAAGCTGACGAGAAGGCTCGACATGGTGCCCGCGTGGAAGACGCGGCCGTACGCGATCTCCGCGTAGATCAGCATGGCGAACAGCAGCACCAGGGCGGCGAGCGTGGGGATCAGCGTCTGGCTGCGTTCCCACAGCCCCGAGAAGCGGCTCACCTGCTGAGGCTGCTTGCTCTCAGGCAGATCGGCTGCCGGCGGAACGGATTCGGCGAGTGTGCGCGCGTTGCTCATGCGACGACCTCCTTCTCCTTCGAAACGGGGGCGGTCTGGTCTTCAGGCTTGACCGGCGTGGCGGGCGCTCCCGGCGACTTGCCTCGCCCGAACGCGAACGACCGCACGCGCTCGGACTGGAGCAGCACCAGGACGATGATGACGAGCGCCTTGAACGCGGGCGTCGCCGCGGCGGGGATGCCGAGGAAGAGCACCGTCTTGTTCAGGGTCGCGATGAGCAGGGCGCCGATGGTCGACCCGAGGATCGAGAACTTGCCGCCCGCGAGCGACGTGCCGCCGATGACGACCGCGAGGATCGCATCGAGCTCCATGAGGTTTCCCGTCCCCGAGACGCTCACCGTCATCACCTCGGACACGCTGAACAGACCGCCCACCGAGGCGAGCGCGGCGGACAGGATGTAGACGCCGAACAGGATCGGACGGGGACGGATGCCGGCGAGCCGGCTCGCGTGCGGGTTGATGCCGATCGACTCGATCATGAGGCCCAGCGCCGTGCGGCGCATGAAGAGGGCGATGACGACGACGATCGCGATCGCGATCACGAAGCTGGTCGGAAGACCGAGGATCTGCCCGTTCGCCAGCTGCCGGAACGGCTCGTTGGTGGCGTTGGTGTTCTGCCCGTCGGTGATGACGCGGGCGATGCCGCGCGCGGCCATCATCATGATGAGCGTGCTGATGAACGGCTGCAGGCCTACCACGGCGACCAGGAGTCCGTTGATCGCGCCGAGCACGATCGCGAGCGCCAGCGCGAGGCCGATCGCCGCGAACATCGCGCCCACCGAGGTCGGGTCGTTGATCGTGGACAGCGTCTGCATGGCGACCGCGCCGCCGACGGCCATCATCGAGCCGACCGAGAGGTCGATGCCCTCCGTCGCGATGACGAACGTCATGCCCAGCGCGATCATGATGATCGGCGCCGAGACGCGGAGGATGTCCAGCACGTTGCCGGTCAGCTGGCCGGTGGTGGGATTGACGGAGAGCGCGAGGTAGGCGGGGTTCTTGACCGTGTTGATCAAGAGCAGCACCGCGATGCCCACGAGCGCCCAGAACCACGGGGTTCTGAATGCGGTCTTGACGCGACTCATGACGCGTTCCCTTCGTTTGCGGTGTCGCTTTCGGCGACCTCCTCGGCGAGGGCGTCGGCGTGCGCCTCCGCCTCCGCCCCTGATTCGGTGGCGATGACCGACACGATGCTCTCGGCGGTCACCTCCGGTCCGTTCACGACCTCGCCCACCTTCTGGTGGTCCTTGAGGATGACGATCCGCTCGGACAGGCGCACGACTTCTTCGAGCTCGGACGAGATGAACACGACTCCCATGCCGCCTTCGGCGAGCTCGGCGACGGTCTCCTGGATGTCGGCCTTCGCACCCACGTCGATGCCGCGGGTCGGCTCGTCCAGCAGGAGCAGGTCGGGGTTGGTGGCCAGCCACCGGCCGAGGAGCACCTTCTGCTGGTTGCCGCCGGAGAGCAGCCGGATCGGGCGGTTCGGGTCGTTGGGGCGGACGCTGAAGCGCTCCATGTAGGTCGCGACCATCTGGTCCACCTCGCGGGCGGGCACGCGGCGGAACCAGCCGCGGCGGGCCTGGACGGCCAGCATGATGTTCTCGCGGATGCTGAGGTCGCCGACGATGCCGTCTTCGCGGCGATTCTCGGTCGAGTAGGCGATGCCGTGGGCGAGTCCGGTGACGGGCGAGTTGAGCGCGACCTTCTTGCCGCGCACCTTCACGGTGCCGGAGTCGGCCTTGTCGGCACCGGCGATGAGGCGCGCGAGCTCGGTGCGGCCCGCGCCGAGCAGGCCTGCGAAGCCGACGACCTCGCCCGCGTGGACATCGACGTCGGTGGGCTCGATCGAGCCCTTCCGGCCGAGTCCCTCTGCCGCGAAGATCGGGGTCTGCGTGCGGTCGCGCACCTCGGTCTGCCGGTTGGAGCCGAGGGCGCGGAGGGACTCGAAGTCCTTGCCGATCATCTTCGAGATGAGCTGCGTGCGGTCGAGGTCCCGCGTGAGGTACTCGCCGACGAAGCGGCCGTTGCGCAGCACCGTGATGCGGTCGCTGATCGCATAGACCTGGTCGAGGAAGTGGGAGACGAAGAGGATGGCGACGCCCTGGTCGCGGAGGCGCCGGATGACGCCGAAGAGCACCTCTACCTCATTCGCGTCGAGGCTCGAGGTCGGCTCGTCGAGGATGAGCACCTTCGAGTCGGTGACCATCGCACGGCTGATGGCGACGAGCTGCTGCATTGCGAGAGAGATGGAGGAGAGGGGGGCGCGCGGGTCGAGATCGCCGAGGCCCATCCGGGCGAGCGCCTCACGGGCCTGCGCGTGGGTCTTGCGCCAGTTGACGCCGCCGATGCCGCGCACCTCGTGGCCGAGCATGACGTTCTCGCCGATGCTCAGGTTCGTGCACAGGTTGACTTCCTGGTACACGGTGGAGATCCCCGCGGCCTGTGCGTCCGCCGTGCCGGAGAAGCTGCGCACCTGCCCGTTCACGACGATCTCGCCGGAG
Source organism: Microbacterium alkaliflavum (assembly GCF_044325405.1). Classification (NCBI taxonomy): domain Bacteria; kingdom Bacillati; phylum Actinomycetota; class Actinomycetes; order Micrococcales; family Microbacteriaceae; genus Microbacterium; species Microbacterium alkaliflavum. Next base: position 12,525 of record NZ_JBIQWL010000001.1, on the reverse strand, counting down.
TCGATCTGGTAGACCCCGGTCAGGGCCTTGATGAGCGTGGACTTGCCCGCGCCGTTCTCGCCCATGAGGGTGTGGACCTCGCCGGGGAGAAGCCGGAAGCTGACCTCGTCGAGTGCCTTGACGCCCGGGAAGGTTATGGACGCGCCGCGGACCTCGACGATCGCGATCGGTTCAATCATCGCTGGTGACTCCTTGTTGCTGCCTGCGTGAATTCGGGGAGAAGACAGGGACGAGCGGGGGCCGCCGAGAACGGCCACCCCCGCTCGCCACTGATCTTCCTCTAGTCGACGCCGAGTCGGATCAGAAGCCCTTGCCCGCGTCGATCGCGGCCTGACCGGCCTCGGGCGAGTCGAACGTCTCGCCCGGGACGATGATCGTCTTCTCGACGGTCTTGCCCGCGAGGGCGTCGTTGACCGCACCGACCGCGAGGTCGCCGAAGAACGGGTTGTACTGGGCGACGAAGCTCAGGTCGCCCTTCGCGAGGGACTCGAGCGCCGGGGTCGTGCCGTCGATCGTGGCGATCTTGACGTCGGTGCCCGGGACCAGGCCGGCGGCGGTCACGGCCGCGGCGGCGCCGATGCCCATCTCGTCGTTCTGGGCGAAGATGAACTGCAGGCCCGGGTTCTCCTTCAGGACGGTCTCGATGACCGACTTGCCCTCGTCAGCGGTCCAGTTGGCGGTCTGCGCGCCGATCTTGTTCCAGCCGTCGTGGCCCTCGAGCGCGGCTTCGAAGCCCTCGTTGCGCTCGTTGACGACCGACAGGCCGGGGACGCCCTCGAGCGTGTAGTAGCTCGCGCCCTCGGGGAAGGTCTCGACCGCCCAGTCGCCCACCGATCCGGCGACCTTCACGTTGTCGGGGGCGATGCGCGTGACGTACAGGTCGTCGCTGGCGTCGACACCGCGGTCGAGCAGGATGACGGGGATCTCGGCCTCCTGAGCGAGCTTGAGCGAGTCCTCCCAGCCGGACGCCTCGGTCGCGGTGAGGAGGATCACATCGACCTCGTCGTTCACGAACGTCGTGAACGCGTCGATCTGCGACTTCTGGTCGGTCGGGCTCGCGGCGGGCGCGTACTTCAGGTCGAAGCCGGCATCCTCCGTGAACGCGTCCTTGATGGCCTGCTCGTTGGCGTTGCGCCAGCCGCCCTCGGGGCCGACAGCCACGAAGCCGACGGTCGTGAGGTCGCCGCTGTCGCCGCCGTCGGCGCTGTCGCCGCTCGCGGAACCCGAGCAGCCGGCCAGGCCGAGTGCGAGAGCCCCCGCGCCGATGAAGCCGATCAGGCCCAGCATGCGCTTCCGATTTGCCATGTGATCTCCTCCTTGAGACTCTCCGGCGCTCTTCGTCGGAGAGAAGTATGTGTCCCGAGCCGGGACACCCTCGGGTGTGTGTTGACCCATTGTGCGCGCTAACAATCCCCGCGCGCAACTCCATTTCGGAGATTCGTTATTTTTCCGTTACCGCGAACATCCGCATGGGCGCGCGCAAGGCGCCGATGCGCCTCGCGGAGCAGGCGGGCGTCAGGCCCGAGGGGCGCGAGTGGACGAGCGCACGATGAGGCGGGGCTCGATCCGGTCGTGCCGCATGCCGTCCTCCTCGCCGTCGATGGCGGCGATGATCTGGCGGAGGGCGAGCTCGCCGAGGGCGGCGAAGTCCTGTCGCACGGTCGTGAGCGGCGGCAGGAAGTGGCGCGCGTCGGGCAGGTCGTCGAACCCGACGACGCTGATGTCGTCGGGCACACGGATTCCGCGGTCGGAGAGCCCGTGGATGACGCCGAGGGCCATCTGGTCGTTGGCGACGAAGATCGCCGTGACGTCGTCCAGCTCGAACGACGACCCGAACTCGTAGCCGTAGTCGGAGGTCCAGTCCCCCGCGACGGACGGCACGACGGGCAGGCCCGCGGCCGTGAGCGCGTCGCTCCAGCCCTCCTGGCGCTCCCTCGCGTCGTACCAGTCGAGGGGACCGGCGACGTGCAGGATGTGGCGGTGCCCGAGCTCGATGAGATGCGAGACCGCCAGCGTGGCGCCCGCGCGCTGATCGACGGCGACGGTGTGCCACGCGGCATCCGGCTCGGCCTTGATCACGATCGTGGGCAGGCCGGTCGTCTGCTTGCGCAGGATGTCGAGCGACGACGCGCGCGGGGCGATGACGCAGAGGGCGTCCACGCCCTGCGTGACGAGCTCGACGACCCCCGTGTCGATCTGCGACTCCTCGTCATCGGAGATCGTGAAGGCGCTCACGGCGTAGCCGACGTCGCGTGCGGCGCTCTCGAGGGCCCGCAGAGTGCTGTTGGGGCCGTACTGGACAGGCCCGTCGACGAGCACGCCGATGCGCATCGCGCGCCGCGTGGCGAGGGCGCGGGCGATCGAGCTGCGCGTGTAGTTCATCTCGTCGATGGCCTGCAGCACGCGCTCGCGCGTCGATTCGCGGATGTTCGGGTGCCCGTTGAGCACCCGCGACACCGTCATGTGCGACACACCCGCCTGCCGGGCCACGTCGTAGATGCTGGGTCGCTGCCAGCCTCGCGTCACATCGTCCGTCACCACGGATCACCTCGCTCGCTGTCTCGGTCGGTACCGCCTGCGAACGACGCGGGCGGGATCGTCGGGATGCTGAAGTCCACGCCCGTCGGGCGCACCCGACGATCGCTGACCACATAGTAAGCGGTGGGAACGCGCGGGCGGTGCTGATCGGCGTCCCCGCGGGTTCGCGTCCTGCGGCGACGGAGGACGATGAGGAGCCCGGAGAGGACGAGTGCCGCGGCGACCCACACCGCGGCGTTCGGAATCCCTCCGCCGGTGGCGGGAAGTGCATCGACGCACGCCGTCACGCACTGCGCGATCGGCTGGATCATGACGCGGATGACGATGCCGTCGGCGCCGAGATCCTGGTCGTCGGCGAGCGCGGGGCTCGCGATGGCGAGGGAGGACGCTGCGAGCACCGCGGCGCTCGCGACTCGGGTACGGCGTCTCACGGGACGGGTACCGTCGTCGCCGCATCCTGGCGGCCTTCCTCCCGCGCCTGGGCGAGCAGTGTGTCGAGCTTGCGGCGCGAACGGATGCGGCCCCACACGATCGCGAGCACGATGAGCGCGATGCCGGCGAGGACGATCAGCTGCGGCCACGGGACGGCCCAGGCCACTGTTCCGGCCTGCACGGGGTCGATTTCGACACTCGCGCCGTCCATCGTCGCAGACGTCGCATTCAAGGTCACGGTCGTCGGCACGACGAAGGTCGGCCACACGTTCTGCACGACCGTGGTGATGGTGCGCACGTCGCCGGGCAGGAGCTCCTGCGGGTTCTCCCCCTCGGCGGGGAAGGCCACCTGCTGGCCGCCGGCCTCGACGACGCCCTTCGCGAGGAGTCGGGTGTTTCCGTCGTTGCTGACGTCGAAGGTGACGGTGAGCTCCCCCGGACGCAGCGGATTCCAGGAGGTCGTGTAGTCGGTCGCGACGGACGGGAGGGATGCCGCGGGTGCGATCTCGCCCGTGACCCGCGTGAGCACGCGGAAACCGACGCGGCTCTCGACGCCGACGCTCGTGCCGTCTTGCGCGGACTGCACGGAGAGGACGGATGCCGTGATGCCGGCGGCGTGGTCGCCCGGCTCCGCACGGTCGGGCACCGTGACAGTGAACGGCACGATCGCGGTGTCGCCCGCCGGCACGGTCACCGTCTCGGGCATCGAGATCCAGGTGCCGGAGTCTGTGGACTTCTCGTCGGCGGCGAGGATGTCGAAGCGTCCGGCGCGCGTGAAGTAGCCGTCGGCGGCGGTGAGCTTGAAGGTGACTTCGTCGGCACCGACGTTGCGCACGGCGAAGTGGTCGTCGGCACTGGCCCCCGGGTCGAGCTCAGGCTCGACGGCGCGACGCCCATCGGGCGCCGAGGCATCCGACGGCGTGACCGACCAGCGCACCTCGGGCGGGGCTGCGGGTCGTCGGCTGCGACGGCGGGCGCCGCGGGGAGTGCGACGAGCGCTAAGACTGCCGCGAACCCCGCCCACGCACGGGCGCGGAGGGTGGGGTGAGGGCGGCGGTGGTGCACGACCAGATTCCAGACGTCAGGGTCGGGGGTGTGATCCACGGCCCCCACCCGGGTTCAACACAGAACTGACGAGGTCAGCTCAGAGGGTGTCTTCCCACAGCGTCAGCGTCAGCGTCGCCGAGTAGGCGCCGGGCGTGACGTCCTTGGGGGTCTTGAGCGAGAGGCCGGCGTTCGCCTTCCACTCGCCCTGGGCGGTGGACGAGTCCGGAGCGATCGCGAGGAGGTCCTCGCCGCTGCCGATGCCCGTGTTCCAGGGAACCTCGGCGGTCGGGGCGTCCAGGACGGTGCCGATCGGGTCACCCTCGGCGACCTCGCCGTTGCCGTCGGTCAGGAGCTTCGGCGTCCAGCCGAGGTGGCCGGCGGTGATCTTCGCGGTGCCGGGGCCCACGAAGTCCGAAGTCTGGCCCGTGACGTACCAGTACGCACCGGCGGGAACCTCTTCGCGGTCGTCCGAGACGGTGACCGTGGGGAGGGTGCCGTCGAACTGACGCACGTCGGCGTCGGCCGAGGCGACCTCGGCGAGCGTCGTGGAGTCCTGCGCGACGCTCATCGTCAGGGCGCCGACGGGAGGCAGCGCCTCGATGTTGACGTTGACGTCGACGTCGCCGTTGCCCAGCTCGTCGGCGATGGCTGCTCCGGCCGCGCCGAGCAGCAGCAGCCCGCCGAGCGCACCGGCCGTGGTGCGGGCGATGATTGCTCGCTTGTTCATATTTTCTCCAATCCTCGAACCGGACCCTCGTCCAGCTCGAACTCGGCGAGCGACCGGGCCATCCGGTCGTCGGGTCTCGCAGGAGCTTCAGCCCACGCTGAGCGCAACCCGCTGGTGAGTCGGTGACGGCACGGAACGACCCGCACCGACAGTGGGTGATGTGGTGGCGCTGCGAGCCTTGTCAAGCCGTGGTACAGTCACGTCTTCGCACCGCTCGGGGCGGGTGGAGGGTGTGAGCATCATGCACCTTTGCTCTGGATCCGGCAGTGGATCGTGGGGCTCTTCACGCGATGTTAGCGGGAACTGTTAGCGGAAACAACCCCTGGGCTCAGCCGCATGACAACGCCGCGATCGGGGCCGTGACGGTGGCCGAGGCCGCCTTGGCGTCGACGGTCGCCGTGGCCTTCACCGAGGCCTCGCCGGCAGGCAGGGTCGCCAGCTTGGTCGTGAACGCCTGCGACGTGGTCTTGCCCGGTGCGAGCTCGGCGACCTGCTTCGAGCCGTACGGCGTCGTGATCGCGAGCGCGACGGGCACATCCGACGTGTTCGTCGCCTGCACCGTGACGACGGCCTTGCCTGCGGCGCATCGCACCAGCGTCTGGGCGGTCACCGTGAGCGGCGGCGCCGGCTTCTCCCGCACGATCTGCACCGTGTAGGTGGCCGAGGTCGTGTGATCCTGCGCGGTCGCGCGCAGGGTCAGCACGGTCGGCTGGTCGCCCGCCTGCAGGGCCACCGTGCGCGGCTTCGTGTCGTCGATGAGGATGTCGCCGACGTAGACGAGTCCGCTCGGCACGGCCGGGTCGGCATCGAAGGTCGCCGTCGTGGCATCCTGCGGCACCGTCACCGTGTACGCGTACACGCCCTTCGCGAGGGACGGCGTGAGACGGCCGCCGTCGAACGACAGCGCCGAGAGGTCCGCGTCCGTCGCGTACGTCGTCTTCGAGGCCGTGTAGACGCCGTAGACGCCGCCCACATAACTCGTGCCGTTGCCCTGGAACCGCACGGTCACGACGGGGATCTTCTGCCCCTTCGCGTCGAGCACGTAGCTGCCGGTCGAGTCGCGCTTGTAGCTGTCCTTCGCGGCGATGCCGGAGATCACGGATGCCGGGATCTCGTCGTACTGCACGTACCAGGTGCTGGAGCCCGCGGCGTTGGTGATTCGCTCGTGCTTGAGCAGCACGTCATTGACGTAGACGTCGAACGTGCGCCCGTTGTCACCGCCGAAGTAGCGCACGCCGAGGTAGTTCGCAGGCCTCGACGGGTCGACGATCATCTCGTACTGGAAGTACGCATCGGTCGCCATCTGGCCGTCGCGGTAGGGCTGTCCGAGCCACACGCCGACGCCGGACTTGTTGAACTTGTAGTTCTTGCCGGCCTCGCTGTTGTTGTCGTCGAACGACGTCAGCGAGTCGATGGTCGTCTCGGCGATGCGTTGCTGCTGCTTCTCCTTGAGGATCTGCGCCTGCGACTCGGGCGAGTCCGGCTGCACCAGCGTGAGGTACAGCGCGTAGCGCGCGTTGTACAGGCTGTAATACGGCTCGAAGGTGAGCCCGGCCGACTTGGAGTCGACGTTGTGCAGCTTGAACCGCATGGTCGTCATGCCGTTGTTGTTGGCGCCGTTCGAGATGCGCTCGAGGTTCGTCGCGATGTCGGCCTTCCACTGCGCGGCGTCGGCGACCGTGACGTTGCCGTTCAGCGACTTGTCGGCCGTGCTCATCTGCACCAGGACGCCCGCCGTATAGCTCGCGTTGGCGTTGACGCGGCTCAGCTCGCTCGCCAGCAGCACGGGGCCATACTTCAGCGCGACCCAGTTCGGGTTCTCGCTGCCGGCGTCGACCCACACCTTGGCGGGCAGCTTGTAGGTGAGCTTGTCACCCGCAGCGACCACGACGGAGATGTAGCCCGCGTCGGTGAGTGGCGCGACGTCCTTCACGACGCCGTTGACGGTGAGCGTGGGTGTCGCGGCGACCCACGAGGGCACGCGCAGCCGCACGGTCGTCCCCGCCGGGAGGGCTCGCCCGTCGAGCGACGCGACGTCGAACGTGGCCGTGTCGGTGTTGGGGATGTCGGCCGTCTGCGTGAGCTTCAGGTTCTGGTCTGGGGAGCTGTAGACCGACGACCGGAACATGTTGACGTAGACCGAGGTGTCGTCCTGGAAGTAGATCGAGTCGCCGAGCTTCGTGAAGCTCTCGATGCCCGTGCCGTGGTCGCACCAGAACTGGTCGAGGGGCGTTCCGAAGATCTTCGCGTAGCCCGCGGTCTGCGGCTGGAAGTAGGTCACCATGCCGGTCTCGGGGTTCTGCGAGGCGAGGATCGTGTTGATGTACGTCGACTCGTAGTAGTCGGCGAACTTCACGTCCTTGGTCACCTGGAACAGCAGCCGGCTGAGCTTGAGCATGTTGTACTCGTTGCAGCCCTCGACCGTGGAGTTCTCGCCGTAGCCGCTCGTCGTGCCGTTGGTCGCGTCGGCGTAGATGTTGTCGGCCGCGTGGAAGTGCTCGGACTGGCTGTTGCCGCCGCCCGCGTAGGTGTGATCGCGGATGACGATCTCCCAGAACTTCTCGGCCGCCGTGCGGTACATCGGCAGCGCCGCCTTCTCAGCCGACGTGAGCGTCGCGTACAGGTCGGGGTTGTCCATGAAGACCGTGTAGCGCTTGAGGGCGCCGACGAGCTTCGGGATCGTCGTGTTGGCGTGCTTGCCGTCGAGGACGTCCTGGCCGTTGGCGAGCTGCTGGAACAGCGTCGTCTCGTCGAAGTACTCCGCCGCCCGCTTGTGGTTCGGGTCCTTCGTGATGCTGTAGAGCTCGTACAGCGCCTCGTTCATGCCGCCGTACTCGGTCGTGAGGATCGAGGCGGGGTTGGACAGGCTCCCCGCCCAGTTCTTGACCCACGTGCCGAACGCGGCCGCGACGGCACGGGCCTTGGTGGCCACGGGTGCCGGAGCGTACTCGTACGCGTCGAGGAGGCCCGCGAGCACCTTGTGCAGGTTGTAGAACGGCACGAGGAGTCCGCCGCCGCCGTTGGGCAGCACGCTGATGCTGAACGGAGCGACGAAGCCGGCGTTGGCTGGGTTCGCGGCGGCGTACGCATCCTGGGCCTTCTTGATGCCGTCGACGGCCGCGGTGAGCTTCGCGAGCAGCTGCGCCTTGGTCGCGGCATCCGTCGTCGTCGAATACGCCTGCGAGAGCGCCGAGATGTAGTGGCCGAAGAAGTGCCCCTGGAAGCGGGTGCCGCTCGTGGCCTCCCACCCGCCGTAGCCCGAGGTCGTGGTCGGCTGGAGGCCGGCCTGCAGGTACCACGAGTAGAGGAACTTCTCGGGGTCGAGCGAGAGCAGGTAGGCGACCGTCTTGGCGTTCGCGTTCTCGAGGTAGTCGTCCTCCACGAGCACGTTCTCCAGTCCCGCCTCCTCGAGGTAGATCGAGGGCGTCGTCGCGCCGACGGGCGGCACGGTCACCGTGAAGTTCTTCGTGACGGGCGCGCTGCCGCCGTAGCTGACCGATGCCGTGAGGGTGGCGCTGGCGGCCGTCGTGCCGGTGGGACGGGTCACGTGGATGTCGCCGCCCGACGTCGACAGGACGCCGGAGTTCGACGAGGCCCACGTGATCACGCTGCCGCTGTTGCCCTGCACGGGCAGCGTGAAGTCGGCGTCGGCGCTCGCGGGCACCGAGAGCGCGTTCGCGTCGGACTGTGCGACGGTCGCCGGGTCGAACGAGGCGTTGCCCCGCTGCGTGAGGGTGACGACATCGGCGATCGTGGCGACGCCGTTGTACAGCGAATACTCGTCGAGCAGGCCGTTGAGGTGCGAGCCGTTGTAGTTGGGGCCGTTGTAGCCGAGCGTCTTGACCGAGGTGCTCTCCGAGCCGAGCACGCCCGTCGCCGTCGCGCTGACGGGGTACTTCACCGTCGCGACCTGGCGCACGCCGTTGCGGTAGAACGTGACGACCTTGGTGGTCTTGTCGTACGTGACGACGATGTGGGTCCACTGCCCGGCGGGGAAGAACGTGGCGCGGGGCGAGTCGACGGCCACCTTGTAAGGCTGGCCGGTCGAGGGGCCGACCGAGAGCGCGAGCGACGACGTGTCGCTCTCCGAAGTCAGGTACCAGCCGTCGGAGTTGTAGACGGTCTTGCTCCAGGCGAAGACCTGCTCGCCCGTCATCGTGGCGTTCGGCTTGTACCAGAACGACACCGTGAGGTCCTGCGGCTGCAGGTAGGCGGCGGTGCCCAGCTTGAGCGCCGTCGAGCCGTTGAAGTTGAAGGCCTGACCGCTGACGCCGGTCCCGTACGCGGCCGCACCCTTCTGCAGGCTCACGGCGGCGGCGTGGGTGCTCGCGTCGGTGAGGTTGCCGTCGAGCTTGAGGTCGAGGACCTTCTTGCTTTCGATCGAGATGTCGGCGGCGGTCGCGGCCGTCGGTGCGACGAAGGCCAGCCCCGCCGCGGCGACGATCGCCGCCGTGCCGAGGGCGACGGCGCGCCGTACCGAGCGGAGTGGGTGGCGGCGGGATGCCGCGGGCGCAGTGAGCGCGCCGGTGCTGTGAGTCATGATCGAGGGCCCCTTCGTCCCGTGGCACTTCCCCGTGCCGATGGCGACACTCGGATTCGTCGGCGCCGCTGTTAGCGCTCACCAGATCAGTCGCACTCGCATTGTTAGCGCGCACTCAGGCGAAATGTCAAGGAAAGTGCCCGAATCGGAATTTCGTTGCCGTCGCACAGCGTGAGCGCTAACATCGCGCTCACGGCGCATGTTCTCCGCGTGCGACGCATCCACCACCTGATCAGCAAAGGAGCTGGAGTGAGACTCACGCCCTCATCGACGCCGGCAACCGCCTCTCCCCCGTCGTCGCCTCGCACGCTGCGCTCTCTTCTGTCCACGACGGCCGGCGCAGCGCTCGTCGTCGCCGCACTCGTCCCTCTCAGCACTGCCCCCGCCTCGGCCGAGTCGACCGTTCCCGCGAGCGGCCTCCTCGCCGAGTACCTGTTCGACGAGACGACGGGCTCGTCGGTGCCGAACACCGCCGCGAGCGGCATCGGGCCGGCGACCGTCGTCAACGGCAACGACAGCCTCTGGACGGGCTCGTCGCTCGTCTTCACGGGCGGGGCCAAGACCAGCGCGACGGCCAACTGGGTGCGCCTGCCCGACTCGCTGCTCAGCGGCAAGACGTCGGCGACGATCACGGTCGAGACGAAGCTCGACACGTCGATGAAGAACAGCTTCAACTTCCTCTGGAACATCGGCAACGACGCGACGACCCAGTACTACTTCGCGTCGGTGCGCGACAACGCCCGCACGGCGATCACGACGGCATCCAACGGCGGCGAAGTCAACGCGCGGACGGGCACGGCGCTTTCGGCCGACCGCTGGTACAGCCTCACGTCGGTCATCGGCGGCGGGCGCATCACGTTCTACGTCGACGGCGAGCAGGTCGCCACAGCCGCAACGACGCTCACCCCGGCATCCATCACCAACCAGACCCTGAACGCCATCGGACGCTCGCCCTGGCCCGACCCGATGTACAAGGGCGAGGTCTCGACGTTCCGCGTCTACGACCGCGCGCTGACCGCTTCCGAGGTCACGGCGGTGTCCGACGCGGATGCCGCGCTGCACGCCTCGTCGTTCCAGGCGGCCGCGCAGACGATCCTCGACGGCGTCGCGAACGTGACGATCGACGAGGGCACGACGACGCTGCCGAACTACGGCGGACGCGTGTCGTGGGCCTCGAGCGACGCGCGCCTCGCGATCGGCGCCGACGGACTCACCGTCACCGCCGCGCAGCCCGCGACGGGTCAGGCATCCATCACTGCCGCTCTCACCGCGACGGCGACCGTGCGCGGCAAGAGCGTCTCGCGCTCCGTCCCCGTCACGATCCAGCCGGTGCCCGCCGCGGACTCCCCCTACGGGTACGTCATGGTGCACTTCATCGAAGACTCGGCCGGCTACGCCGAGAAGATCTACCTCGACGTCTCGCGCGGCGACAACCCGGAGTACTGGGACCCGCTCAACGGCGGCAAGCCGATCCTCGCGTCGCAGCTCGGCACGACCGGTGTGCGCGACCCGTACCTGACGTACAACCCCGAGACGAAGACCTACTACATCATCGCGACCGACCTCCGGGTGTTCGGCGGCGACGGCGGCTCGGGAAGCTGCACGTCGTGGTGCTACTGGACGAAGAGCGCGAGCACGAAGCTCGACGTGTGGGAGTCCAAGGACCTCGTGAGCTGGAGCGCCCCGCGTCAGTTCGACGTCGCGCTGTCGGGCGGCGTCAAGGCGGCCGAGCTCGGCATGGCCTGGGCGCCTGAGGCGACGTGGGTCCCGGGCTACAACGCCGACGGGAGCGGCGCGTTCGTTCTGTACTGGTCGTCGAACGTCTACACCGACGCTGCCCACTCCGGCTCGACCTACAACAAGGTGCTGTGGGGCTCGACGACGGACTTCTCCCAGGCTACGTACCAGTACGGCGGCGTCTTCATCGACGCGGGCGGCAACACGATCGACACCACGATCACCCAGAACGCCGGCAAGACCTACCGCATCACGAAGGACAACTCCTTCGGCAAGGGCATCTACATGGAATCGACGACCGCCGCCCAGTGGTGGAAGCCGACGACGACGTGGAGCCAGGTGCAGACCACGATCGGCGCCGTGTGGGCCGGCGGCAACGCCGGCGGCGTCGAGGGGCCCGCCGTCTTCCGCCGCCACGGCGAGGACAAGTGGTACCTCTACGTCGACGTCATCCCCTCGACCGGCTACCGGCCGATGCAGACGACGAACCTCGACGCGGGATGGTCGCAGCTCGTGAGCAGCAGCTTCTCCATGGCGCCGAGCACGAAGCACGGCGGCATCGTGGGCCTCACGCGCGCCCAGTACGACACGGTCCGCGCTGCGGACGCGACCGCGGCCGTCTCGAGCGACCTCGGCTCCGTCTCGGTGGCCAAGGGGTCGACGGATGCCTCGATCCGCGCCGCGCTGCCCGCTGCGGCCGGTGTGAAGCTGGCCTACAACCGCGGCACCGGATCGCAGCCGGTCGACTGGAACCTGTCGACCGTCGACTCCGCGACCCCCGGGACGTACGACGTCACCGGCACGGTGCGCACGATCGGCGCCAACCTCAACCAGTGGGTCGGAGCCGGCGGCTCGACGGCGTGGAACGCCGCCGACCGCAAACTGTTCAGCTCGACCGCGATCACGGTGTCGGCGAAGGTCGTCGTGGCGGCGCCCGTGCTGCCCGTGACGGCCACCGCCGAGACGCGCTGCGTCGCGGGCAAGGTCGTGCTGACGGTCAAGGTCACCAACGACGGCACGACGCCGGTCGCTGTCGACCTCAGCACGGCGTACGGCTCGAAGTCGATCGCGACGCTTGCTGCGGGCAAGTCGACGTCGGCCGCGTTCTCGACGCGCCTCGGCACGACCCCCGCGGGAACGGCCGACGTGACGGTGACGGCGGGTGCCGACACGGCCCACGCCACGGCGTCGTACGCGGCGGCCACCTGCGGCTGAGCATTCCTTCGGACGGCCCGCGGATCTTCGGACCGCGGGCCGTTCGGCATTTCGGAGGGGGTTCCTCGGGCGATGGCACCTCGAGAACCCTGTTCAACTTCGGGCTCACACAGCCACCCGGGTGGGTTGAACGAGGATCCTCAGGGCGCGACCCCGCGGCATCCACTCGTCCGCGGCAGCGCCCGCGCGTCGAGAGCAGGGTGAGTCCCATAGCGTGGTGTCAATTCCTGCGGGGCTCTCGTCGTCGCTGACGATGAAGGGCCACCGTGGGATGACCAGTTGTTTCCGG